>NZ_JBIVLV010000013.1:0-277671 GCF_044752725.1 Streptomyces sp. NPDC088707 | reverse complement strand
TCCGGTCGCCTGGAGGCCGGCACCGCGGTGCTGAACTCCGTCAAGGGCAAGAAGGAGCGCATCGGCAAGATCTACCGCATGCACGCGAACAAGCGCACCGAGATCGACTCGGTGGGCGCCGGCGACATCGTCGCCGTCATGGGCCTCAAGCAGACCACCACCGGTGAGACGCTGTGCGACGACAAGAACCCGGTCGTCCTGGAGTCCATGGACTTCCCCACCCCGGTCATCCAGGTCGCCATCGAGCCCAAGTCCAAGGGCGACCAGGAGAAGCTGGGCGTCGCCATCCAGCGTCTCGCGGAGGAGGACCCCTCCTTCCAGGTGCACACGGACGAGGAGACCGGCCAGACCATCATCGCCGGCATGGGCGAGCTTCACCTCGACATCCTCGTCGACCGCATGCGTCGCGAGTTCAAGGTCGAGGCGAACGTCGGCAAGCCGCAGGTCGCCTACCGCGAGACGATCCGCGGAACGGTCGACCGGCTCGACTTCACGCACAAGAAGCAGACCGGTGGCACCGGTCAGTTCGCCAAGGTGCAGATCGCGATCGAGCCCATCGACGGCGACGACTACGCGTTCGTGAACAAGGTCACCGGCGGCCGCATCCCGCGCGAGTACATCCCCTCCGTGGACACGGGCTGCCAGGAGGCCATGAGCCTGGGCGTGCTCGCCGGCTACCCCCTGACGGGCATCAGGGTCACCCTGCTCGACGGCGCCTTCCACGAGGTCGACTCCTCCGAACTCGCGTTCAAGATCGCCGGTTCGATGGCCTTCAAGGAGGCCGCGCGGAAGGCGTCCCCGGTGCTGCTCGAACCGATGATGGCCGTCGAGGTCACCACGCCCGAGGACTACATGGGCGAGGTCATCGGCGACATCAACTCCCGCCGCGGCCAGATCCAGTCCATGGAGGACCGGCACGGCGCCAAGCTGGTGACCGGTCTCGTGCCGCTGTCGGAGATGTTCGGCTACGTCGGCGACCTCCGCAGCAAGACCTCGGGCCGCGCCAACTACTCGATGCAGTTCCACTCCTACGCCGAGGTCCCGCGCAGCGTCGCCGACGACATCGTCGCGAAGGCGAACGCCGCGTAGTCCTGTACTCGCCCCCGGGGCGAACGACGGCCGTGGCGGGAGACCCGATCCGGGTCTCCCGCCACGGCGTTCGCGCGTGTCGTGCCGTGGCGCCCTCAGTCCCGTACCGCTCCCGACCGCGCGTCGAGCCGCAGGCTCTCCTCGAAGCCGGGCAGAATGCCCAGTTCACCGGCCTCGGCGAGCGTCGGAGCCGTGCGGTCGCGCTCCGACAGCACCAGGTCGAGACCGTCCGGGAAGGGCAGGCCGAGCTCCGGGTCCAGGGGATGGATGGCGTGCTCCCGCTGCGGCTCGTATCCGGTGGACAGCAGGTACGAGATCGTGGTGTCGTCCTCGAGCGCCACGAAGAGGTGGCCCACCCCGATCGGGATGTGGACCGACCGGCAGTTCACGGGGTCGAGCTCGACGGAGTCCCACATGCCGAAGGTGGGCGATCCGACCCGGGTGTCGATGACGAAGTCCAGGGCCCTGCCGCGTGTGCAGTAGGCGTACTTCCCCATGCCCGGCGGTACGGCGGTGAAGTGGATGCCCCGCACGACCCCCCGCTTGGAGACGCTGTAGCTGGACTGCGCCACGGGGTAGAGCGGCCGCCCCAGGGCCTCGGTGAACACGTCCTCCTGATAGGGGGAGAGGAAGACTCCCCGCGGGTCCCCGAACACCTGCGGGGTGAACTCGTAGGCCCCTTCGATCTTCAACTCGCGTACCTGCAACGGTTGCTCCTCACATCGTGTGACGTACTCGTGCGGTGGGGGAAAGGGCGCTCAGAACGGACCCTGGAAGCCGGCGCTCACACTGGCCAGTTGCGGCAGCGCCGCACCGGACTCGCCGCACACGTCCAGGCAGGCCGACACGATGCTGCTCGCGTTCGGGTGGAACGCCTCCTCCAGCGGATGCGACACCGGCGCGGGGCTGTCGGGCAGCGACACGCGACGGACCGGGGCGCGCAGCGCGTGCGGGACGTGCTCGGCCACGACCGCGGCCACCTCGGCGGTGAACCCGTACCGGGCCCAGCTGGTGTCGGCGACGACGAGCCGGCCGGTCTTGGCGACGGACTCGCAGATGATGCCCTCGTCCAGCGGGCGCAGACTGCGCACGTCGACCACCTCGACGCTGATGCCGCGCTCGGCCAGCTGCTCCGCCGCGCGCTCCGCCTCGTGCACCATCAACGACGCCGCGACGACGGTGACATCGGTGCCCGCGCGCGCGATCCGGCCGACCCCGAACGGGATCGGCACCGGCTCCTCGGGCACCTCGCCGACGAGCGGGTACAGGTTGCGGTTCTCGATCAGCACGACGGGGGTGTCGCCTGTCAGGGCCTGCACGAGCATGCCCTTGGCGTCGGCGGGCGTGGCCGGCGTGGCCACGTGCAGGCCCGCGTAGTGGGCGAACGTCGCGTGCGGACTCTGCGAGTGGGTCGAGCCCTGCCCCCAGCCCCGGCCGACGACGCCACGGGTCACCACCGGCACGCCCCCCTTGTCGCCGCCGTAGGTGTAGCGCCACTTGGCCGCCATGTTCACCAGGGCGTCCATCGCCAGGAACATGAAGTCCGCGCGTACGTGCACCACGAGGGGGCGCTGGCCCGCGGCGGCCGCGCCGACGGCGATGCCGGCGGTGGCGTTCTCCGCGTTGGGCATGTCCACCACCCGGCCGGGGCCGAACCGGCGGAACGCCTCCTTCGTGGTGCCGAACGCCCCGGCCACGTCGTCGACGCCCTCACCGGCGACGAAGATCCTCTCGTCGCGTTCCATGCACTGCACGGTGGCTTCGCTGATCGCCTGCCAGTAGGTCAGGGTGCGCATGTCCGATCTCCTCTTGCCTGGAATGTGCCGGGGTCAGCGGGCCGCGGGCAGGTACGCGCCCGAGAGCAGCCCGGCGGTGTCGGGGAAGGGCAGGGCCTTGGCGCGGTCGACGGCCGCGTGGACCTCCCGGCGGAACTCGGCGCGCCAGGACTCCACCAGCGAGTCGATGCCGGGCGTCTCCCCGCGTACCGCGTCCGCGGCGCGCACGAGGGGGCAGGCCGCCGTCCAGGAGTCGATCTCCTCCTGCGAGCGGTAGCCGTGGTCGTGGTCCAGGCCGGGACCGACGTGCGCACGCCAGCGGTACGTGGCGAGTTCGAGCAGGACCGGGCCCCGGCCGTCGCGCGCGTGCTCCACCGCGTCGCGGGCGGCGTCCCGCACGGCGAACACGTCGTTGCCGTCGACCGCGAGCGACCGCACCCCGCACGCCTCGGCGCGACCGCGCACCGAGGTGCCCGGGGCGTGCCGGACACCGAGCGGCGACGAGATGGAGTACCGGTTGTTCTCGCAGACGAAGACCACGGGGATGCGGTGCACGGCGGCGAAGTTCAGCGACTCGAAGAACACGCCCTCGTCCGCGGCCCCCTCACCGAAGTAGGTGAGCGCGACCCTCCGCTCGCCGGCCCGGGCGAACGCCCATCCGGCGCCCACGGCCGCGGCGATCATCTCGCCGAGGATGGCCGCCGATCCGGCGAACCCGGCGGCCTGGTCCATCACGTGCATGGAACCGCCCCGGCCGCGCGAGCAGCCGGCCTCCTTGCCGTACAGCTCCGCGACGAGTGCTTCGAGGTCGCCGCCCTTGGCGAGGTAGGGGGCGTGCGAGCGGTGCCCCGAGTAGACCCAGTCCCGCGGGGTGGTCACCGAGCACACGCCCACCGCGGTCGCCTCCTGCCCGATGGAGAAGTGCGTGGGGGTACGCATCTCCTGCTCGTCGCGGTAGTAGTCGGCGAGCACCTCCTCCACGGTGCGGATGCGCACCATGTCCCGGATCAGCCGGGCGCGGGAAGACATCATCGTCACGTCCTTTCTCTGTGATGTCGTCGTGGGCGTCACTGCGGCACGACCAGGAGGCTGCGCAGGCACGCGATGAGGCTGCGGGCTTCCACGTCGAGGTAGTAGCTGTGGCGCAGCAGGGCGGTGAGCTGCCGCAGGGTCATCCAGCGGAAGCCCGGCGGCTCGCCCTGGTCGTCGTCCGCCTCGACGATCAGGTAGCGGTTGCGGGTGTGGTGGAAACGGCCGCCCTCCTCGGAGAGGGTGGTGTCGAACCTGATGCGCTCCGGTGCCGCGGCGAGCACCTCGTCGAGGAACGCGGGCCGGGCCGCGGGCGGCAGGACGGAGTAGTTGCGCGGATTGCACTGCACCGTCGGCGCGAGTTCGACCGTGTCGTTGTGCCCCGGCTCGTCCTTGGCCTGCACCAGTACGTGCAGCACGCCGTCGACGCTCCGGGTCAGGAAGGCGATGAGGCCCCTCCCCCCGGCCGCGACCAGGGGCTGGGTCCACCGGTCCACCTCGCGTCCGCGGGTCCGCACCCGGACGCCCATCACGTCGAAGAAGAGGCCGCTCTCGTGGCTGATCCTGCCGCCCTCGGTGCGCCAGCCGGCGGCCTGGTCCAACGGCACCGTGCGGGCGCGCAGTTCGGCGGCACTGCGGGCGTCCGTGATCCAGTGCAGGACCGAGGACATCGTGTGCGCGCCCTCGTCGACACCGGCGCCGCAGGACCTGAGCAGCGCGGAGCGGAACGTGTCCAGGCCCGCCGGCGCGTCCTCGTGGAGGCCGGGGCCTTCGAAGGGCAGACAGGACAGCACGGTGCGCGCATCCATGTTGACCACGTCGTCCAGGGCCAGCAGCCGGTGGATCTGCCCGAGCGTCATCCACCGGAACCCGTCCCGTACGACGACGCGTTCGCGGACCTCGACGACCATGTTGCGGTTGCGCTTGCGGTAGAACCAGGCGCCCTGCTCGGACTGGCGCACGTCCGCGAGGACCGTGTGCCGGGCGGCGTCGCGGAAGTACTCGACATAGGGGACCGGGCGGCCGCGGTGCGCGCCGGTGTAGTTGCTCCGGGTGGCCTGCACGGTGGGCGACAGCTGGACCCCGTTGTGGTTGCCCGGCTCCATCTTGGCCTGCATCAGGAAGTGCGCGACCCCGTCGATCTCCGTCATCAGCAGCCCGAGGATGCCGGTCTCCGGCTGGTTGATGACCGGCTGGCACCACCGGTCGACGGCCGCCCCCGGACGCTCGACCGACAGGCCCTCCACGGAGAAGAAGCGCCCGCTCTCGTGGACCAGGTCGCCTGTGTCGGGCCTGCGGTGCCAGCCGGCGAGCGCGTCCAGCGGCACGGGCTCCACCTCGGCGGCGAGACGCTCCGAGCACTCGGCGAGCCAGCGGGCGCAGTCCGCGTCCGTGCCCGCGCTCGTCGACAGGGTCGCGGCCGAGCGCGTCAGACGCAGGGCCTGCGCCGTGTGCGCCGGGAGGGCGGCGGGCAGCGCGGACACGGTCATCGGGCCGCCTCCGCCCACTCCTCGACCCGGCGCTCCAGGACGGCGACGAGGTCGGCGGGGGAGGGCTG
Organism: Streptomyces sp. NPDC088707; assembly: GCF_044752725.1. NCBI lineage: Bacteria > Bacillati > Actinomycetota > Actinomycetes > Kitasatosporales > Streptomycetaceae > Streptomyces > Streptomyces sp. NPDC088707. Next base: position 272,220 of record NZ_JBIVLV010000013.1, on the reverse strand, counting down.
GGCCAGCAGCTCGTCCCGCATGCGTGCGGCGCCGGCCGCGAAGCGAGGCTCGTCGAGGAGCCGCGCGACGTGGTCGCGGACGGAGCCGGCCGTGGCGTCCGCCGCCGCCAGGGCGAGCCCGGCGTCCAGCTCCTCCTGCCGCTGGGCGATCATCCACGTGTCGTAGCCGTAGCCGAGGACCAGCTGGGGCACGCCGTGGTGCACCGCGGTCAGCCGCGAACCGATGCCCCCGTGGTGCACGACGGCCGCGCAGGTGGGCAGCAGGTCGTGCAGCGGTACGAAGTCCACCAACCGGACGTTGTCCGGGAGCGGGCCGAGCCCCGCGGCCTCCTCGGCGCCGAGCGTGGCGACGACCTCCACGTCCAGCGAGGCGAGCCCGCCGAGGATCTCGACGACCGTGGTCCCCGTGTTCTCCAGCTCGTTGGAGCGCCCCAGGGTCAGGCACACGCGCCTGCGGCCCGCCGGCTCGCGCAGCCACTCCGGGACGACGGAGGCACCGTTGTACGGGACGTAGCGCAGCCCCTCGACGGGTCCGCCGGTGTCGAGCCGGGTGCTGGGCACCGACGTGTCGATGGTGAACCCGCCGGTGCGCAACCGCTCCGTCCAGGAGCCGCCGTGCCGGAGCATGACCGGCTCGAACCACTCGCGGGTGGGGTCCTCGCGGTGCGCCTCGGGCTGCTCCTCGTACCGCCGCAGGAACGCCTCGCGGGCCCGGCCGATGAAGTCGAGGCCGTAGACGAACCGGGCGTGCGGCACGCCGAGGAGCTCGGCCACCACCGCGCCCGCGACGGTCAGCTGCTCCCAGACGACCAGATCGGGCTGCCAGTGGCGGGCGTACGCCAGCAGCTCCTCGATCATCGGGTCGTTGTTGATCCCGGTGTACAGGGCGGGGACGAGCACCTTCTCCAGGCCCAGCAGCCCCTCCCAGCCCCAGACCGACGCGTCGGACATCGGCCAGTCGAACGAGCCGAGGAAGTCGGACGCGCCCGCGCCCATCAACCGCCCGTACAGCGCCGGCTCGTAGGGGTCGTCGGCGTACCAGGCGGGCGTGCCGACCGGCACCGCGGTCATGCCGGCCCCGGTGGAGGTCTCCGTCAGGTCCGGGTGCCCGGCGACCCGTACCTCGTGGCCGGCCGCGCGCAGCGCCCAGGCCAGGGGCAGCATCGGCTGGAAGTGCGTCGGGTGGGGCATGCTGACGAACAGGATCTTCACGCTGGGTACTTCCTCACTGGGACCGTCCGGTGGAGACGGGCCGTCGGCGATCAGCCCGTGACGACGGGGCAGGCGAGCAGGGACGGGGACACCGGGGCAGCGCTGCGGCGGAGCAGGGGTCCGGTGGCGGGGCGGGGGCGGAGCGCGGCGAGCGCGAGCAGGCCCCGCGCGGCGCACGTCACGGCGAAGGGCAGCGCGGCCGCGCCGGCCGCGCCCGGCACCAGTACGGCGGCCAGTTCGTCCCCGGAGCGGTCCGGATCGAAGCGATCCGGGTCGGTGAACACCTCGGGATCGCGGTTGGCGGCACCCAGGTGCGACACGACCCGCTCCCCGGCTTCGATCTCCTCGCCCGCCAGGACGCACCCGGTCTCCGCGGTCGCCGCTTCCAGGCGTACGGGCGGGGCCAGGCGCAGGGTCTCCAGCACCGTGCGCCGCGCGCGGTCGGGGTCCTGGTCCCACAGGTTCCGGGGGAGGCCGGGTGCGCCGCCCGGGGGGAGGCCGAGCGCGACGGCGCCGGTCACCAGGTCGGTCACCATCGAGGTCCCCGCGACGGCGACGGCCAGGCCCCCGGCCGCACCCTCGGGAACGAGTCGCCGCAGGAGCGCCACGGCCTGCGCGATCTCGCGGGTGCGGGCCTGGCTCTGTGCGTAGAAGGGGGCGTCGAGTGCTCCGGCGGCCCCCGCGACGGCGGTGCGCAGGGTCTGTTCGGCGTCCGCGCCGAGCCCCCACACGGCCGCCAGGGTGCCGACGGCCGCGTCGCGCGCGACGGCGACCAGGTCCGGCTCTTCGCCCGCCCGGCTCAGGGCCCGCTGCCAGGCCTGATCGGCGTGGTGCGCGGACGCCGCCTCGGCATCCGGCCACGGCGCGTCCTCGGGACCGCGGGTCAGGTCCGCGAGCGGGGCGAGGCGCAGGGCGGGGGCCGACTGCGCGGCGCTGACGGACGCGTGGCGCGCGGCGACACGATCGCCGGTGGCGCTGCGCGTCAGTGGGCGCTCGCGCAGCCGCCGCCAGTGGGCGCGGGGGTCGTCGTCGAGCCCCCGCAGCAGCGCCGCGTGGCTGTCGCCCCGCGCGGCCTCGAGCCACACCAGGGCCTGCCGCAACTGCAGTCGGCGCGCCGGACCGCGCTCGGTGGTGTCCACGCTGGGATGTCCTTTCTGGCGGGGCCCGGGAGCCCCCTGGTCATGGCTTGCGGAAAGGGCGGGCGGCCCCGTCGTGGTCACGACGGGCCCCGCGCGTCAGGTGAGTACGGCCGTGCGGGCGGTGCCGCGGTGGGCCGGGCCGCCGACGTCGTGGCCGTGGAGCCAGTCCACCGCCGCCATCAGGTCGTCCGGGGACAGCGCCGCGAGCATCGCGTCGCGCTCGGCGGCCGCGGCGCCCCGCGGGTGGTAGAGGGCGTGCCCCATCCACGAGGAGACCTCCTGGACCCGTGAGGCGCGCTCGCCGCGCAGGGCGGCGAAGCGAGCCAGGCACCCGGCCACGTCCGATGACGCGCCCTCCAGCACCTCGCCGAGCACGACCGCGTCCTCCAGGGCCATGCAGGCGCCCTGCGCGGCGTACTGGAGCATGGCGTGAGCGGCGTCGCCCGTCAGGCAGACGCGGCCCTCGGCCCAGGTCCCGGTCGGCGGCCGGTCGCACAGCACCCAGGTCCGCCAGTCCCGGCCGAGGCCGAGCAGGGCCCGGGCCTGCGGGTACAGGGCGGGGAAGCCCGCCAGGACCTCGTCGCGGCTGGTGGGGACGCCGGCCACGGCGGTGCGCGCACCGTCGTCGCGGGTGACGGCCAGGTTCAGCTTCTCGCCGTTCGCGATGGGGTAGTGGACCATGTGCCAGCCGGGACCCGCCCACAGGTTCACCGTGTTCCAGCGCAGTTCGGCCGGTACCTCCGTCATCGGTACGACGGTGCGGTGGATGGTGTGCCCCGAGACCCGCGGCGGCCCGTCGCCCAGCATCCGGGCGCGCACCCGGGAGCGGATGCCGTCCGCTCCGACCAGGGCGTCGGCCACCACGGTCCGTCCGTCCGCGGTGGTCACGTGGACCGCGTCGGGCGTGTCGCGGTAGCCCGTCACAGCCGTGCCGGGGTGCATGACGACCCGCTCGTGCTCCTGGCAGGCGCTCAGCAGCGCGCTGTGCAGGTCGCCGCGCTGCACGACGGCGTACGGATCGCCGAACCGCTTCAGGTAGGCGTCGCCCAGGGGCATCTCGGTCAGCAGCGCGCCCGAGCCCGCGTCCAGCAGGCGCAGCGCGTCCACGCGTACGGCGCGCGCCTCCACCGGACCGGCGACGCCGAGCCGGCGCAGTGCACGGAAGGCGTTGGGGGCCAGCTGGATGCCCGCCCCGAGCTCGGCGAACTCGGCGTTGCGTTCCAGTACGTGGGCGGTGTGCCCGGCCCGGGCGACGGCGAGGGCGGACGCGAGGCCGCCGATGCCGCCGCCCGCGACGGCGATGTTCAGCACGATGTCCACCTCGTGGTCGACGGTGACGGATGTGAGGATGCGAGGGCCGGCCCGCCCGTCGGGCCCTGGGCCGGCGGGGCGAGCAGGGCGGCCACCGTCTCGGTCAGGACGGCCACGCCGTCCCGGCTCAGCAGCGACTCCGGATGGAACTGCAGTGAGGCGAAGCCGGGTCCGCGCAGCCCGTGGACCTGCCCGGTGTCCGGGTCGCGGCTGATCTCGACGGGGGCGTCGAGCCCGGGGACCTCGACCACGCCCTCGGCGCTGCTCAGGGCGAAGGTGTTGTAGAAGCCCGCGACGACGGGCTCGCCGAAGTGGCTGATCTTCTTCTGCACGCCCTGGTTGGGCCGTTCGCGGCGCACCAGTTCCAGCCCGAGCAGCAGGCCGAGCACCTGGTGGCTCAGGCACACCGCGAGGAAGGGCGCCGAGGTGTCCAGCAGCCGCCGGATCGAGTCGCGCAGCGCGGTGATGCGGGCGCTTCCGGTGTCACGGGGGTCGCCGGGGCCCGGCCCCATGACCACCAGGTCGTACCCGGCGGTGCCGCCGGGGTCGTCGTACCGCCGTACGTCGACGCGGAGTCCCAGCGAGCGGAGCACCACGGCGATCATCGCCGTGAAGTCGTCCTCCGCGTCCACGACCAGGATGCGCCGGCCCTCGTACGGCCGCAGCGGGGCGGGGACGGCGGTGGTCGGCGAGAGGTCCAGCCAGAACGGCGCGAGATCCGCGTTGCGGTCCTCCAGGGCGGCGCGCACCAGCGGGTGGTCGGAGAGCCCGGAGCCCGTCGCCCGGCGGGTCGCCGAGGGCCCGGCCACGCCCAGGGCGCCGAGCACGCCGCGCGCCTTGGCGTGCGTCTCGGCCACCTCCGAGAGCGGGTCCGAGTCGCGCACCAGCGTCGCGCCGACCGCGAGGCGCAGTCTGCGGCCCGTGACGGCCGTCGTGCGCAGCATGATCGCCGAGTCCAGTGAGGGGTTGCCGTTGACGTCCCGGCTGATCAGGGCGACGGCGCCGCTGTAGTAGCCCCGCCCGCGCGGCTCGTACTCCCGGACGACCCGGCAGGCGCTCTCCAGCGGGCTGCCGATGACCGTGGGGGCGAACATCGACTCGCGGAGGATCTCGCGGACGTCCCGGGTGGTACTGCCCTGGATGAGGTACTCGGTGTGGGCGAGGGTGGCCATCTCCTTGAGGTACGGACCGACGACCCGACCGCCCCCGTCACAGATGCGGGCCATCATCTTCAGTTCCTCGTCGACCACCATGCGCAGCTCGGCCGACTCCTTGGGGTCGGCGAGGAAGCGCATCACGTCGTCGAGGCCGGGGCCTCCGGGCGGATAGCGCAGGGTGCCGCTGATGGGGTTCATGACGGCGGTGCCGTCGAAGAGGCTGATGTGCCGCTCGGGGGTGGCACCGACGAAGGTCCGGTCGCCGGTGTGCACCACGAACGTCCAGTACGCGCCGCGTTCGGCGCCGAGCAGCCTGCGGAACAGGCTGAGCGCCACGGTGGGCGACCAGTCGGTGAGGTCGGCGGTGAAGGCGCGGCTGATGACGAAGTTGGCCCCCGAGCCGTTGCCGATCTCCTCCTCCAGGACCCGGCGCACGAGCGAGGCGTACGCCTCGTCGTCGATGTCGAAGCGTCCGTTCGACAGATGGGCCGGTACGTCGGGCAGCAGGGCCAGGGCCTCGTCGAGAGGGTGGGCGGCCTGGTCGGAGATGCTCAGGGCGAGCAGGGGGGAGCCGTCGTCGTGGCAGACGAAGCCCCGCTCGACGACCTGGCGGTAGGGCACCAGGACGAGCGTCTCGTGGCCCGGTCCGGCCTCCCGCGGCCGGGGGGTCAGCGGGATGTCGGCGAGCCGGGTCACCTCGCTCACGTCTCCGAGCAGGAGCTCCACCTTGTCGCCCACGGCCTCGGGGCGGTGCAGCAGGGCGAAGTCGGGGGCGTCCCCGGTAAGCACGCGGCCCAGGAGCTCGCTGAAGCGACGGTCCTCGGATGTCATCGCCTCAGCCCTGTCCGACGAGTTCTGCCGCACCGAGTCCGGCGAGGACGGAGTCCGTGGGGAGGACCACCGAGCACCGGGCGGCGGCGTACTCCAGGGCGGACCGGTGGTGGGCCTCGGAGAAGTCGGCGACCGCGTCCGCGACGAGGAAGGTCTCGACGTCGTGGGTGAAGGCGTCCACCGCCGTCATCAGGCAGCCGACGTGGGCGTACACGCCGCAGATGATCAGCTGGTCGCGGCCCAGGCTGTCGAGGTGGTCCCGCAGGCCGTTCCCGTGGAAGGCGCTGTAGCGCCACTTCGTGAAGACGGAGCCCGGCGCGTCCTGCGGGGCCGGCGCGACCTCGTCGATGATCGCCCGGTGCTCGGGCGCCGTCTGCATGCCCGGGCCCCAGAAGTCCTTGAGCAGACCGCGCTGGCTCTCCGTCATGTCCCCGGGCTGCGCGGTGTAGACGACCGGGATGCCCAGGCTGCGGCTCCGCTCGACGAGCCTGCGGGTGTTGCCGACCAGACTGAGCGCGGGCTCCTGCCCGGCGGGGAAGGGAGCCACGAAGTAGCGCTGCATGTCGTGCACCAGGACGGCGGCACGTCGCGGATCAGGGCGCCAGGAGGCCGTGTTCGCGGGGAGTTCGTCCTGCTGCGGCATGGGGTAGGGGGCGATGCCGGGTATGGCCATGGGGATGTTCTCCTGGGGGAGTCGGACCGGATGTCGTACGGCCGGCGCGGACGCGGACCTGGGGTGTCCGGAAGGTTTCGCCGTCCGCCCGCGAGCCGGGCGGGACCTTTCCGGACACCTCCTAGGCCCTGTCGTCGAACTCCCGTCGTCGCCCGCGGGCCAGACGGGAGTTCGACGACAGGGCCTAGCGCCCCAGCGCCGCGCCTCCGTCGACCTGGAGGTCGTGCATGGTGATGTGCGCGGCCCGCTCGGACAGCAGGAACGCCACGGCGTCCGCGATGTGCTCGGGGGTGGCGAACCTGCCGAGCGGGATGCCGACGCGGAAGTCCTCCAGGGACCCGTGCAGCGACCGTTCGGGACCGCTGTCGTCCGACCAGAGGGAGCGGAGCATGGCGGTGTCGGTCGAGCCGGGGCAGACGGCGTTGCAGCGCACGCCGTGGCGGGCGAGTTCCAGACCGAGGTTCTTGGTGAAGGCGACCGCGGCGGCCTTCGACGCGGCGTACGCGGCCATCCCGGCCCGGGGGACGACGGCCGCGTTCGACGCCACCGTCACGATGGAACCGCGGCCGCGCCCGGCCATGCGGCGCGCGACGGCGGTGGAGACCCGGAAGACGCCGGAGGCGTTGACCGCGAAGGTGCGCTCCCAGTCCTCCTCGCTGAGCGCCAGCACGGGTGCGGCGAGCATCACGCCGGCCACGTTGACGAGCCGGTCGATCGGGCCCAGCCGTTCCTCCGCCGCGGCGACGACCGCCTCCACCTCGGACGGCGAGGTGACGTCCGCGGCGAACGCGGTCACCGCAAGGCCTTCGTCCCGGGCCGCCCGCTCCAGTTCGGCGAGGGCGGGGGTGTCGAGATCCAGGGCGGCCACGTGGACGCCCGCCTCGGCGAGGGTGCGCACCACGGCCTCGCCGATGCCACCGGTCGCGCCGGTCACCAGCGCGACGCCGCCGGCGAGTCCGGCGTCCGGTCGCTTCCCGGTGTCTTCGCTGTTCTTCAAAGCTGCTTCTCCTCACATCACTTGGGGCCGGCCGGGGGCCGGACGGGCTGCCGGCCGACGCCGTGTCAGGCGTGCCAGGACCTGGCGAGGTGGCCGGCCTGGGTCAGGTTGAGCCGGGGGTCGCAGAGCGTGGTGTAGGGACCCGCGGGTGCCTCGCCGGGGTACCACACGCACTCGGCGACCTCCCGGGCGGTGGCCTCCAGATGCAGGCCGCCGGCGACACCGCGCTCGGCGAGCACCACGTCCTGGAACGCCTCGACCTCGTCGACGAGCTCCGCCACGACGCGCGTCTTGCGGCCGTCGGCGGCGGTCACGGTGTTCCCGTGCATGGGGTCGCACAGCCAGATCACCGGGTGTCCGGCCGCGCGTACCGCCCGTACCAGCGGGGGCAGCGCGGTGCGGACGCGACCCGCGCCCATCCGGGCGACCAGGGTGAGCCGCCCGGGGCTGCGACCGGGGTCCAGCGCGTCGCACAGGGCCAGCAGTGCGGCGGCGGTCGTGGTGGGGCCGACCTTGCAGGCCACCGGGTTCACGACCCGGGAGAGCAGCCGGACGTGGGCGCCCTCGGGCTGCCGGGTGCGTTCGCCGATCCACGGCAGGTGGGTGGAGGCCAGGAGCAGTGCGCCGTCCGGTAGTTCGCGGAGCATCGGCTGTTCGTAGTCGAGCAGCAGCGCCTCGTGGCTGGTGTACACGGACGCGTCGCCGGCCGGAGCCGGGGCGCGTCCCTGCGCGGCCAGGGCCGAGTGGACGGTGGCGGCGAGGTCGTAGCACCGGAGCAGTCGGCGGGGGTCGGGGCGGCGTGCCGACGGATCGGGTTCGGGCGCGTTCACCATCGGCCCCCGGTAGGAGGGAAGTTCGCGGTCGCCGACCCGTTCCACGGGGTGCGAGCGCGGCTTGGCGAACTGGCCCGCCATCCGGCCGATGCGCAGGACGCCCCGCCCGGTACCGTCCTCCATCGCGGCGGCCAGCCCGTCGAGCAGGCGCACGGTGCCGCGTACCCCGTCCGGGGTGCAGTGCGCGGGGTCCTCCGCGCAGTCGCCCGCCTGCAGAACGCGCAGGTTCCCCGCGGCGACCTCGCCGAGCAGGGCCCTGAGCCGGGCGGTGTCCTCGGCGGTGACCAGGCCGGGGCGTCCGGCGAGCGTCGCGCGGACGTGTCCCAGCAGCCGTCGGTCGGGCCAGGCGGGCTGCTGTTCCGCGAAGGGGTGCGGGGCCGACTCTTCGGTTCTCACCGTGTGGACCCCGGCCGTACTCTGCCCCACCTGGTTTCCCCTCCTGGATATGGCGACGTGGCCGTGCGGGCGTCTCTTGCATTCGAGTCAGAAGAAATTCAAATCGAATTCCGGCCGCGACTTCCGCCGGTGCGACACGCAATTGATCCGCAAGGTACGTGCCCCTCGCGGCTTCGGTCAAGTGTCCATAGCTGCACGTCAGGTGCTATTTACTTGCATTGTCGATGCGGTTGTCTGCAACGATTCCAGGAATGTGTGGTTACACGCATCGCTTTAGCTCTAATTGTTTCCGGGCTCAACTGGACGGGGCTTTACAGGCCTCTTCCGGTTGATTTATGTTCCTGCCGTCGCGCTGTTCTCTGGCGGCCGGTCGCCATGCTCGATTCCCAGGAGGAGTACATGAAGAAGGGCACGCACCTGCTCGTCACCGGGGGCGCGGGCTTCATCGGCTCCCACTACGTCCGCATGCTGCTCCGGTCGGCCGACGCGGAGGTGAGCGCGGTCACCGTCCTGGACAAGCTCACCTACGCGGGCAACCCCGCCAACCTCGCGGACCTGGCCGGCGACGACCGGCTGCGCTTCCGGCTCGGCGACATCTGCGACCGCGACACCCTCGACGCGGTGCTGCCCGGCGTCGACACGGTGGTGCACTTCGCGGCGGAGTCCCACGTCGACCGCTCGATCGAGGACAGCGGCGCGTTCCTGCGGACCAACGTCCTGGGGACCCAGAGCCTGCTGGACGCCTCGCTCCGCCACCGGGTGCGCACCTTCGTGCACATCTCCACGGACGAGGTGTACGGGTCGATCGAGCACGGCTCCTGGGACGAGGACCACCCCGTACGGCCCAACTCCCCCTACTCCGCGTCCAAGGCGTCGTCCGACCTGCTGGCCCTGGCCTGCCACCGCACCCATGGCCTCGACGTGCGCGTCACCCGCTGCTCGAACAACTACGGGCCGATGCAGCACCCGGAGAAGGTCATCCCCCGCTTCACCACCCGGCTCCTCGACGGACTCTCCGTGCCGCTCTACGGAGACGGGGCCAACGTGCGCGACTGGCTGCACGTCGAGGACCACTGCCGCGGCATCGACCTCGTGCGCCGCGCGGGCCGCCCGGGCGAGATCTACCACCTCGGCGGCGGACGGGAACTGAGCAATCGCGAGCTCACCGGGCGGCTCCTCGCCGCCACCGGGCGGACCTGGTCCTCGGTCGAACGGGCGGCCGACCGCAAGGGCCACGATCTGCGCTACTCCGTCGACTGGAGCAAGGCGCGGGACGAGCTCGGCTACCGGCCGCTCCACGACTTCGACACCCAACTCGCCGCCACCGTCGACTGGTACCGGGACAACCCCGGCTGGTGGCGCCCCGGTGCAGGCCTGCCGCCCCGTACCCGACGACCCGACGTGCCGGCCGGCACCGTCGACTGACCGCTCCCAGGCAAGGAAACCCATCGCGATGCGCGGAATTCTGCTGGCCGGCGGCTCCGGAACCAGGTTGCTGCCGCTGACCACCACCAGCTCGAAGCAACTGCTGCCCGTCTACGACAAGCCCCTGGTGTACTACCCCCTGTCGGTGCTGATGCTCGCCGGCATGCGCGAGATCCTGATCATCACCACCAGCAGCCACCTCGAAGCCTTCCGATCCCTGTTCGGCGACGGCAGCCACCTCGGCCTCGACCTGCGGTACGCGGTGCAGGACGAGGCGCGCGGCATCGCCGAAGCGCTCGTCATCGGACGGGAGTTCGCTGGTGACGAGGACGTCTGCCTGATCCTCGGCGACAACATCTTCTACGGCCAGGGCCTGCCCGCCACGCTGCACCGGGCCGCGCAGGACGTCGACGGCTGCACCGTCTTCGGCTACCCGGTCTCCGACCCCGAACGCTACGGCGTCGCCGTGCTCGACGCCGACGGCGAGCTCGTGGACATCGTGGAGAAGCCCGCGGAACCACCGTCCAACATCGCCGTCACCGGGCTGTACATGTACAGCAACGACGCCCTGGCCTACGCCGAGAAGATCTCGCCCTCGGCCCGCGGCGAACTGGAGATCTCCGACGTCAACCGCCTGCTCGTGCAGGAGGGGCGCAGCCGGATCGTCCAGCTCGGCCGGGGCAACGCGTGGATCGACGCGGGCACCCACGACAGCCTGATGGAGGCGAGCCAGTACGTACAGGTCCTCCAGAAGCGCCAGGGCATGCAGATCGCCTGTCTGGAGGAGACCGCCTTCCGCATGGGCTTCATCGGCATGGACCAGCTCAGGGAGCTCGCCGACCAGCTCACCGCCGGCTCCGTGTACGGCAGGCACGTCAGAGCCCTCGCCCGGGTCTGACCCCCCACCACCCCGATTCAGGAGATCCCATGGACAGCGCCACGGGTGCCGTGCGCCGCTCACGACTCGATTCCCTCACCGGAGCCCGGTTCATCGCCGCGGCCCTGGTGTTCGTCTGCCACCTCGCTACGGCCGGCATCTTCGCCCCGGGCACCGGCGCCGCCGAGGGGCTGATGACCGCAACGAAGACCGCCGGGACCATCGGCGTCTCCTTCTTCTTCGTCCTCAGCGGCTTCGTCCTGACCTGGTCGGCGCGCCCGGGGGAGTCGTACGCCCGGGTGCTGCGCCGCCGCCTGGTGAAGATCTTCCCCAACCACGTGGTGACCTTCGCCCTGGCGATGGCCGTGTACGCCGCGGCCGCCACCCCCGTCGGCACGGCCGTGCTCAACCTGCTGCTGCTGCAGTCCTGGTCGTCCGACCCCGCGGTCTTCCTCAGCGTCAACGGGGCCAGCTGGTCGCTCTCCTGCGAGCTGCTCTTCTACGCCCTGTTCCCGCTGCTGCTCCCTCTGGTCGGCCGGATTCGCGCGGGCCGTCTGTGGTGGTGGGCCGCGGGCTTCGCCGCCGCCGTCATGCTGCTGCCCCTGGCGGCCGCCCACCTGCTGCCGTCGTCGCCCGCCTTCCCTGCGGTGGGGGCGTGGCTGGACGGTGTGTCCGTCGAGGGCCTGTGGTTCGTCTACATCTTCCCGCTGTCCCGGCTGCTGGAGTTCGTCCTCGGCATGCTGATGGCACGCGTCGTCCTCAGCGGCCGGTGGATCGGCCTGGGCGCGCTGCCCGCCGCGGCGCTGACCGTGGTGGCGTACGTCGTGGGCCTGTACACCCCGATGCTGTTCACCGCCGCGGCCGTGACCGTCGTCCCGCTCGCGCTGTTCATCGCCGCGCTCGCCGCCGCCGACGCCGAGCACCTGCGGACGGGCCTCACGTCCCGCGCGATGCGTCGCCTGGGCGAGGTGTCGTTCGCCTTCTACCTCCTTCACGGCATCGTGCTGGCCTCCATCGGTGAGCAGATCGCCGGAGCGGCCCACCCGTTGACGATCGCGCAGAGCGTGCTCGTCTCGCTGGCCGCCCTGGTGGTCAGCCTGCTGCTGTCCCTGGCCCTCTACCACGGGGTGGAGACGCCGGTCATGCGCCGCTGGGGCGGACCCCGGCGCGTCGCGGACGCCGCGCCGCCCGTGGCGGCGCAGCTCCCCGAGCCGGCCGGGGAAGGCGCCCTGCCCCGAGCCTGAGAAGGCCGCGCGCCCCGGGGCGCGCGGCCGACGGCACGCGCCGCCGGCCACCACCGAGGACCGCGCCCCCGGGCGCCCCAAGGCCTCTTCCCTCCCCCCACCCGTTCCCTTCCGACTCCGAGTGAGGTTCTCCCTTGCGCATCCTCTTCGTCACGGGCGGCAGCCCTGCCACCGTCTACGCGCTCACCCCGCTGGCCACCGCGGCCCGCAACGCCGGTCACGAGGTGCTCGTGGCCTCCAACCGGGAGACGATGGCGGCGATCGCCGGCGCGGGGCTCGCCGGTGTCTGCGTCTCCGACGTCCCCATCCGCCACCACATCACCACCGACCGGGACGGCACGCCGGTCCCTCCGTCCGACGACCCCGACGTACGGATGCGGTCCATCGGCCACGCCTTCGGCCGCATGGCGGCGCTCTACCAGGAGCCCCTCCTCGAACTGGCCCGCACGTGGCGCCCCGACGTCGTCGTGGGCGGCACCCTCACCTACTCGGCCGCCGTCCTGGCCGCGCGCATCGGCGTGCCCTACGTACGCCAGGCGTGGGACTCCGGCGAGCCGCAGGCCGTCGACGTGGCGGCCGGGATCGAGATGCGCCCCGAACTCGAGGCCCTGGGCCTGGACGGCATCCCGGCCCAGTCGCTGTGGATCGACGTCTGCCCGCCCAGCGTGCGCGACCCCGAAGCCCCGCAGGGCGTCTCGATGCGGTGGATCCCCTGCAACGAACAGCCCCTGATCGAGCCGTGGATGTACACCAAGGGGGCGGCGCCCCGGGTCGCCATCACCGCCGGCACCAAGACCGCCCCCGGCTACTTCTTCGACTACCTGGTCGAGCTGGTCCGCAAGCTGGCACCTCTCGAAGCCGAGCTGCTGGTCAGCGCACCGGCCGCGGTCGCCGACGAGCTGAGCGCCGCGACCGGCACCAAGGTCGGCTGGCTGCCCTTCGACACGGTGGCGAGGACATGCGACCTGCTCGTCCACCACGCGGGCGGCGGCACCGCGCTGACCGGCATGGTCTACGGCATCCCGCAGCTGCTCGTCCCCAACATGCCGAAGCTGGTGGCCCCTTCGGAGCGACTGGCCGCCTACGGCTCCGCGCGCTGCGTCATGCCGGGCGACGACACCCCGGACGCGCTGGCCGGCGCGGCGGAGGACCTGCTGACCCGGGAGACCTACCGGGAACGGGCCAGGGCGCTCGCCGACGAGGCCAGGGCCATGCCCGTACCCGCCGAGGTGCTGAACGTGATCGAGAAGCTGGCCTGAGCCGTGTTCTACCACGTGTGCTTCGTCGTGCCCGACATCGAGCGGGCCATGGACGACCTGACGCGCGGCGTCGGTGCCGAGTGGTCGGGAATCCTTGAGGACTCGCTCGGCGAGTGGGACTACCGGCTCGCCTTCACCCGGGGCGGGCCGCCCTACATCGAACTCGTCCAGGGCCCCGAGGGCAGCCCGTGGGACTCGACCCTGGGCGCCCGCTGCCACCACCTCGGCTACTGGACGGAGGACGTCACGGCGAGCTCCGCGCGACTGACCGAAGCGGGCTTCGCCCAGGAGTTCAGCGCCTGCCCGCTGGGCCGGCCGTACACCTACCACAAGGTCGAGAGCCTCGGCGTCGGCCTGGAGATGATGGACGCCTCCCGTCAGCCGCGCTTCGTCGCCTCCTGGGACCCGGGCGCCCCGCACATGCCCGCCTTCGACGCGGCCCCCGCCACCGAACTCCCCTGACCGGAACGGAACACCCATGCCCAACGAGAACCCCGGCGTACTGGTCGTCGGGGGCAGCACGGTGGGGCTGTGCACCGCCTTGTTCCTGTCCCGGGCAGGCATCCCCTGCACGGTCGTCGAACGGCGCCAGGCCCCGCCCACCCACCCGCGCGCGATGGGGATCGGCCCGCGCACCGTGGAGATCCTGCGTGCCGCGGGCCTCGCCGACGCCGTGGACGCCCAGTGCGTGGACATGACCGGCAGCCGGCTGCAGATGTTCGCCGCGCCCACGCTCGCCGAAGCCGCCCTGGACGAGGAGGCGCTGCGGACCCCGCCCCGCGACGACCCCTACGCCGGCCTGACCCCGCAGAGCCTGCGCGGCACCTGCCCCCAGGGGCGGCTGGACCGCGTGCTCCTCGAGGCGGCCCGGGAGGCCGGGGCCCGCATCGAGTTCGGCACCGCGATGCGGGCCTTCACGCAGGACGAGGACGGGGTCACCGCACAGGTCACCGACGACCGGGGGACCCGCGAGATACGAGCCCGGTACCTGGTCGCCGCCGACGGCGCGCGCAGCGGTGTACGGGAGCGGCTGGGGATCGGCAGCAGCGGACCCGGCGTCATCGGCGACCCGCTGATCAGCGTGCTCTTCCGGGCCGACCTGTCCGCCGTGACGCGCGGTCACACCTTCGTGGTGTGCGACATCACCACCCCCGAAGCGCCCGGCGGGCTGCTGCCCGTCGACGGCGACACGGAGTGGATCTACCACTTCCGCTACCCCCGGGACTCCGGCGCGAAGGCCGCCGACTTCACGCCCGAGCAGTGCGCCGAGCGCATCCGGGCCGCGATCGGCCGCGGCACCGGTGTGACCCCCGAGGTGGTGAGCATCCTGCCCTGGCAGGTCCGGGGCCTGGTCGCCGACCGGTTCCGCTCCGGGCGCGTCTTCCTCGCCGGGGACGCGGCCCACGCCATTCCGCCCGTCGGCGCCTTCGGAATGAACACGGGAGTGGCGGACGCCCACAACCTCGCCTGGAAGCTGGCCCACGTCCTGCACGGGACGGCGCACGAGGCGCTCCTCGCCACCTACGAGGCCGAGCGCCTGCCCGTGGCACGGTCCGCGCTCGAACAGTCGACCCTGCGCCTGGGGGACCCCTCCCTGCACTGGGCGACGGGGCCCGGGGGACGCGAGCGCAGGGCGGCGGCCGGGGCGCTCAACGCCCCGGTGGTGCACCTCGGTTACCGCTACTCCTCCGCCGCCGTGCTCGACGCCGTGGCCGAGCCGCCCTCCACCGAGGACCTGCTCCGCAACCTCGACGGGGCGCCGGGCTCGCGCCTGCCGCACCGCTGGCTGCCCGGCCAGGAGGGCGTCCGCTCCACCCTCGACCTGGTCGACGGACGGTTCACCCTCCTGACCGGCCCCGCGGGCACGCCCTGGCTCGACGCGCTCGGCAAGGCCGCGGCCTCCCTGGGGGGCGTACCGGCCGACGGGCACCGCATCGACGACCGCTCCTGGGCCGCCGAGGCGGGCGTCCGGGACGGCGGGGCGCTGCTCGTGCGCCCGGACGGCTTCGTCGCGTGGCGGGCCGAAGACCTCGCCCCGGAGCCGGAGGCGTGCCTGGAGCGCGTCCTCTCCGCGCTCCTCGCCCGCCCGTGACGACGCCCGTCGTCCTCCCCCTCGACAGGAGGCACCCTGTGACAGCGGACACCGCACCGCGCACCGCACTGGTAACCGGTGGCAGCCGGGGCATCGGCCGGGCCGTCGTCGAACGGCTCGCGGGACCGGGCCGCGTGGTGGCCGTCCACTACGGACAGGACGACGCGGCGGCCGAGGACACCGTGGAGGCGGTGCGCGCCGCCGGCGGCGACGCCTTCGCGGTGCGCGCGAACCTGGCGGACGAGGACGCCATCGCCACCCTCGCCGCCCGCGTCGAGGAAGGCCTGGTGGAACGCACCGGGGACCGCGGGCTCGACGTCCTCGTCAACAACGCGGGCATCGGCTGCCGGGCCGACATCACCACCCTCACCGGCGCGGACCTCGACCGGGTCTTCGCCGTCAACGTGAAGGCCCCCGTCTTCGTCGTCCAGCGGCTCCTGCCGCTGCTGCGCGACGGGGCACGGATCGTCAACGTCTCCTCGGTCGCCAACCGCATCGCCCACCCGCACGTCCTGCCGTACGCCATGAGCAAGGGGGCGCTGGAGGCGTTCAGCCGCTCCCTCGCGGCGCAGCTCGGCCCGCGCGGCATCACGGTCAACACCGTCGCCCCCGGGCTGATCGAGACGGACTTCCACCGCGCGCGCATGCGCGCGCACCCCGAGGACGCCGCCGCGGCGGCGGCACTGACCGTCTTCGGACGGCTCGGGCAGCCCGAGGACGTGGCGGACGCCGTCGCCTTCCTCGCGTCGGAACAGGCCAGGTGGATCACCGGGGAGCGACTGGAGACCACCGGGGGGGCCTATCTGTGAGGCACTCCGCGCGGCGGACCGGTCCCACCGGCCCGCCGCGAAACCACCGTTGCACGTCCGAAAGGTCCCCACATGATCCTCAACGACATCTACCTCACCTCCCTGGGTGTACGGCTGGGCCGCCGTCTGGACCTCGAGGAGGCGGTACGGGACGGGCGCTATGCCTCCACCGAGTACACCGCCAACGCTCTCCTCGGGGTCACGGTCTCCGATGACACGTTCGCCCCCGACCTGGCCGTGGCCGCGGCCCGCCAGGCCCTCGAACGCGCCGGGGACGCGACGTCACCGGACGACGTGCGCCTGCTGCTCCACGCCAGCGCCTACTTCCAGGGCCAGGACATGTGGACGCCCTCCTCCTACATCCAGCACCACACCGTCGGGGGAAGCGCCCCGGCCGTCGAGGTCGACCAGAAGTCGAACGGCGGAATGGCGGCGCTGGCACTGGCGGCCGGGCACCTCGCGGGACACGACGAGGACGCCACCGTACTGATCACCACGGGCGAGCGGTTCTGCGCGCCCGGCTTCGACCGCTTCCGCACCGAGAGCGGCACGGTGATGGCGGACGGCGGCACGGCGCTGCTCCTCGGCCGCAAGCCCGGCTTCGCCAAGGTGCTGTCCTGTGCACTGACCTCCGACTCCACGCTGGAGCACATGTACCGCGGCCGTGGCCTCAAGGACGCCCCGGCCTCCGGGGACAAGCCGCTGAACATGCGGGCCCGCAAGACGGACTTCATGCGCAGGAACCTGGACGACCTGGAGGCGATCTCCCTGCGGATCGCCGGCGGCATCGGCGGCTGCATCGAGCAGGCCCTGGACGAGGCGAAGACCGACGTCGCGGACGTGCGCAGGTTCGTGATGCCCCACAACGGCCGGACCGTGCGCTGGTGGAACATGCTGGCGGATCTGGGCGTGGGCCAGGAGCGGACCACCTGGGAGTTCGGGCGCCAGGTCAGCCACCTCGGTTCCGGCGACCAGGTCGCGGGCCTGAACCACCTGCTCGTCACGGACCAGCTGCGGGCCGGGGACCGCGTGGTGCTCGCCGGAACCGGCTACGGCTTCAACTGGGGTGCCGCCGTGCTGGAGATCCTGCACGTCCCCGCCTGGGCCGCCGAGGCCGACGACCAGCAGCCGTGACCGCTCCCGGACACCCACAGGAGACCCGCATGCCGCTTCACCCGCTGGCGCGACCCGCCACCGGCCTCCCGGCCGACGAGACGAGCCGTCAGGCACACCAGTTGATCCTCGCAGGACACGGGTCCGAGGGGCAGCGCCGGCTGGCCGGAGGCCGGGTCCTGGTCGTCGGCGCCGACGAGATCGGCGCCCCGCTCATCGCCCATCTCGCCGACTCCGGCGTGGGTTCGATCGGCATCGCCGACGGCTCGCCGATGAACCCGTGGGACCGGTACCTCGGACTGCCGGACGCGGAGCCCGCGGACCGGGCCACGGCCTGGACCCGCGCGCTCGGGCGCACCCATCCGTTCGTGCGCACCGTCGCCGAGGGCCGCTTCGAGCTGCCCCGTGCGCGCGAACTGGTCAGTGACTACGACCTCGTGGTGTGCGCGGGGGAGGACCTCGCCCGTTGCCAGCTCGTCGACGACGTCTGCGCCGAGGCGGGCATCCCCTTCGTGTGGGGTTCCATGGACGCCACCGGAGGGCGCGTCTCGGTCTTCTGGGACCGGCACGGCCCGGGTCTCAGGGACTTGTTCGCGACGCCTCCCGCCCCCTACTTCCGCGGGATGTCGGGCACGCTGAAGGTGCTCGGCGCCTGGCTGGGGATCGCCCTGGCCACCGAGGTGGTCAAGCTGCTCACGGGCCGGGGCGAGCCACTGGTCGGCCGGGTGATGAAGTACGACGCCATGGCCGGCACGTGCGCGACCGTACCGCTGCGCCCGCACGAGCGGGCCGCGCGCCCGGCCGAACCCGCCGCCGCCGAGCCCTTCTTCGGGCTGCTGTCGCCCGAGGCGACCGAGGCGGCCCGGGAGTCCACGATCTCCGTGGAGCAGCTGAAGGAGCTCCTCGACGCGGGCGGGCCGGTCCACCTGGTCGACGTCCGCGAGCCGGACGAGTACGCCTTCGCCCACGTACCGGGCTCGGTGCTCGTGCCCCAGGGCGAGTTCCTGCACGGCGACGCGGCCGCGCGGCTGCCCGCGGACCGCAGGACCGTGCTGCTGTGCCGGGCCGGCATCCGCTCCGCGGAGGTCCTCGCCGTGGTCAAGCGCGGCGGTCACCCGGACGCGGTCCACGTGGGCGGGGGCATCCTCGCCTGGACGCAGCGGATCGACCCCGCGATGCCCAGCTACTGAGCCGTCCGGCTCGCGCCGACGACTACCTTCGGTGACCGGATGCTGCGGGAATTCATCCCTGCGGAGCCCACCGGAACAGCAATTCATGTGTGTGCCGATGAATTGTTTGCGGAGTCGAAATGCGCGGGCGGAAAGAATGCGTGCGCACACAACAGGAAACCCCGATGGAAACAGTGTGCCCGCCTGCCGTCCGGCAGGCGGGCACACCGCGCGATTCCCCGGTTCAGCGCACGGGGACGCAGCGCCCCGCCTCGGTGCGGTAGGTCCAGCGGGCCCCGTCGCGGGCGAGGGCCGCCACGGCGGCCACCAGGCGGTCCAGGTGCTCCACGGGCGTGCCCGCGCCGAAGCTGGCCCGGACCGCGTTCACCGGCCGCTCGCCGGGCGCCAGCGGCTCGGGGGCCCCGCACTCGTCGGAGTGGTCGGGCGCGTTGCCCAGCAGGCCGCGGACCAGGGGGTGGGCGCAGAACATGCCGTCCCGCACTCCGATGCCGTACTCGGCCGAGAGCGCCGCCGCCAGGTGGGCACTGTTCCAGCCCTCGACCACGAAGCTGATCACGCCGACCCGCGGCGCCGAGCCGCCCAGCAGGGACAGCACCCTGACCTGCTCGATCCCGGCCAGACCGGCCAGAGTCCGGTCCAGCAGGGCCTCCTCGCGGGCCGCCAGCGCGTCGAAGCCCGCCGCCGTCAGCGCCCGGCACGCGGAGGCCAGCGCGTGCACACCGACCACGTTCGGCGATCCGGCCTCGTGCCGGGCCGCCCCCTGCTGCCACTCGACGGACAGCGCACCGTCCCCGTGCACGACGCGCCTGCTCGCACCGCCCCCGGCCAGGTACGGTGCCGCCGCACCGAGCCAGTCGGCGCGCCCGGCCAGCACCCCCGCCCCGAACGGCGCGTACATCTTGTGCCCCGAGAACGCGACGTAGTCCACGCCGAGTCCGGCGACGTCCACCCGGCGGTGCGGTACCAGCTGGGCGGCGTCCAGCGCGACGCGCACCCCGGCCGCGTGCGCGACCTCCGTGATCGACTCGACGGGCCATATCTCGCCCGTGACGTTGGAGGCGCCCGTCACGCAGACGAGACCGGGCAGCCGCGGGTCGTGGCGCGCCAGCGTCTCGGCGACGATCTCGACGGCCTCGTAGGCGCTGCCCGGAGCCCGCATGACGGTGCGCTGCGCCCGCGGCCACGGCAGGAGGGCGGCATGGTGCTCGGTCTCGAAGACGTAGACCTGGGTCCCCGCCGGGAGCGCCGCGGCCAGCAGGTTCAGGGAGTCGGTGGTCGAGCGGGTGAACACGACCTCGTCGTCGGCCCGGCAGCCGAGGAAGTCGGCGACCGTCCGCCTGCTCTGCTCGAAGAGGTCGGTGGACAGCTGGGACAGGTGGCCGGCCCCGCGGTGCACGCTGCCGTAGTAGGGCATGTAGGCGCTGACGTCGTCCCAGACGCTGCTGAGGACCGGGGCGCTGGCGGCGTAGTCGAGTGCCCCGTAGGACACCTCGTCCCCGGTGATGAGGGGAACGCGTACGTCGGCGCCGAGGACGGGCAGCGGCGGGCCGTGGAGCGCGTCGACGGCGGACGGGGCGGGGGTGGTGGACACACGGACTCCTCGATGGTGTGACGCGATGGTGTGAAGGAAGGGTTTCTGCGGACCGGGGCAGGGGGGCGGCGCGTCAGGCGGGCAGGGGCGGATGCCCCGCCTGCTCCAGGAGCCGGGGCGAGCGGGCCGCCACGACCCCGGCCTCGAAGCGGCTGTTCACGCCGAGCCTGCGCAGCAGCGCCGACACCATGCGGCGCAGGGTGCGGGGCGACACGCGCAGTTCACGGGCGACCTCGGCGTCCTGCCGCCCCTTCGCCCACAGGCGCAGGATGACCGTCTCCTCCTCGCTGAGGACGATGTCCTGACCGCCGCTTCCGACGACCGGTACGGCCGTCTCCCGGCGTGCGGCGGGCGCCGGCGGGGTGTGCAGCTCGCGGGCGTCGTCCCAGCAGAACTCGAAGACGCGGCCGAGGAGTTGCAGCAGTGCGGGCCGCCGGATCAGCAGGGTCGTCGACGGCGGGCAGACCAGGGCGAACGCCTCGTCCACCAGGATCAGGCGGAACGGCAGCAGTGGCGCGACCCGCACGTGGACACCGCGCCGCGAGAGCCGCTCCAGATAGCAGGCAGCCTGCTCGCTGCGCAGCAGGGAGCTCTGGTGGATGGTCCGGACACCGACACCGCCCCCGGGCTCGTACGCGTCCCCGACCGGCCACTCCGCGATCAGCCGTCGGGCGACCGCGGACGGCTGGATGACCCGGATCTGCTGCCGCGCCATGGTGGCCACGGAGTCCAGCAGGGCCCGGACGCGGACCGCGTCCGTGATCTCCTCGACGTCCGTCGCGGCCGCCTCCGCGGGCCCGGCGGCGTGCACGGCGAGGGCGGACAGCTGCGTCCGCAGGGAGCGGGTCGCCTCGTCGGCCGCGAGCAGTGCGCGCTCCTGCGTGGCGATCAGTTCGGACAGTGTTTCCACCGGAGAAATCTCGGTCCCCGAAAATGTCTGCAACAGCATCTGATTGAATTCCCGCCCTGCATGTCCTGAGCCGGTCACGGCCGTTATCGGTCACCAAATGGTCTACACGGAACGGAACTCTTCTGGCAAGGTTGAAGTCGCTGCCGGGAATGGGTGAATCGACTTCCGTTCATTACTCTGCGTA
Organism: Streptomyces sp. NPDC088707; assembly: GCF_044752725.1. NCBI lineage: Bacteria > Bacillati > Actinomycetota > Actinomycetes > Kitasatosporales > Streptomycetaceae > Streptomyces > Streptomyces sp. NPDC088707. The sequence goes on along the minus strand of NZ_JBIVLV010000013.1, from coordinate 250,977 downwards.
TTCACCACGCGGGGTGGCCCATTCGCAAGAGACAGCTCGGACGCCGAGGCCGAACCCACCTCGGCAGGAAGGAGAAGCGAAACCGGTGAACGACAAAGCCTCCGTGATGGAAGGCCGGCCGACCGGGCGCGTCGAGGCCGACAGCGCCGACGACAAGGACGCGGCCGCCCGCCCCGGCCCCCGGTCCGCCGACGCGGCCGTGGACGACGCCCTGCGCTTCTGGCAGCAGATGTCCCTCGCCGCCGTCCCCGACGGCGTCCCCGAACCCCAGCGCATCGACCTCCCCGAGGAGTTGCACGGTGCGCTCGCCCTGCTCGAGACCTCCGCCGAGGGCTCGCTCCACGGTGGCCCCTCCGCACCCTCGGCCGGCGCGCTGTACCCGTACGAGACCTACGCCGTCACGGACGGCCCCCGCGGGCCGCGGGTCTTCTCGGTGGACGTCACCCGGCGCGGCTGCCGCCTGCTCCACGAGGGGGAGAAGGTCGCCGACGCACTGGCCCGCGGCGGGCTCGCCCTCCCCGCGCCCGACTGCTTCCTGATCCTCATCGCCGTACGACCGTGGATGTCCATCCGCAAGTACGACGACCGGGGCTATCTGTACGCCCAGCTGGACGCCGCCCACCTCGGCACCCACCTGCTCTGCCTGGCCGGCCGAAGCCACCGGCGTGCCCAGTGGCTGACCAGGGCGGCCACCGGCCGCCTCGGTTCCCTGCTGCGCCTGGACGAGCACCACGTCGTCCCCCACAGCGTCCTGCTGGTGGCCGACCGCGTCGACGCCGGGCAGCCGTCCGTGTCCGCCTGGACCTGCACGGACTGGCGGGGCGTCCCGCCGGTGACCCGCGCCGGCAACGGTTCCGAGGAGCGATGTTGGCGCGGTCTGCTGCCACGCCTGCAGAGCCCGCCGGCATTCTCCTCCACCCCTCTGCTGCGCCCCCTGCTCGGCCCGGAGCCCGAGGGCGAGGCACTCCCGCCCGGTTCCGGCGCGCTGGCGGACCTCGCCCGCCGGCGACGTTCGGCGAGGGACTTCGGCGAGGCCGAACTCCCCCTGCCGCGCCTGCGGGAGGCCCTGTCCGCCCTGGGGACCGCGCTGGCCACCGACCTGCCCGCGTCCGGCGGCTTCGGCGCCACCCTGGTCGCCCGCCGCGTCACCGGGCTCGCCCCCGGCGCCTACCCGGTCCTCGGCGGCGGTGAGATCGCCGCCGAACCCACCGGCACCACCCACGCGACCGCCGAGGACATCGTGCGCATCTGCATGGGCCAGGAACAACTGCGCCACACCTGCGCCGCCGTCGTCTTCCACGCACGGCACCAGGACATCTTCCGACGCGGCATGCGCGGCATCGACGAAGCGCTGCTGCGCTCCGGCGCCCTGGCCCACCTCCTCTACCTCGGAGCCACCGCGACCGGCACCGCGGTCACCACCATCGGTGGCTTCGACGCGGGCCGCTGGCACTCCCTGGCGGGTCTCGCGGACGAGGACGAGGTCCTCTACGTCGCCATGCTCGGCACCCCCGGCACCTCCACGGTCAAGGTCGACCGCCTCCAGCCCGCCCACGCCCACGGACAGCGGTGACGGCCGTGCTCACCGACATCCTCGCCTGCGCCCTGCGGGAGCACGGCGACGCACCCGCCGTCGCCGACCGGCACGCCGCCCTGACCTACCGCGAACTCGACGCGGCCGCGGACCGGCACGCGACCGGGCTCGGCGCCCTGCTCACCGGCCGCGACCGGCCGCGCGTCGGCATCCAGGCCGCCAACTCCACCGACTACGTGGTGGCGTACCTGGCCGCCCTGCGGGCAGGCTGCGTCCCCTTCCTCATCGACCGGGCCGCCGGGCCCCAGGAGACCGAAGGCATCCAGCGCGACTGCGGGCTCGACCTGCTGGTCCACGAGGAAGCCACCCCCGTGCCCGGCCACGGCACCCGGCTCGCCGCTCTCGGCTCGCTGCACGTCACCCGCTTCCCCGAGGTGCCGGACCGCCCCGAGCTGCACCGGGAGACGGAGGTCTGCCGCTTCACCTCCGGCTCCACCGGCCGTCCCAGCTGCATCGAGTTCCGTGGCGACGCCGTGTACCGCGCGGCCGTCAACTGGGCCGAGGGGACCCGTCTTTCGAGCCGGGACACCATCCTGTGCTTCGCCTCGCTCTCCAACGGCCTGGCGTTCAACACCTCCCTGCTCTCCGCGTTCCTCGTCGGCGCCTGCCTGCGCCTGGGCAGCGGACTGCCGACCGCGGGAGCGGTCACCCGCACCCTCCGCGACAGCGGCGCGACCCGCCTGATCGGCTTCCCCGCCCTGTACGAATCCCTGGTGCGCAACGGATCGGGCCCCGGACGGCTGCCCGAACTGCGCATGGCGATCTCGTCCGCCGCACCCCTGAACCCCCGCACGAAGCGGCTGTTCGAGGAGAGCACGGGCGTGCCGCTGCAGAACTACTACGGCATCGCCGAGGCCGGGCCGCTCACCTACGCCGCCGACCCGCGCACCGACCCCGGCCTCGGGCAGCCGCTGCCCGGCGTCGAACTGCGCGCGGGCGCCGCCGGAGAGCCGGGCGTCGTCTCGGTCAGGAGCCAGTCCATGGGGACCCGCTACCTCAACGCCCCCGGCGCACTGGAGCGGCGGATCGACCGCGACGGCTTCTACCGTACGGGCGACGTGGGGCACCTGCGGGACGGCAGCCTCGTCCTGACCGGGCGCACCAGCCAGGTCATCAACATCGGCGGTCGCAAGATCGACGCGGTGGAGGTCTCCACGGCCCTCGCCGGGGCACCGGGAGTGGACGACGCGGTCGTCCTGGAGATCACCGACCGGCACGGCACGGCCGCCCTCGCGGCGGTACTCGCCGGAGCCCCCGGCCTCGACCCCGCCGCACCGCGCCGGCACGTCGCCGAGCGCCTCGCCCCGTACAAGGTGCCCAGTCTCGTACGCATCGTGCCCCGCATCCCCCGCGGCACCAGCGGCAAGCCCGCCACCGCCGAGCTGCGCCGCCTGTTCGACACCCCGCAGGACTTCCAGTGACCACACCCAAGGAGAACGCAGCCATGACGGCCTCCCCGGACCACATCCGCCCGCACCTCGTGCGCATTGTGCTCAGCTCGGCGGAGGGCGACCTGACCGAGAAGGAACTGGCGGCCGCCGACTGGTCGCTGCCGCAGGTCAACTACTCCTCGCTGGCCTACATCCGCATGATCGACACCGTGGAGAACGAGCTCGGCGTCTACCTCGACCCCGAGGAGGAGAGCCAGCACTTCGAGACGATCGAGACCCTGGTCGAACTGGTCTGCCGCCACCTGCGCGAAGAGCAGGCCGTCGATGCCTGAGACCGCCATCGGGGTCTTCGGCACGGGCCGCCTCGCCCGCGCCGTGCACCGGCTCGCCACGGAGGAGGGACTCACCGCCCACCTCCTCGACCCGCGGCGCCCCGAGCAGTGGGACACCGTGCCCCCGCCCGGCGTCCTCGTCGACTGCTCGGCGCCCGAGGCCGTCGCGCACGCCGCCGACCTCAGCGCCCGCCTGGACGTCCCCCTCGTGGAGTGCGTCTCCGGGCTCGACGAGCACCACCTGCGGGTGCTGGAGGAACGGGCCGCCGGCACCGTCGTCGTCCTCGCCCCCAACCTGTCCCTGGGCAACTACCTCCAGACCCGCGCCCTGCGCCTGGTCGCCGACGTGGTCACCACCATGGACCGCGCGGGGATCACCGGCGCGGTCCCCGAGGCGGCCGTCCTGGAGCGCCACCCCGCCGCCAAGCGGCACCGGCCGAGCACCACGGCCTCCCGGCTCGCCCGGCAGTGGCTGCGGCACACCGGCAGGCCCGCCGCCGACGTCGCCTCGCTGCGCTGCGGCCCCGCGGTCAGCGACCACGAGGTCCGGCTCACCTGGCCCGAGCAGACCCTGACGCTCACCCACCGGGTGGACTCGCTCGACGCCGCCGCGGCCGGTGCGATCGGAGCGGCGCAGTGGGCCGCCGGACACGCCCGCGGCGGCACGTACACCATCCACCAGGTCTTCGACGACCTGCTGGCCACCATGGCGGCCCGGACCGCCGACGACGACGACCGGGAGGACACCCCGTGACCACCGGCACCGCAACCCGTCCGGCCTCCCGCGCCCCCCTCGCGCGGGTGCCCGCCCGGCTGGCCGGCCAGATCGCCGCCGGCGCGCGCATGCTCTCGCTCGACGGCCACGACGACTTCAACCAGGGCCAGATATCCGCCAGGACACCCGGCTCCGACACCTTCTTCATCAAGAACGCACTCTGCGGGTTCGACGAGGCCACCCCCGGCCAGGTAGTGGCCGCGTCCATCGACCCCGACGCCCCCGTCGACCCGCTCGCACCGCCCGAACTCCCCCTGCACCAGGCGATCTACCGGGCCCGCCCGGACGTCAACGGCATCGTGCACAGCCACGCCCCGCACACCCTCGTCTTCGGCGCCACCGACCTCGAACTGCGCCCCGTCTCGCACGACGGCGCGCACTTCACCGACAACCTCGCCCTGTTCACCCGGACCAGCAACACGGTCCTGGACCAGGCCACGGGCGACGCCATCGCCGAGGCCCTCGGCGACGCCGAGGGCGTGCTGCTGCGCAACCACGGCGGAGTGATCGTCGGCAAGAGCGTGCGGCACGCCGCGGTCTTCGCCCAGGTCCTCGAACGGGCCTGCCGCCTGCAACTGCTCGCGGAGCAGAGCGGTGTGCCCTACACCTGGGCCACCGACGACGACGTCGCCCTGAAGCGGGACTTCATCTACGCGGACCTGTCGGTGCGCTCCTACTGGGAGTACGCGGTCAGGCGCGTCAGGCGCGTCTGGCCCGAAGCCGCCACGTGGAGATGAGCCCCGGCCGCCACGACATCCTCGTGGCCTGCGCCACGGCGGCGGCGGCGGTGGCCCACGCCCACCTGCTCAGCTCCGAGGAACTGCGCCGGGCCCGCAGGTACGCGCCGCACAGGGCACACGAGTTCACCGCCGGACGCGCACTGCTGCGCTGGGCGCTGGAACGCTCCCTGGGACGCTGGACACGGACCTGCCGCATCGGAGCCACCGACCGCGGCAAGCCCGTCCTGATGGACCTGCCGGGCACCGGCATCAGCGTCTCGCACAGCCAGGGGACGATCGCCGTCGCCGTGGCCGGCGGCCGCACGGTGGGCATCGACGTCCAGGGCCCCGTACCGCCCACCCCGGGGCTGCTGCGCCGCTGCTGCTCACCGGCGCAGCAGCGCGAGCTGGCCGCCCTGCCCGCCGAGCGGCAGGCCGTCGCGGTCGCCAGGCGCTGGGCGATCCACGAGGCCTGCGCCAAAGCCACCGGGACCACACCGATCAACCTGCCCGCCCCGCACCCGGGGCCGCTGCTGGCCGACAGCGGAAGCCGGCGGGGCCTGCGCTGGCGGGTGCTGCACCCGCTGCACGGCGCCGCCGTCTGTGTCGCGTACGACGACCGGCCACAGCCCCCGGCCACGCTCACCCTGGCCCTGCTCGCACCCCACCGGGCGCCCGCACCCCGCACCCACCCACCGGAAGATGGACCGACGTCACGATGACAGCCCTGCCCCTCACGGAAAGCCTCCCGAGGCACCTGCCGACGGAACAGGACGAGGTCGTCCGCGACCTGCTGGCGCTGACCGAGACCCTGGCCGACAGGGAACTCGCCCCCCACGCGGACGAGTTCGAGGCCGCCTCGCGGTTCCCGCGCGACATCCTGCGCACCCTCGGCCGGGCCGGACTCCTGGGCCTGCCGTACCCCGCCGAACACGGTGGCGGCGGCCAGAGCCACGAAACGCACGTGCACGTCCTGGAGATCCTGGCCAGGCGATGGCTCGCGGTCGCCCAGTCGGTCAACATCCACGCCCTCGCGTGCTACCCGCTGGCCGCGTTCGGCACCGAGGCCCAGCGCGAGCGCTGGCTGCCCGGCATGCTCGGCGGTGAGCAGCTCGGCGCGAACTGCATCTCCGAGGCCGAGGCGGGCTCCGACATCGGGGCCATCTCCAGCACGGCCCGGCGGAGCGAGCAGGACGGCACCTACACCGTCGACGGCACCAAGGCGTGGACCAGCCATGCCGGACAGGCCGACTTCTACAACGTCTTCTGCCGCACCGGAGGCCCGGGCGTGCGAGGCCTGTCGCTGCTTCTCGCCGACGCCGCCACCCCCGGCCTCGAAGTGCAGCGCGCGGAGAAGAAGATGGGCGTGCGCTCCTCGCCCACCGCCTCGGTGGTGTTCGACGGCGCCGAGGTCGGGGCGGACCGGATGATCGGCCGGCCCGGCAAGGGGTTCCTGATCGCCTCCGGACTCTTCGACCGGGGCAGGCTCGGCATCGCCGCCTGCGCGGTGGGCCTCGCCTCCGCGGCCATGGAGCACGCCGTCGCGTACGCGAAGACCCGGCACCAGTTCGGCCGGCCGGTCATCGACTTCCAGGGACTGTCGTTCCTGCTCGCGGACATGTCCACGCAGATCGCCGCGGCCCGCGCCCTGGTGCGCGAGGCGGCGCGCACGCTGGACTCCGGTGCGAGCCCGTCGGCGGTCACCGCCGCCGCGGCCCGCGCGAAGCTCTTCGCCACCGACACCGCGATGCGGGTCACGACGGACGCCGTCCAGGCGCTCGGTGCCTACGGCTACGTCGAGGACCACCCGGTCGAACGGTGGATGCGCGAGGCGAAGCTGCTCCAGATCATCGAGGGCACCAACCAGATCCAGCGCGTCATCGTCGCCCGGTCCCTGTGACCCGCCGACCCGAGCTCCGAGGGAGGAACAGCATGTCCACACACCTGGCCCAGGCGGCGGCCGAAGGCGCCGGCGACGTCCCGGCCGCCGTCGACGTGGTCGTCGTCGGCAGCGGACCGGCGGGCGCGACGTACGCCCACCAGATCCACGCGGCGCACCCCACGGCACGCGTCCTGCTCGTCGAGGCGGGCCCCGTGCTCACCGACCCGCCCGGCCGGCACCTGACCACGATCACCGACACCGGGGAACAGCAGCGCGCCCGCGTCGCCGCCCAGGGCCCCCACCAGCGTCCGTACGCGACGGCCGCCGCGTCGGCCGTCGCGCACAACCAGAGCCCGCGGGAGCGCGCGCGTGCCCTCGTCGACAGGCCGGGCATGTTCGCCGTCGGCTCCGGCGACCTCACGGCCGACGGCCTGCCCGCCGCCCAGGAGATCTGCGGCGTGGGTGGCATGGGCACCCTGTGGTTCGGCGCCGCACCGCGCGCGGGTGAGGACGAGCGCGTCGACTGCCTGCCCCGCGCCGCGCTCGACGAGGCGTACACGACCGCGGAGCACCTGCTCGGAGTGGACAGCACCCAGTGCGACGACTCCTCCTTCGCCGCGTACGTGCGCCAGCTGCTGGGCCGCGATCTCGACGAGGGGCGTGCCCCCGACCGCACGGTGCGGCCCATGCCGCTGGCCGCCACCCGAGTCGGCGGCGAACTGCTGCGCCACGGTACGGACGTCATCCTCGGGGACATCCCCATGGGCCCGGGCGGCCGGGTCGAGCTGCGCGCGAACACCCTGTGCGAGCAGGTGCTGGTGCGTGACGGCCGGGCCGTCGGAGTGCGCCTGCGCGACCGGAGCACCGGAACCCGCCACGTCGTCGGCGCCGACTACGTCGTGGTGGCGGCCGACCCGCTGCGCACCCCGCAACTGCTGTTCGCCTCGGGGGTGCGCCCCCCGGCGCTCGGCCGCTACCTCAACGAGCACCCGCAGGTCTCGGTCCTCACCGAGGTCCACGGGTACGCCGCGGCCGCGAGCGAGAGGGAAGCGCCCGGCGGGGTCACCTGGATCCCGTACGAGGGCCGGCGTTACCCCTTCCACGCCATGCTGACCCGGATCGACCCCGCCACCGTGGCGAACGGCGCACGGCCCCGGGAGGCGGACGCACCGCTGGTCGCGGTACACCTGTTCACCTCACAGCGCCCGCGGCCCGAGAACCGGCTCGAGTTCAGCGAGACCGAACGGGACTGGGCAGGCATGCCCGCCATGACGATCCACCACACCCTCGACGGCGAGGACCGCGCGACGCTCGCGGAGGCCGAACAGGAGGCGCTGCGGCTGAGCAAGGTCCTCGGCAGCCCCGCCGAGGGCGAGCGGGCCTGGGTCCTGCCCTCGGGCAGTTCCCTGCACTACCAGGGCACCGTGCGCATGGGCGCGGAGGACGACGGCACCAGCGTCTGCGACCCCGCCTGCCGGGTGTGGGGCGTCGACAACCTCTACGTCGCGGGCAACGGCGTCATCCCCACGCGTACGGCCTGCAACCCCACCCTCACCAGCGTCGCGCTGGCCGTCATCGGGGCCCGCGACATCGCAGACCGCATCAGCGACACCGAGACCGCCGCGTCCGCGGTCGCCGCCACGCCGCACGGAGGGCAGGACACGTGATGCACACCCAGCTGGGCCGCACCGGCCTGCGCGTCAGCCGCCTGGCGCTCGGCACCGTCAACTTCGGCGGCCGGGTCGAGGAGGAAGAGGCGCACGACCTCATGGACCACGCCCTCGACCGGGGCGTCAACCTGCTGGACACGGCCAACACCTACGGCTGGCGCGTCCACAAGGGCCACACCGAGGAGGTCATAGGCCGCTGGCTCGACAAGGACCCGGGCCGTCGCGACCGCGTGGTCCTGGCCACCAAGGTGGGCGACCCGATGGGCGACGGGATCAACGACGGCGGACTGTCCGCCCGGAACATCGTCGCGGCGTGCGAGGCGTCGCTCAGGCGCCTGGGGACGGACTGGATCGACCTCTACCAGATGCACCACATCGACCGCTCGGTGCACTGGGACGAGGTGTGGCAGGCGATGGACCTGCTGGTGACCCAGGGAAAGGTCCGCTACGTGGGGTCGTCCAACTTCGCCGGCTGGGACATCGCGACCGCCCAGGCGGCCGCCCAGCGCAGGAACACCCTGGGCCTGGCCTCGGAGCAGTGCGTCTACAACCTGGTCAGCCGCTACGCGGAACTCGAGGTCATCCCCGCGGCCCGGGCCCACGGACTCGGCCTCCTCGTCTGGTCCCCGCTGCACGGCGGCCTCCTGGGCGGCGTACTCGCCAAACAGCGCACGGGCTCGGCCGTCAAGTCCGCCCAGGGCCGCGCGGCCCAGGCCCTCGCCGAGCAGCACGACACCATCCACGCCTACGAGCGGCTCTGCGCCGAACACGGCCTCGACCCCGCCGTCGTCGGCATGGCCTGGACGCTCGCGCGCCCCGGCGTGACCGCGGCGGTGATCGGTCCCCGCACGCGGGCCCACGTCGACGGCGCGCTCCAGGCCCTCGAACAACCCCTGCCCGAGTCGCTCACGTACCGGCTCGACGAGCTCTTCCCTCCCGTGGGCCGGGGCGGTCCCGCCCCGGACTGCTGGCTCTCCTGAACCTCACGCACCCGAAACGAAGCGAAGGGAAACACACCCCATGAGCGAGAACACGTACACCGACCCGCGGATCGTCCCGCACGAGTCGGCGCAGGACCGGGACGCCCGCGAGCGCCTGACCAAGCTCCTCGTCGACACGCCGATCCCGCCGGAGTACCTGATCGACAACCTGCCGGTGTACCTGCGCCGCCAGCAGCTCGCCGACCTGCTCTCCATGGACGCGCTGTACCGCATGCTGCCCGAAGTGCCCGGCACCATCATGGAGTTCGGCGTGCTCCACGGCCGTCACCTGGCGACGCTCACGGCCCTGCGCAGCATCTACGAGCCCTACAACTCGCTGCGCCGCATCGTCGGCTTCGACACCTTCACCGGCTTCCCCGACGACATCAAGGACGTCGACAAGGTCAGCACCAGCGCCGTACCGGGCCGCTTCGCCACCCCGGACGGCGAGGTCGACCACCTGCGTGAGGTGCTGGCCGCCCACGAGGCCACCGAACCCTTCGGGCACACCCAGCGCTCCTTCGTCGTCCAGGGCGACGTCCGCGAGACGGTCCCGCGCTACCTGGAGGAGAACCCGGAGACGGTCATCGCGATGGCCTACTTCGACCTGGACCTCTACCAGCCGACGAAGGAGCTCCTGCTGGCCATCAAGCCGCACCTGACCAAGGGCAGCATCCTGGCCTTCGACGAGCTGGCCCACCCCAAGTGGCCGGGGGAGACCACCGCCCTGCGCGAGGTCTTCGGCCTCGACATGGCCCCGCTGCGCCAGCTGCCGGGCCGCGAGCCCCCGGTCATCTACATGAAGTGGGGCGAGTGACCGCAGGCGTTCGCGGTGGGGAGGGCGCGCCCGAGGTCACGCTCCCCTCACCGCGCCCCCTGGTCGGCGCCACGGACCGGAGTCCGACGACGGGACCCGGCCCGGCACGCGCGGCCGCCGGCCGGGTACGAGGACGCCGCGCCCCGCGTCCCGGAAACGGCAACAAAGATTGTTCTGGTCTCGGGTGGGCCGCACCCTGGCGGCGGAGGTGATCGCCATGACCGGCGCCCACAAGGAAGACACTGTTCGGACCTCGTACGACGTGATCGTCATAGGCGGCGGGGCGGGTGGGCTCAATGCCGCGCTCGTGCTTGCGCGGGCGCGGCGCAGTGTCGCCGTCGTCGACGCCGGGGAGCCCCGTAACGCTCCCTCGGCTCATATGCACAGCTTTCTCTCCCGCGACGGAGTGTCGCCGCTGACCGTGCTCGAGACCGGGCGGGCCGAGATCGCGCGGTACGGAGCCGTGCGGGTCGAGGGGCGCGTCGACCAGGTCGAGGCGCGGGACGAGGGGGGCTTCGTCGTGCGGCTCGACGGGGGTGCCTCGCTCGACGCGCGGCACGTCGTGCTCGCCACCGGGCTGCGCGACCAGCTGCCCGAGATCCCCGGAGTGCGGGCACTGTGGGGTGGCGACGTGCATTTCTGCCCCTACTGCCACGGTTACGAGGTGCGCGACCAGCGGATCGTCGTGCTGGGGGTCCATCCGGCCTCCGCCGGGCAGGCGCTGCTGCTGCGGCAGTGGTCGCACGACGTCGTGTACGTCTCCCACGACCGGCCGCTGAGTGACGACGAGCGTGAGCTCATGGACGCCCGCGGGGTCGAGGTCATCGAGGGCTCCGTGGCCACCCTGCTCAGCAAGGACGGGAGCCTGCACGCCGTCGAGCTCACCGACGGGCGCACCGTCGACTGCGCCGGGGTCTTCCTCTTCCCGAAGATGAGCCCGAACGACTCCGCCTTCGACGGGCTCGGCTGCGAGCGCGACGAGCAGGGCTGGCTGGTCACCGACCGCGCCGGGCGCACCAGTCGCCCCGGCCTCTGGGCCGTCGGCAACGTGGTGGACTCGCGGGCCCAGGCCGTCACCGCGGCCGGCATGGGAGCCGCGGCCGCGTTCGCGCTCAACCACGACCTCGTGGACGAGGAGGTCCAGCGGGATCTTCTCGCCCATCGGACCTCCCGGAACGAAGGGGCCGTTCCCGCCGCCTGATCCTCCCCTTCGGCGTCCCTCCCCGCGCCGCCTCCCCCTCCTCGCCCGTCTCCGGCTCAGCCGCCGGAGGCGGGCGTTCGGCCTGTCGGCCTGGCGCGGATGTGCATGCGCTCGCCCTGGCGTCCGAAGAGGCTGAGCACCTCGACCGAGCCCTGCCCCGTGCTGCCGAACCAGTGCGGCAGCCGGGTGTCGAACTCGGCCACCTCGCCCGGGTCCAGGACGATGTCGTGGTCGGCCAGGACGAGCCGGAGCCGGCCGGAGAGCACGTACAGCCACTCGTATCCCTCGTGGGTGCACAGCTCCGGGGTGTCGCGGCTCGCCGGGAGGACCATCTTGTAGCTCTGCAGCGGTCCCGGCTGCCGGGTCAGCGGCAGCACCGTGTTGCCGTTCACCGCGTGTGGCTTGAGCCGGACCCTCGGGTCGCCCACGTCGGGGGCGCCGACCAGTTCGTCGATCGGGACCTGGTGGGCCTGGGCGATGGGCAGCAGCAGTTCCAGGCTGGGGCGGCGCTGGCCGGCCTCCAGGCGCGAGAGCGTGCTCTTGGAGATGCCGGTGACCTCCGACAGAGCGGCGAGGGTGACACCGCGGGCGGTACGCAAGCGCTTCAGTCGGGGACCGACGGCGGACAGGGCCTGGGCGATGGACGAGGGCTGCTCCACGTCCGTCATTACATGCACTCGTTCCGGAATTTGCAAAGAGAGGTGCTGTTTTCGGACGTCGATCCGATCCCCCGAAGGCGTGCCCTCACGCGAGCGCCCCGCCCGTCGCGCGCCGGGGGGTGGGGCGCGCGGCGGACGGGGCGGGTCTTGCGGGCCGAGGCCTTGAGGTGCAGGCCATGCGGTGGAGACCTTGAGGTGCAGGCCTTGAAGTGCAGGCCTTGCCTCGGAGGACCTGTCTCACAGGCCCAGCGAGCGGCCGATCAGTTCCTTCATCACCTCCGTCGTCCCGCCGTAGATGGTCTGCACCCGGCTGTTGACCCACTCGCGGGAGATCGCGCTCTCCTTGAGGTAGCCGAAACCGCCGTGGATCTGGAGGCACCGGTTGGCGATGTCCACCTGGAGTTCGGTCGTCCACCACTTCACCTTCGCGGCGTCCGTCACCGACAGGCGGCCCGCGTCCAGTTCCGTGATGCAGTGGTCGAGGAAGACCTGGGCGATCGTCAGTTCCGTGTCCATCGTCGCCAGCTGGAAGCGGTTGTGCTGGAAGGTGCCGATCGGCCGGCCGAAGGCCTCGCGTGTCTTCGCGTACTCCAGCGTGTCGGCGAGCATCCGTTCCGCCGCTCCCACCGCCACGGTCGCGATGCTGAGCCGCTCCCGGGGCAGTCCGGCCATCATGTAGGCGAGGCCGGCGTTCTCCTTGCCGATCAGGTTCCCGGCCGGTACCCGGCAGTCGTCGAAGAACAGCTCGCAGGTGTCGCTGGCGTGCCAGCCGAGCTTCTCCATGCGCCGGCCGCGGGTCAGGCCGGGCGTGCCGCGCTCCACCACCAGCAGGCTGATGCCCTGGGCGCCGCGCTCGGGGGCGGTCTTCGCCGCGACCACGACGACGTCGGCGTTCTCGCCGTTGGTGATGAAGGTCTTCTGCCCGTTGAGGACGTACGCGTCCCCGTCCCGTACCGCGGTCGTACGGATGTCGGCGACGTCGGAGCCGGCGTCCGGCTCGCTCATCGCGATGGCCGCGATCAGCTCGCCCGCGCACAGTCCGGGCAGCCAGCGCTTGCGCTGGTCCTCGGTGGTCCGATCGGCGAGGTACGTGGCGATGACGTCGTTGTGCGCCACGAAGCCGGGCGCGGTGGCCCGGGCCCACATGATCTCCCGCTGGAACACCGCCGGGTAGCGGTAGTCCGGCTCGCCGCCTCCGCCGTACGCCGGGTCGACGCCGATGCCGAGGAGCCCGGCCCGGCCCGCGGCCCGCCACACCGAGCGGTCGACGATGCCCTCCCGTTCCCAGCGGGCGTGGTGCGGGACGACCTCGCGGTTCAGGAACTCGCGGCAGGTCTGCCGGAACTGTTCGTGCTCCGGCCCGTATCCCGGGCGCGGGCCGTTGGCGCTCCGTGCCATGGCTCAGCCCTTCCCGGTGCGCGTGTCGGTGTCGTCGCCGATGATCGCCAGCGTCTCCTTCGGGTGCTGGACCGCGGCGAAGTGGCCGCCCTCGATCTCCACCCGGCGGACCGGGGCGGAGCTGTGCGCCGACCACGGCCACACCCGCTCCGGCGGGGCGTGCACGTCCTCCCGCGCGGCGATCAGGGTGAGCGGGAAGTCCACCCGAAGGCCCGCCGCCTCCCGGGCGAACTCCGCCCGCACGCAGTCGTCCTCGCGGAGCATCCGCAGGAGGATCCGGCTCATCGCCGGTTCGGCGAGCACCGCGGGCGGAGTCCCGCCGTCGGCCGCCGTACGGGCGAGGAGTTCGTCGTCGGGGACGGTGGCGAGCAGGGCTCCCGGCCGCTGGAGCGCCGGCGGCACCGCCCCCGAGAGCACCGATCGCACCGGTGCCAGACCGGTCTGGCGGGCGACGTGCTCGGCCACCGCGAGGCTCATCGTGGCGCCGAAGCTGTGCCCGAACGTCGCCCAGCACAGCCCGGGGGACCGTTCGCGCTCGGCGAGCAGATCCGCCACCACCTGCTCGGCCATGGCCCGTACCAGACCGTGGTAGTTGACCGCCTTGCGTTCCTGGCGGCGCGCGCCGCGGCCGGGCGCGTCCACGCCCCGGATCCGCAGCCGCGGCTCGCCGAGGGTCTGCCAGCCGCGGTAGACCTGTGAGGTCGCCCCGGCGTGCGGGAAGCAGTAGAGCCGCACCGGAGGGCTCGTGACAGGGTGCACGGTCATTCCTTCATGCTCCGGGCCAGCTTCTCGGCCAGCATCAGGGTGGTCAGATTGGTGGGGGCGCTGGGGATCACGGGGAAGAGCGAGGCGTCGGCGATCCGCAGGTTCTCGGTGCCGTGCACCCGGCCCTCCTGGTCGGTGACGGCGTACGGGTCGGAGTCCGGGCCCATCCGGCACGAACCGGCCGCGTGCCAGCCGGGGTTCATGATGTGCCGGACCCCGCTGCGCAGCACGCCGTCGTTGGCGACCATCCGGTCGCTCCAGAACTGCGTACGCGTCAGCCGGGCGGACAGGCCCGGGGAGCGCAGGAAGCCCCATGCCCTGCGGACGCCGTGGCAGAGGCGGTCGATGTCCTCGGGGTCGGTCCCGAGGCCGAGTTCGATGACGGGGGAGGCGAGCGGATCGGCGCTGTCGAGGAAGACCCGGCCGCGGGAGCGGGGGCGCAGCAGCATCACGGACATGCCGACGACCAGGGGCCAGCCGAGCCGGTCGACGAAACCGGGGATGGTGTGGCTCTCCACGTTGTTGAGGAGCCCCATCTGGACGTCGACGTCGTCGTCGAAGCCGCTGCTCATACGGGCCGCCACCTGCCGCCAGGGCAGGCCCGGCGTACACACGCCGTCGGCCGGCCGGGACCAGATGACGACGGACGGGTGGTCCACCAGGTCGCGGCCCACGCCGGGCAGGTCGGCGACCGGGTCGATGCCGAGGGCGCCGAGCAGGGCCGCGTCGCCGACGCCGGAGCGCTGGAGTATCACGGGGGTGCCGACGGCCCCGGCGGCGAGGATCACGTGCCGGGCCCGGACGGTGTCGAGCCGCCCGTCCCGTTCGGTCTCCACGCCGACGGCACGGCTCCGGTCCTGCGGGTCGAACAGCACCCGGGTGACCCGTACACCGGGACGGATGTGGAGCAGGGGCAGGTCGCGGGCGTCGGAGAGGAAGGCGGTGGCGGCGTCGATGCGTTCGCCGTCGACCGTGTTGCCGGGGATCGGGCCGATTCCGGCCTCCTCCCCGGAGTTGAGGTCGGGGAGGTCGGTGACGCCCTGGCGGTTGCACTCCTCCCAGAACGCGGCGTCCAGGGGATGGACCCGCTCCCGCGGGGTCCGCCGGATCGGGAGCGGGCCGCCGTCGCCGTGCGGGGGGCGGTCGGGGTAGTCGATGTCGTTCTCGATGGCCCGGTAGAAGGGCAGCACGTTATCCCAGGACCAGTCGGGGTTGCCCTGCGCCGCCCAGGCGGCGAAGTCACGGGGCAGCCCGCGCAGGGCGATGGCACCGTTGACGGCGGAGCCGCCGCCGACGACCTTGCCGAGCTGGTAGGGGAAACGTTCCCAGAGGGCGCGGGCCGGGGTCCCGGTGCCGTCACCCCCCTTGAGCAGGTCGTCGAGGCGGCCGCTGCTGCGGAGGTTGGCCCGGTAGTCCCAGTTGAACCCGGCGAGCACGAGCCGGCCTGCGTCGGCCAGCGGGTGGGCGCGGTCGCGGGGGACCGGCTGGTCGGGTCCGGCCTCCAGGAGCAGCACGGTGCCGGAGCCGCGGGCGGCCAGCCGTGCGGCGACGAGCGCGCCGGCGGAGCCGCCGCCGACGACGACGTGGTCCCACTCGGCCACGGCGGAGTCCTGGTTCGCGCCAGGCGTCGTGGTCATGCCGCGGACTCCTCGGACCGCTCGGACTTCGCGGGCTCTTCGGACCCGCCCAGGCGCTCCGACTTTGCCGCCGGGCCGATCAGTTCGGCGAAGGACGAGATCGACGCGTTCATGAACAGGCCCTCGACCATCTCCTGCTCCATGTCCGCCTCGATGCCGAACTCCGCGCGCAGCACCGTGAGCAGACCGACCGCGTGCAGCGAGTCGCCGCCGATGTCGAAGAAGCCCTCCTCGACGCCGAAGTCGCCGTGGCCGAGCTGCTGGGACCAGAGCGCGAAGAGCCGCTCCTCGACCTGGCTGCGCGGGGCGACCCGGGCCCCGGCGGTCTCGGCGTCGTCGTTCCACGGCGTGGGCAGCGCCTTGTGGTCGATCTTCCCGTTGGTGGTCAGCGGCAGGGTCTCCAGGGTGAGGAAGCGGCTGGGCACCATGTAGCCCGGCAGAGCGGCGGCGAGCGCCTCGCGCAGTTCGGCCGGGTCGGGCACCGCGCCCGCCTCGGGCACCACGTACGCCGCGATCTGCCGCTGTCCGGTACGGGCGTGGGCGGGCGCGGTGACGAGGGCGGTGCGCACCTCGGGCCGGCGCAGCAGCGCGGCCTCGATCTCGCCGAGTTCGACGCGATAGCCGTTGATCTTCACCTGGAAGTCCTCGCGGCCGAGGATCTCGATGTCGCCGCCGGGCAGATACCGGCCGAGGTCGCCGGTCCGGTAGATCCGCTCCCCGGTGACCGGGTGGACCGGGAAGCGTTCGGCGGTGCGCTCGGGGTCGCCGAGGTAGCCCTGGGCCACGCCGGTGCCGCCGATGTGGATCTCGCCGGTGACCCCGACGGGCGACGGCTCCTGCCACTGGTTGAGGACGTGCATGGTCTGGTTGGCGAGCGGCTTGCCGTACGGGATGCTCGACCACTCCGGCCGGACGTTCTCGACGGGGTGGTGGATCGACCAGATGGAGCCCTCCGTGGCGCCGCCGAGGCTGATCACCCGCATCGCCGGGAGCTTCTCGCGGATCCGGGCCGGCAGGTCGACGGGGATCCAGTCACCGCTGAGCAGGGCGAGGCGGAGCCGGCAGCCGCGGGGCACCGGGCCGTCGCCGAGGGCGTCGATCCACATCCGCATGGGCGCGGGCACGCTGTTCCAGATGGTCACCCCGTAGCGTCCGACGAGCTGGGACCAGTGGGCGAGGTCGTTGCCGCGCGCCGGGTCGGGGACGACGACGGTGCCACCGGCGCCGAGGACACCGAAGAGGTCGTACACGGACAGGTCGAAGCCGGCCGGGGCGAGCGCCATGGTGCGGTCGTCCGGGCCGACGCCGAAGCGGCGGTTGATGTCCTGGACGGTGTTGGCGGCGCTGCGATGGGTGATCATCACGCCCTTGGGCTCACCGGTGGAGCCCGAGGTGAAGATGACGTACGCGAGGTCGTCGGGTCCCTGGCGGCGCCCCGGCGACCACTCGGGGCAGGCCAGGGTCTCCGTGTCCTCGGGGGTCACTACGGTCACGCCGTCCGGCCAGGGCAGCGACTCGCGCAGTTCGGGGTCGGTCACCACGGCCCGTACGGAGCAGCGGGCGAGCAGCTTCAGGCGCCGCTCCTGGGGCAGTTCGGGGTCGATGGCCACGTACGCGGCGCCGGTGTGCAGGACGCCGAGCAGCGCGGCGAACTGGGCGGCGCCGGGCCGCATCGACACGGCGACGATCTCGTTGGGGGCCGCGCCGGGCGTGCGGAGCAGCCGGTGGGCGATCCGGTGGGCGGACTCGGTCAGCTGCCGGTACGTGGTCTCGGCGCCGGGCGTGATCACCGCGGGCGCGTCGGGGCTGCGCAGGGCGGCCTCGGCGACCAGTTCGTGCAGGAGCGCGGCCGGGATGTCCTGGGCGGTGGCGTTGGCCCGGGCGCGCTCCTCGGCCTCCGCCGCCGGCAGCGGCACGATGCCGCGCGTGGCGTCCCACAGCCCGGGCTCGTCGACGAGGCGGTCGAGCAGAGTCGTGTACGCCGCGAACATGGCCTCCAGGGTGCCGGCGGGGAACAGTCCCTCGACGGCGTTCCAGTTGACCGACAGCCGGCCGTCGAGCTCCAGGATCTGGTTCTCCAGCCACACCTGTGGCGTGCGGCTGTGGTCGTGGACCAGGGGACCGAAGGACTCCAGGCGGCGCGCGCCGGGCGCGCCGCTCCCGCCGGCCCCGAGGGTGCTGGAGAAGACCACCGGCAGCGACGCCCGGCCGTCGTCCCGGCGGCGGGCCAGGTCGCGCAGCACCCGGATGCCGCCGTGCGGGTGCGCCAGGTCCTGCAGGAGGCGCTGCTCCAGGTCACGGGCCCGCTGGACGAAGCTCTCCTCGGGGCGGCCACCGACGGCGAGCAGGCTCGGGTCGAGGAAGTTCCCGATGACGTCCTCGACCCGCGGGTGCAGTCCGAGCCGGTGGAACTGGGTGACGGTGAGGGTGAACTCCTGCCGCCGCGACCAGGTGCGAAGGACCTCCGCGTAGGCGGCGAGCAGCACGCCGGACGCGGTCAGGCCGTGCCGCTCGGCCGCCGCCCGCAGCGCCGCCCAGCGCTCGGGGGAGAGCCGCGCCCGGTGCCGTACGAAGCGGGGGGTGCCGAGCTGCTCCGGCGCGGCGGCCAGGGGCAGTTCGGGCGCGCCCGGCAGGGCGTCCAGGCGGTCCGCCCAGTAGGCGGCGGACTCCCGGCCCAGGGCGTCCCCGCGCAGCTCCTCCCGGGCGAGGACGTAGTCGCGGAACGAGACCTCCGGCGGCTCGGGCCGCCACGCCGGGTCGTCGTGACATCGGCGCCACTCGTCCATGAGCCGGTACAGCCCGCGCATGTCGAGGAACAGCAGGTCCACGGCGACGTGGAGGCGCGACCGGTCGTCGTCGAGCCGGGTGACCCGGACGTCGAGGAGCGACGTCCGGTCCAACGGCAGCACCTGACCGGTGAGTTCGGCGCGTACGCGTTCCAGCTCCGCCGTCCGCTCGGACTCCGGCCGGCCGCGCAGGTCCGTGACGCCGATGGCGTACGGCTCCACCTCGGCCGCGGGGACGACGCGCTGGGTCTGGTCGCTCCCCGCCACCGTGCGCAGGGCCTCGTGGCGGGCGATCACGGTGCGCAGGGCCTCGGTGAGCCGGTCGGGATCGAGGGCGGGACAGTCGAACTCCAGGTAGTACTGGCTGGAGATGCCGCCCAGTTCGAGCCCCTTGTGGCGGCCGATCAGGTACGCCTGCTGGATGTCGGTCAGCGGGAAGGGTTCGTGCCGGTGCTCCGGCCGCGGCTTGAGCTCGAGGAGCCGGTCCTCGTCCAGGCGGGGGTGACCGGCACCGCCGCGCAGCCTTGCGAAGAGATCCTCCATCGTCGTCCGTCCCTTTTCCTCGGATGCCCTGCCGGGCTTTCGGATGCCGTGCCCCGGGTCTTCGGATGCCCCGCCGGGCTTTCGCATTCCCTTGCGAGAAGCGACGTTATGCAGCGGGCCTGAACGGTCTCAATACGGTGGGACCGTAGGGACGACCGAAGGATTTCGGGGCCGCTGGACCGTCGCTGGACCGGCTCTGGACTCGCTCTGGACTGCCCCGCCGGGCCCCTTGACCTGCGGCGGGACGGCGGCGACATCATCGGCTCATGGGAATTCGAATCTCCCCGGAATCGACCGGGAAACGCATACTCATCGGTGCCACGGGATCCATCGCGGTGACCCGGCTTCCGGCGTATGTCGAGGCGATGCGCCGGCAGATCGAGGGCAGCACGTTCACTGTTCTGCTGACGCACACGGCGACCTCGTTCCTTTCCCCGGAGAGCGTCGCGCTCTTCGCCGAAAGGGTGGTGAGCGGGGAATCCCCGGCGGACTGGCCCACCGACAAGCCCTCCCGGCTCGCCGCCGACCACGACATCCTCGCGGTGCTGCCGGCCACCGCCCACACCCTCGCCTCCGCGGCCGCGGGCGCCGCCCCGAACCGGCTGCTCACGGTCGCGCTGTCGGTGGACTACCCGGTGGTCCACTTCCCGGTGATGGGCGCCAGGATGTGGCACAAGGCGGCCGTGCAGCGGAACATCGCGCGGATCCGCGAGGACGGCGGTCTCGTCAACGAGCCGGAGTGGCACGACGGCTTCGACCCGACCACCGGAACGGTCAGCCGGCATCCGGCCCTGCCCGCGCCGGAGACCGTGGCCACGGTGATCGAGGACCTCCTGGCCAAGCAGCGGCCTTCCACCTGACCTCCGTGACACACGTACAGCAGGGCCCCGCCGGATCCGGCGGGGCCCTGCCGCACGTACGTCGTGCGCGCGTCCTGCGAAGTGCGTCGTGCGGGGCGGTTCGGGGGGCCGGCGGCTACTCCGCGATCGCCGTGGCCTCGATCTCGATCAGGAAGTCGGGCTCGGCGAGGGTGGCGACCCCCACCAGGGTGGTCGGCCGGATGACGTCGGCGCCGAGCTTGGCCGCCGCGCGCTCGGCCCCCGCCGTGATGGCGTCCCATTTGTCGAGCGACCAGTCCACCGCGTAGATGGTCAGCTTCACCACGTCGTCGAACGAGGCGCCGGCCGCGGCGAGACCGGTGGCGATGTTGAGGTAGACCTGCTCGGTCTGCGCCGCCAGGTCGCCCATGCCGACCGGTTCGCCGTCGGCGGTACGCGGGGTCTGGCCGCTCAGGAAGATGACGCGGCTTCCGGTGCCGACCGCCAGCTGCCGCCAGCCGTAGGGCTTGGTGAGTCCGGGCGGGTCGATGTTCTCGACGGCCATGGGGTGTCCTTTCCGGAGGGAGGGTCTGGTCGTGGTGGTGGCGAGCCTGGGGTGCCGGTCGGTCAGCTGTGTTCGCGGCAGGTCGCGTAGTACTTGCGCAGCAGGCTGACCAGCTCGGGGTCGAAGCGGGAGGCGAAGAGCAGCTCGGCCGGCGGGGTGAACTCGGGGTCGAGCTCGTCGGCCCAGGCGAGGGTGGCCGGGCGCAGGTCCATCTCGATCCACTGGTGCCACTCGACGGGGATCGTCCAGTCCTGCTCGTACCCGATGCCCATCTGGTGGTCGATGAGGAGGTCGACGATCTCCTCGCGGGTCCCGGTCGAGTAGGGCTGCCGCAGCGGCGTGAACCGGTCCAGGTCGGCCTGCGGCTCCTCACCGAGGATGCGGGCGGCGAAGTCCTGGGCGAGCAGCGGCGACAGGTGCAGTCCGTCGCGGTAGGTGCCTGTCATGACGGTCAGGCCGACCATGCCGCCGTCGCCGAGCAGCGGGAAGCCGTCCATGGACACGGGGCGGTTGCCGACCTGGACCTTGGTGACCTCGCTGTTCCAGAGGTTGCGGCGGACCTGGCGGTGGGCGCACTGGAGCAGGAAGACCAGGTCGCGCATCTCGGCGGTGTCGCGCGGCTCGACGGCGATGACGTTGGTGGCGCCGACGTAGACATGACCGTCGCCGCGGGGCACCACGTGCAGGCCGCAGGCGAAGGAGCGGTTCGGCGTACGGATGACGCTGTCCGGGCTCGTGCCGTCCTGGGTTTTGATCAGCGAGGAGACCCCGTAGCCGCTGACCAGCCGGGGGATGCGGGGGCCGACGGGGAGACTGTCGAGGAGTTCCTGGGTGCGGGCGCCGGCGGCGAGGGTGATGTGGTCGGCGGAGATGGTCCGGCCGGAGGCGAGCGTGACTCCGCTGACCCGTTCGCCGCGGTACTCGACGCGGGTGGCGAACTCGGGGACGAGGGTGACACCGGCCCGGACGGCGGCCGATTCGAGCCGCTCCAGGAGTGCGGCGGCGTTGACCGCGTGCTCGCCGGGTATGTGGAACGCCTTCAGCGGGCGGGAGATGGGCTCGGCGTCCACCCAGTCGAGGTCGGTGGGCTCGACGTCCTCGAACGGCTCCTCGTAGCGGGTGAGTTCGGCGCGGATGGCGTTGTAGTTGGCGTCGTCGATCTCGGCGGTGCCGATGGTGTTGAGGACGACGGTGGTGCCCTGGGCGGTCCTGACCGGCGCGCCCTCCGTCTGCTCCTCCAGCTCCTCCAGCCACGGGCCCCACAACTCGGTCGCCTTGATGCCGAGTTCGAGCTTGTGGCGGCCGTGCTCGGTGGCCAGCAGCGAGGTGGTGACCTCGCCGAAACAGCCGAGCATGGCGCCGGCCGCGGCCGATCCCGCCCAGGGCCGGTGGGGTTGGCCGAGGACGGCGACGCGCTGTCCTCGTCGCGCCAGGACCCAGGCGAGCGACAGTCCCAGGACTCCGTTTCCGGCGATGACGATGTCGTAGCCGGTACCGTCCGCGTCTGCGTTCCTGTTGGCGTTCATCAATGTCCAATCTCCCGGGGCGCTGTCAGGTCGCCCCGATGGGTGTGGGTGGGTCGATGGCGTCGGAACTGCTGGTGCGAGTGGTGCGAGTGGTGTGTGTGGGGCCCCGGCGCAGGGGAGGTCTCGGTGCACGTGAGGCCTCGGTACGCGAAAGGCGCGCAAGCGCGCGAGGGTCAGCGGAGCCGGAACTCGTAGAGGGTGAAGTCCATGTGGACGATGCCGCGTTCGTCGGTGTGCGCCTTGACCACGGGGGAGTCGCCGAACTCGGCGGCGGGCAGCTCGACGGACTCGGTGCGGATCCGCTTGCCCTCGAACCCGGCCTCGTCGGCGGCGCGCAGCATCTTGAACGGGTTGCCCATGGCCTCGCTGGTGCCCAGGTAGACGCGACCGTCGGGGGCCAGATGACGCACCACGTCGCGGAAGAAGCGGTTCACCAGGCCGTACCCGGGGTCGAACACCGCGCGCTCGATGTGCCCGGCGTACGGGCGGTCGGCGGGCGCCTCGATGAACGGGGTGTTCCAGAAGACCGTGTCGAGCTGTTCCTCGGGGTCGAGGGCGTCGAAGAGGTCGCTGGTCAGGGCGGTGAACCGGTCCGCGACTCCGTGCCGCTCGGCGTTGCGCCGGGCGTTCTGCACGGCGGCCGGGTTGATGTCGGTGGCGAGCACCCGCGCCGCCCCGTGCTGCGCGGCGAGCACGGCGGCGACACCGGCGCCGCAGCCCAGCTCAAGGAAGCGGTCGCCCCGCTCGTAGGGCACCCAGGAGGCGAACAGACCGGGTCCGGGATCGGTGTAGGGCGGGAACACCTCGGGCAGCAGGTCCCATTCCCTGCCGAGCAGCGAGAAGGTCGACTGCGTGGGGCGGTCGGGGCTCTGGATCTGTGACACGACCCAGGTGCCGAGTTCGTAGCCCAGCTCGTTGTCCATGAGGTCCTCCCTGCAGGGGGAGCCGGCGGAGAGTCCCGGGGGAGGAGCTCTCCGCGGCTACCGGTGATGGTGTGTCATGACGGTGGATCAGTTGTCCGCGACCGCCTGTGCGTTCGTGCCGGCGTTCGCGCTCGCGTCCGCCGTGGCGCTCGCGGACCCGGCGTCGCGGGCGGCCCGGTTGCGGGCCATCGCGCGCTCGACCAGGACGACCGGGATGGTGAGGACGGCGAGCCCCGCACCCAGCCACGGGATCGAGGTGAGACCGGCACCGGCGCCGAGTGCCACGCCCGCCAGGACGGGGACCACGCTGATGCCGAGCTGGAACATGGAGACGGCCGTGGCACCGGCGAGGGTCGGCGCTCCCGACGCCACGGTGAACACCCGCCCGTAGATCGCCGGGTTGAGGACGAAGCCGGCGACGCCCAGGAGCAGGACCAGGGGGACGACGGCCACGGCGTGGTCGGCGAGGAGCGCGAGCAGCACGGAGCAGACGAGGATCCCGCCGGCCCCGATGAGCAGGGCGTGGTGGGGGCGCCCGTCGGCGATCCGGCCGCCGATCGAGAGGCCGATGAAGGCCCCGATGCCGAAGAGGACGAGGATGCCGGGCACCCACACGGAGTCGACACCGGTGACGTCCGTGAGGAAGGCGGCGAGGTAGTTGTACGAGATCATGTAAGCGGCGGTGCTGAGCAGGGTCGCGGCGTACACCACCCACAGCTGCGGCTGCCGCATCGTCTGCAACTCGCGCTTCACGCTGGGCTCCTGCGCCGCCTTGGTGGCGGGCACGGCGACGATCGTGGCGACAGCGCTCAGCACGGTCAGCGCGACCACCGCCCAGAAGCCGCCCTGCCAGCCGGTGAAGTGGCTGAGGAAGGCGCCGGCCGGGCCGCCCGCGACCATCGCGATGCTGAGACCGCTGACCACCACACCGGAGGCCCGGGCGGTGCGGTCGGGGGTGACGAGGGAGATCGCGGTGACCGCGGCGACCGCCCAGAACCCGGCGTACGCCAGGCCGATCAGGAACCGGGTGACGAGCAGCACGGTGAAGTCGTCGGTCAGCAGACCGACGGCCACCCCGGCGGCGAACACGGCCTGCGAGATCACCAGGGTCGTACGGCGCGGCCAGCGCAGGGTCAGCACCGCCAGCGGCGGGCCGCCGATCACCACGCCGATGGCGAAGGCCGAGATGAGCGCACCGGCGGACGACAGCGAGATGTCGAGGTCGTCGGCGATGTCCGGGAGGACACCGGCGAGCAGGAACTCGGCGCTGCCCATCGCGAACAGGCTGAACGCGAGCAGGTAGACGGCGAGCGGCAGCCTGCCGTTGGCCTTCGGGGCGGCGGCTTCCTGCGGTTCGGTCTGGACGCTCATCGGTAACCACCTCCCGGCTGCGTGGCGGCGAGGCGCGGGGTCCGGGCGACGTGCGGGACGGTGGTGGGGCGCGGGGTGGCGGCGGGGCGCGGGGGGACGCGTCGCACAGCCCCGGGGATGGCCAAACGCATGAGCGGACTCCTCGTTCTGACGGTTCGGGCATACGGATCAGGGCGGGTGCGCGCCGGTCTGCCGGCCTCGGCGGTCCGCCGGATCGGGGTGATCACCAGTGACGCCCATGCTGGAACCGGGCTCCGCGGACGGACAACATTTGTTGCCGATACCGGGACGCGGAGGGGGCCCGTCGGCCGGTGGATCACTCCTCACCGGGTACGCCCTCGCCCCAGCCCCACTTCTTGATGGTGGTGCGACGGGTGGGGCCGACGTCCGGCTGGGAGTTGGCCATCGCGCGGCGCGAGCCGAACTCGATGTAGCCGACGAAGGCGGAGCGGAACTCGGCGTCCTCGGGCAGCCCGACCTCGTCCATCGCCGTCAGCATCAGCTCCACCCAGCGGGCCCGCTGCTCGGGCTTGATGGCCCGGCCCCGGTGGCGGGAGACCATGTGGGGGTAGCCGCCGTGCTGCTCGGTGTAGCGCGTCGGCCCGCCGAGCACCTCGCCGAGGAAGGTCGCGACGTGCTGGGGGTGGTCGTCGTCCATGTGCGCGAAGAGCGGGGCGAGGACCTCGTCCTTGCGGACGCGGGCGTAGAACGCCTCGGTGAGCCGCTCCAGCGCCTCGGTGCCGCCGATCCATTCGTAGAGGGTGGGTACCTGGTTCTGGTGCTGGGCCTCGTCCTGCGCCGGGGCCTGCGCCGGGTTGTGGTGCTGGTCCGTCACTGTGTCGCCTCTCTCGGGTGTCTCGTGCGGTGGGGGTCGAGGTGGGGCCGGGGGGTGGGGCGGGCTCGGGAACCGAGGTGGGCCCGGAAGCCGAGAAGGGGCCGGAGGCGGGGTGTCAGGCCGCGTAGAGGTCGAAGGTCGGTGTCGGCCGGCCGCCGTGGGCCGGGGTGTCCAGGCGCGGATCGACCGAGAGCATCGCCTGGTGCAGTCGCTGGAGTTGCGGGGCGGGTTCGAGACCCAGCTCCTCGACGAGCCGGCGTCGGAGGCCGCGGTAGAGCTGGAGGGCCTCGGACTGCCGGCCGGCGCGGTAGAACGCCACCATCGCCTGGGCGTGCAGTCGTTCGTTGGCGGGGTGGAGGCGGGTCAGCTCGACGAGTTCGGCGAGGAGTTCGCCGTGCAGACCGAGACGCAGTTCGGCGTCGAGCCGGCGTTCGGTCGCGAGCAGCCGGCTCTCCTCCAGGCGCGCCGCGTGGATCCGCAGCGTCGCCCCGGCCCGTACGTCCACCAGGGCCGGTCCCTTCCACAGGGCGAGGGCCTCACGGAGCAACCGGGCGGCACGGGCGCTGTCGCCGTCGGCGAAGGCGGTGTGTCCGGCCTGCGCGGCGCGCTGGAAGGCGAAGGCGTCGACGTTCTCGTCGGCGATCCGCAGGAGATAGCCGTCGTGACCGGTGGCCAGCAGATCCCGGGCCCGGGCAGGACCGGTGGCACCGGTCCCTTTGACCGCGGCCCCAGCCATCCCAGCCATCCCAGCCATCCCAGCCGTCCCGCTCACAGCAGCCGCTTCAGCCCCTTCAGCCACCTCAGCAGTCCCTCCCGACCCGTACGGACCGCCGAGGGCGGCCGCCAGTGCCCGGCGCAGCCGCAGGATGTAGGTCTGGAGGGTGCCGTGCGCACTGCACGGGGGCAGCGGGCCCCACAGCTCCTCCTTGAGGGTGGCCACCGGCACGGGCCGGCCGGGGTGGATCGCGAGGAGCGCGAGAACCTGCCGTGTCTTCGCCGCACTCGGGACGACCGGAACTCCGTCCGTCTCGGCGTGCAGCGGGCCGAGAATCCGTATCTTCACGCGTCCTCCTTCCATCGCCGAGCGCCGTCCGGATCGGTCCCTTTCCGAAGCGGCTGTTCTGGGAAGGAACGTAGGAGTGCGGGGGTGAGGGCCTCAATACGGTGGGACCGTAGGGCTGACCGAAGAATCTGCGGAGGGGGAGTCCCTACGGGGGACGGGGACGGATCACAGGTGCCTTGTAGCGGGTGACGGGCAGGGGTGCGGATTCAGCCGCATGCCGAAGCCCCCGAGGGCGACCTGGGGCGCGCTTCGGGGGCATTACGGAACCGCGGGACTGCTAATCTCCTTAGTTAATTCGTTCGTCTTTCCTTTCCGGGTCCGCTTTTCGCCAAGGTGACAAATTCACCGGCCGGATTCAGGCGGATTCGCGCGGCCGGCACAACCGCGCGGTATGCACGGTGACGGCGGTCAGATAGAAGGCGTCGGGGCGCCAGAGGACACCGGTGCAGGCGTCCCCGTCGAGGAGCTGCTCCAGGGTGAGCCGGTCCACCAGGTCGAGGCGCTCACCGACGTCGGCGAGCAGCCCGTGCAGCCGGGTGTGGAGGTGCCGGCGCACCGGCACGTCGAGCGGGGCCGGGAACTCGATGAGGAACGTACGGGTCCCGGCGGGCACGAGCCCCGCCGAGGCCAGCAGACAGGGCCAGTCCTCGACGACGGAGGTGGCGCCGGGGAGCCGGGACCGCCGGGCGGTGACCTGCTCCTCGACGGCGGCGTCCAGGCGCGCCTGGAGCCCGGGCCGGCCGATGCCGATGTCCCGGGGCAGGAAGCGTGGCGGCAGGCCCCGCTCGGCGACGGCGAGCAGCCCGCCGGGCCGCAGCGCGGAGGCCAGGCTCCGCAGGGCGGCCTGCTGGTCGCCGAGATGCCGGCAGACGTTGCCGGTCCAGATCAGGTC
This sequence comes from Streptomyces sp. NPDC088707, assembly GCF_044752725.1. Classification (NCBI taxonomy): domain Bacteria; kingdom Bacillati; phylum Actinomycetota; class Actinomycetes; order Kitasatosporales; family Streptomycetaceae; genus Streptomyces; species Streptomyces sp. NPDC088707. The sequence goes on along the minus strand of NZ_JBIVLV010000013.1, from coordinate 223,835 downwards.
GACGGGGCCCGACCGGGCGAACTCCTCGGGGTGTTCGGCCCGTTGCGTGGTGATCCGGTCGGCCAGCCCGTGCTCGGCGGCGCGGGCCTCGGCCCGGGCGAGCAGGGCGGCCGACCGGTCCACAGCGAGGACCCGGGCCTCCGGGAAGGCGGCGGCGAGGGCGTGGGAGGCCACGCCCGGGCCGCTGCCGACGTCGAGGATGCGGCGGACGGCCGCCGTGCCCCGGTCCGCGGGCCCGAACAGTCCGTGCAGCCAGCCGGCCGCCTCGGCCAGGAAGCCGGCGTGCAGCTCGGCCTCCTGCTCGGCCGGGTGCCCGGTGGGCCCCTCCGCGTCGTACGCGACCCGGGGACCGCCCGCGGGTCCGCCTCTGCGTTCGCCTTCGTCCGCGGCGCCGACGGCGTCACCGGCGAGGCCTCCGGTGCCATGCGTGGGTGTCATACGGTCACCTCCGCCGGCCAGGATGGGGACGTCGGGAACACCGGACAACTCTTGTTGCCGGTTCCGGGACCGACCGCCGGATCGTACGGAGGGGAACCGGCCGGTACGCGGGGAAGGCCGCCGCCGGCGGCGCGCGACGCACGGACCCGGGGGCGCATCAGGTCCCGGCTGAAGGTGTCGAGCAGCTCCCAGCGGGCGGTGAGCGGGAAGTAGTGGTCGCCGGGGATCGTGTCCACCCGCAGGGACCGCCGGGTGCACCGGCGCCAGCCGGCCAGGTCGGCCCCGCCGACACTCCGGTCCTCGCTGCCGCCCATGGCGGTGACCGGGCAGTGCACGACATGGCGGGGGTCGCGCCGGTACGACTCCAGGACGGCGAGGTCGGCACGGAGCGCGGGCAGCACCCGGGGCGCCCGCGACGGGTCGAGCGCGCCCGGGGGGATCCGGCCCCGCCGTCCGAGCCGGCGCAGCAGCTCGGCGTCCGGCAGCTGGGAGACGGCGTGCTCCGGGGCCGGCCGGTACGGGACGCCCGCCCCGGAGACGTACAGCCGCTCGGCCACCGCGTCGTACTCCCACTCCAGGCGGGCGGCGATCTCGTACGCGAGGAGGGCGCCGAAACCGTGCCCGTAGAGCGCGAACGGGCGGTCGCGCATGCGGGCCACGTACGGGATGATCTCGGCGAGCAGCGGTTCGAGCCGGCCGCAGGGGCGGCCGCGCGGATGGCGGCCGCGGCCCGGCAGTTCGACGGGGGTGACGACCACCGAGGTCCCGAGGGCCTCGGCCCAGGGCAGGTAGACGCCCGCCGAGGCGCCCTCGAAGGGGAGGCAGAACAGCCGGACCGACGTGTCGCCGTTCATCGGGCCACCGGTCCCCGGGACCGTACGCCGGCGGCCGGGCCGCTCGGCGAAGCCGGGCCCGGTGAGGCCGCGCGCGATGGCGCCGCAGCCGGTGGCGCCGCAGCCGGTGGCGCCGTGACCGGCAGCCCCCTGCCCTGCGAGGCCGCGCCCGGCAGTGCCGCGACCGCCGTGCCCCGCGGGACGCCGCCGCGCAGCAGTACCGCGTACGCGTCCGCCGCCTCCTCGAGGATCCGGAGCCCCGCCCGCCGGTCCATCAGCTCGCGGGCGTACCGCCAGGCGAAGGTCCAGCAGCGGTCGGAGCGCCGGATGAGGGTGGCGCACATCAATGGGGCCCGGTCGAGGGGGAGTCCGGCGGCGGACTCCCCGGCCAGACGTTCGGCGAGCCGGGTGTCCTGCACCTCGGCCCGGGTGGCCCGCCAGTCCACGATCTGCAGCCGGAAGCGGGCCTCGGGCCGCAGTGTGCGGCGCAGCATGCCGTCCGGCCCGCGGTGGAGCGCGGTGCGGGACAGGGGAGTGCCGTCCAGGACGGACTGCCACGCCTGCTCGTACACGTACGGCACGACTCCGCGCAGGGACATGACGAACTGTTCGGTGCGGAGCTCCTCGCTGATCGCGGACACGCGGTACCGCTCCCTCCATCAGATTCACGCCAATTGGCCGGTGGTGAACTCACGGTTCGGGGCAACCGCTTTCCGGGCTGTTCACTGGTCACCGCCGCACATCGGTGCCGACCGTACCCGTGCGGTCCCCATTCACCTCAATACGGGGGCACCGAAGCAATGGCCGAAGGAATACGTTCGGAATCCGTGCGGCGAGCTCCGCTGTACAAATATCGCGGCCCCCGTGTTAGCGTCGGGATCCTCGGAGGTGTGGGCCGTTCACCGGTGTTCGGGGGATCGGCGTGGAGGACTTCGACCGGTCTCCACGTCGTCTGAAGAAGGCATTTCCAGCATGACGGCGACGGTTCGGGCCATGACCTGAAAAGGGCCTTGACGCCGCCGGCTCCACAGCTTTTCCGCAAGGCCTCCCCCTGCCGAAGTGGCGACCTCGTCCGAGTCATTCCACTGTTCGGCAGGGAGGTGTGGGGCGGTGCCCAAGGAGCTGTTCGGCAGGAGCGAGGAATCGAAGACCATCACCGAGATACTGGACGCCGCGAGAGCGGGTGCGGGCGCCGTCGCCCTCGTGGAGGGCATCATCGGCACCGGCAAGACCTCGCTGCTGCGCTGGGCCGAGGAGACGGCCCGCGACCGGGGCATGATCGTCCTCTCCGCCACCGCCTCCCCGGCCGAGCAGCGCTTCCCCCTCGGGGTCGTGCACCAGTTGCTCGGGACGCTGCCGGAGACCGCGGACGGCTGGGACCGCACCTTCGCCGCCTACGGCGCCCCGCACGGCGGCCCGACCGAGCCCGACTACCCGCTCCTCGCGGAGCTGTGCGCGAGCGTCGGCCGGGCCGCGCGGCGCACCCCGATCCTGCTGACCGTCGACAGCGTCCAGCACGTCGACTGCCCGTCGCTGCTGTGGCTGGGCTTTCTGAGCCGCCGTCTGGAGAACCTCCCGGTCGTCCTGCTGGCCACCAAGCGCTGCGGCGAACCGGCCAGCGACCAGCACCTTCTGGTCGAGTTCATGGAGGGGCTGCGCCCCGACCGCCACATCCATCTGAGCGACCTCAGCCCGAGCGCGGCGCTCGATCTGGCCACGTCGCTGTGCGGCCACGGTCACGAGGCCGTGGACGCCCTGGTCGCCGGGACCGGCGGGAACCCGTACCTGCTGACCGAGCAGATACGGACGGGCCCGACGGGCCGCTCAGGCCCCCTCGTCCCCGCCGGCACGGGCCACCTCGGGGGGCCGCCGGGGCTCCCCGGCCTGCCCGGCCTGCCCGGTCTTCCGGATCTTCCGGGGCGCTCCGGTCGGGACTCCGCCGAGGCGCGCGCCGGCCGGGCGCCGGGCGACCCGGCGGACGAGCGACTGGGGCTCCAGGCCGTCAAGGAGCGCATCCTGTGCATGCTCCGGCGGATCGACCCGTACGGCCTCGAGATCGCCCGCGCCGCGAGCATCCTCTGCGGTCCGGTGGACGCCGCCCTCCTCGCGGACCTCTGCGGCCTCCCCACCGAGGACGCGTGTCGATGTATCAGCAGACTCACGGAATCCGGACTGCTCTGTCCCCATGACATGAAGTTCCGCCACCCCCTCCTCGCGGGGCTGCTCTACCAGGACATCCCGTGCGCCGAGCGGGCCGAACTGCACCGGCTCGCCGCCCGCAGGATGCGGCACCGCGGCGACCCGAACGAGGACGTCGCCGCCCATCTGCTGCGCTCCCACCGCCTGGACGAACCCTGGATGGCGCAACTCCTCATGGAGGTCGCCCAGGGCGTGGTCGAGCACGACCCGGCGGGTGCCCGCCGGCTGGTCGAGAAGGCCGTCCTGCACGGGGTGCCCGAGGGCCACGAGGACCGGGCGGAAGCCCTCCGGATCCAGGCCCTCAGCGGCCTCGACCTGCCCGCCGCGGCACGCGCCCTGACCGCGCACACCTCCACCGTCACGGCACCCGCCGAAAGGTTCCGGCACGCGCTCCGGCTCTCCGATCTCCGGCTGCGCCTCGACGACACCGCGGGCGCGCTGGAGATTCTCGAGGAAGCCCGGCGGGAGACGGCGGGCACCCTCGACCCGGCCGCCGCGGCACGACTGCGCGAGGCGATGGCGCAGGTACGGTTCCACGGCGGAGGCCGCCCCGAGAGCGGCGGCCACGGGGCCGGGGGCCATGACGACCGAGACCACGGCTACGGACCCCATGGCGACGGCGGTCATGGAGACGGACTCCACGGCGACGACGGTCATGGAGACGGACCCCATGGCGACGGAGGTCATGGAGACGGACTCCACGGCGACGGCGGTCATGGCGAAGGCGGTCCCGACGCCGGTACGCGCGGCGACGCGGGTCACCCCCCACACCACGGGCGTCACCCCGGCGACGAGGACCGTCTGCTGCGGGTCCTGCTCCTGCGTACGGCCGCCGGCGACTCCGCGGCCGCGGCGCGGCGGATCGCCGACCGCCTGCTGTCCGTCCCGCGCGCCCCGTACGGCTCCGCCCGCTGGTACCAGGCGCTGCTCGCCCAACTGTGGTCCGGTGACGTGGAGGAGGCCCGGCGGCACATCGACACCGAGGTCGGCCTCGCCCGCACCGACGGCAGCACGACCCGGATCGCCGAGGCGCTGGCCGTACGCGGACTGGTGCAGCTGCACCGCGGGCAGCTGGTCCGGGCCGAGGACGACGCGAGCGAGGCGCTCGACCTGCTCACCCGGATCCGCGCCGGCCGCTTCCACGTGGGGCCGCTCGCCCGCAGCGTGCTCATCGACGTCGCCATGGAACGGGACGACATCGCCGCGGCCGGGGCCCTCCTCGACGACGCCCCGCCGCTGCCCGGCGACCGACCGGTCACCTGGTGGCGGCTGCACCTGCTGCACAGCGCAGGGCGGGCCCTCGGCCGGCTCGGCGAGGCGCGGCGCGGTCTGGTGCTGCTCGCCCACTGCGAGGAGGAACTGGCCCGGCGAGGAATCGTCAACCCGGCGATCCTGCCCTGGCGTTCCACCCGCGCCGGGCTCCAGCTGGCCCGGCGCAACGTGGCCGCGGCCCGCCGTGCCGCCCAGGAGGAGACCGCGCTCGCCCTGCGCTGGGGCGCCCCCTTCGCACTGGGCCGGGCCCTGGTCGCCGAGTCGGCGGCGACCTCGGGCCGGGAGGCCCTGCGGCTCGCGGACCGGGCCGTGGAGCTCCTCGAACCCACTCCGGCGCCCCTGCTGTTCGCCCACGCCCTGTACGCGGCGGGGCGCGCCCACCGGCAGAGCGGCACGCCCCGCCGGTCCCGCGAACTGCTCCACCGTGCCAACGAGGTCGGCATCTCCCTGGGCGCCGACGGCCTGGTGGAGGCGGTGCAGCGGGAGCTGCGGGACGCGGGCGGCCGCCCCGACCCGCGCAAGGACTCGACGGAGTCGCTGCTCACCCCCACGGAGCGGCAGGTCTCCGAACTCGCCGCGCGCGGCCTGAGCAACCGTGACATCGCGCGGCTGCTCCAGGTGAGCCTGCGGAACGTCGAGTCCCATCTCACCCACTCGTACCGGAAGCTGCGCATCAGCGGCCGGCACGAGCTGGCCCGCTTCTTCCCCGCCGACGAACCCCCGGAGCCGGCACAGGTCCTCCTCTACCAGCACCGCGCCGCCCTCACCCCGACCGCCAATCCCTAGCCGCCGCTTCGCCCAGGGCGCGGTAGCGGTCGACCCATCGCCGGGCGGTGGTCGGTGAGACCTGGAAGCGTGCGGCGGCCCGGCGCAGGGGCCGGCCGTCCTGGACACACAGCGGGCCAGACGCAGTCGACCGGTCTCCGTCGGGGGGGGTGCATGACGGTGCCGCACGAGGGCCCCTCGGCCAGGTGGAGACGTCGTATCCCAGACCCGGGTGCACAGCAGGCGTCTCAGCTCTCGGCGGGGGCGGCGGGCTGGTCCGCCGGCCGGGAATCGGATCGCCGTCCACGGGGTTGGTGGCGGATGAGCCGTTGATCGCCATCAACGGTGTGGGTGGGGAACGAGCCGTTATCGGAGGGTCATGCGAGCGATTCAGGTGTACGAAGTGGGCGGTCCCGAGGTGCTGCGGGAGGCCGAGGTGGACCAGCCGCGGCCGGGTCCGGGCGAGGCGGTCGTGGAGGTCGCCGCATCGGGCGTCAACTTCCTCGACGTCTACCACCGCGAAGGCCGGTACAGTCTCCCGCTGCCCTTCACCCCGGGCGCTGAGGGCGCCGGCACGGTCGTCGAGGTCGGACCCGGCGTCGCTGACGTCGCCGTCGGGGACCGGGTCGGTTGGGTGGAGATTCCCGGCACGTATGCCGAGCGGGCCGTCGTGGACTCCTCCCGGCTGGTGCCGCTGCCCGACGACATCGGCTTCGAGACAGCCGCCGCCGTGCTCCTCCAGGGCATGACCGCGCACTATCTCGTCAAGGACGCCTACCCGGTTCAGGGGGGCGACACGGTGCTCGTGCATGCGGCTGCCGGCGGCATGGGGCTGCTTCTGACCCAGCTCATCACCCATCTCGGCGGCAGGGTGATCGGCACGACGTCGACCACGGCGAAGGCCGAGCTGGCGAAGCGTGCCGGGGCCGCCGAGGTGATCCTCTCCTCCGCGGTCGACGATCTCGCCGCCGAGGTGAGGCGGCTCAACGGCGGTCAGGGACTGCCGGCCGTCTTCGACGGCGTCGGCGCGGCCACCTTCGACGCGAGCCTCGCCAGCCTGCGAACCCGCGGCCATCTCGTGCTCTTCGGCGCGGCAAGTGGTGCCGTGCCGCCGTTTGATCCGATTCGGCTCGCCCACGGTGGTTCGCTGACCCTGATCCGGCCCAGCCTCGGGGACTTCATCGCCGATCGGTCCGAACTGCTCCGACGGGCCGCCGAGGTGTTCGAGTGGGTGCGCTCCAAGGCGCTCGAGGTCACCGTGACGGGCCGCTACGCGTTGTCCGAGGCCGCCCAGGCCCACAGCGATCTGGAGGCTCGGCGTACCACCGGCAAGCTGCTCGTCGTACCCGATGCGGCCGCTGTCGGACGCCGCGAGGAGACGCAGAGCTGATCGCGGGTGACGAGGTGGGGGATCTGGAGCCCGAGAGCTCAAGGGCGATGACGATCGGCCTCGCCCTTGAGATCTCGGGCTCCCCGATCCCCGACGCCGTCAGGCACCCGGCAGGCCAAGATCAAGTTCTGGCGGGGTGCCGGCGTATCCGGGTCACACCCGTCCAAGATCCCTGAGCCGAAACCCGGCTCACCCGTCCACGACCTCCCGGGACAGAGCACCTAGGGCTCGATCAGGCCCACCCGGATCGCGTACCGGGTCAGCTCCAGGCGGTCCCGCATGCCGAGCTTCTGGAGGAGGTTGGCGCGGTGGCGTTCCACCGTCTTCGGGCTGATGACGAGGAGGTCGCCGATCTCCTTGGAGCTGTGGCCCTCCGCGACCAGCTTCAGGATCTCCTCCTCGCGCTCCGTGACGGCCTTGTCCGGCAGGGGCCTGCCCTGTTCGGCGCGGTCGAGGTAGGTGCGGATCAGGGCCGTCTCCGCGCCGGGGTAGATGAAGGGCTCGTCGCGGACCGCCGCCCGGCAGGCCTCCACCAGGTCGCGGTCCGCCACCGACTTCAGGACGTAGCCGCTCGCGCCGGCCTTCAGGGCCTCGAAGAAGTACTGCTCGTTGTCGTACATCGTGAGGATCAGGATCCTCAGCTCCGGCTGGAGGCGGCTGAGTTCGCGGGCCGCCTGAAGACCGGTCATGCGGGGCATCGAGATGTCCAGGACGGCCAGGTCGACGGCCTCGGAGCGGGCCAGGGCCACCGCCTCCGCGCCGTCCGCCGCCTCCGCGACGACCGTCAGATCCGGCTCCGCGTCCAGGATCAGGCGCACTCCGCCGCGGACCAGCGCGTGGTCGTCCGCGAGGAGGATCCGGGTGGGGGACGGGGGTGCCGGGGCCGGGGGAGGTGTGGGGGCCGTCATGGCGTCGCCTTACCGCTCGGAGTGCTCAAGTGGACTTCCGTACCGCCGTCTCCGCCTTCGCGGATCGTCAGCTCCGCGCCGATCAGCAGGGCCCGCTCCCGCATGCCGCTGAGGCCCGCGCCGTCCGGTGCCCGGCCGATTCCCCGGCCGTCGTCCTTGACCAGGAGGCCGACCCCGCCGTGGGGGAGCCGGCGCAGACGCAGATCCACCCGGGCCGCGCCCGCGTGCCGCGCCGTGTTGGTGAGGCCCTCCTGCGCCACGCGGTAGAGCACCAGCTCCGTCGCGTGGTCGAGCTTCGGGAGGCCGGACTCGATGTGGGCCCGTACCGTCAGGCCCGGCGTCGAGAACTCCGAGGCCAGCGATCTCAGCGCGCTGTGCAGCCCCAGCTCCTCCAGCACCCCGGGGCGCAGCCGGCGCGCGATGCGGCGGATCTCGTCCAGGCTCGTCCGGGTCGTCTCCTGCGCCTGGTGGAGTTCGGTGCGCAGCTCCACCGGAGCGTGGTTCGCGGCGTGCTTCAGCTGGAGCAACACCGCCGTGAGGGTCTGCCCCACCTCGTCGTGCAGCTCCTGCGCGATCCGCCGCCGCTCCTCCTCCTGCGCCGAGAGGACCCGGGCGGTGCTCACGGCCCGCTCCGCCTCGAGCCGGTCGAGCATCGTGTTGAACGTACGCGTCAGGTCGGCGAGCTCACCGCGCCCCGCCACCGCCGCCCGCCGCCCCGGCCTCAGCAGGTCCGCGGTCCGCATCGCACGGGTCAGACGCTGGAGCGGCGCCAGGCCGAGCCGCAGCAGGAACGCGTTCGCGAGGAGCATCACGACGAGGCCCGCCACGAGCACGACCGCCTCACCCAGGAGGACGGGTGTGGAGACGGTGACCGGGCCCAGCAGCAGCAGTACGGCGACGACCAGCACCGAGGCGTCGAGAAGGAAGATGCGCCAGTACAGCGACACTTTCGCCACTCTCTCCCTTGGCCTGCTCCGAGCCTCTGACCTGCGGCGGGATCCATGTCCCCGCCTCATCCTGACCAGTTTCCCGTGCCTTGTCCATCCGTGCCGACACCCATGTTCCGGGCCTCCCGGCGGGTGGCACGATGGCTCCCGACCACCGACCTGATCACCCTTTGACATGACAATGGAAGGGACGGGCCCTTGCCTGCTCCGCGGATGAGAACGACACCCCTGCCCGGCATAGGCGTGCAGTACGACCTCACCACCCGGGAGCACCGCCAGCTGTCGGTCATCGCGCACCGCGACGGAACCCGGACCGTGAACGTCTACCGGGGCGACGACCCCGACGCCTGCGCGCAGTCGCTCCACCTCACCGAGGCCGAGACCGCCTCGCTGATCGACGCGCTGCTTCCCGCGCACCACAACCCCAACGTCCTGCACACCACCGACCTGGGGCTCGTCGCCGAACGCATCGAGCTGTCCGCCCACTCGTACTGGAACGGGCGCCTGCTCGGCGAGACGCGGATGCGCACCGACGCCGGCGCCTCCATCGTCGCCGTACTGCGCCGCTCCGGGGCCGTACCGTCCCCGACGCCCGCCTTCCGGTTCGCCGGCGGCGACACCCTCATCGTCATCGGCACCCGCGAGGGCGTCGACGCGGCCGCCGCGATCCTCGGTCGGGAGTGAGGGCGGCGTGCACTCCGCGGTCTTCCTGATCGAATTCGGCGCCATCATCCTCGGTCTCGGCCTGCTCGGGCGGCTCGCCGGCCGGTTCAGCTTCTCCCCGATACCCCTCTACCTCCTCGCCGGGCTCGCCTTCGGCAAGGGCGGCCTGCTGCCGCTCGGCACCAGTGAGGAGTTCGTCGCCATCGGCGCCGAGATCGGGGTGATCCTCCTGCTCCTGATGCTCGGCCTGGAGTACACGGCGAGCGACCTCGTCTCCAACCTCAAGACCCAGTACCCGGCCGGGCTCGTCGACTTCGCCCTCAACGCCCTGCCCGGCGCCGCCGCCGCGCTGCTCCTCGGCTGGGGACCGGTCGCCGCCGTCGTCCTGGCGGGCGTCACCTGGATCTCGTCGTCCGGCGTCATCGCGAAGGTCCTCGGGGACCTCGGACGCCTCGGCAACCGCGAGACACCGGTCATCCTCAGCATCCTGGTCCTCGAAGACCTCGCGATGGCCGTCTACCTGCCCATCATCACGGCCCTGCTCGCCGGGGTGGGGCTTGCGGCGGGCAGCGCCACGCTCGCCATCGCGCTGGGGGTGGCCGGCGCCGTGCTGTTCGTCGCCGTCCGCTACGGACGGCTGATCTCGCGGTTCGTGTCCAGCGACGACCCGGAGAAACTGCTGCTCGTCGTCCTCGGCCTGACGCTGCTCGTCGCCGGCGTCGCCCAGCAGCTCCAGGTCTCCGCGGCCGTCGGCGCGTTCCTCGTCGGCATCGCCCTCTCCGGGGAGGTCGCCGACGGAGCCCACGCCCTGCTGAGCCCCCTGCGCGATCTCTTCGCCGCGGTCTTCTTCGTGTTCTTCGGGCTGCACACCGACCCCGCCAGCATCCCGCCGGTGCTCCTCCCGGCGTTCGCCCTGGCCGTCGTCACCGCGCTGACCAAGATCGCCACCGGTCACTGGGCCGCGCGCCGCGCCGGCATCGGGGTCAAGGGGCGCTGGCGGGCGGGCGGCACGCTGGTGGCGCGCGGGGAGTTCTCCATCGTCATCGCGGGCCTCGCCGTCACCGCCGGGGTGCAGCCCCAGCTCGGGCCCTTCGCCACGGCGTATGTGCTGATCCTCGTGGTGATCGGGCCGCTGACCGCCCGTTACACGGAGCCGATCGCCGCGTACCTCCTCCGAGGGAGGCGACGGAAGCCGTCGGCCTCGGAGGGTGTGCCCGTACGGGAGCCGGAGACGGGACCCGAGCCCGAGCGCGTGCGTGTACCCGAGCCCGGGTCCGCCTCCGACCGGGTGTGAACGCGGGAGGCCCGACTCGGCCGGAGGCCGGACCATTCGGCTGCGACCGCTGCGACCGCTGCGACCGCTGCGGCGGCTGAGTCCGCCCGGACCGCTCAGCCCGCGATCTCGATCGATTCGCCCTGGGGCGCGGTCCGCTCCACCGGCTGGTTCCCCGGCCGCTTCCGGGTGATGCCCTGGAGCAGCTGCGCGAGGTCCACCCCGGTCGTGGAGGACAGGAGCTCCATGCCCTGGGCGACGTTGTCCGCGACCGTACGGGACAACTGGCCCGCCCCGTCCGTGGAGATGACCGTCATCTTCTCGACGGCCGACAGCGGCTCGGACGCCTTGGCCACGACCTGGGGCAACACCTCGACGAGCATCTGGAGGACGGCCGCGTCCCCGTACCGGGCGTAGGCGTCGGCCTTCTTCTGCATGGCCTCGGCCTCGGCGGAGCCCTTCGCGGCGATCGCCGCGGCCTGGGCCTCGCCCTCGATGCGTACGGCGTCGGCGAGGGCCGCCCGGTGGGCCTTCTCGCCCTCACCGGTGAGCCTGGCGCGCTGGGCGTCCGCCTCGGCCTCCTTGACCAGGGCGATACGGCGGGCCTCGGCCTCCTGCTCGGCCTGGTAGCGGGCGGCGTCGGCGGGCTTGCGGACCTGGGTGTCGAGCTGGCGGTCCGTCAGCTCGGCCTGGCGCGCGGCGACCTTCTCCTGCTCGGTCAGGATGTCCTGCTGGCGGGCGGCCTCCGCGAGCGGGCCGGCGGCGTTCGCCTGGGCGGCGGCCTCGTCCGTCTGGGCCTTGATCTCGGCCTGCTTCAGGTAGAGGGTCCGCTGCGCGACGGCGATCTCCTCCTCCGCCTTCAGCCTCGCCTGCTCGGCGGCGCGCCGCGCGACCGCCTCGGCGATGTCCGCCTCCTGCTTGGCGCGGGCGGCCTCGGGGCGGCCGAGGTCCTCCAGGTACGAGCCCTCCGTGGTGATGTCCTGGATCTGGAAGGCGTCGAGGACCAGGCCCTGGCCGGAGAGGCTGGCCTCCGCCTCCTCGGCGACCTGACCGGCGAAGGCGGCCCGGTCGCGGATGATGTCCTCGACCGACATCCGGCCCACGATGGATCGCAGGGCGCCCGACAGCACCTCCTGGGTGAATCCGACGATGCCGTCCTGCTGCATCAGGAACCGCTGCGCGGCCGCGCGGATCGAGTCCTCGGTGCCGCCGACCTTGACGATCGCGACGCCTTCGAGGTTGGCCTTCACACCGCGCAGGGTGACCGCGCCGCGCACCGCGACCGGGATGTGCCGGCTGGACAGGTCGAGCGTGAACTTCTGCTGGACGAACGGGACGACGAACACACCGCCACCGACCACGACCTTCTGGCCGCTGTTGTCGGTGAACACCCGCCCCGTGGCCGGGTCGGTGGCCTTCTTGCCGCGCCGGCCGGTGATGATGAACGCCTCGCTGGGGCCCGCCACCTTGTAGCGCGTGACGACGACGAGGCCGAGCAGGACGACGAGGACGACTATTCCCACGACAGCGGTCAGGACAGGGCTCATGCGGAAATCCTTCGAATGAGGTGAGCGAAACCGAGCGGATCGGTCGAAGTGAATGAGAGGAACGGGATGAACGGGATGAACGAGGGGGAGAACTCAAGGAAAGGAGCAGCGGATCCGGTGGCGGCGCAGCGGCCGAGGTCAGCGCTCCACTGCGCGGACCGTGACCGACGTCGCCGACGACACCGACTCCACCCACACCTCGGCGCCCCGCTCGACCGGCGCGGCCGCCTTCGCCGCGTACTTCACGGGCTGGCCCGCCAGATACAGCAGCACCTCGCCGTAGCCCCCGGCCGGAATCGCCGTGACGACCGCCCCCGACGTGCCCGTCAGGTCCTCGCCCCGCGGCGCCGGAGCGTCGCCGTCCCGGAGCAGCGCCCGGCTGAACCACCAGGTCGCCCAGCCCACCAGGGCGCCCGCGGCGATGCCCGTGAGGGTCGCGACGACCGCTCCGGCACCGGCCGCGCTGATCGCGATCGCGCCGGTGAATCCGAGCGCCGACACGAATCCGGCGATCACGGGGAGCGAGAGGAATCCGTCGAGGCCGCCGCCGATGCTTTCCAGGACGCCGTCGAGGACGAGGGAGAGCACCAGGACGATCAGCCCCGCGATACCGAATCCCAGAAACCATTCCACGCGCCGATCCCCCTTTGACTCCCCGCGATGATTCCGCGCGGTGATTCCCCGCGATCCTCCGCTATTCCTGAATTGTTCCATGTAAGGAGCGCGTAGGACATGGGTGCCGGCACCCATTGATTCCCGGGAGCGGCCCGGCCGTTCAGTACGATGGGCTGCTGTTCTTCGGTGGAGGAGTCCTAGGTGGAGGAGGGTGTCGTGGCGGACCGGAGCGAGGGCGGCGCGGAGCCCTCCGCGCGCAGGCGCGGGCAGGGCGAACTGGAGTCCCAGGTGCTCGCCGCGCTGCGCGAGGCGTCCGAGCCCGTGCCCGTGGCATGGGTACGGGAGCGGCTCGGCGGCGGTCTCGCCTACACCACCGTCATCACCATCCTCACCCGCCTCCGGACGAAGGGCGCCGTCGAGCGCGAGCGCGCCGGCCGCTCCTTCCGGTGGACGGCGGTCGCAGACGAGGCCGGGCTCGCCGCCCTGCGGATGCGGAAGGTGCTGGACGCGGAGGCGGACCGGCAGGCGGTCCTCGCCAGTTTCGTCACCGGCCTCTCACCGAACGAAGAGCGACTCCTTCGTGAACTGCTCTCCAAGGCCGCAGAGGAGGAGGAAGGCTAGCTGTCATGGGAGTCTTCGTCTTCCTTCCCCTGGTCCTTCCGCTCACCGCCTGGCCGGTCGCCCGCCTCGCCGAGCAGCGGCTCCACCCCCGCACCGCGACGCGACTGCTGGCCGTCGTCGCCGGTGTCTCCGCGGTGTGCAGCACCCTCTGCCTCGGCCTGCTCATGATCGTGGGCACCGCCCAACTCCCCGGCAACCCCCTCCCCGACAGCTGGTCGGACCCCGACGTGCGCGCCGCCCTCCCGTACGACGAGATCGCCGGCCGCGCGGCCATCCCGGCGCTGCTCGCCGTGCTCGTCTCGTGCGGTGCGGCGGCCTGGCGTCAGGTGCGGGTACGGCGCCGGGTCGAGGCGGCACTGGCCGGGCTGCCACCGACGCCCGTCGCGGTGCTGCCGGACCGCACGCCGTACGCGTACGCCGTGCCCGGCGGCCCGGTACGGGGCGGGGCCCGGGGGCCCGGCCGCCACAAGGTGCGGGGCAGGGGCAGGGGCAGGAGCAGGGACCGGGGCGGGGGCAGCGGCACGGGCGGCCGTGTCGTGGTGAGCACCGGGATGCTCGCGGGCCTCGCCCCCGCCGAACGGCGGGCGCTCTTCGCCCACGAGCGGGCCCATCTGGCCGGGCGGCACCACCGCCACCTCCTGACGGTCCATCTCGCGGCGCGTGCCAACCCCTTCCTGCTGCCACTGCGTACCGCCGTCTCCTACACCGCCGAGCGCTGGGCCGACGAGGAGGCGGCCGCCGAGGTCGGCAGCCGCCGCTCCGTCGCCCGCGCGATCGGCAAGGCGGCCCTCCTCGCGCCCCGTGCTCCCGCCGCAGCCCTCCCCGCCCTGACGGGCGGGGACGCCGGCCCGGTGCCCCGACGGGTCGCGGCCCTGATGCGCCCGGCTCCGGCGGGCCGCGCGTGGCCGCCGGTCGGCACGGCCGTGGGTCTCGCCGCCTGGTGCGCCGCCTTCGGCGCGACCGTGTCCGCCCTGTCCTCGGCGAACTCGGCGGTCACGCTCTACCTGGTGCTGCGCGGGGCCGCCTCGCCGATGTAGCCGCGGGAGCCCCCGTCAGAGGTCGAACTCGTGCGGCGGCAGGTCCAAGGTGAAGCAGGCCTCGCGGACCACCGCCTGCTCCGTCTTGTCGAAGTCGCCGTCGGCGCCGCCGATGACGATGCCGATCTGGATGACGGCGCGCGCCTCGGCCGGCTTCTTCTTCGCCTTGGCGATCTCCTGGAGCACGCTCACCTTGCCGAAGTCGAAGTCGGCCGTCAGCTTGTTCAGGTTGTCGTCGAAGCGGCGCTGAAGGTCGAGCGCGTCGAAGTTCTGCAGCACCTCGTTGGTCGAGATCAGCTGCGCGACCCGGCGGCGCTCGGCGGGGTCGATCGTCCCGTCGGCGGCGGCGACCAGCGCGCACATGGCCATGCTCGCGTCCCGGAACGCGCCGCTCTTCAGGTCGTTCTTCTTCGCCACCAGCTGGGTCTGCATCGTCGATGCGGATTCCTTGATGCGGTCCCACAGGGCCATGAGCACTCCAGACGTCGATTGCTTCTACGGACTTGTAGAACGCAGCGGTGGGACGTGGAGTTCCCGCGGACCGTCAGACGCCGAGGAGCTGGAGCGAGGCCCACAGCGCCACCGTCGAGGCGGAGAGGGTGGCCGGGACCGTCAGGAGGCCGAGGCGGGTGAACTCGCCGAGGGCGACGGGGTGGTCGTGCTCGTGGGCGATGCGGCGCCAGAGCAGGGTGGCGAGGGAGCCGGCGTACGTGAGGTTGGGGCCGATGTTCACCCCCAGCAGGACGGCGAGCACCGCGCCGGGTCCCGAGGACGCCGCGAGCGGGACCAGGGCGAGCGTCGCCGGGAGGTTGTTGATGAGATTGGCCAGGATCGCGGCCACGGCGGCGAAGCCGAGCAGGGCCGGCAGCGAGGAGCCGTCGGGGAGGACATGGGCGAGGGCGGTGCCGAGCCCGTTCTCGACGACGGCCCGCACGACGATCCCCAGCGCCAGGACGAACGCCAGGAACGGCAGCGCCGCCGAGCCCACGAGTGCGCGTGGAGTGGTGCTGCGGCGGGCCAGCGCCCGTATCCCGAGCACGGTGGCGCCCGCCGCGGCCGCCCACGCCGGGTCCACGCCGGTCGCCGAGGCGAGGGCGAAACCGCCCAGGGTTCCGGCCACGGTCAGCAGGGCGAAGAGGGGGACGGCCACCCGGCCCGGCGGGTCGGTGGGGGTGGCCGCGGCGGCCAGGTCGCGCGCGAAGAAGCGGCGGAAGACGCCGTACTCGACGGCGATCGCGGTGAGCCAGGGGAGCAGCATCAGCAGCGCGAACCGGGTGAAGCCGAGCCCGGTGGCCGTGAACGCGAGCAGGTTCGTGAGGTTCGAGACCGGCAGGAGCAGCGAGGCCGTGTTGGACAGATGGGCGCTCGCGTAGGAGTGGGGCCCGGGCCGGACTCCCATCCGGCCGGCTGTCGCGAAGACCACCGGGGTGAGCAGGACGACCGTCGCGTCGAGGCTCAGGACCGCGGTGATCAGCGAGGCGAGGGCGAAGACGGCGCCGAGCAGCCGCTGCGGACGCCGGCGGGACCAGCGGGCCATCCAGGTTCCGCAGGCCTGGAAGAGTCCCTCGTCGTCGCAGAGCTTGGCCAGGACGAGGACGGCCGCCAGGAAGCCGATCACGGGACCGAGACGCTCCGCCTCCTCGCGTACGGCCTCGGGGGTGACCGCGCCCACGGCGAGCACGGCGCCGGCGGCGGGTACGGCGAAGACCGCCTCGGGCAGGCGGAACGGGCGGACGACGGCACAGACCAGCACCACGGCGAGGGCGAGCACGGAAACGGACGGAGCGAGCATGCGTTCGATCATCCGGGTCGGCCGGAGCGGATCTTCAGGGGGGTGCTCGGCGGGGCTCTCCGCCGCGCTTCCGCGACGTACTCCCGCCCCGTGCTTCCGCCTCCTGCTTCCGCGACGCCCGTCCTCGACGTACTTCCGCGACGCCCGTCCCCGACGCCCCTCCTCGACGTACTTCTTCGGCCGGTCCTGACCCCGGAGAAACGTGACATTGTACGATGCACCCCCCTGACTTCTCGGAGGACGCGCGATGGGTGACCTGAAACAGTACGGCCTCGTCAGGGCCCAGGAGCGGCTCCGCGACCAGGTCGGGCACGCCCTCCGCGCGGCCCTCATCGCCGGCGAGCTGCGCCCCGGTCAGGTCTACTCGGCCCCCGGACTCGCGAGCGACCTCGGTGTCTCCGCGACACCGGTCCGCGAGGCCATGCTCGACCTGGCCCGGGAAGGCCTGGTCGAACCCGTCCGCAACAAGGGTTTCCGTATCACCGAGGTCAGCGAGCGGGACCTCGACCAGTACACCGAACTGCGCACCCTCATCGAGGTGCCCACCATCGGGCGCATCACGAGGAAGGCCGACCGGGAGCAGCTGGAGGCGCTGCGTCCGGTCGCCGAGGAGATCGTCTCCTGTGCCCGGGAGCACGACCTCATCGGCTATCTGGAGGCGGACCGCCGCTTCCACCTCGCGCTGCTCGCGCTCTCCGGCAACGACCGGCTGGTCGAGACGGTGGGGGACCTGCGCAAGCGCTCCCGGCTCTACGGTCTGACCGGTCTGGACGAGGCGGGCAAGCTCGTCTCCTCCGCCGAGGAGCACATCGAACTCCTCGACCTGATGATCGCCGGAGACGCGCGCGGAGCCGAGGCCTGCATGCGACGTCACCTCGGGCACGTACGGTCGCTGTGGGCCGAGGGCCGCGACGAACCGGTCGGGCGACGGGGATAGCCGGCGGCGGGTCCTCCTCTCCGGTCCTCAACTGGTCATGTGGTGACCGGAGTTCGTACGGTCCAGACGACCTGGACAGTCCGGGCGGCCTCTCTATGCTGACAGCATGCTCTCCGCCGCCGAGTCCGCACCCGCCGTCGCTTCCGCCGCCGCCCCCGAAGCCGCCTCCGTCGCTCCCCCGCCGCCCACCGCCTCCCGGCTGGCCGGCGTCGGCGCCTCGCCGGTACGGGAGATCCTGGCGCTGACCGCACGGCCCGAGGTGATCTCCTTCGCCGGCGGCCTGCCCGCCCCCGAGCTGTTCGACGTCGCGGGCATACGGGCGGCGTACGACCGCGTCCTCGCGGAGAACCCGCAGCACGCGCTCCAGTACTCGACGACCGAGGGCGACCCGGAGCTGCGGACCGCCGTCGCGGCCCGGCTGGCCGCGCGCGGACTCCCCACCGGCCCCGACGACCTGCTCGTCACGACGGGCTCGCAGCAGGCACTCACGCTCCTCACCACCGCGCTCGTCGAGCCGGGCGCCGTCGTGCTCGTCGAGGACCCCTGCTACCTCGCCGCCCTCCAGACCTTCGGCTTCGCCGGTGCGCGGGTGGTTCCCGTACCCACCGACGACGACGGCATCATCCCGGAGGCCCTGGAGGAGATCGCGGTCCGCGAGAAGCCGACCCTCCTCTATCTCGTGCCCACCTTCCAGAACCCCACGGGCCGCACCCTCCCCGCCGAGCGCCGTACCGCCGTCGCCGGGGCCGCCGCGCGGATCGGATTCTGGATCGTCGAGGACGATCCGTACGGCGAGCTGAGGTACGAGGGCGAGCGCGTCCCCTGGATCGCCGCCGACCCCGCGGCCGCCGACCGTACCGTGCTGCTCGGCTCCTTCTCCAAGGTGATGGCCCCCGGCCTCCGGCTCGGTTACCTGCGCGCCCCCGCCGGTCTCCGGCGCTCCTGTGTGATCGCCAAGCAGGCCGCCGACCTGCACACCTCGACCATCGACCAGGCCGCCGCCGCGCGTTATCTGCGCGACAGCGATCTCGACGCGCACGTCGCGGTGATACGGGCCGCGTACCACGAGCGCAGGGACGCCATGCTCGAAGGCCTGCCGGCCGCGCTCCCCGAGGGCAGCCGGTGGAACCGGCCGGAGGGCGGCATGTTCATCTGGGTGCGCCTGCCCGCAGGTCACGACGCGACGGGGCTTCTGAAGACGGCCGTCGGCCACGAGGTGGCGTACGTACCGGGGGCACCTTTCTTCTGCGGTGAGCCGGACCCGGGCGCGATGCGACTCTCGTTCACCACGCACTCGGCCGACGAGATCAGAGAGGGCCTGCACAGGCTGGCCAAGAGCTTCGGCATGTAGCGCGGCCGCCCGGATGGCGCTCCCGACCCGATCGCACTCACGACCTCGTCGCGTTCCCGACCCCCTCGCGCTCCCGCTCCGATCGCCGCCCTCGCTCGGATCGCGCCTCGCCGACTCATGCCTCGTCGGCGGACCGGGTGAAGCGGCCGCTCGGCTCCCCTCGGAGCCGGCCGGCCGGAAGCCTGCGGCCGTAGGCCACGAGCAGGAGGTCCTGGGCGCTGCCGAAGACGGGGCTGCCGGAGCCGTACGACCAGTCGAGGTCCTCGGCGCACAACCGCACCGCGTCGAGATCGGCGCCGAAGAACCTCAGACCGCTGGGCCGAATCCCGTCCAGCAGGATGCGCAGCCGGTCCTCGGGGACGCGTCGGTCGAGACCGAGAGCGACGGTGACGTCCAGACCGTGCACCACGTCGTGGCCGAGTGCCGCCGCGAACCCGCCGACGGGTGGCGTCCACGGGTGATCGGCGTTCTCCCGCAGGAACGCGGCGAGCGCGGTGGTGGAATGGGCGGCCGCGTCCCTGCGGGCGACCCGGTCGGTCATGCGGTGGAGGTTCCCGCGCGCCCTGACCAACGCGCCGAGCGTCGCGGGCAGGGAGAGCCGGAACCCCGTCGACATGTGCGCCGCGACCTCACGGACCCGCCAACCCGCGCACAGGCTCGGCTCGTTCCACCGCTCGGTCGACAGGCCGTCGAACAGGTCCGCCAGCTCCCGGCGTTCGGCCGCGATCGCGGCCCTGACCTCGGTGCTGTTCCCCTTGCGGGCTGTGTCTCTCTCCATGTGACCAACCCTGCGGCCCGCCGGGCGATAACGCCAATAGATGGTTCTGCTGCGACCTAGAATCAACACTTATGGAGCTTCGTCAGCTGCGCTACTTCGTCTCCGTCGTCGAGGAGGGCGGTTTCACCCGGGCCGCGGCCCGGCTGCATCTGGCCCAGCCCGGTCTCAGCGCCCAGATCCGGCAGCTGGAGAAGGAGTTGGGGCAGCCGCTGCTCGACCGCTCCGGCCGTTCGGTGACACCGACCGAGGTCGGCCGGGCCGTCCTGCCCTACGCCCGCGCCGCGCTGGCCGCCGCGGACGCCGTGCGGCAGACGGTGGACGCGTACACGGGACTGCTGCGCGGCCGGGTCACACTGGGCCTGGTGTCCGGCGCCTCCGGACACGCCTTCGACATCGCCGGCTTCCTCGCGGACTTCCACGCGGACCATCCGTCGGTGGAGGTGGCACTCACCGAGGACACCACGGAGCGCATGCAGGCCGCGCTCCTCGCCGGCGAGCTCGACATCGCCTTCCTCGGGACGGCGGTGGAGGAGCCGCCGCCGGGAGCGGCCTTCCAGATGGTGATCGACGTCCCTCTGGTCGCCGTCGTCGCGCCCGGCGATCCGCTGCTCGGACGCGTCGACGGCACGACCGTCCCGCTCGCCGAACTGCGTGACCGGCCGCTGATCTGCCTGCCACGCGGCACCGGGGTGCGCGCGGCGCTCGAACGGGGATGTGCGCAGGCGGGATTCCGGCCCCGGGTCACCTTCGAGGCGGCGGCACCGGACGTCCCGGCGCGGCTCGCCGCGCGGGGCCTCGGCGTCGCCGTACTGCCCGCCGGAGAGGACGGCGCATCCCTCGCCGGGCGGCTTCGCACCCTGCGGATCGTCGAGCCCGAGATGCGCGGCCGCCTCGCGCTCGCCTGGCAGGCCACCGGCCCTTCGAGCCCCGCGGCCCGGGTGCTCCTCGACCGCCTGCGGGAAGCCCTCCCGAAGCCGCGTCACAGCGAGGGAGCGCCTCGTCGGCCCTGACCCGCGGAACCGGCGCGAGCCGGGCTCCGCCTGCAGCGGGAGCGGCGGCCTGCGCGGCGACGCTTCGGGCGGTCAGTCCCGGCCCGGGAGGAAACGTCGGTCCGGGCCCGGTAAGAAGTGTCAGTCCCGGCCCGGGAGGAACGTCAGTCCGGCCCCGGGAAGAAGTGTCAGTCCCGGCCGGGGAAGAAGTCGGCGCTCTGGACGTACTCCATGGCCTTGGTGAACTCCGGGTCGCCGAGGCGGCGTTCCATCTCCTCCGGGCTCACGTCCTCCACACGGGTCTGGATCCAGTACAGGTTGCCCAGCGGGTCGCGCACGCGTCCGACCCGGTCGCCGAAGAACAGATGGGTGACCTCGGTGACCGAGGTGCCGCCGGCCGCGACGGCCTGGCGGTGCACGGCGTCGGCGTCGTCCACGTACAGGCGGAGGAAGCCGGGGGTCGCCGGCCACTCCGGTCGCGCGTCGAACATCATCACCACCGAGTCGCCGATCCGGACCTCGGCGTGCTGGACGCTCCCGTCCTCGCCGGTCAGGCACGAGAGCTCCTCCGCGCCGAACGCCCGCCTCAGGAACTCGATGAGCCGCACGGTGTCGCGCGAGATGATCCACGGCGTCACCGTGTGGTAGCCCTGGGGGACGGAGTTGACGGACATCTGGCTGCCTCCTGGGATGCGAGTACCTCCGTGTGGTGACGACGCTAGACCCGATATAGGCCGCATCATGACCTAGAAGACCCCGCTCGCCGGGTGACGGGGCCCGGCACCCCCGCGTGGCCATCACCTCGTGTCGTTGTTGGGCCGAACGGGTGAGGAGCGGGAGGATGTGCCCATGAGTAGGTACGAGAGGTACGACGTCACCGACGAGCAGTGGGAGGGCCTTGCCCAGGTCGTGCCCCTGCGCGGCCGTGACGAATGGCCGTCCAGGGTCGACCACCGCACGATCCCCGAGCAGTACGAATCCGCCGAGCAGCGCCGTATGGTCGTGCTCCGCGTGCAGGTGTTCGCCGACGCCCGTGAGGTCGCCGAGTACCTCATCGCCCAGATCCCGGTGCTCCTCGACCTGACGAGCGCCGACACCGAGGTCGCCAAGCGCATCCTCGACTTCAGCAGTGGTGTGGTCTTCGGTCTCGGCAGCGGGATGCACCGCGTCGACCGGAACGTGTTTCTCCTCGCCCCGGCCGGTACGGAGGTCGAGGGCGCGGAAGGCGAGGACGAGGAGGGTGTCGTGGGCGGCCGGACCGCCGGCGTCCCCCGATCGTAGGAAGGTCATCTAGCCGTAACGGTTCGTCAGGGAATGGACTGCGTACGGTCCGGGCATGGACCTCACCGGTGGCTTCACGCTCGACCACTCCTCCTCCACGGCTGCCCCTTCCCGCCGTGCTCCTTCCCAGGGCGCACCGTCCACCGGCGCTTCCCCCGTCGGCGCTTTCCCCGTCGGATCTCCATCCACCGGCGCTTTCGCCGTCGGACCACCGTCCACCGGCGCTCCCTCGACCGGCGCCACGTCCGTCGGCGCTTCCTCCGCGGGGGCCGCGCCGCGGCTGCCGCCGCAGGGCGGGGCCGGGCGGAGGGCCGAGAAGGGGGCCGCCGGTGGGGGAGGCGGCGGGGGACTCCGGGCGCGGCCCGCCGTCACCGAGCTGCGGTTGTCCGCGTTCGCAGGCCACCGCTCCGCCGTGCACGCCCTGGGACCCGTCACCCTTTTCACCGGGCCCAGCGGCAGCGGGAAGTCCACCACCCTGCGGGCGTACGAGGCCCTGGCCCGGCTCAGCGCGGGTGACACCCTCGACGAGGTGTTCCCCGACGCCGCCGACTGCGTCCCCGAGCGGGCCCGGCCGGACGCCCAGGGCCGCCGCGGCTTCCGCGTCGGGTGCACCGTCGACGGGCCCGAGGGCCCGGTCCACCTGGACCTCGCCGTCCAGGCCGAACCCCGGCTCCGTATCGTCGGCGAGCGGCTCACCGGCCGCGGCCGCACCCTCCTCGCCACCGCGCTGCGCGACCCGGGCCGGCCCACCGTCCAGGCCGAGTGGCACACGGCCGGCGCCACCCCCGTCACCCGGGCACCCTTCCCCGACGACCTCCTCGGTACGGCCCTGCTGCCGCTGCGGGTCGCGGGCAAGACCCCCGGGCAGCTGGAGGTCCTGGCCGCGGCCGAGCAGGTGGTGGTCGGGCTGCGGTCCGCGTTCGCCTGCGACCCCAGGCCCGAGCGGATGCGTGCTCCCGTACCGCCGGGCGAGGGGCGGCTGCGGCGCGGCTGCGGCAACCTCGCCGAGGTCCTGCACCGCACCCACACGGACTGCCCGCGCCGGCACCACCGCCTCGCGGCCGTGGCGGCGGCGGGCTGCGCGGGACCCGTCACCGGGCTCGGGGTGCAGGAGCTCCCGGAGGGCACCGTCCGGGCCGTACTCGAACGGGGCGGCCGGCCCGCGACCCCGCTCGCCCGGCTCGGCGACGGGGAACTGCGCTACCTCGCGCTCGCGCTGACCCTGCTCACGGGCCCCGGCGTCCTGGCGATGGACCGGATCGCCGAGGTGCCCGAGGCCATGCAGTCCCTGACGCTGCTCGCCGACGGCCTCGACCGCGGGCTCGACGAGCGCCAGGTCGGCGAACTGCTCGGTCTCGCCACGGGCATCGCCGCCGACGGACACATCCGGGTCGCCGGCACGGTGGGGGCGCGGGCCGCGGCACAGGCGCGCCGGACGCCCGGGGTGACGGTGGTGGAACTCGGCGGGTGACGGGCACGGTGGCAGACCCGGGGTGACGGGCCTGGTGGCAGACCTGGGGTGACGGGCCTGGTGGCAGGCCTCGTGGGGACGGGACGGGTGGCAGGCCCCGTGGGGACGGGCCTGGTGGTAGACCTGGGCGGGTGACGGACAACGACGTAGCGGGACTGCAGCGCAGGCTGGCCGAGTTCGCGGCCGCCCGGGACTGGCAGCCCTACCACACGCCCAAGAACCTGGCGGCGGCGCTCAGCGTGGAGGCGGCCGAACTCCTGGAGATCTTCCAGTGGTCGACCCCCGAGCAGGCGGAGCGGGTGATGGAGGATCCGGAGGCGGCGCACCGGGTCGCCGACGAGGTGGCGGACGTGCTCGCCTACCTCCTCCAGTTCTGTGAGGTGCTCGGGGTCGATCCGCTGGCCGCGCTCGCGGCCAAGATCGATCGGAACGAGGTCCGATTTCCCGCGCGGAGGCGGGGCGGAGGGCGGGGGCAAGAGGGTGCGGAAGGGGATGCGAGCGGAGATCGTCACTCTTCGGAGTGATCGACTTTTCCCCGTCGAGCCTCCTGTCCACAGATTTCCGAATTCCCCTGGTGTTGGGGCTCAGGCCGCCTCACTCTGGGTAATGGAGTGAGTGGGCAGATAAGTCGTACGAACGGGGGCGGCGTTGATGGAAGCGGAACGACTCGTCGCGCTTGGCCGGCACGCGCTGGCGGAGAGCGGGTCGGCACAGGACATCGTGGCGGAGGCCTGGCAGGCGCAGGCGCTCGCCCAGGCGATAGGGAACCAACTCGCGCTCTGCGGACCGCAGGAACTGCGCGGCGAAGCAAGGGGGTTGGGCGAGATCGGGGAGTACCCGGCGTGGGGTGCCGGTGGGCCGCGCGCGGCCCGGTTGGCGGAGGTGGCGGATCCTCGCGGGGCGTTGACCGCGCTCGGTGAGCTGCTCGGCGAGGTGGGCATCGCGCTGGTCGGCGTGGCCTGCGCCACCGACGACGAAGGGCTCTACTGGCAGTGCATCGAGGCCATCGACGCGGCCGACGAGTCGAGCGACCGGGTCCGCGGGATGCTGCGGCGCCTCGCCGTGCGGGACGGGGAGCGGGCCCGCCCGCCCGACGCCGCCCGGGGCCGCGCGGGCCCCGGACGGGGCCGGTGATGAACGGCGTGCGGCGCGGTCCGCTCGGACCCGGGTGTCCGGGGCTCGGAACGCTGGGTCCGCTGGGTCTGCTGGGTCTGTTCGGGGCGGGGCCGGTGGGGCTCGTCCTGCTCGGGTCCGTGATCCTGGTGCTCGGCCTGTTCGAGGCGGGGCCGGTGGGAGTGGGGTCCCGGCTGCTGGGGCTGATGCCGGTGCTAGCTCTGGGGCTGGTGGTGATCGGGCTGGTCCTGGGCGGCCCGGCCCGGGGCGGGGCGGTCGGACGCGGACTGCTCCGGGGTGAGGCGGTCGGACGTGGACTGGAGGTCGGCGTCCAGCTGGTTGAGGTCGGCCGAGAGCGCCGCCATCAGTTCCTCCATCTGCTGCAGCAGGCCCTTGGGGGCGCCGCCGCCCTTCTGCTCGGGCACGGACCGCGGCGCCGGGTGTTCGGGCACGGCCTGCTCCGGCGCGGCTTCCTGGGACATGGGGGCCTCCTCGGCCCGGACCCCGCCGCCGAGGACGGGGCCACGAGAGAGAGCGGCGCACCGGCAGCGGCCGCCGGCACGCGGGCCGGGCGGTCCGGCTCCGCCCGAGCCAACGACGGGTGCCGGGCCCCGGTCACTGGCCGGAGCGGACGCGGCCCGCCGGAGGGCCGGATATTCACCCGACCGAGCCGGGGCGCGCATGGAGCTGACGGAGAGGTTGACACGCACCCGACGGTGCAGGATGGAGGCATGGATCTCCGTATCTTCACCGAACCCCAGCAGGGGGCCGACTACGACACCCTCCTCACGGTGGCACGGGCCACCGAGGAGCTCGGATTCGACGCCTTCTTCCGTTCCGACCACTACCTCAGCATGGGCTCCGCCGACGGGCTGCCCGGACCGACCGACGCCTGGATCACGCTGGCCGGGCTCGCCCGGGAGACCAAGCGGATCCGCCTCGGCACCCTGATGACGGCCGGGACCTTCCGGCTCCCCGGCGTCCTCGCCATCCAGGTCGCCCAGGTGGACCGGATGTCCGGCGGACGGGTCGAACTCGGCCTCGGCGCGGGCTGGTTCGAGGAGGAGCACAAGGCCTACGGCATTCCGTTCCCGAAGGAGAAGTTCGGCCGGCTCGAGGAGCAGCTGGCGATCGTCACCGGTCTGTGGGAGACCGAGATCGGCAAGACCTTCAGCTACGAGGGGGAGTTCTACCGGCTCAGCGACTCCCCGGCGCTGCCCAAGCCCGCGCAGGACAGGATCCCGGTCCTGATCGGCGGCCACGGCGCGAGCCGCACGCCGCGGCTGGCCGCGCGGTACGCGGACGAGTTCAACATCCCGTTCGCGTCGATCGGGGACAGCGAGCGGCAGTTCGGCCGGGTCAGGGCCGCGGCCGAGGACGCCGGGCGGGCACCCGACGACCTGTTGTACTCCAACGCCCTGGTCGTCTGTGTCGGCAAGGACGACGCCGAGGTGGCCCGTCGGGCCGCCGCCATCGGGCGGGACGTGGACGAGCTGAAGGCGAACGGTCTGGCGGGCTCGCCCGCCGAGGTCGTCGACAAGATCGGGCGGTACGCGGCGATCGGATCCTCCCGGATCTACCTCCAGGTCCTGGACCTGGACGACCTTGACCACCTGGAGCTGATCTCGGCGCGGGTCCAGTCGCAGCTGGGATGAGTGGGGTGATTCGATGAAGCCGGTCCGTACGCTCGCCGAAGCCCTCGGGGCCGAAGCCCTCGGGGCGGGAGCCCTCGTCCTCGACGGCGGGCTGTCCAACCAGCTGGAGGCGCAGGGCTGCGACCTCTCGGACGCGCTCTGGTCCGCGCGGCTCCTGGCCGACGGGCCCGAGCAGATCGAGGCGGCCCACGCGGCGTACGTACGGGCCGGTGCGCGGGTGCTCATCACCTCCAGCTACCAGGCCACCTTCGAGGGCTTCGCCCGGTGGGGCGTGGACCGGGAGGAGGCGGCGCGGCTGCTCGCGCGCAGCGTGGAGCTCGCCCGTGCCGCGGGGGCCGGAGTGGCGGAGGAGGTGTGGGTC
The DNA here is from genome assembly GCF_044752725.1 of Streptomyces sp. NPDC088707. Classification (NCBI taxonomy): domain Bacteria; kingdom Bacillati; phylum Actinomycetota; class Actinomycetes; order Kitasatosporales; family Streptomycetaceae; genus Streptomyces; species Streptomyces sp. NPDC088707. Next base: position 197,599 of record NZ_JBIVLV010000013.1, on the reverse strand, counting down.
GCCGGGTCCGTGGGGCCGTACGGCGCGATGCTGGCGGACGGCAGCGAGTACCGGGGACGGTACGGGCTGTCCGTACGGGAACTGGAGGCGTTCCACCGGCCCCGGATCGAGGCGTTGGCGGCGGCGGGGCCGGACGTGCTGGCGCTGGAGACGGTTCCGGACATGACCGAGGCGGAGGCGCTGCTGCGGGCGGTCGAGGGGTGCGGGGTGCCGGTGTGGCTCTCGTACACGGTCGAGGGCGGGCGGACCCGGGCCGGGCAGGACCTGGCGGAGGCCTTCGCGGTCGCCGCGGGGAACGACCGGGTCGTCGCCGTCGGGGTCAACTGCTGCGACCCGGCGGAGGCCGGACCCGCCGTGGAGCTCGCCGTCGCCGTGACCGGGAAGCCGGCCGTGGTCTACCCCAACAGCGGGGAGCGGTGGGACGCCCACGCGCGGGGCTGGCGCGGCGGCGTCGCCTTCGACCCGGACCGGGCCACCGACTGGGCCGCGGTCGGCGCCCGGCTCATCGGCGGCTGCTGCCGGGTCGGCCCGGCGACGATCTCCGCCCTGGGCTCGTCCCTGGTCGCCGACGGGGGCGCGGGCTGAGGCCGCCCCGCGCGTCGCCGTCGGCCCGGTCCCCGGCACCGGCGGCCCCCGCAGGGTCCGGCCGCGGGAAAATGCCTGGTCGGGAGGGGAGCGGCGAACCATACTCGGAAGTGTGTTCCTGACGATCAGTACGACCGGCAACCCGGAGCGTCCCGCGACCGATCTCGGCTTTCTGCTGCACAAGCATCCCGAGCGGGCGCAGACGTTCTCGACTTCGCACGGCACGGCGCACGTCCTCTACCCCGAGGCGAGCGCCGAGCGGTGCACGGCGGCACTTCTCCTGGAGGTGGACCCCGTGGCGCTGGTGCGCCGCGGCAAGGGCAAGGGCCGGGGCGGCGCCCCGGACTCCGCGCTCGCCCAGTACGTGAACGACCGGCCCTACGCGGCGTCCTCGCTGCTCGCCGTCGCGCTCGCGAAGGTCTTCAAGACGGCGCTGCACGGCGTCTGCCAGGCGATGCCCGAGCGGGCGGCCGCGGCGTTGCCGCTGCGTGTCGAGGTGCCCGCGCTGCCCGCGAAGGGCGGCGCCGAGCTGGTGCGCAAGCTGTTCGGGCCGCTGGGCTGGGACACCGTGGACGCCGAGCCGGTGGCTCTGGACGGGCAGTTCCCCGAGTGGGGCGCCTCCCGCTATGTGCGCCTGGTGCTGGAGGGCGAGCTGCGGCTCGCGGACGCCCTCAACCACCTCTACGTCCTGCTGCCCGTGCTCGACGACGCCAAGCACTACTGGGTCGCGCCCGACGAGGTCGACAAGCTGCTGCGCGCCGGTGACGGCTGGCTCGCAGGTCACCCCGAGCGGACGCTGATCACGGCACGCTATCTGTCCCGCCGCCGGGGCCTGACGCGTGAGGCGGACGAGCGGCTCGAACTCGTGCGGCTCGCCGAGGCCGACGGCCTGGACGTCGACGACGTCGACAACGCGGTCGACGAGTCGACCGACACCGAGGAGCGGCCCGTGCCGCTCGCCGAGCAGCGCCGGGCGGCGATCGTCGCCGCCCTGGAGCGGGCCGAGGCGAGCCGGGTGCTCGATCTCGGTTGCGGACAGGGCCAGTTGGTGCAGGCCCTGCTCAAGGACACCCGTTTCACGGAGGTCGTCGGTGTCGACGTGTCCGTCCGTGCCCTGACCGTCGCCGCGCGGCGGCTGCGGCTGGAGCGGATGGGGGAGCGGCAGGCGGCCCGCGTGAAGCTGATGCAGGGCTCGCTCGCGTACACCGACAAGCGGCTGACCGGCTACGACGCGGCGGTGCTCAGCGAGGTCATCGAGCACCTGGACCTGCCGAGGCTGCCGGCCCTGGAGTACGCGGTGTTCGGCTCGGCACGGCCGCGCACGGTCCTCGTGACCACGCCGAACGTCGAGTACAACGTGCGCTGGGAGTCGCTGCCGGCCGGACACGTCCGGCACAGTGACCACCGCTTCGAATGGACCCGGGAGGAGTTCCGGAGCTGGGCGTCCTCGGTCGCCGAGCGGTACGGGTACGGCGTCGGGTTCACCCCCGTCGGCCCGGACGACCCCGAGGTCGGACCGCCCACCCAGATGGCCGTCTTCACCCGGCACCAGGACCAGGACCAGACCCGGAAGCAGACCCGGAACCAGGACCAGGACCAGACCCGGAAGCAGGATCAGAAGAAGCCCCCGGCCCCGACCGCCGGGAAGACCCGCAATCCCGGCCCGACCGCCGCGAAGGAGGAACAGGCATGACCACCGAGACCGTGAACCCGGCCGACACCACCCCGGCCCGCACCCTGCCCGTCACCGACCTGTCCCTCGTGGTCCTCGTCGGTGCCACCGGCTCCGGCAAGTCCACCTTCGCCCGGCGCCACTTCAAGCCGACCGAGATCGTGTCCTCCGACTTCTGCCGGGGCCTCGTCGCCGACGACGAGAACGACCAGTCCGCGAGCAAGGACGCCTTCGACCTCCTGCACTACATCGTGGGCAAACGCCTCGCGGCCGGGCGGCTCGCCGTCGTCGACGCGACCAACGTGCAGCAGGAGGCGCGGCGTCAGCTCGTCCAGCTGGCCCGCTCGTACGACGTGCTGCCCATCGCGATCGTCCTCGATCTGCCCGAGGAGGTGTGCCGCGGCCGGAACGCCGCGCGTCCCGACCGCGCGGACATGCCGGCACACGTCATCCAGCGCCACCGCCGCGAGCTGCGCCGCTCGCTGCGCGGTCTGGAGCGCGAGGGCTTCCGCAAGGTGCACGTGCTGAAGTCCGTCGAGGAGGTCGACGCGGCCCAGGTCGTCCTGGAGCGCCGCTTCAACGACCTGCGTCACCTCACCGGCCCCTTCGACATCATCGGTGACATCCACGGCTGCCGTTCCGAGCTGGAGACCCTGCTCGCCAAGCTCGGTTACGTCGACGGGCACCACCCCGAGGGCCGCACGGCGGTGTTCGTCGGAGACCTCGTCGACCGGGGCCCCGACTCGCCGGGCGTCCTGCGCCGGGTGATGGCGATGGTCGCCGCGGGCGACGCCCTGTGCGTCCCCGGAAACCACGAGAACAAGCTGGGCCGCTGGCTGAAGGGCCGGAAGGTCCAGGAGACCCACGGACTCGCCGAGACCATCGAGCAGCTGGGGCACGAGAGCGAGGAGTTCCGGGCCGAGGTCGGGCGGTTCATCGAGGGGCTCGTCAGCCACTACGTCCTCGACGGCGGCAACCTCGTCGTCTGCCACGCGGGTCTGCCGGAGAAGTACCACGGCCGGACCTCGGGGCGGGTGCGCTCGCACGCGCTGTACGGGGACACCACCGGCGAGACCGACGAGTTCGGGCTGCCGGTGCGCTACCCGTGGGCCGAGGAGTACCGGGGGCGGGCCACCGTCGTGTACGGCCACACCCCCGTGCCGAACACCTCCTGGATCAACAACACCCTCTGCCTCGACACCGGGGCGGTCTTCGGCGGAAAGATGACCGCGCTGCGCTGGCCCGAGCGCGAGCTCGTCGACGTACCGGCGGAGCGCGTCTGGTACGAGCCGGCCAAGCCGCTCGCGGCCGAGGCGCCCGGCGGGCACCAGGGGCGCCCCCTGGACCTGGCGGACGTGCACGGCCGGCGGATCGTGGAGACCCGGCACCTGGGCAACGTCGCCGTCCGCGAGGAGAACGCGGCGGCCGCCCTGGAGGTGATGAGCCGGTTCGCGGTCGACCCCCGGCTGCTCACCTATCTGCCGCCGACGATGGCGCCCACGGCCACGTCGAGGGAGGAGGGCTACCTGGAGCACCCGGCCGAGGCCTTCGCCCAGTACCGGGCGGACGGCGTCGAGCGGGTCGTGTGCGAGGAGAAGCACATGGGCTCCCGGGCGGTGGCCCTGGTCTGCCGGGACGCCGGCGCGGCCCGCGAGCGCTTCGGCGTGGACGCCGAAGGGGTCACCGGCGCGCTGCACACCCGTACCGGACGACCGTTCTTCGACGATCCCGCCGTCACCGAGCAGGTGCTCGACCGGCTGCGGACGGCGATCGGCGCCGCCGGGCTCTGGGACGAGCTCGACACGGACTGGCTGCTGCTCGACGGCGAACTGATGCCGTGGTCGCTGAAGTCGGCCGGGCTGCTCCGCGCGCAGTACGCGGCGGTCGGCGCGGCTTCGGGCGCGGTGTTCCCCGGTGCGATCTCGGCGCTCGAACAGGCGGTGGCGCGCGGGGTCGAGGGAATCGACGTGCTGCTCGCGAAGCAGCGGGAGCGGGCGGTGGACGCGGAGGCGTTCACCGAGGCGTACCGCAGGTACTGCTGGCCGACGGAGGGCCTTGAGGGGGTGCGGTTCGCGCCCTTCCAGCTCCTGGGGGCGCGGGGGCGCTCGCTCGCGGCCGTCCCGCACGACGAGCAGCTCGCCTGGCTCGACCGGCTCGTGGAGCACGACCCGATGGGGCTGCTCCAGATCACCCGGCGGCTCGTCGTCGACACGGGCGACGAGGCCTCGGTCCGGGCCGGGGTCGGCTGGTGGCTGGAGATGACGGGAGCCGGTGGCGAGGGCATGGTCGTCAAGCCGCTGGCCGCGCTCGTCCGCGACGGCAAGGGGCGGCTCGGCCAGCCGGGCGTCAAGGTGCGCGGTCGGGAGTACCTGCGGATCATCTACGGCCCCGAGTACACCCGCCCGGAGAACCTGGAGCGGCTGCGGCAGCGCTTCCTCGGCCACAAGCGGTCGCTGGCCCTGCGCGAGTACGCGCTCGGCCTGGAAGCCCTCGACCGCCTCGCCGAGGGGGAGCCGCTGTGGCGGGTCCACGAGGCCGTGTTCGCGGTCCTGGCCCTGGAATCGGAGCCGGTGGACCCGAGGCTGTGAGGCCCTGACGGATCGGCCCCCTGAGTCCCGGAAGCCCTCGTGGAGATCGCCCACCCCTCGGACGGGTGGGGCTCCGCGAGGGCTTCGGTGTGTGTTCGTCCCGCCTCCGCAGGGCCTTCGCACGGTCTTCGCCAGGTCTTCGCCCGACTCCGAAGGGGGGCGCAGGGGTGCCGGGTGCGGCGCTCCCCTGCGCCCCCCGTGCCCGTTGACGCATTTCTTCCGCACCCTCTAGCGTTCTTCACCCCATGACGTGACACAGCGTCAACAGTGTGACGAGACACGTCACTTGAGGTGGGAACACGCACACGAATGCGCCGGTCGACCATCGGCGGATCGGTCTTCCCCGGAGGGCCCGAGGACGGTACGGGGGTGAGCGCGCGGTGAGTCTCTTCGGCCAGGACCGCTCCTTCCTCCACGCCCTCCCGGCGGCCGACCGGCGGTCCCTGATCGCCGAGGGCGCCCGGCGCGTCTACGAACCCGGGGAGGTGATGATCCGCGAACGCGACACCACCGCCTTCGTCCTCGCGCTCCTCTCCGGCTGGTCCGTCGTCTCCGTGGGCACCGAGCGCGGCTCGCGGCTGATCCTCGCCCTCCGGGGTGCCGGCGAGGTGGTGGGCGACCTCGCCGCCGTCGACCGGCGCCCGCGCAGCGCCAGCGTCACCGCGCTCGGCAGGGTCGAGGCGGTGGCGATCTCCGGCGACCGGTTCCGGCGCTTCCTCGCCGCCCGGCCGCACGCCACCTCGCTGATCATGCGCCAGCTCGCGACCCGGCTGCGGAGCGCCGACGTCGAGCGCCGCGCGCTCGCCTCCGAGACGGTCCTCCAGCGCCTCGCGGCCCGCCTCGTGGAGCTGGCCGAGCGCGCCGGGCGGCGGGCCGAGGCCGGGACCGTACTCGAACTTCCGCTGCCGCAGCACGACCTGGCGGCGGCCATCGGAGCGACCCGGGAGGCGGTGGCCAAGGCCCTGCGCCTGCTGCGGGAGCAGGACGTGGTCCGCACCGCGAACCGCACCGTCATCGTCCTCGACATGCGGGTCCTGGTGCTGCTCGCGGAGGGGCGCGCGCGCCCCGGCGGAGAACCGGCGGACGAATCTCCGCCGGGTGTGTAAACGGCTACATCGCCGGTCGCGGAACGCGGCCAGTCTGGACACGCACCACCACGGCACCAACGGCACCGGGGCAGCACACAGGGAGTCCGAGAGTGAGCAGTGCGGGAGTGAACGGGGAAGTGGGCGGAGACGTGGGCGGAGAAGCGTGCGGCATCCACCGGTTCGTCGTCTTCGGCGACATCTGTGGCTCCGGGACGCTCGACCTGGCCGAGAAGAAACACCAGCGGGCGGCGATGTACGCGGCCTTCGACGACGCCTACAGCTCCGTCGGCGTCGAGCCCGGGACCTTCCACCAGGAGGACCGGGGGGACGGCATCCTGGTCGCCCTGCGCCCCGACGTGCCGCCGACCCTCATGGTCGGCCGGTGGATCGACACGCTGTACGAGAGTCTGCGCGCCCACAACCAGGGCCGCGTCCGGCCGCTGCGGCTGCGGATCGGGATGAACGCGGGGCTCGTGACCCGGGACCGGCACGGGCTCGTCGGACGGGCGGTGGACCTCGCCGCAAGGCTGTGCGACAGCCCACCGGCCAAGCGGATCATGAACGAGACCCCGGAGATCGACCTCGTGGTCGTCGTCTCCGACTGGCTGTACGGGAACGTGGTCGCCGACGGCGGGCGGTACGTCGAGCCGGACCACTACCGGTCGGCCCGCATCCGGTCCAAGGAGACCGACGAGGCCGCCTGGTTCCACGTACCGCGCAGGCCCGCGCCGCCGCTGATCGGGCGGGACGGGGAGCTGCCACCGGAGGGGGAGGCGGCGCCCGAGGGGGAGCCGGCGGCCGCGGGGGAGCGGCCGCCGGCGGGGGCGGCACGGACCGGCGTTGGGCCGTCGCGGGGGGACGGCCCAACGCCCCGGCCCGTGGGCGGGAACCGTGAGTACCACGTCGGGGGCGACCTCCTCGACATCCACGGCAACACGATCCACGGCGGGTTCACCGGAATCCGCAAGGACGGGGGCAGGGACGCGGACCAGGCCCCGGGCCCCCGGTCCGGCTCCGGTTCGCGCTCCGGTTCGGGTGCCGGCGCGGGTTCCGGTACGGCCTCCGGGGCGGGTGACCAGGAGTGAGCGACGAGGACGACGCGCCGCAGGGCGACTCCGCGGACGCCGGGCACGGCCACGGCGACCGGGCCGACGGGCCGGACCGGGGCGGCGATCGCGGCGGCGACCGGAGCTCGGACCGCGGCGGTGGCCGGGGTTCCGACCGGGGCTCGGACCGCGGTGGTGCCCGGGGTTCCGACCGGGGCTCGGACCGCGGCGGGGACCGGGGGGACCGCGACCGGGACCGCGATGGCGGGGCCGAGCGGGGCGACGGTACCGAACAGCCCCGAGAGCCGAGCGTCTTCGCCGCCGCCGACCGGGGCCCCCTCGGCGGCGAGAGCGAGACCGGCGGGGCCGCCACGGCACGCCGGGCCGTCCGCACCTGGGCGGGCGGCGCCGCCGACCGCCTCACCACCATCCACGGCGACGGCACCGTCTTCGAGGGCAACCAGATCTTCGCCCTGTACGGTTCCGAACGCACCGCCCACTTCGTCCAGGGGCCCGTCCCGCCCGAGACGCTCGACCACCTGGGCCGGGTCTACTGCGCCACCTCCGGCTACCGGCGGATGCGGGACCGGCTCCGCGACCACCGGGTCCTCGTCCTCTGCGGCGAACCCGGCAGCGGCCGCAAAGCCACCGCGCTCGCCCTCCTCGACGAACTGACCGGCGGCAAGGTCTTCCGGCTCGACCCGCGCCACGGCGTCGACGAGATCACCGAGGAGGTCCTCCAGGAGAGCGGGGGCCACCTCCTGGAACTGCTCACCGAGGACGTGCGCGAGGCCGAGGGCGAACCGCGCGCCGCGCGATCCGTCCGGGGCGAACACACCGCCGTCGCCCGCCGCCCCGTCACCCGGCTCTCCGAACTCCACCTGGACCGCTTCGGCGACCTGCTGCGCGGCCGGGACGCGTACGGGGTCGTCCTCGTCGAGAACGGGGAGCTCGCCGACCGGCTGCTGCGCGGCCGGTACGGCATGTACTGCGCGCCGCCGCCGGCCGACGAGGTCCTCCACCGCCACCTCTGGAACCAGCTGCGCGCCGAGTCCGACCAGGCCCTCGGTGCCGCCCGGGCGCGCGGCGCCCGCCGGGACGTCGTCGAGGCCCTCGGCCTGGAGGAGCTGCGGCCCCGCGAGGCGGCGCGGCTCGCCGACCACCTCGCCCGGCACTGGCGCGGCGAGGTGACGGACGAGGAACTCCTGGCCGAATGCGCCTCCTTCGTACGCTCCCAGGCGCGCGAGTGGTTCGCGGGCGCCGACCGCCCGGGCGCCGTCCCCGAGGCCCTCCCGGCCCTGAACGCCGGGGCGTTCCGTATCGCCGTCGCCGTCTTCAACGGCTCCGCGTACAGCCTCGCCGCCGAGGCCGCCGAACTCCTCGCCTGGGAACTCGCGGTCACCCTCGACCCCGAACACCCCCCGGGCCGCCGTCTCTTCGGCACGCACGCCGAGCACCGGCCGGTACAGGCGCGGGCCGTCCTGGAGGACGGCGAACTGGACCTCGGCCCGGCCAAGGTGCCCGTGCGGGCCGTCCGCTTCCAGGGCGAGGCGCTCGCCGGAGCCGTGCTCGGCGAGATCTGGCACGGCTACCACAACGTCCGCGGCCCGGTGGCCCGCTGGCTGCGCTCGCTGTGCGACGACCCGCGCCCCGAGGTGTGGGTACGGGCCTCCATCGCGGCCGGGGTCCTCTGCTCCTGGGACTGGATCCACGGCTTCCGCGAGCTGGTGGTGCCGCTCGCCGTGACCGACGATCCGGTCGCCCGCATGGCGGCCGCGACCGCGCTCGCCGAGTCCGCGCGCGACCCGCGCGTCCGGCCCGCCGTCGCCGACGTCCTCAAGAACTGGGCCGCGTCCGACGACGAGATGCTCGTCTGGACCGCGCTGCTCGCCCACGGCTACGTACTGGCCGCCGGTGGCGTCTCCGGTTCGCTCGACGCGATCGCCCGGGTCGTCAGGGCCCGCGAGGCCTCCGACATCGAGATCCTCGTGCCCGCCGCGTTCAGCGTGGCACGGCTGCTCGCCTGCGGCGAGCCCGCGCCCGTGCTCCGACGGCTCCGGCAGTGGCTCGAGGACGGCCGGCTCAACCTCGCCAACCTCGTCCACCTCGCCGTCATCCGCGCCCTGAGCACCCGGACCACCCATCTGTGGGGGCTGCGGGAGGTCCCGGAGCTGGACGGGCACGCGGCCCGCCCGCTGATGGTGGCGCTGCTCGCGACCCGGCCCGAGCTCGCCCCCGAACTGGCCGCGCTGCTGCGGTCCACGCTCACCACCGCCCGCTCGGGGGAGTCGGCGCTCGAAGCGCTCGGCGGGATGCTCCGGCGGGCGGCGAAGGACCCCGAGTCGCTCGGGCTCGTCTGCGCCTTCCTGCCGCGCCTCGCGGTGGACCGGCGCGACCGGGACCGGCTGAGGGGCCTGCTGAACGAGCTGGTCCGGGACCGTGACCGGCCCCTGGACAGAGGCGCGGCGCGCCGGATGTGGGACGCCGTGACGGAAGGAGCGAACCGATGACCGGGCCCGAGCAGGACAGGAACCCCCGGCCCGACGAGCGGACGCGCTGGGTCGACCGGGACCGCGACGGCCGCGGCCGCGAGGGCGGGGGACGGGACGAGCGGGCGCGCGACGACCGGGGCAGGGCCGGGGAGGCCCGTGACGAGCGGGCACGGGACGGCCGCGACCGGGACGACCGGGAGCGGCAGGGTCACGCGGGGCAGTCCGGCGACGGGCAGCGGGACGGTGGGCGGCAGTACGGCGGACGGCGGTACGACGGGCAGCGGTACGAGGGACAGAACGGCGGCGGCCGGCACGCCGGTGGCCGGGACGAGGACGAGGACCTGGACATGGACCCGGACGAGGAGCTGGACCGAGAGCAGCGGCAGGGCGGGGGGCGCGTCCGGGGCCGTGGCGGGCGCCGGAGCGGGGACGACGGCGGCGGGTCCGGCACGGGGTCCCACTCCGGCGAGCGGCCGCGCGGGCCGCTGATCGCCGAGTACGCACCCCCGTACCGCCGCCGGAGCGGCAAGGTCGCGGCGGTGCTCCTCTACCGCAACGGCGGCCACCGGGTGGTCTGGCCGGACCGCGTGGAGGACGTCAACAAGCCGATGCTCGGCTCCGCGTACACCGTCTTCGAGGTGCGGCTCGGGCGCAATGTGACCGAGTTCAGACTCCAGTTGCCGGCCGCCGGGGACGGCGTCTTCTTCGAGGCCGTCGCCAGGGTCCAGTGGGTGGTGACCGACCCCCACCTCGTCGTCCGCGAACAGGTCGAGGACGTGGCCGAGCTGCTGCACGACGAGCTGCTCGACGGGCTGCGCAGGATCTCCCGGCGGTTCCGCATCACCGAGGCGCAGCGCGCCGACGAGGCCGTACGCGAGGAACTGAGCACCGGCCGCCTCAGGTTCGGCGCGGACATCGGGCTGCGGACCCGCGTCCATGTCTTCGTCGACCTCGACGACTCCGTCAAGGCCGAGGTCTCGCGCCGGGACCGGGTCGGCGTCACCATGGAGGCCGACGAGCGCGTCGCCGAGGCCGAGCGGCGCAGGGAGGCCGCCGACCGGGCCCTCGTCGCCGACCGCGCCCGCGAGATCGAGGCCCTCTTCCGGCGCGGCGACCTCGCCCAGATCGCCCACCACATGGCGATGCACCCCGACAAGCAGTGGGAGATCCGCAGCCAGCTCCAGCGCGAGCGGCGCGAGGGCCAGGAGGACTACCTGGCCGTCTTCAACCGGCTCCTCGACACCGGCGTCCTGGAACGGCACGACATCGGCGAGCAGATGTACCAGGTGCTCATGTACCTGCGGACGCAGACCGGCACCGTCCTCGACGGCATCACCAACCGGGTGCTCAACCCCTCGGGCCACCCCCCGCCGCACCGCCTCGCCCTGGAGGACGCGGCGCCGGAGCCGAACCGCCCCGACTGGTACGAGGAGCAGGACCGCGGTGACGCCCCGGCCCCCGGCGGGCCGCGCGTCTACGAGCCGACCCGCGTCGAGTCCGGCTCCGAGCGGGAACGGGAGCGGGGCAGGGCGCGGGAGAGGGGTGGCGACGGCGACGACCGCGAGCGCGCCCGCTCGCGGGACCGGCACGACGACGGCTACGACGACGGACACGACCGGTACGAGGACGGTGACCCGTACCGGCGGAGCGACGCCTACGAGCGGAACGACCGCTACGACCGCGACGACCCCTACGACAGGGAGGGGCGCGACCGCACCCGGCGGCCGGCCCGTCCGGCCCGGCCCAGCGCGGAGTTCAACGACTGGGACGACGAATGACCACCGCCCCGGGGCGCGGGCAGGACCCGACAGGGGCGGCGCCCACAACGCCGGACCCTGCGCCGGACCCCGTGCGGGCCTCCGCGCCGGACCCCGGGCAGGTCTCCGCGCCGGACCCCGTGCAGGTCTCCGGGCAGGCCCCCGTGCGGGACCGGGCCCAGGGCCCGGCGCGGAGCGCGGTGCCAGGGCCCGCGACGGGGCCCGCTCCCGCTCCCGTACCCGCGCCCGTCCCCGTACCCGCCGAGGAGCTCAGGTTCATGGCCGAACGGCTGCTCGCCACCGTCCGGGAGGACATCGGCCGGGCCGACACCAAGGCCGCGATCCTGCTCTCCGGCGCTCTCGCCTTCCTCGCGGTCGTCTTCTCCGGGGACCGCGCCCTCCTGCCCGAATCCGGACCCGGGATCGTCCTCCTGCTCCTCGCGGGCGCGCTCTGGACGGCCGGTGTCCTGATGCTCGTCTCGGTGGTGCTGCCCCGCACCCGGATCGGGGCCGACCGCACGTTCCTGCGCGAGCTGACGGGCGGACCGTCGGTGACCGCCCTGCGCGAGCGGCTCGCCGCGCCCGGCGCGGACGCCACCGGCTGGCTCCTCGAACAGGCCAGCGTGCACGGCCTCGTGCTCGCGGCGAAGTACCGGTGGCTGCGCCTGGGCGTGTCCGCGCTCGCGCTCGGTGCCCTTCTGGCCCTCTTCAGCGAACTGTGGTGAGAGAACATGCAGTGGACCCACAAGGGGAGCGCCCTGCTCCTCGCCGGAGCGCTCCTCGCGCTCGGCGGCCCGCTCGCGGCGACCACCGCCGCGGGCGCGCCCGGCGTCTCCGGGGCGCGGGCGGTCCCCCGTACCGCTCCCGCAGCCCCCGCCGCGCCCGCCGACCCTTCGGAGGGGCCCGATCCCCTCGACTTCGCCGTCGTCGTCGACCAGTCGGCGAGCCTCGCCGACGAGGATCTGGCACGCGAGACCGAGGCGGCGGCGCTGCTCGTCCAGGGCGAGATATCGGAGCAGTCCCGGGCGGCCGTCATCGGCTTCGGCAGCTCGGAGAAGCGCGGCCAGTCGCCCGTACGCGATCTGTGCCAGCTCACCGTCGCCGACGCGGCGGGCCGCGAGCGGCTCAGCGACTGCGTCCAGGAGCTGGGGCGCCGCGACACCGCCCGGATGGGCCCCGGCACCGACTTCCCGGCAGCCGTCCGGCAGGCCGTCACCCGCCTCACGCAGGCCGGAACCGGAACCGGCGCCAACACCGGCACCGGCACCGGTGGAGCCAAGAAGCCCGGCCCCCCGAAGGTCGTCTTCCTGCTCACCGACGGCAAGCTCGACGTCGCCGACAGCCCCGAGTACGGCACCGACCGGGAGAGCCGCCAGTCCAACGGCGCGAAGCGGCTCGTCGAGGAACTCGCCCGCGCCCGGGCGGCCGGCGTCCAGATCTGGCCCCTCGGCTTCGGCGGCGAGCTCGACCGCGCCAGCCTCACCGCGATGGCCGAGGGCGGCTACCGCGGTGCCTGCTCCGAGATCCCCGGCTCCACCCCGCGCATGCGGGTCGTCGACACCTCCGCCGAGATCGACAAGGCACTCCAGGAGACCTTCGCCGCCGCCCGCTGCGCCCGGATCGCCCACGGCACCGTCGGCAAGCCGCCCGCCGATCTGACCGTCACCATCCCGCCGATCGCCACCGACGGCTCCCTCACGGTCGCCAAGCACGACCCCAAGGTGCAGGTCACCTACTTCGACCCGGCCGGCCGCAAGGTCCCCGTCCGGGGCGAGTTCGACGGCTCCTCCTTCGAGGTCAGCGGACAGAACGGCCCGGTCGAGGCACTGCGGGTGAAGAACCCGCTGCCCGGCTCCTGGCGGGTGCACATCGAGGCGCCGCCCGGCCACGGCGACCGCGAGGTCGCCGTCCGGGCCATCTGGCAGGGCCGGCTGCGCTCCGCCGTCGTCCTCGACCCGGCCTCTCCGCGCGCCGGCGAGCGGGTCAAGGTCGAGGTGCAGATGCAGACCCGGCGCGGGGTCGTCATCACCGACCCGCGCCAGCTGGCCGACCTCTCGGTCGCGGCCGACCTGAGCGGCGAGGGCTTCGCCCCCGTCACCTTCCGGCTCGCCGACGACGGCAAGGCCCCCGACGCCAAGGCCGGCGACGTCCGGTTCACCGGCACGCTCACCGTCCCCGCGGGCGCCACCGGCGCCCTGGAGCTCGTCACCCGCATGGAGGCGCCCGGGATCACCTCCGACCGGCGCCCGCTGCACGCGGTCGTCGCCAAGGGCGCGCCGCTCGTGACCGCCGCCCTCACCGTCGACGGTGACACCGTGCACCCCGGCGCCATCGTCCGCGGCACCCTCGACGTCACCAACAACGACTCCGCGCCCCACACCCTGCGACTGGGACTCGCGGACCAGACCCCGGGCGCCGAACTCACCGTCGCCCCGGCGACCGTCACGGCCCCGCCGAACGCCGGCACCCGGATCCCCTTCACCGTCACCGTCGGCAAGAACACGCCCTACGGCACGCTCGGCGGCCAGGTCACCGTGGTGGACACCGCGGACGACGACCGCACCCTGCGCGGCGCCCTCCTCGACGTCCGGGTGGTGGAGCCGCCGACCTGGTGGGAACTCTGGTGGAAGGCCGTGGTCGGCGGGTCCGTCCTCGTCCTCCTCGCGGGCACCTTCGTCGGCATCCGGCTCCTCTTCCGGCGCCGCCGCCGCGACCTCACCGGCGTCACGCTCGAACTCTGCCAGGAAGGGCGGTCGCTCGACTCGCTGACCGTCCGCCGCGGGCAGAGCCCCGGCGGCGTCTTCGCCTTCACCGTCGACGAACCGTACGGGGCGCCGGCCACCCTCCGCCGCGTTCCCGGCGGCGGCTCCTCCGCCCACGTGCTGCGCCGCACCGGCGCGGGCGAACTTCTGCTGCGGCCCCGGGGCGGCGCCCAGGTCCCCGTGCGGACCGGCGAGCCGGCCGGGCTCGGCGACCACGAGCTGCTCGTACGGGGCGGCCGCCCGGCGCCCACCGGCGGCCGGGGCACACCGTGGTTCCGTCCCCCTCGCCGTACCGGAGGCGGATCCGGAGGCCGATCCGGAGGCGGCGGCGCCGGCGATACCGGGGCCGGTTCCGGCCGCCTCACCGGTACGGGCTCGGACGGCTCCCCGGACGCGAGCGCATACGACGGCAACTTCTGAACGGGTCCCGAGGAGAACGACATGAAGATCTATCAGCCCATGCTCTTCGTCGGGCTCGGCGGCACGGGCGGACGCATCGGCAGCGAACTCGAACGCAGCCTGCGCCGGGAGCTGTGCGGCCCCGACGGCACCGACCTGGTCGACGGCGGCCGCCGCCTGCCCTTCCAGCTGCCCGACTGCCTCCAGTTCGTCTACGCCGACTTCAGCGAGGCCGAGCTGCTCGGCTACCCGCAGTTCAAGGCGAAGGGCGCCGAGGGCGCCGCCTTCGCCCGTACCTCCCGGATCGTCCGCGACCTGCTGCCCACCGACTTCGACTCCTCGCCCGAGGTGACGCGGATGCTGCGCGTCTCCGTCCCCGAGGAGACCCGGCTCTGGCTGCCGCCGAAGGCCCGTGAGCCGCGCGTCGCCCCGCTGAACAGCGGGGCGGGACAGCTGCCGACCGTCGGGCGCTCCGCGCTCTTCGCGACCCTCCGCTCCGGCCTCGAACCCGTCCTCCGCCAGCTCCGCGAGGCGATCGGGTCCATCGGGCAGGCCGCGGGCGACCTGCGGCGGGTCGGTGGCGGCAAGATCCGGGGCTGCGACGTGTTCGTCGCCTTCTCGGTCGCCGGCGGCACCGGGGCCGGCATCTTCTACGACTTCATCCACCTCATCGGGCACGAGTTCCGCAACGCCCGGGTGCCCGGGGTGAAGATCTACCCGCTCGTCGTCATGCCCTCCGCCTTCCCGCCCGAGGCCGGCGGCGGACGCGAGGCGGAACTCAACTCCGCCCGCGCCCTCGTGGACCTCTCGCGGCTCGTCGACGACCAGAACGTGCCCGACGCCGTCGACCAAGTCGGCGACGTCGAGGACCGCGGGCGGCTCAGCGTCACGTACCCCGGCGACGGCGTCGTCGCGCTGCGTCCCGCCACCATGCAGACCGCCTTCCTCTTCTCCAAGCCCTCCGTCATCAACAGCGAGGACCTGCGGCGCTCCATCGCCGCCATGGTGATGTCGCTGATCGGCACCGACCTCGGCCAGGACAACGGCTCGGCGACCCGCGCCGAGGAGGACTACCAGTCCTTCGCCGCCAGCTTCATCAACAAGGCCGTGGAACGCTCCACCCCGGCCCGTACCGGCATCGGCTACCGGGGCATGTCCACCAGCCTCGCCGCCGCCCTCACCGTGCCCGTCGACGACCTCGCCGAGATCGTCGCCGCCCGGCTGCTCGCCCAGGCCGTACGCGGCATGACCGAGCGGGCCCGGCGCCCCGACCGGGAGGGACAGAACCACGTCAGGGAGCTGTTCAACCGCTCCGGCATCGGCCGCCTCTGGACCCGGGACGCCCCGGACGTCCCGCTGCCCGAGCAGCTCCCCCGGGGGAAGACGAAGATCACCCAGGAGCTGCGGAACCGGCTCGGCGACATGGAGGAGTCCCTGCGCCGCCTCGACAGCGGTCTCGCCCGCGAGATCCCGCGCCTCACCGAGGACTTCAGACCGAGCGCGGGGGTCCGCGAACTCCTCGGCGCCA
This sequence comes from Streptomyces sp. NPDC088707, assembly GCF_044752725.1. Lineage (NCBI taxonomy): Bacteria > Bacillati > Actinomycetota > Actinomycetes > Kitasatosporales > Streptomycetaceae > Streptomyces > Streptomyces sp. NPDC088707. The sequence continues at coordinate 181,682 of NZ_JBIVLV010000013.1, read as the reverse complement.
TGGACCCGTTCCAGATCAAGGTCATCCTGACGGGCCTGCCGGGCCACCCCGACCGGGTGGCGAGGGAAGGCTTCACCGGCATGATCGACAACCGGCGGAACGAACCCGAACGGCCCCCGAACGTCCACACCGCCGCCCCTGGCATCCCTCCGGTCAAGGGCCCCGTCGGCGGGGTCGTACCGGCCCGCTGGAGCGACCCCGACGTCCAGGACGCGCTCGCCGCCCAGCAGGCCTGGTACCAGTGGCGGGCCCGCACCCTCTGGCACCACGGCTGGCAGAACGGCGAGGCCCAGTGGCGACCCTCCCTGAACAAGGCGAGCTCCGAGGTGGCCGAACTCGTCAAGGCGCTCCGCGACCACGAGCAGGACGAGGGCAAGTCCTTCGCCGACAGCCGCCGCGACCTCTACCGCGACGACCGCGCGGGCATCGCCTACCTGCTGCCCCCGCAGAACACCCTGCGCGCCTTCTACGACGACGTCGTCGACCGGCTCGCCCAGAGCGAGGGCCTGCCCGAGGGCGCCGACGCCGCGGGGCTGCTCGGCCGGATCGTCGGCCCCGAGGACTGGCGGCGGGCCCTCGACTCGGTCCGCCGATCGTCCGGCGCGGCGGTGAAGGAGATCAAGCAGGTCGTCGAGCGGCGGGTCAAGCGGCTCTTCGGCGAGGCCAACGAGGACGCCTTCGCCCGCCCCCTGCTGCCCTCCATGGAACTGCTGCTCCGGGCCGCCGCAGGCGACGAGACCGCCGAGGCGAAGGTCGACCCGCGCTGGCTCGACCAGTTCCGCTCCCGGCTCGCCGGGCTCATCCCGGTGGGCTTCGTACCGGACGGCAGCGGACCGCTCAAGATCCTCATCGTGCATCCGGCGAGCGAGTCCGACGGACGCGCCCGCGAGTACCTGGAACAGGCACTCAACCTGCCCTCCCGGGTGACCCCGGAGAGCCGGGCCGGCGACACCGACTCCATCACCGTCGTCTTCTTCCGCAGCGGCATGAACCTCACCGACATCTCCGAGGTCCGCAACGTCCTCAGCCTCTGGTCCGAGGCCCGCGACTCGGCCGGCGAGGACGACTTCCTGCACTGGCGCCAGCGCCTCGGCTACGAGGACGACTGGCTGGTCTCCACCGAGCACGACCGGCAGCGCATCCTGCACCGGCTGCTCTGCGCCATGTGGAACGGGCACATCGACACCGAGGGCCCGGCCGGCTCGCCCCACCGCGTCCGCATCCGGCTGCAGGACGGCGAGTCCGCGACCATGTCCCTGCGTCTCGAGGACTTCGACGGCTCGCTCACCAGCTGGGCGGGGCTGCTGCGCGCGTACGAGCGGTGGGCGCTGCTCGACGAGGGGCAGATCATCGAGCAGTTCTGCGAACGCCTCATGCAGGCCCTGCCCAAGGGCCTCGCGCAGGTCCCCGCGCCGCCGTCGTCGCTCTTCACCCACTTCGTGGAGCGGGTCGCACCGCGACAGCTCGCCCTGATCGACGAACTCGTCGCGGAATACGGGGAGTACGGCGAGGCGGAGGTCGAATGGCTCGCCCCGCTGCGCCACTTCTGGGAGGTCACCTTCCCCGGCGCCCTCGACATGCGCTTCCCGAGGTCGGCCCGGCCGACCCGGCCGAGCCTGCGGGCGCTGTACGAACGCCACGCGCCACGGGCCGGCATGGTGCCGGGCCAGAGCCAGGGACAGGGCGCGGGGCGGGGCCAGGACGGCGGCCCGCAGGAGGTGCGGCGGGACCGGTCGTACGAGAACGGATCCCGTCCCGCGTACGAGAACAGCCCCACGGGGTACGGGAACCGCCCCCGGCCCGGCTACGAGAGCGAGCCCCGGCGCGGGTACGAGAGCGAGCCCCGGGCCGGGGACGAGAGGGAGCCCCGTCCCGGCTACGAGAGCGAGCCCCGGCGCGGGTACGAGAGCGAGCCCCGGGCCGGGGGCGAGAGGGAGCACCGGCGCGGGTACGGGAACGAGCCCCGGCCCCGGTACGGGACCGGCGCCGTGCCCGATCCCCGTACCGCCTACGGGAACGGAGAAACCCCCGGCCCGGGCGCCGCGGCGCAGCCGCCCCGGCGGAACTCCGCCTTCGAGGAGGACTGGGAGAGGGAACCCGAGCCTGACTTCGGACCTGACTTCGGACCTGACTTCGGACCCGACTTCGGTCCTGACTTCGGTCCTGACTTCGGTCCTGACTTCGGTCCTGACTTCGACGACGAGCCCTACCACCGCGACCGGGCCGGGGAGGCGGAGTGAGCGCGCGCGTCCTCCCCGAACGGCCGCTGCCCGGCCACGCCGTCTGCCTCGACCTGCGGACGGCGGGGGCGTACGACCCCGACGCCGTCGTACGCGCAGCCCTCGACGCCCCGCAGCCCGGCGGCGAGCGCCGCTTCCTCGTCCTCGACGAGGCCGACCGGCTCGTCTCCCACCAGCTGCTGTACGAACGGCTCTCCTCCTACGGGCCCGCCCGCATCGTCTGCCTGGCCGTCGGGGTCCGGGGCGAGCGGACCGTACGCCGCACCCTCACCCTCCGTCCGCCCGCCGCCGGCGTCCTCTGGGTGTTCGACTCGACGGAGGAAGGCGTCCCGGCCGACGCCGTGCTGCGTCCGCTCGTCGACGTCCTGTCCACTCCCGAGGTCTTCGACGCGGTGCTGCGCTCGCTCGGCGAGGTGGTGCACGGCGTCGCCGTGCCCGCCGTGCGGGTCCTGGAGCACGACCTCACCGACGAGGCGCGGGCGCGCGCCTGGCGGCAGGCGGTGGAGGGGCTCACCGGCCCGGAGGTCCCGGCCGGCGCCGCCTCGGCCGAGCAGGTGCCGCCCGCGCTCGCGCTGCTGCTCGACGAGGGCCTGCCGCGCTCGCTCGCCGACCACCGCTGGCTGCCCGCCCAGGGCCGGGCCGGGCTCCGGCTCGCCACCTGCGACGAGGCCGTCCAGGACGCCGTCGACGGCTACCACCGGGTGCGCGGCGCGGCCGGCCTCCTCACCGGCGCCGGCCGTACGGTCGACCTGCCGGGGGACATCGAGCGGGTGGCGGGGGAGCTGGAGCGGTTCCGGATCGCCGTCGCGGACGCCTTCGCCGCCGCGGGCGGCAGCAGGCTCACCGTCGAGCACCGGGGGGTGCTGCGGGACCGGGGCATCGAACTGCCCGAGATGCCACGGGAGATCTCACGCGCCGGGATCGTCCCCGCCCTGCGCGACCACACCCACGAACTGATCGGCAAAGGACTGCCGTTGCGCTCCGTGGCGGCCCGGCTCGGCGCGCTCTCCGCGCGCACCGCGCCCGTCGGCAGCGCCGCCCGGCTCGCGAGGCTGGACGCGATCTGCGGGCCTGAGCGGCTGCGGCGGCTCGGTGGACGCCATCCGTTCACGGCCGGCGGTTCGCGGCCGGTCGCCTTCGCCGTGACCGGCCTCCTGGCCCTGCTCGCGGGGGCCTGGCCGGTGCTCGGCTGGGTCCTCGGTCCGGCCGTCGGGGTGCTCGCCGCCGGGCTGGCCCATCTGATGCTGCGCCGCAGGCCGAACCGTTCACCGGACGGGCGGATCGACGGAGGCGGTGCCACGGGGGCGGCGCCCCGGCTCTTCGGCGGAGTGCTCGGCGGTCTCGTCGGGGCGGGCCTCGGCCGGCTCCTCGACCTGCCGCCCTGGGCGGGGGCGGTGGCCCTCGCGGTCTCCCTGACGGCGGTCTTCCTCCTCGCGCTGCGCGACTGGAGCCGGGCCGTGGACGACTGGTGGGCCCGCGCCGACCCGGAGGACGCCTGGCGGATCCTGCGCGAGGTCCAGAGCCTGGTGGTCACGACCGCCGTGCACGACTGGCTCTTCGCCGAGGTGCGGCACCACTGCTCGGCGGGCGCGGGCGCGGTGGCCCGACTGCTGCGCGGCCTCGCCGACACGGCCGACGCGCACGGCCGGGGGCCGTCCCACGCGAAGGGGCCGGGGTACGCGTACGTGCCGTCGGCCGACTCCGCCGACCCGGCGGAGCGGGGACCCCGGAGGGGGCCCGCCGGGTCGCCGGAGCCGGACGGCCGTACCTCGTCGTGGAGTTGGGAGGACTGGGGGGACGGCGGCGCGGACGACGTCTGGTCGGACATGGACGAGGAACCCCCGCCGCCGGTACGGGCACCCGCCCCGACGGCGAACGGGGCTCCGTACGCCTCCGACCCGTTCGGGCCCTCCGAGGCGTTCGGCGCCGACGACCCGTTCGGGCCCTCCGGCCCGGTCGACCCCTCGGGGCCGTCCAGGTCGTCCGCCGCCCCCGACCGGGACCCCGCCACCGCCGGCGGAGGTGCGGCATGGGGCGGACCGCGTGGTGGCCATGAGCCCGACCCCGCGCCCGCCTGGCTGGAGCGGCGGTACGGAGACGGCGGCCCCCTGCTCGTCGACACGCTCGTCGGTGACCTGGTCGCCGGAACCCTCCTGATCCTCGACCGGTGCTGGGCGGGCATCGAGCGTGACCCGGGAGCCGTGGTGCCCGCGGTCCACGAGGAGCGCATCGCGGAGCTCCTCGACGACACGCGGGTGCGTCTGGAGCGCGACGTCGCGGCTTCGCCGCCGCCCCGGTACGACGGCCTCCGGGACCAGGACGCGCTCGCCGGTCTCGCCGCCTTCACCGACCGTTCCGACCGGCCCGACGCCGCCCGGCTCACCGGCGTCGCCCCGGACGCGGTGGCCCGGCTGCTCCTGGCCGAGGACGACCCCGCCCGCACGGTCGCGCTCTGCGGGCCGGAGCACCTGCGACTGCTCTCCCACGACCCGCTCGCCGCCCGGCAGGTCCGGTTCGTGCCGGAGGCGATGCGGCGCGGGGCCGCGGGCGACGACATCTGGCGGGGCATCGCCGAGGACGTCGTCTGGACCGGTGCGGGACGCCACGCCGGAATCCTCCGTCTCGTACCCCTGCGCGCGGACGTCGTGCACACCGTCCGCGCCGAGGAGGCGGGAGAACCGTGACCGACCCGAACCATCCGAACGCCCAGCCCGACCCGGACCGTCCCGAGGACCGGGACCACCCCGCGGGCCCGGGCGACCGCGGCCATGGCGCCGGCCCGAGCCGGCCCCTCGGCCCGGACCACCCCGACCATCTGAGCGAACCGAGCCCGCCGCCCCATCCGTACTACCAGGAACTGGAGTTCCTCACCCCCAGGGAGGCGCAGAGCCGCTTCGTCGTGCGGTACGGGGAGGACCACAGGCCCCCCGGACGCCCCGGCTTCCTCGCGCGCCGGGCGGTCCTGGGGGCCGGCGGCGTGCCCGTCGTGCAGTACCGGCTCGCCTCGTCGGCGCAGGGCGGCCCCCAGGCGTACGGCCTCCTGGAGCGGGAGGTGGCGGCCTCCGTCGCCCTCGAACGGCGCTACGGCGCCGACAGGTTCGTCGGCATCCTCACCCGGATCGTCGGCTTCGACCTGACCGCCGCCGAACCCTTCGTGCTCTACCGGCCGCCGAGCGGGCGTCCGCTCTCCGACTGGGCGGGGCGGCTCGGCGCCGAGGACCAGGAGCGGATCACCGGCCAACTCGCTATGGCCGTACGCCTCCTGGGGGACCTGGGCCTGGTCCACCGGGCGATCACGCCCGAGAACGTCCGGTGGGACGGCGCCCGCGTGCGGCTCTGCGAGCCCTACGCGGCGCTGCGCGCCGGAGAGGCGCGCGAACCCTTCGGGGCGGCCCCCTGGGCCTCACCCGAACAGCGCGCCGGGCGCGGCACCGTCGACCCGCGCGACGACCTGTGGTCCGTCGCCGAACTCGCCTACTACCTGCTCTCCGGCCGCCCCGACCGCGGGGAGGGGCCGCCCGCGGACCTCACCGACTACCGCCGCCTCGCCGCCCTCCAGCACAGCGGTCTCTTCTCGCCGCACGCGAAGGAACGCCCCCATCCGGCCGAGCTGTTGAGACTCCTGTACGTGCCCGACCCGCTCGCGGCCGGGGCCGACACGGTCGACGTGCTCGAACCGTTCCGCGCCCAGTACGACGCCCAGCTCGCCAGGAAGCACGCGCTGACCGGGGGCAGCCGGCCGGGCGCGGGTCCGGCCGGCGAGGCCCCGGAGGTTTCCGCGCGGGACCCGCGCCCGTCGCGCCCCTCCCTCATCAGCAAGATCTTCGGCGGCGGCGAACCGCCCCGCGCCGTCCCACCCCGTCACGCCGCCCCGCGCGCCGCCGAACCGCCCCGTCCGCCCGCCTCGCCCTCCGAACTGCTCCAGGCGCCGCCGTCGCGCAGCCGGATGTGCCCGCACTGCCTGCTCCCCGTCGAGTACGACGAACGCCTGCTCGTCACCATCGACGCCAAGGGCAACCGCATCCCGCTGGACCTCAGGGCCGACCGCCGGCCCGCCCACATCGCGGACGCCCTGCGCAAGGCGTACCACCTGTGCCCGCACACGGTGGACGGTGACGAGAGCCACGAACTGCCCCTGCCCTACCTCGTCAACGGCGAGCCGCTCTCCATCGCCCTCGTCGGCAGCTCCTCCGTCGGCAAGACCCACCTGCTCGCCGCCATGCTGGGCGAGGTCGAACTCGGCGGCCTCGAACCGTACGGACTGAAGTGCCTGCCGCTCAACCCCGAGGCGCACCGCGCCTATCTGCGCGAGCGCGTCCAGAGCCTGCAGCAGGGACGGCAGTTGGGCCGCACAGGACAGCAGACGTTCGCCCGGTTCGCCGACGGCCTGCTCGTCTCGGCGGGCGGCGCCACTCCCCGGCCCGTCGTCTTCTTCGACCTCGCGGGCGAGGACCTCGCCCAGGACAGTGAGGTCGGCCGCTTCCTCATGGGCGTCGACGCCTTCATCTTCGTCCTCGACCCGCTGCGCGCGCTCCGGCTGCCCTCCCTCGAACCGGTACGGGAACAGAGCGGACTGCGGCTGCGCGAGCTCGGCGACGAGGCCTTCGCCACCGTGCTCAACCGGATCCCCCGGCAGCGCGGCGGACTCGTCGCCGCCCCCGCCGCGCTCGCCGTCAACAAGAGCGACCTGGTGCGCTTCGAACCGGTCGTCGACCGCTGGCTCGGCCGCGCCCTGCCCGGCCGCCACGACCCCGCCGCGGTACGGGCCGAGAGCCGGGACGCGTACGCCTTCCTGGCCCAAGGAGCGAGCCCCGCCTGGCTCAAGCCGTTCGACGACTGCGCCGACTGCACCCTGCACTTCGTCGCCGCCACCGGAGGACAGGCGCGCGGCGACCGATTTCCGCACGGGGCCCGGCCGCGCCGGGTCCTCGCGCCACTGCTGTCGCTCTTCGCCCTGTGCGGGCTGCTGCCCGGGGCGGAACCCGCGGGACCTATGGAGGGGATCGACCGATGACACGGTCGGAGAACGAGGTCGACCAGATCGTGTTCCGGTGGGACAGCGAGAACCTCACCGGCAGCACCGGCTTCGGACCGGTGGCCTGGTCCGGGCCCAGGGAAGAGGCCGAGAACCTCTTCCGGATGTCCGGGCCCGTCCTGCGCGCCAGCGGCGAGGAGACCCGGCCCGCGCTGATCCGGCTCCAGCGGCGCTCGGACGTGATGCTGATCCACCGCAGGCCGTTCACGGACGCCGACGGCGGGACGTCCGTGCTCTGCCACGCGCTCATCGGCTCACCCGGACTCCTCGAACCCGCCACCTGCCTCGGGCTCCACGCCTGGAACTGGGAGGGCGCGGCCATGGACGGAGCCCGGGTGCGCGGCCAGCTGCCGGTGATCCCGGAACGGGTCCTCGTCCCCGCGACCGGCCACGGGCAGGGGGAACTCGACAGCGCCCTGGAGCGCGCGGCCGGGGAACTCACCGGAATGGTCGCCGAGTTGCTGCGCCATCAGGACGAACGCTTCACCGCCCTGGACGAACGCGGCGACACCGCGGGCCCCGTGCTCTGGGGCCTGCACAGCATGTTCGGCGCGCTCACCGGCCGCCGTTGGACCTTCGCCACCCATGACACCGTCGAACTCACCGCGCTCCGCTTCGTGTTCGTCGGACGGTGGTCGGGCGCGGCGAGCCGCAACACCGACCGGCGCCGCGTCGACCCGCGCGAACGCGTCGGCGACCGGGCGGAGGAGATCGCGGCCCGGCTCGTCCGACACCACCTCAGGGGCGTCGCCGAGGGGGAGGGCCGGGAGTACGCGGTCGGCAGCGCCCTGCACGGCGCATCCTCCGCCCGCGGCACCTCGCTCCTGGAGACGGCCGTGCGGGCGCTCGACGTCCTCGACCGCCGCGATCCCGGCGGGCACGCGGCCGCCCCCGAGGCCTCGGGCCGGGCCTCGTGGCCCCCGGCCGAAGTGGAACCCCGCGCCGAGACGCCGTCGCCGTCCGCACCCGAGACCCGGAGGACGTCGGGCCGGAGACGGGGGTGGGGCCTCGGGGGCAGGACCGGCGACGACGCCCGTACGCCGGCGGGCGACACCACGGCCGACCGACCGGGGGCCGGTGACGCGGCACCCGCCGGGGGAGACCCCCGAGGAGTGGGCCGCCCCGGTCCGTACGAGAGCCCCGACGAGTGGTTCCGCCCTGACCCGCCGGAGCGGAAGCCGGCGACGCCGACCGGTACCGGGGCCCGGACGGCGCCCCAGGACGGCCCGACGACACCGGCCCGCCAACCGGACCCGCCCCGCCCGAAACCCGACCCCGCCCCGCACCGCCCCGCCCCGCCGACGCCTGAGCAGGACTCGTACCGCCCACCGCGCTCGACGCCTGAGCAGGACTCGTACCGCCCATCGCGCTCGACGCCTGAGCAGGACTCGTACCGCCCACCGCGCTCGACGCCTGAGCAGGACTCGTACCGCCCACCGCGCTCGACGCCTGAGCAGGACTCGTACCGCCGCCCGCCCCAGCCCGAATCCGAGCAGGACCAGTACCGCTCGCCTCGACCGGCGCCCCGACCGGCAGCTGAGCCGGCGCAGTATCGTCCGCCCCACCCGACCCCGGAGCCCGAGTCGTACCGCCGGCCCCGCCCGACTCCTGAGCCCGAGTCGTACCAGGGCTCACCCCGACCGGACGCTGACCCCGCCCCGTACCACCCGACCCCGGACCCGCCCCGGACCGCCGACCTTCCCCCGCCGCGCCCCGCCCCCGCTGTCCGACCCGACCGTCCCGACCGGCCCGTCGCGCCGCCGACCCCGGACCCGCCCCGGACCGCCGACATCCCCCCGCCGCGCCCCGATCTCTCCAAGAGGCCCGCTGAGTCCGGGGCCCGTCCGTCCCGGGCGGCGGGTGCCGACCCGTACCCCCGCCCCGATCTCCCCCTTGTCGCGCCCGCGTGGACCGGACCCGGGGCGGCCGCGGGGCGCGCCTGGGCCGCCGTTCGGGGCCGTGGGCGGGAGCGGGAGACCGAGACCGGCCTCCTGCACAAGCTGCCCGCCGCGCGCACCGTGGACGAGGCGCGCGAGCTCGTCGAGCGCGGCGGGAACCGCGAGCTGCTGGACTCGCTGCGCCGCCCGCAGGCGTACGCCGTCCTCACCCTCCTCCTCGGCGAGGCCGCCCGGCGCCTGCCGTCCTGGGAGCATGCGCTGTGCCGGGAGCTGTGCGAGGTGGCCATCGGGCAGGAGTTCTGGGCCGTCGCACCGGCGGGTGCCTCCGCCGACCCGTCCGACCCGCCGGAGGAGCAGCGCGCGGCCAACGCCGCCGAGCTGCACCGCTGGGCGGTCCGCCCGCTCCTCGCCGGCGGCGACGCCCCGGTCGGCACCGTGGGGGAGCTGCTCGCCCGGCTCCGTACGAGCCCGGTGCCGTCGGCCCGTGAGACCTTCTGGCTGATAGTCGACGACGAGAGCCCCGGCCTGCCGGAAGCGGTCTGGCTGACCCTCCTCAAGGACGCGTACGGCATGCCCCGTACGGCGCGGCGCCCCGGACCGCCCGCATCCGGGACGGTCACCGGGCACGCGGACGATCCCGGCAACGGCTACACCCGTCGCTTCCTGCGCCGCGCCGGGCTGCTGATCGGCGGCATGGTGGCTGCGATCCTCCTGCTCGTCGCCGTACGGGCGTGGTTCGGCTGACCGGGAGCGGTACCGGGGCCGGGAGCGGGACCGAGGCCGCCGCCGCGGTGCGCGGGGACGACGCCGGCCCCGCGACGCGTCCCGGCGCCGCCTGTCCCGAAACACAGGCCACGGGCGGCCCGCTCCGTCAGGATGGGCGCATGGGATTCCACGTCGATTCCGAGACCGGGCGGCTGCGCCGCGTCATCCTGCACCGGCCCGATCTGGAGCTGAAGCGGCTCACCCCGTCCAACAAGGACGCCCTGCTCTTCGACGACGTGCTCTGGGTGCGCAGGGCGCGGCAGGAGCACGACGGCTTCGCGGACGTACTGCGCGACCGGGGCGTGGAGGTGCACCTCTTCGGGGATCTCCTGAGCGAGTCCCTCGACGTGCCCACCGCACGCGCGCTGGTGCTCGACCGGGTCTTCGACGAGAAGGAGTACGGGCCGCTCGCGGCCGACCACCTGCGGGCCGCGTTCGACTCGCTGGACGCGGCGGCGCTGGCGGAGGCGCTCGTCGGCGGGATGACGAAGCGGGAGTTCCTGGCGGCGCACCGGGAGCCGACCTCGGTCCGCTTCCACGCCATGGACCTGGACGACTTCCTCCTCGGCCCGCTGCCGAACCACATCTTCACCCGGGACACCTCCGCCTGGATCTACGACGGCGTCTCGATCAACGCGATGCGCTGGCCGGCCCGGCAGCGCGAGACCGTGCACTTCGAGGCGATCTACAAGCACCATCCCCTGTTCACGGGAGCCGATGCGGGCGCCTTCCACCACTGGTCGGAGGGGCAGACCGACTACCCGTCGACGATCGAGGGCGGGGACGTGCTCGTCATCGGCAACGGCGCCGTGCTCATCGGGATGAGCGAGCGGACGACGCCGCAGGCGGTGGAGATGCTTGCCCGGGGCATGTTCGCGGCGGGTTCGGCGCGCACGATCGTCGCGCTCGACATGCCGAAGCGGCGCGCGTTCATGCACCTGGACACGGTGATGACGATGGTCGACCAGGACACGTTCACGCAGTACGCGGGGCTCGGGATGCTCCGCTCGTACACGATCGAACCGGGGGACGCCGGCCAGTCGCTGCGGGTGACGGACCATCCGCCGGAGCAGATGCACAGCGCCATCGCCGCGGCGCTCGGCCTCCAGGACATCCGGGTCCTGACGGCCACGCAGGACGTGCACGCGGCCGAGCGCGAGCAGTGGGACGACGGCTGCAACGTGCTCGCGGTGGAGCCGGGGGTGGTGGTCGCGTACGAGCGGAACGTCACGACCAACACCCATCTGCGGAAGCAGGGCATCGAGGTGATCGAGATCCCCGGCAGCGAGCTGGGCCGGGGGCGGGGCGGCCCGCGCTGTATGAGCTGTCCGGTGGAGCGGGACGCCGCCTGACGTCTCCCGTCGGCGTCCGACGCCTCCCGTCGACGCTGGACGTCTCCCGTCGAGGCCGGGGCCGGAGGTCGGCCAACCCTGGGCTGTATATAAATGTTGAACTGCGTATACACTTCCAGGGTCCCTGATCGTCGTCCCCCGATCGCCGACCCTCGACCGTACCCACAGGAGCGCGTCCCATGGCCACTGACCTCATCGGCCGCCACTTCCTCAAGGAGCTGGACTTCACCGCCGAGGAGTTCCGCGGCCTGATCGCGCTCTCCGCCGAACTCAAGGCCGCCAAGAAGGCCGGCGCCGAGGTCCAGCGACTGCGCGGCCGGAACATCGCGCTGATCTTCGAGAAGACCTCGACCCGCACCCGCTGCGCCTTCGAGGTCGCCGCCGCCGACCAGGGGGCCAGCACCACCTACCTGGACCCGTCCGGCTCCCAGATGGGCCACAAGGAGTCGGTCAAGGACACCGCCCGCGTCCTCGGCCGGATGTTCGACGGCATCGAGTACCGGGGCGACGGTCAGGACATCGTCGAGGAACTCGCCGCCTTCGCCGGCGTCCCCGTGTTCAACGGACTCACCGACGACTGGCACCCCACCCAGATGCTCGCCGACGTGCTCACCATGACCGAGCACACGGACAAGCCGCTGGACGCGATCTCCTTCGCCTACCTCGGCGACGCCCGCTTCAACATGGGCAACTCCTACCTGGTCACCGGCGCCCTGCTCGGCATGGACGTCCGGATCGTCGCCCCGCGCGCGTACTGGCCGTCCGAGGGGATCGTCGCCGCCGCCCGCGAGCTCGCCGAGACCAGTGGAGCCACGGTCACCCTCACCGAGGACGTCGCCGAGGGGGTCAGGGGCGCCGACTTCGTGGCCACCGACGTCTGGGTCTCCATGGGTGAGCCCAAGGAGGTCTGGGACGAGCGGATCGCCTCCCTCGCCCCGTACTCCGTGACGATGGACGTGCTGCGCGCCACCGGGAACCCCGACGTCAGGTTCCTGCACTGCCTGCCGGCCTTCCACGATCTGGGGACCGACGTCGGGCGGGACATCCACGCCCGGCACGGCCTCACCGAGCTGGAGGTCTCCGACGAGGTCTTCGAGTCGGCGCACTCGGTCGTGTTCGACGAGGCGGAGAACCGGATGCACACGATCAAGGCGGTCCTGGTCGCGACGATGGCCGGCGGTCCGCTGCCGACGGCGATCCCCGCGGTGATCCCGACGGTGCTTCCGGCGGCATAGCTTTACGCCCGATTGGGTGAATATGCGTGGTGCGGTTTACGATCGCACCCTTACAGGGGGTTCGGGCAGTCATGCCCGAACCCCCTGACGCGTGCCCATGAGAGATGAGAACCACCGCATGACCCCGTCCGCCTCGCGGATCAAGACCCCGCAGCAGCTCCTCGCCGAATCCGGCGCCGACCTCGAAGGCCACGGCCTCAAGCGCACCATGGGCCTCTTTCAGCTCGTGTGCTTCGGTGTCGGCGCGATCGTCGGCACCGGCATCTTCGTCGGCCTCTCCGACAGCGTCGCCGAGGCGGGCCCCGCGGTGGTGATCTCCTTCGTCCTCGCCGCGATCACCTGCGTCTTCACCGCCTTCTCCTTCGCGGAGCTGGGCGGCGCGATCCCGGTCTCGGGCTCCTCGTACTCCTTCGCGTACGCGAGCCTCGGCGAGCGGGCCGCCTTCCTCGTCGGCTGGTGCCTGCTCCTGGAGTACGGCGTCTCGGTCTCCGCGGTCGCCGTCGGCTGGAGCCAGTACCTCAACGAACTCCTCGAAAGCCTCACCGGCTGGCAGCTCCCGGCCGTGCTCTCCGCCGGACCCGGCGAGGGCGGGGTCGTCAACGTGCCCGCCGTGGTCGTGATCGCGCTCGCCGCCACCCTCCTGGTGCGCGGGGTCCGGGAGAGCGCGCGGGCGACCGCGGCCATGGCGATCCTCAAGATCGGGATCCTGGTCGTCTTCTGCGCCGTCGGCTTCTCGGCCTTCCAGGCCGGCCACCTCTCCCCGTTCGCCGACCACGGCATGGCCGGGATCACCGCGGGCGCCTCGGTGGCCTTCTTCTCGTACATCGGCTTCGACGCGATCACCACGGCCGGCGAGGAGGTCGAGAACCCCCGCCGGAACATTCCGATCGCCATCCTCATCTGCATCGGGCTCGTCACGCTGCTCTACTGCGCCGTCGCGCTCTCCGCGATCGGGGCCCTCGGCGCCGACGCCGTGGCCGACCGGCCGGCCGCGCTCTCGCTGGTCGTCGACCAGGTGACCGGATCGTCGGTCGGCGGCGGGATCATCGCGTTCGGCGCGGTCGTCGCCATCGCGTCCGTCGTCCTCGCGGTGATGTACGGGCAGACCCGGATCCTGATGTCGATGTCCCGCGACGGTCTCGTGCCCCGGGTCTTCGAGCGGGTCTCGCCGAAGTCCGCCACTCCGGTGGCCAACACCTGGATCGTGGCCGCGGTCTTCGCCGTCCCGGCGGCGTTCGCCTCGCTGGACGTGGTCGTCAACCTGACCACCATCGGCACGCTCGCCGTCATGGCGGTCGTCAATCTCGCGGTGATGGTGCTGCGGCGCCGGAACCCCGAGCTGCCGCGCTCGTTCCGGGTGCCGCTCTTCCCCCTGAGCCCGATCCTCGGCATCGGGTTCTGCCTCTACCTCATGTGGGGTACGGGCTGGACGACCTGGCTGCAGTTCGCCGGGTTCCTGGTCGTCGGGACGCTGGTGTACGCCGGCTACGGGCGCCGCCGCTCGCGTCTCGTCACTGCTCCGAGCGGGGGCGCTGCGCCGGTATCCCCGGCAGAGTGAACCAGACCGCCTTGCCGTGTTCGGTGGGGCGGTGGCCGCAGTCGCTGCTGAGCGCCCGGATGAGGAGCAGGCCCCGGCCGTGCTCCTGCCACGGGTCCACCTCTCCCGGCGCGGGGCAGACGAGCTCGCCCGCACGGGCGGGCTCGGCGTCGTGGACCTCGATCTGACACCCGCCGGGCGTGGCGAGCAGCTCGACGACCAGCTCGATGGGGCCGAGGCCGGCGGTGTGCTCGACGGCGTTGGCGACGAGCTCGGCGGTGAGCAGCTCCGCGGTGTCGCGGTCGGGGCGGCCGCCGGTCCCGGGGTCGAGGTCGGTGAGGGCGGTACGGATCAGGGCGCGGGCGATCGGCACGGCGGCCGTGGTGTGCGGCAGCCGGACGCGCCACGAGGCGGCGGGCCCGTGTGCGGGGGGTCCGGTGGCTGCGGCGGGCCCGGTCGGTCCGGCGGACGGGCCGGCTGCGGGTCCGGTGGCTTCGGGCATGGGGCAGGCTCCCTTCACCGAGTGGGGGTGGGCGAGTGGGGTGGAGGCATCCCGAGACGTCCTGGTTTCAACCTTACGAGGTGCAATCTATTCCTCCAGAGGCACCCCTCCCTGAGGGGTGGGGACCTCCGTCACCGGCTGCCGAGGACCTTCTGCGGGCACCCTCACCCCTCCCTTATCGCGTACTCGTGACGATGGTCACAGGAGAGTGATACCCTCCGAACGGAGGAAGGAGGCCGTTCCGGATGAGCCCCTTTATCGGCTCCACGCCCCGCACGGCACGCTGGCACCATCTGCGCGTCGACATCGACCGGGGTGTCGCCACCGTCACGCTGGCCCGACCCGCGAAACTCAACGCCCTCACCTTCGGCGCCTACGCCGATCTGCGCGACCTCCTCGCCGAGCTCTCCCGCGAGCGGTCCGTCCGTGCGCTCGTCCTCGACGGCGAGGGCCGCGGGTTCTGCTCCGGCGGCGACGTGGACGAGATCATCGGCGCCACGCTCGCGCTCGACACCGCCCAGCTCCTCGACTTCAACCGGATGACCGGCCAGGTCGTCCGGGCCCTCCGCGAATGCCCCTTCCCGGTCGTCGCCGCCCTCCACGGCGTCGCGGCGGGCGCCGGGGCCGTCCTCGCGCTCGCCGCCGACTTCCGGATCGCCGACCCCACGACCCGCTTCGCGTTCCTCTTCACCCGGGTCGGTCTCTCCGGCGGCGACATGGGCGCGGCGTATCTGCTGCCCCGGGTCGTCGGCCTCGGCCACGCCACCCGGCTCCTCATGCTCGGCGAGCCCGTCCTGGCCCCGGAGGCCGAGCGCATCGGCCTGCTCTCCGAGCTCACCGAGGAGGGCGGAGCGGGCGAGCGGGCCGCCGAACTCGCCCGCCGCCTGGCCGACGGCCCGGCACTCGCCCTCGCCCAGACGAAGGCGCTGCTCACCTCGGAACTCGACATGCCGCTGGCCGCCTCGATCGAACTGGACGCGGCCACCCAGGCCCTCCTGATGAACGGCGAGGACTACGCCGAGTTCCACGCCGCCTTCACGGAGAAGCGCCCTCCGAAATGGCGGGGGTGCTGACGATGCGAGGCCCCGGGCGGGATCCGGCTCCCGCGCGGGATCCGGGCGCCGGGCGGGACTCGGCTCCCGGGCGGGACCTGACTCCCGGGCAGGACCCGGGCCCCGGGCAGGACCCGGGCCCCGCCGCGAGCCCGGCCCACGCCCCCCGCCGTGCCCGTGGCGGCCCCGCCCTCTCCCGTATCGCCGTCGTCGGTGGCGGCCCCGGCGGGCTCTACGCCGCCGCGCTCCTCAAGCGCCTCGACCCCGCCCGGGAGATCACCGTCTGGGAGCGGAACGCCCCCTCCGACACCTTCGGTTTCGGCGTCGTCCTCTCCGACGAGACCCTCGGCGGCATCCGGGAGGCCGACCCCGTCGTCTACGAGGCGCTCGGCCGCGACATGGTCCGCTGGGACGACATCGACGTCGTCCACCGGGGCCACCGCAGCACCTCCACCGGCCACGGCTTCGCCGCCCTCGGCCGCCGCCGGCTCCTGGAGATCCTGCACGCCCGCTGCACCGACCTGGGGGTACGGCTGCGCTTCCGCACGGAGGCCCCGCCCGCCGAGCTCCTCGCCGCCGACCACGACCTGGTGGTCGCCGCCGACGGCGTCCACAGCCGCACCCGCGAGGCCCACGCCGCCCACTTCCGCCCCCGGATCACCACCCACCGCTGCCGCTACATCTGGCTCGCCGCGGACTTCGCCTTCGACGCCTTCCGCTTCGAGACCGCCGAGACCGAGTACGGCGTGATGCAGCTGCACGCCTACCCCTACGAGGCCGGCGCCTCCACCGCCATCGTCGAGATGCGCGAGGAGGTCTGGCGGGCCGCCGGCTTCGACGAACTCGACGAGGCGGAGTCCACCGTCCGCTGCGCGAAGATCTTCACCGAGGCGCTCGGCGGCCGGGAGCTGCGCTCCCACCGCTCCGCCTGGACCGCCTTCCGCACCGTCGTCAACGAGCGCTGGTCGTACGGCACCACCGTGCTCATCGGCGACGCCGCCCACACCGCGCACTTCTCCATCGGCTCCGGCACCAAACTGGCCGTCGAGGACGCCCTGGCCCTGGCCCACAGCCTCCGCGACCACCCCACCCCCGCCGAGGCCCTCGCCGCCTACGAGGCCGAGCGGCGGCCCGTCGTCGAGTCCACCCAGCGCGCGGCCACCGCCAGCCTCCAGTGGTTCGAGGAGCTCGCGGGCCACGCCGACCGGCCGCCCCGGCGCTTCGCCTTCGACCTGCTCACCCGCAGCCGCCGCGTCACCCACGCCAACCTGCGGCTCCGTGACCCGGCCTTCACCGCCACCGTCGAGCGCGACTTCGGCTGCCCGCCCGGCACCCCGCCGATGTTCACGCCCTTCCGGCTCCGAGGGTTGACCCTGCGCAACCGGATCGTCGTCTCCCCGATGGACATGTACGTCGCCGAGGACGGCCTCCCCGGCGACTTCCACCTCGTCCACCTGGGCTCCAGGGCCCTCGGCGGCCCCGGACTCGTCATGACCGAGATGGTCTGCGTGAGTCCGGAGGGCCGGATCACCCCGGGCTGCACGGGCCTGTGGACCGACGAACAGGCCGCCGCCTGGAGCCGGATCACGGCCTTCGTCCACGCGCAGGCGCCCGGCTCCGCGATCGGCGTCCAGCTCGGCCACTCCGGCCGCAAGGGCTCCACCCGCCGCATGTGGGAGGGCATCGACCGGCCCCTGCCCGAGGGCAACTGGCCGCTCGTCGCCGCCTCGCCCCTCCCGTACCGCCCGGGCGTCAACCAGACCCCGCGCGCCCTCGACCGCGCCGGACTCACCGCCGTACGCGAGGAGTTCGCGGCCGCCGCCCGCCGGGCCGCGCACGCCGGCTTCGACCTCCTCGAACTGCACTGCGCCCACGGCTACCTGCTCTCCGGCTTCCTCTCCCCGCTCACCAACCACCGCACGGACGGCTACGGCGGCGATCTGGCCGGCCGGCTCCGCTTCCCGCTCGAAGTCTTCGACGCCGTACGGGAGGTGTGGCCGGAGGACCGCCCCATGACCGTCCGCGTCTCGGCCACCGACTGGGCCGAGGGCGGGACCAGCGACGAGGACGCGGTCGCCGTCGCCCGCGCCTTCAGCGAGCACGGCGCCGACGCGATCGACGTCTCCACCGGCCAGGTCGTCCCCGATGAGACCCCGGCCTACGGCCGCTCGTACCAGACCCCGTACGCCGACCGGATACGCAACGCGACCGGCGTCCCCGTGATCGCGGTCGGCGCTATCTCCTCCTGGGACGACGTCAACTCCCTGCTCCTGGCCGGCCGTGCCGACCTCTGCGCCCTCGCCCGCCCGCACCTCTACGACCCGCACTGGACCCTGCACGCCGCCGCCGAACAGGGCTACGAGGGGCCGGCGGCCCCCTGGCCCGCCCCGTACCGCGCGGGCAACCGCCCGCCCCCGACCGGCCGCCGGGGCTGAGGGGCGCCCCCGGGGCGGTGTCCGTGGACGCCCGCGTATGCGGGGGCGACGCGCTCGCATGGTCCCCGCACCGCCCGCTGCCCTTGAATGGGGACATGACAGAGCAGCGGGGTGGGAAGGGTGCCGGGGCGGTCCTCGGCGCGGCGACGGTGGCGACCGGACTGGTCGCGGGGGTGTGGTTCGCGTACGTGTGCTCGGTGATGCCGGCGCTGGCACGCAGCGACGACCGGGTCTATGTGGAAGTGATGCGGAACATCAACGAGGTGATCCAGAACCCGCTCTTCTTCACCCCGTTCTTCGGCGCGACGGTCCTCGCGGCGGTGGCCGCCTGGCAGCACCGCGCCACCCGGGCGCGGATCTGGACGCTCGCCGCGCTCGTGCTCTCGGTGGCGGTCTTCCTGGTCACCTCGGCGGCGAACGTCCCCCTCAACGACGCGCTCGCCGCTGCCACGGACCCCACGGCCGCCCGCGCGGCCTTCGAGGGGCCCTGGGTGGCGTGGAACCTGGTCCGGGCGATCCTGACCACGGTGGGCTTCGCCTGCCTGCTCCGGGCCCTGGCGGTACGCTCCCGGCCCCGGGGCTAGTCCCCAAACCCGGACCCGGACCCGGACCCGGTCGTCACGTCACGGACCCGGTCACGTCACGGACCCGTTCGCGGCCCCGGACACGTACGGGCGGACGAACTCCGCGCCACGGTCCCGCAGCCGCTCGTGCAGGGCCGTGAAGACCTCGGCCGAGCGCCGGCCCGGCCAGTCGTCGGGCAGGAGCTCCGCCGGGAGCACCGGGTCCGCGTACGGCAGCCGGCGCCAGGAGTCCAGGGCGAGCAGATAGTCCCGGTAGGCCGCCTCCGCGCCTCCCGGGGCGGCCGTGCCTCCCGGGGCCTCCGGAGCCCCCGAGGGCGCACGCCAGGCCCGCAGCACCGGTTCGTGGGCCGCCAGGAACTCCTCGTGGAGCCGGGCGATGGCCGGCAGGTCCCACCAGCGGGCGACCGCCCCGGCCGTCGCCGCGTACCCCAGGTGGTCGCCCCGGAAGAGGTCCACGTACGGGGAGAGCTCCAGGCGCTCCAGGGTGTTCCGGGTCTCCTCGTACAGCCGCGCGGGTGCGATCCAGACGCCGGGCGCGGCCGTGCCGAAGCCCAGGCGGGCGAGCCGGGAGCGCAGCAGGTGCCGCTTGTGCCGCTCGGCCTCGGGCACCGAGAAGACGGCCAGGACCCAGCCCTCGGAGAGCTTGGGCTCGGTATGGGCGTAGATCCGGCGGTCGCCGTCGTCCAGGAGCCTGCGGGCGTCGTCCGAGAGGGCGTATCCGGCGGCCCCGTCGGCCGTCCGGCCCGGCAGCAGCAGTCCGCGCCGCTTCAGCCGCGACACCGAGGAACGCACCGAGGGCGCGTCCACCCCGAGGACGGCGAGCAGCCGGATGAGCGCGGCCACCGGCATCGGCGACCCGTCGGGCGCACGGCCGTACGCGCCGTAGAGGGAGACGATCAGGGATCGGGGGGTGTGCTGCTCGGCCACGTGATCACTTTAGAGGGTGGCGCGCCGGCCGGGCCGGGGCGGGCGTCACGCCGGGTCGCGCAGCCGGAAGCGCTGGAGCTTTCCCGTGGGGGTGCGCGGCAGCGCGTCCAGGAAGACGACCTCGCGGGGCGACTTGTACGGGGCGAGCCGGGCGCGGACGAAGGCGCGCAGCGCGGCGGCGGTGCCCGCGTCGCGCGGCACCCCGTCGCGTACCACCGTGTAGGCGACGACGACCTGCCCGCGCAGTTCGTCGGGGCGGCCCACGACCGCCGTCTCCACCACGTCCGGGTGGTCGAGGAGCACCTCCTCGACCTGGGGTCCCGCGATGTTGTACCCGGCCGAGATGATCATGTCGTCGGCGCGTGAGACGTAGCGGAAGTAGCCGTCGGGCTCGCGGACGTACGTGTCGCCCGTGACGTTCCAGCCCTCCCGTACGTACTCCGTCTGGCGGGGATCGGCCAGATAGCGGCAGCCGACCGGGCCGCGCACCGCGAGCAGCCCCTCCTCGCCGTCCGGGACGTCCCTGCCCGCGTGGTCGACGACCCTGGCCTGCCAGCCGGGCACGGGGCGGCCCGTGGCGCCGGGGCGGATGTCGCCGTCGGCGGCGGAGATGAAGATGTGCAGGAGTTCCGTGGCGCCGATGCCGTTGATCAGGCGCAGACCGGTGCGCGCGTACCAGGCCTTCCAGGTGGTCTCCGGCAGGTTCTCCCCGGCCGAGACGCAGCGCCGCAGGGAGCCCAGGTCGGGGGCCGTGCCCTGGGTGAGCTCGTCGAGCATGACCCGGTAGGCCGTCGGGGCGGTGAAGAGCACCGAGACCCGGTGCCGCTCGATCGCGGCGAGCAGCTGCTTGGGTCCGGCCTGTTCGAGGAGGACCGCGCTCGCCCCGGCCCGCAGGGGGAAGACGACGAGCGCGCCGAGGCCGAACGTGAAGGCGAGCGGCGGCGAACCGGCGAAGACGTCGTCGGGCAGCGGGCGCAGGACGTGCGCGGAGAAGGTGTCGGCGATGGCCAGGACGTCCCGGTGGAAGTGGACGCAGCCCTTGGGCCGCCCGGTCGTGCCGGAGGTGAAGGCGATGAGGGCCACGTCGTCGGCTGCCGTCTCCACCGCCGGGTACGGGCCGGGGCGGCGGGCCGCGAGGGTGAGCAGGTCGTCCGGGCCCTCCCCGCCGAAGGGGGTGACGCGGAGCCCGGGTATCCGGGCTGCGAGGAGCTCGTCGAGGCTGTGGACGTCGCAGAGGGCGTGGGTGCAGTGGGCCGCGTCGGCCATCGTGGCCAGCTCGGGGGCGCGCTGCTGGGCGAGGACCGTGACGGCGACCGCGCCGGCCTTCATCACGGCGAGCCAGCAGGCGGCGAGCCAGGGGGTGGTGGGGCCGCGCAGGAGGACCCGGTTGCCGGGCCGGACCCGCAGGTCGGAGGTGAGGGCATGGGCGATGCGGTCGACCCGGTCCTGGAGCTCTCCGTAGGTCCAGACGCCGCCTTCGCCGTCGTGGAAGGCGGGCCGGTCCGCGCCGAATCGTTCCGCCGTACGGTCGAGGAGCTCGGCGCCGCAGTTGAGCCGTTCGGGGTACACCAGCTCGGGGAGGTCGAAGAGGAGACGCGGCCACCGGTCCGGCGGAGGCAGCCGGTCACGGGCGAAGGTGTCGAGGTGGGCCGAGGGTGTCAGCTCCATGAGTCCGTCCCCCTGTCGTGGTGGGGTCGACCGTCGCCCCACGAGCGTATCGTGTTGGTGACGGCAGTCAACGGTTCGCGACAAGGGTGCTTGTGAGCGCCCTGACGAAGGCACCGGACGGCGCGCGGACGCCGTACGGCGCAGGGACGCACGCACCGGACGGCACAGGCACACCGCCCGGTGCGGGGACGAAGACGCCCGAGGGCGTCAGAGAGGGCCCACATGCCCGCATTCTCGCTCGATCCGGCACAGACCACCTGGTGTGCGGAGCTCCGCACCCTCGCCGCCGACCACCTGAAGCCCCTCGCCGGCAAGGGCGAACCGGGCCGGGTCAACCGCCCCCTCGTGGCCGCCCTCGGCGAGCTCGGCCTCCTCGCCCGGCTCTTCGAGGCGGGCGCCCTCGAACTCTGCCTCCTGCGCGAATCCCTCGCCAGGACCTGCACCGAGGCCGAGACCGCCCTGGCCCTCCAGGGCCTCGGCACCCACCCCGTCGCCGCCTTCGGCACCCCCGCGCAGCGCGCCCGCTGGCTCCCCGAGGCCACCGCGGGACGCGCCGTCGCCGCCTTCGCGCTCTCCGAGCCCGACGCCGGCTCCGACGCCGCCGCGCTGGCCCTGGAGGCCCGCCCCGACGGAGCCGGCGGCTGGCGCCTGTACGGCGAGAAGCGCTGGATCTCCAACGCCCCCGAGGCCGACTTCGCCACCGTCTTCGCCCGCACCACCCCGGACGCCGGAGCCCGCGGGGTCACCGCGTTCCTCGTCCCCGCCGACCGGCCGGGACTCGGCGGCGAGGCCCTCGACATGCTCGCCCCGCACGCCCTCGGCACCCTCACCTTCGACGGCGTCCCCGTCGGCCCCGACGACCTGCTCGGCGAACCCGACCGGGGCTTCCGGGTCGCCATGACCACCCTCAACCTCTTCCGGCCCAGCGTCGGGGCCTTCGCCGTCGGCATGGCCCAGGCCGCCCTCGACGCCGCCCTCGCCCACACCGCCGACCGCCCCGCCTTCGGCGGACACCTCGCCGACCTCCAGTCCGTGGCGCACCGGATCGCCGAGATGGCCACCCGCACCGAGGCCGCCCGCCTCCTGGTCTACGCGGCGGCCACGGCGTACGACGACGGCGACCCGGACGTGCCCCGGCGCTCCGCCATGGCCAAACTCCTCGCCACCGAGACCGCGCAGTACGTCGTCGACTCCGCCGTCCAACTCCACGGCGCCCGCGCCCTCCAGCGCGGCCACCTCCTCGAACACCTCTACCGCGAGGTCAGGGCACCCCGCATCTACGAGGGGGCGACCGAGGTCCAGCGCACGATCATCGCCAAGGAGCTGTACGCGACCCACCGACGGTCCCACCCCCGCCAGGAGGAGCCGACCCCATGAGCCTGCACCGGCACAACCCCGCCGAACTCGCCCCGCCCACCGGTTTCTCCCACGCCGTCACCGCCACCGGCACCCGGCTGGTCTTCCTCGCCGGACAGACCGCCCTCGACAGCGACGGCGCGGTCGTGGGGGACACCCTGACCGAGCAGTTCACCACCGCGCTCGCCAACCTCCTCACCGCCCTGCGCCACGCCGGCGGCACTCCGGCCGACCTCGCCCGCGTCACCGTCTACACCACCGACGTCGACGACTACCGCGCCCACGCGCCCGAACTCGGCCGGATCTGGCGGCGGTTGGCGGGCCGCGACTACCCGGCGATGGCCGTGATCGGAGTCGTACGGCTCTGGGACGAGCAGGCACGGGTGGAGCTGGACGGCTTCGCGGTCCTGGAGGAACCGTCCCCCCATTGATCAACTGGTCACCCGCGTGGGCCGGGCTTAGTGTCGAAAGGTGGACCGACCGGCCCACGGCTGCCACAGGTGAGGGCGTTGCGCGCCATGAACAGCCATGACTAGCACACCGAAGCCGAGCCCCACGGCGACCGCACCCCGCAAGAGCGGGGGAGACGGCAAGGGCATCGCACTCTTCGTGATCGCGTCGTGTCAGCTGATGGTGGTGCTCGACATCACCATCGTGAACATCGCGCTCCCGCACATCCAGACCGCGCTGGACTTCTCCACCACCAGCCTGGCCTGGGTCGTCAACGCCTACACGCTGACCTTCGGCGGTCTGCTGCTCCTCGGCGGCCGCGCGGGCGACATCCTCGGCCGCCGCCGCGTCTTCATCTTCGGCGTGCTGCTCTTCGGACTCGCCTCGCTGCTCTGCGGACTGGCCCAGAGCGAGTGGCAACTCCTCGCCGCCCGTGCCCTCCAGGGCGTCGGCGGTGCCATCGCCTCGCCGACCTCCCTCTCGCTGATCACCACGACCTTCGACGAAGGCCCGGAACGCAACCGGGCGTTCGGCGTCTTCGCGGGAGTCTCGGCCGGCGGCGGCGCGATCGGCCTGGTGGCCGGCGGCATGCTCGTCCAATGGCTCGACTGGCGCTGGATCTTCTTCGTCAACGTCCCCATCGCCGTGGTCATCGCCATCCTCACCCCCCGTCACGTCAAGGAGTCCGAGCGGCGCCCCGGCCACTTCGACCTCGCCGGCGCGCTCACCTCGACCCTCGGCATGGTGGCCCTCGTGTACGGGTTCATCCGGGCGGCCCAGGAAGGCTGGCGCGACCCTCTCACGATCGGCTCGTTCATCGCGGCGGTCGTGCTCCTGGGCGTCTTCCTCCTGATCGAACGGCGTTCCCAGCAGCCCATCACACCGCTGCGCATGTTCGCCGACCGCAACCGCTCGGGCACCTACGCCATCATGCTGTGCCTGGCCGCGGCGATCTTCGGGATGTTCTTCTTCCTCACCCTGTTCGTCCAACAGGTGCTCGGCTTCAGCCCGCTGGCGACGGGTCTCGCGTTCCTGCCGGTCAGCGCCATCATCGGAGTGGGCGCCGGCCTCACCTCCAACCTGCTGCCCCGGTACGGGCCGAAACCCTTCATGGTGACCGGTTCGGTGCTCGCGGCGGCAGGACTCGCCTGGCTGACCCTCACGGACGTGGACTCCACGTACCTGGGAAGCATCCTCGGCCCGATCCTCGTCTTCGGCCTCGGCATGGGCTTCATGTTCGTCTCGCTGACCATCATGGCGCTGTCGAACGTCGAACAACGGGACACGGGCGCCGCGTCCGGCCTGCTCAACGCCATGCAGCAGGTGGGCGGTTCGCTGGGCCTCTCGATCCTGGTGACGGTCTTCGGCACGGCCAGCCGCAACGAGGCGGAGACCGCGGTACCGGCTTTCCTCGCCCAGGCGAGCCCGCTGCAGAAGGCCGAGTTCGCCAGAACGGGCGTGCTCCCGCCGCCCTGGGGCGA
This sequence comes from Streptomyces sp. NPDC088707, assembly GCF_044752725.1. NCBI lineage: Bacteria > Bacillati > Actinomycetota > Actinomycetes > Kitasatosporales > Streptomycetaceae > Streptomyces > Streptomyces sp. NPDC088707. Next base: position 157,165 of record NZ_JBIVLV010000013.1, on the reverse strand, counting down.
CGAGGTACTGACCTCCGGCGTCTCCGCGGGCTTCGTCACGGCAGCGGTGTTCGCCGTGGTCGGCCTCCTGATCTCCCTCTTCGTCATCAAGGTCCGCCAGTCGGACATCGACCGCCTCAAGGGCGGGGTCGGACCGGGCGTGGGCGCCTGAGCCGCCGTGCCCGGGCTACGGACAAGGCCCCCTCGCCCGGAAGAGCGAGGGGGCCTCGGGGGTCCGGTGCCTAGATGTCCCGGAAGATCTCGATCTGCGCGCCGATCGAGTTCAGGCGCTCCGCCAGGTCCTCGTAGCCGCGGTTGATGACGTACACGTTCCGGAGGACCGACGTGCCCTCGGCCGCCATCATCGCCAGGAGGACGACCACCGCCGGGCGCAGGGCCGGCGGGCACATCATCTCGGCGGCGCGCCAGCGGGTGGGGCCCTCCACCAGGACGCGGTGGGGGTCGAGGAGCTGGAGGCGGCCGCCGAGACGGTTGAGGTCCGTGAGGTAGATGGCCCGGTTGTCGTAGACCCAGTCGTGGATCAGCGTCTTGCCCTGCGCCGTGGCCGCGATCGCCGCGAAGAAGGGGACGTTGTCGATGTTCAGGCCGGGGAACGGCATCGGGTGGATCTTGTCGATCGGCGCCTCCAGCTTGGAGGGGCGGACCGTCAGGTCGACCAGGCGCGTCCGGCCGTTGTCCGCCGGGTACTCGGCGGAGCGGTCGTGGTCGAGGCCCATCTCCTCCAGGACCGCGAGTTCGATCTCCATGAACTCGATCGGGACCCGGCGGATGGTCAGTTCGGATTCCGTGACGACCGCCGCGGCCAGCAGGCTCATCGCCTCGACCGGGTCCTCGGAGGGGGAGTAGTCGACGTCCACGTCGATCTGCGGCACGCCGTGCACGGTGAGGGTGGTGGTGCCGATGCCGTCCACCCGTACGCCCAGGGCCTCAAGGAAGAAGCACAGGTCCTGGACCATGTAGTTGGAGGAGGCGTTGCGGATGACGGTCACGCCGTCGTGGCGGGCGGCCGCGAGCAGGGCGTTCTCGGTCACGGTGTCGCCGCGCTCGGTCAGCACGATCGGGCGGTCGGGGGAGACGGAGCGCTCGACCTGGGCGTGGTAGATGCCCTCGGTGGCGGTGATGTCGAGGCCGAAGCGGCGCAGCGCGATCATGTGGGGCTCGATCGTGCGCGTACCGAGGTCGCAGCCGCCGGCGTACGGCAGCTTGAAGCGGTCCATGCGGTGCAGCAGCGGGCCGAGGAACATGATGATCGAGCGGGTGCGGATCGCGGCCTCGGCGTCGATCGAGTCCATGTCCAGCTCGGCCGGCGGCACGATCTCCAGGTCGACGCCGTCGTTCACCCAGCGGGTGCGCACCCCGATGGAGTTCAGCACCTCCAGGAGCCGGAAGACCTCCTCGATGCGGGCGACCCGGCGCAGGACCGTGCGGCCCTTGTTGAGGAGGGAGGCGCAGAGCAGTGCGACGCAGGCGTTCTTGCTCGTCTTGACGTCGATGGCGCCCGAGAGCCGGCGGCGGCCGACGACCCTGAGGTGCATGGGTCCCGCGTAACCCAGGGACACGATCTCGCTGTCGAGGGCTTCGCCGATCCGGGCGATCATCTCAAGGCTGATGTTCTGGTTGCCGCGCTCGATCCGGTTGACGGCGCTCTGGCTTGTGGCCAGTGCGTCGGCGAGCTGCGTCTGCGTCCAGCCGCGGTGCTGCCGGGCGTCACGGATGAGCTTGCCGATGCGTACGAGGTAGTCGTCTGCCATGGCGTCACGTTATCTCAGATATGAGATGGTGCTTGCTGTTGGGGTAGGCCATCAGGGTGACAGGCTGTGCGCGGTCGGGTGGCGCGGCTCGTACAGCGGGAGTTCGGTCCCGCTCGGCAGCCGTACGGCGGCGAGCAGGCCCCAGCCCTGGTCGGTGATGGCGCGTGAGATCTCCGCGCCCCGGTCCTCAAGGTCCTTCAGGGTCGCGGTGAGGTCGTCGCACATGAGATAGAGCTCGTGCTTCGGCTCCTCCGACGTGGGGTGGACGGCGACCTCGGCGGGCGGCAGCTTGAAGATGAGCCAGCCGCGCCCGGCGTCCACGTGCGGGAAGCCCGCGACGTCCTTGAGGAAGGCCCGGTCGGCCTCCGCGTCCCGCGTGTAGAGAATCACATGCGCGCCACTGAACATGTCCCGATCGTCGGCCGCCCGCACGGCCGCGGCAATTCGTCCGCGGCCGTACGGGCGCCTTCCGGGGCGGGTTCAGTGCGCCGCGCAGCCGCACGCCCGGTGCCGGCCGCCGTGCACCGCCGCGTACGTCGAGGGCCGCGGCGCGGACGCCGCGCGGGCCAGCCCCGCGGAGGCCGAACGTCCCGAGGCCGACTCCGCGTCATGGACCACGCGGCCCCCGACCAGAGTGAGCCGCACCGCGGTGTCACTGATGTCCGCGACCGGACAACTCATTACATTCCGGTCGAGAACCAGGAGGTCGGCCGCCCGTCCCTCCCGGATCGTCCCGGTCTCCCCGTCCATCCGCAGCTGCCAGGCCGTGCCGTACGTGTGCATCCGCAGCGTCGAGGCGCGGCTCAGGCTCTCGAGGTCGCGGTGGAGCGGCCCCTGGCCGTACGCCCCCTGCCGGTCGATCGCGGTCCGGATCTGGTTCCACACCTGGAGCGCGTCCACCGGCCAGTCCGAGCCGCCGGAGAGCACGGCGCCGTGGCGTTCGAGGGAGCGCGCCGGGTACATCCACCGGTGCCGCTCGGGCCCGATGTACGGCAGCAGCGCCTCCATCGTCCAGGTGTCCGCCGACGCCCACTGCAGCTGCATGCAGGCCGCCACGCCCAGTTGGGCGAAGCGCCGCAGATCGGCCGGGTTCACCAGCTGGAGATGGGCGACGGCGTTGCGCGGGTCGCGCAGTCCGGTGACGCGGCGGGCGTACGCGTATCCGTCGAGCGCCGTCCGTACGGCCCGGTCGCCCAGGCCGTGGGCGTGCATCTGCCAGCCGGCCCGGTTGAAGACGGCCGACAGACGCCCGTAGTCCTGGGCCGATACATACAGTTCGCCCCGGTTGGTGGTGGGGTGACCCGCTCCGTCCAGATACGGTTCGAGGAGCGCCGCCGTCTGCGCCGGGTACTCGATCACCCCGTCGAGGAACACCTTGATCATCCCGAAGCGCAGCCCCCGCACGTCGCCGAACTCCCGGCGCAGCCCCCGGGCGTACGCGAGCGCCGCCGCCGGGTCCTTCGCCTGGTCCGGGTCGAGCCGGATCGCCGGAACGATCCGCTGCGGCAGCTTCCCGGCCGCCGCGAGCGCCCGGTACGTGGCCAGCTCCCCGCGTCCGACCAGGGCGTCCATCATCGTGGTGACCCCCGAGGCCGCCGCCTGGGCGAGCACCCGCGCGCAGGCCGCGACCAGCTCGGCCTCGCTCGGCTCCGGGATGTGCCGGGTGACCAGCGGCTGGGCGTCGTCCTTGAGGACGCCGGTCGGCCGGCCGTCCGCGCCCTTCACGATCTTCCCGCCCACCGGGTCCGGCGTGGCGGCCGTGATGCCGGCGATCTCCAGCGCGCGGCCGTTGACCCAGATGTTGTGGCCGTCGCCGCCGACCAGGGCGACCGGACGGCGGGTGGGCAGGGCGTCGAGCAGCGAGTGGTGGGGGAGCGAGCCCTGCGGCAGCAGGCCGATCGGGTTCCAGTCCTCCACCACGAGCCAGCCGTCCGGCTCCTGCCCCGGGCTGTCCTTCAGGAAGCCGGTCAGGATCGCGAGCAGCTCCTCCCGCGTCGTCTCCGCCCCTTCGAGGGAGGGCCGCAGCGAGCGGCTGCCCGCGCCCAGGGGGTGGACGTGGCCGTCGTGGATGCCGCTCATCACGGTCGCGCCGCGCGCGTCGACGACCTCGGTGTCCCGGCCGACGAGGCGGCGCAGTTCGCCGCCCCGCCCGGTCGCCAGGATGCGGCCGTCGCGGCCGACGGCCACGGCCTCGACGGGACGGCCGCCGGACCTCCCGGTGAACACCCGGGCGTTGTGCACGACCAGCGCGGCCGACCGGCGGCGCGAGCCCGCCGCCGCGGGGCTCCCGGCGACCCCGACGAGACCCGCCGCGCCGGCGGCGGCGAGAACGGTGCGCCGGCTCAGGGAAGAAGTCATGACCACTCCAAACATTGGCTGTGGCCGGACGTTCGCTGATTAACGTCGTAACCAGTACCCTCCCCGGACCGCGAAATCCGTACGATGGCGCGCATGTCAGGGCCCACCCTCACCGACATCGCCCGCGCCGCGGAGGTGTCCACCGCCACCGTGTCCCACGCCCTCAACGGCACGGGCCGGCTCGGTGAGTCCACCCGGCGGCGGGTCCGCGAGGTGGCGGCGGCCCTCGGCTACGGCTCGCGCCGGACGCCCCTCACCCGGACCGGGACGCTCGGCCTCGCCGTCACCACCTACGCGGGCGCGCCCTGGAACTACCTGGAGGTCCCCTACTTCTCCCGGCTGCTGACCGCCGCCGCGGCCACCGCGCACTCCCTCGGCTACGCGCTGACGGTCCTGCCCGCGGCGCGCGGCGGCGAGACCCTGTGGCACACCCTGACCGTCGACGGCATGCTCCTGCTCGACAGCCCCGAGGACGACCGGGTGCTGCGCGCCCTGCGGGCCCGGGACATCCCGGTGGTCTTCGACGGCCGGCCCACCGACCCGCACCCCGGCGACGTCTGGGTCGACAACGACCACGCCGCGACCACCCGCGAGGTCCTCGACCACCTGGCGGCCGCCGGTGCGCGCCGGATCGCCCTGCACGCCGGGTACGGCCGCGAGTACTACACCGGCGCCGTGACCCGGGCGTACGAGGAATGGTGCCGGGAGCGCGGCCGGGAGCCGTCGGTGATCACCTTCGACCCGGCGGACGCGCCCGGCCACGCCTTCGACCGGGCGTTCTCCGACCGGTCCTGCGACGCGGTCCACTCCCTGTACGACCCCGGCGGCCGGCAGGTCCTGGCCGCGGCGGCCCGCCACGGTCTGCGGATCCCCGACGACCTCCTCCTCGTCTGCGCCAGCGAGGATCCGGCGTACGCCGAGACCGGCCCGCCGGTGACCACGGTGACGCTGCGGCCCGAGACCATCGCGGAGACGGCGATCACGACGCTGGTGGCCCGGCTCGACCCGGCCCTGCCGGCCCCCGCGCCGGGCGGTCTCACGGTCCCGGCCCGGCTGTGTCCGCGTGGGTCGAGCCGCCGGGGGAGCCGGTGAGGGCCGCGCCGCCTGCGGGGGCGCCCGCCGCGCTCCGGGGTCGCCCGTGGGGCGGTCGTCAGGATGACGGCCGTCACAGGCATGCCGGGCATGACCGGGCAGCGGGGATGCACTAGAGTTATCTCGACATCGAGATAACTGCTTACGGCGCACCGCGGCCGCCCACCCGGTAAGGCTTGCCTAACTAAGCCTTACCTTAGCGGATCGGCGAGGGAGTCGTGGCGGCAGCATGGCGGTAATACGCGCACATTGATGAAGGAGACTGTCGTGTCGGCGAACAGCTTCGACGCCCGCAGCACGCTGCGCGTGGGCGACGAGTCGTACGAGATCTTCAAGCTGGACAAGGTCGAGGGCTCCGCGCGCCTCCCTTACAGCCTGAAGGTCCTCCTGGAGAACCTGCTCCGCACCGAGGACGGCGCGAACATCACCGCCGACCACATCCGGGCCCTCGGCAACTGGGACTCGCAGGCCCAGCCGAGCCAGGAGATCCAGTTCACGCCGGCCCGCGTGATCATGCAGGACTTCACCGGCGTCCCCTGCGTCGTCGACCTCGCCACCATGCGTGAGGCCGTCGCGGCGCTCGGCGGCGACCCGGCGAAGATCAACCCGCTCTCCCCGGCCGAGATGGTCATCGACCACTCCGTCATCGCCGACAAGTTCGGCACGAACTCCGCCTTCGCGGAGAACGTCGAGCTGGAGTACGGCCGCAACAAGGAGCGCTACCAGTTCCTGCGCTGGGGCCAGACCGCCTTCGACGACTTCAAGGTCGTCCCCCCGGGCACCGGCATCGTGCACCAGGTGAACATCGAGCACCTGGCCCGTACGGTCATGGTCCGCAACGGCCAGGCGTACCCCGACACCCTCGTCGGCACCGACTCCCACACCACCATGGTCAACGGCCTCGGTGTGCTCGGCTGGGGCGTCGGCGGCATCGAGGCCGAGGCCGCGATGCTCGGCCAGCCGGTCTCCATGCTCATCCCGCGCGTCGTCGGCTTCAAGCTGACCGGCGAGCTCCCGGCCGGCACCACCGCCACCGACCTGGTCCTCACGATCACCGAGATGCTGCGCAAGCACGGCGTCGTCGGCAAGTTCGTCGAGTTCTACGGTGAGGGCGTCGCCGCCACCTCCCTCGCGAACCGCGCCACCATCGGCAACATGTCGCCGGAGTTCGGCTCCACCGCCGCCGTCTTCCCGATCGACGGCGAGACCCTGAACTACCTCAAGCTGACCGGCCGCTCCGCGCAGCAGGTCGCCCTCGTCGAGGCGTACGCCAAGGAGCAGGGCCTCTGGCTCGACCCGGCCGCCGAGCCCGACTTCTCCGAGAAGCTGGAGCTCGACCTCTCCACGGTCGTCCCCTCCATCGCCGGCCCGAAGCGCCCGCAGGACCGCATCGTCCTCGCGAACGCCGCCGCGCAGTTCGCCCAGGACGTGCGCAACTACGTCGACGAGGTGGACGAGGCGGGCAAGGAGTCCTTCCCGGCCTCCGACGCCCCGGCGAACCACCCCAACGGCGCCCCGTCGAAGCCGGTCCAGGTGACCGCCCCCGACGGCTCGACCTACGAGATCGACCACGGCGCCGTCACCGTCGCCGCGATCACCTCCTGCACCAACACGTCGAACCCCTACGTGATGGTCGCCGCCGCGCTCGTCGCGAAGAAGGCCGTCGAGAAGGGCCTGACCCGCAAGCCGTGGGTCAAGACCACCCTCGCCCCGGGCTCGAAGGTCGTCACCGACTACTTCGACAAGGCGGGTCTCACCCCGTACCTCGACAAGGTCGGATTCAACCTCGTCGGCTACGGCTGCACCACCTGCATCGGCAACTCCGGCCCGCTGCCGGAGGAGGTCTCCAAGGCCGTCAACGAGCACGACCTGGCCGTGACCTCGGTGCTCTCGGGCAACCGCAACTTCGAGGGTCGCATCAACCCCGACGTCAAGATGAACTACCTGGCCTCCCCGCCGCTGGTCGTCGCGTACGCCCTCGCGGGTTCCATGAAGGTGGACATCACCAAGGACGCCCTTGGCGTCGACCAGGACGGCAAGCCCGTCTACCTGGCCGACATCTGGCCGACGGAGGCCGAGGTCAACGACGTCGTCGCCAACGCCATCGGCGAGGACATGTTCAACAAGTCCTACCAGGACGTCTTCGCGGGCGACGCCCAGTGGCAGGCGCTGTCGATCCCGACCGGCAACACCTTCGAGTGGGACACCGAGTCCACCTACGTCCGGAAGCCCCCGTACTTCGAGGGCATGACGATGGAGACCACCCCGGTCACCGACATCGTCGGCGCCCGCGTGCTGGCCAAGCTGGGCGACTCGGTCACCACCGACCACATCTCCCCGGCCGGCGCCATCAAGGCCGACACCCCGGCCGGCAAGTACCTCACCGAGCACGGTGTGGAGCGTCGTGACTTCAACTCCTACGGCTCGCGCCGTGGCAACCACGAGGTCATGATCCGCGGCACCTTCGCCAACATCCGCCTGCGCAACCAGATCGCGCCGGGCACCGAGGGCGGCTTCACCCGCGACTTCACCCAGGCGGACGCGCCGGTGTCGTTCATCTACGACGCCTCGCAGAACTACCAGGCCGCCGGCATCCCGCTGGTCATCCTGGGCGGCAAGGAGTACGGCTCCGGCTCGTCCCGCGACTGGGCCGCCAAGGGCACCGCGCTCCTCGGCGTCAAGGCCGTCATCACCGAGTCGTACGAGCGCATCCACCGCTCGAACCTCATCGGCATGGGCGTCCTGCCGCTCCAGTTCCCGGCCGGCCAGTCGGCCGACTCGCTCGGTCTGACCGGCGAGGAGACCTTCTCCATCGCGGGCGTCACGGAGCTGAACGAGGGCACCACGCCGAGCACGGTCAAGGTCACCACCGACACCGGTGTCGAGTTCGACGCGGTCGTCCGCATCGACACCCCCGGTGAGGCGGACTACTACCGCAACGGCGGCATCATGCAGTACGTGCTCCGCAACCTGATCCGCGGCTGACACCAGCGCCGGATCCGGTAGTACGGGAAAGGGCCCCGCTCCTCGGAAGAGGAGCGGGGCCCTTGCGCTGTGCCCGGGTCGATCAGAACAGGGCGCCGAAGCCGTTCCAGCCCGACGTGCCGATCTTCATGCGGGACGGGAACGGGTTGGACGAGTTGCCCGCGCCCTTGTACAGCCACAGCGCGCCGGCGCTGTCGCGGGCCACGAGGTCTGCACGGCGGTCACCGGTGAGGTCACCGGGGGAGAAGATGTGGTTGTACATGTTCCAGCCGCTGCCGATACGGGTCCGGCTGGTGAAGGGGGAGCGGTAGTTGCCGGTGCCCTTGTAGAGCCACAGGGCACCGCTGCGGTCGCGCGCGACCACGTCGGCGCGGCCGTCGCCGGTCACGTCGCCCTTGCCCGCGATCTGGGTGTACGCGTCCCAGCCGGAGCCGACGCGGTAGCGCTGCGTCAGGGACGCGTTGCCGTTGCCCAGGTAGTGCCAGAGCACACCGGCGCCGTCGCGGGCCAGGATGTCGTCCGGGGCGCCGCCACCGGTGTTGCCGGCCGAGATGACCCGGTTGTAGGCGTTCCAGCCGCCACCGAGGTCGCGGACCGGACCGTCGCTGGCGAAGTGCAGTCGGCCCGAGCGGTTGACGGCGTACCAGCCGTCGGCGTGGTACCAGCCGTCGGCGTCGGGGCGGGCGTCGGTGTCCGCCTGGGTGAAGTTCTTGTATCCCACCCAGTTCCAGCCCTGGCGCCCGGCGATGCGCTGGATGGCGCCGCCGCCGACGGGGGTGTAACCGATGATGTCGCCGTTGGTGTGCCAGCCGTAGAGGTTGTTGAGCGCGGCACCGGAGGCGGCGGTCGCGGAGGCCGCGGAGGCCGACGCGCGGTCCGACTGCGCGGCGGACAGGCGGTCCGCCTTCGGCGCGGTGGGAGCCTTGGTCGCCGGGCCCGGCTCCGCCGCGACCGCGGCGGTCGAGGTGCCGACGAGGGCGGCGGCTATCGCGGCGACCGCGACACGGGACAGGAGGCCCGAGCGGTTCAGGCCAGAAGAGTTGGCCACGTAGTACTCCATAGGGGAGAGGGACAAGTAAATTCCGCCGGGCGCTCGAACGTACGCACGAGGTCGGCGGTCCCCCTATGATCCCTGGTCGCCCTCACAGGATCCTTACTTTTCCGGGGGTCTGTGACACAACTGTTTCGATCCCGACCGTATGTCCGCTTTGCCTGCCGGTGTCCTCGCCACGCCCTCGACCGCCCCCTCAAGGTGCCCCACTACGGGGAGGTCTGAGCCACTGTCAAGGGGATTGGTGGACGAGTGGTTGGACGAAACGCCGCAGATCCAGCGTGCTTATCCCGGAGGTCTCAACTCGGGAAAGATGGCCGTAGAAACCTGCTTTCGATCTTGCTCAGGCGAAGGGAAGTGGACTATACCTGTCGGCGTCCAGCCAGTCGTTTCCATCACACGACGGCCCGACGCCTGCACGACCCGGCTGCAAATGACCGCGGTGGCGGGGCCCTTCGCCTGTGGCGAGTGAGTACGGGCGACCGGTACACCGCCTGAGTCCTGAATGAAGGCGAGGACTTGAGCATGGGATCCACCTCCGCTCAGACCAATGAGGGCCTTGGCCGTCGCGATCTGATCAAGCGTTCTGCCGCGATCGGCCTGATCTCGGTGCCGACCATGGGCTTCCTCTCCGCCTGCGCGAGCAGCAGCGGCGACGGAAACGCAAAGGTCGAGAAGGGGACGAAGTCCGACAAGAACCCGCTCGGGGTGAACGAGTCGGCACCGCTTGATTTCGTCCTCTTCGACGGCGGATTCGGACAGCAGTACGCCAAGGACGCGATCAAGGTCTACGAGACGAATTACCCCAAGGCCAAGGTCAAGTTCACGCCGACCCAGAAGATCACCACGGAGCTCCAGCCGCGCTTCAACGGCGGCAACCCGCCGGACCTCATCGACAACTCCGGCGCCGAGCAGATGGACATGGGCGTCCTCGTCGGCCAGAAGCAGCTGGCCGACCTCACCGCCCTCCTGGACTCGGCCTCCGTCGACGACCCGAACAAGAAGGTCCGCGACACCCTGCGGCCCGGCATCATCGAGATGGGCCAGTTCGACGGCGCCCCCGTCTGGGTCCTCTACTACGCGTACACCGTCTACGGCGTCTGGTACTCGCAGAAGCTGCTCGACTCGCTCGACGCGAAGTACCCGGAGACCTGGGACGAGATGCTGGCCGTCTGCGAGAAGGCCAAGAAGAAGGGCATCGCGGGCTGGACGTACGCGGGCAAGCACCCGTACTACCTCCCCTTCTCGCTCTACCCGATGATCGGCAAGGTCGGCGGCCGCGAGGTCCTGGACGCCATCGACAACCTGGAGCCGAAGGCCTGGGAGCACCCCGCGGTCAAGGCCTGTTTCGAGGCCTACTACGAGCTCGTCCAGAAGGGCTACATCCTCAAGGGCACCCCCGGCCTCGACCACATCCAGTCGCAGACCGCCTGGACCGAGGGCAAGGCGCTGTTCATCCCGAACGGCTCCTGGGTCGAGAACGAGGCGGCGAAGACCATGCCGGCCGACTTCGACCTGGCCGTCTCCGCCCCGAGCGGCATCGACGCCTCCGACAAGATGCCCTTCGGCACCATGTGGGCGTCCGGCGGCGAGCCGTTCATCGTCCCGGCCAAGGCGGCCAACCCCGAGGGCGGCATGGAGCAGCTGCGCATCATGCTCAGCGAGGCCTCGTCCAAGAACTTCACGCAGTCCGTGAAGTCCCTCTCCGCGTTCAACGGCGGCACCGACGGCATCGAGCTGACGCCGGGCCTGAAGTCCGGTGTCGCGGCTCTGGAGAAGGCCGGCCAGAACGTCGTCAACCCGCGCCTCCAGGACTGGTACGTCGCCCTCCAGAAGGAGAAGATCGGTGTCGCGGGCATCGGCGAGATGATGGCCGGCCGCGCCACCCCTGCAGAGACGATCAAGAAGATCCAGAAGTTCGCCGACGAAGCGGCCAAGGACTCCTCGATCAAGCACTACAAGCACCAGTGAGCAGTGCCGGGGCCCCTTCCCGCCGACCGGGAGCGGGCCCCGGCCCCTTCGCGCGCGGCACCCGCGGCGCGCCTCCGCGGGAAGATCGGGGTCGGTAGGAATGCAGCACGGCAAGTACCGTTTCATCGTGGGGTTCCTGGCGGCACCCCTCGCGCTCTACGCGCTCTTCGTCATCTGGCCGTTCATCCAGTCCATCTACTACTCGCTCACGGACTGGAGCGGGCTGAGCCCTGAATTCGGGTTCGTCGGATTCGACAACTACAGCAGAATGCTGGACGACGAGATCTTCTGGAAATCGCTCCAGCACAGTCTGACCCTCGCGGTGGTGCTGCCGCTCGTGACCGTCGGACTCGCGCTGTTCTTCGCTTTCATGCTCAATGTCGGCGGTCGGCGCCGTCGCGGAGCGGCCATCGCCGGTGTGCGCGGATCAGCCTTCTACAAGATCGTGTACTTCTTCCCGCAGGTGCTGTCGATCGCCATCGTCGCGCTGCTCTTCCAGTTCGCCTACAACCCGAATAGCGGAGCGATCAATTCCGCTCTGAAGCTCGTGGGCCTCGGCAGTATTCAGCCGGACTGGCTGGGAGATCCGAAACTCGCCCTCATCTGCGTGATGGCCGTTCTCGTCTGGTCCACGGTCGGCTTCTTCGTCGTCCTCTTCTCGGCCGGCATGGCGTCCATTCCGAGGGACTTCTACGAGGCGGCGCTGCTCGACGGCGCCAACCGCTTCACGACCTTCTTCAAGATCACCCTGCCGCTGCTCTGGGACACCGTGCAGTCCGGCTGGATCTACATGGGCATCCTCGCGCTCGGCGCGGAGTCCTTCGCCGTCGTCCAGATCATGACCGTCGGCCCCAACGGCGGCGGGCCCGACTACTCCACCGTCGTCCTTCCGCTGTACGTGTACCAGAAGGCGTTCCGGGACGGTCAGGCCGCCTATGCAACGACCATCGGTGTCGCGCTCCTTCTCGTCACCCTGGCCTTCGCGGCCGTCGTGATGAAGCTGGGCCGGCGCGAGCGGCTGGAGTTCTGATGAAGACGACCGACACTGCCACCCCCGGCGTCGAGACCCCGGGCCCCTCGGGGGGCTCGGGACCGGTGGTCACCAAGACGGTGGCGCACACGCCCCGCAAGGAGTCCAAGAGCGAGGGCGCGGTCCTCAACGTCTTCTCGCACGGCGTCCTGATCATCTGGGCGATCATGGTCGTCACGCCGCTGCTCTGGGCGGTCATGACCTCCTTCAAGACCGACCGGGCGATCTTCACCTCACCGTGGTCGCTGCCCGACACCCTGCACTTCGAGAACTGGTCGCGCGCCTGGTCCCAGGCACACATGAGCGACTACTTCATGAACACGATCGTGGTCGTCGGCGGTTCGCTCATCGGCACGCTGCTCCTCGGCTCGATGGCGGCCTACGTGCTGGCCCGCTTCGACTTCCCCGGGAACCGCTTCATCTACTTCCTCTTCATCGGAGGGATGAGCTTCCCGATCATCCTGGCGCTGGTGCCGCTCTTCTACGTGATGCAGAACATGGCCCTGCTCAACACCCCGCACGGCCTGATCCTCGTCTACATCGCGTACTCGCTGCCCTTCACCGTCTTCTTCCTCACGGCCTTCTTCCGGACGCTGCCGACCTCGGTGGCGGAAGCGGCCTTCGTGGACGGCGCGTCGCACACCAGGACCTTCTTCCAGGTGATGCTGCCGATGGCGAAGCCGGGCCTGATCAGCGTCGGCATCTTCAACTTCCTCGGCCAGTGGAACCAGTACCTGCTGCCCACGGTGCTCAACACCGAGCAGGACCAGAAGGTGCTCTCCCAGGGCCTGGTCCAGCTCGCCACGAGCCAGGGCTACAAGGGCGACTGGTCAGGCCTTTTCGCCGGTCTGGTGATGGCGATGCTGCCGGTGCTCGCCGCGTACATCATCTTCCAGCGGCAGGTGGTGGCCGGCCTGACCGCCGGCGCCGTGAAGTAACCCCGATCCCGCGGTCCCCAGGGCCCCCGGCGCACCCGCGCCGGGGGCCCTGGACGTCGTGTGACACAGACCCTCCGCCACTCAAGGTCTTGACGGGGAGCAAGCCGAAAGCGTCCCCTTAGAGTTCACATGTTGGAGAAAACGGTGGGAGTGAGTGAGTCGATGGAGACTCCGGGGTCGCAGACGTCTCTGCACAGGGCCAATCTCGAACGGGTCGTCCGGGCGGTGCGCATGGCCGGCTCGCTCACCCAGGCGGAGATCGCCCGGGCGACGGGACTGTCCGCCGCGACGGTCTCCAACATCGTCCGGGAGCTGAAGGACGGCGGCACCGTCGACGTCACGCCGACCTCGGCGGGCGGCCGCCGGGCCCGCAGCGTCTCGCTCTCCGGCGACGCCGGCATCGTGATCGGCGTGGACTTCGGCCACACCCACCTCCGGGTCGCCGTCGGCAACCTCGCCCACCAGGTGCTCGCCGAGGAGGCGGAGCCGCTCGACGTGGACGCCTCCGCGGCCGAGGGCTTCGACCGGGCGGAGCAGCTGGTCAACCGGCTGATCGAGGCCACCGGGATCGGCCGGGACAAGGTCATCGGCGTCGGGCTCGGCGTACCCGGCCCCATAGACGTCTCCTCCGGGACCCTCGGGTCGACCTCGATCCTGCCGGGCTGGAGCGGGATCAACCCCGCGGAGGAGCTCTCCGGTCGCCTCGGCGTCCCCGTGCACGTCGACAACGACGCCAACCTCGGCGCGCTCGGCGAGCTGGTCTGGGGCAGCGGGCGGGGCGTCAAGGACCTGGCGTACATCAAGGTGGCGAGCGGCGTCGGCGCCGGCCTCGTCATCGACGGGCGGGTCTACCGGGGCCCCGGCGGCACCGCGGGCGAGATCGGGCACATCACGCTCGACGAGTCGGGCCCTGTCTGCCGCTGCGGCAACCGCGGCTGCCTGGAGACCTTCACGGCCGCCCGGTACGTGCTGCCGCTGCTCCAGCCCGGCCACGGCCCCGACCTGACCATGGAACGGGTCGTCCAGCTGGCCCGCGAGGGCGACCCCGGCTGCCGCCGTGTGATCGCCGACGTGGGGCGGCACATCGGCAGCGGCATCGCCAACCTCTGCAATCTCCTGAACCCGAGCCGGGTGGTGCTCGGCGGCGACCTGGCGGAGGCCGGGGAGCTGGTCCTGGCGCCCATCAGGGACTCCGTGTCCCGGTACGCGATCCCCAGCGCCGCCCGGCAGCTCTCGCTGGCTCAGGGGGCCCTGGGAGGCCGCGCGGAGGTGCTCGGCGCACTGGCCCTCGTGCTGAGCGAAATGGGCGATTCGACCCTGTTGGAGAGTGCCCTGCCGGCGGCCGCTCCGGCCTCACGCCTTGCGTTCACTTAGATAACGAACACCACCGTTGTCATCTCGTTAAGAATTTACTTCTTGACGGCACCCGTGCGGCCGAGTTGACTTCGGGACACCTCGGCCGCAACGTCGCGGCCTCGTCAGGGAGGCAACCCCAATGAACGCAGTGACGCGTCGCGCCGTCATAGCCACGGCCGCGGTGTCGATGGCCCTCTCGCTCGCCGCCTGTGGCCAGGCCGGCGGCGACGACAGCGGTGACAAGGGCAGCTCGACCAAGATCGGCCTGCTCCTTCCCGAGAACAAGACCTCGCGCTACGAGGCCCTCGACAAGCCCCAGTTCGAGAAGGCCGTCAAGGCCGCGTGCGGCGACTGCGAGGTCGTGTACAACAACGCGGTCTCCGACGTCGTCAAGCAGAAGCAGCAGTTCGACCAGCTGATCGCCGACGGCATCAAGGTCATCGCGCTCGACCCGGTCGACGCCACCAAGGCCGAGGGCTGGGTCACCGAGGCCAAGGCCAAGGGCGTCAAGGTCGTCGCGTACGACCGCGCCGTCAAGGGTGCCGACGCCTACGTCAGCCACGACAACAACAAGGTCGGCGAGCTCCAGGGCCAGGCGCTCCTCGCCGCCCTCGGCGCGAAGGCCGCCTCCGCCAACGTCGTGATGATCAACGGCGACGAGAAGGACCCGAACGCCGGTCTCTTCAAGAAGGGCGCCCACACCGCCCTCGACGGCAAGGTCGGCAAGATCGCCTACGAGGCCTCCGGCGAGTGGGACCCGAAGGTCGCCGGCGAGAAGATGTCCGCCGCGATCTCCTCGGTCGGCAAGGACAAGATCGGCGCGGTCTACTCGGCCAACGACGGCATGGCCGGCGGCATCGTCACCTCCCTCGAGAACGCCGGCATCAAGGGCATTCCGGTGGGCGGCCAGGACGCCGAGGTCGCGGGCATCCAGCGCATCATCGCCGGTTCGCAGACCTTCACCATCTACAAGTCGCCGCTCCAGCTGGCCCCCGAGGCCGCCAAGTTCGCGGTGAACCTGCTCCAGGGCAAGGAGCTCGGCGCCCAGGGTGCGACCGACGGCGTGCCGTCGACGCTGTTCCCGCCGGTCGTCGTCGACAAGACCAACATCCAGACCACGGTGATCAAGGACGGCATCTACAAGGCCGCCGACCTCTGCACCTCGGACCTGGCCGCCAAGTGCACGGAGCTGGGCATCAAGTAAGCCCTGAGCCGAGCCCGCCGAGCCCCCCAGAGGGCTCGGCGACACGGATCCCGACACCGGCCCGCGTACAGAGGCTGAAGCCCCGGACACGGGGTGAGGAGCCCGCCGAGGGTGAAACCCCCGCCAGGGGGTGGATCCCCGGCCGGAGGGCGACTCCCCCGCCGTCCGACCGGAGCCCGTCGACCCGATCCGTCCCCCTGCCCGTCCGGCCCCCGGCCGACCCAGACCCCGCTGTCGGTCCGGGGGCCGGACGAGCTCAGCCCCCCTCGAACTTTGGCGCTGCACCGGCGGCGCGACATGCCGCCGCCCGCGGGCGGCGAAGGAGTTGGTTCACGTGTCCCAGACGCAGGCGCCCGTGCTGGCGTTGCGCGGGATCTTCAAGCGGTTCGGAGCGGTTCAGGTCCTCTCCGGTGTCGATCTCGAAGTCCACGCAGGAGAGGTCGTCGCGCTCGTCGGCGACAACGGAGCGGGCAAGTCCACGCTGGTCAAGACGATCGCCGGTGTCCACCCGATCGACGAGGGCGTCATCGAGTGGGAGGGCGAGCAGGTCGAGATCCAGCGCCCGCACGACTCCCAGAACCTCGGTGTCGCGACCGTCTACCAGGACCTCGCGCTCTGCGACAACCTCGACGTCGTCGCCAACCTGTTCCTCGGCCGCGAGATCAAGAAGGGCGGCGTCCTCGACGAGGTCGCCATGGAGAAGCGGGCCAAGGACCTGCTCTCCACGCTCTCGATCCGCATCCCCAGCGTCCGCATCCCCGTCGCCGCGCTCTCCGGCGGTCAGCGCCAGGTCGTCGCCATCGCGCGCGCCCTGGTCGGCGACCCCAAGATCGTGATCCTCGACGAGCCGACCGCCGCCCTCGGCGTCGAGCAGACCGCCCAGGTCCTCGACCTGGTCGAGCGGCTGCGCGAGCAGGGCCTCGGCGTCATCCTCATCAGCCACAACATGGCCGACGTGAAGGCCGTCGCCGACACCGTCGCCGTACTGCGCCTGGGCCGCAACAACGGCACCTTCCCGGTCGCCACCACCACGCACGAAGAGATCATCGCCGCGATCACCGGTGCCACGGACAACGCCGTGACCCGCCGTCAGGCCCGCAACGCGGAGGTAGCGAAGTGAGCAACACCCCTCCCACCGCGAGCGAAGAGGCAGCGGTGCCCGAGCCCCGTACCACCGACGAGACGGCCCCGGTGACCGAGGCCCCCGCCGCCGCCGCGATCCCCGCCGTCGACCCCCGCCTGCTCGTGCGCGAGCAGGGCTTCAAGGGGTACGTCGAGGAGTTCAAGCGCAAGATCCGCTCCGGTGAGATCGGCTCGCTGCCCGTCGTCGTCGGCCTGATCGTCATCGGCATCGTCTTCCAGGCGCTCACCGGCAACTTCATCACCTCGTACAACCTCGACCAGATCACGCTGTACGCGGTCGGCCCCGGCATCATGGCCGTCGGCATCGTCTTCGTGCTGCTGCTCGGCGAGATCGACCTCGCCGTCGGCTCCGTGGCGGGTCTGGCCGGCTCGGTCTGGGGCGTCCTCGGCACGGACATGCCGGACGGCCTCGCGATCCTCCTCGGCATCCTCTCCGGCACCCTGCTCGGCGCCTTCCACGGTCTGGTCTTCGCCAAGATCGGCGTGCCCGCCTTCGTCGTCACCCTCGCGGGCTTCCTCGGCTGGGCCGGTCTCCAGACCTGGGTGATGGGCGACAAGTCCACCATCCCCACCCCGATCGGCAGCTTCGTCGCCGACCTCACCAAGTACTACTTCTCCGACGTCGCCGCCGCCTACGGCCTCGCCGTGGCCGTCGTCGCCGCCTTCTACCTCGCCCAGCTGCGCGACTCCCGCCGCCGCAAGGCCGCCGAGCTCCCGCACCGCCCGCAGAGCGAGATCATCCTGCGCACCGCCGTCCTCGCGGTCCTGGTCCTCGTCGCCGCGTACGGCTTCAACCAGGAGCAGGGCCTGCCGCTCTCCCTGGTGATCTTCCTGGTCATCCTGCTCGTCACCGACTTCGTGCTGCGCCGCACCACGTACGGCCGCCAGGTCTTCGCCGTCGGCGGTGGCATCGAGGCCGCCCGCCGCGCCGGTATCAACGTCTCCTGGATCCGGATCTCGGTGTTCATGATCTCCGGCACCATGGGCGCGATCGGCGGTCTGTTCCTCGCCTCCGCCACCGGCGGCGCCGACCGCTCCCTCGGCGGCGGCAACCAGCTGATGATGTGCATCGCCGCCGCGGTCATCGGCGGTACGTCCCTGTTCGGCGGACGCGGCAAGGTCTGGTCGGCGCTCCTCGGCATCCTGGTGATCCAGTCGATCGTCCAGGGCCTCAACCAGATGAACCTGTCCTCGAACGCGATCCAGTACATGATCACCGGAGCGGTCCTGCTCATCGCCGTGATCATCGACTCGGTCTCCCGCAAGACGCAGAAGACGGCGGGACGCGCCTAGGGACCCCGCCCCGCGCGCGTAACGCTCGCCACACCGCCCGGCGCCGTGAAACCGGCGCCGGGCACTGCTGCGTCCGGAGCAGTACCCCGACCCGCGGGGAGCCCTACGGATCAGCGTCCAAAGCCGTACAGATCAGCGACATGTAGGCCGTGAGGGTGACGCGTCACCCCCCGGCCCGATGCCCACGATCCAAGACGGAACATTAGACTCGACAAATCGGCAAGCTCGACCAGCTCAAACGCAAGGAGGCACGGGTGGCTCTGCTGACCCGTATCAGGGGACCGCGAGATCTGGACCGGCTCTCCCCGGAACAGCTGGATCAGCTGGCCGACGAGATCAGGACGTTCCTCGTGGACGCCGTCTCCAAGACCGGCGGGCACCTCGGGCCCAACCTCGGCGTGGTCGAGCTGACCATCGCCCTGCACCGCGTGTTCGACTCCCCGAAGGACAAGGTCCTCTGGGACACCGGCCACCAGAGCTACGTCCACAAGCTGCTCACGGGCCGCCAGGACTTCTCGAAGCTCAAGATGAAGGGCGGCCTCTCCGGCTACCCCTCGCAGGCCGAGTCCGAGCACGACGTCATCGAGAACTCGCACGCCTCCACGGTCCTCGGCTGGGCCGACGGCCTCGCCAAGGCCAACGAGGTCCTCAAGAAGGACGACCACGTCGTCGCCGTCATCGGCGACGGGGCCCTCACGGGCGGCATGGCCTGGGAGGCGCTGAACAACATCGCCGCCGCCAAGGACCGCCCGCTCGTCATCGTCGTCAACGACAACGAGCGCTCCTACGCGCCCACCATCGGCGGCCTCGCCAACCACCTGGCGACCCTGCGCACCACCGACGGCTACGAGCGCTTCCTCGCCCGCGGCAAGGACATCCTGGAGCGCACCCCCGTCGTCGGGAAGCCGCTCTACGAGACCCTGCACGGCGCCAAGAAGGGCCTCAAGGACTTCATCGCCCCGCAGGGCATGTTCGAGGACCTCGGCCTCAAGTACGTCGGCCCCATCGACGGCCACGACATCGAGGCCCTGGAGTCCGCCCTGACGCGCGCCAAGCGCTTCGGCGGCCCCGTGATCGTCCACTGCCTCACCGAGAAGGGCCGCGGCTACCAGCCGGCCCTCCAGGACGAGGCCGACCGCTTCCACGCCGTCGGCAAGATCCACCCCGACACCGGCCTGCCCATCTCCTCGTCCGGCGCCGACTGGACCGGTGTCTTCGCCGAGGAGATGGTCGCGCTCGGCAAGGAGCGCGCGGACATCGTCGCCATCACCGCGGCCATGCTCCAGCCCGTCGGTCTCGACAAGTTCGCGAAGGCCTTCCCCGAGCGGGTCTTCGACGTCGGCATCGCCGAGCAGCACGCCGCGGTCTCCGCCGCGGGCCTCGCCACCGGCGGTCTGCACCCGGTCTTCGCGGTCTACGCGACCTTCCTCAACCGCGCCTTCGACCAGGTCCTGATGGACGTGGCCCTGCACAGGTGCGGCGTCACCTTCGTCCTGGACCGGGCCGGCGTCACCGGCACCGACGGCGCCTCCCACAACGGCATGTGGGACATGTCGATCCTCCAGGTCGTCCCCGGCCTGCGGCTCGCCGCCCCGCGCGACGCCGACCAGGTCCGCGCCCAGCTGCGCGAGGCCGTCGAGGTCACCGACGCCCCCACCGTGGTCCGCTTCTCCAAGGGCGCCGTCGGCCCCGCCGTACCCGCCCTGCGCCGCGTCGGCGGCATGGACGTGCTCCGCGAGCCCGGCTCGGACCGGCCGGACGTCCTCCTGGTCTCCGTCGGGGCGCTCGCCCCGATGTGCCTGGAGATCGCCGACCTGCTCGACCGGCAGGGCATCTCCACCACGGTTGTCGACCCCCGTTGGGTCAAGCCCGTCGACGAGGCCCTCGCCCCGCTCGCCGAGCGTCACCGGGTCGTCGTCACGGTCGAGGACAACAGCCGCGTCGGCGGTGTCGGTTCGGCCGTCGCCCAGGCGCTCCGCGACGCCGGGGTGGACGTCCCGCTGCGGGACTTCGGCATCCCGCCGCGCTTCCTGGACCACGCCTCCCGCGGCGAGGTGATGGCCGAGATCGGTCTGACCGCCCCGGACATCGCCCGGCAGGTCACCGGTCTGGTCTCGCGTCTCGACGGCAGGTTCGAGAGCAGCGCGCAGGCCGTGGAGCCCGCCCGCGACTGACGGTCACCGTCACCCCGCGTCATCCAGGGGGCCGATCGGCTCACTCTTCGGAGTGCCGATCGGCCCTTTCGCGTGCATTCTGACCACAGGGCGGGCAGCCCCATGGCAGGGAGGTACGAGGAGTGAGTACGGACCAGCGGCCACGCGCCAACAACGGCATCTTCCGGACCAAGACGGTCGAGCAGTCGATCCGCGACACGGAGGAACCGGAGCACGCACTCAAGAAATCCCTGTCCGCATGGGATCTGATGGTGTTCGGCGTCGGTGTCATCATCGGCACCGGCATCTTCGTCCTGACCGGCAAGGTCGCCAAGGAGAACGCGGGCCCGGCCACCGCCCTCGCCTTCGTCGCGGCGGGCATCGTCTGCGCCCTCGCCGCCCTGTGCTACGCCGAGTTCGCCTCGACGGTGCCGGTGGCGGGATCGGCGTACACCTTCGCGTACGCCTCCATCGGCGAGCTGCCCGCCTGGATCATCGGCTGGGACCTCGTCCTGGAGTTCGCCCTGGGCACGGCGGTGGTCGCCGTCGGCTGGTCGGGCTACGTCCGCTCGCTCATGGACAACATCGACTGGCATCTACCTGCGGCGCTCGAAGGGCCTGACGTGCCGGGCGGCACCTTCGACATCCTGGCCTTCCTCCTCGTCCTGGTGCTGACCGTCGTCCTCGTCCTCGGCATGAAGCTCTCGGCCCGGATCACCGCGCTCGTCGTGGCGATCAAGGTGACCGTGGTGATGATCGTGATCGTCGCCGGACTGTTCTTCATCGTCGGCGACAACTACGACCCCTTCATCCCGCCGGCCGTCACCCCCGAGGGCGGCGGTTCCAACTGGGACGCCCCGCTCGTCCAGCTCCTCTTCGGGTACGAGCCGACCAACTTCGGCGTCATGGGCATCTTCACCGCCGCCTCGGTCGTCTTCTTCGCCTTCATCGGCTTCGACGTGGTGGCCACCGCCGCCGAGGAGACCAAGCTGCCCCAGCGGGACATGCCCCGCGGCATCCTCGGCTCGCTCTTCATCTGCACCGTGCTCTACGTGGCCGTCGCGCTGGTCGTCACCGGGATGCAGCACTACTCGGAGCTGTCCGTGAGCGCCCCGCTCGCCGACGCCTTCAAGGCCGCAGGGCATCCCTTCTACGCGGGCGTCATCAGCTTCGGCGCCGCCGTCGGCCTCACCACGGTCTGTCTGATCCTGCTGCTCGGCCAGACCCGGGTGTTCTTCGCGATGAGCCGCGACGGCCTCCTGCCGCGCTTCTTCTCCAAGACGCACCCGCGCTTCAAGACCCCGTACCGGCCGACCATCCTGCTCGGTGTGATCATCGCCATCGTCGCCGGCTTCACCAGCATCAACGAACTCGCGACCCTGGTGAACATCGGCACCCTCTTCGCCTTCGTCGTCGTCGCGTTCGGCGTCATCGTGCTCCGCCGCACCCGCCCCGACCTGCCGCGCGCCTTCCGCACCCCCTGGGTGCCCGTGCTGCCGATCCTCTCCATCGCCGCCTCGCTCTGGCTGATGCTCAACCTGCCCGGCGAGACCTGGTTCCGGTTCGCGGTCTGGATGGTGATCGGCATCGTCGTGTACTTCCTGTACGGGCGCAGTCACAGCCGGCTCGGGCAGGCGGGCCCGGACGCGAAGTACTGAGCGGGCCGCCGGGCGGTGATACCGAAGGCGCGGAAGGGACCGTCCGGAAGGGCGACTACAGTCGGTTCGTACCCGAACTCCTTCCGACGACCGGAGTGCTGGATCCCCCCATGGCTAATCGTTCCCAGGCCCCCACCGCCGCCTCCCACGGCTCCTCCTCCGCCCCCCTGCTCCAGGGGGCCTGGCTGACCAGAGGGGCGGAGGGCCGGTTCAGCGCCTACCTGCCCAGGGACGGCGAGGTGGTGCGCTGGACCGAGCAGCCCGACGGGAGGTGGAGCGGACCCGACTCGCTGGGCGGCCCCGGCCCCTCCGGCGGACTCACCCCCTTCCTCGCCGTCGGCCAGGGCGCCGACCGCTACGTCCACCTCGTCGGCCTGCGGCCCACGGACAGCGGCGACGACCACGTGGAGCTGGTGCACTGCGTCCAGTTCCAGACCGGCCGCCCCGCGGTGGCCTGGCGCTCGATCGGGCACTCCAACGGCAAGGGGCCGTGGACCGGCAACCCCGCCGTCGCGGTGGACGGCCAGGGCCGCGTGTACGCCTTCATGCGCAACGGCGGCGGCGGACTGAGCGTGCGGGCCCAGAAGGACGCCGGCGGCTGGCACCCCTGGTGGGACCTGATGGGGTCGAAGACCGACCCGTCGCCGGTCGCGGTCACCAACGGCTCCGGCTTCGTCGAGCTGTACAGCTCGCACGCCAAGGGCCTCGTCCGCTACGTACAGCGCGAGTCCGGCGCCCGACCGATCCGCGAGGAGCTGCTCCCGGCGTCGGTGACCATGGGCACCCTGGCGGCCACGACCGGCCCCTCCGGGCACGTCACGCTCTTCTACCTCGACCTGGACGGCCAGGTCCGCGCCTGGTCGCCGGAGCGCTCCCTGGAGCCGACGGTGCTCGGCAAGGCCGTCGGCACCGGACGGCTCGCCGCCACCCGCTGTCTCATCGACGGCTTCGACTGCACGGTCCTCGCCCAGCACTCCGCCGACGGCCGGCTCGCCCTCGCCGCCTACCCGAGCGAGCAGGAGACCGAGGGCATCGAGTGGTCGGAGACCGGGGAGCGGCACGGCGAGCTCGCCGCCGTCCTCACCCGCGGGCTCGACGGGCGCCTGGTCGCGATGGCCCGGGTCGGCGCGGGCGCCCCGATCACCACCCGCCAGAAGGCGTCGGCGGAGGGTCTGCTCCTGGAGGGCTGGCGCTCCATAGGGTGACGCCCCGAGGAGTTCCCGGCGCCCGCCCCGGGAACTCCCGCGGAGCGCGCCCCACGCTCCGGGCAGGTACGCGAACGGCCCCGGCACCTGGAGAAGGTGCCGGGGCCGTTCACGTACGCCCTGGGGCGCGAGGCCGGGTGTTACGCCGGGACGCTCGCCACGCCCTGCGCGAGGAAACGCTTGCCGTTGACGCGCTCGGAGACGCCCTCACGGTCCAGGTACGGCGTGATGCCGCCCAGGTGGAAGGGCCAGCCCGCGCCGGTGATCAGGCAGAGGTCGATGTCCTGCGCCTCGGCGACGACACCCTCCTCCAGCATCAGGCCGATCTCCTGCGCCACCGCGTCCAGGACGCGGTCGCGGACCTGCTCCCCGGTCAGGACGGACTCGCCCTGGACGAGGAGGGCGGCGACCTCCGGGTCGAGCTCCGGCTTGAAGCCGTTCTCGGCGTTGTAGACGTAGAAGCCGCGCTTGCCGGCCTCGACGACGCGCTTGAGGTTCGGCGAGACGGTGAAGCGCTCCGGGAAGGCGCGGTTCAGGGTCTCGGAGACGTGCAGACCGATGGCCGGGCCGACGAGCTCCAGGAGGACCAGCGGCGACATCGGCAGGCCGAGGGGCTCGATCGCCTTCTCGGCGGTCTCGACCGAGGTGCCCTCGTCGATGACGTTCTGGATCTCGCCCATGAAGCGGGTCAGGATGCGGTTCACGACGAACGCCGGGGCGTCCTTGGTGAGGACCGCGGTCTTCTTCAGCTTCTTGGCCACACCGAACGCGGTGGCCAGCGAGGCGTCGTCCGTCTGCTCGCCGCGGACGATCTCCAGGAGCGGGAGGATCGCGACCGGGTTGAAGAAGTGGAAGCCGACCACGCGCTCCGGGTGCTGGAGCTTGGAGGCCATCTCCGACACCGAGAGCGAGGAGGTGTTGGTGGCGAGGATCGCGTGCGCCGGGGCGACCGCCTCGACCTCCGCGAACACCTTCTGCTTGACGGACATCTCCTCGAACACGGCCTCGATGATGAAGTCCGCGTCCGCGAAGCCCTCGGCCTTGTCCAGGACACCGGAGACCAGGCCCTTGAGACGGTTGGCCTTGTCCTGGTTGATGCGGCCCTTGCCGAGCAGCTTCTCGATCTCGGCGTGGACGTAGCCCACACCCTTGTCGACGCGCTCCTGGTCGATGTCGGTCAGGACGACCGGCACCTCGAGGCGGCGCAGGAAGAGCAGGGCGAGCTGGGAGGCCATCAGACCGGCGCCGACGACACCGACCTTGGTGACCGGGCGGGCCAGCGACTTGTCCGGGGCGCCGGCGGGGCGCTTGCCGCGCTTCTGCACCAGGTTGAAGGCGTAGATGCCGGAGCGGAGCTCGCCGCCCATGATCAGGTCCGCGAGGGCCTGGTCCTCGGCGTCGAAGCCCTTCTGCAGGTCGCCGTCCTTGGCGGCCTCGATGATGTCGAGGGCGCGGTAGGCGGCCGGCGCGGCGCCGTGCACCTTGGAGTCGGCGATGGCGCGGCCCTTGGCGACGGCCTGGTCCCAGCCCTCGCCGCGGTCGACCTCGGGGCGCTCGACGGTCACGGAGCCGTTCAGGACACCGGCGGTCCAGATCAGCGACTGCTCCAGGAAGTCGGCGCCCTCGAACAGCGCGTCGGCGATGCCGAGCTCGAAGACCTGCTTGCCCTTGAGCTGACGGTTCTGGTTCAGCGAGTTCTCGATGATGACCGAGACGGCCTTCTCGGCACCGATCAGGTTCGGCAGGATGGCGCAGCCGCCCCAGCCGGGCACCAGACCGAGGAAGACCTCGGGCAGCGAGAAGGCCGGCAGGGCCTTCGACACGGTGCGGTAGGTGCAGTGCAGACCGACCTCGACGCCGCCGCCCATGGCCGCGCCGTTGTAGTACGCGAAGGTCGGGACGGCGAGCGCGGACAGCCGCTTGAAGACGTCGTGGCCGCCCTTGCCGATGGCGAGCGCCTCGTCGTGCTTCTTCAGCAGCTCGACGCCCTTGAGGTCGGCGCCGACGGCGAAGATGAACGGCTTGCCGGTGATGCCGACGCCGGTGATCTCACCGTTCGCGGCCTCGGCCTCGACCTGGTCGATCGCCGTGTTCAGGTTGGCGAGCGACTGCGGGCCGAAGGTGGTCGGCTTGGTGTGGTCGAAGCCGTTGTCCAGCGTGATCAGGGCGAACCGGCCCGCACCCGCGGGCAGTTCGAAGTGCCGTACGTGGGCGCTCGTGACGACCTCGTCGGGGAAGAGCTCCGCGGCGCCCTTCAGAAGCTCGGCGGTGGTGCTCACTTGCCCTCCCAGTGGGGGTTTTCCCAGATGACCGTGGCGCCCATGCCGAAGCCGACGCACATCGTGTTGAGGCCGTAGCGGACCTGCGGGTTCTCCTCGAACTGGCGTGCCAGCTGCGTCATCAGGCGGACGCCGGAGGAGGCGAGCGGGTGACCGTAGGCGATGGCGCCGCCGTACTGGTTGACGCGGGCGTCGTCGTCGGCGATGCCGTAGTGCTCCAGGAAGGCGAGGACCTGGACCGCGAAGGCCTCGTTGATCTCGAAGAGGTCGATGTCCTCGATGGACAGACCGGCCTTCGCGAGGGCCTTCTCGGTCGCCGGGATCGGGCCGTAGCCCATGACCTCGGGCTCGACGCCGGCGAAGGCGTACGAGACGAGGCGCATCTTCACCGGGAGGTCGTGCTCGCGGGCGAAGTCCTCGGAGGCGATGATCGAGGCGGTGGCGCCGTCGTTGAGACCGGCCGCGTTGCCCGCGGTGACGTTGCCGTGGACGCGGAACGGCGTCTTCAGGTTGGCCAGCGACTCCAGGGTGGTGCCCGGGCGCATCGGCTCGTCGGCGGTGACGAGGCCCCAGCCGGTCTCACCGGTGGAGGCGTCGGTACGGCGGACCGAGATCGGCACCAGGTCCTGCTGGATCTTGCCGTCGGCGTACGCCTTGGCGGCCTTCTCCTGCGAGCGCACGGCGTACTCGTCGGCGCGCTGCTTGGTGATGCTCGGGTAGCGGTCGTGCAGGTTCTCGGCGGTCATGCCCATGAAGAGGGCGGACTCGTCGACGAGCTTCTCCGACACGAAGCGCGGGTTCGGGTCGACGCCCTCACCCATGGGGTGGCGGCCCATGTGCTCGACGCCACCGGCGATGACGGCGTCGTACGCGCCGAAGGCGATCGAACCGGCGACACTCGTGACGGCCGTGAGCGCACCGGCGCACATGCGGTCGATGGAGTAGCCCGGCACCGACTGCGGCAGCCCGGCGAGGATGCCCGCCGTGCGGCCGAGGGTCAGACCCTGGTCACCGATCTGCGTGGTCGCGGCGATGGCGACCTCGTCGATCTGCGCGGGGTCGAGGCCGGGGTTGCGGCGCAGCAGCTCCCGGATGGCCTTGACGACGAGATCGTCGGCGCGGGTCTCGTGGTAGATGCCCTTCGGGCCCGCCTTGCCGAACGGGGTGCGGACGCCGTCGACGAAGACGACGTCCCTGACGGTACGAGGCACGATGGCTCTCCTCCAGGGTGCGGGATGGCACTGCTGCGGCACACGCCTAAGCGTGCGCTTGCTTCCCCCATGCTACTTGTGGGTAACCAGGCTGCCCAGCCCCTGGGGCCCAAGCGGCGAAGGTCACACCCCGAAGCCTGCCGGACATGACGGAGCCCCCGGCGCATTTCGGCATGCCGGGGGCTCTCGGATCGGACGGCGCACGGGTCACGCGGTGGCCGTCAGAGCCTTCACCAGGAGCGGGGTCACCAGTTCGACCTGCCAGGGGCGGGCCCCGTGGCCCGCCAGGGCGGCGGCGACGCCGTCCGCGTCGGCCGGGGCCGGCGGCTCCCAGCAGACGCGGCGGACCGTGTCCGGGGTGATCAGGTTCTCCTGCGGCAGGTTCAGTTCCTCCGCGAGGGCCGAGACCGCCGCGCGCGCCGCCGACAGGCGGGCCGCCGCGGCCGGGTCCTTGTCCGCCCAGGCGCGCGGCGGAGGCGGGCCGGCCACCTGCTGGCCCGGCTGGGGCAGCTCGCTCTCGGGCAGGGCGCGGGCGCGGTCGACGGCCGCCTGCCACTGCTCCAGCTGACGGCGGCCCATCCGGTGGCCGTAGCCGGGCAGTGCCATGAGCGCGGTCACGTTCACCGGCACCGCGAGCGCCGCCTCCACGATCGCCGCGTCGCTCAGCACCTTGCCGGGGGAGACGTCCCGCCGCTGGGCGACCTTGTCACGGGCCGTCCACAGCTCCCGTACGACCGCCATCTGGCGACGGCGCCGCACCTTGTGCATGCCGGAGGTGCGCCGCCACGGGTCCTTGCGCGGCGGCGCGGGCGGGGCCGAGGCGATCGCGTCGAACTCCTGGTGCGCCCATTCGAGCTTGCCCTGCCGGTCGAGCTCCTTCTCCAGGGCGTCCCGCAGATCGACGAGGAGCTCCACGTCGAGGGCCGCGTACCGCAGCCAGGGCTCGGGCAGCGGCCTGGTGGACCAGTCCACGGCGGAGTGGCCCTTCTCCAGGGCGTAGCCGAGGACGGACTCGACCATCGCGCCGAGGCCGACGCGCGGGAAGCCCGCGAGCCGCCCGGCGAGCTCGGTGTCGAAGAGCGAGGTGGGCAGCATGCCTATGTCGCGCAGGCACGGCAGGTCCTGGGTCGCGGCGTGCAGGATCCACTCGGTCCCGGCGAGCGCTTCGCCGAGTCCGGAGAGGTCGGGACAGCCCACCGGGTCGACGAGCGCGGTCCCCGCGCCCTCGCGGCGGAGCTGCACGAGATAGGCGCGCTGGCCGTACCGGTAGCCGGAGGCGCGCTCGGCGTCCACGGCGACGGGGCCGCGGCCGGCCGCGAAGGCGGCGATCACCTCGGCGAGGGCGTCCTCGGTCTCGACGACGGGCGGAATCCCCTCGCGGGGCTCCAGCAACGGGATCGGAAGCCCATTCGCAGGGACATCGTCGTCCGGGGGGCCGCCCCCGGTGGTGCGCAGTGCTGTGTCTGCTGCGGTCTCTTGGGCGTCGGTCACCTGTCAAGGGTATCGGTGAACGGCAAGCGCCTGTCGACGGAACGTTCCGTCGACAGGCGCCGGCTTCTTGTCGAGCGCTCCGTCAGTGGATGATCCCCGTCCGCAGGGCCACCGCGACCATGCCGGCGCGGTCGCCGGTGCCCAGCTTGCGGGCGATCCGGGCGAGGTGGCTCTTCACGGTGAGGGCCGAGAGGCCCATGGAGACGCCGATCGCCTTGTTCGACTGGCCCTCCGCGACGAGCCGGAGCACCTCGACCTCACGGCCGGAGAGCTCGCGGTAGCCGCCCGGGTGGCTCGGGGCACCCGGGGGGCGGCGGTGGCCGAGCCGCGCGGCCGCGGCGCCGATGGGGGCGGCGCCGGGTCGGGTCGGGTGGCCGATGTTCGTACGGGTGCCGGTGACGACATAGCCCTTCACGCCGCCCGCCAGGGCGTTGCGCACGGCGCCGATGTCGTCCGCCGCCGAGAGGGCGAGGCCGTTGGGCCAGCCCGCGGCGCGGGTCTCGGACAGCAGGGTCAGGCCGCTGCCGTCGGGCAGGTGGACGTCGGCAACGCAGATGTCGCGCGGGTTGCCGACGCGGGGACGTGCCTCCGCGATGGAAGAAGCCTCGATCACGTCGCGTACTCCGAGGGCCCACAGGTGGCGGGTCACGGTGGAGCGGACGCGCGGGTCGGCCACGACGACCATGGCCGTCGGCTTGTTCGGGCGGTAGGCGACCAGGCTTGCGGGCTGCTCGAGGAGAACGGACACCAGGCCTCCTGGGGGGAAGGGTGCGGGACGGAGCCGGCTCGGGGAAGAAGCCGGGGGCGAACCCGTGCTGTGAAGGGGTCACTGGTTCCTTCGGCAGCTGGGCCGCCCGCCTTTAGGGAAAGATCACGATTTGGTGAGTAACAATTAGGGCAATTCGGACGCGTGATCGATCATCCTACGAGCGGGCCCCCTTCCGTCACCCCTGAGAGGGAGTGCCGGGGCCGTCGTTCGGACACTCCGAAGGTTGGCTTGAACCCACCCCTCAGACCTGCTGCGGCCCCCGCCGCTGGGGCAGCGAGACGATCCCCGCACCCGACACCGTCCCCGCCGCACCCGTCGCCTGATCGGCCGGCGCCGGCGGCAGTCCCGCGATCTGGCAGAGCAGATCGCACCAGGCGGCCAGATGCGCGCCGGTGTCCGGCACCCCGGCCAGACCCTCGCGCGGCGTCCAGGACGCCCGGATCTCGATCTGAGTCGCCGGCCTGCGGTCCGCGAGACCGCCGAAGTAGTGCGAGCCCGCCATCGTGACCGTGCCGCTCGCCTCCCCGTACGCGAGGCCCCGGGCCTCCATGGCCCCGGTCAGCCAGGACCAGCACACCTCGGGCAGCAGCGGATCCGCGGCCATCTCCGGCTCCAGCTCCGCCCGGACGAGCGTCACCAGGCGGAACGTGCCCTTCCAGGCCTCGTGGCCGTCCGGATCGTGCAGCAGCACGAGCCGCCCGTCCGCGAGGTCCTCCTCGCCGTCCACGACGGCCGCCTCCACCGCGTACGCGTACGGGGCGAGGCGCTGCGGGGGCCTCGTCGGGTCGATCTCGATCTCGGGCCGCAACCGCGCCGAGCGCAGCGCCTCCACCGCCCGGCGGAACGCGGGGGGTACCGGGTTCGCCTCCGTACTGTCCGCCGTTTCGTCCGTCCCTCGATCGCCGTCGGAATGATCGGAAAAATGTCCCTGAGCCGCAGCCATGCGGGGAAGAGTAGGCGGAACGGGGCCTCTGTGCAGGGAGGACACCCGGCCCGGACGAGCGGCTTCCCGCCACATGCGAAGATTCTGGGCGTGAGTGCCAACGACAGCCCGCAGGGCCAGCAGACGAAGCAGCAGTCGCGGACGCACGACTCCGCGTTCCTCAAGGCATGCCGGCGCGAGCCCGTGCCGCACACCCCCGTCTGGTTCATGCGGCAGGCCGGGCGCTCGCTCCCCGAGTACCTGAAGGTGCGCGAGGGCATCCCCATGCTCGAGTCCTGCATGCGGCCCGAGCTGGTCACCGAGATCACCCTCCAGCCGGTCCGCCGCCACAAGGTCGACGCCGCGATCTACTTCAGCGACATCGTCGTCCCCCTCAAGGCCATCGGCCTCGACCTCGACATCAAGCCCGGCGTCGGCCCGGTCGTCGCCGACCCGATCCGCACCCGCGCCGACCTGGACCGGCTGCGCGACCTGACCCCCGAGGACGTCCACTACGTCACCGAGGCCATCGGGATGCTCACCGAGGAGCTGGGCGACACCCCGCTCATCGGCTTCGCCGGCGCGCCGTTCACCCTCGCGAGCTACCTCGTCGAGGGCGGTCCCTCGCGCAGCCACGAGCGCACCAAGGCGATGATGTACGGCGACCCGCAGCTGTGGGCCGACCTGCTCGACCGTCTCGCCGAGATCACCTCGGCCTTCCTCAAGGTCCAGATCGAGGCCGGCGCCTCCGCCGTCCAGCTCTTCGACTCCTGGGTCGGCGCCCTCGCCCCGGCCGACTACCGGCGTTCGGTGATGCCGGCCTCCGTGAAGGTGTTCGACGCGGTCGCCGGGTACGGCGTCCCGCGCATCCACTTCGGCGTCGGTACGGGCGAGCTGCTCGGCCTCATGGGCGAGGCCGGCGCGGACGTCGTCGGCGTCGACTGGCGCGTCCCGCTCGACGAGGCCGCCCGCCGCGTCGGCCCCGGCAAGGCCCTCCAGGGCAACCTGGACCCGGCCGTGCTGTTCGCCGGACGCGAGGTGGTCGAGGCCAAGACGGACGAGGTCCTGGCCGCCGCGAAGAACATCGAGGGACACGTCTTCAACCTGGGCCACGGCGTCATGCCGTCGATGGACCCCGACGCCCTGTCCCGGCTCGTCGAGTACGTGCACACCAGGACGGCCGTCTGACGTACCCGCGACACCCGTCCGACGGCCGCCGGGGGAGACCCCGGCGGCCGTCGGACGTCCGGCGTGCCGTCCGTCGTCCGGACCGTCGTCAGCCCGCCGCGCGGACCGCCGCCGTCGCCTTGCGGGCCGCGATCAGGACCGGGTCCCACACCGGCGAGAACGGCGGCGCGTACCCCAGGTCAAGGGCCGTCATCCGCTCCACCGTCATCCCCGCCGTCAGCGCCACGGCCGCGACGTCCACCCGCTTCGCCGCGCCCTCCCGGCCCACGATCTGCACCCCGAGCAGCCGGCCGGTACGCCGCTCGGCCATCATCTTCACCGTCATCGCCGCGGCCCCCGGGTAGTACCCGGCCCGGCTCGTCGACTCCACGGTCACCGTCACGTACCGCAGTCCCACCTCCCGCGCGTCCTTCTCCCGCAGACCGGTCCGGGCGAGCTCCAGGTCGCAGACCTTGGACACCGCCGTGCCCACCACCCCAGGGAAGGTCGCGTAGTCGCCGCCGACGTTGGACCCGATGACCTGACCGTGCTTGTTCGCGTGCGTCCCCAGCGGCACGTACCGCTCGCGGCCCGAGACCAGGTCGAGGACCTCCACGCAGTCACCGCCCGCCCAGATGTCCTCGTGGCCGCGGACCCGCATCGCGAGATCGGTGAGCAGCCCGCCGCGCGCGCCCAGGGGCAGGCCCGCCGCGCGGGCGAGCGAGGTCTCCGGCACCACACCCATCCCCAGGACGACCACGTCCGCCGGATACTCGGCCTCGTCCGTCGCCACCGCCCTGACCCGGCCGTCCTCGCCGGTGAGGATCTTCGTGACCTCCGCCGACGCGACCGTCGTGATCCCCAGACCGTCCATCGCCCGGTGCACCAGACGGCCCATGTCCGGGTCCAGGGTCGCCATCGGCTGCTCGCCCCGGTGCAGGACCGTCACCTCGTAGCCCCGGTTGAGGAGCGCCTCGGCCATCTCCACGCCGATGTAGCCCGCGCCGACCACGATCGCCCGCCGCCCCGGCGTCGCGTCGAGCGAGTCGAGCAGCGCCTGCCCGTCGTCCAGGGTCTGCACCCCGTGTACCCCGGGAGCGTCGATCCCCGGCAGCGCCGGCCGCTTGGGGCGGGCGCCCGTCGCGACCACCAGCTTGTCGAAGCCCGTCCAGGTCTCCGTACCGGCCTCCAGGTCCCGTGCCAGGACCCGGCGGCCGGGCACGTCGATCGCCGTCACCTCCGTCCGCATCCGCAGGTCGATGGCGCGCGCCCGGTGTTCCTCCGGGGAGCGCGCGATCAGCTCGTCGCGCGTGCCGACGTCGCCGCCGACCCAGTACGGGATGCCGCAGGCCGAGTACGAGGAGAAGTGACCCCGTTCGAACGCGACGATCTCCAGCTCCTCCGGCCCTTTGAGCCTGCGCGCCTGCGACGCGGCGGACATGCCCGCCGCGTCGCCCCCGATGACCACCAGTCGTTCACTCATGGGGACAGCGTATTTTTTCGCGCTCACTCGTCGGGCGTCTCCGGCGGTACGGGGGCTCCCGCGGCGTTGCGGCGGGCGGCGGGGACGGCGGGCGGGGTCTCCGGCAGGGCCGCCGGGTGGGCGTCCGAGCGCCTGGCGCGGCGGGGGCGGACGACGTGGCGCCACACGAGGTAGCCGATCAGGGCCACGGCCAGCCACGGCGCCAGGGCCGCGAGCACGACGACGGTCCAGGAGACCGCGCCGACCAGCGCGTTCCAGCCGCCGCTCAGGGCGTCACCGAAACCGGGGCGGCCGTCCTCCTCGGCCTCCGCCCGCGGCTTCTCCTTCTGCGACAGCTCCAGGGTGATCGTCGCCAGCGACGTCCTGTCCCTCAGGGAGGACTGCTGGGCCAGCAGCGACTCCAGGTCCGCCTGGCGGCGGCTGAGTTCGCCCTCCAGGGTCACCACGTCGGTCAGCTTCTCGGCCCGCTCCATCAGGGCCCGCACCCGCGCCACGCTCGCGCGCTGGGTGGCGATCCGGCTCTCCACGTCCACCACCTGCTCGGTGACGTCCTTGGCGTCGGCCTTGCGGGCCAGCAGCCTCCCCGTGCCGGCGAGTTCGGTGAGGACGGAGTCGTACCGCTCCTGCGGCACCCGCAGCACGATGCGGGAGGTGACGTACCCGTCGTCGAGCCGCTCCGTCGACTCGGTCTCGACGCGCCCGCCCGCGCCCGCCGTCACGTCGCGGGCCGTGACCAGGGCCTTGGTCACGTCGCCGACCTCCACCGAGAGCGAGGCCGTTCGGATGACGTGCTGCCGCGCGGGGGCCTTCGAGGGCGGGGACGGGGCCTTCTCGGCGTCCGGTCCCGCGTAGCCGTCGGCGGCTCCGCGCTCCGCCGCGCCCTTGGCGTCCGCGGGCGCCGCCGCGCTCAGGTCCCGCTTGGAGTCCCCGGCCATGTCGTTGCCGCCCGCTCCGCAGCCCGTCAGCACCAGTGCCGTGGTGAGCAGGACGGCGCCCGCAGCCGCCCGTGTTCTCGCCGTCGTACGTGAGCTCCGCATCGAAGTCCCCCCAGGGGTGGTAGGTGTCGCCGGTTCGACGTACCGGGGCGTCGATCGGGTTGCCCTCCGGCGGTAGCGATGCGGTCACGGTCCGGCCTCGGAACGGGAGCGGGCGGGAGGGGGAGCCTCGGAACCGGAGCCGATGGGCGATTTGAGAGAGTGGTCCCATGAACGCGGACACCACGGGACACCACGCCGGGCCTCATGTCGTCGTCGCCGGAGGCGGTATCGCCGGACTCGCCGCCGCCCACCGGCTGGCCCTCGCCGGCCACCGGGTGACCCTCCTCGAAGCGGGCCCGCGGCTCGGCGGCAAGCTCCTCGCGGGGGAGATCGCGGGCGCCCCCGTGGACCTCGGCGCCGAGTCGCTCCTCGCCCGCCGCCCCGAGGCGGTCGCCCTCGCGCGGGCCGTCGGCCTCGGCGACCGGCTCCAGGCCCCCGGCACGACCACCGCGTCCGTCTGGTCCCGGGGTGAGCTCGTCCCCATGCCCAAGGGCCACGTCATGGGCGTCCCCGGTGACGCCCGCGCCGTCGAGGGCCTGCTCTCCGCGGAGGGCGTGCGCCGAATCGGCCTCGACGCCGAACTGCCCCCGACCGAGATCGGCGACGACATCGCCATCGGCGCGTACGTCGCCGCCCGGATGGGCCACGAGGTCGTCGACCGGCTCGTGGAACCCCTCCTCGGCGGGGTCTACGCCGGTGACGCCTACCGCATCTCGATGAAGGCCGCCGTCCCCGCCCTCTTCGAGGCCGCCCGCGCCCGGCCCACGCTCACCGCCGCCGTCCGCGCCGTCCAGCAGGCCGGGGCGGCCGTCCCCGCCGACGCGGCGGGCGCCGCCACCGGGCTCGGCGGCTCCGTCTTCCTCGGCGTCGACGGCGGTGTCGGCACCCTCCCCGGCGCGGTCGCCGACGCGATCCGCGCCGCCGGCGGCGAGATCCTCACCGACGCCCCCGTGACCGCGCTCCGCCGCACCGGGGCCACCGGCTGGCAGGTCGTCAGCGGGGACCGGGTCCTCACCGCCGACGCCGTCGTCCTCGCCACCCCCGCCGGACCCGCCGCCGCGCTCCTCGCCCCGCACGCGCCCACCGCCTCCGCCGAGCTCGGCGCGATCGCCTACGCCTCCATGGCCCTGGTCACGCTGGCCTTCCGCCGCACCGACATGCCCGCCCTGCCGGGCTCGGGGTTCCTCGTGCCGCCCGTCGACGGACACACGATCAAGGCCTCCACCTTCTCCTCGCAGAAGTGGCGGTGGGTCGCCGACCGCGCCCCCGACCTGTTCGTGCTGCGGACCTCCGTCGGCCGCCACGGCGAGGAGGACCAGGTCCACCGCGAGGACGCCGACCTCGTCGCCGCCTCCCTCAAGGACCTCGCCGCCGCGACCGGGCTCACCGCCCGGCCCGTCGGCACCGCGGTCACCCGCTGGACGGGCGGCCTGCCCCAGTACCCGGTCGGCCACCTCGCCCGGGTCGCCCGGGTCCGCGAGGCCGTCGCGGCCCTCCCCGGACTGCGCGTCGCGGGCGCCGCGTACGACGGTGTCGGCATCCCCGCCTGCATCGCCTCGGCCCATCGGGCGGCCGACGAGATCATCGCCACGTCGAAAAGGGCCGACCCCGGTGCGGGGCACTCCCTGTGACGGGCGAGAATAGGCGTATGAGTGCGCCCGAAAAGATCCCGAACGCCGGTAAGAAGGCGAAGGACCTCAACGAGGTCATCCGCTACACCCTGTGGTCTGTCTTCAAGCTGCGCGACGTTCTCCCCGAGGACCGCGGCGGCTACGCCGACGAGGTCCAGGAGCTGTTCGACCAGCTCGCGGCCAAGGACATCACCGTCCGCGGCACGTACGACCTCTCCGGTCTGCGCGCCGACGCCGACGTGATGATCTGGTGGCACGCCGAGACGAGCGACGAGCTCCAGGAGGCGTACAACCTCTTCCGCCGCACCCGCCTGGGCCGCGCCCTGGAGCCGGTCTGGTCGAACATGGCGCTGCACCGCCCCGCCGAGTTCAACAAGTCGCACATCCCGGCCTTCCTGGCCGACGAGAACCCGCGCGACTACGTCTCGGTCTACCCCTTCGTGCGCTCCTACGACTGGTACCTGCTGCCGGACGAGGACCGCCGCCGGATGCTCGCCGACCACGGCAAGATGGCCCGTGGCTACCCGGACGTCCGTGCCAACACGGTCGCCTCCTTCTCCCTCGGCGACTACGAGTGGCTCCTCGCCTTCGAGGCCGACGAGCTGCACCGCATCGTGGACCTCATGCGTCACCTGCGCGCCTCCGAGGCGCGGATGCACGTCCGCGAGGAGGTCCCGTTCTACACCGGTCGCCGCAAGAGCGTCGCCGACCTGGTGGCGGGCCTGGCCTGACGGCCGTACGAAGACCTGGTGGTGGCCCGGCTCCTGGCCGGGCGTGCCACCCCTCGACCCGGAAGATCAGACGGCAGGCGTGACCATGGCCTGCCGCTCCAGCGACACCGGGTCCGGCTCCGGGTGCGGCGCGCATGACGCGCGCCGCACCGGCGTCATTTCCGGGACCTTTCGTCTCTCAGCCCCGGCCGCGCAGCGCCGCACGGAGCTCCGGCTCCAGGACCGCGGGTCCGCGCGTCGCGAGGGCCGTCAGCGGATCGGTGGCCGAGAGCGCGGCCAGCAGCCGCTGCCCGGCCGGCGAGGCCCAGCGGGTGTGCGGGTAGACCTCGATCCGCCCGATCAGCAGACAGAGCCCCGACGCGAGCAGCGGCAGCGCGAACCCGGCGAGGACCGGGGCCCGGTCTGCGGCCGGCACGAGCAGCGCGGACAGCGTCCCGAGGGCCAGGCTGAGCAGGAGACCGGCCCGCACCCCCCGGAGCCCGGCGGCGACCTCCCGCCGGCCCGCGGCGGACACGGCGAGCCCCCGTGCCACGAGCCGCTCCGCGAGCAGGTGTACGGAGTCGGCGGCGGCGACCACCGGACGTACGGCGGGGATCGGCGCCTGCCCCTGAGGGCCCAGGGCACCGATCACGGCCCGCTCCAGCGGGTCCGCCGCGCAGGCCTCGGCGTCCACGACCGTCGCCCAGCCGGTGCGGGCGAGCAGCAGCCGCCGTTCCCGGTGCATGGACACGAGGGTGAGATCGGTGACCCGCAGCGGCCCGCCGGCGAGGTAGGCCGCCTCGCCGACGGTCAGTTGGGGCGCGGCCACGGCGGCCGTGTCCTCGTGCGCGTCACCCCGCGCGGGCGCGGCCGCCGCGAGCGTCGCCCGGCAGAGCCGAGCGCAGCCGACACCGGCCACCACACACGCCACGAGCAGCAACGGAACCCAGACCATGACCGAGTTGTACGGGAGGCGGGGCGGGCCCGCCACTCGAACGGGTGATCAGCTGCTGGAGCTCGAACACGAACTCCCGCTGGAACTGGAGCTGGAGCACGAACTCCCGCTGGAACTGGAGCAGGAGCTTCCGCCCCCGCCGCAGCTGGAGCCGCCCCCGGAACAGGACCCGGACGAACACGACGAACCGGAGCCGCCGCCCGCACAGGAGCTTCCGCCCCCGCCACCCCCGCCGCCGCACGCACTGGTCCCCGCACACCACACGGTGGCCGCCGCGAAGTCGTCGTCCGCGCCCGAACCGCCGTAGTGGTGCCGCGCCACGGGTCGCGGGCCGCCGCGCCCGCGCCGCCGGGGCGGCCCGTCGATCCGGGCGGCGGCCGCCAGCTGCTCCCGCAGCACCGGATCGGGCAGCGCCCGGAGCCCGTACAGGGCCACCAGCAGGCCGGCGTCCGGGAGATGGGCGTGGCCCCGCCCGTACGCCTGGACCGCGCGCCGCCCGGCCGGGGTGATCTGCCGGGCGGTGTGCGACCCGCAGACGATGGCGGTGACCATGGTGGCGAGCAGGATCGGCACCACCTTGAAGACGAACGGGACCGGCATCCCCGAGTCGGTGTCCAGACTGGTCGTCGCGAAGTCCACGACCGTGAGGACGATCGACACCGGGAAGAGCGCGAAGGTCGTGACGGCGGCCACGCCGCACCACCGCGCGGTGGCGCGCCGGGTCGCCGGATCGACGACGAGCCCGCGCGCCGCGAGCCCGTCACCGATCTCCTGGACCGCCGGGTGCCGCATGACGGCCGTCCGCAGGTGGTGCAGGGCCCCGTGCGGGGCGGCGGCGTGCGCCTCGAGCACGGCCCGCTCCACGGGGTCGTGCGCGACGGGGCGGACGACGGCCACGATGCCGGGGCCGCCGACCGCCAGCCTGCCGTCCGCCTGCAGGGCGCTCAGGGCGGTGTCGGCGACCCTGGCGGGGCCGCCGTTGAGGAAGGCGGCCTCGTACCGGTCGTGGACCGGTCCGCCGGGTCCTCCACGGGTCCGGACGACCCGGGTGACGAGCACCGTGATGACGGCGACGCCGGCGAGGTAGAAGAGCGCGACCAGGACGTTCACGAGC
Organism: Streptomyces sp. NPDC088707; assembly: GCF_044752725.1. Taxonomy (NCBI): domain Bacteria; kingdom Bacillati; phylum Actinomycetota; class Actinomycetes; order Kitasatosporales; family Streptomycetaceae; genus Streptomyces; species Streptomyces sp. NPDC088707. The sequence continues at coordinate 119,208 of NZ_JBIVLV010000013.1, read as the reverse complement.
ACCTCACTTCCGTACCAGTGCGTGGCGGGCGGCCCGTACGAACCGGGTGGCGCGGCCCGGCGGGCGGCTGCCCGAACGGTCCTGCCACCACTCCGTCAGCCGCCGCCGTGCCGCCGGATCCTCCGGCCGCCCCGCGACCAGCAGATGCTCGGCGAAGTCGAGCGCGTCACGGCGGTAGCCGCCGGTCATGGGCCGGGATCTGGCGTACGCGAGGAACGCCGGCCGGTAGGCCTCGCCCAGGATCTCGGGGAGCTCCGGTGCCACCTTCGCGACGACCCCGGCCCGCTTGGCCGCGAGCGCCCGGCTCTGCACCCCGAGCCGCCGGCTGTCGAACCCCTCGGGCACCGGAGTCCCGGCGACGAGCGCGGACAGCAGAGCGGCCTGAGCGACGGCGACACGCTGCCGGGCGCCCGGTGCGGTCGCGGCACCCGGTGCGGGCGCGGTCTCCGGTGCGGGGGCCGCGGGTGCCACCGGGGTGACGCCGGGCATCGGCCCACCGGAGACCCGGGCCCCGGCGCCGATGAGCAGCGTCGCCCGGGACGCGGTCCTCGACGAGAGGGCGCCGTGCTGGTGGGCCGCGCCCCCTCCTTCCGCCCCCGGGGAGCGGGTGCCCGCAGCGGTGATCGTGCCGCGGATCGCCCGCAGCTCGCCGGCCAGCTCCTCCGCCGGCGGAAAGTCGTCGTCCCGCTCCAGCAGCACGCCCGGCGGCGCGACCCGCGCGGCGAGGTCCGCCAGGACGTCGAGCACCGCGCCCGGCACGGGATGCGCGTGGGTGTCGTGCCAGACCCCGTCCCGCTCGACACCCCCCGCCACGTGCACGTACGCGATCGCCTCCACCGGCAGTTCCGACAGGGCCCGCGCCGGGTCCTCGCCCCGGTTGACGTGGTTGGTGTGCAGATTGGCGACGTCGATGAGGAGCCGTACCCCCGTACGCTCCACCAGCTCCGCCAGGAAGCGTCCCTCCGACATCTCCTCGCCCGGCCACGAGACGAGCGCCGCGATGTTCTCCAGGGCGAGCGGTACGGGCAGCGCGTCCTGCGCGATCCGTACGTTCTCGCAGAGCACGTCGAGCGCGTCCCACGTCCTGGGAACGGGAAGCAGATGGCCCGCTTCGAGCTGCGGGGTCGCGGTGAGCGGGCCCCCGGCCCGGACGAACGCGATGTGTTCCGTGACCAGCGGCGCCCCGAGCGCCACCGCCTTCTCGCCGAGCGCGGCGAGCCGCGCCGGGTCGGGACGGTCCGCGCCCCCGAGCCCCAGCGAGACGCCGTGCGGCACGACGGTGACGCCGCGCTCGCGCAGCCGCGTCAGGGAGTCGGGCAGATGGTCGGCGCAGATGTTCTCCGCGACGACCTCCACCCAGTCGATGCCGGACAGTCCCTCCACCGCGTCAGCGATCTCGGGACGCCAGCCGATGCCGATGCCGAGTTCCGTCATGTCCCCCTCCTTCGGTCCTCAGTCACCCACGTGATGGCCCCGGCGGAAGCGTTCGAACCCCGGGAGGGTCACGTTCAGAGGTTGATTTGAGGTTCCGTCCGGTCACGGCGGACGGAGGGGGTGCCAGGCGCTGACGGCTACGGCCGCGGCAGCCGCAGCGCCGGGGCGAAACGGTCGCTGCCCTCGGCCACCACGGTGGGGCCGGGGGCGATCTCCGTGAAGCCCGCGTCCCGGACCAGCGGGAGACCGCTCGCCGTCAGGGCGGGCCACTCCTCGGCCGTCGCGGTGCGGACCGCGAGCGGGAAGCCCGCCTCGTGCCAGGCCTTCCGGTCGTCGTCCCCCATCGCCCACCACAGCAGCTGCGCCCCGTGCCCGGCCTGGGCCATCGTCTTGCCCGCCGACATGTCGAGCTCCGGGTTGATCCACAGCACCACCGCGCCCTCCGGTACGGGGCCGGGCGCGGCCGGGTCGTCGAGGTCGGTGCCCGAGACCTGGAGCTTGGCCAGCTCCTTGGGCCAGCCGTCCAGGGGGACCGGCGGGAAGACCCGTACCTCCGACTCCAGACCGTCGACCGTGATCCCCGGGAGCGCGCCCGCACGCCGCCACTCCGCGCCGCGCGCCCGGCGCACCACCTTGCGGATCCTGGCGTCCTGCCAGTCGGTCATGGCCTGCGCCCACTCGCCCTCGCCGAGCGAGCGGTCGTCGGTGAGGATCTCCAGGACGGCGCGCGCGGCGGTCTCCAGGGCGTCGGTACGGGACGGCGGCGCGTCCCGTTCGATCCGCACGACCAACGGCAGGACGAACTGGGGCTTCTCATCGCGAAGATCGGTCTCATTGCTGCTCACCGGGCAAGTCTGCCACTGCCGTCACGAGCGTTTCTTGTAGGAATGAGCAGTTCCGGGCCAGGATGCCCCTCATGAAGAGTGATCTTTTCGCCGGCGAACACCTCGCCGAGACCGCAGACTTTCCGGGGATGACCCTCCAGAACGCCAAATCTGTCAAATACACCGTCAACGGTGAGATGCACGCCCGCCAGGGATCGATGATCGCCTTCCGCGGCAACCTCCAGTTCGAGCGCAAGGGCCAGGGCATCGGCGGCCTGCTCAAGCGGGCCGTCACCGGCGAGGGCCTGGCCCTGATGGCCGTGCGCGGCCAGGGCGAGGCGTGGTTCGCGCACGAGGCGCAGAACTGCTTCATCGTCGAGATCGAGCAGGGCGACGCGTTCTCGGTCAACGGCCGCAACGTGCTCTGCTTCGACTCCACCCTCCACTACGAGATCAAGACCGTGAAGGGGGCCGGCATGACCAGCGGCGGCCTCTTCAACTCCGTCTTCTCCGGCTACGGCAAGGTCGCCCTCATGTGCGAGGGCAACCCGATCGTCATCCCCGTCACGCCGCAGGCCCCGGTCTTCGTCGACACCGACGCCGTGGTCGGCTGGAGCGAGCAGCTGCACACCTCGCTGCACCGCTCGCAGTCCGTCGGCTCGATGATCCGCGGCGGCTCGGGCGAGGCCGTCCAGCTGAAGCTGGAGGGCCAGGGCTTCGTGGTCGTCCGGCCCAGCGAGCTGACCCCGCAGAAGACCTCGAATTGAGGCTGGAGCGGGTCGGGCGCCGCCACGGCCTCCGGGGGGCGTGGATCCTCCGCGAGGTCGACCTCGACCTGCCCGCCGGTGCCCTCGTCCGGGTCGTCGGCACGAACGGCACCGGGAAGTCGACCCTGCTCCGGCTCGTCGCCGGCGTCGACGCGCCCACCGCTGGGCGCGTCACGGGCCGCCCGCCCCGCACGGCGTACGTCCCCGAACGCTTCCCGGCCGCGCTGCCCTTCACGGCCACCGACTACCTGGTCCACCTGGGGCGGATCCAGGGTCTCGGCACGGCGGCGGCGCGGGCGCGGGCGGGGGAGTGGCTGGAGCGCTTCGGGGCGGGCGAGCACGGCCGCACGGCCATGGCGGAGCTCTCCAAGGGCACGAGCCAGAAGGTCGCCGTGGCCCAGGCCTTCCTCGCCGACCCGTCCCTCCTGGTCCTCGACGAGGCCTGGACCGGCCTCGACACGGGCGCGCGTGCGGAACTGGACGCGGCGGTCCGCTCACGCCGGGCGGCCGGTGGAACGGTCGTCTTCGTCGACCACGACCCGCGCCGGCTGGAGGGGGAGCCGTCCGCGGTGTACGAGGTGCGCGAGGGACGGGTCAGGCAGGTGGGGGACCAGGTCGGCGCGGCCTCGGGCCTGAGCGGCGAGACCTCGGGTCCGGTCGCCCCGGTCGGCCAGGCCTCGGGCCCGGTCCGCGCGGGCGGTGGGCCGCGGTCGCGTGTGCGGATCACCGTCTCCGGCGGCCCGCACGCCCTCCCGTCCCCCGAGCGGCTTCCCGGTGGCCCCGACGTCGCACCCGGGCCCGACGGCGACGGCACCACCGTCCTCACCGTCGACGCCGGCCACTCCGACGCCCTGCTGAGCGCGCTCCTCGCCGCCTCCTGGCACATCCACCAACTCGGCCCCGAAGGCGTACGCGTATGACCGCGCTCCTGCGCTACCAGACCGGCCTGCTGCTCCGCTCGCAGCGGTGGCTCGCCCCGCTCCTCCTGTACGCGGCCCTCCTCGCCGTCGGCGTCAACGCGGGCGAACCCGTCCTCGGCGGGCTCGGCCTCGCGGCCGCCGGGCTGCTCCCCGTCACCGCCTGGTCCGTACGGATCTGCGTCACGCAGGAGCCGTCGGCCGCCCGGAACGTCGTCGCGGCCGGCGCCGGCCGGGGCCGCGCGCATCTCGCGGCGCTCGTCACCGGGACCGGCCTGACCGCCCTCGTCGGCGCGGTCGCGGTCCTCGCGGTGACGGCGACCGGCGACCGGCGCGGTGTGACCGCGCCCGCCGCCGTGACCACGGGGCTCCTGGCGGTGCTGGCCTGCGCCCTGACGGGCGCCGCCGTCGGCGCGCTGGCGTCGCGCCCGTTCGTCCGGGCCCCCGGCTGGTCCGTCGCGGCCCTGGTCCTGGGCTCGCTGTTCGCCCTGGTGACCACCGGCTCTCCGGCGAAGCACGCGATGACGGCCCTGATCACCGGTGCCCGCACGGCGACCGCCGATCCGCCGTGGCTCGCCTGCGGGGGCGCCGTGCTCCTCGCGGCGGCGTGCGCGGCGCTCGCCTGCGGGGCCACGGCACGCCTGGAGTGAGTACGCTCGAAGACATGAACGACACGACCGGGTCCACGTCGTACTGCGCCACTCCGGAGCCCGGCGGCCCGCAGCCCGAACCCGCCGCCGAGGGCCCCTTCGCGTCCTGTGTGCTGTGCCAGGAGCCGACCGAGTACCCGGAGTCCACGAAGGGCATCACCCTGTGCCCGGTCTGCGAGTGGCGGGAGGCGGAGCGCACGGCCTGCTCGGGCTAGCCGGCCGGTCGTCCGCGCATCAGCTCCGAGACCTTCACGAAGCGGTAGCCGCGGGCCCGGAGTTCCGGGACGATGCGCCGGATCGCCTGCTCCGTGACCGGGGCGGCGCTGCGTGTGCAGTGCATGACCACCAGGGAGCCCGGCTTCACGCCGTCGAGGACCTGCTCCGCCACAGCGTCGCCGTCCTGCGCGAAGGCGTCGCCGCTGACCACGTCCCACTGGACCGCGGTCACCCCGGCCGGGGCGAGCGCGCGGAGGGCCGCGTCGTCGTAGCAGCCGCCGGGGAAGCGGAAGTACGGGACGACGTTCACCGCCCCGGCGTCGCGGAACGCGTCGAAGGCCCGCCGGACGTCGTCCGCCATGTCGGGGGTGGAGACGGTCGGGAGGCCGTAGCAGGGGGACGCGAAGGCGTAGTGGCTGTAGGAGTGGTTCGCGATCTCGAAGCGCGGGTCGCGGCCGATGGACTTCGCCTGGTCCGGGTACTCCTCCGCCCAGCGGCCCGTCATGAACACGGTCGCGTCCACCTTGAGCCGGCGCAGGGTCTCGATGAGCTGCGGGTTGTCGAAACGCTCGCCCTGCGCGGCCCGTGGGCCCTGATCGGCCGTCATGTCGGCGTCGAAGGTGAGCGCGACGACCTTCTCCGCGCCCTTCGTCCGGCGCGTGTACACGGGGGTGAGGCCGCCGGGTCCCGGAGCCATGGTGGGCGGTGCGGCGGGGGCACGCGCGGGCTTGGGACCGGCCGCCGCGGCGCTCGCCCGGGGCGACGGGCCGGCGGTGGTGACCGGTTTCTTCGCCGGCGGGGCCGTGGGCGTTTCGACCGCTTCCCGGCCACAGCCGACGAGGACGGCGCCCAGAAGACCGAGCGCCGCCAGGTTTCGTACAGAAGTGTTCACGATCGGAAGTTAACCGATCAAAGTGTTCTCACGCTCGCGACTCGACAGCGCCGGCACCCGAGTCCACGCACCGAGCTGTCGCACCATCGCGTCGGCCGCCGAGGGGGACGCCGTCCCGTGCCGGCTCCGCTCACGTGGCCAGGAGCCGCCGCCGGCTCTCGGCCACGTCGAAGTCCCCCGGCGGGTACTTCGGGTCCAGCGCCTCCAGGTGTTCGAGCAGCAGCCGGCTGATCGCCCAGTTCCGGTACCACTTGCGGTCCGCCGGGACCAGGTACCAGGGGGCCTCGTCCGTCGTGCAGCGCTCCATGGCGATCTGGTACGCCTCCTGGTACGCCGGCCACATGCCGCGTTCCTCGATGTCGCCCACGTTGAACTTCCAGTGCTTCTCCGGGTTGTCCAGACGCTCCAGCAGGCGGCTGCGCTGTTCCTCGTACGAGATGTGCAGGAAGACCTTGACGACCGTCACTCCGTCGTCGGCGAGGGACTTCTCGAAGTGGTTGATCTGGCCGTACCGGCGGTCGAGCTGCGCGCGCGGGACCAGTTCCCGTACGCGGGCGATGAGTACGTCCTCGTAGTGCGAGCGGTCGAAGATGCCGATCTCGCCCGGACGGGGGAGCGCCCTCGTGATCCGCCAGAGGAACGGGTGGTTCCGCTCCTCCGGCGTCGGCGCCTTGAAGGCGTGGATGCGGCAGCCGGACGGGTTGAAGAGGCCGATGACGTGCTTGACCGTTCCGCCCTTGCCGCTGGTGTCCATCCCCTGCAGGACCAGGAGCACCCGCCGGCGGTCCCCGGCGGTGCTCGCCGCGTACAGGCGTTCCTGCAGGTCCGCGAGGCGGGGTGCGAGGGCGGCGGTGGCGGCGAGACCGGTCGCCTTGCCGGCGGGACCGCCCGGGGTCGCGGAGGCGTCGTAGGTCGTGAGGTCGACGCGCTCGCCCTCGGGGACGCGGAGCAGCTCCCGCAGGGGAGTGGGCCGGGACGTGCCCTCGTTCTTCTTCCTGCCGTCTTTCCCGCCGTCCTTCTTCCCGTCCTTCTTCGCCACCTCGTGCCCCTTCCGCCGCGCCGCGCGTGCGTCCTCCCCCGATCCTGCGACGGAACCCGGCCGCCCGCGAGTGCGCGCGACCGGGCGCCGCCCTCAGCTCAGCACCACGGGCCGGTCACGGCGAACGTCGTCCCCGGCGTGTAGCAGTTGACGTACATGGTTCCCCGGTCGGGCGAGAAGGTGACGCCCGCGAACTCGCCCCACTCCGGCGTGCCGTCCGCTGCCGATGTCAGAGCCTGCGCCCCCCGGGCGAGCGCGTACACCTCGCCCCGCTCGCTCACCCCGAAGACGTGCTGCGCCCCCTCGCCGTCCTCGCAGACCATCAGGCCCCCGCTCGGGGCCAGGCAGATGTTGTCCGGGGACTCGCCGGGGAGCTGGATGTCGGTGTCCGGGCCGAAGACGACGACGAGGGTGAGCCGGCGCCGGTGCGGCTCGTACTTCCAGACCTGGCCGAAGTGCGTCGCGCCGGAACCGTCCGTCACGCGCGCGAAGGAGGACACGAAGTACACCGCCCGGCCGCCCCAGTAGCAGCCCTCCAGCTTCTGGGCGTGGGTGATGCCCCGGGGGCCGAAGTCCTGCAGTCTGATGGGGGTCTGCGCCGCCTGCGGGTCCGGTACGGGGACCCATTCGATTCCCTCGAAGCGGGTGCCTGCCTCCTGGAACACCGAGAGGTCGGCGACGCCCGGCACCCGCATCGCCTCCAGGGCGCCGCCCGCCCGCAGCGAGCCCGTGCCGCCGAGCGGCCGGTGGGGGAGGAAGCGGTAGAAGAGACCGAAGGGGTGCTCGAAGGCGTCCTCCGTCTCGTAGACGATGCCGCTCGCCGGGTCGATCGCGATCGCCTCGTGCTGGAAGCGGCCCATGGCGGTGAGCGGGACGGCTCCGGTGCGGTGCGGGTCGGCTCCGTCGACCTCGAAGATGAAGCCGTGGTCCTTGGTGTAGCCGTTCGTCCCGGCCCTGTCCTCGGTCTCCTCGCAGGTCAGCCAGGTACGCCAGGGGGTGGGCCCGCCCGCGCAGTTGACGGCCGTACCGGCGATGGCGACCCGCTCGCCGAGGACGTTGTTCCGGCCGTCGAGTTCAAGGGCCGTACAGCCGCCCTTGCCGGCCGGGTCGTACGTCAGGCCGGGGACGGTCGGGACGCCGATCTTTCCGGTGACCCGGTTCTCGTGGTTGCGGACGAGGTGCACCCGGCCGCGACGGCCGGCGAAGGCGCCCATGCCGTCGGGGTTGCTGGGGACGAGGCCCTCGCCGGAGCGAAGCGGATCGCCCTGCCGGGAGAGGACCTTGTAGCGGAAGCCGGCCGGGAGGTCGAGCAGGCCCTCGGGGTCGGGGACCAGGGGGCCGTAGCCGGCTCGTCCCGAGTGGCCGCCGGGTGCGGCGCTCGCGCTGCCGGCGAAGAGTTCGGAGAGGGCGCCGGTGAAGGCGATGCCGGCGGCGGTGGCGCCGGTGCGGGAGAGGATCTGACGTCGTGTTGCGGACATGAGGCAACCCACTTTCCTGTTGGCGGACAGGCGTGTGATGTGACGTGTGGCCCGCATGTGTGTATCACGCCGTGTGGTGACACGTGAACATGCGGGCCACAAGTTCCTCATGTGGCGCTCGGGGTGAGGTGGCGTCAGGCCAGCTCGGCCGTGAGGGTGATCGTCGTGCCCGTGAGCGCCTGGCTGACCGGGCAGTTCTTCTTCGCGTCCTCGGCCAGCGCCTGGAACTGGTCGGCGTCCAGGCCGGGGACCTCGCCGCGCACGGTCAGGTGGATGCCGGTGATGCCCTCGCCCGGCTGGAAGGTGACGTCGGCCTTGGTCTCCAGGCGGGTCGGCGGGTTGCCCGCCTTGGCCAGGCCGTTGGAGAAGGCCATGGAGAAGCAGGAGGAGTGCGCGGCCGCGATGAGCTCCTCGGGGCTCGTCTTCCCGTTGGGCTCCTCGGAGCGGGCCGGCCAGGAGACGTCGTACGAGCCGAGACCGGAGGAGTCGAGGGTGACGACGCCGGAACCCTTGAGGAGGTCGCCCTGCCAGACGGTGTGGGCGTGACGCACGGTGGCCATGGTGGATCCCTTTCGATCGGGTACGGCCCCCAACCTACTGCGCGACCAGCCCCTTGGCGTCGCGGGCGAGCGCGGTGAGCCGGGAGATCGCCCGGAAGTACTTCTTGCGGTACCCGCCGTTCAGCATCTCGTCGCTGAAAAGCCGGTCGAACGGCAGTCCGGAGGCGAGCACGGGTATCTCGCGGTCGTACAGCCGGTCGGCCAGGACGACGAGCCGGAGGGCCGTCGACTGGTCGGGAACGGGCTGGACGTCGGTGAGGCAGACCGCGGTGAGGTCGTCGGTGAGCGCGCCGTACCGGCTCGGGTGGACCCTGGCCAGGTGCTCGAGCAGGTGCGGGAAGTCGTCGAGGGAGGCGCCCGGCGTCGCGTACGCGGTCTCCGTGACGACCTGGTCGGAGTACGGGGACGGGGCCTCGGGCAGCCCGCGGTGGCGGTAGTCCTCGCCGTCGATCCGCAGCGGCCGGAAGTGGGCCGAGAGACCCTGGATCTCGCGCAGGAAGTCGGCGGCGGCGAAGCGGCCCTCGCCGAGCTTGCCGGGGAGCGTGTTGGAGGTGGCGGCGAGCGCCACGCCCGATTCGACCAGCTTGCCGAGCAGGCTGGAGACGAGGACGGTGTCGCCCGGGTCGTCGAGCTCGAACTCGTCGATGCAGAGGAGACGGTGCCCGCTGAGGGTCTTCACGGTCTGCTGGAAGCCCAGCGCGCCGACCAGGTTGGTCAGCTCGACGAAGGTGCCGAACGCCTTCAGCGCGGGCTCGGCGGGGGTCGCGTGCCACAGGGAGGCGAGCAGGTGGGTCTTGCCGACTCCGTACCCGCCGTCCAGGTAGACGCCGCGCGGTCCGGTGGGGGCGGCCGGCTTCCGGGCGAACCAGCGGCGCTTCCCGGCGCCGGAGGCGTGCGCTCCGCCCAGGCCCTCGGCGAAGGTGCTCAGCGCCTTGACGGCGTCCGTCTGGCTGGGCTGGTTCGGGTCGGGGAGGTACGTGTCGAACCGCACGGAGTCGAAGCGCGGCGGCGGCACCATCTCCGCGACGAGTCGGTCGGCGGGGACGTGGGGCTCTCGGGAGCAGAGCGAGAGCGGGGCCGCTGAGGTGGATGCGGCTTCGGAGAGGGCACGGGTCGACACAGTTCCCCACTGTAAGCGCCATGTCAGACTCGAAGGATGCGACGCCTGTTCCCTGTGACGGACATGACAGCCCACGAGCCCGAGGCCGGAGACCGGGAGTGGTCGCTCGACGAGCTCGCCGACGCCTACGCGTACCCGGAGCTCCCCGAGGGGGAGGGGGCCTGGCTGCGGGCCAACATGGTCTCGTCGCTCGACGGGGCGGGGCAGCACGACGGGCGCTCCCAGCCGCTCTCCTCGGAGACCGACATGCGGATCTTCGGCACCCTGCGGGCCCTCGCGGACGTGGTCGTCGTCGGTGCGGAAACGGTACGCCTGGAGGGTTACCGCCCGGCACGCGCGCGTGAGGCCTTCGCGGCCCGCCGCGCCGCCGCGGGACAGGGCCCGGCCCCGGTGATCGCCGTGGTCAGTGCCTCGCTGAACCTGGACTTCTCGCTTCCGCTCTTCACCGAGCCGCTGGTGCCGACCCTGGTCCTCACGGGCGCCGCCGCGCCCGCCGAGCGGGTGCGGGCCGCGCGGGAGGCGGGTGCCGAGGTGCTGGTGGCGGGCGACGGCGCCGGGGTGGAACCGGTCCGCGCGAAGACGGTGCTCGCGGAGCGCGGGCTCCGGCGGCAGCTGACCGAGGGCGGGCCCCGGCTGCTCGGCCAGTTCGTGGCCGCGGAGGTCCTCGACGAGCTGTGTCTGGCGGTCTCGCCGACGATGACCGCGGGTGACGCCCAGCGGATCGCCGGGGGGCCTCCGGTGGCCGTCCCGACACGCTTCGCCGTGGCTTCGCTGCTGGAGCAGGACGGCTTCCTCTTCACCCGCTACCGTCGGATCTGACAATCGGCGGAATTTGTCGTTCCGCTTACCGTCCGCTGGGCACACTTACTGTCGCAGACCCCGTGCGGGCACGGGGAAGGATGGTTTCCGCAGAAGGGCTCCTGAGGTGTTCACAAGCGTTCTGATGATCGAGAAGCCCCTGACGTCCGTCGACGTGGAATTCGTCACCACGCTGCACGGCGACGAGGGCGTGTCCTTCATCGTTCTGATGCAGCCGCGTGGTGACCAGGCCGATGTACTGCTGCGTGCCATCGACGACGTGGCCATGGGCGAACTGAAGGAAGCCGCCCGCGAGGGCGACGAACCGGAGGGCAAGGAGGCCAGGCGCCCCGCCGAGGTGGCCCTGGAGCACTCGCTCCGGGCACTGAGAGACGCCGGCTGCGAAGCGGTCGGCCAGGTCGTGGAGGACCACCCGCTCACCAAGATGAAGGCGGTGGTCGACGAGTCGGAGGCGGACGAGGTGATCGTGCTGACCGCCCCGCACTACGTGGAGGAGTTCTTCCACCGTGACTGGGCCTCCCGGGCCCGCCACAAGGTGGGGGTCCCCGTCCTCAAGCTCTTCGCCCACAGCGAGGAAGCAGCCGAGTAGCCGTACGGCCGGTCCCGGTCCGCGCCCCGTGCAGGGGGCGCGGACCGGGCCGGGCACGACCGGCACGCCACGGACCGGGCCCCGCCGCTCCCGCCGGGCCCACCCGGCCGGAGCCACTAGGCTGGGGTCTTCCACGCACGACGCACCCCGGGGAGAGATCCGCATGGCACCCGCCATCCCTGCCGCCATGGAACGGCCGCACTTCATCGGCATCGGCGGTGCCGGAATGTCGGGCATCGCGAAGATCCTCGCCCAGCGCGGCGCCAAGGTCGCCGGCAGTGACGCCAAGGACTCCGCGACCGCCCAGTCGCTGCGCGCCCTCGGCGCCACCGTGCACATCGGGCACGCCGCCGAGCACCTCGCCGACGACGCCTCCGCCGTCGTCGTCTCCAGCGCCATCCGCGCCGACAACCCCGAGCTGGCCCGCGCCGCCGAGCTCGGCATCCCCGTCGTCCACCGCTCCGACGCGCTCGCCTCCCTGATGGACGGCCTGCGCGCGATCGCCGTCGCCGGTACGCACGGCAAGACGACGACCACCTCGATGCTGGCCGTCGCGCTCACCGAGCTCGGCCTCGACCCCTCGTACGCCATCGGCGGCGACCTCGCGGGTCCCGGCACCAACGCGCTGCACGGCGACGGCGAGGTCTTCGTCGCCGAGGCCGACGAGAGCGACCGCAGCTTCCAGAAGTACGACCCCGAGGTCGCGATCGTCCTCAACGTCGAGCTGGACCACCACGCGAACTACGCCTCCATGGACGAGATCTACGAGTCCTTCGAGGCCTTCACGGCCAAGATCCGCCCCGGCGGCACCCTGGTCGTCGGCGAGCACCCGGGCGCCCGCGAACTGGCCCGCCGCGTCGCGGACCGCGACGGTCTGAACATCGTCACGGTCGGTGAGACCGAGGACTCCGACGCCCGCATCCTGAAGATCGTCCCGAACGGGATGACGAGCGAGGTGACGGCCGCCCTCGACGGCGTCGAGCACACCTTCACCGTCTCCGTCCCCGGCCGCCACTACGCGCACAACGCCGCCGCGGCCCTCGCCGCCGGCGCCCGCGTCGGCATCGACCCGGCCGAGCTCGCCCAGGCCCTCACCGCGTACACCGGCGTCGGCCGCCGCCTCCAGCTCAAGGGCGAGGCGAACGGCGTCCAGGTCATCGACTCCTACGCGCACCACCCCACCGAGATGACCGCCGACCTGGAGGCCATGCGCGGCGCCGCCGGCGCCTCCCGGCTCCTGGTCGTCTTCCAGCCGCACCTCTTCTCCCGCACCCAGGAGCTGGGCAGGGAGATGGGCGACGCGCTGGCCCTCGCCGACGCGTCCGTCGTCCTCGACATCTACCCCGCCCGCGAGGACCCGATCCCCGGCATCACCAGCGAGCTGATCATCGCCGCCGCGCGGCGGGCCGGCGCCGACGTGACGCCCGTCCACGACAAGACGGCGGTGCCGCAGGTCGTGGCGGGAATGGCCGGACCCGGTGATCTCGTTCTCACCATGGGCGCGGGCGACGTCACGGACCTCGGCCCGCTGATCCTGGACCACCTGTCGAAGTAGCAGAGGGAGCGAGCTCATGGCGTACGACGTCGAGAAGCCGGACGAGCAGTGGCGTGCGGAGCTGACCCCGGCGGAGTACCAGGTGCTGCGCCAGGCGGGCACCGAGCCCGCGTTCCGCGGCGAGTACACGGACACCACCACCAAGGGCGTGTACTCCTGCCGGGCCTGTGGCGCGGAGCTGTTCACGTCGAACGAGAAGTTCGAGTCGCACTGCGGCTGGCCGTCCTTCTTCGACCCGAAGGACAGCTCCGCCGTCGAGCTGATCGAGGACCGCTCCCACGGCATGGTCCGCACCGAGGTCCGCTGCTCCCGCTGCGGCTCGCACCTGGGCCATGTCTTCGAGGGCGAGGGCTACCCCACCCCGACCGACCAGCGGTACTGCATCAACTCGATCTCGCTGCGCCTGGAGCCCGGCGAGAGCTGAGCCGTCCTTCCCATCCGGGGGACACGGTGGGCGGACTTCCCTAGGGTGTGCGGTGACACAGGGGGAGACCGCATGGCACGCAGACCGTTACCGACGCTTCCGACCTACCGCAAGGACGCGGTGACCCGGCAGCTGTGCGCGCACGTCCACCTCGACGAGCACTTCGCCCGCGAGGTGGACACCGAGCTCACCGCGGACCGGATGACGGCACTGGGACTTCCCCTCGGGATCCACCTGATCGCCCTCGCCCGCCACGCGCGGGCGGCGGTGCGCCGCCACGAGCGGCGTGACCGCGTCCTCTCCCGCCTCTTCCTCGCCCTCTGGGCGGGCCTCGCCGTCCTGGTGTGGGGCCTGGTGAGCGGCAACGCAGCCGGCCTGTGGGCGGGCGGCGGGATCGTGCTCGGGTCCCTCGTCGGCGCCTGGTGGGCCGTCCACGCCGCCCTGTCCGGGGACTGGAGCGCGGCTCAGGACGTGTACTGGGGCACCGAACGCCCCGAGACCCTCGCCGAGCCCGTCGAGCGGACGGCCGAGGACCGGCTCCGGGCACTCGCCAAGGCCAACGTGGTGCCGTACACCGCCACCGCCGCCCGCACCCACCCCTTCGTCGGCAGCGGCACGAAGATCAAGGACGTCGTGTGGCAGCCCATCGACGTCGCGCGGCCCGCCGAGGACCCGGCGAACCCCGGACGCAAGCTGACCATCGTCCCCTTCGACGCCGTCGACCTGCACACCTACGTCGCCAAGGAGATGGCGAAGATCGCGGGCCTCGAAGGGCTCCGCGCCCGGAACCGGCTCTACGTGAGCGGCGACCACGTGCCGCTCCTCGCCCACGAGCTCCTCGAGGAACCGCAGGGCCGGCCACGCGCCCAGATCGACACCGACCTCGTACGGACCGGACTGCTCCACCCCGGGGCCGGGATGCGGACCTTCCTCAGCCTGGAGCGGGTCAGCGACGGCGGACGGGTGATCGTGACCATGCAGCTGCGGGCCCGGCTCCACCATCCCAGCCTCTCCTGGGAGGTGCTGGTCTTCGTCATCCCGCCCGTGGACGACGCCTACAACCGCGTCGCGGCCCTGCCGTTCCGCGGTTTCGAACGGACCTGGAAACTGCTCACCGCCACCCGCCGCGCCTGCTGGTCCGCGCTGCGGGGAGCGTGGGGGCGCAACTCCGGGCGGCGCGCCCGGGCCCGGGCCAGGGCCCGCGAACTCCGCAACTGGCGCAGGGAGATCTCCGAGCGGCAGCTCGTCTTCGACCACGGGGCGACCGGGAGCATCCGGGAGAGGGTCTCCTCCTGGGACCAGATGCTGCACAACGACCGCGCCGACTCCCGGGACTACCTGCACCGCCTCCAGAGCGGCGTCCTCACCGCGACCGAACGGTTCCTCAAGGACCACCGGGTGGACACCAGTTCGTACGATCAGGCGGTGCAGGTGATCAGCACCCAGACGTACAACATCTCGGGCGACATCCACGGCAGCAACGTCGGCAACCACGGCGTCGTCAACCAGCACGGACCGGGCGGACAGCAGGGCGCGCCGGCCCCGCACGGCCAGGCCGGTCCCTGAGCGAGAGGAAACCCATGAACACGTACAACTTCCACGGCCAGGTGTCCGGGAGCAACATCGGGGACAACGGCCGGGTGGAGATCCACCAGTACGGCACGGACCCGGCGAGTGCCGTGGCGATGGCGGCCCGCCTCGTCCAGTGGCTCCGCGAACAGGAGACGGCCGCGAGCGCCGTCGCGCAGGCCGAGGCGGTGCACGGCGAACTCGTGACCGCCGAGCGCGAGGGGCGCCCCGCCGACCAGGGCCGCATCCGGTCGGCGCTCACCGCCATCGAGCCGTACGTGACCGTCGGGAGCGGCGGTCTCGCCCTGGTCCAGGGGATCGCCGGCATCGTCGGCATGTGATCCCCTGGCAGGACCCCCGAAGGGCGGGTACTAGCGGGCGCGTACCTCCGCCTTGGCGCCGCCGTCCAGTTCGAGGGCGAGCCCGGACCGCAGCGGCACCGTCTGGCCGGGGACGACCTGCTGGGTGGTGCCGTCGGACCGGGTGCCCGTCCAGGCCGTGGAGGACCGGTTGGCGAGGCCGTAGCGCCCCGGCTTCTGCGGATGCTCCACGAGCTCGGCCACCAGACTCTCCTCCGAGTAGTCGTGCCGCGAGGGCTCCGGGCTCAGGTGGTGCCGGTGGATCCGCGCGGACCTGCCGAGCATGATGTGCCGCTCCGCCCGCGGCGGCGGGGTGGTCACCACGAGCCGGGGCGGCAGGACGAGGGTGCTGCGGCAGCCGTCCTTCCAGCAGGTGCCGGGCGTCGCCGAGCCCGGCTCCGTCATGTTCTCCCGGCCGCAGCTCGCGCACTCCACCACGGCGTCACGGACGGCCCGCAGCGCGTCCCGCCACTGCGACTCGCGCACCCGGGCCGACGGCTCCCGCAGACCGACCGTGAAGTTCTGCACGAACAGCGCCTGCACGGACGGCGGGACCAGCGGCCACAGGGCGAGCACGGTGGAGTGCTCGACGGGGTCCGGCCGGTTGTCCGTGTACTGCGGGTCGAAGACGAACAGCGGCTCGCGGCCGTACAGCTTGCGCTCCGCGTTCTCGTCGAGGCAGTGGATGGCCAGCTCGCGGGCGCCCTTGAGCGGGTGGTGGTTCATCAGGAACATGAACAGCAGGACCGAAAGCGAGTGCAGGTCGCTCTGGGTCCCCGGCTGGGCGCCGGGGTCCCCGCGGACCAGCTCGGGGGCCATGAACCCCATGGTCCCGGAGATCCCGCTCTGGTCCCCTTCCACCACCGCGTTGTCGTTGTCGCAGACCAGGATCTCGCCGGTGGCCGGGTCGAAGAAGATGTTGCCCCAGGAGATGTCCCGGTACGCGATGCCCTTGGAGTGCAGCGCCTGGTACGCCTCGACCGTGTACAGGCAGGCGGTGAGCAGGGCCCGGAAGGACGTGCTCACCGTTCGCCGGAACAGCTCGGGCAGACCGCGGAAGCGGTCCGGCCGCACGTCCATCAGATAGCCGAACCGGTCGGCCCCCGCGCTCACGAAGGCCGTGGGCCAGAGGAACCTGTCGTCGTCGAAGTCACGGGTCACCAGGTCCTCCACGACCCGGCGCTGCTGCGGGGTCGCGCTGTCCGGGTAGTACCACTTGAGGGCCTTGACGCTGCCGTCGGGCAGGCCGACCCGGTACACCTCGCCCTGGCCGCCTGAGCCGAGCAGGCGGTCGACGACGATGGTCTGCCCGCCGTCCGTGGTCAGCGAGTCTCCGCTGTCGAGCATGCCGCTCATGGTCGTTCTCTCTCCTCGCAGTAGGGGATCCGCGGATCCACAGGGCCGCTTCCCGGGCCCTCCGCGGCGTCGTCCCGGCTCTCGTCGGCGCCCTCGTCCCGTGCCACCGCGGGCTCGCCGGCGCCCCCGTCCTCCGCGTCCGCGGGCTCGCCGGCGCCCTCGTCGGTGGCGGGGCGGCCGCCGGCACGGCGGGCCAGCACCAGGGTGGTGTCGTCGCCCGAGTGCCGGGACGCCTCGGCCAGCCACCGGGGGATGTCCTCGGCGACGCCGGGCACGCCCCGCTCGGACAGCCGCCGGTGCAGTCCGGCGGCGAACTCGGTGAAGCCCTCGTCCGACACGAAGCTCTTCGACAGGCCGTCCGTGGACAGCGCCACCAGCCGCGGAGCCCGTGCCGGATCGGGCAGCGGCTCCCAGTGCACGCGCACCGACCGCCACGCGTTGCGCATGCACAGCGAAGCGGTCTCGTCGCCGAGTTCGGCCCGGACGGGGGCGAGCGGCAGCCGGACCTCGCCGTCGCCGTCCACCACGGTCAGCTCGCCGTCGCCCAACTGCCAGGCGACGAAGAGGTCCGGGGTGAGGACGGCGCCGATCAGCGTCGACCCGTACAGCCGCAGGATCGGCCCCGGGGACTTCGGGTCCTCGTCCGGGGTGGGATCACGCTCCCAGTGGCGGAGGACCTCGCCCTGCCAGTCCCTGACCAGCCGCTCCGGCAGGCCGATGCGGGCGTAGTCGCGCAGCCGTCCGCGCCAGCCCGCCCGGTCGCGGTCGGCCACGGACGTCACGAACTCGCGTGCGCGGTTGGCGAACAGATCCGTCGCGTAGTGCGCTCCGACGTGGCTCCGGGGGTACGAGGCCGAGCCGTGCCCGTCCGCGACGGTGAGGATCAGCGGATCCCGGGCCGAGCCGGTGCCCTGGACCAGGCACCGGTCCTGGTTCCGTGCCTTGTTGACGCCCTGGATGCTCGTGTGGAAGGTCTCCCAGGCCGGTGGGGCGCTCACCACACGTCGTCTTCGTCGTCGTCGGAGAGGACGGGGGGCGCGTACGGCGCGGCCTTGACGGTGGGGTCGTGCGAGCCGGCCACCGGCTGCGAGGCCGCCTTGACGGCCGCCGTCGAGGCCCAGCGGATGGCGGCGGCCAGCTGCTTGGGGCTGTTCGCGTCGAGCGGGCGCAGCTCCGGATTGGCCAGGAACTCCTGGAGCACGCTGCGGTCGGCGTCGGAGCCGATCGCGATGGCGACCCGGACGGCCTTGCGGCCCCACGGGGTGGCGTCGATCGCCTTGAGCCCGGCACGCCAGTCGTCCGTCGGCACGCCGTCCGAGACCAGGGCGATCACCGGCTTGAGGGCCCGCTCGGGCATCGGCGGGGTACGCAGCTCCCCGGCCACCAGGTGAAGGGCCTCGCCCAGGTTGGTGGTGCCGTCGGGCTGCACGTCCTGCCAGGTGAAGTCGTCCACCGGGACGGGGTCCTTGTGGTGCCAGCGGGCGGTGGTGGAGAAGGTGATCGTGCGCAGCAGCAGCTGGGCGGCCGGGTTGTCGTGCGCCACCGAGCGCATCTCCGGGATCGCCTCCCGGATCGCGTAGTTCAGCTGCCCGATCTTCTCGCCGAGCATCGAGTACGAGCAGTCGAGCAGCCAGATGAAGTGCACCGGGCGGTTCGCCATGGGGCCGCCGGGGATCTCGGTCACGAGAATCCTCCTGAGGGTGGGTGGGTGGGAATCGGATGAAGGAAAGGGGGAGGAGAGGAAGCCGGCCATCGCGCCCGCCTCCGCCTCCCGGAAGTTCTAGGAGAGCGGGGGAGCGGCCGGAGGCCGGGTCGCGCGCCGACGGGCGGTCACCACTCCTCCCACAGCGACCGCACCTCCTCGACGAGGCCGGGCAGCGCGTACACGAAGCCGTACGCGGCCGCTCCGAACACCACGACGCAGGCCGTCACGAACAGCGCCATGACCGCCTTGCGGGACCGCGCCACGCGCGGGGTCACCACCGTCATCCCTGTCGAACCCCCTGCTTCCTGGTGTCGGTGCGGCGCCCCTGCCGGGGGACCGGCCCCCGTGACTCGACCAGTGCGCCGACCCGCAGTCCCGAGCGGGCGAGCAGCCAGAGGACCGGCTCCGCCGCCCGCCGCCGCTCGCTGTCCAGGGCGCCGGCGCCGGTGGCCGCCGAGGCGCTGACCGCCCAGAACCCCGTCGCCTTGAAATCGTGGGTGAAGCCGCGGACGAGCCCGCCGAGACCGATGGCGCCGAGCCATTCGTCGACCCGGGCCCCCGGAGCGGGCAGCGCCTCGATGCGGTCGAGCACGTCCCGTTTGGTGACCACCACGGCCACGGGGAGGTCGCCGCGGCCGCCGGTGAGCGCGGCGAGTTCGCCGGTGAGCCCCTGGTAGGTGTCGACGGGTCCCTGGGCGGCGGGCCGGGCCCCGTCGGCGAGGGTGTCGTCGGCGCCGTGCAGGGTGCGCCGTACCGTGCGGTCGGCCAGCACGTCGACGACGAAGAGGACGCCGTCGGCGTGCGCGAGGTACTGCTGTTCGCGCACCCGGTCGGCCTGCTGCAGGGACTCGCCCATGGGGTCGTAGAGGTAGAGCAGGCGCCGTCGCCGTCCCCTGCCCACCAGGATCATCCAGGCCCGCTGGTCGCCCTGCGTCTTGTTGGCCCAGTCGTTCAGGTCGAGCTGCCGGTCCAGCGCCTCGCCGTCCTGCTGGTCGGCGTCCGAGGCGAACTCCATGGTGAGGTTCCCGCGCTCCGACCAGGAACGCAGCCCCGCCACGACGGCCGCGACGAGCATCGTCTTGCCCGAGGAGGAACCGCCGATCAGGGGCACGTGGACCACTCGCGTGGTGCCTACCGACGGCGGCAACGGCCGTGCGCAGGACGGACATTCGGCGGCTGCCCGGCCGCGGCCGGAGAAGAGCGAGGAGGGGAGCCGGGCGCCGCACCGGCAGGCGTGCCGGAACACCCCGTACCGCCCGGGCCGCAGCGAGGTGTGGACCGCGCGGCACTGCGGGCAGGGGTGGGCCGCCAGGGGGAAGGGACGGTGGCAGCCGGGGTGCGGGCAGACGCTTCGCACGCCGCGAAGCAGCAGGCGGCCGCGCTCGCCGCCCCGTACGACGGCGACGGTCAGCGTCCAGGACGCCCAGACGAGGGCGACGAGGGCGCAGAACACGGCGAGCACGAGCGTGTGCAGCGCGGCGGCCAGCAGCGCGGCGGCGGTCGCGCCGACCGCTGTGCCCGGCGCCACGAGCCGCATGGTCAGGCGGGTGAAGGCGTTCGCGCCCCGCCGGTTCGTGGCCGGCCGCCGCCCCAGGAGGAGCCGTCCGGCGACGGTGGCCATCCAGTGGGCCCGCCACAGCGTCCACAGCGCCCGGTAGGAGCGGCCGACGGCGCTGCCCGTGTCGATCCAGGACTGCGCCGGCCAGTACGACGGGTGGGCGGGTTCCGTGCCGATCGTGAGGACCCGGCTGTCCGCCCGTCCCGGCCGGAAGGGACCGAGTGCCCGCCCCGCGCTCCGGCAGGCGGTGGCCAGGAACACCCAGAACGCGTAGGCGACGCAGACCAGCAGGGCGGTAGCGGCCCAGAACGCCACGAGCACGTCGACGGCGGTCGCGGTGAGATCGTCACCCGTCATGGCGCCTGCTCCCTCGTCAGCGGTTCTCCCGTCGTCATCGGTCCCGCTTCCCCTCGGGCGGTGCGACGTCGCCCCGCCAGGGGGACGTAGGCGTCGCCGGCTTGCGCCCGCGCCGCCGGAAGAGGCGGCCGAGACCGCCCGACGGCCGGTTCCACTCCTGGAAGTCGGCCGCGCGGTTCGCCGGCAGACGCCCGAGCGCCTGCTCGACCGAGAAGACCTCCCCGTCGGTGAAGTCCTGGACGACGGGGCGCAGCACCTCGTCGAGGAGCGCCCGGCGCGTCAGGTCCCACCGGGGGCTCGCCCCGGCGTGGGAGGTCCAGTCGACGAAGCAGTGCGCCACCCGGCCGGGGGCCGCGCGCAGCACGTTGCGGAAGACCGGCGTACGGGCCGCCGAGGCGTAGGCGTCGATGAGGTCGCCGTCGTCGCTGCGGGCCAGCTCCCCGAGTTCACCGCCCGGCCGGTCCGGGCCCACGAGGCACCGGGCCAGCGCGGCCGTGGCACGGTTCCGGACGTTCGGCCGCGTGGAGCCGGCGAGCGCCCGGACCCGGGCCGTCCAGCCCTGCCGGGCGGGGTCGGCCTCGCTCTTCCGTTCCTCCATGTCGTGGACGAGCGACAGCAACCTCAGGTCGTCCAGGACCGAACGCCCGACGGCGTCGGGCGCGGCGGCGAGGAGCTGCCGGGCGAGGAGCGGGGCCTCCTTGTCGTCGGCGGGCGCGTCGACCGCGGCGCTCACCAGGTGGTCCCAGGTGCCGGCGTCGATGTGCGGCCGGGCTCCCGTCTCGTTCAGGAGCTGGGACGCCTCGGCCGCCGTCGGTTCGCGGTCGTCCCAGACCAGCGCGAAGGCCGTGCGCAGCACGAGGGGGTTCCCGAGGTGGGGCACCCCGGCGACCCGGAGCAGCTGGTGCAGCTCGCCGTTGCGGTCACGGACCCATGCCTGCTCCCGCTCCCGGTCTCGCACCGCGGTCCCGCCGCCGGCCCGTGCGCCGGCCTGTTCGGCGCTCGCCGCGCTTCCCGGCCGCAGCGCCGCGGCCGCCGCACACATCCGGAGGTGGGGCAGTGTCCCGGGCGGCCCTTCGACCGGAAGCCGGGCGTCCCGCAGGGCGCGGGCGACGCCCGGCGGGTCGTCGGAGGCACGGTCCTCCAGGAGGACGGAGACCTCGTCGCGCAGGACGTCGGACTCGGCGAGCGCGTCCCGCAGCGCCTCCGCGGTGGCCGCGCCGGGCCGGCTCAGCAGGCCGTCGCGGAACCGTCCGGCGAGACCGCCCGTCAGGTCGTCGTACGCCACCCCGAGAAGCCGGGCCACCCGCAGCAGTTCGACGACCCGGATCAGCGGGGTGAGCGGGTCCCGGAGCGTCCGGCGAAGGTCCTCGCCGGACTCGGCGGCCAGGTCGCTCCGGTACGGCTCGGGCAGCGCCTCGGGCGGCAGCGGCGGAAGAGGCGCCCCGCCCCGTACGGCCCGGCTGACGAGCCGCGCGGTGAGCGGAGCGGTCAGCGCGGCGGGGACGCTGCCGTGCAGTGCCGCCAGGAGGTCGGCCAGGGTTTCCGAGGGGAGTTCGGACGCGCCGGGGCCGTTGTCGCAGACGGCCTTGAGGAAGCCGGTGAGCGTCGGCTCGTCGAAGGCGCCGAGGTGGGCGCGGACCCAGGCGACCGCGTCGGCCCGGGTGTCCTCGGGGACCGGGATGCCCCGCGCCAGCGCGAGCGCGGCCAGCGGACCCGACGCGAACGGCTCCGCACCGGCCGTCTGGGCCGCCTGCCGGATGAGCTCGTACGCGTCGGCGGCCCAGACGGCCGCCGCGAGGCGTGCCCAGGCGTCGGCCACCGGCGGCGGGGCCACCGAGGGATCGGAGCAGTCGTGCACGCTGTACCGGTGCGGCTGCCCGGTCACCGACCTGACGTCCTCCGGGCGGACGCCGATGACCTGCTGGCGGGCCTGCTGCGGACGCCGGGTGTACGTGGTGAACGTCAGGCCGCGGGCGAATTCGTGGGGCAGCGCGGCGTTCGCCAGCATCACCCAGTGCGCGACCCGCCGGGTGTCCTCCTCGGCCAGGACGATCTGCGGGGCGTGCGGGGACTCGGCGAGGCGCCGCAGATCGGCCAGGACGGCCGCGAGCCGGGGCTGCCGTTCGGCGGCGAAGGCGGCGAGTTCCGCCTGGAGTCCGGCCGAGTGCACCGGGGTGAAGGCGTCGAGCGGCGGTGGTGCGCCGTCCTCGGGGGAGCGGTCCGCCCACTGCGGGGCGCCCCACGCGGCGATCGGCGGCAGGTCGCCGGGCAGCCGGTCGCCGGCCGTCAGGTGGACGGCGTGGGCGTGGAAGTTGCCCCACCGTCCGCTGTAGTCGGCGCCCGTGTACACGGTGCGGCTGAGCAGGCCGCTGCCGTCGGAGAGCCGCGTGTAGCTGAACATCTCGGGGAACAGGGCCAGGTCCGAGGGTGTGGGGCGCGACGGGGCGTCCCGGGGCGGCTCGTACCCGACGAGCTGCTCGGCCTCGCGGAGCACGGACGACGGGACGCCGGGCGTGACCGCGGTGAACCGGAAGCCGGAGCCGTCCGGTCCGGGCGGCGCCGACGTGTAGTGCATCTGGGGCAGGCTCATGCCGTGGACTCCCCCTTGGAGCCGCTGTCGCGCGGCGGCTTGGCGACCGGGATCAGGCCGCGCCGTCCGAGGAGCCACAGGATCGGGTCCTCGACACGTATGGGCTGGGGACCGGACTTGGGCGCGTCGGCGGGGGCGTCGGCGGGCGGTGGGGAGCCGAGCGCGGACAGACCGAAGAGCGACACCGTGGAGAAGTCCCGCTCCAGCTGGCGCCAGAGCGCCCCCGAGTCCCAGCCCTCCATCAGCGACCTGGTCTCCTCGTGGACGGCGAGCCGGTCGGCCTCGTCGAACCGGCCGCCGGAGTGCGGGGCGTTGCGCAGCAGCGGGGAGTGCGGGTCGACCAGCGGGCGCAGCGTGTCCGTCTTGGTGACGGCGACGGCGAGCGGTGTGTCCACCCGGCCGCGCGAGCCGCTCCGGCGGTGCGAGCGCAGCTGGGTGGCGACGTCGGCGGCGATCTGCAGGGCCGGGGTCTCGCGGGAGGGCAGCGGCGGCCCGCCGCCCTCGGGCAGGGCGTCCCGCACCGCCCCCAGCTGCAGCGGGTCGACGAGCAGGACGATGCCGTCGGCCGCGCTCAGGTACTGGGTGTAACGGGTCATGGACTCGGCCGACTTGAGGTCCTCGCCGGCGGCGTCGAAGAAGACGAGCGCCGTGTGCCGGCTGCCCTGGCGGCCCTGCCTCGGCAGGCTCAGCCGGTAGAGCAGCGGGTCGTTGAACCCGGTCGCGGCGGGCCGGGTCGCGCCGGGCAGCCGCAGCCTTTCGTACAGGTCCTCCGCCATCTCGCGGTCCCGGTTCTGGCTCTCGTCGCCCATCGCGGCGAGCGCCGCCCCGTACGCCTGCCCGACCCGGTGCCTCAACTCGTTGACGAGGACCGACACATAGGTGCTCTTGCCGGACGCCTTCGCCCCGATCAGCGCGATGATCCGGCTGTCCTGGGCGCAGTAGTCGCTCGGCAGGTCGCTGTGGCAGGCCGCGCACACCCGCACGGGCGTGGCCACCCCGCAGCGCGGGCACTCGGCGCGCCCGCCGCCTCCGCCGCGCAGCCTGCCGAAGCCGCCGGGCGCGGCGAACACCGGCCCCCTCATGTACGCGGCGGGGGGCGCCGCGGCGCCCGTGAAGCTCGCCCACAGGTCGTCCCGTTCGGGGTCGCAGGGGGTGCCCCCGCGCAGTCCGGTACGGGACATGAGACAGCGGTACGGGAGGCGCGAGGCCTGGGAACGGTCGAAGCAGTACGGGCAGATCACCGTCGTCATGTCAGCGCACCACCAGGGTCGAGAGGGCGGGTTCTTCGAGGCGTACGGAGCCGGCGTGCCGGCCGGCCAGGAACGCCCGCAGGGCGTAGGGCGGCCGGAGGAGCCCGGCGGGCAGCTCGCGGACCGTGCGCGGCGAGGCGGCCAGCTCCGCCCCGGTCAGCCGGACGAGGACGTCACCGTCCTCGGGGTGCCGGGGGCGCGCGGTGGCGGCGTCGCCCGCGCGGCCGACGAGCACGAGGTCGGGGAGGTCGGGGCGGGAAGCCGTGTCGGGCGTCCCCGCTCCGGCGGGGGAGGAGCCGGGAGTGCCGGCCCCCGTCACCGTCACCTCGACCGCCTCGGGCGTCGCCCTGCGCGCGAGCCCCCGGCGCCGGGTCACCAGCCGGAAGGAGACGACGACGTCGCCGGGGAGGTCGAGCACGGCGGGGGCACGCCGGACGACGACGGTCGGGTCCGCGGCCTCTGCGGCGTGCGCGGTATGTGCGGCGGCTGCGGCGTCCGGGCGGGGTGGCCCGGCGGGCCGCTCGTGGCGGGAGGCGGCGCGCACACCGATCCGGACGGCGGCCGGACCGATCGGCAGCCGCAGCCCCTCCCTGAGGTAGCGGGAGCGGCTGACCCGGGAGCGGTCCCGGGCCCCCTCCTGCTCCCACTCGACCTCGACGGAACCGGCGTCGGCGGGCCAGTCGAAGACGAGCCGCACGTGTCCGTCGTGCTCGCGCAGTCCCCGGAGGCCGGTCACCGGCGCCGGGATGTCGACACGGACGGACGGGCCGACGAGGGCCCGTTCCCCGCGTACGGCCACCGCGACGATCGGCCCGGTGAAGGCGGCGGGCGGCGCCACCGGGTGCGCGGTGCCGTACCCGGCCCAGGGGAGCGGGTCCGGCAGGGCGTCGGTGGGCAGACCGGTGCCCTCGGGCGGCGCCCCCGCCGGGTCGGTCCAGGCGACGAGGCGCACCTCGGCGTCGGCCGCACCGCTGCCGGCGAACCGGACGCCTCCCTCGGGGTCCGGTTCGGCGGTGAGCGCGGTGAGCGCCTCCGGCCACGCGTGGACGACGCCGGCGGCCCCCGCCCCCTCGGACTCGACCTCCCGGCCCTCGGGAGAGGAGTGGTGGCAGACCACACGGACGAGGTAGGAGCCGGGCCGGAGCCCGGTGAAGGTGTGCGTGTCCCCGTGTGCGCCCGCGTCGTGGCGCGCGAGCACCCTCCCGCCGGGCTCCGGGCCGTCGGCGGCGTGCAGGACGACCGTCACACGGGCGGTGCCGGGCGGTCGGGTCCAGCGGGCGGTGAGCCGGGCGGGCGCGTCGGTGACGGTGAGGTCCTCGGCGTCCGGGGCGACCAGAAGCGGCGCCGAGACCAGCGGAGGCCCGTCGGGGACGCCGTCGAGCAGCGGGAACACCGCGTACCGCACCAGGGTTCCGCGCCGGGCGCCGTGGTCGACGGCGGCTCCCCTGCCCCCGGGCGCGGCGGCGATCACGGGGACCACGGCCGGCCGGTCCGTTCCCCGGGTGAGGCGGACCGCGCGCCAGCTCCGTCCGTCCGGCGCCGGCCACGCGAGGAGGACCCGGTCGCCGGAGAGCCGGGCCCTGAGCGGGGCGTCCTCGGTGCGCCGGGGGCGCCCCAGCATGATCAGGCCACGCGTCGCCGTGTCGTCGTCGGCGGCCACCCCGAGGGCGTCCAGGTAGTGGGTGCGGGCAGCCTCCGTGTCCCGGGTGGCGCGAGCGGCGGCGAGCGAGCGGTCGCAGCGGGCGAGGCGGTGGGCGAGCCGGGAGGCGAGCCGCGAGAGCGTCGGGTCGGTGCGGACGACGGCGGCGCCCAGAGTGTCGAGGGCCCGCGCGGTGGCCCGTAACCGGCGCCGGTGCAGGAGCCCGCCGAGGGATTCGGCCGCCTTGCGCTGCCGTGCGTCGAGGACGGGCAGGGCGGGGACGGCCTGTTCGAGGAGGGCCGCCTCGGCGGGTTCGAGTCCGGAGGCCTTCCGCCGTGCTCCCGACTCCTGGAGGAGTCCGATCAGTTGGTGGAGCAGTACGCGCCGAAGGGCGGACGCGTCGCGGGTCTGGATGTCGGCGAGGAGCCTCAGGAGGGGGCCCCGGGACGGGTTCGCGTCGGCGAGGCCACGCAGCCGGGCCGCGCCGAGGTGGTGGCGCCGGTTCCCGGCGCAGAGGAAGAGGCCGTCCAGGAAGGACAGCGTCTCGCCGTCACCGACCAGAGCTTCTCCGAAGTGAAGCATCCCGGCCGCGCGCTGATGGCCCATCAGCTCGGCGTACTCCGGCGCGATCGGGGCGAGGGGTAAGGAACCCAGTGCGCTGGGCAGCCCCAAGCGTTCTCCGAACCCCCGTCGCATCCCCGTCCCTCAAGATCGTCCGGCTACCCGCCGGGGGTACATCTCAGCAGAAGTCGTGGCGCTGTGCAGGGAGTTTCCGGCTATTACCGCGCGTACCGGAGCGGCTGCGCAGCGTGGCGGCCGGGGCTCGTCGCGTGCTTGTCGAGGCGCGGGCCGTCGTGCCTGCCGGGGGCGGGGAACCTCGGACTCATCGTCAGACTTCTGCTGTGGTAGGAATGTTCCGTATTGCAAACAGTCGCTGACGGGGGGGAATCGTGGCTGTCACGGTGCCGGGCTGGGCGGACACGCTGCTCGATCTGATCGGAGTGGCCTGGCCGAACGTGGACGAGGACGCGTATCGCGAGATGGCGGACGCGTTGCGGGAGTTCGCGGAGGACCTGGAGGACGACGGCCAGCTCGCGAACAACCACTTCGAGCGGCTGCTGTCCTCGGGGCAGGGCGAGTCGATGGACGCGCTCAACGAGCACTGGTCGAAGGTCAAGACCAAGCACATCAAGGACATCGCCGGTGCGGCGCGCACGATCGCGGGCGGTCTCGACACGGCGGCCGGAGCGATCGAGGGCATGAAGCTCGCGGCCCTCGTCCAGCTCGGATACCTCGCCGCCGAGGCGGGCATCGCGATCTCCCTCATCCCGGTGACCGGTGGTCTGTCCGCCCTGATCGGCGCGGGCGCGATGCGCGCCACGCAGGAGGCCGTCAAGCGGCTGATCAAGGAGTGCGTGGAGGAGGCCGTCGGGTACGTCGTCGCCGCGATGACCGAGCCGGCCGTTGCGGCCCTGGAGGGCATGGCGGCCGACCTCGTCGTCCAGCTCGGCGCGGTGGCGATCGGACTCCAGGACGGCGTGGACCTCGACCAGGCGAAGGACGCGGGCAAGGACGGCTTCAGGGAGGGCGTGCAGTCCGGCAAGGAGGCCATGAACCTGGCCTCCGCGGGCGGCGGGGGCGGGAAGGGGCCGGGCAGCGGGTTGAAGAACCTGCACATCGAACACTCCGAGCACACCCACGCCTCCACCCAGCTGAACGGGGTGAGCGCCGGCATCCACGGGAAGACGGCCGGCAAGCTCACCAAGGCGAAGACCGCGCACGGCCGGGCCCGGGGCCGTGACTCGATCGCCGACGCGATCGATCCGGTCGCCGACAAGGCCCTGGACGCCCTCACCAAGGCCGCCAAGAACATGGGCGACCACGTCGGACAGACCCTGCCCAAGGTCGTCAAGCAGATCTCCGCCGACCACAAGAACACCGACGACGACCTCCGTGACCGTTTCGCCCGCCAGCGCAAGGGCGACGACGACGCCGGCAAGGGCGGCGGCGGTGGCGGCGGCGGAGGCGGCGGTGGAGGCGGCGGGAACGGCGGCTCCGGCGAGAACCCCGGCGGCAGGCGCATCACCCCTGCCCCGCCCTGGCACGGCAGCTCCGCCGGGAACATGAGGCACCACCGGACGGATCCGCTCGACGTCAGCCACCTGACACCGGAGCAGCAGCGGGCGGCGCTCGTCCAGGAGGCCCGTGACCTCGCGAACCAGGCCCGCAAGGCCGACCCCGCGAACAAGGAGGACCCGAAGCACAAGATCGACCTGGCCAAGACCCACTTCCCGCCCGGCACGAACCTCCTGGACGGATCGTGCGCCGGCAGCCTCCTGCACGACGGAGTCGTCACGAGCCACTCCAGCGCGACCAAGGGAGCCGGGCAGAAGACCCCGGACCTGCACCCCGCCATGCAGTCGATCTACGATCAGGTCGAGCAGCAGATCAAATCCGAGGGCGGTTTCCCCGGCGCGGGCCACGGAAAGTGCGCCGAGGCGAATCTCGTGTCGGACCGGCTCCGTCAGCTGGACCCCGACGGCACCGGGATCACCTCGGCCGACAACGTCCGCGACGCCATGCGGGGGTCGCAGGTCTACAGCGTGCAGATCGGCGAGCAGATCAAACCGCACCCCCTCGGCCACGGCGCGTACAAACCGCCGTGCCGGTCCTGCGCGATAGCCATGGACATGGCCGGAGTCACGGCACACGCCGGATAAGGAGCACGCATGCCACAGATGAACACCCCGGACGACGTCGACGCCTGGTTCCGGGAGCACGGATGGTTCCCGGGACGTGACGTGTCGGAGACCGTACCGGCGATGGTCGCCCAGGTCACCGGGCAGTACCGGGACGCCGGGTATCCGGTGGAGCCCTTCGAGGCCGCGACGGCCTTTCTCGCCGAGCACGGAGGACTGCGCCTCACCATCGACGCCCGACGGGAGGACTACCTCTACTTCACGCCGCACCTCGGCTACGGCTCGACGCCGTCGGACGTCGCCGAGCTGAGCCGCGACCTCGGCGTACGGCTC
The DNA here is from genome assembly GCF_044752725.1 of Streptomyces sp. NPDC088707. Lineage (NCBI taxonomy): Bacteria > Bacillati > Actinomycetota > Actinomycetes > Kitasatosporales > Streptomycetaceae > Streptomyces > Streptomyces sp. NPDC088707. The sequence goes on along the minus strand of NZ_JBIVLV010000013.1, from coordinate 90,509 downwards.
TTCCCGGTCGGGCTCGACGGCTCGGAGGGATCGCCCGTCCTCATGGACGAAGGGGGCCGGTTCTTCTTCATGCACCACACCGGCAACTACTACATGGGCGCCGACAAGTACGAGGCGATGATCGCCCTCGCCCACGCCCCCATGCAGGACGCGGAGGACTTCCATGTCTGACCTGGTCCCCGGCACGGCCGCCTCCCTGCTGATCCGCGGCACGATCGTCAGCCACACCAACCTCACCGGTGACGGCGAGCCGCACCTCCACCCCGCCGTCCAGGAATTCCTCGACGGCCTCCCGCCCGCCCTGCGCGAGCCCTTCATCGGCTACTGCGCCGAGTCCGCGCTCGTCTCCGACGAGCTCTTCGGCCTCGACCGGCAGCGGGACGACGGCCGGACGGTCACGCTGGACGAGGCCGCACCGCACTTCGCGGGCGCCGCGCTCGTCGCCCGCAAGATCCGCCCCCACGGCGACCCCGAGCACGGCACCGAGGCCGACGTCTGCCGTTCGTGCTCGGCGCTCCTCGACCGGCTGGGCGTCACGATCCTCCGCGACCAGGCGTGACGGGCGTCCTGACGGAGGCGGGGTGGCGGCCCGGCCGTGACGGCGGGGACGCCGCCATGCTGGCGGTGCTCGTCACGGTGACGGTCGGCGCGGAGCTGTTCCCGGCCGCCGAACGGGCCGTGCGTGAGTTCCACGGCCTGCACGTCCACCCCGCCGCCGGCGGCGGGGTCGAGGTCGCCGCGATCGGCAGCGTCGTCGACCCCCGCGAGGCCCGCCTCGACGTGCCGTCGCTGAACCGGCTCGCCGACTCCCTCGGCGTGCGCCTCTTCCCCCTCGGCCGCACGGACACGGACGCGCCGCTCGCCGTCGACGCACACGGCCGGCTCCTCATGCTCGGCCCCGGCGGACCCTGGCTCCTCGGCGAGACCGTCCACGACGGCCTCGCGGCCCTCGCCACCGGGATCGCCCCGGTGCGGCTCCGCGCTCCCCGGTGGCGCTTCCCGCTGCCCGGCCGTCCGGCCGATCTCGACGCGGCCGTCCGCGCCGCGCTCGTCGCCGTGTTCGCCCTGCACAGCACGGGCGTGTTCAGCGCCCGAGGGGTGCGCCTGCGGGCGACGACCCTGCGGGGGATCGGAGTCGTGGCGGTGGACGAGGGATTCCCGCTGGGCCGGGGGTCGTTGGAGAGCAACGCGGAACCGCTCACGGAGGCGATGAACGGCCGTCTCGACGCGGCCGGAGTGCGCGCGGGCGGCTGCGAGCTGGTCCTGACGGTCCCCGCCCCCGCCGGTACGGAGGGGGCGTCGGCCACCGTGGAGTGCGCCGTGACGGTGGGAGGGCCGGGCGAAGGGCCCGCCCTGGTCCTGGCGGCCGGCCTGTCCGCTTCCTTCGGTCCCACGGCGAAGAGCCTGGACGCCTGCGCCCGGGCCCTCGCCGACTGGGCCGCGACCCTGACCGACGCCGCTCGCTGACGCGCACCGGCAGGGCGCCCCCCCCCGCACACCGCTCAAGGGCGCGCCCCCGCACACCGCTCAGTGGACGGAGAAGCCGCCGTCCACGAAGAGGGACTGGCCCGTGACGTACGCGGAGGACGCGCTCGCCAGGAAGACGGCCGCGCCCGCGAAGTCCTCGGCGAGACCGTTGCGGCCGACCATCGTGCGGGCCGCAAGCGCGGCCACCTTCTCCGGGTCGGTGGAGAGCCGCTCGTTGAGCGGGGTCAGCACGAAGCCGGGGACCAGGGTGTTGGCCGTGACGCCGTACGGGGACCAGACCTCCGCCTGCGAACGGGCGAGGGACTCCAGGGCACCCTTGGACACCCCGTACGCGCCGCTCTGCACGAAGGCGCGGTGCGCCTGCTGGGACGTGATGTGGATGATCCGCCCGAAGCCGCGCTCGGCCATGCCGGGACCGAAGCGCCGGCCGAGCAGGAAGGGCGCCTCCAGGTTCACCGTCATGGTGGTGTCCCAGACCTCGTCGGAGAGGTCGTTCAGCGGGGGACGGAGATTGATGCCGGCGGAGTTGACCAGGATGTCCGGCTCGCCGAACACGGCGGCCGCCTCCTCCGCCCCCGTCTTGATGCCCTCACGGGTGCTCAGATCGGCGCTCACCCAGGCGGCCCGGCAGCCGGCGGCCGTCAACTCGTCGACGGTCGCGACGAGCTCCGCCTCCTTGCGGGCCGTCACCACGACGCTCGCCCCGGCACGGGCGAGGGCCCCGGCGATGGCACGTCCGATGCCGGAGCTGCCACCCGTGACGAGAGCGGTGCGGCCTTCGAGGGAGAAGAGGCGGGAGAGGTAGCCGCCAGGGCTCGGGCTCATGCGTGTCGCTCCTCGCGTCGTACGTGTACCGGCCCGTCCACGTGCGGGTGGCGGGCAGGTACACGCATCTTGTCAGACGCGGTTCAGCCCAGTGCGGCGAGGATCTCCGCCCAGGTGGCGGGGGAGGGGGCGAGCTGGGGGCCGGCCGACCGGTCCCTGACGTACCTTGATCGGGAAGGAACAACCAAAGGGGGTGGGCGACTTGGACGCCGAGACGAACGCGGGCAAGGCGGCCCTGGGACCACGCGCGGCGGTCGTGTTCACGCTGGCGCTCACACTGCTGCTGGCGGCTCTGTCGGGCCTCGTGATGTATCCGGCGGCCCAGCACCTGCGCTCCCTCCAGGACGGGCGCCAGGCCGACGCGACGCTGGTGGCCGCCGGCTCGGGATGCTTCCTGGGGGGATGCAAGGTCAGGTTCGAGGCCGAGGGGCGGACCGTGGTGGCGAACCTCCCGGTAGGGAGCAGCGACGGGGAGAACGTGGCCGGTGGACGTCTGACCGTCCGGTACCGGGAGGACGATCCGCGGGTGGTCGCTTCCCAGGACGATGTCGGGGGTGGCGGCCCGGCCGTGGCCACCGTCGTGTTCGGTGCCGGGGCCGTGCTCTTCCTGCTGGTGCTGGTGTGGTCGACGGTCCACCTGAGGCGGCAGCGGCGCGCGGAGGCCGTCCAGGCTCCCGTTCCCGAGGCCGGGGCGACGCGGAGCGGCGTCTGAGCGGGTGTCCGGGCCGTGGGACCACCACGGCCCGGACACCCTTCCCTCAGCCGGCCTGGACCCGGGGCGCGGGGGCGTAACCCGCCGGGCGGGTCGTGAAGGTGCCCCGGCCCTGGGTGCGGCCGCGCAGGCGGGACGCGTAGCCGAAGAGCTCGGTCAGCGGCACCGTCGCCTCCACCACCGCCGTACCGGAGCGGGTCGTCTGGTCGGTCACCCGGCCGCGGCGGGCCGCGAGGTCGCCGAGGACCGATCCGACGGACTCCGCGGGGACGGTGACCGTCACGTCGGTCACCGGCTCCAGGAGCGTCATCACGCTGGCGCGGAGCGCCTCGCGCAGCGCGAACCGCCCCGCCGTGCGGAACGCCATCTCCGAGGAGTCCTTCGGATGCGTGGCGCCGTCCGTGAGCGTGACCCGGACACCCGTCACCGGGTGGCCGCCGAGGGGGCCCTCGACGAGAGCGTCCCGGCAGCCGGCCTCGACCGCGCGGACGTACTCCTGCGGGACCCGGCCGCCCGTGACGGTCGACGCGAACGCGAACTCCGCCTCCTCGGTGTCCGCGAGCGGTTCGACGTCGATGACGACATGGGCGAACTGGCCGGCGCCGCCGTCCTGTTTGACATGACGGTGGAGCAGCCCGGTGACGCCCTTCGCCACGGTCTCCCGGTACGCCACCTGCGGACGGCCGACCGTGACCTCCAGGCCCCGGTCGCGGCGCAGCTTCTCCACCGCGACCTCCAGGTGCAGCTCGCCCAGACCCGACAGGACGGTCTGGCCCGTCTCCGGGTCGGACCGCACGACGAGCGACGGGTCCTCCTCGGAGAGCCGGGCGAGGGCCGTCGCCAGCCGGCCGGTGTCCGTGCTCCGGCGGGCCTCGACCGCGACGGAGACCACCGGGTCGGCGGTCGTCGGCGGTTCGAGGACGATCGGCGCGTCCAGGGCGCACAGGGTCGCCCCGGCGCGGGCGCCCTTCGGGCCCACGACGGCGACGATGTCCCCGGCGCGCGCCACGTCGACCTCGGTCGCCCGGTCGGCCTGGACCCGCAGGATGCGGGCGATCCGCTCGGTGCGGCCGCTGACGGCGTCGAGCACGGTGTCCCCCTTCCCGATCGTGCCCGCGTAGACGCGGACATAGGTCATCCGGCCGGTGGCCGTCGCGCTCACCTTGAACGCGAGCGCGGTGAACGGCGCCTCCGGGTCCGCCGGCACCTCGCCGCGGACCGGAGGCATGTCCGACGGCGCCGGGAGGTACGCGACGACGGCGTCGAGCAGCGGCTCGACACCCCGGTTGCGGTACGCCGAGCCGCAGAGCACGACCACGGCCTCGCCGGAGAGGGTGAGGTCGCGGAGCGCGCCCCTGAGGGTCTCCGCCGAGAGCGTGCCCTCGCCGCAGAACTCCTCCAGGGCGCCCGGATGCAGCTCCGCCACGGTCTCTTCGAGAAGTCGCCTGCGGTGCCGCGCCTCGTCCCCGAGCTCGTCGGGGACCGGTTCGTCGGTGTACGTGTCGGCGCCCTCGGCCCACACGTACGCCCGCATCCCGACCAGGTCCACGACGCCGGTGAAGCCGTCCTCGCGCCCGATGGGCAGCTGGACGGGCAGCGGGACGGTGCCGAGACGGGTTCGGATCGACTCCACGGCGCTGTCGAGCTCCGCGCCCGCGCGGTCCAGCTTGTTGACGAACGCGATGCGCGGGACGCCGTGCCGGTCCGCCTGCCGCCACACGGTCTCGCTCTGCGGCTCGACGCCCGCGACGGCGTCGAAGACGGCGACGGCGCCGTCGAGGACGCGCAGCGAGCGCTCGACCTCGTCGGAGAAGTCGACGTGCCCCGGGGTGTCGATGAGGTTGATCCGGTGTCCGGCCCAGTCGCAGCTGACGGCCGCGGCGAAGATCGTGATGCCGCGGTCGCGCTCCTGCGGGTCGAAGTCGGTGACGGTGGTGCCGTCGTGGACCTCGCCGCGCTTGTGGGTGGCGCCGGTGAGGTACAGGAACCGCTCGGTGACGGTGGTCTTGCCGGCGTCGACGTGGGCGAGGATGCCGAGGTTGCGGACGCGGTCGACGAGGTGGGTACGCACGGTGTCGTGCCTTTCGCTGCTGCTGGATGAAGCCGGGCAGCGCGATTCCCGTACGCGGGCCGTCAGCGGGACGGCGGAGGCGTCACGGGTCGGCGATGGCGGGCGCGCAGCCGCCACCGGCCGGAGGGAGAGGCGAGGATCACGTCGTACCGGGCGCGGGCGGACGACACGGCGGCGGCATGGCGGCAACGCACGGTCGTCTCCCCTCGGTCGGACGTCTGACGGCCCATCGGTCGATGCGCCGCGAGACGTGAGTGTAGGGAGGGGGAGGGGAGGTGCGACAGCGGTTTTTCCCGGACCCGGGGGCTGCGGCCGATGGACCTCACGCCTCGCTCGGATGGCCAACTACCGGCCAGAGAAGGTGAATTGGCCGTATCTCGTCTGCCTCGCGCTCCGCGCCGGGCGCTTAATGGTGCTCCCGCACGGTGCGGGTGGGAGTGACGAGGGCACGGGGGACGTATGGCTGTCACAGGAAGCACAGGGGGTCCGCCGCCCGCCACGCCGCCGGGTCCGCCGCCCGGCCCGCCGGACCCGCCGGACTCGCCGCCGCTGGATCTCCGCGGTGGACGCGTCCTGCGCCTCCGGGTCAGCCGCCGGATGCTGTGGGTGGGTGCGGCGGCCTTCCCGCTGCACAACATCACCCGCGTCGAGGCGTACAAGAGACAACCCGACCGGGGTGCGGCCGTCCTGCGCTTCCTCAAGTGGTTCGCCGTGGCCCTGGTGGTCTTCGCCGTGGTCGACGCGGGGAGCGGCGGCAGGGCCGGTGCCGAGGCGAACAACCCGGGCATGGTCATCGTCCTGATCGTGCTGGCCGTCTACCTGCTCAGGGAGCTGTTCGAGAAGCCGAAGCCGGTGCTGGACGTCGAGATGTCCAGCGGTTCCACCGTGGCCGTGACCCTGCCGAGCGTGGACGAACTGCGGGACATCGCCGGACTGATCGCCCGCGCGATCGACAACCCGGCAGCCGAGTTCAGCACGGTCGTGCAGCAGATCAACAGCAACACGAACAACTACGGGACGGTCGTCAACATGAACGGCGGCCGGAACAACAGGGGGATCAACCTGTGAGCGGCGACACGACGAACAACTACGGCAACATGGTCAACGTGAACGGTGGCCAGGGCAACGTGGGCATCAACTACGGCACCGTCGGCGGCGCCCCGGACGACCGGCTCCGCGCCGCCGTCGAGGAGCTCACCCGCCTCCTCCAGGGCCTGCGTCCCCACCTCACCCCGGAACAGGCGCAGACCGTCGACGAGGCACTGCCCGAGCTCACCCCCGACCGCGCCGCCCTGCGGCAGCGAGGCCTCGTCCTGGCGTCGGTCGCGCAGATCGCCGCCGCCGTCGGCACCGTGGGGCAGCCCGTCGTGGACGCGGTCGGACAGGTGATCGCGTTGCTGAGCTGACGCCCCCGGGGCCTGTCCGGCAGACCTAGGCCTGCTCGGCCTGCTCCGCCGGCTGGAGGAGGTCCCAGCGGTTGCCGTACAGGTCCTCGAAGACGGCGACCGAGCCGTAGGGCTCGTGCCGCGGCTCCTCCAGGAACTTGACGCCCGCCTCCGTCATCCGCGCGTGGTCGCGGGCGAAGTCCTCGGTGTGGAGGAAGAAGCCGACCCGGCCGCCCGTCTGGTTGCCGACGGAGGCCTCCTCGGCGTCGTTCTTGGCGCGGGCCAGGAGCAGGCCCGCGTTCCCGAGGCCGCCGACCCCGGCCGCACCGCGCGGGCGGACGACGACCCAGCGACTGCCGCCGCCCCGGTCGGTGTCCTCGACCAGGTCGAAGCCGAGGGCGTCGGTGTAGAAGGCGATGGCCTCGTCGTAGTCACGGACGACAAGGGTCACAAGTGCGATGGACGGCATTACCCCAACGTAATACGTGGAAGCGGCAGGAATCTACCCGCGTCAACCCGTGTCGACCCCGGCACGACCCTTGCCGATGGGAGGGTCCGAACGAGGGTCCGGAGAGGGCCGGGCGAGGGTCGGGGCGGGGGCGGCGGCGGGATTCCGCGGCCGTGGGCGAACCCTGGGCCGCGCCCGTGCCCGTGGACGCACCCCGGGACCGCGCTCCCGTCCGGGGGCGCACCCTGGGCCGCGCCCGCGCCCGGTGCGAGAATGCCCCGCATGGACGCGCAGCAGTTCGACCGCCTCGCCGCTCGGGCGCGGGCCCTCGCCGAGCGGCCCGGGGACGGCCGCCCGCCCCGCCGCATCCTCGGGCTCGCCGGCGCGCCCGGTGCCGGGAAGTCCACGCTCGCCGCCCGGCTCGTCGCCCGCCTCGACGGCCTCGCGGTCCTCGTCCCCATGGACGGCTTCCACCTCGCCCAGGCCGAACTGGAACGCCTCGGCCGGGCGGGCAGAAAGGGCGCGCCAGACACCTTCGACGCCGCCGGATACCTCGCGCTCTTCGCCCGGCTGCGCGCCCCCGCCCCCGGCACCACGGTCTACGCCCCCGCCTTCGACCGCGCCCTGGAGGAGCCGATCGCCGGGGCGATACCCGTCGGCCCCGAGACCCCGCTGGTCGTCACCGAGGGAAACTACCTGCTGCACGACGAGGGCGACTGGGCCGGAGTCCTGCCGCTCCTCGACGAGGCCTGGTACCTCGATCTGGACGCCCGGCGCCGCCTCCCCCGGCTCGTCGAGCGCCATGTCCGCTTCGGCAAGGACCGGGCCCGCGCCGAACGCTGGGTCCGGGACTCGGACGAGGCGAACGCCCGCCTGGTCGCCCGCGGCCGCGACCGCGCCCACCTCGTGGTGCCGATGGCCTGACAACGGCCCGGGGGCCGTCCCGCCGGTCAGCCCGCCGCGTGCCGCGTCGCCGCCGCCGCGAGTGCCCGGATCAGCGGGTGCGGGCGGGTGCCGTCGCCGGCCAGTTCCGGCTGGAAGAGGGTCGCCAGGAAGAAGGGGTGCGAGGGGAGTTCGGCGATGCGGATGCCGCCCTCCTCGTCCGCGCCCGTGAACCGCAGGCCGTGCGCCCGCAGGGTGTCCAGGTGGCGGCTGTCGGGGCCGTAGTCGCAGTGGTAGCGCTCGGTGGTCCGCTCCGCGCCGAGGGCCTGCTCGGCGAGCGACCCGGGGGTCACCCGTACGACTCCCTCGTGGCCCACCAGCGAGCAGGCCAGCGGGGCGATGAGCAGGTCGCCCTCGTCCGCCGACGGGTCGTTCTCGGCGTGCGCCGCGGCGGTCAGGCCGCAGACGTCCCGCGCGTACTCCAGGAGCGCGTGCTGGAAGCCGCCGCAGGTGCCGAGGAACGGGATGCCGTCCTCGCGGGCCGTGCGGATCGCGGCCAGCGCCCCCGCCTCGCTCGCGTACGGGCTCCCCGGCAGCACCCACACCGCGTCGAAGCCCTTCACCGCGCCGGGTGTCTCCGCGTCCCCGGTCGGGATCCAGTAGGCGTCGAGGGCGAGGCCGTCGCGCTCGGCGAGGGCGTCGAGGAGGACGGGGATCCGGACGTGGGAGCGGACGTGCGGGGAGCGGTCGCCGACCAGGGCGATCCGGGGGGTGCGAGGGAGGGGGTGCGTGCTGTTCATGGGGACCATCCTTGGCGCCGCCACGTGTTCACGTCCAACGATGATCACTGCACTGCCCATCAGGAACGCTTATACCAGCCTGGATAGGGTGGCCGTATGACCACCGATCAGGAACTGCCCGACTGGGACCGCCGCGTCGCCGCCCTCTGGGAGCGGCTCGACACGTACGAGCCCGCCGACTTCCGCGCCCGTGTCGCCGCCCTCGCCGCCGAGCGCCCCGAGGACGACCCGGCCGCCCTCTTCGAGCGGGGCGCCGCCCACGACTCCACCGGAGAGCCGGAGGAGGCCGTGCGCCTCTACCGGCGGGCCCTCGACCAGGGCCTCACCGGACTGCGCCGCCGGAGGGCCGTCATCCAGCTCGCCAGCAGCCTGCGCAACCTCGGCCGCCCCGACCGCAGCGTCGAACTCCTCACCGCCGAGCGCGCGATCCCCACCGCCGAGCTCGACGCCGACGAGACCGCGCTCTCCGGCGCCGTCGACGCCTTCCTCGCCCTCGCCCTCGCCGACACCGGCCGCGACCGCGAGGCCGCCGCCCTCGCCCTCGGCGCCCTCGCGCCCCTGCTGCCCCGCTACAACCGCTCCCTCGCCCACTACGCGCAGGCCCTCCTCACCGCCCCCGACGGATCCTGACGGATCCGGCGCGCCCCATGGACCCGCACCTCCTCCGTACGTACGTCACCGTCGCCCGGCTCGCCTCCTTCTCCGAGGCCGCCCGCGAGCTGGGCTACACCCAGTCCGCCGTCTCCCAGCACATCGCCGCCCTGGAGGCCGACCTCGCGCTGCCGCTGCTCACCCGCAGGCCGGTCGCCCCGACCCCGGCCGGGGAGCGGCTCCTCGAACACGCCGGGGCGCTGCTGCTCCGGCTCGACGCGGCCCGCGCCGACCTCGACCGGTTCGCGGCCGCGCCCCGCGCCGGCCTGAGCGTCGCCGCCTCCCCGCTCGCCCTGCACGCCCGCACCCTCGCCGCGCTGCCGGCCACCGGCGTCACCCTGCGGGCCCTGCCCCGCGAGGCGGTGCCCGCCGCCGTCGCCACGGGCGAGGCCGACGCGGGGCTCGTCGACGGCATCGCCGCCCCCAGCGACCCGCTGCGGCTGCCCGACGTCGCCCCGCTCGCCGCGACCGGCGTCGCCGAGGATCCGCTCGCCGTCGTCCTGCCCGCGACCCATCCGCTCGCCGGGCGCTCCGGGCTCCGCCTCGACGACCTCGTCGACGCCCACTGGCTCGACGCGCCCGCCGCCGGGCTCCCCCTCGACGGGCTGCGGGCCGCCCACGGCGGGCCGGCCGGGCGGGGCTTCCGTACCGCCCTGCGCTACGAGGGCACCGACACCCGGACCCTCGCCGCGCTGGCAGCCGCCGGCCACGGCCTCGCCCTGCTGCCCGCGCCGGCCGCGGCGGACGTCTCCGGCGCCGTCGCCGTCCCCCTGATCGCGCCCCGGCTCGTCCACCGCACCGAACTCCTCCTCCCGGCCGCCTCCCGGACCGAGCCCGCCGGCCCGGTGGCCGAGTTCACCCGACGGCTCCAGAGCTGACACCGGCAGTCGCTACCCTGTGCCCAACGGCGACGGAAGGCGGGCGGGCGTGGGGTGGCTGCGGCGAGGACCCAGGCGGGACGGCGACGACGCACCGAGGGACCCCGAGTTCGCGTACTTCTCGCAGCGTGAGGCCGCGCTCTTCCGCGGTCGCGTCCGGGAGACCTTCGCCGAGCTGGGCCTGGAGGTCAGCGTCTACGCCGACCACGTCGTCGACGACAAGGGCCGCCGCTTCGGCCTCGGCAACCTCGCCGCCGTCTGCCACCAGGACGGGCGCGGCCCCCGCGTCTGGCCCGGCATGATCAACCGCCACATCGGGCTGGTCGTCCGGGCCATGGACGGCCCGTCCGCGCTCGACACCCTGCCGCCCGAGCAGATCCGCTCGCAGCTCTACCCCCGGGTCGTCAGCGGTGACGGCATCGACGCGGCGGCCTTCGGGTACGCGCGGACGGTCGCCCCCGGCCTGTACGAGATCCTCGCCCTCGACCTGCCCGAGAGCGTCATGATGCTCACCGACGACGCGCTCGAACGGCTCGGCGACCACGCCCAGCTGCGCGACCGGGCCCTGCGCAACCTGCGCGGGCTGCCCGTCGAGGAGCACGAGACCGTCCGCGACGCCGACGGCATGTGCTTCGAGATCATCCTCGGCGACTCCTTCTACACCGCGAGCCGCGTCCTCGACCTGGACGGGGTCGTCCGGCGGGTCACCGGTCTGCCGATAGGCGAGCACGGCGCCCTGGTCGCGATGCCGTTCCGGCACCAGCTCGCCTTCCACCCCGTCCGCGACACCTCGATCATCCCGGCCCTCGGCGCGATGGCCTCCTTCGCCGCCTCCGGGTACGAGGACACGCCGGGTGCCATCAGCCCGTACGTCTTCTGGTGGCGCGGCGGCACCCTCACCCAGCTCAGCGAGCACGACGAGGAGCGGGGGGATCTGCGGATCGTCGTCGGCGACGACTTCCAGGAACTCCTGGAACGGCTCATCGCCCAGGGTCCTGACCTCCGCTGAGCGGTCGCGGCCCCCGTCGCCGCCCGGCAGGATGCTGTACGTCCAGGATGCAGCGGAGCCGAGAAGGAGACCCCATGTCGAGCACCCCCGCCCCCGAAGCGTCCGAGGAGCGCGGCGAGACCCCCGTCCCGTTCACCGCGGACGACTACCGGGCCCGGATGACCCGCGCCGCCGAGTCCGCCGCCGACGCCGGACTCGCGGGCGTGATCGTCGCCCCGGGCCCGGACCTCGTCTACCTGACCGGCTACCAGCCCACCGCGATCACCGAACGGCTCACCGCCCTCGTCATCGCCCCCGGACAGGAACCCGTCCTCGTCGTCCCGACCCTGGAGGCCCCCGACGCCGAGAAGGCCGCCGGGGCCGCCGCGCTCACCCTGCGGGACTGGACCGACGGCAAGGACCCCTACGCCGTCACCGCGCCGCTCCTCGACGCCGACGGCAGGTTCGGCGTCAGCGACAACGCCTGGGCCATGCACCTCATCGGCCTCCAGAAGGCCCTCCCGGGTACCTCGTACGTCTCCCTCACCGAGGCCCTGCCGATGCTCCGCGGGGTCAAGGACGCCCACGAGCTGGCCCGGATCGCGGCCGCCGGGGCCGCCGCCGACCGGGCGTACGGCGAGATCCTGGAGGTCCGGTTCGCCGGCCGCAGGGAGACGGACGTGGCCGCCGACCTGGCCGCGCTGCTGCTGCGCTTCGGGCACTCGCAGGTCGACTTCACCGTCGTCGGCTCGGGCCCCAACGGCGCCAACCCGCACCACGAGGCGGGCGACCGGGTCATCGAGCGCGGCGACATGGTCGTCCTCGACTTCGGCGGCCTCAAGCACGGGTACGGCTCCGACACCACCCGTACCGTCCACGTCGGCGAGCCCACCGACGAGGAGCGGCGCGTCCACGACCTCGTGCGGGAGGCCCAGCAGGCCGGCTTCGAGGCGGTACGGCCCGGGGTCGCCTGCCAGGAGGTCGACCGGGCGGCCCGCAAGGTCATCACGGACGCCGGGTACGGCGAGTACTTCATCCACCGCACCGGCCACGGCATCGGCGTCACCACCCACGAGCCGCCGTACATGATCGAGGGCGAGGAGCTCCCGATCGTGCCGGGCATGTGCTTCTCCATCGAGCCCGGCGTCTACCTGCCCGGCCGCTTCGGCGTCCGGATCGAGGACATCGTGACGGCGACGGAGGACGGTGCGGGACGCCGCTTCAACAACACCCCGCACGAGATGGCCCTCGTGGACTGACCGCCGGTCGTCCGTCAGCCGTCCGTCAGGACGACGGCCGACTCGCCGGGGAGCCGCAGGAGCCCGTCCACCGCCGGGGTCTCGACCGGCTCCCACGCCGCCAGGACCTGGTCGCGGCCGTTGGAGCCGAGCGGGATCACCGCCGGCTCCTTGCCCAGGTTGACCGCCACCCGCAGGACCCCGCGCCGGAAGACCAGCCAGCGGGCCTCCTCGTCGAAGGCCACCTTCACGCCCGCCAGGTCCGGGTCCGTCAGGTCGGGCAGGGTGCGGCGCAGCGCGATCAGCTGGCGGTACCAGGCGAGCAGCCGCTTGTGCGGGTCACGCTCGCGCTCGGCCCGGTCGAGGACCGAACGGTCACGGGTGGCCGGCTCCTGCGGGTCGGGGACCTCGTTCTCGTCCCAGCCGTGCTCCGCGAACTCCCGCCGCCTGCCCCGCCGTACGGCCTCGGCGAGCTCCGGGTCGGTGTGGTCGGTGAAGTACTGCCAAGGTGTGGTCGCCCCCCACTCCTCGCCCATGAAGAGCATCGGCACCGAGGGGCCGGTGAGCACGAGGGTCGCCGCGCAGGCCAGCAGACCGGGGGAGAGGGAGGCCGAAAGACGGTCGCCCAGGGCCCGGTTGCCGATCTGGTCGTGGGTCTGCGCGTACCCGAGGAAGCGGTGGGCGGGGGTGCGTTCCCGGTCCACCGGACGTCCGTGACGGCGGCCCCGGAACGCCGAGTACGTGCCGTCGTGGAAGAAGACATGGGTGAGCGTCTTCGCGAGCGCGGCCATCGGAGCGCGCGCGAAGTCCGCGTAGTAGCCCTGGGATTCGCCGGTGAGCGCGGTGTGCAGGGAGTGGTGGAAGTCGTCGTTCCACTGGGCGTGGATCCCGAGGCCGCCGAGTGCGCGCGGGGTGGTCGTGCGCGGGTCGGCGAGATCGGCCTCGGCGATCAGGAAGTGCGGGCGGCCCTGCTCCTTCGCCAGCTCGTCGACGGCCGCCGACAGCTCCTCCAGGAAGGTCAGGGCCCGGGTGTCGGCGAGCGCGTGCACGGCGTCGAGCCGCAGCCCGTCGATCCGGTAGTCCCGCAGCCAGGCGAGCGCGCTGCCCCGGAAGTACGCCCGGACCTCGTCCGAGCCGGGCGCGTCCAGGTTCACCGCGGCGCCCCAGGGCGTGTGGTGGGTCTCCGTGAAGTACGGGCCGAAGAACGGGAGATGGTTGCCGTCGGGACCCAGGTGGTTGTGCACCACGTCCAGGACCACGCCCATGCCGAGCCCGTGCGCCGTGTCCACGAACCGCTTCAGCGCCTCGGGGCCGCCGTACGGCTCGTGCACCGCCCACGGCGCCACCCCGTCGTACCCCCAGCCCCGCACCCCGGGGAACGGACACAGCGGCATCAGCTCCACATGGGTGACACCGAGGCCCGCGAGCTCCCCGAGGCGCGCGGCCGCCGCGTCCAGGGTCCCCTCCGGGGTGAAGGTGCCGAGGTGCAGCTCGTACAGGACGGAGCTGCGGAGCCGCAGCTTCGGGGACTCGTTCCGCCAGACGTACGCGGAGTGGTCGACGACCGCGCTCAGCCCGGCGGGCCCGTCGGGCTGGCGCCGGGAGCGGGGGTCGGGCAGCACCTGCCCTCCGTCGAGCGTGAAGCCGTACCGGTCGCCGTCCTCGGCGGGTACGACACCCGTCCACCAGCCGTCCCGCTCCGCGTCCCGCTCCAGGGGATGCGCGGAGCCGTTCAGCTCCAGCGTCACCCGGTCACGGGCGTTCGGCGCCCACACCTCGAAGAGCACGGAGATCCCCTCGTCGACGGACCAGCCACTGCACGACTGACTACCGCGACCATCCTGGCAGTCAGGACCCCGCCACGCCCGGTGTGTCCCACACGTAGTTGACCGCCCGCTCGAAGGTGACGTAGCCCGCGCGGGCGAACGACGCCGCCATCGGTACGTTGCCCAGGTCCGTCGCCGCCCGGATCCGGGGGACGTCGGCGGCGGCCAGGACGCGCGTGCCCTCCGCCAGGATGTCGTCGATGTAGCCGTGGCCGCGGTGGGCGGGCAGGACGCCGATGTACGCGATCGTGTGGTGGTAGTTGTTCCGCGCGGGGACGACGAAGCCGACCGGCTCGCCGGTCTCCGGCAGCTGGGCCACCTGCCACCACTCCCGTGGCGAGGAGTAGTGCGCGAACTCCTCGTCGTAGTGCAGCTCCGCGGCCTCGCGGGCCGACAGGCCGGAGGCGAGATCGGCCTGGCCGTGCGCGTCGAGCGTGCCCTCCATGACGGGCGTCATCAGCGCGACGAGGTCCTCGCGGTCCCGCACCGGGCGGAACTCCAGACGGCCCTTCGGCTCCGGTACGGGGGTGCCGGGCCGCCACTCCAGGCGCAGCCGCTCGACGAGCGGGCGGGCGCCCGTGGCCACCAGGGCGCCGAAGACGGACTCCAGGAGTGCCCGGGTCTCCGGCACCTCGCGCCAGTCCGCCGGCATGAAGCGGCCGAACTCCGGGCGCCGCGCGCCCTCCGGGATCACGGCGGCCGTGGCGGTCTCCAGGAGCCGCAGACCGATCTCGGCGCGCTCCTCCTCCGGCAGTTCGGGGGCGAGGTCGAAGAAGTCGAGCGCCTGCGGGGCGGCGCCGGCCGAGCCCGCCCACCAGGAGAGCCGGCCGAGGAGCCGGTCGCCGTCGAGGGCGACCCACATCCACGCGGGGACGCGGCGGCCGGTGGCGAGGTCGTCGGCGAGCTCGTGGTCGAGCGAGTAGGCGAGGCGGAGGAACAGGTCGAGTTCCTCGGGTCCGGCGAGCGGACGTATGACGAGGTCGCGCGCGCCGGTGGTGCCGGTCGCGCCGGTGGTGCCGGTGGTGCTCTCGGCGCTGGTGGTGCCGGCGGTGCTGGTCGTGCTGGTGGTGCTCGAAGAAGACGTGGTCACGTCGTGTTTCCCCCTGGGGATCCGTGCTGTGGAGACGGCAGACCGTAACAGCGATCACCGACGAGGGGGTACGGGGTTTCCCCGCCGGGAGGCCCTTCTGGACACTGCGGGCCCGACGGACCGACAATCACAGATGTGACGACCCCTTTCGAGCTTCCGGCGAACACCCCTCGGCTGACCGACGCCGAGCGGGACCGCGCGCTGGTGCTGCTCCGTGAGGGTGCCGCCCAGGGCCGCCTCTCGCACGACACGTTCGTCTACCGGATGGAGCGCGTGCTCCAGGCCCGGCGCCCGGACGAACTCGCCCTGCTCACCGCCGACCTGAGGACCGAGGGCACCTGGACCCGCCGGGTGGTGGGCGCGGTCGAGCGGATGTCCGCGTTCACGGCCAGGCTGGGACGCGCCTGGTCCGCGGAGCGCCTGCCGAAGCTGCTGCTGCCCGTGCCGGGCCCGCACCCCCTGCGCATCGGCCGCGACCCGGTCAACGGCCTCCGCCTCAGCCACGAGACGGCCTCCCGGCTGCACGCGGAACTGTCGATGCAGAGCGGCATGTGGATCCTCCGCGATCTCGGCTCGACGAACGGCACGACGGTCAACGGCCGCCGGGTCATGGGAGCGGTGGTCGTCAGGTCGGGCGACGTGGTCGGCTTCGGCCAGATGTCGTTCCGGCTGTCGCACGGCTGAGGCGCCGGCACACGCTCCGTCCCGTCACCCGTTCGGCGGTATGCGGCGGGCGGCGCGGCGCGGGCGGTGATGGGCTGTGGGGACGCGCGCCACGATCTCCGGCCGCGGCACCCACCGCCGATCGACAGGGGGCGCGATGAGCCACGAGCAGAACCGCGAGCCGGGCCGAGGCATAGGGGACGAGCGGCCGGAGGTGCCGACCGGGGACCCCTGGACCCGGCTGCCGTCCATGGCGCCCGCGACGCCCCCGGTCGGCGGCCGGGCGGGTGAGGGCGTGAGCGCCGTGGTGCCGGGCGGCCTCGCGCCGCTGGCGGCGCCCGTCCGGACCGTGCCCGGCGGCGGGGGCGCGCCCGGGGGCCGGGTCGTCGCGCCGAGTCCCCTCGACCCCGGTGCCTCGCGCGACCCGCACGGCATCCACCGCACCCTGCGCGAGAAGTTCCCGCTCACGTACGACCCGCTGCTGCGGGCCTGGGTGCTCAGCCGGTACGCGGACGTCGCCACCGCCCTCACCGACAGCCGCTTCACGCACGGGCACCGGCCCGGCGACCCGCCGTGCGCGCGGGCCCATGTCGATGTCGACGTGGCGGCCCTCCGGTCGGTCACCGAGAGGACGGCGTACGTCCTGGCCCGCCGGATCGCCGAGCGGCCCCAGGCCGACCTGGTCGCCGACTTCTGCCACTGGCTCCCCGCCGGAACCGTCGCCGCCGCCGTGGGCGTGCCCTACCGCGACATGATGCGGCTCGTACGCGGCCGGGCCGCCGGCGCCCTCGCCGGTGAGTGCGGCGGGCAGATCGCCGTACGGGAGAAGGCCCTCGCCTCCTTCCTCGGCAACGTCCTCGCCGATCCGGACCAGGTCGCCGCCCTGCGCGACGCCCCCGCGGGCCTCGTGGGACGGGCCTGGGCGGAGTCGCTGCGCCGTGACCCGCCCGTGCAGATCGCCGTGCGCCGTACCGCGGCCGAGGTCCCCGTCAGCGCCGGCGTCCTGCCCGCGGGCGCTTCCGTCGCGCTGCTCGTCGGCTCGGCCGGCCGCGACCAGGAGCGGTTCCGCGAGCCCGACCGCTTCGACCCGTTCCGCGACGACCCGGGGCAGCTCACCTACGGCACCGGCTTCTGCCCGGCCGTGATCCTGGCCGGCCTGGAGGCCGAGTACGCCCTGCGGGCCCTGTTCACAGCCATGCCCCGGCTCCGCCTCGCAGACGGCTTCCGGCCGGTGTGGACCGGCCTCATCACCCGGGCGCCGCGGAGTCTGATCGTCCGTCCCGGGGGCTGATCCCGGGGTGGGGGAGGGGCTCCCCCGCCGCTGCTAGGGTGACGTGCGCTCGTCAAGAGCGCCTTTTTCTATACCACTTTCAACGGGGATTCAAACGTGAAGATGCGTCATGTCCGAGCGATCGCCGTCTTCGGCATCGCGGTCGTCGCCCTGACCGGTGCCCGCGGCTCGCACGGCGGCGGCTGCGGCAGCAGCAGCTCCGGCAGTTCGAGCAGCGGCAACCACAACAGCGACAACGACAGCACCTCCGGCGGTTCCCTTCCCGGCGGCTCCAGCAGCGCCGACAAGGCGATCCGCGACGTGACCGTCAACGAGTGCGCCTACGACGCGGCGACCAGGAACCTCGTCGCCCGCGTCACCGTAAAGAACGACGGCGCGCTCGACTACGACTACAGCGTCACCATGAAGTTCAAGGGCGACGCGGCCGGCACCGTGATCCCCGCGAGTGCCACCAAGACCGCCATCCCGGTCGCGGCGGGCGCCTCCGTGAACGCCGAACTCACCACCTCCTACCCCGGAACCGGCGACGGCTCCGAGTACACCAGGTGCGAGGTCTCGCGAGCCTCCCGCTCCTGACCCTCCGAGGGCCCCGGGGGTGGACCCCGGGGCCCTCAGCCCCACAGCGCCCGTCAGCCCGCCGGCCCTCAGTCGTGCAGACGCGCAAGGAGCGCCACCGGCCGCTCCGCGAACAGCTCCGCCAGTTTCAGCTCCGTCGCCGGGCCGCCGATGAACTCCCGGACACCGTCCAGGACGTCGGCCCAGCGCCCCTCCGGGAGGACCAACTCCGTGTCCTGCCAGCCGCCCGCCTCCCAGAGACGCAGCGGCAGCCGGGTGACGGCGGTGATCACCTCGTCGGAGCGGCTGAAGGCCAGGCAGTGGGCGGCCGTCGGGCCCTCGGCCGTCAGCGGCGTGTACGTGTCCCGGGCGCCGAAGGCCGCGGGGCGCTCACGCCGCAGCCGCAGCGCCGCCCGCACCAGGGCCGTGTGGTCGTCGTCCGCGCCGACCGTGAACGGGGCCCGGTTGTCCGGGTCGACCAGGGCCCGGTACTCCCGCTCCGTGTTCTGGTACAGCTCCGGCACCCCCGGCATCGTCAGCTGCGTGAGCAGCGCGCCCAGCGCGTGCGCCCGGATGTGCGGCTCCAGTGCGAAGGCCGCCTCCGAGGCCGCCCGCAGCGGGATCCGGCCGGGCCCGGCCGCCGCGAACTCCTCCACCGCCCGCTCGTACTCCGTGTCGGGCTCCGTCCAGCTGGTCCGAAGCCCCGCCTCCCGTACGGACTTGAGGATCGCCGGGCCGAGCCGGTCGGGGTCGGGGGTGCCGAAGCCGAAAGCGGTCTGCCAGGCCGTCCAGGCCACGTGCGGGTCCGGCGCGGGCACCCCCGCGACCTCCCCGAGGAGGTCCGCCCACACCTGCGGGCACTGCGAGAGGACCGCGATCGCGGCCCGGACGTCGGCACTGCGCTTGGTGTCGTGGGTGGACAGGACGGTGCCGGTGTTCGGCCAGTCCCGCGAGATCCGCAGGCAGTACGCGTGGAACTCGTCCACCGGCACCGCCGGGCGGCCCGCGTCACCGCCCACCTCGTTCGCCGAGAGCAGCGGGGTGTACCGGTAGAAGGCCGTGTCCTCCACGGACTTGGCCCGCAGCGCCGACGAGGTCTGCGCGAACCGGGCTCGGAACGCCCGGTGTTCGGGCCCGTCACCGAGCGCGCCGAGCGCCAGGTCGCGTACGACGTCGACCGCCGCGGCCTCCTCCGGCACCGCGAAGGCCGCCTTCGCGCCGCGCGCCGCCTCCGGGGTCAGCACCGCCTCGCCGCCCGTCCGGTAGGGGCGGTAGACCGGGACCCGGACGAGGAGCTCGCGGACCGCGGTGCGCAGCGCCCAGGGCGCGTGGTCCCGCAGGGCGGGGTCGGCGGCGCAGATCCGCTCCGCGATCCGGGTCAGGACGGCCGTCTCGGCGGCCAGGTCATGGCCGACCACCTCGTACGCGGCGCGCCGCTCCGTCGCCTCCCAACGGCCGCCCCTGTCGCCGGCCCGGCAGACGAACTCGCGGTACAGGTCCGTCAGTTCATGGGCGCCGACCGGATCGGTGAACACCCCGTCGACGTGCCGCAGGGCGTCGTACCCGGTGGTGCCGGCGACCGGCCAGGCGGCGGGCAGGGTCTCCGCACCGGTGAGGATCTTCTCGACCACCGTCCAGCAGCGCCCGCCGGTGGCCCCGGCGAGCTGCTCCAGATAGTCCTGGGGGTCGGCGAGTCCGTCCGGGTGGTCGATCCGCAGCCCCTCGACCACCCCGTCCCGGACCAGCTGCACGATCTTCTCGTGGGTCGCCCCGAACACCTCGGGGTCCTCCACCCGCACCCCGATCAGGTCCGAGATCGTGAAGAAGCGCCGGTAGTTGAGCTCGGTGCGGGCGAGCCGCCACCAGGCGAGCCGGTACCACTGGGCGTCCAGCAGCTCGTCGAGCGGCAGCCCCTCCGTGCCGGGCCGCAGCGGGAAGTCCTGGCCGTCCAGGTGCAGCGATCCGTCCGCGACCCGCAGCCGGTCCCGTACCTCCGGGAGCCGCGCGGGCAGCACCGGGAGCAGCAGCCGGCCGTCCCCGGCGGACCGGTCGATGTCGAACCAGCGGGCGTACGGCGAGGCGGGGCCGTCGCGGAGCACGGCGCGCAGCGCGTGGTTGTGCCGGGCGGAGGCCGCCATGTGGTTGGGCACCAGGTCGACGACGAGGCCGAGCCCGTACGCCCGTGCGGTCGCGGCGAGGGACCGGAGCCCCTCCTCGCCGCCGAGCTCGGCGCGTACGGACCGGTGGTCGGTGACGTCGTACCCGTGGGTCGAGCCGGGGACCGCCTCCAGGACGGGGGAGAGGTGGAGGTGCGAGACCCCGAGGCCCGCGAGGTGCGGCACGGCCCGCTCGGCCGCCCCGAACGGGAACTCCGGCTGGAGCTGCAGCCGGTAGGTGGCGGTGGGGAGCGCGGGCAGCGAGGAGGCGGAACCGGACGGGAGGGAGGTCGGGCCGGACGGGAGGGAGGTCATGCGAACGTACGTACCCCGCGAGAGGGCTTCTGTGTCATCGCCCCATGCACCCGTTCGTGTGCATCGCGTTACGTTCGCCCGATGCTCCGGATGTATCGCGACACCCTCTCCCTGCTCGGCCCCGCGCTGCCGGTCGTCTCCTTCCTCGGCCGGCTGCCCACCGCCATGTGCCAGCTGGGCAGCCTGCTCCTGGTCGCCGAGACGAGCGGCTCCCTCGCCACGGCCGGCCTGGCGGGCGGAGCGCTCGCGGCGGGGCAGACCGTCGGCGGGCCGGTGGTCGGACGGCTCACCGACCGGCACGGCCAGCGCGGGGTCGTCCTCGCTGCCTCCCTCGCCAACGCCGTCGCCGTCACCGCCCTGGTCCTCGCCGCGCTCGCCCACGCCCCCACGGCCTGGCTGATGGTGCTCGGCGGGCTCGCCGGGGCGACCGTCCCCCAGGTCGGACCGCTCGCCCGGACCCGCTCGGTCGCCCTCGTGCGCCGCTCCGGCGCCGACGACAGGACCGTCGGCACGGTGCTCTCCTTCGAGGGCACCCTCGACGAGGTGTCCTTCGTCCTCGGCCCGGCGTTCGTCGGCCTCGCCGCCGCCCTCGCCCACCCGGCGGCCGCACTCCTCCTGGCGGCCCTCCTGCTCGCCGTCTTCGGCACGGCCTTCGCCCTCCACCCGACGGCGCGGGCCACCCTTCCGGAGCCGTCGGCGTCCACCCGTACGGGCGCCGCCGAACGGACGCGGCTGCCGGGATCCGCGTACGCGCTGCGCGGCACGATGGTCCTCCAGGGCGCCATGTTCGGCGCCTCCCAGGCCGGGATCACCGCGCTCACCGAGGAGCTCGGCGCGCCCGCCCAGGCCGGTCTCGTCTACGCGGCCATGGGAGTGATGAGCGCCGCCGTCGGTCTCTTCATGGCGGCCCTACCCGCCCGGATCGGACTGACGACCCGCTGGCGCGCGGCGACCGCGGCGCTGGTCGTCCTCTCCGTGCCGCTGCTGTTCGTCGGCTCCCTCGGCGCCCTGTACGCGGTCGTCGTCGTCCTCGGGGCCGCCTTCGCCCCGCACCTGATCACCGTCTTCGGGCTCACCGAGCGGACCGTGCCGACCGCCCGGCTCGCCGAGTCCATGGCCTTCCTCACCAGCGGGATCGTGGCCGGCCAGGCCCTCGCCCTGGCCGGCTCGGGCCGGCTCGCCGAAGGCCACGGCGCCCCCGCCGCCTTCGCGGTGGCGGTGGGGGCGGCCGTGGCCTGCGCGCTGCTGTCCTGGACGGTACGGGCGGCGGTGCCCGGTCCCGTACGGGAACTCAGGCCGGCCGGCGCAGAACGGTCAGGCTGAGCGGCGCGAGGGTCACCCGCTCGCCGCCCACGAGCTCCGGGCCCTCTTGCGGCGGCATCCCCTCCGGATCGGAGGTGTCCACCACCGTGCGCCAGCGGGTCCCGTGGCTGTCGGGAACCGCGAACTCCAGCTCCTTCGACGAGGCGTTGAACATCAGCAGGAACGAGTCGTCGGCGATCCGCTCGCCCTGGGTGCCCGGCTCCGAGATGGCGTTGCCGTTGAGGAAGACGGTCAGCGCCTGGGCGTGCGCCGCCTGCCAGTCGCGGGAGGTCATCTCCTCGCCCTCGGGCGTGAACCAGGCGATGTCGGTGAGCTCGTCGTGGGTGCCCTCCACCGGCCGCCCGTGGAAGAAGCGGCGACGCCGGAAGACCGGATGGTCCCGGCGCAGCCGCACCATCGCCCGGGTGAAGCGGAGCAGCGTGGCCTCCGCATCGCTGTTCTCCTTCGGCCAGCGCACCCAGGACACCTCGTTGTCCTGGCAGTACGCGTTGTTGTTGCCGCCCTGGGTGCGTCCGAACTCGTCGCCGTGACTGAGCATCGGCACGCCCTGCGACAGCATGAGGGTGGCGAGGAAGTTGCGGCTCTGGCGGGCGCGCAGCTCGGCGATCCCGACGTCCTCGCTCTCGCCCTCGGCGCCGCAGTTCCAGGAGCGGTTGTAGCTCTCGCCGTCCCGGTTGCCCTCGCCGTTCGCCTCGTTGTGCTTGTCGTTGTACGAGACGAGGTCCCGCAGGGTGAAACCGTCGTGACAGGTCACGAAGTTCACGGAGGCGAGCGGCCGCCGCCCGTCGTCCTGGTAGAGGTCGGAGGAGCCGGTCAGCCGGGAGGCGAACTCGGCGAGGGTGCGCGGCTCGCCCCTCCACAGGTCCCGTACGCAGTCCCGGTACTTGCCGTTCCACTCGGTCCACAGCGGCGGGAAGTTGCCCACCTGGTAGCCGCCCTCGCCGACGTCCCAGGGCTCGGCGATCAGCTTCACCTGGCTGACCACCGGGTCCTGCTGCACCAGGTCGAAGAACGAGGACAGCCGGTCCACCTCGTGGAACTGGCGGGCCAGGGTGGCCGCCAGGTCGAAGCGGAATCCGTCCACGTGCATCTCGGTCACCCAGTACCGCAGGCTGTCCATGATGAGCTGGAGCACGTGTGGGGAGCGCATGAGCAGCGAGTTCCCCGTGCCGGTGGTGTCCATGTAGTAGCGGGGGTCGTCGGCGAGCCGGTAGTACGAGGGGTTGTCCAGGCCCCGCATGGAGAGCGTCGGGCCGAGGTGGTTGCCCTCGGCGGTGTGGTTGTAGACCACGTCGAGGATGACCTCGATGCCCGCCTGGTGCAGCGCCCGTACCGCCGACTTGAACTCCAGGACCTGCTGGCCCCGGTCGCCCCAGGACGCGTAGGCGTTGTGCGGGGCGAAGAAGCCGATCGTGTTGTAGCCCCAGTAGTTGGAGAGCCCCGCGTCGACCAGCCGGTGGTCGTTCACGAACTGGTGGACGGGCATCAGTTCGAGGGCGGTGACGCCCAGCTCCTTCAGGTGCCCGATCACCGAAGGGTGCGCGAGACCCGCGTACGTCCCGCGCAGCTCCTCCGGCAGGTCCGGATGGAGCATCGTCAGGCCCTTCACATGGGCCTCGTAGATCACCGTGTGGTGGTACTCGGTGCGCGGCCGCCGGTCGTCGCCCCAGTCGAAGTACGGGTTGACCACGACCGAGGTCATCGTGTGCGGACCCGAGTCCAGGTCGTTGCGCGCGTCCGGCTTCCCGAAGGGATAGCCGTACACCGCCTCGCCCCAGTTCACCTGCCCCGACACCGCGCGCGCGTAGGGGT
Organism: Streptomyces sp. NPDC088707; assembly: GCF_044752725.1. NCBI lineage: Bacteria > Bacillati > Actinomycetota > Actinomycetes > Kitasatosporales > Streptomycetaceae > Streptomyces > Streptomyces sp. NPDC088707. The sequence continues at coordinate 67,112 of NZ_JBIVLV010000013.1, read as the reverse complement.
CGAGGAGCAGCTTCGCCGCGTTGCAGCGGAGCCCGCGCTCCGGGGCGTACGGGCCGTGCACCCGGAACCCGTACCGCTGACCGGGCATCACACCCGGCAGATAGGCATGCCGCACGAACGCGTCGGTCTCGCGCAGTTCCACCGCCGTCTCCGAGCCGTCGTCGTGGAGCAGACACAGCTCGATCCTGTGGGCGGCCTCCGAGAAGACCGCGAAGTTGGTTCCCGCTCCGTCATAGGTGGCGCCCAGTGGGTACGCCTGTCCCGGCCAGACCTGCATGGATACGACTCTTCCTCTTCTGTCCGGGTTTTATAGCTGTTCTTCGGCCGAATCCTGCCCGAAAGAGGCGCAACCTCCTAGGACTTCGCCCCGTCCTACCGGGTGACCGCAGTCCGGAGGGGGAATGAGGGGGAAGTGTGTACGAAATAGCGCGCCGCCACCTGGGGAAGGTGGTGGCCGGAGCGGCCATGGCGGTGACGGGAACCGCCGTCGCGGTCGCGATCAGCCTGCCGGGGGTTTCCGGGGCGGAGTCTCCGCCCCGGGCGGCGGGCGACAGCACGCTCGCCGGTACGGCCGGTGGGGCCGGAGCGAGCGCGGAGGCGGACGGCGCCGGCGCGGCGGAGTCGGGAGCCGGCGCGCAGGCGCAGGGCACCGCGCCCCCGCCGGCGACGGTGGCCCCCGCGGCGGCCGAGGGGGAGAAGGGCGTGGGCAGCGACCCGCTCACCGACGACGAGCTCGCCCGGGCCGAGACGCTCGCGCTGACCCCGTCCGGGGCCGCCGCCCAGCAGAACGTCGAGGGCGGCCGGGGACCCCAGCACCTGGGCACCGGCCTCGCCGACCCGCTGCCGGGGGACGGCACGCGCCGCGCCGAGGTCCGCTTCTACGACTACGGGCGGGACGAGCTCATCACCCGGACCGTCAACCTCACCACCGGGAAGGTCGAGAGGTCCGCCGCACAGCGCGGGGTCCAGCCCTCCGCCCACCCCGAGGAGCTGCGCGAGGCCCTGGAGCTGATCCTCGCGAGCCCCCTCGGCAAGGGCGTCAAGGAGGACTACAAGGACGCCACAGGCAAGGAGCTCACCTCCACCGGCCAGTTGTGGTTCAACGGCGACCTCTACCGCACCTACCGCGAGGCGAACGTGCCCGCACCGCTGACCCGTTGCGGCGAGCACCGCTGCGTACGGCTCGTCACCAAGGTCCTCAACGGGGCCTGGATCGACACCCGCGACCTGATCGTCGACCTCTCCGCGAGGACCGTCACCCGCGTCGGCTGACCACCGCCGCCGGTCCTCTCCCGTCGCCCCTCGCGGGCGGCGGGCCGATCTCCGTACGAGGGAGTACGTTCCCATGTCCACCCCGCACAGCCCGTCCACCCGGCGCAAGCGGCGCACGCGCGGCGCCGTCCTGACCGCGGCCGTCCTGCTCGGCACCGCGACCGCCGCCACCGGTCCGGCGACCGGGGCCACCGCGGCCCCCGCGCCGGCCCCGACGCGCACCCCCGCGGTGCCGCCGCCGTCCCCGACGCGTCCGCCCGTCACGCCCGAGGCCGACTGCTCCAACGCCTACCGCATCACCCAGAAGCTCGACGGCGGCACCACCTGGCGCATGTGCTGGCGCTACGACACCGACGCCGGGCTCACGCTCGACAAGGTGACCTACCAGCCGCCCGGCGCGGCCGCCCCCATCAAGGTCCTCACCAGCGCCCGGCTCGCCCAGATCCACGTGCCCTACGACGACGGGGTCGCCGAGTACGACGACCTCACCGGCGCCGGCTTCGGCTGGGGCCTGCAGAACCTCAAGCCGGCCGAGTGCCCCGGCGGCACCCTCACCACGGTCAAGGTGCCCGAGGTCGGCCAGATCAAGGGCCTGTGCACCACCACGCGGGCGCGCGGCCACGCCTACCGCATGGCCAGCGACAACGGCGGCAAGGTGTACCAGGCGCAGGCCAAGGACCTGCTCGTCTACACGGTGAACAAGGTCGGCTGGTACGAGTACATTTCCGAATGGCGTTTCTCCGCCGACGGCACCATCGGCGCCAACGTCGGTGCCACCGGCAGCCTCTCGCCCGTCGACTACAACGCCACCGACGGCCGCGGCTGGCCCATCGGCAAGGGCTCCCGCGCCTACGCCACCAGCCACGCCCACAACGTCTTCTGGAAGCTGGACTTCGGCCTCGACGGCTCCACCAAGGACCGGATCGAGCAGTTCGACTCCACCGTCACCGCCCCCGCGCCGGGCGGCGGCGGACCGACCGTGAAGACCAGGCGCACCGCCGTCACCAAGGAGCTCGCCGGCGACGCCGCGAACATGCGCTGGTGGCGGGTGGTCAGCGGCACCGGCAAGAACGCCGACGGCCACGCCCGCTCGTACGAGATCGTCCCCGGCCACACCGACACCCACGCCGGGCGCGGCTTCACCAAGCACGACGTGTACTTCACGCAGGCACGCGCCTGCGAGAAGTTCGCGAGCAACAACATCGGCGGCTGCGCGCCCAACGCCGGTGACAGCGTGGACAAATGGGTCAACGGCGAGACGCTGACCAAGCCGTCGGTCTGGGTCAACATCGGGTTCCACCACATCGCCCGGGACGAGGACCAGCAGCCCATGCCGGTGCACTGGCAGGGCTTCCAGCTCGCCCCCAGGGACGTAACCGCTATGAATCCGCTCACTCCGCCCGATCTCGCCTCCGAGAACGGGCAGCCCGATCTGGGGAGTTGAGGAAGGAGCCTGACGATCCTGCTGCACCGCCTCCCGCTCGCGGAGTACCCTTCCTTGATCGTTGTCGGACCAGTCGACACGGGCGTCCAGGAGCAGAAGGCGGTGCGCGGGTGAGCTCGGGAGGTCTGGAGCTGCCCCCAGGGGATCCGGGTCAGGAGAAGGGTCCCGCCGGCCCCGCCGAGGCCCCGCCGGGCGCGGTCGCGCCGCCGGGCGCCGTGCCGCCCGGCACGGTCACCGTGGCCCGGCCCGTGGAGATAGGGGCCGAGCTCGACTGGGACGCCGAGGCCTGGAGCGAGGTCCGCACCCGCGCCCAGCGCGCCGGACGGGCCTACATCTGGCTGAACCTCGTGGAGCAGCGGCTCCGGGCCGTGGTCGCCGCCGTCCTGCGGCCCGTGTACGAGCCCGTGCACGGCGAGGAGTGGGTGGTGGCCGCGGCGGGCCCGGCGGGCCAGGAGTGGGTGCAGCGGGCTGTCGCCGTGCGCGAGGTGTCGCGCCGCAAGGGCTATCTGCTCGACCCGGCCGACGACAACGTCCTCAGCTTCCTCACGCTGCCGCAGCTGCGCGAGCTGATGGTGCAGCACTGGCCGTGCTTCGAGCCCTACTTCGACGACCGGCGGGAGGTCGAGCTCGCCCTCGACGAGCTGGAGGTCACGCGCAACGTGGTCTCCCGGAACCGGGCGCTCTCGCTGACCGTCCTCGCCCAGTCGGAACGGGCCTCGGCCCGCATCCTGGAGATCCTCGGCAGCGGCGCCGGGGTGCCCTCCGCCGACCGGCTGCCCGTGGACGCGGTCGAGGACCTCGTCGGGGACCGGTACGCGGACGTGGTCTCCGTCCACCCCGACCGGGTCCGGCTCCAGCGGCAGCTGCCGGCCGAGGACCTCTTCGGCGGGGCCCGTCGCCTCGACGCCACCGGCATAGGTCTCAATCTGCTCGTGCAGAACTTCTCGGGGCGCCGCATGGTCCGGCTCGCCGAGTCCGGCTGCCGGACCCGGCTCCTCTTCCTCAACCCCGCGAGCAGCGCGGTGAAGCGCCGCGAGCGCGAACTGGGCCTCAAGAAGGGTGAGCTGAGCCGCTCGGTGGAGATGAACATCCTCCACATGCGCCGGGTCCGCTCCAAGCTCCGCGACCCGGGCGCCTTCCAGATCCACGTCTTCGACGAGACGCCCCGCTTCACCGCCTATCTGGTGGACGGCGACGGACCGGACGGGGTCGGCGTCGTGCAGTCCTATCTCCGCCGGGCCCGGGGCATGGAGGCGCCGGTGCTCGTCCTGCGCGGCGGCGGGCGGAACGTGGTGCGGCACGGACAGGGCCTCCGTGACGGCGATCACGGACTTTTCGAGACGTACCGGGAGGAATTCGAGTCCGTCTGGCTCGACTCCCGGCCCGTCTCCTGACCCTTCGACGGGGGAGGCGGGGGGCGTTGTCAGTGGTGCGTGCGAGGGTGGTCAGCACCACGGGGGAGATCACGTAAGGAGGACCCGATGGCTTGGCACGGCGAGACGCTGGTCGGCTTCGACCTGGAGACGACCGGCACCGAACCGCTGGAGGCCCGCATCGTGACGGCCTCGATCATCGAGGTCGACGGCGGGGGACACGTCGCACACCGGCGGGACTGGCTCGCCGACCCGGGCATCCGCATCCCCGAACAGGCCTCCGCGATCCACGGCATCAGCACCGAGCGGGCGGCGGCCGAGGGCCGGCCGGTGCGCGAGGTCGCCGACGAGATCGCGAAGACCCTCGCCGAGTACTGGGAGGACGGCGTCCCGGTCGTGGCGTACAACGCCTCCTTCGACCTGACGCTGCTCTCCGCCGAGCTGCGCCGGCACGGACTGCCCTCGCTCAGCGAGCGCCTCGGCGGCGCCCCCATCGGACCCGTCGTCGACCCGTACACCATCGACCGGGCCGTCGACCGCTACCGGCGCGGCAAGCGGAACCTGGAAGCGGTCTGCGGGGAGTACGGGGTGGTGCTCGAAGCCGCCCACCAGGCCGCCGCCGACGCGCTCGCCGCCGTCCGGGTCGCCGTCGCGATAGCCGAGCGGCACCGCCAGGTCGCCGAGCTGGACCCGGCCGAACTCCATGAGCGTCAGATCGGCTGGTACCGCGCCTGGGCCGAGAACTTCCAGGAGTTCCTGCGCCGCAAGGGCGACGCGGAGGCGGTCGTCGACTCCACGTGGCCCCTGCGCGAGGCGGTCGCGGCGGCAGTGTAGGGGCCGCGCCCGTCGGCTAGGAGTTCTCCTTCAGGAAGGAGAGCAGCAGTTCGTTCACCTTCTCCGGCCGGTCCAGCGGGAACCAGTGGCCCGCGTCCTCCACGCGCTCGTAGCGCCAGGGACCGGAGACGTGCTCGCCGGTGTCCACCATCTGCCGCTCGTCGAGGAAGCGGTCGCCGGTGGACCAGACGCCCATGGCCGGGACGGACAGCGGGGGAAGCACCGGAGGCTCGCCCAGCTGGGTCTCGATGGACAACCCCGACCGGTAGATCTGGAGGGCGGCGGTCAGCCCGCCCGGAGCGCGCAGGGGTTCCAGGACGGCCTCCGCCTCCGCGTGGTCGTCCAGCATCTCGCGCAGCCGCGCGAAGTCGTCGCGGGAGAGCCACTCCTCGGCGAGTCCCTCGTGCTGGAACACCGACAGGTGCCACAGACGCTGCCGCTGCTCCCAGCCCGCGGCGAGGATCACCGAGAGGTCGCCCACCGACATGAGCGTCGCGCTCGCCACCCGGTCGGGCACGACCTGCGCGAGACCCTGCGCGAGTCCCGAGCCCCAGTCGTGGCCGACCACGTGGAACCGGTCCACCTCCAGCCGGGCCAGCAGCTCCAGGAGATCGCCGACGTGCTTGGCCGGGTGGTACGCCTCAGGACCGCCCTCCGGACGGTCCGAGGCGCCGAAGCCCCGCAGCGTCGGGGCGACCGTCCTGAACCCGGCCGCGTTGAGCGCCGGGATCTGATGACGCCACAGACGGTGGCTGTCGGGGAAGCCGTGCACGAGCAGCACGGCCGGCCCCTCGCCGCTCACCTCGACGTCGAGCGCCACCTCGGTCAGCTTCACGCGCATCCCAACACCCCGTCCTCGTCACCCGGTTCGGTCAGGACCACATGATGTCAGAACGGGTACCAGCGGACTTCGGGGTCGCCGTCCCGCAGCGACGCCACCCGCCGTTCGAATTCGGCCAGGGCCTTCGGGTTCGTCGGCGCGTGCTGCGCCACCCACGCGCAGCTCGCGGTCTCCCGCGCCCCGCGCAGCACCGCACACCCCTCCCACTGCCGCACGTCCCAGCCGTACGCCTCGGTGAAGGCCTCGTACGCGGCCGGGTCCAGGCCGTACCGGTCCCGGGAGAGCGCGAGCACCACGAGGTCGTGCTCGCGCAGATCCGACGAGAAGGTCTCCAGGTCCACCAGAACCGGGCCGTCGGGGCCGACATGGACGTTACGGGGGAGCGCGTCGCCGTGGATCGGGCCCGGCGTGAGGTGCGGGGTCAGCGCGGCCGCCGCCGGGGCGAAGGCATCGCGCCGCTCCCGCAGGAAGGCCGCGTCCGCCGGGTCGATCGCGTCGCCCGCGAGCCGCAGCCACCGCTCGACCCCGCCGAGCAGCTCACGGCGCGGCAGCGTGAACGCCGCCGGTTCCGGTAGCGCGTGGATGCGCCGGAGCAGCGGCGCCAGATCACGGGGCTCCGCGGGCCGTACGGCCTCGGGCAGCCGGTGCCAGAAGGTGAGCGGGTGCCCCTCGACCAACCGCGGCTTCTCCTCGGCGGCCCGCACCGCCGGGATCTCCGCGTCGGCCAGCCAGGCGGCCAGCGCCAGTTCCCGCTCCGCCCGCTCGAACACCTCGGCGTCCCGGCCCACCTTCACGGCGAGATCGCCCACGGCGAAGACCGCGTTCTCCCCGAGGGCCAGCAACCGCGCCTCCGCGACCGGCACCCCCGCCGCGGCCAGGATCTCCCGCGCCCGCGCCTCGTCCATCGACCTCTCCCTACCTGTGTGATTGAGCCAAAGTCTCCCATCCACGCAGCTCACCGCGCAGATCGACTTGACCGCCCCCCGGGCCGTCAGCACCATGGCGGGGTTCCCACGGCGGTGCGGGTCCCCGGTCGGAGCCCGGGAGAAGGCGGACGGGGGTCGAATCGGTGAGCTCGCTGACCGCGACGAAGCGGCCGGGCCGGACGCGCACACCGCGCGCCGCCCACGGGACACGCCCGCGCGGCCCCGACTTCGGCGCCTGGTTCCTGGTCCTCCCGGCGCTGCTGCCGATCCTGGTCCTCAGCGTCGGCCCGCTGCTCTACGGCATCGCGCTCGCCTTCACGGACGCCCAGTCCGGCCGCACCCGGGCCACCGGCTGGGTGGGCACGCTCAACTTCCAGGACCTGCTGCACGACACCCTCTTCTGGGACTCGTTCCGCATCGGCGTGGTCTGGGCCGTCGGGGTCACCGTCCCGCAGTTCCTGCTCGCCCTCGGCCTCGCCCTCCTGCTCGACCAGAAGCTCCGCTTCCGCTGGCTGGCGCGGGCCCTCGCGATCATTCCCTGGGCGATGCCCGAGGTCGTCGTCGGCATCATGTGGAGGCTCGTCTACAACCCCGACGCCGGCATCCTCAACGAGACGATCCGGAACCTGGGCCTCGGCGAAGGCCGCGACTGGCTCTCCGGCCTCGCCACCGCGCTCCCCGCCGTCGTCCTCGTCGGCGTCTGGGCCGGGATGCCGCAGACCACCGTCGCCCTGCTCGCCGGACTCCAGAACACCCCGCACGAACTCCACGAGGCCGCCGCCCTCGACGGCGCCGGAGCCTGGCGCCGCTTCCGCGTCGTCACCTGGCCCGCGCTCAGACCGGTCGCCCTCGCCATCACCGCCCTCAACCTGATCTGGAACTTCAACTCCTTCGCCCTGGTCTATGTGCTGACCAGCGGCGGACCGGGCGGACGAACCCGGCTCCCCATGCTCTTCGCCTACGAAGAGGCCTTCCGCTACGGCCAGTTCGGCTACGCCGCCGCGATGGGCTGCGTGATGATCGCCGCCGTCTCGGTGCTCATCGCCCTCTCCCTCGTACGACGGCTGAAAGGGGACCAGGACCGGTGAGCGCCCTCCGGACGAGCAGACCCGCGCGATTCGGCCAGTACGCGGCCCTCCTCGCGTATCTGGTCTTCCTCGCCTTCCCCTTCCTCTGGCTGGTCTCCACCGCCTTCAAGCCCGCCCCCGAGCTCGCCTCGCTGCACCCCACCTGGATCCCGAAGGACCCCACGCTCGCCAACTTCCGGCAGGCCTTCGACGAGCAGCCGCTGCTCAGGGCCGCCGGGAACAGCCTGGTCGCCGCGGTCGCCGCCGCCGTGATCGCGGTGGCCCTCGCGACCCCGCTCGCCTATGTGACGGCCCGCCACCGGGGCAGGCTCGCCTCGGCCGCGACCGGCTGGGTGGTGATCAGCCAGGCGTTCCCGTTCGTCCTCGTGATCATCCCGCTCTTCCTGATCCTCAAGAACCTGCACCTCGTGAACAGCGTGCTCGGCCTCGTCCTGGTCTACGTGGTCTGGTCGCTGCCCTTCGCCCTCTGGATGCTGATGGGGTACGTGCGGGCCGTCCCCGCCGAACTGGAGGAGGCCGCCGCCGTCGACGGCGCGGGCCGGCTCCGTACCCTCGTCTCCGTCACCGCCCCGCTGCTCGCCCCCGGCATCGTCGCCACCGCTCTCTTCGCCTTCGTCACCGCGTGGAACGAGTTCTTCTTCGCGCTCGTCCTGCTCAAGACCCCGGAGAAGCAGACCCTGCCGGTGGTCCTCACCCACTTCCTCGGCGCCGAGGGCGTCGCCGACCTCGGCCCGCTGGCCGCCGCGGCCTTCCTCGCCACCCTGCCCTCCCTCGTCGTCTTCGGCCTCCTCCAGCGACGGATCACCGGCGGGACGCTCGCCGGGGCGGTGAAGTCATGAGACGACGGCTCCTCACCCTCACCGCCGCGCTCGCCCTGCTCGTCACCGGCTGCACGGCGGGGAACGACGCTCCCGAGGACGGGGTCGTACGGCTCCGCTTCCAGTCCCTCGCCTGGCAGAAGGAGTCCGTCGACGCCAACCGGCAGCTGGTGGAGGAGTGGAACGCCACCCACCCCGACGTCCAGATCGACTACGTCCAGGGCAGCTGGGACTCCGTCCACGACCAGCTCCTCACCTCCTTCGAGGGCGGCGAGGCGCCCGACATCATCCACGACGCCTCCGACGACCTCGCCGACTTCGCCTACGGCGGCGACCTCGCCGACCTCCGCCCGCTGCTGCCCGAACGGCTGCGCGCCGACATCCCCGCCCGCAGCTGGGAGACCACCACCTTCGGCGAGGGGATCTACGGCGTGCCGTTCCTCCAGGAACCGCGCGTGATCATCGCCAACCGGAAGATCCTCGAATCCTCCGGCGTCCGCCTCCCCACCCCGGAACATCCCTGGACCTGGACCGAGTTCCGACAGATCACCCGGGACCTCACCCGCACCATGGGCTCCGGCCGGTACGCCGTCGCCTGGCCGCTCAAGGAGCCCGTCTCCGTCAGCCTCAACCTGGGCCTCTCGGCCGGCGGACAGCTCTTCCACCGGGAGGCCGACGGCCGGGTGACCATCCGCTTCACCGAGGCCGACGCCGTCGTCCCCGGCACGATCCACGACCAGGTCGTCACCGACCGCACCTCCCCGCGCACCACGCTCGGCAGCGGAGGCTCCGACACCCTCCCCGGTTTCTTCGCCGGCAAGTACGCCATGGTGCCGCTGGGCTTCGCCTACCGGCAGCAGATCGCCCAACAGGCCCCGAAGGGCTTCGAGTGGACGGTCCTGCCCGCCCCCGCCGGAGACGCCGGTCCCACCCAGGGCGTCTCCCCGCAGACCCTGTCGATCGCCGAGGACAGTCCGTACAAGAAGGAGGCGGCCGCGTTCCTCGACTTCTTCCTGCGCCCGGAGAACATGGTGCGGCTCGCGCGCGGCGACTGGATGCTGCCCACCGGCACGACCGCGCTCGCCGACCCCTCGCTGCACACCGCCCGGGACGGCTGGGCGACGGGCGCCGCGGTGGCCGAACGGCTGCGGCCCGCGCCCGCGCAGTCGGTGCGCGGCTACCCGGAGTGGAAGGACAAGGTGGCGACGCCCGCCTTCCAGGAGTACTACAGCGGCGCCATCGACGGCGCAGAGCTCCGCAGGCGTCTGGTCACGGACGGCAATCGGGTGCTCGCCCGCTATCAGCGCAAATGACGCGTTCACCAGGGGTTCGCCATTACGAAACTTTGTTGAATAAGTCACAGATGGGTGAAGGGTCTTCTCGCGGATCCCCTTGATCGGACAGTGTTCGAACCGGCCACCGCGCCGCCCCCCACGGGGCGCGGTGGTCCGCCTAGATTTGGCCCATGACGAAGAAGACGTACGCGGCCCTGCTTCGCGGCATCAACGTGAGCGGACACCGCAAGGTCCCCATGGCGGAGCTCCGGCCCCTCCTCGAAGGACTCGGACACACGACCGTCCGCACCTACCTCCAGAGCGGGAACGCCGTCTTCACCACCGACTCCGGCGCCGGGGAGGACGAGCTCGCCACGGTGCTCGAAGACGCGATCGAGGAGCGGTTCGGATTCCGTGTCGACTGCCTCGTCCGCGGCGGCGACTACCTGGCGGCGGTGGCCGACGCCTGCCCCTTCCCGGCCGCCGAGCTGGAGGGCAGGCAGCTCCACGCCGTCTACTACTCCAGGCCCGTGGACCCGGGGCGCTTCGCCTCGATCGACCGCGAGGCCTATCTCCCCGAGGACTTCGCCCTCGGCGACCGCGTGCTCTACCTCTATGTGCCCGAAGGCCTGGGGAGGTCCAGGCTGGGCGACGTGGTCTCCCGGCCGGCCGTCGTGAAGGGGCTCGTCGCCACCGCCCGGAACTGGAACACCGTGGTCAAGCTCATCGAGATGACCCGGGAGGCCTGACCGCCAAGTGGCCCAGTCCCGGCGTATGTGATTGGACCAGGATGGCAGGCCATTGGATGGCTAGATTCCTCGGTATGACACCCACCGAGACCGCGCCCCGCGCCGCCGTCGACTTCTACTTCGACCCCGTCTGCCCCTTCGCCTGGATCACCTCCCGATGGATCCTGGAGGTCGAGCGCGAACGGGACATCGCCCTCCGCTTCAAGGTCATGAGCCTGTACCTGCACAACGAGGGCAACACCCTGCCCGACTGGTACCGCGAACTCGTCGACGCCTCGATCGGACCGGTCAGAGTCGCCGCGGCCGCCGCCGAACGGTACGGCGAGGAGATCCTGCGCCCGCTCTACACCGCGTACGGAACCCGCATCCACGAGCAGAAGCGGCAGGACTTCGACGCGGTCGTCGCCGAGTCGCTCGCCGAGCTCGGCCTGCCCGCCGAACTCGCCGCGGCCGCCCACGACCCGGCCCACGACGAGGCCGTCCGCCGCAGCCACGACGCCGGCAAGGACCCCGACGCCGACGCGTACGTCGGCACCCCCACGATCCACGTGGACGGCACCGTGTGGTTCGGCCCGGTGCTGCGCGCCGTCCCGCGCGGCGAGCGCGCGGCCGCACTCTTCGACGGCTTCCGGGTCCTCGCCAACCACCCGGACCTCTTCGAACTGAAGCGGACCCGTACGGGCGGCCTCGACTTCAGCTAGCGGGCGTCCGGCCGGACATGGCGGGGGCCTGCCTCCCGGCGAGCGGAAGCCAGGCCCCGGGCGGGACCGGCGCCGTCGTGGGCCGTTCACCGCGGATCACGCTGTTACCTGGCGAAGCCGTAGTCCAGCAGCTTCTTGACGTCGGTCGCCCGGTTCGCCTCGCTCGGGGAGGCGAGCACCGCGCCGATGACCGTCTTGCTGCCGCGGGTGGCCGCGAAGACGAGGCAGTACTTGGCCTGCGGACCCGAACCGGTCTTCACACCGATCGCGCCGCTGTAGGTGCTCAGAAGCTTGTTCGTGTTGCTCCACGACATGTACCGGTACCCGCCGGTCTTCGTGGTCACCTTCTGCTTCGTGGACTTCGTCTTGACCACGGCACGGAACGTGGAGTTCTTCATCGCACTGCTCGCGAGCTTCGTCAGGTCGCGAGGAGTCGAGTAGTTGCTCCCATTGCTTATTCCGTCGAACGAGTCGAAGTGGGTGTTGCGCATGCCGAGGTTGCGGGCCTCGGTGTTCATCTTCCCGATGAACGACTTGATCCGGGCGGCCCGCGTGGTGCCGGTGCCGAACTTGTCGGCCAGCGCGTAGGCCGCGTCGCAGCCCGACGGCAGCATCAGGCCGTAGAGGAGCTGGCGGACCGTCACCTTGTCACCGACGATGAGCCGGGCGGACGAGGCGTTCTTGGAGACGATGTAGTCGCTGTAGGCCTTCTGGACGGTGACCTTGGCGTCCAGGTTCAGGCCGCGCTGCGCCAGGACCACCTTCGCGGTCATGATCTTCGTGGTCGAACCGGTCGACCGACGGGTGTCGGCGGCCTTCCCGAACAGCGTGGTGCCCGTCCCGTTGTTCATGACGAAGCCGCCCTTGGCGGTGATCGACGGGGCGGGCGGCGCGGCGTACGCCTGGCCGGTGAAGAGACCGCCGGCCAGTACGGCCGAGGCCGTGATCGTGACGGTCACGGCTCTGCGTACGCCGAGTGTCGAAGTGATCAAAGTCTTCTGCCCTTGGTAGGAACCGATGTCATCCGGGCCCGTAAAGACCCGGCGCACAGAAGACGCACGAGAGGGGCCGATGGATGCACGGCACGGGCATGAAGTTGCTCGCATCCGTCGACCGGCCGAATTGTCGGACAGGTTCCCAGGGGTGCCTCAGGCAGAGTGGGCCACGGCGACGCGGGCCGCGTGGACGGCGTCGTGGCGTTCGAGGAGCAGTCGGGCCAATTCCGGGGAGGGGCCCAGGACATCCGCCAGGACGTCCGCCTCCGCCGCGCCCGCCGCGATGCGGTCCGGAAGGCGGCCGGGGGCGATGACGTACGGGGCGACGGCCACCCGGCGGACGCCCGGCTCGGCCCGCAGGGCGCGCACGGCGTCCTCCGTGCGGGGCAGAGATGCGGAGGCGAACGCGGGCCGCACGGAGCACCAACCGGTGCGCCGCAGCTCCCGCGCCGTTTCTGCGATCACCGCGATCGCCTCCGGGTCGGTGGAGCCCGCCGAGGCCAGGACGACCCCGGTCGCGCTCTTGTCGCCGGGCGAGAGCCCGGCCTCGTACAGCCGCCGTTCCACCGCTTCGACGAGCAGCGGCGAGGGTCCGAGGACCTCCGCCTGGCGGATCCGCAGGGACGGCGGCGGCTGGCGCAGTACGGCGGGGATGTCGGCCTTCGCGTGGAAGGCCCGGGTCAGCAGCAGCGGCAGCGCCACCACGTCCCGCACCCCGTCGGCGGCGAGCCGGTCGAGCACCCCCGGCACCGACGGCAGGTTGAAGTCCAGGAACGCCGTCTCCACCCGCAGCCCCGGCCGCAGCGCACCGGCCCGGCGCACCAGCGCCTGGACGGTCGCCGCGTGCCGCGGGTCGCGGCTGCCGTGGGCGATGACGAGAAGGACCGTTCGGTTCATGGGGGACCGGCTCACTTCACCAGCAGGCCGCGGCTGCGGAGCACCCAGCGCTCCAGCGGGCTGAAGATCAGCAGGTCGATCGCGATGCCGACGACCAGGATCAGCAGGATCGCCAGGAACACGCCGGGCAGGTCGATGTTGTTCCGGCCGTTCTCCAGCAACTGCCCCAGACCGAGGCCCAGATCCGGAGAGGAGGCGATGATCTCGGCGGCCATCAGCGAACGCCAGGAGAAGGCCCAGCCCTGCTTCAGACCGGCCAGGTAGCCGGGCAGCGCCGCCGGAAGCGTCACGTGCCAGGTGCCCCGCAGGCCGGTGGCGCCCATGGTGCGCCCGGCCCGCAGGAACAGCGGCGGGACCTGGTCGACGCCGGAGACCAGGCCGTTGGCGATGGACGGGACGGCGCCCAGCAGGATCACCGTGAACATCATCGCGTCGTTCAGGCCGAACCAGAGCACGGCCGGCGGCACCCACGCCACCGAGGGCAGCGACTGCAGACCCGACAGGATCGGGCCGATCGCGGCGCGCACGAACTTCACCCGGGCGACGAGCAGGCCCAGCGGGGTGCCGATGGCGAGGGCCAGCAGGAAGCCGGCCAGCCCCCGGGACACGCTGGTCCAGACGACCTCGAGCAGGGTGCCCTGCAGCCACATGTCGGTCAGGCCGTCCCACACCGCGGACGGCGCGGGCAGCTTGGTCTCCTCGGTGATCTTCGCGGAGACGAGGATCTGCCAGACGGCGAGGACGAGGACGACGGCGAGGGTGGGCGGGAAGACCTTCTTGAGGAGGACCTCCCGGACCGGGGTGCGGCGGATCTCGACCGCGTCCAGGGCGTCGAGTCCGGCCTCCAGGCCGGCGAGGTCGTCCTTCTTGACCGTCGCGGCGGTGTCAGTGCTGGCCATGGCGGCGGATCTCCCCACGCAGGTGTTCAGTGATCTCAAGGGACAGCTCGGCCACGTCCGCGTCCTCGATGCGGCGCGGCTGCGGGATGCCCACGGTCCATTCCTTCGCGACCCGGCCGGGTCGGGAGGAGAGGAGGACCACCCGCTGCGCGAGGCGCACGGCCTCGCGCACGTTGTGGGTGACGAACAGGACCGAGAGGTTGGTCTCCTCCCAGATACGGGTGAGCTCGCCGTGCAGCACGTCACGGGTGATGGCGTCCAGGGCCGCGAACGGCTCGTCCATCAGCAGCAGCTGGCTGTCCTGGGCCAGCGCCCGGGCGAGCGCCACGCGCTGCCGCATGCCGCCGGACAGCTCGTGCACCCGCTTCCCGTACGCGCCGCCGAGCCGGACCAGTTCGAGCAGCCGCTCGGCCTCCGGCCTGCGCTCGGCCTTGGACACCCCGCGCAGCCGCAGGGCCAGTTCGATGTTCTTGCCCGCGGTCAGCCACGGGAAGAGGGCGTGCTCCTGGAACATCAGGGCCGGCCGGCCGCCCGGGGTCTCGATGGACCCCTGGGTCGGCCGGTCGAGTCCCGCGACCAGGTTCAGCAGGGTGGACTTGCCGCACCCCGAGGCCCCCAGGATGGTGACGAACTCGCCGGGCGCGACGTCGAGACTGACGTCGTCCAGGACGAGCTGGGTACCGGCCGGGCCGGAGAAGGACTTCGAGACGTGCTCGATCCGGGCGGCGTGCGTCTGCTCCGCTACGGTGCCCTCGGCAGCCTTGGCGAACGTCGTGGCCATGGTCGTCACCTCCTGGGGTTACGGATTCGCGGTCTGGTCGGTCGGCTCGGCGGTTACTTGACGCCGAGACCGGCGTCGGAGACCTCGGGCTTGCCAGCGGCCTTCAGCACCTTGTTGAGGAGCGTGAGGTCGTAGATGCCGGCCAGCTCGGGCTGCTTGATCAGCTGGGCCTTGACCGCCCACTCGGACTGGGTCTTCAGCGTCGCGGCCAGCGGGTCGTCGGTGATCGCGATGCTCGGCCACGCCGGGTCGATGACCTTGGCGTCCAGCGCCTTGCCGGTCTCCGCCTTCAGCGCCGCGTTGGCGGACGCCTTGGCCTTGTCCGGGTTGGCGTTGATCCACTCGTTGGTCTTCACCGTCCCCCTGAGCACGGCCTCGACCACGTCCGGGTGCTCCGTGAGGAACTTCTGCGACACGATGACGTTCGTGATCACGAACTTCTTCTCGGGCCACAGGGTGGTCTCGTCGAGGAGGACCTTGGCGCCCTGGGAGACGAGCTTGGAGGCGGTCGGCTCGGGCACCCAGGCGCCGTCGATCGAGCCGGACTTGTAGGCGTCCGGGGTGACCTTGTTCTCCGTGCGGACGACCGAGACGTCGCCCTTGCCGGACTCCGGGTCGACCTTCCAGCCCTTCTCGGCGATCCAGTTGAGGAGCGCGACGTCCTGCGTGTTCCCCTTCTGAGGGGTGGCGATCCGCTTGCCCTTGATGTCGTCCAGGGTCTTGATCTTGTCCGGGTTCACGACCAGCTTCACGCCGCCGGAGGCGGAGCCGGAGATGATCCGCAGGTTCTTGCCCTTGGACTTGACGTACGCGTTGATGGACGGCGAGGGGCCGATGAAGCCGATGTCCAGGGAGCCGCCGTTGAGCGCCTCGATCTCGGACGGGCCGGCGTTGAAGGTCTGCGGCTTCAACGTGGTGCCGCCCAGCTCCTTCTGGATCAGGCCGTCCTGTACGCCGATCAGCGCGGTCGCGTGGGTGAGGTTGGGGAAGTACCCGAGCCGTACGGTGTCGGCGGAGAGCTTCTTGCCCTCGGCGGCCACCTTCTTCTCGTCGTTCTTGGCGTCGGAGCCGTAGCCGCAGGAGGCGAGCGCGCCGATCAGCAGCGGCAGGGCGGCGGCAGCGGCGAGGCCGCGGCGCAGGGTGGTACGGGTGGTGGCAGGCACGGGAGGTTTTCCCCTCGATTCAGCGTCTTCGAAGTCTGCGTCTATGTCGTTCGGGGTGGAGCGGGTGGAGCGGGGTCGCGCCGCGCATGCGGCGCGTCGAGGTCAGTACGCACATCGCGCGACGCCTCCCATGCCTGCGCCGAGGGCGCCGGAGCCCACCCGGCCGCCTTCCTTCGCGAAGGTGGCGTATACGTTCTCGCTCATGTCAGAAGTCCCATCCTTCCTCGTCCTCGACGACCGCGACGGCCTTGGCGGTGGCGAAGGACTCGCCCGCCATGCCCGCCGCGAGCGTGGTGCCGTCAGCCGGGTCGATCAGCAGGAACGATCCGGTGCGGCGCGAGTCGGCGTACGCGTCGAGCGCGAGCGGCTCGGCGGTGCGCACGACGACCCGTCCGATGTCGTTGGCGACCAGCTGCCCCGGGTTCGGGTGCTGTGAGAGGTCGTCCAGGGTCAGCCGCGAGGGGATCTCCTTGACGATCGCCTTGACCGTGCGGGTGGTGTGCTTCAGGAGCACCCGCTGGCCCACGGCGAGCGGGTGGTCCGCCACGTGGCAGACGGTCGCCTCGATGTCCTGCGTCGTCGGCGGGGCGTCACCGCTCGGGGCGAGCAGGTCGCCGCGCGAGATGTCGATGTCGTCGGCGAGCCGGATGGTGACCGACTGCGGGGCCCAGGCGATGTCCACGGCCTCGCCCAGCGCGTCGATCCCGGTGATCGTGGAGGTCTTCCCCGACGGCAGGACGGTGATCTCCTCGCCGACGCGGAAGGCACCGGCCGCGATCTGACCGGCGTATCCCCGGTAGTCGGGGTGCTCGGCGGTCTGCGGGCGGATCACGTACTGCACGGGGAACCGCGCGTGGCAGGCCGTCAGGTCGTGGCTGACCGGGACGGTCTCCAGGTGCTCGAGCACCGTCGGGCCGCCGTACCAGTCCATGTTCGCGGACGGCTCCACGACGTTGTCGCCGGCCAGCGCCGAGATGGGGATCGCGGTGATCTCCGGGACGCCGAGCTCGGAGGCGTACGTGGTGAACTCCTCGGCGATCGCGGCGAAGACGGGCTCCCGGTACTCGACCAGGTCCATCTTGTTCACGGCCAGGACCACGTGCGGGACGCGCAGCAGCGCGGCGACGGCCGCGTGTCGGCGGGTCTGCTCGACCACGCCGTTGCGGGCGTCGACGAGGACCACGGCGAGCTCGGCGGTGGAGGCGCCGGTCACCATGTTCCGGGTGTACTGCACGTGCCCGGGGGTGTCGGCGAGGATGAAGCGGCGGCGGGGCGTCGCGAAGTAGCGGTAGGCCACGTCGATGGTGATGCCCTGCTCGCGCTCGGCCCGCAGGCCGTCGGTGAGGAGCGCCAGGTCGGGGGCCTCCTGGCCGCGGGAGCGCGAGGCGTGCTCCACGGCCTCCAGCTGGTCGACCAGGACCGACTTGGAGTCGTGGAGGAGCCGGCCCACCAGGGTGGACTTGCCGTCGTCGACGGATCCGGCGGTGGCGAAGCGCAGCAGGGTGGTGGCCGCCAGCTGCTCGGTCAGCTGCTCGGTGGACGTGCTCATTAGAAGTACCCTTCGCGCTTGCGGTCTTCCATCGCGGCCTCGGACATCTTGTCGTCGGCGCGGGTCGCGCCCCGCTCGGTGAGCCGGGAGGCGGCGATCTCGGCGATGACGGCGTCCAGCGTGGTGGCGTCGGAGTCGACGGCGCCGGTGCAGGACATGTCGCCGACGGTGCGGTAGCGGATCAGCCGCGTCTGCGTGGTCTCGGACTCCTTGGGGCCGCCCCAGTCGCCGGCCGTCAGCCACATGCCGCTGCGGGCGAACACCTCGCGCTCATGGGCGAAGTAGATCTCCGGGAGCTCGATCTCCTCGCGCTGGATGTACTGCCAGACGTCCAGCTCGGTCCAGTTGGACAGCGGGAAGACGCGGACGTGCTCGCCGGGGGCGTGCCGGCCGTTGTAGAGCTGCCACAGCTCGGGGCGCTGGCGGCGCGGGTCCCACTGCGAGAACTCGTCGCGCAGGGAGAACACCCGCTCCTTGGCGCGGGCCTTCTCCTCGTCGCGGCGGCCGCCGCCGAAGACGGCGTCGAAGCGGTGCTGCTGGATCGCCTCGGTGAGCGGGACGGTCTGCAGCGGGTTGCGGGTGCCGTCGGGGCGCTCGCGCAGTTTGCCGGCGTCGATGTACTCCTGCACGGAGGCGACGTGCAGCCGCAGGCCGTGCTTGGCGACGGTGCGGTCGCGGTACTCCAGGACCTCGGGGAAGTTGTGCCCGGTGTCGACGTGCAGCAGCGTGAAGGGGATCGCCGCGGGGGCGAATGCCTTCAGCGCCAGGTGCAGCATGACGATGGAGTCCTTGCCGCCGGAGAAGAGGATCACCGGCCGCTCGAACTCGCCCGCCACCTCACGGAAGATGTGGACGGCCTCGGACTCCAGGGAGTCGAGGTGCGACAGCGCGAACGGGTTGTCGGTGCTGTCGTGAACGTGGGCGACGGTGGTCACAGCAGACCCCTCTCGGTGAGCAGCGCGTGGAGCTGCGCCGCGGACTCCTGCACGGTCTGGGTGTGGGACTCGATCCGCAGATCCGGGTCGCGCGGCTCGTCGTACGGGTCGTCGACACCGGTGAGGCCGCTGATCTCGCCCGCGGCCTGCTTGGCGTAGAGACCCTTCACGTCGCGTACGGAGCAGACGTCGACCGGGGTGGCGACGTGCACCTCGACGTAGGGGGTGCCTTCGGACGCGTGGCGCTTGCGGACCGCCTCGCGGCTGTCCTCGTAGGGGGCGATGACGGGGACGAGGGCCTTCACGCCGTTGGAGGCGAGCAGTTCGGCGACGAAGCCGATCCGCTGCACGTTGGTGTGCCGGTCCTCGCGGCTGAAGCCGAGGCCCGCGGAGAGGAACTCGCGGATCTCGTCGCCGTCGAGCACCTCGACCCGGTGGCCCTCCTCGCGGAGCCGGCCGGCCAGTTCGTACGCGATGGTGGTCTTGCCGGCGCTCGGCAGGCCGGTGAGCCAGATGGTGGCACCCGTCACGTGCTTCTCCTGAACTTCCTGAGTGTCCGTCATCCGTGCAGCCCGCATTCGGTCTTGCCGCGGCCCGCCCAGCGTCCGGCGCGGGCGTCCTCGCCCTCCAGGACGCGGCGGGTGCAGGGGGCGCAGCCGACGGAGGCGTAACCGTCCATCAGGAGCGGGTTGGTGAGGACGCCGTGCTCCGCGACGTACGCGTCGACGTCGTCCTGCGTCCAGCGGGCGATGGGGGAGACCTTGACCTTGCGGCGCTTCTCGTCCCAGCCGACGACCGGGGTGTTCGCCCGGGTCGGGGACTCGTCGCGGCGCAGACCTGTCGCCCAGGCGCCGTACCGGGTCAGGCCCTCTTCGAGGGGCTTGACCTTGCGCAGCGCGCAGCACAGGTCGGGGTCGCGGTCGTGGAGCTTCGGACCGTGCTCCGCGTCCTGCTCGGCCACCGTCTGACGCGGGGTCAGGGTGATGACGTGGACGTCCATGACGGCGTCCACGGCGTCACGGGTGCCGATGGTCTCCTCGAAGTGGTATCCGGTGTCGAGGAAGACGACGTCCACGCCGGGCCTTACCCGCGAGGCGAGATGGGCGACGACGGCGTCCTCCATGGAGGAGGTGACGCAGAAGCCCTCGCCGAAGGTGTCCACGGCCCAGCGGAGGATCTCCAGCGCGGAGGCGTCCTCCAGATCACGGCCGGCCTGCTCGGCGAGTGCCTTGAGGTCGGCCGTGGTGGCATCCTGAGTGAGCGTCATATCTCTTTCCCTCCAGGGGTGTTGCCTGAAGTGCCAGGGGCGAGCAGCCCCAGGAACTTCAACTGGAAGGCTCGGCTGCACGCGGCGCATTCCCAGGCGCCGTGACCCTGCTCGCCCGGACGCAGGTCCTCGTCGCCGCAGTAGGGGCAGTGGAACGGTGCGGCACGCTCGCTCATGAGAGGGACTCCTCCGAGGCGCGGGCCGTCCAGGTCGCGAAGCGCTCGCCGGTCTCGCGCTCCGCCTGGAAGCGCTTGAGGACCCGCTCCACGTAGTCGGGGAGCTCGGCCGCGGTGACCTTGAGGCCGCGGACCTTGCGGCCGAAGCCGGCCTCCAGGCCGAGCGCGCCGCCCAGGTGCACCTGGTAGCCCTCGACGCGGTTGCCCTCGTCGTCCAGGACCAGCTGGCCCTTGAGGCCGATGTCCGCGACCTGGATGCGGGCGCAGGCGTTCGGGCAGCCGTTGATGTTGATCGTCAGCGGCTCGTCGAACTCCGGTACGCGGCGCTCCAGTTCGTCGATGAGCGAGGCGCCGCGGGCCTTGGTCTCGACGATCGCGAGCTTGCAGAACTCGATGCCGGTGCAGGCCATCGTGCCGCGCCGGAACGGCGAGGGCGTGACCCGCAGGTCGAGGGCCTCCAGGGCGGCGACGATCGAGTCGACCTGCGCCTCCTCGATGTCGAGGACGAGCATCTTCTGCTCCGCCGTGGTGCGGACCCGGCCGGAGCCGTGCGCCTCGGCGACCGCGGCGATCTTCGTCAGGGTGGCGCCGTCGACCCGTCCGACGCGCGGCGCGAAGCCCACGTAGAACTTGCCGTCCTGCTGGCGGTGCACACCGACGTGGTCGCGCCAGCGGCCGGCGGGCTGCTCGGGGGCGGGGCCGTCGGTCAGCTTGCGCTGGAGGTACTCGTCCTCCAGGACCTGGCGGAACTTCTCCGGGCCCCAGTCGGCGACGAGGAACTTCAGACGGGCGCGGTTGCGCAGCCGGCGGTAGCCGTAGTCGCGGAAGATCGAGATGACGCCCTCGTAGACGTCCGGGACCTCGTCCAGGGAGACCCAGGTGCCGAGGCGGACGCCCAGCTTGGGGTTGGTGGAGAGGCCGCCGCCGACCCAGACGTCGAAGCCGGGGCCGTGCTCCGGGTGGTGCACGCCGACGAAGGCGATGTCGTTGATCTCGTGCGCCACGTCGAGCAGCGGCGAGCCGGAGATCGCGGACTTGAACTTGCGGGGCAGGTTGGAGAAGTCCTTGTTGCCGACGATCCGGCGGTAGATCTCGTCGATCGCGGGCGTGCCGTCGATGATCTCGTCGGCCGCGATGCCAGCGACCGGGGAGCCGAGGATGACACGCGGGGTGTCGCCGCAGGCCTCGGTGGTGGACAGGCCGACCGCCTCCAGGCGGTTCCAGATCTCGGGGACGTCCTCGATGCGGATCCAGTGGTACTGGACGTTCTGCCGGTCGGTGATGTCCGCGGTGCCGCGGGCGAACTCCTCGGAGATCTCGCCGATCACCCGGAGCTGCTCGGTGGTCAGCCGGCCGCCGTCGATCCGGACGCGGAGCATGAAGTACTCGTCGTCCAGCTCCTCCGGCTCCAGGACACCCGTCTTGGTGCCGTCCAGACCCTGCTTGCGCTGGGTGTAGAGGCCCCACCAGCGCATGCGTCCGCGCAGGTCGTTGGGGTCGATGGAGTCGAATCCGCGCTTCGAGTAGACCGTCTCAATACGTGTCCGTACATTGAGACCGTCGTCGTCCTTCTTGAACTGCTCATTGCCGTTCAGGGGGGTGAAGTGCCCCACGGCCCACTGACCCTCGCCACGGTGGCGCCCGGGCTTGCGGCGTGCGGCGGCGGGAGTGGGGTTTTCCGGGGTGGCGGCCATGGCGTCTTGTCCTTCGGGACTGCGAGAGGGCGGCTCTGACCTGCACACTGGCGCTCAGGTCGGAGGGTGGCGCGTCAGTGCGCAGCAGGGTCGGGCAGAGTCGTGCTGAAAAGTGATCGCGGCGGTGCTGGTTCTCTCAGCGCGCCGGACAGATGGCGCTGGACATGCGGCCTAGGTCGACGTGCCGCCGACTCACCAAGGCAATTCCAGTTCCAGACATGACGGAAGCGTGTCACGGGACTTTGGACCCAGTCCAGCATCGTCCAGAATATGGACGTAGTCGTCTCGCTTGATGAGATAGTGTGGTGTGGGTCACCCGAAAGGGGCCCTGACCAGGGCCCCTTCAGGGGGCTTCACCACGGCGCCGTCCGGCGGCGTCAGGCGTGGGCGCCCGGCCAGGGGCCCGGGGCCTCGGTCTCGTCGACCTCCTCCACCTTGGTGTCGAAGAGCCGGAAGCCGCGGCGCTCGTAGTTGGCCATGGCGTGCGGGCCGTCGAGCGAGCAGGTGTGCAGCCAGACGCGCTTCGTCGCCTCCCGCTCGGGCCAGCGCTCGGCCAGGTCCCAGGCCCGCGCCACCCCGTACGACAGCAGGTGGCCGCCGATCCGGCGCCCCCGGAAGGCCGGGATCAGGCCGAAGTAGACGATCTCCACGACGCCGTCGTCCTGCGGGTCCAGTTCGACGTACCCGGCCGGCGTCCCCTTGTCGTACGCCACCCAGATCTCGGCGCCCGGCTTCTCCACGATCTCCTGCCACTGCTTGTACGTCAGCGACAGCCGGTCGTTCCAGCGGATGTCGCCGCCGACCGCCGTATAGAGGAAGCGGCTGTACTCCGGAGACGGGACCGCGGCCCGCGCGATCGTGATGTCGTCACCCTCCGGGACGGGGGAGGGACGCAGATCGGACGGGGAGGTCTGTTCGAGGGACCAGGTGGTGAGAGTGATGCGCATGGGTTCATCGCATCACGGCCCCGCTCGGCGGGTCGACCGGGGGCCCGGGCGACCGGGCCCCCGGCCCGGGGTGTCCGCATGCTGGACGGTGGTGGCCGGAAGGGGGCCGGACGCGCCCTCGGCGCCCGGCACGTCCCACGCTCGGGACGTCCCATGCGCCGCACGTCCCACGCTCGGGACGTCCCATGCGCCACGCGCCCCGCGCGCTACGCGTTCGTGCCCGTGCGGGGGCCCCGTACCGCAGGTGCCAGGGAGTGGGGCAGCAGGTCCGCCGGGCGTTCCGGGCGGAGGACCTCCACCGCGACCTCCTCGCTGAAGCGGTACGGGCGGTGCGCCAGGACCCCGGCCAGGTTCCGGCGTACCCGGGACATCTCCGCCCGTACGGTCACCGTCCGGGTGCGGTCCCCGAACACGTCGTCCGCCAGCTCCGCCGCCGTCCGGCCGTCCCGGTGCATCGCCAGGACGTAGAGGAGCTCCGCGTGCCGGGGGCTCAGCTCCTGCTGCCAGCTGCCCGCCGCACCCGAGACGGACACCGTCCAGCGGCGCGGTCTGCTCAGGTCGAGGACCACCCGGCTCGCCGCCGCCGTGCCCGGCTCCTCCACCGGCGTCTCCTCCTCGACCCGCAGCAGCCAGCCCCCCGGCAGCGGCTCCACCGCGCACACTCCGAGCGAGGGCAGCCACATCCGGCCGGACCGGAAGGACTTCGGCAGCGTGATCCGGTCCACCGGCGCGAGCCCGGTCACCGCCGCCGTCCAGCCGTGGGTGTCCACCGCGACGGCCCGGCCGCCCACCCGGCACAGGATCGGCGCGGCCACCGCCCGCAGCCGCTCGACCGAGCTGCGGTGCCGCTCCCGCATCTCCGCCTCGGCGAGCTGGGCCACCGAACCGACCAGGGCCAGCATCGCCGGATGGAAGGTGGACGCGGGACCGCTCACATCCACGATGCCGAGCAACCGCCGGTCGCGCGGGTCGTGCACGGGCGCGGCGGCACAGGTCCAGTTGTGGAGCGCCTGGACGTAGTGCTCGGCGGAGTGCACCTGCACCGCCCGGCCCATGGCGAGGGCCGTGCCGACCGCGTTCGTCCCGGTGGTGCGCTCGGTCCAGGCCGCGCCCTCCTCCAGACAGATGCCGTTCGCCTGCCGCATCACCGACAGGTTCCCCTGTCGCCACAGCACCCGGCCGTGCTCGTCGGTGACCACCATGATCTGGAGGGAGGTGTCGGCGATGCCGGCGAGGCCGCCGCTGAGCGTCTGCATGACCTCGGAGAGGAGCGTGGTCCTGCGCCGCTGCTCCAGCTCGTCGCGCTGGAGCAGCACACTGCTCGTACCCTGGTCGGGGTCGAGCCCCAGCCGGGCCATCCGCTGCCAGGACGCGTCGATCACCGCGCGGGGCGCGATCGGCGGCGTACGGCCGGCGAGCGTCTCCTCGCGGACCCGGTGGAGCAGCCGGGTGGCCTGGGCGGCGTCCATGGCGGCGAGGCGCTTCATGTCGAGCTGCGTGTTATTCATCGGTCTCTCCCAGCCACCCGGGGTGCTGTATCGGTTCTGCATGGGGCAGATGTCCGGAGTGTCGGTGCCCATCGTGCCGTTCGGAACCGTCCGGCGAGGCCCGGTTCGGGTAATCCTGCAACCCTTTGCAACTCTGGTCGCCGACCAGCCCCCTGGGTGAAGCTGGTGTGAGCGGCGGGTGGTGCCGTGTCGGCGCAGCACCACCCCCGCTTTTCCGCGCGTGCCGACCTCGCGGTCCACCCCTGGCGCGCGCGGCGAACGTCCCCCGGACGTACGTCAGTCGCCCCGGACCTCCACCCGTGCCCGCTCCACGAGCGCCCGCAGGTCCAGCGTGTGCGGCAGCGTCCCGAAGGCCGCGCCCCCGTCCCCGCCCAGCCGCGCCGCGCAGAACGCGTCCGCGACCTCCGGCGGCGCCCACCGCACCAGGAGCGCTCCCTGGAGGACCAGCGCGAGCCGCTCCGCGAGCCGCCGAGCCCGCGCCTCGATCCCGTCCAGGTCCGCCAGTTCGACGAGCAGCCCCCGGATCGCCCGGTCGAGCCGGTGGTCCGCGCCCCGCGCCGCCCCGACCTCCCGCAGGAACGCGTCCAGCGCGGCGGGCTCCGTCCGCAGCACCCGGACCACGTCGAGCGCCTGGACGTTCCCCGAGCCCTCCCAGACCGAGTTGAGCGGCGACTCCCGCAGCAGCCGTGGCATCCCCGACTCCTCCACGTACCCGTTGCCGCCCAGGCACTCCAGCGCCTCCGCCACCACCGGCGTGCACCGCTTCGACACCCAGTACTTCGCCGCGGGAACGGCGATACGGAGCAGGGCCCGCTCCCGCTCGGCGCCGCTGCCGCCGGCCTCGGCGGCGTCGTAGGCCGCTGCGAGACGCATGCCCAGGACGGTCGCCGCCTCCGACTCCAGGGCCAGATCCGCCAGTACGTTCCGCATCAGCGGCTTCTCGATCAGCGGCCCGCCGAAGGCCTCGCGGTACGCGCAGTGGTGCACGGCCTGCGCCACCGCCTGCCGCATCAGCGCCGCCGAACCCAGGACACAGTCGAGCCGGGTCGCCGCCACCATGCCCATGATCGTGCGGAGCCCGCGGCCCTCCTCGCCGACCCGGCGCGCCCAGGTGGTGCCGTCGAACTCCACCTCGGCGGAGGCGTTCGAACGGTTGCCCAGCTTGTCCTTCAGGCGCTGGATCGCGAACGCGTTGCGCGAGCCGTCCGCGAGCACCCGCGGCACCAGGAAGCAGGTGAGCCCCGCCGACGCCTGGGCGAGGACCAGGAAGGCGTCCGACATCGGCGCCGAGCAGAACCACTTGTGCCCCGTCAGGACGTACTCCCCGTCGGCCGCAAGCGGGCGCGCCTCCGTCGTGTTCGCCCGGGCGTCACTTCCGCCCTGCTTCTCCGTCATCGCCATCCCGAGCAGGACACCCGGCTTCTCCGCGACCGGGCCGAGCTCCCGCTCGTACACGTGCGAGGTCGCCGCCGGCTCCCACACCTCGGCGAGCTCCGGCTCGACGCGCAGCGCGGGCACGGCGGCGTGCGTCATCGACAGCGGGCAGCCGTGCCCCGCCTCCACCTGCGACACCACCAGGAACCCGGCGGCCCGGCGCACATGACCGCCCGGCCTGCCCCACGCGTCCGTCAGCCCGGCACCCACCGACTTGCCGAGCAGCCGGTGCCAGGCCGGATCGAAGTCCACCTCGTCGATCCGGTGCCCGTACCGGTCGTGGGTCCGCAGCCGCGGCGGGTTGGCGTTCGCCCGCTCGCCCCACTCCCGTACCTGGGCCGAACCGGCCGCCTGGCCGAGCACGACGAGGTCCTCGCGGACCTCCGCCCGGAGCTCCGGCGCGAGGTGTCGTTCGACGGCCTCCGTCAGCACGGGATCGGTCATGAAGACGTCGTACCCGACCAGGGGCGGAGCCTGGTTGGTCACGGTGTGGGTGCTCGCTGCCATGCCGATACGGTAAGCAGGTGCAGGCAGCAAGCGAAACACCCGAACGGCCCGAGCGGCGGCCCTGGAGCAGGCTCCACCGCGCGCGCGTCCTCTACCGCAACGTCTCGAAGCGGAAGATGGTCTGGCTGCTCCTCAAGGACACCGTCAACTCGTGCATCGAGTACCGGATCCTCGGCCTCGCCGCCGAGGCGGCGTTCTTCACCCTGCTGTCGCTGCCGCCGCTGCTCCTCGGCCTGATCGCCCTCCTCGGCTACGCCGACGACTGGACCAACACGGACACCGTCGCGAGCATCCAGGAGAACATCCTCCGCGCCGCCGGAACGGTCCTGTCCGACCGGGGCGTGGAGGAGATCGCCAAGCCGGTCCTGGACGACGTGACCCAGGGCAAACGCCCCGACCTGATCTCCCTCGGTTTCGCCATCGCCCTCTGGTCCGGCTCGCGCGCGGTGAACGTCTTCATCGACACCATCACCGTCATGTACGGGCTCGACGGCCACCGGGGCATCGTGAAGACGCGGCTCCTCGCCTTTCTGCTCTACATCGTGGCCCTGCTCATCGGCGCCGTCGTCCTGCCCCTCGCGGTCGTCGGCCCCGACCGGGTCGTCGAACTCGTCCCCTGGGGCACCGAGGTCGTCGCCGTCCTCTACTGGCCGGCCGTCATCCTGCTCTCCATCGCCTTCCTCACCACGCTCTACCACGTGTCCGTGCCCGTCAGATCGCCCTGGATCGAGGACATCCCGGGCGCCCTCGTCGCGCTCGGGATGTGGGTCCTCGGCAGCTTCCTGCTCCGCATCTACCTGACCAGCCAGGTCGAGGGACCGACGATCTACGGCTCCCTCGCCGCCCCCATCGCCGTCCTCCTCTGGATCGGCATCTCGGCCTTCGCCGTCCTGGTCGGCGCCGCCGTGAACGCGGCCATCGACCGCGTCTGGCCCTCCGTCGCCACGGCGGCGGCCCGCGAGGCCAACGAGCGGGCCCGCGCCATCCAGGCGGCGGAACTCGTCGCACGCGTGCGTGCGGAGGCGGAGGACGTCGACGAGGACGACCCGGACATGCCGTCCGAGTTCCCCGAGCGCTGGTCCCGGTTCCTGCCCCCGGACGACGTGAAGTCCCGCCTCCACTCCGGCTGGGAGAAGGACTGACCGACCGGCGGGGCTTACTTTTGACGTGTGTACGAGGAGCGCCCCGCCCTGCTCGACGGAGCCGTCCTGTGGACCCGGACAGCCGGCCCGGCCGCGGACGTCGTCCGGCCCGTCCTGCCCGACGGCTGCATGGACCTGATCTGGGCCGACGGACATCTCCTCGTCGCCGGACCCGACACACGCGCGTACGTACCGGGGGACTTCGCCGCACGGTACGCGGGAGTCCGCTTCGCCCCCGGAGACGCGCCCGGCTTCTTCGGCGTCCCGGCCCATGAGCTCCGCGACCGGCGCGTCGCGCTCGGCGCGCTGTGGGGCGAGGCCGAGGCGCGGCGGCTCGGCGAGCGGATCACCGAGGCCCCCGACCCGGCCACCGCCCTGGACGAACTGGTACGGCTCCGGGCCGCCGGGGCCCCCGCGCCCGATCCCCTGCTCCGGGCCGTCGTGGCGCGCCTCGCGGAAGGCCGGGCGGTGGCGGAGACGGCCGACGCGGTAGGGATCGGCGCCCGGCAGCTGCACCGGCGGTCCCTGGTCGCCTTCGGCTACGGCCCCAAGACCCTCGCGCGCGTGCTCCGGCTCCAGCGGGCCCTCGCCCTGGTCCTGGCAGGCGTGCCGTACGCCGAGGCGGCCGTCCGAGCCGGCTGCGTCGACCAGGCCCATCTCGCACGCGAGACCAGGGCGCTGGCCGGGACGACCCTCGGTGCCTACGTGGCGTCCGCGGCGGACCCGGCCGAGTCGGCGAACAGCGAGACGCCCGAGCCGTCCGGGTCGAGGACCACGGCGTAGCGCTGCCCCCAGACCGCGTCCCAGGGCTCCAGATGCCCCCGGTACCCGGCGGCGAGCAGCTCCGCGTACGCCGTGTCCACGGCCTCCGCCGTCCCGCAGCGGAAGGCGAGCTCGATCCGGTTGCCGCCCTCGGGCCGCTTCCAGCCGGGGTCGAAGGACCGCACGACGTCCTCCGTGTCCCAGGCGATCCGCAGCCCGCCGGGCAGCGCGGCCTCCACGTGCGGGGCGGACTCGGCCCCGTCCGGGATCTCCAGGCCGAGACGGCGGTAGAAGGCGAGCGACGCGGCCATGTCGGAGACGACGACGCCGATGAGGTCGAGGCGGGGTGCTGAGTTCATGGGAGCACGGTAGGCACGGGGCACCCGGCGGGTCTTGTACGAATCGGACGCGCGGTCCGGACCGGCCGCGACCGCCCCCTCGGCCCTGCCCGCGGTGGCTTGAAAAGACGCCCGAGATGGCCTGAATAAATTCCGTGGCGCGTGCCGGCACGGTCCGGCTACGGTGTCGCCCGTACAGGATCGCGGCAGCGCGATGTGACGCGACCACGCGAAAAGACGCACAGGAGGTGTGACCGATGGCTGTCATCTCGACGGGCCTTGCCCTCACGCAGAAGTCCATCCACACCACCTCCGTGGCCACCGGCTGACCTCACCGTTCTGACACGCAGCGCCGGGGCCGCCCCTGTGAAGGGTCCCCCTTGTCTTTCCCGCTTTCCCACGTCACTTCCTCCTCCTCCTCCTCCTCCTCGCTCGACGCCCACGGCTGGGACTCCGGCTGGGCCGCCGCCTTCGCTCCGTACGCCGCCCAGGGGCTCGTCCCCGGACGGGTGATCCGGGTCGACCGCGGTCAGTGCGACGTCGCCACCGCCGAGGGGATCGTGCGCGCCGACACGGCGTTCGTGACCCCGCACGACCCGCTCCGGGTCATCTGCACCGGCGACTGGGCCGCCGTCGACCCCGAGGGCGCCGGCGACCCCCGCTACGTACGGGCGTGCCTGCCGCGCCGTACGGCCTTCGCGCGGTCCACCTCGTCCAAGCGGTCCGAGGGCCAGATCCTCGCCGCCAACGTCGACCACGCCGTCATCACCGTCTCGCTCGCCGTCGAGCTCGACCTCGGCCGCATCGAGCGGTTCCTCGCCCTGGCCTGGGAGTCCGGCGCCCAGCCGACCGTCGTCCTCAGCAAGGCGGACCTCGTGCCCGACCCCGTCGGGCTCTCCTACCTCGTCGAGGACGTCGAGACGGTCGCCCCCGGCGTCCAGGTCGTGCCGCTGAGCTCGACCACCGGGGAGGGGCTCGACGTGCTGTCCGCGGTGGTCGCGGGCGGGACGACCGTGCTGCTCGGCGTCTCCGGCGCCGGGAAGTCGACCCTCGCCAACGCCCTCGTCGGCGAGGACGTCATGGACGTCCAGGCCGCCCGGGACATCGACGGCAAGGGCCGGCACACCACCACCACCCGCAACCTCTTCGTCCTCCCCACCGGGGGAGTCCTCATCGACACCCCCGGACTGCGCGGAGTCGGCCTCTGGGACGCGGAGACCGGCGTCGGCCAGGTCTTCTCGGAGATCGAGGAACTGGCGGCGGACTGCCGCTTCCACGACTGCGCCCACGAGTCGGAGCCCGGCTGCGCCGTGGCCGCCGCCATCGAGGACGGCTCGCTGCCGGTGCGCCGCCTGGAGAGCTACCGCAAGCTGCTCCGGGAGAACCAGCGGATCGTGGCCAAGACCGACGCCCGCGTGCGCAACGAGATCCTCAAGGACTGGAAGCGCAAGGGCGCGGAGGGCCGCCACGCCATGGAGATGAAGCGCGGGCGCGTCCGGTAGCGGGCGCGGGGCCGCGTGCGGGTACGGGTGCACGGGGGAGAGGGCGCCGGTCGGGCGCCCCTCCCCGCCCCCGCAACGCCGTGTCCGAAAACCGCGAGCCGGGGGTCGTCGGCCGTCGCACACTGGGAGACGTGAAGGACGACGACACCCGCTACGAGGCGGTCAGCAGCAGGGACGCGCGGTTCGACGGAGAGTTCTTCTTCGCCGTCCGCACCACCGGCATCTACTGCCGCCCCAGCTGCCCCGCCGTCACCCCCAAACGGCAGAACGTGGCGTTCTTCCCGACGGCCGCCGCCGCCCAGGGCCACGGCTTCCGGGCCTGCCGCCGCTGCCGCCCGGACGCCGTGCCCGGCTCCGCCGCCTGGGACGTACGGGCCGACGTCGTCGGGCGCGCGATGCGGATGATCGGCGACGGCGTCGTCGACCGCGAGGGCGTCCCAGGCCTGGCCGGACGCCTCGGCTACAGCACCCGGCAGGTGCAGCGCCAGCTCACCGCCGAGCTCGGCGCCGGACCCGTCGCGCTCGCCCGCGCCCAGCGGGCGCACACCGCGCGGCTGCTCCTCCAGACCACCGGGCTGCCGGTGACCGAGATCGCCTTCGCGGCCGGCTTCGCCAGCGTCCGCCAGTTCAACGAGACGATCCGCGCCGTCTACGCGCGCACCCCCAGCGCGCTGCGTGCCGAGGCGGGCAGCGGTGCCGGAGCCCGTACCGCGCTCGCCGCCGGAGTGCCGCTGCGACTCGCCCACCGGGGCCCCTACGCGGCCGGTGAGGTCTTCGACCTGCTCGCGGCCGAGGCCGTGCCCCGCGTGGAGGAGGTCGTGGGCGCCGCCGGCGCCCGCACCTACCGGCGCACCCTCCGCCTCCCGTACGGCACCGGGATCGTCTCCGTCGACGAGCGCTCCGCCGGGCGCTGGCTCGAGGCCCGGATCCATCTCACCGAGCTGCGCGACCTGACCACCGCCGTGCACCGGCTGCGCCGTCTCTTCGACCTGGACGCCGACCCGTACGCGGTCGCCGAGCGTCTCGGCGCGGCGCCCGGCCTCGCCGCCGAGGTGGCCGCCCGGCCCGGCGTACGGTCCCCGGGGACGGCCGATCCGGAGGAGTTCGCGCTGCGGACGCTGCTCGGCGCGGCGGAGTCGGCCCGGGTCGTCGAGGCGCACGGCACCCCGCTGGCCACCGGCTGCGGCAGCCTCACCCACGTCTTCCCGCAGCCGGCGGCGCTGACGGGCCACCCCGCCGCGGGCCCGCTGGCCCGCGCGCTCGCCGACGGCGCCGTACGCCTCGACCCCGGCGCCGACCGGGACGAGGCCGAGGCCGCCCTCCGCGCCGTCCCCGGCGTGAGCGCCGAGGCAGCCGCCCTCATCCGGATGCGGGCCCTCGGCGACCCCGACGTCCCCCCGGCGGGCGTCCCCGCCACGGAGGAGTGGCGGCCCTGGCGCTCGTACGCCGCCCGCTACCTCAGGACTCCGCTCCCGGGGGCTCCTCGAGACCCCAGCTGTGGATCCGGCGCGGACGGATCCGGATCACCTCCTCGCTGAAGTGCGGGCCCAGCGCGTGCGGGCCGACCAGGAGCTCCGCCTCGCCCCGGATCTCCACGCCCCGCACCCGCCAGGGGCGGACGCTCGCGAGATCGTCCACGACCAGCGCCACCTTCGGGTTCGCCCGCAGGTTGCGCCACTTCTTCGTACGGCCCATCGCGAGGCCGCCCACCAGGACGGTGCCGTCCTCCTGCGGGAAGAAGCCCACCGGATTGACCTGGGGCTGACCGGAAGGGTCGACCGTGGCCATCCGGGCGAGCTGCCGGCCGCCCGTGAGATAGGCGCGTTCCGCCGCGCTGAAGCCCTCGAAATCCCTCATGCTCCCAGCATCCTGCGGCCGTGCCCGGGGCGGATCGGCGGCGGGGCCCACCCCGCCTCCCTCTTCCGTCCTAGGACTCAGCCCCAGAGCACCGCTCCGGCCCACGCCCCCACGACGAGCAGGCAGGCGAACAGCTCCACGAGGACGCTCGTGCCGGCCGCCCGCATCACCGTCCGGGTGGCCGCCCTGGCCTGCCCGTGGCCGCCGAGCCGGAGGCGTTCCGAGAGGTAGATCCCGCCGACGAAGCCGGGGATCGCGCCGAGCACCGGCACCAGGACGAAGCCCAGGAGGGCGCCCGCGCCGGCGTACGTCACCATCCGCCGGGTGATGCCCACGCCCCGGAAGCGACGGGGCGGCAGCTGCCACACGACCACCTGGGTGAGCAGCAGCAGACCGGTCGTGGAGGCGAGCAGGAGCCAGGCGAGGTCGGTCCGCTCGTGCAGGGACCACCAGAGCATCGCGGCCCACACCAGCCACGTCCCCGGCACGCCGGGGGCCAGCACCCCGAACACGCCGAGCAACATCACCGTCGCGACCATCAGGAGCTGCCACACACCCACCCGCCCAGGGTCCCCCACAACGGGCGTCCGCGCAGGTCGCGGCAGGCATCCGGGTACGGCGAGGGGACCTCCGGAACCCGGTGGGGCGGGGGCGCCGACACGGCGCGCACACCCACGGCCGGCGCGCGGACGCCGCGCGCCCACGGACGGCGCCTGCTCGGCCGCGCGCCTGCTCCGCCGCGCGTCGGGCGCGCGCCTGCTCGGCCGCGCGCCCTCTCAGCCGCGCGCCACCCAGCCCTTCTCGTACGCGTGCCAGCCCAGCTGCAGCCGGGTCGTCACCCCGGTCAGCTCCATCAGGCCCTTCACCCGGCGCTGCACCGTCCGGAGCCCCAGGTCCAACTGCTTGGCCACGCTCGCGTCCGTCATCCCGGCGAGCAGCAGCGACAGGATCTCCAGGTCCATGACGTCCGGCCCGGGCGCCTCCTCCTCGGTGATCTGCGCACCCGCCCCGAGTCTCAGCGGCAGCGCGTCCCGCCACACCGACTCGAACAGGCCCATCAGCGATTCCAGGAGCCCGCTCGCGTGCACGACGATCGCCGCCGGCTCCGCGCCCCGCCCGGTCAGCGGCACCATCGCCAGGTTCCCGTCGGCGACCACCAGCTTCGTCGGGACCCGGTCCGCGACCCGGATCCGCTCCTCACGGCTGAGCGCCGCCGAGAGTTCGAGCAGCCCGGACGGAAGCGTCAGCACCTCCCGCTCGATCACCACCCGGTAGCGCACTCCCCGCCCGGCGGCCTGTTCCTCGGCGTCGTTCTCCATGCCGGAGACCGCGATCGGCTTGCCCGTCACCAGGGCGCAGACCTCGTCCTGGGCGCCCAGCTGGAGCTGGAGGAAACGATGGGTGACGGCGCTCGCGCCGGTCACCACCTCCACCAGGTCGTGCACGGCCGCCTCCTCGGCCTCCGCCCGGTACTCCTCGGCCAGCAGCGCCGCCGCCAGCTCCGCCTGCTCCAGCTCATGGCGCTGCTGGGTGAGGAGGGCGCCCAGGGCCACCCCCGGCGGCGCCGCCACCCACCGTCCGGTCCTGGCCGAGGACTGAGCGGCGAGGCCCTGCGACTCCAGGCGGCGCAGCGCCCGCTCGGTGTCCCGCTCGGGCAGCGCGAGCCGGTGCGCCAGGTCGGTCACCTCGGCCGCGCCCAGCGCGACCAGCGCCCGGTACGCGGACTCCTGGCGCTCGTCGAGTCCTATCGCTCCCAGCATGGATGCCCCACCCCTCGCCCTACCTCCGGCGGCGCGCCCCGGATCTTCCCAGGACATTCACCGGAGGCATTCGTTCCGTTGGTGACCTGGCGGGAAACGGCCACGGCGTATTCCCGCCTCGCCCATCATCCCTGTACCGCCCTCACCTCTGCCAATGTGGCGCCACCGCAGCACCAACAGCCTCCGGAGACGGGTGTCTTGTGCCCTTTATCCGGAATCAGATGGGGAGAGCGATGCGCCCGATTTCGCGTACGGCCCTGGGGGCGGCGACCGCCGTCGTCCTGGCCGTCACCGCGGTCGCGCCGTCCGTGGCGAACGAGCCGCAGGACGACACGGCCGGCAAGCGACCGCTGGTAGGGAGCGAGGCCGCGGCCCGCGCCGGGGACCGTCCCGTCACGGTGACCCTGGTCACCGGGGACCGCGTCGTGGTCGGCCGCGACGCCGAAGGCAACCCCTCCGCCACCGCCCTGCCGCGCGAGGACGGAACCGTCCCCCTGGTCCAGACCCGCCACTCCGGCCAGGACCTGTACGTCTACCCCGAGGGCGCCACCGACGCGCTCGCGGCGGGCCGCGTCGACCAGGAGCTCTTCAACGTCACCGGCCTCGTCCGGCAGGGCTACGACGACGCCGCCAGCACGACGCTGCCCCTCATCGCGGTCTACGGCTCCGACCTCGCCCGCTCCGTCCCCGCCGCCCCGCGCGGCGCCCGGCGCGGCCAGGTCCTCAGGACCGTCGACGGCGTCGCGCTCACGGCGGAGAAGAAGCAGGCCGCCACGTTCTGGGCCGAGGTGAACACCCCCACGGCCCGCTCCGCCTCCGGAATCAAGAAGCTCTGGCTCGACCGCAAGGTCCAGGCCACCCTGGAGCGCTCGACGAAGCAGGTCCACGCCCCCGAGGCCTGGGCCGCCGGCTACGACGGCAAGGGCACCAAGGTCGCCGTCCTCGACACGGGC
Organism: Streptomyces sp. NPDC088707; assembly: GCF_044752725.1. Taxonomy (NCBI): domain Bacteria; kingdom Bacillati; phylum Actinomycetota; class Actinomycetes; order Kitasatosporales; family Streptomycetaceae; genus Streptomyces; species Streptomyces sp. NPDC088707. The sequence goes on along the minus strand of NZ_JBIVLV010000013.1, from coordinate 32,726 downwards.
GCCGACGCCGAGCACCCCGACCTCAAGGGCCGGATCGCCGCCTCGGAGAACTTCACCGACTCCGACAGCACCGACGACCGCCAGGGCCACGGCACCCACACCCTCTCCACCGCCGGCGGCTCCGGCGCCGCGAGCGACGGCCGGAAGAAGGGCGTCGCGCCCGGCGCGCAACTCCTCAACGGCAAGGTCCTCAACGACTCCGGCTCCGGCGCCGCCTCCTGGATCATCGCGGGCATGGAATGGGCCGTCGCCCAGGGCGCCGACGTCGTCTCGATGAGCCTCGGCAGCCCCGTGCCCACCGACTGCACCGACCCGATGAGCCTCGCGGCCGAGGAACTCGCTCAGAACAAGGGCACGTTGTTCGTCATCGCCGCCGGAAACTCGGGCCCCACCCTCAACACGGTCTCCTCGCCCGGCTGCGCGCCCAGCGTGCTCACCGTCGGCGCCACCGACCGCGACGACTCCACCGCGTACTTCTCCAGCCGCGGTCCGACGATCGTCAACCACACCCTCAAGCCCGAGATAGCGGCGCCCGGTGTCGACATCTCCGCCGCCGCGGCCGGCGGCCGGGGCGTCTACGCCTACCAGTCGATGTCCGGTACGTCGATGGCCACCCCGCACGTCGCGGGCGCCGCCGCCATCGTCAAGCAGCGCCACCCCGACTGGACCGCCCAGCAGGTCAAGGCCGCGCTCGTCGCCTCAGCCGAGAGCTCCGTCCCCGGCGACGTCCGCGAGGTCGGCGGCGGCCGCCTCGACGTCAAGGCCGCGATCGACCAGACGGTCCTCGGCTCGCCCGCCGTCCAGGGCGGCACCTACAACTGGCCGCAGGACAGGACCGACCGCACCACGGTCTCCGTCCCGTACACCAACACCTCCGGCGCTCCGGTCACCCTGGACCTGGCCGTCGAGAAGGTCACCGGCAACGACGGATCCCGGGTGCGGAGTTCGGTCGCCCGCCTCGGCAAGCGCACCGTCGCCGTCCCCGCCGGCGCCACCGTCCAGGTCCCGCTGGAGCTCGACCCCACGGCCCGCCTGGACCGCGCCCAGTACGGTGACGTCACCGGCCGCGTGGTCGCCACCGGCAAGGGCGGCATCCATGTCTCCACCCCGTTCTCGCTGTATGTCGAGCCCGAAACGGTCACCCTCCGGGTCAAGTTGATCGACCGTCAGGGGAAGCCCGCCGCCGGCGCCTCCTCCCTCGACGTCATCGGCACCGACGTCGCCAGTGGCGAGCGCCGCTTCAACGACGGCGCCACCGACCAGGTCTACCGCGTCCGCCCCGGCAGCTACTTCCTCTCCTCCTTCGTCACCACCCCCGACGCGGGGGAGGGCGCCACGCTGAACGACTCGCTCAGCTACCTCGGCCGCCCGCAGCTGGAGGTCAGGAAGGACACCACCGTCGTCCTCGACGCCCGCAAGGCCCACAAGCTGTCGGTCGCGACCGACAAGGCCTCCGAGGCCCGAGGCACCACCCTCGCGTTCGCCCGGTCGTGGGACGACTTCTGGCTGCACTCCGGCACCGCGGCCGGCGGCCGCACCATCCGCGGCTACTACGCCTCCGTCGAAGGAGCGGCCCGCGAGGGCGACTTCGAGTTCGGCAGCTACTGGCGGACCGCCGCCCCGCTGATCTCCTCGCTCCGCACCACCGACGGCCTGACCCTGCACCCGGTCACCGCCTCCACCGGCTCCGACAACCTCGACGGCACCGGCTCCGCAGGTCTCGTGGACGCGGGCACCGGCACCCCGGAGGAGCTCAAGGCCGCCGGCGTCCAGGGCCGCATCGCCCTGGTCCGCTTCCCCGACACCTCCAACTCGGCGTCCACGGTGGCCCGTAACGCCAAGGCCGCGGGCGCGGTCGCCGTCCTCGCGTACCGCACCGGCCCCGGCCGCTGGTACCCCTCGGGCGGCTTCGTCGGCGCCGGCTTCCCGGTCCTCGCCGTCGACTCCACCGAGGGCGCGGCCCTGCTCGGCAAGCTCGCCTCCGGCCAGGTCGGCCTCTCCTGGAAGGCCACCGCGAAGAGCCCGTACCTCTACAACCTCGCCTTCCCCGAGACGGGGTCGATCCGCGGCGACAAGAACTACCGCGTCCGCGACGCGCGGCTCGGTCGCACCGAGTCGACCTACCGCGCCATGGGCCTCGCCGGCGACTTCATCGACTTCGGCGGCGCCTCCCGGCCCAACGGCACGTCCGTCTCCTTCGGCGACCTCGCGCCGGTCTCCGCCCCGGGCACCCGTACCGAGTACTACACCGCCGGTGACACGAGCTGGGACCGGATGCTGTCCTCCAGCTTCCCGTTCGGCGAGTACATGATCGGCACCCCGCGCACGTACAAGGCCGGCGAGCGGCGCACCGAGCGCTGGTACGACGGGGTCGTCGCCCCCACCGCCCCGCGCGACAGCACCGGCAAGCCGGTCCTCGTCGCCGAGCGCCAGGGCGACTACATCGGCTTCTCCGCCGCGATCTGGGGCGACAACACCCACCACGGCGAGGCCGGTTCCTTCGGGGACATCGGCAACGTCCGCCTGAGCCGTGACGGCGAGGTGCTCGGCGAGAGCGGCTGGCCGTTCGGCGCCTTCCCGGTGCCCGCCGACGAGGGCACGTACACCCTCGAACAGAACGTCATGAAGATCGGGAGCAAGGTGTGGGCCCGCTCGAACTCCGTCAGTTCGGTATGGAAATTCACCTCCAAGCTTGACGAGAGCGTCTATTCTCAGGGCATCCCGATTCTCTTCCCCCGGTACGACCTTCCGGAGGACGGACTCAAGACCCTCGCCGCGACCGACGGCCAGCACATCGGCCTCACCGCGACGGGTCACGCGGGCTACACTCCCGCGGCGCTCACCTCGGCCAAGCTCTCGTACTCCTACGACGGGGGCACGACCTGGACCGAAGCGCAGGTCTCTCAGCAGGGCGGCCACTGGACCGCGACCGTGAACCACACGGGCGCGACCGGTAAGCAGGTCACCCTGAAGACCGAACTGGCGGACGCCAAGGGCAACTCCGTCACCCAGACCGTGGTCCGCGCCTACGACGTGCGCTGATCACGCCGGTCCGCCGGGCGTCCTTCCCGTGGGGGGTGGGGCCGCCCGGCGGACCACCCATTTGCAGCAACGGTTTTCCTGATGTCCCGTTTTCGGGCGCCCCCCGCGGTGGACAATAAGGGCATGACTCAGCAGGGGGACGACAACTGGTGGGACAAGCTCTACGACGAGTCGGCGCCGGACACGGCCCCGACGGCGTCGGGTGACACCCTCGACGACCACTTCACCACGGCGACCCGCGCCACCGCGGGTCCGCCGGGTGCGACTCCGGGCCCGGCGCCGGACCCGTGGGCCACGGCGGCCGTCCCGATCCCGGTGCCGCCGCCGAAGGCCGCCGCACCGCCGAGCCCGCCCGCCGCACCGCCGAGCCCGCCCGCCGCACCGCCGAGCCCGCCCACCGCACCGCCGAGCCCGCCCACCGCGCCGCCCGCCCCGTCCTCGCCGCCGGTGGCCGCCGCGCCGCCCCCGCCGCCCGGCCCCGCGGTACCCGTCGTGCCCGGACGGGCGCCCTGGGAGGCACGGCAGGAGGGCCAGCAGACCTTTCCCGCCCCGCCTCCTCCGCCCCCGCCCGCCCCGCCCGTCGAGACGCCCACCGTCCAGGTGCAGGTGCCCGGGGGACCGGACGACCGCGAGGTGATCGAGACCGGATTCGATCCCGCGTCCGACTCCGACTCCGACTCCGGGCCCGGGCCCGGGGCCGGATCCGGGTCCAGGTCCGGGTCCGCGTCCGCGTCCCCTTCCGGGTCCGGCGACGAGGCCCCGGCCGGCGGGCCCGACTCCCGTTCCGACCTCACCGTCGAGGCCTCCGTGCCCCGGCCCCGTACCGGATACGTCGGCAGCCGGCCGCCCACCTACGAGCCCGAGCCGACCGCGCTGCCCGTCGCTCGGCCCGGGGAGCTCGGCGAGCTGGTGTCCGACACCGTGCTCGACGGCGCCCGGTACGGCACCTGCACCCTGCGGGCCGCCTCCGTGCGCGGTGACTCCGCGCGCTACCGGGGCGAGCCGCGCCGCGACGCCCTGCTCACCGCCCGCTTCGGCCACGACGAGACCGCGCTCGTCCTCGTCGCCGTCGCCGCGGGCTCCCGCGCCGCCGAGGACGCCCATCTCGCCGCCGCCGACGCCTGCCAGTGGATCGCCGAGGCCGTCTGCCGCAGCCACGCCCGGCTCTCCGAGGACATCAGGTCCGGCCGCCGCGGCGACCTCAAGTCGGGACTCCACCGGCTCACCGACCGTACCTACGGCAAGCTCCGCACCCGCGCCGCCGAGCGCGGCCTCGCCCCCGACGAGTACACCGCGACCCTCCGCTGTCTGCTCGTCCCCGCCGACCCCGACTGCCGCACCCGGGTCTTCTTCGGCATCGGCGGCGGCGGTCTCTTCCGGCTCCGCGACGGCGCCTGGCAGGACATCGAACCGCTGCTGCCCGAGCCGGCCGCCGTCACCGGCGCCCCCGTCGTGGGCTTCGGTTCGCCGCCTCCTCAGGACGTGGCGGCCGAGACCGAGGAGGGCGACCGGCTCACCATGGACCTCGGCATCACCACCGCACCGGGACCGCTCGTCGAGGAGCCCGTACCGCCGCCCGCCGAGCCGTTCCGCTTCCGCGCGTCCGTCGCCCGCCCCGGCGACACTCTGCTCCTCGCCTCGCCCGGTCTCGCGGAGCCGATGCGCGGCGAACCCGCCCTCGCCCGCGAACTCGCCGCCCGCTGGGCCGACGCCGAGGCGCCCGGACTCGCCGCGTTCCTCGCCGACACCCAGCTGAGGGTGACCGGATACGCCGACGACCGTACGGGGGTGGGTGTCTGGGAGGCGTAATCCACCGGGCGCAACCCGCCGGGCCGTGGGTTGATGGAGCCATGGCCAAACAGAACGTGGCGGAGCAGTTCGTCGACATCCTCGTCCGCGCGGGAGTCCGGCGCCTCTACGGCGTCGTCGGCGACAGCCTGAACCCCGTCGTCGACGCGATCCGCCGTACCCCCTCGATCGACTGGATCCAGGTGCGGCACGAGGAGACCGCTGCCTTCGCCGCCGGCGCCGAGGCCCAGATCACCGGGGACCTCGCCGCCTGCGCCGGCTCCTGCGGCCCGGGGAACCTGCACCTCATCAACGGCCTGTACGACGCCCACCGCTCGATGGCCCCGGTCCTGGCCCTCGCCTCGCAGATCCCGTCGAGCGAGATCGGCCTGGGCTACTTCCAGGAGACCCACCCCGACCAGCTGTTCCGCGAGTGCAGCCACTACAGCGAGCTCATCTCCAACCCGAAGCAGATGCCCCGGCTGCTGCACACTGCGATCCAGCACGCCGTCGGCCGCCGCGGCGTCAGCGTGGTCGCGCTGCCCGGTGACATCGCCTCCCAGCCGGGCCCGGAGAAGGCGGTGGAGACCGCGCTCGTCACCTCCCGGCCGACCGTCCGCCCGGGGGACGCCGAGATCGACGCCCTGGTCCGGATGATCGACGCGGCCGACCGGGTGACGCTCTTCTGCGGCAGCGGGACGGCCGGGGCGCACCCCGAGGTGATGCAGTTCGCCGAGCGGGTCAAGTCTCCCGTCGGCCACGCCCTGCGGGGCAAGGAGTGGATCCAGTACGACAATCCGTACGACGTCGGCATGAGCGGACTGCTCGGCTACGGCGCCGCGTACGAGGCCACCCACGAGTGCGATCTGCTGATCCTGCTCGGCACCGACTTCCCGTACAACGCCTTCCTGCCCGACGACGTCAAGATCGTCCAGGTGGACGTCAGGCCCGAGCACCTCGGCCGCCGCTCCCGGCTCGACCTCGCCGTCTGGGGTGACGTCCGGGAGACCCTGCGCTGTGTGATCCCCCGAGTCCGGGCGAAGACCGACCGGCGCTTCCTCGACAAGATGCTCAAGAAGCACGCCGACGCGCTCGAAGGCGTGATCAAGGCCTACACCCGCAAGGTCGAGAAGCACGTCCCGATCCACCCCGAGTACGTGGCCTCCCAGATCGACGAACTCGCCGACGACGACGCCGTGTTCACGGTGGACACCGGGATGTGCAACGTCTGGGCTGCCCGCTACCTCAGCCCCAACGGGCGGCGCAGGATCATCGGTTCGTTCAGCCACGGCTCGATGGCCAACGCGCTGCCGCAGGCGATCGGCGCTCAGTTCACCGACCGGAACCGGCAGGTGGTCTCGCTCTCCGGCGACGGCGGATTCTCCATGCTGATGGGCGACTTCCTCACCCTCGTGCAGTACGACCTGCCGGTGAAGGTGATCGTCTTCAACAACTCCTCGCTCGGCATGGTCGAGCTGGAGATGCTGGTCTCCGGGCTTCCCTCGTACGGAACGACGAACAAGAACCCGGACTTCGCGGCCATCGCCCGCGCCGCCGGGGCCTACGGCGTACGGGTCGAGAAGCCCAGGCATCTGGCGAGCGCGCTCAAGGACGCCTTCAAGCACAAGGGCCCGGCGCTGGTGGACGTCGTCACCGACCCCAACGCGCTCTCCATCCCCCCGAAGATCAGCGCCGACATGGTGACCGGCTTCGCCCTCTCCGCCAGCAAGATCGTCCTGGACGGGGGAGTGGGCCGGATGGTCCAGATGGCCCGCTCCAACCTGCGCAACGTGCCCCGACCCTGAGGGAATGCGGCCGTGTCGGCGGGGCATGCATCCCCGTGAGCCTGTTCGACGCGATCTGTGGGTGGGGGGATATGGCCGGGGAGGCACGACAGCCGACTCAACTGCTCAGAAAGGTGGGATGCGCGGATCTCACCGCGGTGCCGGAGGTGCGGCATGCCTTGCGTGAACTGCTGCGGAAATGGGGCGGACCGGGCGCCTCCGACGTCGCCGAACTGCTCACCAGCGAGCTGGTGACCAACGCCCTGATCCACACCGAGCACGGGGCCGTCGTGACGGCGACGGTCGTGCCCGAGCAGCTGAGGGTCGAGGTCCGCGACTTCGTCCCCGGTATCGCACCACCGCACGTACCGCCCGCCGACGACGGTACGCACGGCAGGGGGCTGATCCTCGTCGAGGCCCTGGCCGACTCCTGGGGGGTCGAGAACCACGGGGTGGGCAAGGTGGTGTGGTTCGAACTGAACGGCGGGGCCGCCTGAGAGGCGGCCCCGCCGTTCCGCGGTGGACAGAGCGGTCTGCTCAGCCGAACTGCTGCTCCAGGTCCTTGAGCTTGCGCTCCAGGGAGTCGAGACGGGGCAGCGTCTGGGTGTCGTCCTCCGCGGTGAGATCCACCGTCCGGGAGTCACCCGTGGGGAGGTCACGTCCTCCGACGGCTTGGAGGGAGGGCCGGGGTCGAAGCGGCAGTTGTCCCGGATCCGCTATGGCCGGTTCCGCGACGGCGGCCTGCACGGGCGCCGACGCGGAACCGGAACCCGAGCCGCCGCCGGACCCCGGACCCTGGCCCGTGCCTGAGCCCGAGGTGGCGTTGAGCGCCGCCATCTCCACCTGACGGCCGCCACCCCTGCCGAGCCCGAAGGCGCGGTGCTGGCGGTTGATCGCCTTCAGCCGTGCCCGGTCGAGCTTGACCTGGTCGCGCCGGCGGATCCGGTTCTGCTCCTTCTCCCGCCGGTCCTCGCGCACCTCGTCGACGGCCTCGTCCAGGGTCCGTACGCCTTCCAGCAGCATCAGCGACCAGGCGGCGAACGTCTCCCGCGGTGCCCTCATCCACCGCACGATCCGGATCTGCGGCAGCGGGCGGGGCACCAGGCCCTGCTCGCGCAGCGCGGCCCTGCGGGTCTGCTTGAGCGCCCGGTCGAAGAGGACCGCCGCCGAGAGGGACATGCCCGCGAAGAACTGCGGCGCCCCGTCGTGACCCAGGCCGCGCGGAGCGTGCACCCAGTTGAACCAGGCCGCCGCGCCCGCGAACAGCCAGACGAGCAGCCGCGAGCCGAGGGCCGCGTCGCCGTGGCTGGCCTCGCGGACCGCGAGCACCGAGCAGAACATGGCGGCGCCGTCGAGGCCGAAGGGGACGAGGTACTCCCAGCCGCCGGTGAGGTTGAGGTTCTGCCGGCCGAAGCCGACGAGACCGTGGAAGGACAGGGCCGCGGCGACCGCGGCACAGCAGAAGAGGAGGACGTAGGAAGCGGTGCCGTACACGGCTTCCTTGCGTCTGCGGCGCTCCTCGCTGCGTTCCCAGGAGTCCTCGGCCGCGGCCTGGTCACCGGCGCGCTTCCCGCGCGCGAGCACCGCCACCGCCGTCAGGACTCCGGCCACCATGACGCCACCCGGAAGCAGCCAGTCCAGCGATATGTCGGTCAGTCTCATGCGGTGTCCCTTGCATCGCAGTAGGGCGTTTGGCGGCCATACTGGCCGACCCCGCGGGGTGCTCAAGGGGTTTCCGGGCAAGAGCACGCCATCGGGGCGCCACGGCATACGAATAGGTGCGATCTGGTCGAACGCCCATGCAGGGGAAGATGCTTGAGTTCGATTTACGCCACCCGTCCGGGTGGCGTAATCACTCGGGAGCCTCAGGCGGTCGCCGTGAGCCGACGGACCCGCTCGGCGTCGCACGTGCGCGGACAGGTGATGCAGGTGTCCTCGGGGCGCAGCGTGTAGAAGAAGCAGCAGGTCGCCCGGTCGCGCGTGGCGCGCGGGGCGCCGTCCGGCCCCTCGGTGCCGGGCAGTTCGCGGAAGCCCGCCGCGCCCGCGTAGGGCTTGTACGGCTTGACGGTGCCCGGCATCAGCAGGTCGAGCTCGTCCATCGCCCGCCGCTCCTCGCCGAACAGGGCGCCGACGTACCAGAGGCCTTCGACGATCTCGTCCGTGGCCATCCCCCACAGGGCGCGGCGGCCGCGCCGCATCCGGGAGCCGAAGCCGTCGAGGATCGCCTCGAAGTGCTCGGCGAGCGAGGCGCGCACCTCGGCCCGCAGCGCGTCCTCGTCGGGGACCACCCGGGCGCCGGGGAGCGACGCCGCGGGGTCGCCGGGCAGGCAGGCGAACTCCTCCACCCGGACGGCCATCCGCCCGAGCGCCCGCTGGAACGACACGTTCCGTGCGGGCAGCCGGGGCACCCTGCGGTCCAGGAACCAGGGGACGGTGACGAGCAGGCAGGCGGGCCAGGCGTACCGGTGCAGGCCGAAGCTGGCGACGACGTCGGGGCGGGCCTGGGTGCCGTAGTCGCGCAGCACCTGCGCGTTGTCCCAGGCGAGGAAGGCGTCGAGGTCGGGGCCGCCGGCCGCGAGCTCGTCCGCGCCGACCCAGCCCGCGCCGCGCGGCAGCCGGTCGCCGTGGGCGTGTTCCTCTATCCGGAGATGGGGGAAGACCTCGGCGAGCCGGGCGTAGGCGGCCGCGACAGGTGAGGTCGGGGAGGCGGGCAACAGGGCGGGGACGGTCATGCGGACCACCGAATCGCGAGCGTTGGCAGGTTAGCCTTACCTTACCCGATTCGACGTCGCCTCTCACCACCGGCCAAGGGCCCCCGACCAGCGAGGCAGCCCTCACATCCCTGATGCCGGTGCGTTCGCCTATGGTGCACAGAGGACCCGCGCGACGCGAGCCGGGCCCGGCACGAGGCCGCAGGAGGACCCGGGTGGAGCAGGGCGCAGCGCGCGAGCGGGCGACGGAGAGACCGTCCCCGCCCCTCGGCGACGCCGCGCGGGACCCGGAGGAAGCCGTACGGGTGCCCGAACAGGCGCGTGCCGAGTCCGCCCGGGGTGAGCACACCCATGGCGAGCCGGACGCGCCCGGTGTCGCTCCTTCTCACGGTGTCGCCCCCGCGTCCGGTGCCGCCCCCGGGTCCGGTGCCGCCCCCGGGTCCGGTGCCGCCCCCGCGTCCGGTGCCGCCCCGGCTCCCGTCCCCGCGCGTGCCTCCACGCATGCTCCCGTCCCCGCGCGTGCGCCCGTCCCCGCCGCCCGTGTCGTACGGCACTCCGTCCGCGGTCAGATCCTCGACGCGCTCCGCACCGCCCTCGTCGGTGGCGAGCTCGTCCCCGGCGAGGTGTACTCCGCCCCCGCTCTCGGCGAGCGGTTCGGCGTCTCGGCCACCCCGGTCCGCGAGGCCATGCAGCGCCTCGCCGTCGAGGGCGCCGTCGAGGTCGTGCCGAACCGGGGCTTCCGTGTCACCGAGCGGACCCCCCGCGAGCTCGCGGAGCTCGCCGAGATCCGCGCGCTCATCGAGGTCCCCGTCATGCTGCGGCTCGCCCGCACCGTCCCCGCCGCCCGCTGGGCCGAGCTCCGCCCGCTCGCCGAGGCGACCTCGACCGCCGCGGCCCGGGGCGACCGCGCCCACTACGCCGAGGCCGACCGGGCCTTCCACCGGGCGGTCCTCTCCCTCGCCGGGAACGAGCAGCTGCTCGCCGTCGCCGACGACCTCCACCGCCGTTCCCAGTGGCCCCTGATCAGCGCGCCCGTCGTGCGCCACGGTGTGCTCGTCGCCGACGCCGCCGAGCACACCGCTCTGCTCGACGCCCTGATCGCCCACGACCTCGCGGTCGTCGAGTCCCTCGTCCGCGAACACTTCACCGGCTCGAACGCCTGAGCGCCCGGGTCCGCTAGGGTTGATGATCATGTCAACCGGCGGAGTCACAGGGGGAGTCAGGATGCGGACGGGCGTACGGGGGATCGCCGTCGCGGCGGCGATGGTGGTCGCACTCACGGGATGTGGGGGCGGCGAGGGAACCGATCCGGTCCTGGACGACGCGGTCTCGGGGGCCGCGGAGGGCAAGGAGAAGGTGCCGGCGACCACACTGGACGCGACCGGGCTCGTCAACGCCCTCCCGGTGTCCTCCGACTTCGACAACGGCACGTTCACCGGCGACGACCCCGAGCTGGTCCCGGAGGCCGAGGCCGCGAAGTTCTGTGCCGACAGGCTGGAGGACGTGGACTGCGCCGGGGTGAAGGCCGCGAGCATCAAGGACCTGGTCCTGGCCGGTTCCTCCTCGGACGAGGGGGCCACCTTCACGCTCTACACCTTCGGTTCGGAGGCGGAGGCGACCGCCGTGCTCAAGGCCGTGGAGAAGGCGAGGATGTCCTCGACGGGCGAGGCCGGCACCTTCACACCGGTGAAGGCCGAGACCGGGGCCGACGAGACGTACGCCTTCGAGCGGGACGACTACGTCGGCGTCTACATGCGCATCGGCACCGTGGTGTCCTACGTGAGCACCCACCGGTTCGGACCGGAGCAGGCCGAAGGCGCCGCCCAGGTCCAGGTCGGCCGGCTCAAGGTCGTCGCCGGAGGCGGCGACCCCGACGCCTGACCGCCCCGAGAAGCCGCGGAAGCTCCCCGAAGCCCGTCCCCGCGACGGGGCGGTCCCGGGGGCCCGCGCCCATTAAGGTCAAGGGCGACAGCCGCCCGTACCGCGTCGCCCGTGAGGTGCCCCATGCCGTCCGCGACCCCGTCCCCGGCGGACGGAGGCCGACCCGTCACCGGTACGGAGACCGAGGCCACCGCCCTGCTCGGCTGGCTCACCGACCCCGAGGCGCCGCGGCTCTGTCTCGTCACCGGTGCCCCCGGCAGCGGCAAGACGGCTCTGCTCGGCTGGTTCGCCAAACACGGCCCGCGGGCCGGCCGGCCGCGCCGCCGCACGGCCCGGGTGCTCGTCCCGCTGGCCGGACAGAGCGCCCTCGGCGCGACCTGGACGATCGCCGACCGGCTGGGCGTGGTGGCCCGGTCGCCCGGCGACCTCGTGCACGCCCTCGCCACCAGCGAGGCCCGGCCCGCCGGCCGCGCCGTCCTCCTCCTCACCGATCTGCACGCCGCCGCCGAACCCGCCGCGCTCACCGATCTGATCGGCGAGCTCGCGGGCGTCGGCCGGGTCCGGCTCGTGGTCGAGGCCCGCAGCGGCACCCCGGCCCCCGCAGCCCTGCGCACCGACCGACGGGTCGCCGTCGTGGACCTCGACGGCGACGACGGCGCCCCCGGCCCCGGCGCCCCCGAGCGGGCCGGGCCGGTGCCGGACCTCTCCGACCCGGTGGCCGTGTGCACGGCCGACCCTCTCCTCGTCACCACGGCGTATGTCACGGGGGCGGCCGCCGCCGGCCTCCCGGGCACGCTCGACGGCCCCGAGGTGCCCGCCCGCCCCGGTGAGAACGCCGCCGAGGACCACGGCGGTCTCCGGGCCGCCTGGATGCGGGCCGGCCAGTCCCTCTGTCGCGAACAGGCCCCGGCGGAAAGGGCGTTGGTACTTCTCTCCGCTCTCGGCGACGGTGCCGACCCCCGGCTGCGTCCCGCGCTCGCCGAACTCGCCGAGGGCTCGCCCTGGCGGCTCCGCTGGGCCAGGCACCGCGGCGACCTGACCCCGCCCTGGCCGGGTCCCGTCACCGTCCTCGGCGCGGCGGGCGGCCCGTTGGAGGGGACGCTGCTCGTCGGCGACCGCACCGGCGCCGTACGGCTCCTCCACGAGGCCGACGCGAGCCCGGCGGGCCGTCTCGCCCACACCGTGGCCGGCCGGGTCACCGCGCTCGCGCCCGCGCCCGACGGCACCGTGCTGCTCCTGGACGACCGGGGCCGGCTGCACACGGTACGGGGGGCGACGCCGCGGGCCCCGTATCTGGAGCGCCTCACGGAAGCGGTCTCGGCGACCCTGGCCCGTCACCCGGGAACGGCCCTCGCGGCGATCGCGGGTTCGGTCGTGGTGGGGGACCGGCTGGGCTCGGTGCACGCCTTCGGCCTGCGGGGCCTGCACCAGGCCGCCTCGCACAGCGGCCGGGTCACGGCGGTCGCGGCGGTGGACTCCGAGACCCCGTTCGTCTGCTCCGGCGGGGCCGACGGGACCGTCCGGCTCTGGACCCCGGGCCGTGATCCGCGCCCCGAGCCCCTCACCGAACGGCCCTCGCCGGTGGTCTCCCTGCACGCGACGGAGACCCCGCACGGTCCGCTGATCGCCGTCGCCTGGGGCGACGGCCTCGTCGAACTCCACCGCCCGGAGGGCGGCCCGACGCTCTCGTTCCGCCCGGGCCCCCCGGTCCGCGCGGTCGCCGTCACCGGCGCCGGCTCCCTGCTCATCGGCACCGACGAGAGCCTGGTGTGCCTCGCGCCTCGGCGCACGACGTCCTGAGAGATCCGTCCTGCGGGACTCCTCTTGAGGGGGCCGTCCTGATGGGTGTACCTGAGGGGACGTCACCAGCCTTTCGTGCGGAGGGGCTTCAGGTGGCCGGCTGGGGTGTCAGCTGGCTCGCGAGCCAGGTCGGCACGCCACCCAGGAGGCGGAACAGGCGGCGGGCCTCGGCGCGCAGCCGCCCCGCCTCCGGTTCGGTCTCCGTGGTGGCGAGGGCGGTGAGGGCCGGAGCCGTACCGACCAGATAGCCCAACTCCTCCCGGATGCGCAGCGATTCGGCGAAGCCATGCCGCGCCTCCGTCAACTCGCCCTCCCTCAGGGCGAGTCCGGCGAGATGTCGCCAAGTGGACGACAGCAGAAGCGAGTCGCCCTGCTCGGTGGCCCCGGCGTGCGCCCTGCGGTACGCGGCACGGGCCGCCTGCGGGGAGTCGCCGAGGTTCTGCGCGATGAGCCCGCGCCGCAGGTCGAGCAGCGGCCGGCCCTCCGCGGACGGGGCGATCAGGGCGGCCGCCCGGCCCAGTGCCATCCGCGCCTCGTCGGCCCGGTCGCGTACCCCCAGAAGCGTCGACGCGTAGGCCAGGTAGCCCCGTTCGCAGGCAGCGGCCCCGCGTTCCTCGTCGGTGCCGGCCACCGCCTCGGCCGCCCGGAGCGCCTCCTCCGCGTCGGCCCAGCCCTGTTCCGTGTAGAGGCAGCGCTCGATCAGCAGCGCGGCCCGTTCGAGTGCGGCGGCCGGTTCGGTCGCGTGGGGCGCGAGGAGCGCGGCCGCGTCCGTCCAGCAACCCCGGGAGCGGAGCCGCCATATGGCGGTCTCCACGGGAGTCTCCTTGCCGTAGGCGAGGGACGGATCTCCGCCGCCCCCTGATTCGGAACCAGACATGGCGGTATCCGCCACATTGCCCTCCCCGAGCGCGCCATTGAGCTGTTGAGTGAGACCCGCATCTCAGCACGAAGGGGAGTACCTGGCCAAGGGGTCAGGTGAAAGAATTCACAAGAGTCCGGCGGATCGGTGTACCGCTGTCCGGACCGTGGCCGAAACAGCGCCGGACGCCCACCGGGCCCGTGATCAGGCCCCGCCGGGGACCGCCGGCCGGCCCGGCCGACAGGCCCCCACCGGCCCGGACGTCACTCCGTCGGACTCGCCCGAAGGGGTGAATCCGCGTGCCACCTCCGGGGTCATCCGATCAGCTCATCCGCAGGGCGAGGAAGAAGTCGAGCTTGTCCTCGAGACGGGACAGATCACGGCCCGTGAGCTGCTCGATCCGGCCCACCCGGTACCGCAGCGTGTTCACGTGCAGGTGGAGCCTGGTCGCACAGCGGGTCCAGGAGCCGTCGCAGTCCAGGAAGGCCTCAAGGGTCGGGATCAGCTCCGCGCGGTGCCGGCGGTCGTAGTCGCGCAGCGGGTCGAGCAGCCGGGCCGTGAACGCGCGCCGGACGTCGTCCGGGACGAACGGCAGCAGCAGCACGTGCGAGGCGAGCTCGTGGTGGCCCGCGGCGCAGACCCGGCCCGGACGGGCCGCGGCGACCCGGCGGGCGTGCCGGGCCTCCTCCAGAGCGCCCCGCAGACCCTCCGCCGAGTGCACGGCGGCGCTGACACCGAGGGTGAGCCGCCCGTCGTCGGCGAGACCGGCCGACAGCGGAGCGCGTACGGCCGCGAGCAGCGCGTCCGCGTGCAGGCCGAGCGCGGTGGCCGGGCCGTCGTCCTCGCTGTCCGGCAGCGGACCCGCGGCCAGCGGGACCAGCGCGATGGCCTCGCCGCCGCTGTGCGCCACGGCGATCCGGTCGGCGGACTCGGCGCCCACGGTCGCCGGGTCGACGAGGATCTCCTCCAGGAGCGCCTGGGCGACCGGTCCGGCGTCCACGGCGGGGCTCTGCCCGGCCTCCTGCTCCCACTCGACCCTGGCGACGACCACCTGCCAGTGCGGGGCCGTGCCGAGCCCCGGCAGCAGCACGGGGGCGGCCACCCGCAGCCTGGCCGCGATCTCGGCGGGCGCGGCGCCCGTCTGCACCAGCTCAAGGACCTCCTGGGCGAGCCGGCGCCGTACCGTACGGGCCGCGTCGCGGCGGTCCCGCTCGACGGCGATCAGCTGGGTGACGCCCTGGAGCAGGTCGAGCCGGGCGGCCGGCCAGTCCCCGGCGTCCGCCTCGACGGCGAGCAGCCAGTCCGAGAGGACCGTCTCGCGCACGTCGCGGGAGGCGGGGGCGGCGCCCCGGCCGGTGTTGCGGATAGGGAAGAGGGAGTACGCCGTTCCGCCCGTGCTCAGCCGGTGCGGGCCGCGCCGTCCGGTCCGGGTGGCGGCCAGGTGCTCACCGGCGAGGGTGGCGGCCAGCGGGGCCGGAAGGGGCTCGCCCGCGCCCGCGATCTGGCGGCCGGTGGGGGAGAGGACCCAGGCCCGCAGGTCCAGGTCGGAGCCGAGCAGGTCGAGGACCACCTCGGGTCCGCCGCCCGCCGGTCCGGAGGTCATGAGCCGCCGGTGCCGGTCGACGACGGCCGCCAGGTCACCCGCCCGCTCGCCGGAGACCTGTCGAACAACGTGTTCGGTGATCGTCGCGAACGCAACGGTCTCGTTCACCGCGAACAGCGGCAGACGATGGCGCGAACACGCCTCTACGAGATCGTCGGGGATGTCGCCCAGCTCCGCCTCGCCCGCCGCGAGGCCGGCGACCCCCGCCGAGGCCAGGATCCGGACGAAGGGCTCGGCGTCGGCCGGCTCCCGCAGCCAGGCGAGGCCGGTCAGCACCAGCTCGCCGCCGGACAGGTACCGGCTGGGGTCCTTGAGGTCCGTCGTCATCACACCGCGGACGGTGCGGTCGAGCTCGTCCTCGCCGCCGAGCAGGCGCAGCCCGAGCGCGTCGTTCTCCAGCAGTGCGCGCAGCCGCATCGTGTCGCCGCCGTTCCTTCGTCAGTGGGTGGTGGGGTTGTCGCGTTGTCGACGGTGGCGTGGGGCCACCGTTTCCAGGGGAAAACAGCGAGGTAACCGTTCCCCGCCTTTCGTTCGAATCTACAAGACGACGACGGGACCCAGCCAACTCCTTCATGTTTTCGGTGACTGCACCCGGGCGAGCGTCGGCTTGTGTACTAGGCCACACACCGCGTTAACAGCACATGAACGTGAAGTCGAGGACCGGCCGTCCCCCCGGAACCCTGCGCACGACCCCCGATCACCAGAATCACTAGAAGAGAGCCACCATGGACTTCCTTCGCCCCGCCAGCTGGGAGGAGGCGCTCGCCGCCAAGGCAGAGCACCCCACGGCCGTGCCCCTTTCGGGTGGTACGGACGTCATGGTCGAGATCAATTTCGACCACCGGCGGCCCGAGTACCTCCTGGACCTGAACCGCATCGAGCTGCTGCGTGAGTGGGAGGTCGGCGAGGAGAACGTCCGCCTCGGCGCCGCCGTTCCGTACACCCAGATCATGGAGAACCTGCGGGCCGAGCTGCCGGGCCTGGCGCTCGCCTCGCACACGGTCGCCTCCCCGCAGATCCGCAACCGCGGCGGCGTCGGGGGCAACCTCGGCACCGCGTCGCCCGCCGGCGACGCCCACCCGGCCCTGCTCGCCGCGGGCGCCGAGGTCGAGGTCGAGTCGGTGCGCGGCAACCGGTTCATCCCGATCGACGAGTTCTACACGGGCGTGAAGCGCAACGCGCTGCAGCCCGACGAGCTCATCAAGACCGTCCACATCAAGAAGGCGGACGGCCCCCAGCAGTACTCCAAGGTCGGCACCCGCAACGCGATGGTCATCGCGGTCTGCGCCTTCGGCCTGGCCCTGCACCCGGAGACCCGGACGGTGCGCACCGGCATCGGCTCCGCCGCGCCGACCCCGATCCGCGCCAAGGAGGCCGAGGCCTTCCTGAACGCGGCTCTGGAGGAGGGCGGCTTCTGGGACAGCGGCAAGATCATCACTCCGTCGATCGCGAAGCAGTTCGCCGACCTCTGCTCGGGCGCCGCCAACCCGATCGACGATGTCCGAGGCACCGCCAAGTACCGCCGCCACGCCGTCGGCATCATGGCCCGCCGCCAGCTCGGCTGGACCTGGGAGCAGTACCGCGGCACCGGCCGCACGCTTGAGGGAGCTGCATAACCATGCGCGTCAATTTCACGGTCAACGGACGTCCGCAGGAAGCCGACGACGTCTGGGAGGGCGAGTCCCTCCTCTACGTCCTGCGTGAGCGGATGGGCCTGCCCGGCTCCAAGAACGCCTGCGAGCAGGGCGAGTGCGGTTCCTGCACGGTCCGCCTCGACGGAGTGCCGGTCTGTTCCTGCCTCGTCGCGGCCGGACAGGTCGAGGGCCGCGAGGTCGTCACCGTCGAGGGCCTCGCCGAGTTCGCCAAGGAGCGTTCCGAGCACGCCGGTTGCCCCTCCGGCGCCTGCGGCACCTCGCTCGACGCGGCCAAGAAGTGGGAAGCCAGGCCCGGCCAGGACTCGCAGACCGGCGAGGGTGTCGAACTCTCCCCGATCCAGCAGGCGTTCATCGACGCCGGCGCCGTCCAGTGCGGTTTCTGCACCCCCGGTCTGCTGGTCGCGGCCGACGAGATGCTGGAGCGCAACCCGTCCCCGACGGACGCGGACATCCGCGAGGCGCTCTCCGGCAACCTCTGCCGCTGCACCGGTTACGAGAAGATCCTCGACGCGGTCCGCCTCGCGGCCGCTCGCCAGGAGCGTCAGGGAGAGGCGGTCTGACGATGGCTCAGAACACACGCACCGTTCCGGTGGGCACGCCCACCGAAGTCACGCAGAACCACGTCAAGGGCGGCATCGGCGAGTCCACGCTCCGCCCGGACGGCACCCTCAAGGTCACCGGTGAGTTCGCGTACTCCTCGGACATGTGGCACGAGGACATGCTGTGGGGCCAGATCCTGCGCTCCACCGTCGCGCACGCCGAGATCGTGTCCATCGACACGACCGAGGCCCTCACGATGGACGGCGTCTACGCCGTCCTGACCCACGAGGACCTGCCCGCCGCGAAGAACTACGGCATGGAGTTCCAGGACACCCCGGTCCTCGCCTACGGCAAGGTCCGGCACCACGGCGAGCCCGTCGCCCTCGTGGCCGCCGACCACCCCGAGACCGCCCGCCGCGCCGCAGCGAAGATCAAGATCGAGTACCGGGAGCTCCCGGTCATCACGGACGAGGCCTCGGCCACCGCTCCGGACGCGATCCTGGTCCACGAGGGCCGCGACGACCACCACTCCGGTCACGTCCCGCACCCGAACATCGTGCACCGCCAGCCGATCATCCGCGGCAACGCGGCCGAGGCCGCCAAGCGGGCCGACGTCATCGTCACCGGCGAGTACACCTTCGGCATGCAGGACCAGGCCTTCCTCGGCCCGGAGTCCGGCCTCGCCGTGCCGGCCGAGGACGGCGGCGTCGACCTGTACGTCGCCACCCAGTGGCTGCACTCGGACCTCAAGCAGATCGCCCCCTGCCTCGGCCTGCCCGAGGAGAAGGTCCGCATGACGATGGCCGGCGTCGGCGGCGCGTTCGGCGGTCGCGAGGACATCTCCATGCAGATCCTCGCGTCCATCCTCGCGCTGCGCACCGGCAAGCCGGTCAAGATGGTCTACAACCGGTACGAGTCCTTCTTCGGGCACGTCCACCGGCACCCGGCGAAGCTCTGGTACGAGCACGGCGCCACCAAGGACGGCAAGCTCACGCACATGAAGTGCAAGATCGTGCTCGACGGCGGGGCCTACGCCTCGTCCACGGCATCGGTCGTCGGCAACGCCTCGTCCCTCTCGGTCGGTCCGTACGTCATCGAGGACGTCGAGATCGAGGCGATCGGCCTCTACACCAACAACCCGCCCTGCGGCGCGATGCGCGGCTTCGGCGCGGTCCAGGCCTGCTTCGCCTACGAGGCCCAGATGGACAAGCTCGCGGCGAAGCTGGGCATGGACCCGGTGGAACTGCGCCAGCTCAACGCCATGGAGCAGGGCACGATCATGCCGACCGGCCAGGTCGTGGACTCGCCGGCCCCGGTCGCCGAGCTGCTGCGCCGGGTCAAGGCCCGCCCCATGCCGCCGGAGCGCCAGTGGGAGACCGCCGGCGAGGGTGCGGACGTCCGCGCGCTGCCGGGCGGCCTGTCCAACACCACGCACGGCGAGAGCGTCGTGCGGGGCGTCGGCTACGCCGTCGGCATCAAGAACGTCGGCTTCTCCGAGGGCTTCGACGACTACTCGACCGCCAAGATCCGCATGGAGGTCATCAACGGCGAGGCCGTCGCCACGGTCCACACCGCGATGGCGGAGGTCGGCCAGGGCGGTGTCACCATCCACGCGCAGATCGCCCGCACCGAGCTCGGCGTCCAGCAGGTCACCATCCACCCCGCCGACACCCAGGTGGGCTCGGCCGGTTCGACCTCCGCGGGCCGCCAGACGTACATGACCGGCGGCGCCATCAAGAACTCCTGCGAGATCGTCCGGGAGAAGGTCCTGGAGATCGGCCGGCGCAAGTTCGGCTCGTACCACCCGGCCTGGGCCAACGCCGAACTGCTCCTGGAGGGCGGCAAGGTCGTCACCGACGGCGGCGAGGCGCTCGCCTCCATCGCGGACGTCCTCGGCGACCAGTCGGTGGAGGTCGAGGAGGAGTGGCGGCACCGCCCCACCCAGGCCTTCGACCTCGTCACCGGCCAGGGCGACGGTCACGTCCAGTACGCCTTCGCCGCGCACCGCGCGGTGGTGGAGGTCGACACCGAGCTCGGCCTGGTCAAGGTCATCGAACTGGCCTGTGCCCAGGACGTCGGCAAGGCGGTCAACCCGCTCTCCGTCGTCGGTCAGATCCAGGGTGGCACCACCCAGGGCCTGGGCGTCGCGGTGATGGAGGAGATCATCGTCGACCCGAAGACCGCGAAGGTGCGCAACCCCTCCTTCACGGACTACCTGATCCCGACCATCCTCGACACGCCGACCATCCCGGTCGACTACCTCGAGCTGGCCGACCCCAACGCGCCGTACGGCGTGCGGGGCATCGGTGAGGCCCCGACCCTGTCGTCCACCCCGGCCGTCCTCGCGGCGATCCGGGCGGCGACGGGCCTGGAGCTCAACAAGACGCCGGTCCGCCCCGAGGCGCTGACCGGCACCCTCTAGGACTCTCCGGGCGGTACGTGCCTCCCAGGGAACGTCACACCTCCCCAGCCCGTACCGCCCGGAGTAACCCCCCGCAGTACCCCCGCAGTACCGCAGTACCGATTCACCCCGTTCGTCTCGGGCCGTCCCCCGGGTCGTGCAGCCCACGCAGCATCCCAAATCCCGCAACTTCAGCAGATCAGAAGTCCTTCGAAGTCTGACGCGGGTGCCCCTTTGAACCTTGGGAGTAGGCCCCATGACCCAGTCGTCTGTGGAGCCCAAGACCGCTTCGGAGGACGCGGGCTCCGGCTCGAACGTCCCCGCCGGCCGCTCTTGGCTCGACCGGTACTTTCACATCTCGGAGAGAGGATCCACCGTCGCGACGGAGGTCCGCGGCGGCGTCACCACCTTCATGGCGATGGCGTACATTCTCCTGCTCAACCCCCTGATCCTCGGCGGCAAGGATGTGGACGGCAACGTCCTCAGCCAGCCCGCCCTCATCACCGCGACCGCGCTCGCCGCCGCCGTGACCACCCTGCTGATGGGCTTCTGGGGCAAGGTCCCGCTCGCCCTCGCGGCCGGTCTCAGCGTCTCCGGCGTGCTGTCCTCGCAGGTCATCGCCGTGATGACCTGGCCGCAGGCCATGGCCATGTGTGTGGCCTACGGTGTGGTGATCTGTCTCCTGGTGGTCACCGGCCTCCGCGAGATGATCATGAATGCGATCCCGCTGGCGATCAAGCACGCGATCACCATCGGCATCGGCCTCTTCATCGCGCTGATCGGCTTCGTCAAGGCGGGCTTCGTCCACGAGAACCCCTCTCCCGGCGGTGGCCCGGTCGTCCTCGGCCCGGCCGGTGAGCTGGCCGGCTGGCCGGTCCTCATCTTCGCCTTCACGCTGCTGCTGATCTTCGCCCTCCAGGCCCGCAACGTGCCCGGCGCCATCCTGATCGGCATCGTGGCGGGCACGGTCATCGCCGCCGTCGTCAACGCCGTCGGCGACCTGCCGGCCAAGTCCTGGTTCTCCGGCCCGCCGGAGCTCAGCGGCAGCGCGGTCTCCACGCCGGACTTCTCGCTCATCGGCGAGGTGTCGTTCAGCGGCTGGGGCGACGTCGGCTACATCACGATCACCATGATCATCTTCACCCTGGTGCTCGCCGGCTTCTTCGACGCCATGGCCACGATCATCGGCGTCGGCTCCGAGGCCAAGCTCGCCGACTCCCAGGGCCGGATGCCCGGCCTCTCCAAGGCGCTGTTCATCGACGGCGCCGGCGGTGTCATCGGCGGCGGCGTCGGCGGCTCCGGCCAGACCGTCTTCGTCGAGTCGGCCACCGGCGTCGGCGAGGGTGCCCGCACAGGTCTGTCGTCCGTCGTCACCGGCGCGTTCTTCGCGGCCTGCCTCTTCTTCACCCCGATCACCGCGATCGTGCCGGCCGAGGTGGCCTCCGCGGCTCTGGTCGTCATCGGCGCGATGATGATGCAGAACGCCAAGCACGTCGACTGGAGCGACCGCGCCGTCGCGATCCCGGTGTTCCTCACCGTGGTCCTGATGCCGTTCACGTACACCATCACCACGGGTGTCGCGGCCGGCGTCATCTCCTACACCGTCATCAAGACGGCGCAGGGCAAGGCACGCGAAGTGGGCGCCTTCATGTGGGGCCTGACCGCGATCTTCATCGTGTTCTTCGCGATCCATCCGATCGAGAGCTGGCTGGGCGTCAGCTGACGCCCGTACCGTCGCCCTCCACACACATATCGAGGAGTTCGAGATGCTGGACATCGCCGAAGAGCTGCACCGGTGGGTCGAGCAGGGACGCGAGTTCGCCGTCGCCACGGTCGTGGCGGTCGGCGGGAGCGCGCCCCGGCAGCCGGGTGCCGCGCTCGCCGTCGACAGTGACGGCACGGCGATCGGCTCGGTCTCCGGCGGGTGTGTGGAGGGCGCGGTCTACGACCTGTGCCAGCAGGCCCTCGAAGACGGGAAGACCGTCGTCGAGCGCTTCGGCTACAGCGACGAGGACGCCTTCGCGGTCGGTCTGACCTGCGGCGGCATCATCGACATCCTCGTCACCCCGGTCCGCGGCGGGGTCTTCCCCGCCGCGCTGGCCGCCGCCTCCACGGGGGAGGCGGCGGCCCTGGCCCGGATCGTCTCCGGCCCCGAGGACCTGATGGGCCGGGCGCTCCTGGTCCGCCCCGACGGCTCGTACTTGGGGAAGCTCGGCGGCCACCCGGAGCTGGACCGCACGGCGGCGGGCGAGGCCCGGGCGATGCTCGACGCGGGCCGCACCGGCACGGTGGAGATCGGCGAGGACGGCAGCCGCTGCGGACAGCCGCTGACCCTCCTGGTCGAGTCCTCGGTCCCGGCCCCCCGCATGATCGTCTTCGGTGCCATCGACTTCGCGGCCGCCCTGGTCCGGGTCGGCAAGTTCCTCGGCTACCACGTCACCGTGTGCGACGCGCGGCCCGTCTTCGCGACGCCGGCCCGCTTCCCCGAGGCCGACGAGATCATCGTCGAATGGCCCCACCGCTACCTGGAGTCCACGGAGGTGGACGGCCGTACGGTGCTCTGCGTCCTGACCCACGACGCCAAGTTCGACGTGCCGCTGCTCCAGGCGGCCCTCAGGCTTCCCGTCGCCTACGTGGGCGCGATGGGCTCCCGCCGCACCCACGAGGACCGCAACAAGCGCCTGCGCGAGGTCGGCGTCACCGAACTCGAACTCGCCCGCCTGCGCTCCCCGATCGGCCTCGACCTCGGCGCCCGTACGCCGGAGGAGACCGCCCTGTCGATCGGCGCGGAGATCGTCGCCAACCGCCGGGGCGGCACGGGCCTCTCCCTCACGGGCGCCCACACCCCGATCCACCACGACGGCCCCCGCGAGCCGAGCGGACGCATAGGCTCCGTGGCCTAGCGAGACGCCCGGGCTCCGTCGCCAGCGGGAGCACGGGGCCCGCCGCCCAGCGGGCGATGAGACGGCCGGCTGGGCGTCCGGGACGGCCCGACGAGGTCGTCGACGGGACGCGCAGGCTCAGTGCGCCTTTCGTTCCCGTACGGTCGACGCCCAGGCCGGCTGCTCCTCGACCGTCTCCGCCTCCGCCCGACGGCCGCCCCGGCCGAAGAAGTCCGCGAGCGGCAGGATCGCCGCGCCGACCGTGACCGCGTCGGGGCCGAGGGTGCCCATGTCGATGACGACGCGGGCCGCCGGGTAGGTGAGCGCGTACTCCTTCGCGTAGCCGGACACGGTGGTGAGGAAGCGGGTGCCGAGCTGGAGGCCGGCCCAGCCGCCGACGAGGATGCGTTCGGGCTGGAAGAGGTTGATGAGGTCGGCGAATCCGGCGCCCAGGTACTCGGCGGTCTCCGCCAGGACGGCGAGCGCCGTGGCGTCGGGCTCCGTGCCGGGCTCGGCCGGGTAGGCCGCCGCCAGCATCGCGGTCAGCGCCGTCTCCTCGTCCGCGCCGGCCGGGGGCACGCCGCCAGCCTCCCGCCACCGCTCCAGGAGGGCTTCGGCTCCGGCGTACGCCTCCAGGCAGCCCTGGGCTCCGCAACGGCAGCGGCGCCCCCGCACCCGTACCGTCAGGTGACCCCACTCGATCGCCCGGCCCGGCCCCATCGGGTCCGTGACCACACACGCGCCGACACCCGAACCGAACAGGACGACGACCGCGCTGCGCGCGCCCCGGCCGGCACCGAACCACATCTCGGCCTGGCCCAGGGTCTTGGCGCCGTTGTCGATCCAGTACGGGACGGTCTCGGGCAGGTCGACGGCGGCGCGGAGGAGGCGCTCGAAGGGGACGGCGTCCCAGCCGATGGTCTGGCCGTGCACGACCGCGCCGTCCTCGGGGGTGCGGGCCACGATGCCGGGGACGCCGACGCCGACACCGAGGAGCCGCTCCGCCGGCACGTCCGCGGTCCGCAGCACCTCCGCGATGCCCTCGCGGAGGTGCCCGACGACGACCCTGACCTCGTACCGGTCGTGGGGGTTCGGACTGTCGACGGCCAACGGGCGTTCGGTGCGCGCGAGTTCGGTGAGGGTGAGATCGAAGAGCTCGATCCTGATCCGGGTCTCGCCGACGTCGACACCGATCATGCAGCCGCTGTCGGGGGAGACCCGGAGCAGCGTACGGGGGCGTCCGCCGGCCGAGTCGACGCTGCCCGCCTCCTCGACGAGGCCCTCCGCGACGAGCTCCGCGACCACGTTGCTGATGGAGCCCGAGCTGAGGCCGGTGGCCGGGCCGAGCGAGAAGCGGCTCAGCGGCCCGTCGAAGTAGAGGCGCTGAAGGACGGCGGTGCGGTTCTCGCGTCGCAGATCCCGCACGGTGCGGCCGTTCCGCATGGTCACTCGGGCCCCCAGGTGAAGTAGTCCTGAGCGCAACATACCGCTGTCGGGACCTGTGGCGCGCTCTTCTCTTGAGCTTTAACTCACATCCTGAAATAAGCCCGTGGAGTGTTCAGGACCTGAACGCGGGCTCAGGCCCTGCGCAGCCCGCTGAGGAGCAGTTCGGCCAGCTCCTCGTACGCCTCGGCGTCGGCGAGGCCGGTCGCCGAGGCCACCTGGCGGCGCTGGATGCGGACCATCACCGAGGAGATCACGTCGGCCGCGAAGGTCACGTGGACCTCGCGGAAGACGCCGGCCCGGACGCCCTCCTCGATCAGCTGCTGGACCCGGCCCGCCGCCGCGCGCGTGTTGCGCTCGTACACCTCCGCCGCCGGCTCGAAGGCCGCGACGTCGTCGAAGAACTGCGGCGAGACCGGCGCCAGCTCGGCCGAGACCGCCCGCAGATAGGCGGCCAGCCGCTCGGCGGGGTCGTCTGCGGCGGCCAGAACCGCCTCGACCCGGGCCGTCGCGCGCCGGAAGAAGTGCACGACCGCCGCCCGGACCAGCTGCTCCTTGCTGCCGGCCAGGCCGTACAGGGTCCGCTTCGAGCAGCGCAGGCGGGCGGCGAGATCGTCGAGCGTCAGCCGGGCGAAGCCCTCGCCGACCAGGAGGGCGACGAGCTCCTCGAAGAGGGCGGAGCGGCGCGCCGCGCCGCGGCCCGTCGGCTTCGGGGTGTGGGCGGCTGAGGTCTCGATCACCTGGTCAGTATTCCAGGCCGGGATTCCGAGGGGGTTACGGGGACACCCGCCTGCGCTACTCTAAGCGGTACTGCAGTACCTGCCCCAGTACCACTTTGCGCGCCGCTGGAGTCGCCATGGATGTCGACCGCCTGCTTCCCACCCCCGAGGCGGCGGACCTCATCGCCCTCACCCGGGAGATCGCCGACAAGGAGCTCTCTCCGCTGGTGGACGAGCACGAGGCCGCCGAGAAGTACCCCGAAGGACTCTTCGCCACCCTCGGCGAGGCCGGGCTGCTCGGACTGCCGTACCCGGAGGAGTACGGCGGCGGAGGCCAGCCGTACGAGGTCTACCTGCAGGTTCTCGAGGAGCTCGCCGCACGCTGGGCGGCCGTCGCCGTCGCCACCAGCGTCCACACCCTCGCCTGCCACCCGCTCCACACCTTCGGCACCGCCGAGCAGAAGGAGCGGTGGCTGCCCGAGATGCTGGAGGGCCGCGCCCTCGGCGGCTACAGCCTCTCCGAGCCGCAGGCCGGCTCCGACGCGGCCGCCCTCGCCTGCAAGGCCGAGCGCCAGGACGACGGCAGCGGGTACCGGATCACCGGCACCAAGGCGTGGATCACCCACGGCGGCAGGGCCGACTTCTACGCGCTCTTCGCCCGGACCGCCCCCGGCAGCCACGGCATCTCCTGCTTCCTCGCCCCCGGCGCCACCGAGGGCCTCAGCTTCGGCGCCCCCGAGCGCAAGATGGGCCTCCAGGCCGTCCCGACCACCTCCGCCTACTGGGACGGCGCGCTCCTCGACGCCGACCGGCTCGTCGGGGACGAGGGCCAGGGGCTCCAGATAGCCTTCAGCGCCCTGGACAGCGGTCGCCTCGGCATCGCCGCCTGCGCCACGGGCCTGGCCCAGGCCGCCCTCGACGCCGCCGTGGCGTACGCCAACGAGCGCACGACCTTCGGCCGCCGGATCATCGACCACCAGGGCCTCGGGTTCCTCCTCGCCGACATGGCCGCCGCCGTCGACGCGGCCCGCGCCACCTACCTGGACGCGGCACGCCGCCGCGACCTCGGCCGTCCCTTCAGCCGCCAGGCCAGCGCGGCCAAGCTCATCGCCACCGACACGGCCATGAAGGTCACGACGGACGCCGTCCAGGTCCTGGGCGGCTACGGCTACACGCGCGACTTCCCGGTCGAGCGCTACATGCGCGAAGCCAAGATCACCCAGATCTTCGAGGGCACCAACCAGATCCAGCGCCTCGTGATCAGCCGGGGACTCGCCCAGCCGTGACGGCACCCCGCCGGCTCGCCCCGGGAGCACTCCCGGAGCGAGTCCCGGGAGCACTCCTGAGGAGGCCGGCGATCTCCGCGAGGCCGTGCCGAGCGGCGTGGTCGAGGGCCGTGTCGCCGTGCGGGTCCGGGAGTCCGGGGTCGGCGCCCGCCGCCAGGAGGAGGGCGACGACGTCCTGGTGCGCGCGGCCGCCCGTGCCGAGGATCACGGCCTCCAGAAGGGCCGTCCAGCCCAGCCGGTTGACGTGGTCGACGTCGATGGCCGTCTCTGCCAGGACGGCCCGGACGTAGGCCACGTGGCCCCGCTCGGCCGCCGGGATCAAGGCCGTACCCCCGTAGCGGTCGGTGATCCCCAGGTCCGGGCCCGCGGGGAGCAGGGCCCGCATCATGGCGACGCCGCCGGTGACGCCGGTGACCAGCCAGGGGCTGTCGCACCGGTCGTCCTGGGCGTTCGGGTCCGCGCCCGCGGCGAGGAGGATCCGGGCGGTGTCGACGTGGTCGTGCCGGGCGGCGTGCAGCAGCGGGGTGCGGCGGCGCCGGTCCCGGGCCTCGACCCGGGCGCCCGCGGCGAGGGCCGCGCGGACGGCGGCGGTGTCACCGTGCGCGGCGGCCGCCAGGAGGGTGTCGTCGCGTGCGTTCATGGTGGCCTTCCCCGTGCGGGCGCGGGCGCCGGACCGTTGCGGCGGTTACCTGCCGAGGGCGGCGACGCCGGCCTGGGCGAACTTCTCGTCGAGGTCGCCCGAGGGGGCGCCCGCGACACCGATGCCCGCGATGGGCGCGCCCTTGGCGGTCACGGGGGCGCCGCCGGCGAGGAAGAGGGTGCCGGGGATGTCCTTGAGGGTCGGGGCGTTGGTGAGGCGCTTGGCCAGCTCGGAGGTCGGGGCGTTCCAGGAGACGGCGGTGAACGCCTTCTTCTCGGCCGACTCGTAGGACTGCGGGCCCGCGCCGTCGCCGCGGAGGGTGACGAGGGTGTTGCCGTTGCGGTCGACGACGGCGACGGAGACGCGCTGGTTCTCCTTCTCGGCGGCGTCGAGCGTCGCCTGCGCGGCCCTGGTCGCGGCCTCGATCGTCAGGTGCGTGGACCGCGTGGTGTTCTTGTTCCCGGCGTCCGCCTTGGCGACCGCGGCGGCGGGGGCGGCCGCCGTGTTCTCGCCGGTCGCGCTGGCCGAGTAGGCACCGAAGCCACCGAGGGCGAGCGCGGCGACGATCGCACCACCGGTGACGACACGGGTGCGCGAGGTCTTCTTCACGTGCTTCATGGGATCTGCTCCAGTGAACTCGGTGGACCGCGGGGGCCGTCGGTGCTCCGTGGCCCGCTTCTCCTCCATCCTGGGGCCGTCCCCCGCCGCCGCCGGTCGTCGTCCCGGCTGCCTCCGGCGCCCGCAACGGTGGACCCCGGGGTCATCCGATCGGTCGACCCCCCGCGCCGTCCGGGCCCCCGCTGCCCGGGTCCCGCTTTCCGTCAGGGTCCCCCTCGTGCTGGTGGACGGCCAGGTCCGTGAACGCGCGGGTGGCCGCGCTCCGGTAGCCGGCCGCCCGGCGGAGGGTGACGCCGCGGGGCGGGAGGGCGGGGGAGAGCGGACGGGGGTCAGACGTGGATGGTCCCGGGTGACGGAGCCGGGCAGGACGGTGGCGAGCGCGGTCCGCCGGACGATCCCGGTCAGCGCGCTGACGGCGTCGGCCTCCACCGCGATCCGCGGCCGGAGGCCGTGCTCGGAGACGTGCGTCGACCGCTTCCGGGGGCGCGGCCTGCGGTTCTATGGTGGGCGGCGCAGATCGCGCGGACCGCGCGGTCCTCCGCGGGCACGCGCCCGATCCGGCGGCCAACCCGGCGGCAGGGTCGCACCCGCACGACACGAACGAGGAGTTCCATGGACATCGCCGGCTCCGCCGCTCTCGTCACCGGTGCCGCTTCCGGTCTCGGCGCCGCCACGGCCGCGGCGTTCGCCGCCCGGGGCGCCACGGTCTACGGACTCGACCTGGACAAGGCCGTGGCCGCCGCCGGGCAGCTGCCCGAGGGCGTCCGGCTGCTCGCCGCGGACGTCACCGACGAGCAGCAGGTCCGCGAGGCCCTCGCCGCGATCGACGCCGACGGCGCCGAGCTGCGGCTCGCCGTGAACTGCGCCGGCATCGCGCCCTCGGCCCGCATCCTGGGCCGCAAGGGACCGCACGACCTCGACCTGTTCCGGGCCGTGGTCGACGTCAACCTGATCGGTACGTTCAACGTGATGCGGCTCGCCGCCGAGGCCATCGCCCGGCACGAGCCCGACGAGCACGGGCAGCGCGGTCTCGTCGTCAACACCGCCTCGATCGCCGCTTTCGAGGGCCAGGTCGGCCAGATCGCCTACGCCGCCTCCAAGGCGGGCGTCGCCGGTATGACGGTCACCGCCGCCCGCGACCTGGCGCAGTTCGGCATCCGCGTCGTCACCGTCGCCCCCGGCATCGTCGACACCCCGATGATGGCCGGGTTCGGGGAGGACGTCAGGGCCGGTCTGGCCGCGAGCGTCACCTTCCCGCAGCGGCTCGCGCGCCCGGAGGAGTACGCCCGCCTGGTGACGATGATCGCCGAGCACGACTACCTCAACGGCGAGACGATCCGGATGGACGGCGCCCTCCGGATGAGCGCCCGCTGAGCCCTGGCGCAACCGCCTCCGGGCCTCCGTACCCTCACGGCAGCACTCGGTGCCGGATCATTCCGGCACCTAGTGCCGCGCCGTGGGCAGTCGGGTGTTAGGTTCGGGCCATGGGAACAGCCGGATCAGCGTCGACGAACTCCACGAAGCCCGCGATGCGGGACTCCCTCATCGCCGCGGCCTTCCAGCTCTTTCTCGAGCGGGGCTACGAGCAGACCACGGTCGACGACATCGTCACCCTCGCGGGCGTCGGGCGGCGGTCCTTCTTCCGGTACTTCCCGTCGAAGGAGGACGTGGTCTTCCCCGACCACGAGCAGTGCCTCGCCGACATGACCCGCTTCCTCGCGGCCAGTGCCGACTCCGACGACCCCATGGTCCGGGTCTGCGGCGCCGCCCGGCTCGTCATGCGGATGTACGCCGAGAACCCGACCTTCTCCGTGCAGCGCTACCGGCTCACCCGTGAGGTGACCGGACTGCGCACGTACGAGCTGTCGGTGGTCTGGCGGTACGAGAAGACCCTCGGCGACTATCTGCGCACCCGCTGGGCCGACCGCCGGGACGGCACCCTGCGGGCCAACGTGGCCGCCGCGGCCGTCGTCGCCGCCCACAACCACGCCCTGCGGCACTGGCTCCGCTCGGGCGGCGAGGGCGACCCGCTGGCGGAGGTGGACAGCGCCCTGGAGTTCGTCCGCGGCACCTGGAGCCCCGACGCGGTCGTGGCGGCGCCGGCCGAGGAGGCCGAGGACGTCGTCGTGGTGATCACCAAGCGGTCCACTCCCATGTGGCGCGTGGTGCGTGAGGTGGAAGCGAGCCTCGGCGAGAGCTGAGAGGTGACCAGAGGGATCGCGGTATCTCTAATTGAGGGAACTCAGGTCTTTATTTGATGGCACTCAGTGCCATATCTTTGCTCCATGCACGGTCGAGCCGCCGAGTGCAAGGAGAAGGCATCGTGTTCCACACGGGACTGAGGAGCGGGACCGCCGTCCAGGCCGCCGAGGAGGCGGGCCCCGACGCCGAGCTCTACTTCCAGCGCTGCCGCTGGTGCCACACCACGACGTTCCAGCGACTGCTCTGTCCGACCTGCGGGTCGACCGATCTCACCCCCGAACTCAGCGAGGGCGAGGGCGTGATCTCCGTACGGCGCGGGGTCGCCGCCGCCGATGCCGACCTCTGGCCGGTGTACATGACGGAGGGCTTCACCGTCCGCTGCCGGGTCGACGGACCGCTGCACGCGGTGCGCCCCGGTGTCCGGGTCAAGGTCTCCTCGGGCGTCGGCGTGACCGGTCGCAGGCCGGTCGTCCGGCTCTGCGAGGAGGTCCCCCTCGACGGGTGGATCTGAGCCGCGGGATCCGGTCCGGCCGATTCAGCAGCAACACGGAGGGGCGGGTGGTGGCACAGAGTGCCACCACCCGCCCCTTTCGCGTCATCCGGCGCGGACGGGTCAGCGGGCGCCGATCTCGTCCGTCAGCTGCGGCAGCACCTCGAAGAGGTCGCCGACCACGCCGTAGTCCACCAGGTCGAAGATCGGGGCCTCGGGGTCCTTGTTGACCGCGACGATCGTCTTCGACGTCTGCATGCCGGCCCGGTGCTGGATCGCGCCGGAGATGCCCGCCGCGACGTACAGCTGAGGCGAGACCTGCTTGCCGGTCTGGCCCACCTGGTTGGAGTGCGGGTACCAGCCGGCGTCCACGGCGGCGCGCGAGGCGCCGACGGCCGCACCGAGCGAGTCGGCCAGCTTCTCGACGACCGCGAAGCCCTCGGCCGCGCCGACACCGCGGCCGCCGGAGACCACGATCGCGGACTCGGTCAGCTCCGGCCGGCCGGTGGAGACGCGCGGGGTGCGCGCGACGACCCGGGCGGCGTTGCCGGTGAAGGAGACGGTGACGTTCTCGACCGTGCCGGCGGCCGAAGAGGCCTCCGGGGCGGCGGAGTTCGGCTTGACGGTGATGACCGGCACGCCGTGCGTGACCGTCGAGCGCACCTGGTACGAGGCGGCGAAGACGGACTGCGTGGCGACCGGGCCGCTCTCGCCGGCCTCCAGCTCCACGGCGTCGGTGATCAGGCCGGAGCCGAGGCGGAGCGCGACACGGGCCGCGATCTCCTTGCCCTCACCGGAGGAGGTCACCAGGACGGCGGCCGCCCCCTTCTCCTTCGCGAGCTGGGTGAGCGCGTCGACCTTCGGCACGACCAGCTGCTCGGTGAACTCGGCGCCGTCCGCGACGTACACGGTCGCCGCGCCGTACTCGCCGGCGGTGGCGGCGATGGAGGCCGCGGCCTCGCCGGCGCCGAGCACGACCGCCGAGGGCTCGCCGATGCGGCGGGCCAGGGTCAGCAGTTCGAGGGCCGGCTTGCGGACCGCACCGTCGGCGTGGTCCACGAGAACCAGGATCTCAGCCATGATTCGTTGCTCCTGTGGGGTGTCAGGCTGACGGTGGGTCAGATGAACTTCTGGGTGGCGAGGAAGGCGGCCAGCTGCTTGCCGCCGTCGCCCTCGTCCGTGACGATCGTGCCCTTGGTACGGGCCGGGCGCGCGGCCACGGCGTCGACCAGGGTCCATGCCCCGGCCAGGCCGACCTCGTCGGCGTCGATGTCCAGGTCGTCCAGGTCCAGCTCCTGCACCGGCTTCTTCTTGGCCGCCATGATCCCCTTGAACGAGGGGTAGCGGGCCTCGCCGGACTGGTCGGTGACCGAGACGACCGCCGGCAGCGGGGCCTCCAGGAGCTCGGTGGCGGCGTCGCCGTCACGGCGGCCCTTCACGAGACCGTCCTCGACGGAGAGCTCCGACAGCAGGGTGACCTGCGGCAGGCTCAGCCGCTCGGCGAGCAGCGCGGGCAGCACGCCCATGGTGCCGTCGGTCGAGGCCATGCCGCAGACGACCAGGTCGAATCCGGTCTTCTCCAGGGCCTTGGCGAGGATCGCCGAGGTGGCGATCACGTCGGAGCCGTGGATGTCCTCGTCGTTGACGTGGACGGCCTTGTCGGCGCCCATCGACAGGGCCTTGCGCAGCGCGTCCTTGGCGTCGTCCGGGCCGACCGTGACGACGGTGACCTCGGCGTCGTCGGACTCCTCGGAGATCCGCAGCGCCTGCTCGACGGCGTACTCGTCGAGCTCCGACAGCAGGCCGTCGACCTCGTCGCGGTCGACCGTCAGGTCGTCGGCGAAACCGCGGTCGCCGGTCGCGTCGGGTACGTACTTCACACAGACAGCGATCCTCAGGGTCACGGCCTGGCTCCTTTCAAGTGACAGACGATTACGGGAGGTTGCGGGCCATGACGATGCGCTGGACCTGGTTGGTGCCCTCGTAGATCTGGGTGATCTTGGCGTCGCGCATCATGCGCTCGACGGGGTAGTCGCGGGTGTAGCCGTAGCCGCCGAGGAGCTGGACGGCGTCGGTGGTGACCTCCATGGCGACGTCGGAGGCGAAGCACTTCGCGGCGGCGCCGAAGAAGGTGAGGTCCTCCTTGTCGCCTCCGGCGGACACCCGCTCGCTCTTGGCCGCGGCGGCGTAGGTGAGCTGGCGGGCGGCTTCGAGCTTCATGGCCATGTCGGCGAGCATGAACTGGACGCCCTGGAAGTCGGCGATGGGCTTGCCGAACTGCTTGCGCTCCTTGACGTAGCCCTTGGCGTAGTCGAGGGCGCCCTGGGCGATGCCGATGGCCTGGGCGGCGATGGTGATGCGGGTGTGGTCGAGGGTCTTCAT
>NZ_JBIVLV010000012.1:0-289306 GCF_044752725.1 Streptomyces sp. NPDC088707 | reverse complement strand
AGCTCCATGAGCTCCTCGTCGTTCTCCGCGACGGTCTCGACCAGCTTGGCGCGCCATTCCTCGGCGAGCTCGGTGTGCGAGGCCGGGATGTCGACGACGTCGTACATCTCGCCCTTGGTCGCCTCGGCGGACCAGACGAGCGCCTTCATACGGACGAGGTCGACAACACCCTGGAAGTCCATCTCGGAACCGATGGGGAGCTGCATGACGATCGGGACGGCGCCGAGGCGGTCCACGATCATGTCGACGCAGCGGAGGAACTCGGCGCCCGTACGGTCGAGCTTGTTGACGAAGCAGATACGCGGCACGCCGTAGCGGTCCGCCTGACGCCAGACGGTCTCGGACTGGGGCTCGACGCCGGCCACACCGTCGAACACGGTGACCGCACCGTCGAGGACCCGGAGGTTGCGCTCCACCTCGACGGTGAAGTCGACGTGCCCCGGCGTGTCGATGATGTTGATCGTGTGATCGACATCCTCCAGCGGCCAGTGACAGGTCGTCGCGGCAGACGTGATCGTGATGCCGCGCTCCTGCTCCTGCTCCATCCAGTCCATCGTGGCAGCGCCGTCGTGGACTTCACCGATCTTGTACGAGACACCGGTGTAGAACAGGATCCGCTCGGTGGTGGTCGTCTTGCCCGCGTCGATGTGAGCCATGATGCCGATGTTGCGCACCTTGGCGAGGTCAAGTGTGGTGACAGACATGAGAGTTCTTTCCTGGACGGCTGGGAGAGGCCGGGTGCGCCCCGGGGCGGGTCGAAGCCCCGGGGCGCACCCGGTCGGGTCACGCCTGCTTCGAGGTGCCCGGGGGGAGGAACAGCGCGGGGACGGCGGTGAGGGCCACGAAGAGCAGGGCCCACCAGAACACGGTGCCGAAGTCCGCCGCGGCGCCGCCGGCCACGTAGACGTAGTGCTGCAGGAGCAGCGCGATGGTGGCGGTGCCCACGGCGCCGCCGAGCTGCTGGGACACGGCGTTCGCCGTCGTCGCCGCGGGCACGCTGGTGGCCGGCAGCGAGTGGTAGAGCGTCACCATGACGGGTGAGGACGCCAGGGCGAGGCCGATGCCCTGCGCGAACAGGGCGGCGAGCAGCAGGACGCTCACCTCTCCCGTGTCGGCCACGGCGAAGGTGGTGAGGCCCGCGGCGACCAGCAGGAGTCCGCAGAGCACGAGTGCGCGCGGATTGCTCTTGGTGTCGATGACCCGGCCGACGAGCAGGACGGCGACCGCCGTGCCGAGGCCCTGCGCCACCATGATGGTTCCCGCCCCCAGCGGCCCCTTGCCCCCGGCCTGCTGGAAGAACAGCGGGACGAGGACGACGACGCCGTAGAGGCCGAAGTTGTTCAGCAGCGTGATGGACGTGGACGCGGTGAACGCCCGGTCCCGGAAGAGCGAGAAGTCCACGACACCGGGGGCGAGGGAGCGGGCGGCCCGGATGCCGTGGGCGGCGAGCAGGGCCACGCCGATCGCGGCGGGCAGGAAGACCGGCGGGCTCGTCACCGCGGTGCCCTTGGCGAGGTTGCTGAAGCCGAGGATGAGGGCGACGAGGCCGCCGCCCATGGTGAGCAGTCCGGCGACGTCGAGGCGACCGGGCACCTCACCCTTGGTGTTGGGGAGGTTGCGCGCGGACAGCACGACCACAGCGAGGACGATCGGCACGTTGAGGAAGAACGCCCACCGCCAGGAGAACTCCTGGATGAGCGTGCCTCCGAGCACGGGACCGAGCACCGGGGCGACGAGCAGCGGCAGGGCCATCATCGTCATCATGCGGCCCATCTGGGCACGGCCCGCGACCTCGACCACGATGATCCGCATCAGCGGGAAGAGCATGCTGGCTCCGAGGCCCTGCACCACCCGGAACGCGATCAGGCTGCCCATCGACCAGGCGATGCCGCACAGCAGCGAACCGACCAGGAAGACGGAGAGCGAGGCGATCCAGGTGTGGGCCGCGCCGAAGCGCTGCGCCGCCCACCCGGTGGCCGGGATCACCGACGACATCGCGAGCAGGTAGGCGGTGGACGCCCACTGGGCGTCCGCGAGGCCGACGCCGAAGTACTCGGTGAACGAGTGCATGGCCACGCCGACGATCGTGGTGTCAAGGAGGGCGACGAACGCGCCCAGGGCGAGGACGAGCGCCACGACGACGGGCGAACGTTCCGGCTGCGGATCCGGCTCGGCCGGTGCCCCCTCCTTGGCGCTCGTGGTGCTGATCTCCTCGGACATGGCTTTCGCCTCTCTCTGCGCGATGGATGCAAGGGAGCATGGGTTTCTACCTAGGATCCCTTGGCACTTGCCTACTATACATAGGGACTGTTACGGTCAGGATCATGAAGGAACTGACCGACCCGGAAATCCGCGCCTCGTTCGTCAACTGCAGCAAGGGCGAGGCCTCCCGCCTCACGACGCCGCGAGATCTCCCCGAACTGCCCTGGCCGGACCTCGACTTCCTCGGCTGGCGCGACCCGGCCGCACCGCAGCGCAGCTACATCGTGGCCGAGCACGAGGGCCGCCTCGTGGGCCTCTCCTTCCGCCTGCCGTCCCCGCGGGCCGGCGTGCGGCACCAGTCCATGTGCTCGATCTGCCTCACGACGCACACGGCGAGCGGGGTGACGCTGATGACCGCACGCCGCGCGCGCCAGAGCGGCCATGGCGACGACACGGTGGGCGAGTACATCTGCAGCGACCTCGCGTGCTCCCTGTACGTACGGGGCAAGAAGCGGGCTCAGCCCGGCGGCCGCATGAAGGAGTCACTGACGGTGGACGAGAAGGTCGAGCGCCTGCGGACCAAGTTCGCCGGCTTCCTCGGCGCGCTTCTCTAGCGACCGGGCGGGGCCGCGGGGCGCGCTAGCGACCGGGCGCCGCGTACGGACCCTCGACCTCACCCCGGGTGCGCGGCGCGGCGTCGAGCGCCAGGGCAAGGGCCTTGCGGTAGGCGGGGAGCGCCCGCTCGTAGACCGCCATGCCCCGCTGGGTGATCCGGCCGTGCACCGTGCGCCGGTCACCGGGGCTCGGCATGCGCACCGCGAGATCGTCGCGGACCAGGCGGTCCACGACGCGGGACACGGAGGAAGGGCTGAGCCGGACCTCCTGCGCGAGCTCGGTTATCCGCAACTGCCCGTCGTGCAGGGCGAGCTGCTCGAGCGCCAGATAGGTCGAGGGGGACAGCCCCAGCCGGCTGAGCTCACGGGTCAGCGCCCGCTCGAAGCGACATCGCAGCTCCTCCGTGCGCTGCCACCAGGCCAGTTCCTGGGCGGACGCCTCGCGGGCGCCGGAGCCGCGGACCGCCTCGGCCGGCACTCCGGACGCCGGCTCGACGGGCACCCTGGGCGCGAGACCCGCACCGCGCCGATCGACGCCGCCCTGTACCGCGTAGGGCTCTCGGGAGGCGGGCTGGCACGACGAGCCGTCACCGCGGTCGACCGGGTGGGGTCGACGGCTGACGGCGAGGACGGCAGACGGTCCGGGATACGTGGTCACGGGAATCATCCATTCTCGGTCGATGCCGAGCAGGAGGAGCCTGCTCGCGGCCGGGCACCCGCCTCCCGACGCGCCCCGGAGGCCACAAGGTGTCCCACGAGGAGAAAATCATTCCTTCGCAAAGGTTTCAAATTCTATCGGAGATCCCGATGGCGCCGCCGCCATCCCGCCCACCCCGACCCGGGCCACCACCGCGCACCCCACCCACCCCCGACCCGGGCCACCACCGAGCACCCCGCCCCCTTCCGGGCGGGGCTCTCGGCACGACACTCGACACCCGCCTAGACCCCCTCCGCAACCACCGAGCGCGCATAGGCGGCGGCCGCGGGTGCGAGACGGAGGGCGCCGTGACCGGCCAGAGCGTGCACGTCGCGCCAGAACCGCTGCAACGGCTCCGCCTCGGACTGGACCCGCGTCCCCCCGCTGCGGAAGAGGCGCTCCACCACGGCGACCAGCATCTCCACGGCCACCGCCGCGTCCCGCATGTTCCGGGCCACCGGCAGCCGGTCGAGCGGGGCGTGGTCGGCACGTTCGGCGGCACCGCGCAACAGGAGGTGCGCGGCGTCGATCTCGGCGGACGAACGGGCCAGCACCTGCTGCGTCAGGCCGTCGTCCAGGAGTACGCCGCCGTCGCCCGTCCCGCGCCCGACCACCGCGGTCCAGGCGGCCAGGGCTCCGCGCGCCGCGCCGAGCGCGGGGGCGGCGAACATGAGCGAGGCCACCAGGGGGAACGGCACGCGGTGACAGCGCGCCGCACTCTCCTCGGGCCGCCCGGCGGCCAGCACGTCGCGGGACATGGTGCGGTACCGGGGCACGAAGACGTCGGTGACGAGCACGGAGTTGCTGCCGGTCCCCCGCAGTCCGCTGTTGCGCCAGGTGTCCTCGACCGCGAAGTCGGCGCGGGGCAGCGCGAGGACGCGGGGGCTCCGGTCGCCGCCGCCGGGCTCGGGCGCCGCCAGGAGTATCCAGTCGGCGTGGTCGACGCCGCTCGCCAGGTGCCACCGGCCGGTCAGCCGGTACCCGCCGGACTCCTCGGCGAGTTCCCCGGCCGGCGGCACCACGGCCGCCGCGATCGGCACGTCCGGGCCGGAACCCCAGAGCTCGGCCTGCCCCCGCCGCGGCAGGTGCGCGGCGAGCCTGCCGTGGGCCGCCTGGAGCGCTGCGCACCAGGCGGCCGAGGTACACCCCTCCCCCAGCAGGGCGACCGACTCGACGAGTTCGGCGAACGTCCCCGGCACTCCGCCGAACTCCGCGGGGACGAAGTGGCGCGGGAACCCGGCCCCGGTCAGCGCGCCCGCCACGGCCGGGTGGAGGCTTCGGGCGAGCTCGGACTCCGCCGCGTGGCGCGCCCCGAGGGCCGCCGCGTCCTGCACGGAGACCCCGGAGGGGGACGGGGCGAGGTGGTCGGTGAGCGTCATCTTTTACTCTTTCTCTATGCGGGCATTACCCGCACCTGAAGAAGTGGCCCGACTTCACCGTCCGGAGCCACTTGCGTCGTACTGCGGGATCAGAAAAAATTCCGTCAAGAAGGAATCTCTCGGGAGGGGTGTTCAGGTGGGGGCCACGCGATGGTGAAGCAGGACAGAGCACGACGTACCTACGCGCTGGTCCTCAACGCGGCGGCCGAGGAGTTCGCCGCCCAGGGGTTCGCGGGAGCCAACCTGGAGACCATCGCCCGACGCACCGGTCTCACCAAGGGAGCGCTCTACGGGCACTTCTCGTCCAAGGCCGCCCTGAGCGCCGAAGTGACCAGGCAGTTCGAGCAGCGCTGGCAGGAGGCGCTCGACGCGGCCGCCTACTCCGACTCGGCCCCGGACCAGGTGCTGGACGCACTGCTCACGAACCTCTCGGACCGCGTCCGGAACGACGCGCTGTTCGGCGCCGGCCTGCGCCTGGTGATGGACAGGGCGTGGTCCGAGGGGTTGCGCGCCCAGCAGGTGCAGCAGCTGCAGGAGCTCCTGCTGCGACTGGTGGCGGTCGCACAGGACGGCGGCACGATCGACCGGGCCCATCGGCCCGAGGTGCTCAGCCGACTGCTCCTCGCCGTCCTCCTGGGGCTGCGACACCTCAGCGCGGGCTCCCCGGGGGCACCGGACGACGACTCCCCGCAGATGTGGCGGACGCTGCTGCCGCCAGTACGCCGCGCCGCTCCCGGGGAATTCCCGGAAGGGTCGCCCAGCCGGCTCGCAGCGCAAGAGAGGTGAGCACGGGGTCTTCGCCCACCACCACCGGCCGGCCCACCGCGCGCAGCAGGTCCGCGTCGCTGGAGTCGTCGCCGTACGCATGGCAGCCGACCGGGTCCGCGCGGCACTCCCCCATCGTCCGTCGCGCCAGTTCGGCCTTGCGCGGACCGATCGCCGGCGGGCCGACCTCCCCGGTCAGCACACCCTCGCGGACCACGGGGGTGGTGCAGAGCACCGTGTCGGCCCGCAGCGCGTCGGCGACCGGCGCGAGACAGGGAAGGAAGGAGCCGGAGACCAGCGCGATGTGGTGACCGGCGCGCCGGTGGGCGCGCAGGGCCTCGACGGCGGGCGGGTGGAAGAGGTCCCCGCGGGCCTGCTCGGCCGCGAACCAGTCCCGTCCGGCCCGCTCCAGCTCACCCTCGGGAGCACCGCGGAAGTTGCGGTAGAAAGCCCGGTTGAGCTGGGTCCGGGACGCCCCGGCGGCCTGTCTCCGCAGGTGTGCGTCGCGCGCCCGGGCGAAGCGGCTCGGGTCCTCGCCGGACCATTGCCAGTAGAAGGCGAGGAAGCCGGCCATGCTCTTCAGGTTGATGAGCGTCTCGTCCACGTCGAAGAAGGCGACGATGCGGGAGGGGTGGTTCATGGTGTCCTTGCCGCCTCCGGCCCGGGGCGGCGGCGGATCGTGGGGAAGCGGCCCGTACCGCGGCTGGTCGGGCCGGGGTGACCTGCCGACGGGGTCGGCCGGAGGGGAGGGACGACCGTCCGGGCGGGCCCGCACGAGGGGGCGACCGCCGGTTCAGACCGCATGGGCGCTCTTGACGTGGCAGCGCTGGTGGCCGAGCTCTCCTTGCTGTGCGGCGTACTTGACCTCGCGGCCCATCGTCTCGACCTCGCGGAGGAGTTGGTCCACCCGGCTCTGGAGCACCGAGCCCGCGGGCGTCAGCTCGATGGGGCAGCGGCCCCGCCGCAGGAAGAGGACCACGCCGAGGGACGCTTCCAGACTCTTGATCTGACCGGTGACGGTGGACTGGGCGCAGTGCAGGTTCCTGGCCGCCCGCGTGAAGCTCGCCTCTCGTGCCACTTCACGGAAGACACGCAGCTGATGGATCTCCACGACGATCCCCCTTCTGGCCGTGCGACGGTGGACGTCAGACGGCGACGGCCGGCTGACAGGTGCTGTGGAGGCGGTACGTCGTGGTGGCCCGGGCGAGGACGACCTCGCCCTGGAACGCCGTCAGCCGGACCGGCTGGTCGTCCGAGCCCGCGGACGGCGCATGCTGCTCGTGGGCCAGGATCGTGACGGGCGCGTCCAGTTCACCGAACGCGTCGAAGCTGACCTCGCACCCCGTCATCAGGTGAGACCTGAGGTCTCCGGACTGACGCAGCGTCTGGTGACCCGCCTGGCGGAACGCCTCGACGAGGGCCATCCCGGGAACGTGGTCGCACGCGTGCTCGAAGTAGCCCGGGTGCCCGGTGGCGAGATGCATGCCGTACCTGCCCGCTCCCTCCCTGCTGAGCAGCACGTTCTCCGGACGGACCTGCCCCACCTCGGTGGGTGACAGCAGCGTCCCGGGCCGTGCCGGCCGGGGTCCGCCGACCGGGGTGGACACGCGGTAGCGCAGTCTGTCGTAGAGGTCGTCGCCGACCGCGAGAAGCCTCACCGAGGCCCGCCCGCAGTACTGTCCGCCGGCATGGACCGTCGTCGAGTAGCGCGCTCCGAAACGCTCGGCGGGCAGATCGCCCTCGGGGTGGAACCGGCCGTCGAGCACCACGTGCAGCGGTGTCGCCCCGACCCGCAGCGGGTGGGGGTCCTCGACGTCGAGCCGGAGGTCGCAGAAGATGAAGCGACGGGTCAGGGGCACGTCGTAGAAGCGGTGTGCAGCGTAGACGGCCGCTTGCCGCACGGTCTCGACCAGGAGGACGGGGTCGCTGAACCCCGCGGCGTCCGGTTCGTACAGCGCATGGCTGCGCGGCCACTGCGCGGCTATGAGGACGCGATCGGTCTCCGCCGACCTGCACCCGTCCGTCAGGAACACCTCGGACACGGCGGCGCGGTGCACCAGGGCGCGCGACACCGTCTGGTCGTAGGTAAGAGAGTGCCCCGACACGTCCGCGCCCCGGACGTCCTCGACGATACCGATCGCCATGTTTCCCCCTAAGCAGACCCAGCGAGTGGGACTATGATCGACTCGGGAAAATATACATTTCCGAAGGGATATTTCAAGGGCGTGAACCACGGGCCCGCAGGGGCGCTCCGTGGGGCTCACACGACGAAGGAGGCGGGCTTCGATGCGCGCGACGAACAGCAGCCCGGACACGAACCCACCGGCCACCAGCCAGCCCAAACAGGAGCGTGCGCGACGCACCAAGGCCCAGATCCTGACCGCCGCCGCCGAGGTCTTCGCCGAGCAGGGATACCCCACCGTCACCCTCCAGGACGTCGCCGACCGGGTCGGCATGACGAAGGGCGCGGTGTACTTCCACTACGCCAACAAGCACGTGCTCGCCATCGCCGTCGTCGAGGAGCACTACCAGCGCTGGCCTGAACTCGTGGAGCGGGTGCGCGCGTCGAAGGCCAGTCCGCTCGACACGCTGCTCGCCGTGCTGGACAGCACGGCGGAGGCGTTCCGCGGCGACACCATGGTCCAGGCCGGCGCGCGGCTGCAGATCGAGCGCTCCCTGATCGGAGCGAACCTGCCCAAGCCCTACGAGTGGTGGCGGGAGATGCTCGCCGCCCTGATCACGGAGGCCAGGGACGCGGGGCAGCTCGTCCCCGACACCGACCCCGAGGCGCTCGCCCGGGTCGTCGTGTCCGCGTTCTTCGGCGTGCAGCACATCTCGGACGTACTGACGGAACGCGCCGACATGATGGAGCGCTACCGGGAGATGCGCGACGCCGTGTTCAAGGGTTTCATCGTCGACTGACGAGGGATCAGAGCCCGAGGCGGGCGCGGGCCGCCGCGGGCACCGGCACCACCGAGGCGTCAGACCGCGCTCTGCGACCACTGCCGAAGCGCGGTGTGCACCGCCGCGACCACCCTGCGCCAGGATCCGTCGAGATCCCGGGGGTGCCCGAAACCGCCCGTCGCCTGGATGGTGATGAAGCCGTGGAAGGTGCTGCGCATGAACCGGACCGCATCGGTCAGGTCAGGCTCTTCGAGTTCGTAGGCCCGCAGCACCGCGTACGTCAGCTCGATGTTGCGGACGAACCCCTTGGAGCCGGAGATCGCGTCGAGGTCCAGCCCCATCTGAGTCGCCGCGTACCGTCCGGGGCAGCGCAGGGCGTACGCGCGATACGCGTCGGCGAAAGCGGTGAGGGCGTCCTCCTCGGACCGGCCGGCGATGGCGGCTGCGAGTTCGTCGCCCATCTCCTCGGCGGCGAGCAGCGCCACCCGGGTCCGCACGTCCTGGAGGTTCTTGACGTGCGCGTACAGACTGGCGTCCTTGACCCCGAAGTCGCGGGCCAGCGCCGAGAGGGTGACCGCCTGGACACCGACCTCGTCGGCCAGGTCGGCAGCGGCCTTCGTGATCTTCTCGACGGTGAGGCCGGCGCGCTTTCTCACATGCTTCCCTAGGAGCTCAAGTGTTCTACCTTAAGCCCCTAGCCTAGTCCCCGGCACCCGAAGCCCTCAACGCACCCGGGCGCCCGCAGCCTGCCACAGCCCCCCACACCCCCGCCAAAGTCCCCGGTCGGCGGCCCCTACTTCACCGGCTCAAGGATCGCGACGCACTCGACGTGGTGGGCATCGGAATGACGTTATGCGAAACGACGGTCGGCATAGTCGCAGGTCAGCACCGGTGTAAGGCTCCGGTAGTGCGCCCGGGTTGAGGACCGTGCGCGTTGCAGACGACCGCGGATCGGTAGTCTGCCGCCGCCATACGTCAGGGGTCCGCCCTTGTCTTCTCCAGGACGTATGCGGCAATGCGGATGCCTTCGTCATCGAAGTCTCCGTGGCACCGGAGAACGGCGCCTTGGTCCGCGAGTATGCGCAGGAGCTGGACAGCCGCGCTGTTGGGCCACCCGGACGTGCAGACAAGCGGCGGGCAGGGGGAGCCGAAGCGACGGAGGGCGAGGGCCAAGATGCTGGGGTTCTCCACAACGTGGACGACGGATGAGGCAGGGGTGGCGGGCAGCGTGAGCCGGCCCGGGTTCCTGACCTGGGCAGCTGGCGAGCGGAGCGGGTGCTGTCAGGGAGGTCCGGGCGAACGTCCCAGACGAGTTGGAGGGCGACGTTGGAGGCGGTACGGACCCGCTCCAGGTGCCTGTTCATCTGCGCGACGAGTTCGTCGGCCCGGCGGATGCGGGCGGCGAGGTGGCGGCGGGTGTCACCGGTGAGGATCTGGTCGAAGAGGCGCCGTTCGGCGGTGCTGATGTCGTCGCGGCTGCGGTCGCGCTGCTGGGTGAGCGTGGTGAGCAGCCCGGTCGCCCCGACGCGGACGCCCTCCAGGGTGGCGGTGAAGAGCTGGACGTCGTCGTCGGGCTCCAGCTCCAGGTCG
This sequence comes from Streptomyces sp. NPDC088707, assembly GCF_044752725.1. Lineage (NCBI taxonomy): Bacteria > Bacillati > Actinomycetota > Actinomycetes > Kitasatosporales > Streptomycetaceae > Streptomyces > Streptomyces sp. NPDC088707. Next base: position 279,155 of record NZ_JBIVLV010000012.1, on the reverse strand, counting down.
GCACGGACGCCAAGGTGCCGGCGTGCCTCGTGGCCGACCTCGGAAAGGCGAGTGGCTGCGTCGCCGTGGTGGCGCGCGGCGTGTGGGATCCGGGGCCACCGTGCCGCCATGGCAGGGGCGGCCTCTAGCGTGGCCTTGGTGCCGTCGCCTGCGTCGGGTTCGGGGTGACGCCCGCGTCTTCGGCCAGACCCACCAGGCACAGGTGCCGGAACCGCGGCGCCGCACCGTCGCGGGCCTCGACTGCCTTCTCCTGCCGGTCGGCGTCCTGGCCGCTGGTGGCCCTCAGCTCTCCGATGCGGCCTGCCAGACCCATGATTAGCTCGGCCGACCGGCGGACCTCCTTATGTGGCAGCGGTCGCGTTCGGCGCGGGTCTCCGCCACGCGCGCGACGATCTGCCGGTAGTCCGCGCCGACCGTCTCCTCCACCGCCGTCAGGCGTGCCCTCATGCCGGCCGCCTTCGCCTCGGCGGCGGCCGCGTCGGCGGCCTGCTTCTCGGCGAGACTGTGTGACCGGTCCGCCTGTGCGGCCGTCACTCTGGCCCTTTCGGCGGCTGCGGTCGCGTCGATACGGGCGTCCGTCCAGGTGTCGGCGAGGGCGCGGAACCGCTCGACGCTGCGGCCGAGTTCCTGCAGCCGGTCGCGGTCGGTGGGCAGTCCGTGTTCGGCGGCACTGCGGCTCAACGTGCGCAGCGCGCCGGCCACGTCACCCTCGCGTGCGGCCAGGTGCTCGGTCGCGTCGCGCACGGCGTCGTCCCAGGCGGCCACCTTCTCCTCCGCCCGGTCCCGGTCCCGTCGGCGGGGGTTGAGTTCCCGGGTCGGGCCGGGCGGTGCGGTCGTCCGCAAGCCGGGCGGCGCGTGCGGCGAGTTCCCTCAGCCGGTCGGCGAGGGTGGTCAGGGAGGCGTCCTTCTCGGCGATCAGCTCGGTCAGTTCGGCGATCTCACGCTGCTTGGCCCGCTGCCGGGCAAGGGCGCCGATGTGGGCGGGCTCCGGCTAGTTCCAGGTGCCGGTGGCCGGCGCGAGGCGCGAGGCGCCGTCGGAGGAGACGGCCGCGGGGTGCCCGCCGGTCAGGGTGGTTCCGTACGCGATGCCGGCGAGGATGCGGGTCACCGTGTCGGCCGGTACGGGGACGCTCTCCTCGGGCCTCAGCACGTCCAGCAGGCTGGGGCCGGGAGCGGTCGTGGCGAGGCCGGCCTCGGCGCGGGTGTCGTGCCCGGGGAGGGTGAGCCCTTCGGATGCGCTGACCCAGGCGTCCAGGAGGCCCGACGCCTCCAGTGCCGCTTCCATCGCGGCCTGTACGGGAAGCGGACGTCCTCGTGGAAGGCAACCAGCCGCCACAGCGGCGCACCCGCCGCGGCCGTACGGACGGTGGTGCGGGTCGGCGGAGCGGCGGGCGGGAGATCGATCTCACCGCTGAGCTTGCGCCTCTGTGCGTCGAGCAGGTCCCGTTCCTGCTCCAAGCCCTGTTGTGCGGTGCGGGCTCCTGCCCGCTCCGTGGTGATCTCCTGGTCCAGCGGTCGTGCGACCGTTTCGACCAGCTCGCGCACGTCTGCTTCGACCGCCGCCCTGGCGGCCAGTTCATCCAGGTCGGGGATGCGCAGCTCCGTGCAGTCCCGGGCCCGGGCAAGCAGCAGTTCCGCCTGGGCGGCGACGGTTTCGTCCCTGGCACCAGCAGTCGCGTCGCGGTGGGTGATCGCGTCCGCGAGCCGGGTACGGGTTTCGTCCAGCAGGCCCGTCCCCTCTGCCGCGGTCCGTGCGGCGCCTCCATCCCCACCGTGGGGGCGACTGCGAATTCCGGTGCCGGGTCCGTAACTCCGGAAACCGGCCTCAGCCCCGGGCCAGGACACGAGGCGGAATGTCCCTCAGCAGCCCGGGTTCTCTGTCGCCCGCATAGGCGAGATGAAGTTCGTGCCGCGCTCGAGTAGCCATCACGTAGTACGTCATGCGGAGTGACCCGGAGGTGGGGTCCACCGCCGCGTCTGCCTCCGAGTCCGGCACCACGACCGTGTCGAACTGGAGCCCCTTCGCGCTGGACCGGTGAACGATGACGACGCCCGGGCGCAACAGGTCGAGCGTCCGGTACCGGCCTCCGCTCGCCTGCGATGTGTACATCTGCGCCCGGAGTCGCGGGGCCTTCTGTTCGAGGCGGGTGAGAAGTTCGAACTGGGCCTCGGTGGAGTGCACCACCACTCCGATGCTCCGGTCCGGCCGATTCGCTACGAGACCGAGCAGCAGATCGGTGGCGGCCGCTCGGTGCGAGAGTGCGTGCAGTCGGGGCAAAGGACCCTCGCGGCCGGGCGGTTCGGGCGGGTGAGGGCCAGTGTGGAACCGGGCAGCGAGTTCCGCTGTCTGCCGGGTGGTGCGGTGATTGCCGTGGAGGTCGCGGGTGGCGCATCGCCCCAGGCTCTCGGTGATCTCCGCGAGGGTGGAGTGGGTGGTGGTCAGCCGCTGGCACTCGTCCGCAAAGACCGTCGTACGGGCACCGAGAATTCGGCACAGGCGATAGAAGGCAGGCGGCAGGTCCTGCCCTTCGTCCACCACCAGTGTCAGCGGGCGCGCAGGGTCAGCCGGCTCGGCAAGCGCGGCCCGCTCGTAGAACGCCGGCCAGTCGTACCAGCCGTCGTCGGTGCGCGGAGCATCCGGGCCGTACCACCCGGCGAGCCAGGAGTGCGCGGTGGCCACGGTGACCTTTGCTCGGTCGGAGCACAGCGCGGACACCATCGGCGCCAAGGACTGCCGCAGGAGGTTGGACCGGGTCAGCAGGACGACGGGGGTGCCATTGAGGGCGAGCATCACGGCTCGCTGCGCGGCCAGCACGCTCTTGCCACTCCCCGGGGGGCCGTCGACCAGGTGGTTGCCATCGAACGGCAGCCCGTCGAGCAATGCACGCTGGGCGGGGGTGAGGTCGAGGTAGGTCAGCGTCATCGTCGTGCTCATTTCTGGGCGGCGGCCGCTCGGGCCGCGGCCATGATGGGTTCGAGGAAGCCCGGCGCACCGCCTCCGCCGACGACAAGGGCGCGGTCGAGCAGGGTATTGCCGGTCTCACAGCTGGTCTCCGGGAGGAGAGCACAGGCGTGGCAGGCGGCGCGGTTGAGGTTGCCGAAGCCCTGGCCGGTGTGTTCTGAGCACAGGGGATCCGCCGAGCACCATGCGGCGGCCTCGGCCATCCGTAGCAGTGTCTCGGCGAGCCGAGGCGGTTCGCCCTGTTGGACGAGGCCTCCGAGTGTGCCCTCGGCGTCGCCCGCCGCGGTGTAGACGAGGACCCCGTACTGGTCGTGCTCGGGGCGGGCGTAAACGCGCTCGCGGAGACTGGCCGTGGTGTATCCGGACTCGAACGACAGTTGGCGTACCAGGAGATGGGCGAGCGTGTGCAGCATCACGAAGCGAGGTGCGAGCTCCGGGCCGGTCAGTACCTGAAGGCGGTCGCTCTGGAAGGACCGGTCCAGATCCGCCCGGAGCCCGGCCACCCGGGACCGGACTGCGGACTGCTGTTCCCAGGCCGTCAGTGCATCAGGGTCCAGGGTGAGCAGGATGCCTTCGCCGAAGACCTCGACCGCGGGCAGCCAGCGCAGTCTGCGAGAGGTGTCGGCCGGGACGATGGTGGCATCCGGCGACACCCGACTGAAGCCGGACAGGGCACGCACCTCGCGGAGGCGGTCGGCGAGGACGACACGGCCCATCCGTCGGTGCAGTCCGACCCAGGGCTCCGTGGTCTCGCCGTCGAGGCCGAGACAGGATCCGCGTACCGAGAATACTCGGCTCGTCAATGGTTCGGCCGCCGTCAGCGCCGCCCATTCCTCGCGGCGCAGGTCGCTTCCGGCGGCGGACGCCCCGGAGGCACCGGATACGTGGTGAGGGCCGTCGGCGTGGGCTGCCGTTCCCGTACCCGTCTCCTCGGAGAGGAGGGCGTCCAGGAGGATGTCGTCCGCCCCAGTGTCCTCTTTGATCATGTCCCGGAGGGTCTCCGCGCGGGCTCCGGTGGCCTTGCACAGCGGCACCCAGTAGTCGCTGTCGCGGACCCGTCCGGCGAGCTCCTCTCCCCTCACGGCCGGCAGGTCGGTCTCGGGGAGGGAGAGCGCCGAATGAACCACCGGGTAGTACAGGTTGCCCGCGGTGCGCTGAACCACCTGGACCGGCTTGACGCAGTCCACGGCTTCGGACACCCTCTGCCAGGGGTTCCTGCCGGAGCACCGCATGCCATGCGTGCCGAGGATGTCCAGGAGGTCCCGGCGGGCGCCGCAGCCGGGCGCCGCGCACGAGACGGACAGCGCCTCCAGGCCCGTCGCACGGTCCGACACCCGGAACCGCAGTTGCTCGCGCGAGCCGCACGACTGCCGCTGGGCGGTGTCGAGCCGGGCGTGTGCCCAGAACCACCAGTCGACGTCCCCCAGGTGTCCCGCGGCGCAGATCTGGACGAAGCGCATGGGTGCGAGCCTGCGTTTCGGGGTGCACGACGAGCAGCTCGGCGGTTCGCCGGGCTTCTCGTCGGTGATGCGCCAGCGCACCATGCGGCGGCAGGCGCCACAGAACAGCCAGGACGGGAACCGGATGTAGGGTGCGCCGGGTGCGTCCGCGCGGTCGAATCGGTCGTTGAGCGTGGCGGGCGCCGCGAAGAACCCGCTCACTCCGAGTCGTGCGGCCAGGCGTGGGGAAGCCACGGCCTGTCGCAGCCGAGGCCAGTCGCCGATTCCGGTCGCGACGAAGGACTCTCCTTGGATGTCGAAGACCGCGCCGACGCCGAAGGGCAGCACCGTCTGGGCCTGTCGGACTCGGAGTTTGCGGTTCACTGGTCGGCTCCCTTGACTGTCACCTGGCACTCGCGGTCGACGCTGCGCATGGAGTGGAGGGTCTCCCAGAGCCCTCCATACTGTTCGAAGTTCTTCAAGAGGTGGTGCTGCCCCTTGCCCTGGCTGCGGTAGTACAGCTCCTTGCCCTCCTGCCTGGCGTTCCGAGCGGCTTCCTCCCACGCGGCGAGCAGCTCGGCCAGTTCGGTACGGACGGCGTGCGCGGCACGCCGGTCGCTCGCGCCCGCCTTCCGAGCCAGCAGCTCGGCCAACTCCCGTGCCTCACAGACGCGTTCCGGCAACTCGCCCGCCTGGTTCTCGGCACTCAGGCCGAGTCGGTGCCGTACGAGAATGACGAGCGCGGCGTGCAGCGCGCGGCGGCGCGAGGGAAGGGACCAGGGCGTGACGCTGGTGGGTTCGACATGCCGGTACAGGGCCCGGTGGTACGGGTCGAAGGCTTCGTAGTGCGAGCGATCTCTGGGGCGGGTCGCGTTGAAGAAGGTGACGACGAGGCCGGGCACGCCGTGTCGGCCGACGCGGCTGGTGGCCTGGATGTACTCGGCGGTGGTCTTGGGCTGCCCCTGCATCAGCATGAGGGCGAGCCGTTTGACGTCCACGCCGACAGACAGCATGTTGGTGCAAGGCAGGAAGGAAATGGCTTCCGGGTGGGTCCAGGGCTTCTCGAGCCGGTCCAGCAGCACCGGTTGCTCGGCCCGGGCCAGGTTGCTGGTGAGCTCCTGCACCTGGTGGTCGGCGAGGCCCCGGCTGCCCGATCCGTCCCGCAGTCCGGCTAGTTGGGCCGGGATGTCGTCTGAGGCCGCCGTAACGGTACGGCCGAGCTCCCGCAGGCTGTGGTGATAGGCGACGAGGGTCCAGTAGGCGTCGCGGTGTTCCTCGGGCAGTTCCCAGGCGCCTTGGAGCATCGCGGCGGCGGTGGCGACTGCGGCCCGGCCGGCGGTGTGGCCCTGGGCCATGACTCCGATGTAGAGGCGGCCGGGGCGCGAGGTGTCTGGTTCGGCGAAGTAGGAGTGGCGGGCGTCAAGACCGGCCGGTGGGAACAGCTGCACCTCGGAGCCGTACAGGGCGCGTACCTGTTCCCCAGACCGGCGGATCGTGGCCGTGGACGCGACTACTTTGGGGCCGGTCCCGTCGGCCGTGGCGCACAGGCCGAGAATGGCCGACTCGTACAGTCCCACGGTGGTGCCGAGCGGCCCGGTCAGCAGGTGCAGCTCGTCCTGGATGACGAGTGACGGCGGCAGACTGCCGGTACCCGTCCCGAACAGGCGTCCGGCGCGTGGCTCCCAGGCGAGCCGGGCGAACTTGTCGACGGTGCCGAGCACGAAGGTCGGCGGCCTGTCGTAGAGCTGCTGGTCTACGACGGCGACGGGCAGTTCGTCGTGGAAGGTGCACGCGTCGCGCGGGCAGAAGAACGCGAAGGAGTCGGCGGCGGCCCGAACGCCGTAGTCGGCGTGATCGGCGGACCGGTGTGCCGGGAGGATGCGGGTTCCGCACCAGGGGCAGCGGTCGAGGATGAAGACGTCTTCAGGGCGGGCCGCTGAGCGGACGTCGCGTGCGGCTGTCACCGCGGCTTCGTACGAGTTGGGCGAGGTCGCCTCGCCGACCCACAGTCCGATCGAGAACGGTTCGTCGCCGTAACGGCCGGGATCGGCTCGGCGCAGTGTCTCCAGGGCGCACACGGTCGTCGCGGCGCGCTGGAACTGCTGGGTGGTCAGCAGACTGAGGGTGTAGCGGCTGAGTACGGCGGTGCCGCCGCCCTTCGGGTCGCGTCGCCGCAGCACCATCACGAACGCGGCGAGCAGGAGGTACGCCTCCGTCTTGCCACCGCCGGTGGGGAACCAGATGAGATCGGTCATGGACCGGTCGGGGTGGTGCGGGTCCGCGACGCCGTCCAGGGTCAGCAGGAAGAAGGCCAGCTGGAACGGACGCCAGGTTGCGGCCGGGTCGGGCGCGGGCTCTAGGTGTACGGGGTCGTGCCGGGAGCGCCGCTCGCCCGCCTGGTCGTGCGCCGAGTGCCGCATCTGGAGAGCTATGGCGAGGTTCGCGGCGCGGAACGCCTCCAGCAGCTCTGGGTGTGCTGGGTCGCAGAGGGTGCGCACTCCGGATTCCACGCGAGTGACGACGCTGCCGATGCGTTCCAGTACACGGTCGGCCGCCGGCCGTCCCCAGGCGGGCACCTCGATGCCGCACTGGTCCTCGTACCAGCGGCGGTAGTCGGCCGTGAAGTCCGTCAACTCCCGCCGCACCTGCGCGACGGGCAGTTCGGGGTCGGCGAGGTGCAGCACGTTGAGGACGGGGGTGCCGACGGGCCCGGCGGGCCGGGTCGCGGGTACCTCTGCCGTCGGCAGCACGATGGCGCGCAGCCCGGTCACCGCCTCGCCGTCGCGGTGCTCCTCGACGGCGCAGCCGTGGCCGACCGCGTAGGTACGGACGTGGCGGTACTGAAGCCGCAGCTCCTGTTCCTCCAGGTCTCGGCTAGCGAGCCGGACGCTCGGATACCTCAGTACCCGCCCGCCGTGAGGCCGGACGCCGAGCTCGACCTGGAACAGCATGCGGTCCCACTGCGCGGCGCGTCCAAGCGCCGGTTCGATGCGGGCGCTGTTCACGAGGGCGACGGTGACCAACTGCCCCGCGCCGAGGGGTCGGCGACGCAGTCGCAGCTCGGCCCGCCCGTCGAGAACGGACACCACGTCCCGGTCGGGGCCGACGTGGTGCGTCTCCTGCGGCATCGGGACACGCTGCCAGCGGCGCCCCTCGTCTCCTTGGGCGCGCAGGGTGCGGTAGTGGGCACCGCCGCAGTCGATCTCTACGGTGTCGGTGTCCGTGTAGAAGCTGAGGCCGAGGGAGGAGGGCAGCCAGGCGTTGGACTCCGGCACCGGGTCGTCCGCGGGGTCGGTGTCGGCGGCGGCTCCTTCGGTTCCGAGGCCGTCCGTGTCCTCGGCGGCCAGCGTCAGCTGGCGTTGCAGGTCGGCGTCCTGGGGATAGAGCGTGCCCATGAGGTACTGACGGTCGGGCGGCGAGTCGAGGATCTCGCCCTCGCCGTGGACGGGGCCGACGAGCTGGCGGTTCAGGTAGTCGACGAGTTCTTGCCTCGGGTCCATGTGGTTCCTCGGGAGGAGTGCGGCGGGGCGGGCCTGTTGAAGGACGTGCAGATGAGCTGGGGCGTCACCAGCCGCTCGGCGGTCGGCGTTCGGAGTCCCCTGCGAGGGCTTCGAGCTGCTTCTCCAGTTCCGCGAGCCGCAGGAGAGTGTCACGCTCGATGGCTTCGGTCTCCGCGATTCGCTGGGCTGCCCATCGTTCGACGGCCTCGACCTGGGCGGCCGCGCCGGCTTCCGCTGCCTGGAGGGCGGCCTCCCGCTGCGCGAGGGCGTACTCCGCCCCCCGTAACCGCTCTTCCAAGGCGTTGACCCGGGCCACGGAGTCAGCGAGGCGATCATCGGCCTCCTGCCGCAACGAGCGCTCCTGACAGCGCAGAGCCCTGTCGACACGCTTGAGCAGGATCGCCTCCAGCTCATCGAGCTGCCGCTCGTGTTCCTCGTCCACTGCTGGGGTCCGCTCCCGTCCGCCTGATTCGCACGGCGCCTCTGATACGTCCGGGGGCGCCCCCATCACACTCTGGCCCGGGGGCGATTCCGCCGTTGGACCGATGTCGATCTGCTCGAACAGCGTCGACTGCGCCGGCACCGTAACCGCCTCCGAAACATCAGATGTGCGCGGAGCGGGTACGGGGGTGCTCGTCCGCCGGACGATCCGGCGGCCCGGGCCCTTGCGTCGAGGGGGTTTCGGGTCCGGCGGCTCGGCATGCCGTGGGCCGAACCCACTCTCCCGCAGCATCTCGCGCAGCACTCCGAACGCCTTCTTCTCCACCTGTCGGATGCGTTCGCGGGTGACGCCGAACTCCTTGCCGAGTTCGTCCAGCGTCGAGGTCTCGCCGCCGTCGAACCCGGTGCGGCGCAGCAGGATGCGTGCCTCCCGCTGCTCGAAACGATCCAGTACCGACAGCAGGAAAGTGCGGTTCACGGCCTCCATTGCCAGGTGTTCCGCCGAGGGCAACGGGCGGTCCAGCGCGACGAGGTCGCCCAGGTTCACGCCGTCTCCGATCACCCGGTCCAGCGATGTGGTCCGTCGGCTGACCCGCCGGATCTCCTCCACACGGCTCACCGTGAGGTCGCAGAGCACGGCGACGTCCGCGGCCCGGCAGGGGCGCCCCTCCGATTCCAGCTTCCGCTCCGCCGCGGCTACCTTCCTGATCTGCTCGTGGAAGTGCACCGGGATGCGGATGACCGCCCCCTTGTCCGCGATGGCCCGGCTGATCGACTGTCGAATCCACCAGGTGGCATATGTGGACAACTTGTAGCCTCTGGCGGGGTCGAACCTCACCGCCGCTTTCATGAGCCCGATGGCTCCTTGCTGGAACAGGTCCTCGTAGTCGAGGCCCTGCCCGCCGTGGCGCTGAGCGATGCTGTGGGCGAGACCCTGGTTGTGGACGATGAGGCAGTCGCGCGCCCTGACACGGACACCGGTGGCCGGCAACGCGGCGATCTCCTCGTCGGTGGGCCGTTCCCCGATCCGATCCGCCCCTCCCCGTACCAGGACGGCGAGGCCCACTTCCTCTTCTGCGGTGAGCACGCGCTTCTCGGGGCGCCGGTTGAAGCGGTCCTCGTTCAGCACCGCGTGAACCGCACGTGCGACGTCGACCGGAGGTGACGTGGTTCCGTCGGGGGCCGAGTCGAATTCCTCCCAGTCGACAAGTTCAGGTTCGACCTCGTACTCGGTCTCCGGCTCCGGCTCCGGCTCCGGCTCCGGCTCCGGCTCCGGCTCCGGCTCCGGCTCCGGCTCCGGGGAGGGGACCACGGCCGAGTCCGACGTCGTGGGCCGGGTCGATCCGGCCACGCCCAGGAGCTCGCGTGTCTCGACCGGTGTCAGTCCGGCGAGGCGGGCCACGCCTTCCACGGTCTCCTCGGGCACCCGGCCCCACTCGTCCGCGTACCTGCCGAGCAGGGCATGGACGGCGCTGATCCGAGCTGCCGGCGCCGCGCGTACAACCTTTTCCGCGTCGCGCTCGTCGTGGTCTGCATGCTCCGCTTCCCCTCGGACGTGCAATCCCAAGAGCGCCAGCTCGTCCTGCAGGCGCTCCCGCTCGGCCTGTGTCAGGCCAAGGTGTCCGACATGGTCCTGGAACACCCTCGCGGAGAGGACGCCGCCCACGGCCGCGGCTGCGAGTTCGGCGTAGAGAGCGCGAAGCGCGTTCCGGAGCCCGGCCGCGTCCTGTTCGCGCCGAGGTTCTTCCCCCACGGCCACCCCTCCCTCACCCGTTGCGAAACAACCCTAGGGTCACCGTGTTGACAATGTCAACGCGTTGACACTTGAACAGTAGAGGATCGGGTGTGTACCTTCCCGGAAGGTGAAGACAGGCACGAGGCAGCCTGGCCTCTGCGACCATGACAGTGGGGCATCGTGCGAAAGAGAGGGGCGGCAGTGAGCGAGCGGCTGATCGGGGGCCGGTTCCGCGTGACGGGAGTCATCGGGGCGGGGAACATGGGGGAGGTCCACCGCGCCGAGGACCTGCACCGAGCCGAAGGTGACCCCGCGCGCAGCGTCGCCGTGAAGACCGTGCTCCGCCGCCGCTCCGGCGCCCTGGTCGACACCGGCCCCGAGAGCAAGGCCGTCCAGCGGTTCGCCCGCGAGGTCCGGATCATGCGTCGCCTGGACCATCCCAACCTCACGCGGCTCATCGACGGTGGTATCGACGAGACCGACGGCGGTCGCCCCTACCTCGTCATGGAGTACCTGGACGGCGAGACCCTCCGCGATCTCATCGAGGAGGAGCGGCAGCTTCCGGTCTCCTGGGCCGTCGCGATCGGTGCGCAGATCGCCTCCGGACTCGCCGCCGCGCACATGGCGGGCGTCGTCCACCGCGACCTGAAGCCCGCGAACACCATGCTGGTCACGGGCGGCACGGTGAAGGTCCTCGACTTCGGCATGGGCCGGATCGCCGACGACCCGGAGGAGACCCGTCTCACCAGCACCGGCGTCAGTGTCGGCACCGCCCGCTACATGGCGCCTGAGCAGTTCGAAGCCCGCCAGGTGACGCAGGCCGCCGACCTGTACGCGCTCGGCTGTGTGCTGTACGAGATGCTGGCCGGCGTCCCGCCGTTCACCAGCGGCTCCGCTTACGAGCTGGGACGCAAGCACGTGGAAGAGGTGCCCACGTCCGTCCGGATCGCGCGGCCCGCCACGCCCGCCGGGCTCGTCCGCCTGGTGGACCGGCTCCTTGCGAAGGACCCCGCCGAGCGGCCCGCCGACGCGGTCGCCGTACGTGACGCCCTGCTGCCCCTGCTCGCCGAGGCCTGCGCCGCGGACGGTGTAGACCCTGCCGGCGAGACCACGGCGCTCCCCCACTGGGGTGCACTCGACCCGGTCCGCACGTTCCGCCCGGCGGCCCATGCCGTGGTCCCCACGGCAGCAGCGCCGGTGGCGCAGGAACGCTCGCGTCCGATCGCGACTGCGGGGACCGGCATGGACGTCTTCGGTGTGCACCACAAGCTCATCGAGGACTACCGCTCCTTCACCGAGGGCGGCACCGTCATCCGGGACGACCGGATCGCGGCCTTCGTCGAGGACGACCTCAACGCCAAGTCTCAGTGGCCGGATCCCTGGCTGTCCCTCAACCCGTTCTTCGCGAGCGGCGGCACGGTCGTCGAGCTGGCGGGCCAGGGCGTGCTGCACCGCGAGTGTGCCCAGATCTTCCAGTCCCGCAAGACTCCCGGCGGCACGGTGTGCGACGGACGCCCGCTCACCCTGCACCAGCACCAGCGCGAGGCGATCGACGCCGCCGCCTCCGGCGACTCGTACGTCCTGACCACCGGTACCGGTTCCGGCAAGTCCCTCTCCTACATCGTTCCGATCGTCGACCGGGTGCTGCGGGAACGGGAGGCCGCGGGGTCCCGGGCGGCCAAGCGTGTACGGGCGATCGTCGTGTACCCGATGAACGCGCTCGCCAACAGCCAGCTGAAGGAACTGGAGAAGTATCTCCGGGACGGCTACGGCAGTGGCCACGAACCGGTCACCTTCGCCCGCTACACCGGGCAGGAGGACGACGCGCGCCGCAAGGAGATCCGTGACAACCCGCCGGACATCCTGCTCACCAACTACGTGATGCTGGAGCTGATGCTGACCCGGCCGGCCGACCGCGCCAGCCTGATCAGCATGGCCCGCGGCCTGGACTTCCTCGTCTTCGACGAACTGCACACCTACCGCGGCCGGCAGGGCGCCGACGTCGCCCTGCTGATCCGCCGGGTCCGCGAAGCCTGCCAGGCCCAGCGTCTCCAGTGCGTCGGCACCTCCGCCACCATGTCCACCGAGGGCACCGTCGACGATCAGCGCAAGGTCGTCGCCGACACCGCCACCACGCTCTTCGGTACACCGGTCCACCCTCGCAACGTCATCGTCGAGACGCTGGTCCGGGCCACCGACGAAGCACCGGACACGGTCGCGGCGGAGCGACTGCGCGCACCGGCTGCCCCCCGTGCCTATGCGGATCTGGTACGGGACCCGCTGGCCCGCTGGATCGAGACCCGTTTCGGCCTGGCCGTGGATGCGGGCCGGCTGGTACGCCGGCAGCCCGCGAAGATCGAGGAGGCGGCCCAGGAGCTCGCGGAGGCCTCGGGGGTCGACGCCAGGGAGTGCGTGGCGGCGATCCGCGCCACGCTGGAGGCCGGATCCGAGGCCCGGCATCCGGTGACCGAGCGGCCGCTGTTCGCGTTCCGGCTCCACCAGTTCCTCTCCAAGGGTGACACCGTGTACGTCACCCTGGAGGACAAGCTCACCCGCCACCTCACTCGCTCCTACCAGCTCGAACAGCCGAACAGCGGCGGAAAGTTGCTGATGCCGTTGGCGTTCTGCCGCGAGTGTGGCCAGGAGTACCTGACGGTCTGGCGCACCGAGAAGGACGGGGAGGTCCGCTACGAGGCGCGACGGGACACCTCCGCGACCGGCGGCCGACAGGGCGACGGCTACCTGTACGTCGACCACGACCGCCCCTGGCCCACCGGCGTCCAGTACGCGGTGGACGACCGCCGTCTGCCCGAATCCTGGCTGGAGCTGGACGACCGGGGGCAGGAGGTGGTCAAGAGGTCGTACCGCGACCGGGTGCCGCGCGCTGTCACCCTGGACCCGCGGGGGCACGAGGGTCAGGGTGAGCTGCGGGCCGCGTTCATCCCTTCGCCGTTCCTCTTCTGCCTGCACTGCGGAGTGGCCTACGAGCAGACCCGCGGCAAGGACTTCGCGAAGCTGGCGACGCTGGACCAGGAGGGCCGTTCCTCGGCGACGTCGCTGATCTCCGCCTCGGTGGTCCGGTCGCTGAAGTCGGTTCCCGAGGAGTCCCTCGACAGGGAGGCGCGCAAGCTACTCACCTTCGTCGACAATCGGCAGGACGCCTCGCTCCAGGCCGGTCACTTCAACGACTTCGTCCAGATCACGCAGTTGCGCGGGGCGTTGTACCGGGCGGCGCTCGACGCCGGCGAGGACGGCATCCACCACGAGGACCTCGCGTCCCTCGTGGGCAGCGCGCTCGGTCTCGATCCGGTCGACTACACGGGCGAGACCGATCTGGCGCCGTCCCTCGCACGCAATGCCGCCAAGACCCTTCGTGACGTGATCGCTTTCCGGCTCTATCTGGATCTGGAGCGTGGCTGGCGCATCACCATGCCCAACCTGGAGCAGACCGGTCTCCTGGAGATCGACTACGAGGACCTGGACTGGGTGGCTGCCAAGGAGGACCGGTGGGCCGGCACGCACGAGGTACTGGGCGAAGCAGATCCCGCGCTGCGCGCCGAGATCATGAAGGCGCTCCTCAACGAGATGCGCCGCTCTCTCGCCATCGACGTGTCGTACTTCCGCGAGGACTTCGACGCGTTGCAGCGGGCTAGCGAGGAGCGTCTGGTGGACCCGTGGGTCCTATCCGCCTCGGACCGGCCGAAGGTAGGGACCGCCTACCCGCACCCGTCCCGGCCCGGCCTGGACCGATCGGCGCTCTTCCTCTCCGCACGCGGCAAGTTCGGCAAGTATCTCGGACGCGCGGACACCTCGTTCAGGAAGCTCGACACCGGCGGTCTCCAGCTGGTCATCGAGGACCTGCTCAAGGTGCTGACCTCGGCGGGCCTCGTGAAGGAGGTCGCGGACGCCCCCGAGCGGGCGGGCCGCTACCGCCGCACCACCGCGCCCGTCCCGACCGGCTACCGGGTGGCGGCGCAGTCCCTGATCTGGCGTGCCGGCAAGGGCGAGACGGGTACGCACGACCCGCTGACGCGGACGTATCAGAGCGGGGACGGCCCGCGCGTCAACACCTTCTTCCGTGATCTGTACAAGGAGGCGGCCGGTGCGCTGTCCGGCCTGTTCGCGCGCGAGCACACGGCCCAGGTGTCGCCGCAGGAGCGGGAGGAGCGGGAGGAGGCGTTCCGCAAGGCGGAGCTGAAGCTGTTGTACTGCTCGCCGACGATGGAGCTGGGCGTCGACATCTCGTCGCTGAACGCGGTGATGATGCGCAACGTACCGCCCACTCCGGCGAACTACGCGCAGCGCTCCGGCCGTGCGGGCCGCAGCGGGCAGCCCGCTCTCGTCACCACGTACTGCGCGACCGGCAACAGCCACGACCAGTACTACTTCCGTCGTTCGGAGCGGATGGTGGCGGGCACGGTCGCACCGCCCCGCCTGGATCTCGCCAACGAGGACCTGGTCCTGTCGCACCTCCAGGGGATCTGGATCGCGGAGGCCGGCCTGAAGCTGGGCCGTGCCATCCCGGAGGTGCTCGACGTGTCCTATCCGGACACCGGCGAGCGTCCTTCTCCCGCCCTGGGGCTCCATCCCGAGATCCTCGCCGCCTCTCTCGACCGGTCGGCCCAGGACCGTACGGTCGATTCCGCGCAGCGCGTCCTCGGCCCGCTGCTGCGGGACTTCTCGGAGACGACCTGGTGGTACGACGAGTGGATCCAGGACCGCGTACGGACGGTGGCGGGACGCTTCGACGAGGCGTTCGACCGCTGGCGCAAGCTCTTCCGGGCCGCGCTCGACGACCAGTACATCCAGAACAGGCGCCGCCTCGACTACAGCTTGACCGAGGGCGACCGGATCCGGGCCAACGCCCGGCGCCGCGAGGCGGAGACCCAGCTCAATCTGCTGATGAACGAGAGCGCCGACAGCAAGTCGGTCCTCTCGGACTTCAACCCGTACCGCTACCTGGCGTCCGAGGGCTTCCTGCCCGGTTACAGCTTCCCGCGGCTTCCCCTTGCCGCGTACATCCCGACCGTCGGCCGCCGACGTGGCGACGGCGACTACCTGCAGCGGCCCCGCTTCCTCGCCATCCGTGAGTTCGGGCCGGGCGCCCTGATCTACCACGAGGGCGCCCGCTACCAGGTGACGCGGATCCAGCTCCCGCCGGACTCCTCGGGCGACCTGGCCACCAGCGAGGCCCGCCGGTGCGCACACTGCGGCTACCACCATGATCCGGAACTCCGGGCCGACCGCTGTGAGATGTGCGAGGAGCCGCTGGGCTCGGCGACGTACGGCCTGCTCCAGCTGCACACCGTGTACACGACCCGGCGGGAGCGGATCTCCTCCGACGAGGAGGAGCGGCGCCGCGCCGGGTTCAGGCTGGAGACGTCGTACCGCTTCCACGACCACGGTGCCCGCAAGGGACGGCTCAACGCCTCGGTCGCCGACGCCTCGGGTGCTCCGATCGCCGATCTCGCGTACGGGGACTCGGCGACGGTACGGATCACCAACACCGGCCGGGTCCGCGCCAAGAACGACGAGCCGCCGGGCTACTGGCTGGACCTGGCCGACGGCCGCTGGATGAACGACCGTGACGCGGCGGACGCGTCCGGCGACTCCAGCGAGCTGCCGGTGATCGACGCGGACGGCAACGAGCGGCGCCGCAAGAAGCGTGTCATCCCATACGTCGAGGACCGCCGCAACATCCTCGTCGTGACGCTCGACGAGGCCCTGCCCGAGCCCATCGCGCTCTCCCTCATGTACGCGCTGGAGCGGGGCATCGAGGCGGCCTTCGAGCTGGAGGACGCGGAGCTCAACAGCGAGCTGCTGCCTCCCGACGACGGTCCGCGGCGCCGCATCCTCTTCACCGAGGCCGCGGAGGGCGGGGCGGGCGTGCTGCGCCGCCTCCAGGCCGAGAAGGACGCACTGGCGAAGGCGGCCCGGCACGCGCTGGCCATCTGTCACTTCGACGAGGACGGCAGGGACCTGGGTGGTCCGCACCCGGACCGGCCGTGCGCGCTCGGCTGCTACGAATGCCTGCTGACGTATGGAAACCAGCTCAACCACGCCCTGATCAACCGGCATACGGTGCGGGAGGCCCTGGTCCGTCTGGCGTCGGCGAAGGCCACGAAGGACGCGCGGGGCGAGTCGCGCTCCGAGCAGTTCCGGCGGCTGCTCGACCGGACTCCGGAGGAGCCGACCGCGGCAGAGGCCGCGGTGGCCGAGGCCATCGGCCAGGACAACCTGGTTACCTGGCTGAGCGCACGCGGACTCCGTCTTCCGGACGAGAAGGAGACCCTGATCACGGAGGCCAACGTCCTCGCCGACTTCGTGTACCGGCTTCCCGGGGTGAACCTCGCCGTCTTCGTCGACGGCCCCGACACGGAGACGACCGCGCTGCGCGACGAGGACGCGCAGGAGCGGCTCCTGGACGCCTGCTGGGACTTCGTCCGCTTCCCGCACGACGCGGACTGGGACGAGATCGTGGCCCCGCACGCCCGCTACTTCGGCACCCCGCCCGCCAACTGACCGCTCACCACGAGGACTCGACGATCCACATGACATTCACGTACACGGCCGGATCCCTGGTGACGGCCCGCGGCCGCGAGTGGGTGGTGCTCCCCGAGAGCGCGCCCGATCTGCTGGTGCTGCGTCCGCTGGGCGGCTCCGACGACGACATCGCCGCCGTGTTCCCAGCGTTCGAGAAGGTCAAGGGGGCCGAGTTCGCGGCGCCCGAGGCAGGCGATCTCGGCGACCAGCGTGCGGCCGGGCTTCTTCGTACCGCCCTGCGGATCGGCTTCCGGTCTGGGGCGGGACCATTCCGCTCGCTCGCCGGCATCGCGGTGGAGCCTCGCGCGTACCAGCTGGTGCCGCTCCTCATGGCGCTTCGGCACAAGACGGTCCGGATGCTGATCTCGGACGACGTCGGCATCGGTAAGACCGTCGAGGCAGGCCTGATCGCGAGCGAACTCCTCGCCCAGGGCGAAGCCACGGGTCTGGCCGTGCTCTGCTCGCCCGCGCTCGCCGAGCAGTGGCAGCAGGAGCTGCGCTCCAAGTTCGGCATCGACGCGGAGCTCGTCCTGGCCTCCACGGTCTCCCGCCTCGAACGCGATCTGGACCTGGGCCAGTCGCTCTTCGACCGGCACCCGAACGTGATCGTGTCGACCGATTTCATCAAGTCCCCGCGTCATCGGGACGACTTCGTCCGCCACTGTCCCGACCTGGTGATCGTGGACGAGGCCCACACCTGTGTGGCCGCCGACGACGTGTCCGCCGGTTCGCAGAACCAGCTCCGTTACGAGCTGCTGCGCCGGGTCGCGGAGGACGAGACCCGTCACCTGGTCCTGGTGACGGCGACGCCGCACAGCGGCAAGGAGTCCGCGTTCCGCAACCTCCTCGGCCTGGTCAAGCCGGAACTCGCCCAGGTGAACCTGGAGTCGGAGGCGGGACGCAAACTCCTCGCCCCGCACTTCGTCGCCCGCAAGCGGGCCGACGTGCGCCAGTACCTCACCAAGGAGGATGGGCTCGGCGACGACAGCCTGGCCGAACGGACCGCGTTCCCCTCGGACCGCTACTCCAAGGACGAAGCGTACAAGCTGTCCCCCGCCTACCGGGCCCTGCTCGACGACGCCATCGCCTATGCGAGCGACCGGGTCGAAGCGGCGGGCACCCAGGGCAAGCGGGAGGCCCGGATCGCCTGGTGGTCGGCGATCGCCCTGCTGCGCTCCCTGGTGTCCTCGCCCCGGGCGGCGTCCCAGACCCTGCGCACGCGCTCGGCGGCGGCCGTGGCCGCGTCCGCCGAGGAGGCCGACCGGCTCGGCGCCCCCCTCACCAGTGACGCCGCCGACAGCGACAGCCTGGAGGGCATGGACGTGGCCCCCGGCGCGGAGACCGACGAGGCCGGCGCTCGTCTGGCCGAACTCGCCGACCGCGCGGCCGCGTTGGAAGGGACGGAGCAGGACCTCAAGCTCAAGGCCCTGATCAAGCACCTCAAGGCGCTGCTCGCCGACGGCTACCACCCGATCGTCTTCTGCCGCTACATCCCGACGGCCGAGTACGTGGCGGAGAAGCTTAGGGACAAGGGCGGGATCAAGGCCACTGTCGAGGCCGTCACCGGCACGCTCTCGCCCCAGCAGCGCATCGAGCGGATCGAGAAGCTCGCCGAGCAGGCGGGCGACGACCCCGCCGCCCGCCGCGTCCTGGTCGCTACCGACTGCCTCTCCGAGGGCGTCAACCTCCAGCACTACTTCGACGCTGTCGTCCACTACGACCTCGCCTGGAACCCGACCCGCCACGACCAGCGGGAAGGCCGTGTCGACCGCTACGGCCAGCGGCGCGACGCGGTCCGCGTCATCACCCTGTACGGCGCGGACAACGGGATCGACGGCAACGTCCTAAAGGTGCTGATCAAGAAGCACCGGCAGATCCAGAAGGACCTGGGCATCTCCGTGTCCGTACCGGACGAGACGTCCACGGGCGTCACGGACGCGATCGTCGAGTGGCTGCTCATGCGGGGCCGAGAGGACCAGGACGCGCTGTTCGGCGCGGACGCGTTCAGAGTGAGCACGGCTCAGCTGGAGAGCGACTGGAACTCGGCCGCCGAGCGCGAGAAGGAGTCCCGCTCGCGGTTCGCCCAGCGCTCCATCCACCCCGAGGAGGTGGCCCGGGAGGTCGTCGCGATCCGCGAGGCCCTGGGCGGCGCGGGCGAGATCCGCAGCTTCGTACGTCACTCACTCCAGGCCCTGAACGCGGTCCTGCGCGACAGCGGCGAGGACTTCACCGCGCAGGTCGGCGGCACACCCGCCGGGCTGCGGGACGCGCTCGCGCCGCTCGTGGGCCTGGACACGGTCGACAAGGACCGACCCATTCTCTTCCGCTCCGACCCGGCCGTAGGACGTGGCGAGGCGGCTCTGGTCCGCACCGACCCGGTGGTCGGCGCGCTCGCCGCGCACGTGCTGAACACCGCCCTCGACCCGGAGGCGGACGGCGCCCGGCCGGCCCGCCGCTGCGGCGTCATCAAGACGGACGCGGTGACCACCCGGACGACGCTCCTCCTCGTCCGCTTCCGCTTCCACCTCACGCTGCCGTCCCGCAGCGGCGAGAAGCAGCTCATCGCCGAGGACACCCGACTCGTCGCCTTCCAGGGGTCCCCGAAGAACGCGGTGTGGCTGGGGCAGCAAGAAGCGGTGGAGCTCCTCGACGCCTCGGCGACGGAGAACACCGCCCCGCACTTCGGTGAGCGCACCATGACCAACATCCTCGACCAGCTTCCGAGCGTGACCGACCACGTGGCGGCGTACGGTGACGAACTGGCCGCCGAGCTCGACGCCTCGCACCGCCGCGTGCGCGCCGCGTCGGGCGAGATCGTCCGCGGCCTGACGGTCACGGCCCAGAAGCCCGCCGACATCCTCGGCACGTACGTCTACCTGCCCGCTGCTCCCGCCGCCGTCGCGGCCGCTTCCGCCGGAGTGTCCGCCTGATGTCCTCCACGAACCGCAACCAGGTGTTCACCGCCGTCCACACGGTCGGCGCGCTGCTGCCGGCCGACATGCTGGTCCGCATCTCCGAGGCCAAGTCCACCAAGGACCTGCGGGGTCTGGCCCCCTCCGACTACCGCATCGCCGGCTCCCGGTCCGTCCGTGACGAGGCCGAGCGCCACTGGGACAACCTCAAGTCGCTCTGGCGCGAGCTGCGCGAGAAGCTGCCTGTCGAACCCGAGGCGTCGGTACGCGCCGACAGCACCGGCTACGCCCGCGCCAACTGGGTGGAGCCCCTGTTCGAAGCGCTGGGCTTCGGTCGCCTCAGCCCCGTCGGGGCGGACGGCATCGTCGCCTCCGACGGCAGCAGGACCTGGGCGGTCAGCCACCGCCGCGACAACACGCTCGTGCACATCACCGCCTGGGACACCAAGTTCGACAAGCGCCAGGGCGCCGGAGTGGCGGCTCCGCAGTCACTCCTCCAGGAGGCGCTGAACCGCACGGACCCGCACATCTGGGCCCTGCTGACGAACGGCCGCAAGCTCCGCCTGCTGCGCGACTCCAACGCCCTCGCCACCACGTCGTACGTCGAGTTCGACCTGGAAGCGATCTTCGACGGCGAACTGTTCAGCGAGTTCGTCCTGCTGTACCGGCTGCTGCACGCCTCCCGGTTCAGCTCCCCGGACGGCGCCGCGACGCAGTGGAACTGCTGGCTGGAAGTCTGGCGGGACGCGGCGATCCGCCTCGGAGCGCGCTTCCTGGACGACATAAGCGAAGGCGTACGGCTGGCGCTCAAGGAGCTCGGTACGGGGTTCCTGAAGCACCCGGCCAACGCCGCCGCCGTACGGAGCGGCCTTGACGCCGGCGCCTTCCACGGCGCCCTTCTGAGGCTCGTCTATCGTTTGCTTTTCGTCTTCGTGGCCGAGGACCGCGACGCCCTGCACCCGCGGGAGACAAGCCCGGAGGCCCGGCAGCGCTACGCGGCCTATTTCTCCACCTCCCGTCTGCGTGAGCACTCCCGCCGCCGCCGTGGCACCTCCCACACGGACCGGTACCAGGCCCTTTCCCTGGTCCTGGACGCGCTCGGCGACGAGGCTGGACGTCCGGAACTCGGGCTGCCGGGGCTTGGCGGCCTTTTCGACGCGACGAACGCGGACGCCCCTCTGCGCGGGATGAGCCTCTCCAACGAGTACCTGCTCGCCGCCATACGGCATCTCTCGGTCGTACGGGACACAGAGGCCGGCCGGTTGCGGAAGGTCGACTACCGCACGCTGGACGCCGAGGAACTGGGCGCGATCTACGAATCGCTGCTCGCCCTCGTCCCCAAGTACAGCGCCGAGAACAGCTCCTTCGAACTGGTTGTACGAGCCGGGAACGAGCGCAAGAAGACCGGCTCGTACTACACCCCGAGCTCCCTCGTCGACGTCCTCCTCGACTCGACGCTCGACCCGGTGATCGACAAGGCCCAGGAGCGCGGCGAGCGGCGAGCCGCCGAAGCCCGTCAGACGGGCACGGAAGCGGCCGAGACGGTGATCGCCGAGCTGCTGTCCCTGACCGTCTGCGATCCGGCGTGCGGCTCGGGCCACTTCCTGGTCGCTGCGGCACGGCGTATCGCCAAGCGGGTGGCGGCGGTTCGTCACAACACGCCGGAGCCGACGCCGGAGAGCGTGCGGCACGCCCTGCACGAGGTCGTGGCGAAGTGCGTGTACGGCGTCGACCTCAACCCGATGGCCGTGGAACTGGCCAAGGTGTCGCTGTGGATGGAGGCACTGGAACCGGGCAAGGCGCTCGGCTTCCTCGACGCGCACGTCAAGTTGGGGAACGGCCTGATCGGGGCGACGCCGGCGCTGCTGCGGGGCGGGATCCCCGAGGAGGCGTTCAAGGCGGTGGAGGGTGACGACGCCGCAGTCGCCCGCAGGTGGCAGCGGGAGAACAAGGAGCAGCACAAGGGCGTCTTCACGCTGGACGCCACGGAAGCCGCCATGGTGAGCGTGACGAACGCGAAGTTCGCCTCGGAACTGCGGACTCTCGTGGACAGCTCGCCGACAGATAAGTTGGGCCAGGTCCGGGCGCTTGCGGAGCGCTACCACCTGTGGGAGCAGTCCCCCGCCTACATCAACGCCCTTCAGATCGCCGATGCCTGGTGCGCCGCGTTCATGTGGGAGAAGACGGACACGGCGCCGGCGCCGGTCACCCAGGGCGTGTTCAAGTCGCTCCAGTCCCAGGAGGGCGAGGGGGCGGGCGCGCTGGAGGAGACGCATCGAGAGATCGTCCGGCTGAGCCAGGAGTACCGATTCTTCCACTGGCACCTGGAGTTCCCCGAGGTCTTCAACGTTCCGGAGGACCCGACGGCGGACGGGGTCGACCCGGTGACGGGGTGGGCGGGGGGCTTCAGCTGTGTGCTGGGGAACCCGCCGTGGGACAGGCTCGAATTCGAGGACAAGAAATACTTCAGCGGAATCGATCACACGATCGCCGAGATCTCCGGAGATACAGCCCGCAGGCGGCGCATCGAAGAATGGATGGGGGAAAGCTCCGAGAACAGCGAGCGGTACCTGGCTGCGCGGCGCAAACTTAGGTCTACGTTCATGTTTGCGGGAGTTTCCGGGGTGTTCCCTCTGTGCGCAAAGGGACTCACGCTGGGGGGCGTAACCAAGCTCCAGGTGGACCAGCTGTTCACCGAGCGCTTCGTGTCCGTGACAGCGCCAGAGGGGCGGTGCGGAACAGTCGTTCCCACACAGATTGCCACCGGCGCAGGTGCCCAATTCCTGTTCCAGGACCTCACGAGGCGGGGCGCACTGAAGCACCTGTACGACTTCGAAAACGGCAAGCGGGAGAGATTGTTTCCGGCAGTTCACTCCAGCTACCAGTTCTCGCTGATCTCGCTGACCGGTCGCAACATGAGGGAGGAGGCCGCACAGTTCGCGTTCTTCCTGGGACACCCGGACGAACTTGCCGACGGTGAAGCCGCCTTCCCCCTGTCACCCGACGAGATCAGCCTCATCAACCCCAACACAGGAACGCTTCCCGTCTTTCGTACTCGCCGGGACGCAGATCTAACGGCAGACATCCAAAGGCGCATCCCTGTCCTGGTCAACGAGCAGCACGCTCAAGGAAACCCATGGCATCTCACGTTCAAGTATCTCTTCCGCAGCGCCAACGACGCAGACCTCTACCAGGGCCGTGCAGTGCTGGAGCGCGAGGGATGGCAGCTCGATGGCTATACCTTCATTCGCGACAACGAACGGATGCTGCCGCTATTTGAGGGCAAGATGGCACACCATTTCGACCACAGGTGGAACCGGTACTACGGGGCTGGCGAGAACGATTACGAGGCCGTCGCACCTGAAGAGAAGAACGACCCCCATGGCGTGGCGTTGCCCCGCAATTGGGTCTTGGCGAATGACGAAATCCTCACCGTACGCAAAGGGAAGCAGGTCACCGTACCTGGCATTAACCTACGGTTGGGCGACTGGAGGCGTGACTGGCTCCTTGGGTGGCGAGATGTCGCCCGGACGACCGATGAGCGGACTGCCATTCCAGCGCTGCTTCCGAAGGTGGGAGTCGGCCACACCTTCCCGCTCATGCTCCCCTCGGTTTCGGTCGATCTTGCGGTGGCGCTGGTCGCCGCCCAAAGCTCTTTGGTCTTCGACTTCGTGGCCCGCCAGAAGGTCGGCGGCATCCACATGGCTTTGATGACCTGGAAGCAGCTCCCCGTCCCGCACCCGGACGACTTGGGCCCCCATACCGCCTTCGCCACCCCACGGGTGCTGGAACTCGTCTACTCCTCCTGGGAGATGGAACCCCTGGCTCGCGACCTCGGTGACACCGGCGCCCCATTCGCCTGGAACGAAGACCGCCGCACTCAGATCCGCGCCGAGCTCGACGCGTACTTCTTCCACCTCTATGGGGTCTCTCGCGAGGACGCCGACTACATCCTGGAGTCATTCCAAACCGACAAGCAGGGCGGTCTGAAGAACAACGAGATCGGCAAGTACGGCGAGTACCGCACCAAGCGTCTTGTCCTCGCCGAGTACGACCGCATGGCCGAGGCCGGTCTCACCATGGAGACGCCCCTGATCGACGGCAAGAATTACACGTCGACCCTCACCCCGCCCCCGGGCCAGGGCCCTCGACACGAGGCCCGGCCCGAGGCCGGCTGAGCCGTCGCCGCAGCGCGGCTGGGCCCACCGAGACAAGGGAGCTCAGCCGCGCGCGGCGTACCGTACGAAGTGCGTCCAGCTGTCGTGGCCGACAGAGAAATCGGGGCGGGTGAGGTCCTTGGAGTCGCGCACGTGGATGGCCTGTTCGGCGAGGGCCACCTCCACGCAGCTGTCCCCCTGACTGCCCCTGTAGCTGGACTCGAACCAGAAGCGTTCCGTCATACTCATAGCTCTCCTCGCAGTCGCTCCAGCAGACCCCGCGATTCCTGGGGGTTCAGGGCCTGCGAGCGCAGTGTGTCATAGCGCTGCTGAAGGAGACTCACCTCTTTCGGGTCGCCGATCAGTCGTCCGTTCTGCTGCCCTTCGGAGTACGCAAGACGGCGACCTGCGGGCGTTTCGAGTAGCTGTACCGGCCCGTCCAGACACGCATGCAACCCGACTTCCTGCGGGATGATCTTGAGCGCCACATTGCGCAGCGCAGTCCGCTCAAGAACGTAGTCGAGCAGCTCCCGCACCCTCTCCACGTCACCGAACCGGCGCCGGAAGACGTGCTCCTCCACGATGAAGCTGAACGGGACGGTCTGTCGCTCGCCCAGCATTTTCTGACGCTCAAGCCGCGCAGCGACGAGCACCTCCACCTGCTCGTCCGGCACCAGCGGAACGGTGCCCTCGAACACTGCCCTCGCGTACGCCTCCGACTGCAACAACCCCGGCACCAGCCTGCACTCATACGTACACAGCCTCACCGCCACCCGCTCCAGCCGAGCCCACCGCCTGAACCACGCCGCAAGGCCCGGCTCTCCCCGCGACAGGTGCTGCGACGACTTCCTCAGCGCGCCCGTGTTGCCGGTCGCCTCCTCCGCCCGCTCCACGAACACCTCGTCCGGCATGCGACGGCCCCGCTCCACCGACTCCACGGCGTGCTTGGAGAACCGGACCTGCGTCCCGAAGTCCACCCTGCTCAGCCCCGCGTGCTCCCTCAGGGCCTGGACGACCGCCCCGAACGTCCGCAGGCTGTCGGAGGGGTCCGGCTTCCGCTCCCCGTCGTCGCCGTACACCGCCATGTACAGCCACCTCCACGTGCGCACCCCGCGAGCCCTCCCCCGCGACGGATTCACCCAGAGTGACGGCCGACGCTCCGTACTGTCTACCCAGTGTGCCCGTACGCTGACCTTGCGTACGGAGTGGGTTGCTCGCGTACGACCCTGCGCGGCCACCACCGTGGTCACCATGAACCGCACAGCAACTCAATCACCTGCCGGTGAAACCATGTTCAGTCAGCTGCTCCCCGGCACTCGCAGGGGCGCCCGGCTCGCCCGGCTGCTCGCGGGGACGGAGCTCCGCACCTGGGCCATTCCGCTTGACGTCACCGAGCGTGCCGAGCAGATCGTCGCCGAGCTCGCCGCCAACGCGGTTCTGCACGGACGGGTGCCGGGGCGTGGATTCCGGCTCCGGCTGCTGCTCGGCGGCACACCCCGCGCCCTTCACATCGAGGTCACCGACGCGCGGGGTGACCGTCTGCCGGCGCTGCCTGAGGGGCTGACCGACGGTGAGGGCGGTCGGGGGCTCCTGCTGGTGGGCGGGCTCGCCGACCGGTGGGGGGCCGGTGGGGGGCCGTGCCCTTCCCGCCGGGCGGCAAGACGGTGTGGGCCGCGATCTTCCTGGCCCGCGGCCCTTCGTCCGGTCTCAATGGGTGAGCTGGTCCATGTCCTCCTCGTCGACCAATACCTGCCCGCCGATCTCGGCGTGTTTCCCGTCGGCCACCCCCTGCCAGTAGCCCGTGCCCTTGAACTTGGGCGGGCGGGCCTTGCTGAGCTTCGGGTAGCGGGCGGAGACCTGGGCCTCGACGACGGCGGACCGGTCCGCGAGGACCAGGGCCACGCTGCGTCCGGCCGAGTCCGCTCCCGGGGAGTCGGTCTGCTGCTCGGCGTCGGCGGCCGCCCTCGCCGCCCGCTGGGCCTCGCCAATACGTGTGGTGACCTCGCGGATGAAGCCGAGCATCCAGGACCGCTTGTACGCGCGCGCGTCCTCGCCCTCCGGCCGGTGCCGGAAATCCGCGGCGTCCGCCCCGCTCAACATCTGGAGGCGCAGGGAGGTGAACAGAACCTCGGTCGCGTGGAGGTCCGCCTCGAAGCCGAAGAGATGCACTCGGTGCCGGTTGTCCTTGCCGCCGGGGTACACGGCACTGCACCGCATCTCACCCGCGATCCAGCTCAGCAGCCGCCTGGCCTCCTTCACGTACGGGGGATACACATCGACGACCTTGTCGACCGGCTTGCCCGGATCGGAGTCGTCTTCGAGCATGGCCTGCTCGATCCCGTACTTGGCCATCAGCTCGGTGGCCTTGTCGAGGAACGTCCGGGCCTCCTGCTCCGTGACGCTCGAGTCCTCGGCCTGCCGGAGCAGCGCCCTGACCCTTCCGAGCAGAGCGGCCGGCAGCCCCCCGGCGGGACGCACGACGGGTTCCTCGGGCGTTCGGCGCTCCTCCGGCCCGTCACCTTCGTCCGCATCCGGTTCCGCGCCGTCACCCTCGTCGTCCTGCCGGGTGATCGCGTCCGCCAGGTCGTCGGGCTCGGGAGCGAGTACCTCAAGGGCCGCCAGCGCCCACTTCCGCCAGGCCAGGGCGTCCTCCTCCCGAACGCGGGCGAGGACCGTGCGCAGCCGCTGAACTCCCCCGTCGGCCCCCACCACGAGGAACTCCAGGCGGGCGTAGCCGAGTCTCGCGACGGCCAGCAGTGCGCTGAGGTCGAACGCGCTGTCGCCGTCGTAGCGGACGTCGATTCCAGGCTCGGGGTACCACTCGGACTCGCCTCCCGTATCCCACATGCCGCTGGGGAAGAGGTCGAAGGACTCTTGCGCGGACTCGACACCGGTCCTGACACGCAGGACAGAATTTGACGGCGTCCCGGAGTATGCCTTCGCCGCCGCTCTCTCCTGGGGCGAAGTGACGATGTGGTACCAGACTGGCAGTGAGCCCTCCATCCCGTGCCAGGTGGTCCCGCCCCGTTCCGCCAGTTCCGTCGCCCGCAGATCGACCTCGGCGTCGTCCGGGTCTTCGCCCTGCCAGTCGAGGAAGTCGAGGAAGGAGCCCAGGTAGTCGGCGGCGGAACGCCCCGGACCATGCCTGCTGTCGCTCAGGAGAGCGCGCTCGCAGCCGGGCAGCGCATCGATCACGGGCTGGAGGACGACGGACATGTACCTCTTGACGGCCTCGGAGAGCTCCACGAGGAAGGCGCGCGTCGCTTCCGAGCCCTTCGCCTGCTGCTTGCGTCGCCAGACTTCGAGCTCATGGACGCACGCCTGCTGCTCGGCCAGCCACGCCAGGTGCCGGGCGCCCTGGAGGTGCTCCTCGCGCAGGAGGACGGCGTCCTGGACCATCGCGGCCGTCTCCGGTGCATCGAGCACGGCCCGCGCGAGGAGCCTCAGCGGTTCGGGCTCGTGGGTGAAGAACTCCGCCAGGGTCACGAGGTCCCAGCCGTGGCGGCGGGGTGCCCGCTCGGGACGGTCGAGGGAATCGTCCCACCGCACATCCGCCGACCAGCGTGAACTCCATTCGGCGAGGTCCCGCTCCGTGTCACCGGTGCCAGGCTGGTTCCGTCCCCACCACCACAGCAGCATCTCCTCCCAGGCCCTGGCGTTCCAGGACCACAGGGCGGGCTCGTCACCCGGGGCGAGGCGGGCACGCAGTCCCCGCACCGAATCCGTCAAGTCGTGGGGGTGGGCACCCGGGATGAGCCGTTCCAGCCAGCGAACCGTGTCACCCACGGACTGTGCCCGCGCCTGGTCCGCTGCCACTCGCGCGATGGTGGCCGCCGCCACGCCCCGCTGATCGCCAAGATCAGGAGGAAGCAGCTCGTACAACTGGGCTCCATCCCTCTGCAGGACCTTCGCAAGGTCCTGAACGCGGGCTTCCAGCCACTCCTGCCGGGTCTCCCTGAAGGCGCCCTCCGCCCGTGATTCCAGGCCTCGATAACTCATGCGTCCCCTCCCCCGGGGCTTCCCGCCCCCACCGGACAGCCCCCTGCTGTCAGTGCGGCCGCCTAGTCTTCCTTACGGATCAATGTCTACGGACGGGGAGGCCGCGACCATGGCCGAGGAGTATCCGGAGTTTCTCCTGCGGCTGCCGAACGGCGGACCGGTGGCACGCGGGCGGCAGACGAACGAGATGGGGACGAACGGCAGCCGTAAGTTCTTCATCGGGCAGGGACAGCCGGCCCGAAGGGACGTCGCAGCCTCGTTCGCAGCCCGGGCGACGTCGGCCTTCACTAAGCGCGAGCAGTTGATCAGCCACGGCATGATCAAACCGTCGAATACCTGGCCCGGCTGTCTTGAGACGGCGGAAGACCTCGTCTTCAACTCCCCCTCCGAAGCCGCGTCCGTCCTCACCGGCAGCAGCCTCAACGGCTGGGCCGCCTGGAGGACCGAGGACGGCCGCCCGCTCGGCGACTTCATGCCTGGCGCGTCGTGGGGCCCCAACCGCGCCTGGCTGGTACGCGGCTCCAATGTCACCGGTCTCGACCTCGTGCGCCGCATGTGGCTGCCGGAGGAGCGGGTGACCCTGGCGGCACCCCGGCTGCGCCAGGGTGTCGAGCAGGGCATCAGCAAGGAGCAGGTGCGCGCCTTCGTCGAGGAGGACTACGAGTCCACGGCGACCTACGGCCAGAAGCAGCAGCTGACCGACGAAGTGCACGCTTTCCTGTCCCGGATGAAGGAGGGCGACACCGTCTGCACCATTTCCGACGGGCGTCTCTACGTCGGTCAAATCACCGGTGAGGTGCAGCAGACCGAATCCGAGGACCTTCGGTCCAACCTCCGCCGACCGGTGTCGTGGCAGGACGTCAGTCACCCGTACGACGAGCTCCCCGGGGAGCTGAGGCAGAAACTGTCCCACCAGCACGACATCGTGGAACTCACCTCCGTCCAGGCGGTGATCGACGGACTCGGCCTGACCGACGAGGAGCTGGCCGACGAGGCCGAGGCCATAGAACGCGACCCGAGCATGGAGCTTCCCGCACTCACCGTGCGACGGGATCTGGAGCTGCCGGAACCGACGGACGCGCTGGCAGCGGAGCTCCTGGTGCACGACACGGAGTGGCTGCGTGAGGTGCGTGACCTCCTCTGGGACGAAAAGCAGTTGGTGCTCTACGGGCCGCCCGGCACCGGCAAGACGTACCTCGCGCTGAAGCTGGCGGAGTTCCTGGGGGGCGGGCCCGAGCAAGTGAAACTGGTTCAGTTCCACCCCTCGTACGCCTATGAGGACTTCGTGGAAGGCATCCGCCCCAAGGAGGACCCCACGACCGGCGAGGTCGCCTTCCGGCTGACCGCGGGGCCCCTCAGGGATCTGGCCGACCACGCCAGCAAGGAGGGCAACCGCCATATCCCGCACTTCCTGATCATCGACGAGCTCAACCGGGCCAACCTGGCGAAGGTCTTCGGCGAGCTGTACTTCCTCCTGGAGTATCGGGACAGTGGCGTCCAGCTGCCCTACTCCGGCGACGACTTCGCGCTGCCGCCCAACCTGTTCGTCATCGGCACGATGAACACGGCCGACCGTTCGATCGCGCTCGTCGACGCTGCGATGCGGCGCCGTTTCGCGTTCGTGGAGCTCTCCCCGCGAACCGAGCCGACCAGCGGGCTGCTGCGCCGCTGGCTCACGTCCCAGGAGAAGGAATCCGAGCCGGCCGATCTGCTGGATGCCCTCAACTCCCGTATCGAGGACCCCGATTTCCGGATCGGCCCCTCGTACCTGATGAAGAAGGGCGTGTACCGGGACGGCGGCCTGGAGCGGACCTGGCGGACGAAGATCCTTCCCCTCCTCGAAGAGCACCACTACGGCGAGGGCGTCGACATCGAGAAGCGGTACGGGCTGGGGGCTCTGCGGCAGTCGCTCCCGGAGCCGCCCGCGTGATCGCCACCGTCGAGCTCGTCGAGCATGCGCCCGCCACCGGTCACTTCCTGCCGGACGCGGTCGGGCGGGCCCTCGCGGCTTCCCGGGTCGTGGACGCCTCCCCCGATCCGTACACGCCAGGCAGATGGCTGCTGCGGGCCGGCAGCAAGGTCGGGGCCGTCAGCGTCGACGGTCCGGACCTCGCTTCTCCCGTGACCGTCCGGATCACACCCAAGGTGCCCATCGCCCGGCTGTTCTTCCTGCTCGGCTACAGCCTCGATCCCCGCGGCGGCCGGCGTGACGGCCAGGTCGACGTGGCCGAGCACCAGGACCTGCTCCCCGCCCTCGCCCACGCAGTGGAGAGGCAGATCGAGCGGGCGCTGCGGCAAGGGCTGCTCCAGGGGTACCGGGAGACCGAGGAGTCCGCTCTGGTCGTGCGAGGACGGATTCGCGAGACCGACCAGATACGGCGGCGTTTCGGTGCCGCCCTTCCGGTCGAGGTGACATACGACGAGTTCACCACCGACATCGCCGAGAACCGCATCCTGCGGTCCGCGGTCGAGCGACTGCTCCGCCTGCCCGGCGTGCCGCGTGAGGTGCGCCGCCGGCTTCTGCACCACCGGTTGCGGCTCGCCGGCGTCACCCCGATCGTCCGGGGGCAGGTATTGCCCACCTGGCACCCGTCCCGTCTCAACGCGCGATACCAGCAAGCCCTGCACCTCGCCCGTGCCGTCCTGAGCGACGCGTCGCCCGAACACGCGCCGGGCGGGCTGCGCATCGACGGCTACCTGCTCAACATGAACAAACTCTTCGAGGACTTCGTGACGATCGCGCTGCGGGAGTCGCTACGCGGGACGGACTTCGGCTGCCGTCTCCAGGCCTCCCATCATCTCGACGAAGCAGCCGCTATCCGTATGAAGCCCGACCTTGTGCTGTACCGCCCGGACGGCACGCCGTTGGCCGTCGTCGACGCCAAGTACAAGGCAGAGAAGCGCGACGGCTATCCGGGCGCCGACCTATACCAGATGCTGGCCTACTGCACCGCCCTCGGCCTCCCCGAGGGCCACCTCGTCTACTCGAAGGGGAACGAGCCGCACGCGGCTCACCGGGTACGGAACGCCGGCATCGTCATCCATCAGCACGCCCTGGACCTCGACCAGACACCCGCCGCCCTGCTCGCCGACGTCGCTTCCGTATCCCGGCATATGCGTACCGGCCTGTCCGTATGATCGTCGGCTGAGCGTCCGTCCAGGGTGGGGAGT
Source organism: Streptomyces sp. NPDC088707 (assembly GCF_044752725.1). Taxonomy (NCBI): domain Bacteria; kingdom Bacillati; phylum Actinomycetota; class Actinomycetes; order Kitasatosporales; family Streptomycetaceae; genus Streptomyces; species Streptomyces sp. NPDC088707. The sequence goes on along the minus strand of NZ_JBIVLV010000012.1, from coordinate 248,296 downwards.
CCACGTCGTGCCGCAACTCGCTTTCGCCCACAGCTTCTGGGAAAGCTTCGACGTCCTGGAGAAGCCCGTAAAGGCCGGTGTACGCAAGGCGATGGGGAAGTTCCAGCTGCTGACCGTCGCCGAGCTGCACGCGGACAAGGGACTGCACCTGGAGTCCGTGGACAACGCTCGCGATCCCCGCATGCGGACCATCCGCATCAACGACTTCTGGCGGGGCGTCGTCCTCGCACCTGACGACGGCAGCGACGTCTTCCTGCTGGTCAACGTCGTTCCGCATGATGACGCGTACACCTGGGCGGCCAAGCGGCTCTACACCACGAACACGGCGACGCGGGGTCTGGAGGTGCGCAACGTCGTCGCGATCGAGCAACTCACCCCGGCGTTGGAGAAGGCGGCGGCGAGCGCTCCGTCGCTGCTGTTCGCGAACTACTCCGACAAGGTGCTGCGCGACCTCGGCATCGACGAGCAGGTCCTGAGGGCCGTGCGTACCGTCATCGACAAGCCCCAGCTGGAGGCGTTCGGAACGCTGCTGCCGGAGGACCAGTTCGAGGCGCTGCAGTACCTCGCCGAGGGGTTCAGCCCGGACGAGGTCTACCGGGACGTCGTCGCCGTGCGCCGTCCCTCCGACGCCGGCCCGGATCCCGACGAGAGCCTCGCCGTGGTCATCGCCAACACGGCGAGCCGGATCACCCTGGTCACCGGTCCGGAGGAGCTGACGGACGCCCTAAAGAAGCCGTTCGCCGCCTGGCGGGTGTTCCTGCACCCCTCGCAGCGTCGTATCGCCTACCGCGTCTCGTACGCGGGCCCCGTGCAGGTGACCGGTGGGCCGGGCACCGGTAAGACGGTCGTGGCGCTCCACCGGGTCAAGCACCTGCTGTCGCGCACGCCCGACACCCGTGTGTTGCTCACCACGTACACCAACGCCCTCGCCGCCACTCTGCGGGAAAGCCTCTCCCTGCTCCTCGACGGTGACGAGGAGCAGCTGGCCCGGGTGGACGTGACGACGGTGAACGCCTACGCGCACCGCACCGTCACCGGGGCCGACGGCCGGTCGCCGTCGCCCATCGGTGACCGGGACGAGCGGCAGGTGTGGGAGCGGGTGGTCAAGAAGCTGGGCCTGCCGTGGAGCGAGCGGTTCCTCGCCCAGGAGTACCGGCACGTCGTCCTGGCGCAGGACATCCGCGATCTCGACACCTATCGCACCGCGCTGCGGCGGGGCCGGGGAAGTGCGCTCTCCACAACTCGCCGTGAGGAGTTGTGGCCCGCGGTCGAGCTGTTCGAGTCGATCCTGCGCGAGCGCGGGGTGAGCACACACCTTCAGGTGTGTGCCCGGGCCGCCCGCGTCCTCGAGCGGACCGGCCCCGGCTACGACCATGTCGTCGTGGACGAGGCCCAGGACCTGCACCCGGCCCAGTGGCGGGTGCTGCGGGGCGCCGCCGCGCCCGGGAGCGACGACCTGTTTCTCACCGGCGACCCCCACCAGCGGATCTACGACTCCAAGGTGTCCCTCGGATCGCTGGGAATCTCGGTCGCGGGCCGGTCGAACCGCCTGCGTATCAACTACCGGAGTACGGAGGAGATCCTGACCTGGTCCACGGGCGTCCTGACGCCGGTGACCGTCGAGGATCTCGGCGGGCAGGGGGCAGACAGCCTCGCCGGGTACCGCTCCCTGCTGCACGGCCGCATCCCCCAGGTGGAGGAGCACGACTCCGAGTCGGCCGAGGTCGCCGCCCTGGTCGAGCGCGTGAAGCAATGGATCGCTCAGGGCATCCGGCCGTCCGAGATCGGCGTATGTGCCCGCTTCAACCTCCTCCTCGACAGGGCGGCGGAGAAACTGCGCGCGGCGGACATCCCCGTGGTGAAGGTCCGTGACCATCCCGGGCCGGAGTCGGTTGGGGTGCGGCTCGCCACGATGCACGCGATGAAGGGTCTGGAGTTCCGGTGCGTCGGGGTCCTCGGGGCGACGTCGACCGCCTTGCCGTTCTCCCGGGAGGTGACTCCGGCCGCGCTCGACCCGATCCAGCACGCATCGGATCTCCTGCGGGAGCGGTGCCTGCTGTTCGTCGCATGCACGCGCGCCAGGGAGGCACTGTCCGTCTCCTGGACCGGGGTGCCGAGCGAGTTCGTGCCCCGCGCGGCCAGCCGGTGACCGGCCCCGGCGCTCAGTCGACCGGGGCCGGCGGTGGGGTCAGGGCACCGTTCCCCAGGCCGCCCCGGGCCAGCTCCACCGCCTCCCGGCCGAGCTGTGCCACCGCACCCAGCCCCTCCTCGAACTCCTGGAGCTCTCTGAAGGCCTGCCCGTAGCGGCGCTGCACCTCGATGTCCAGCTGCGGGATGCGGGCGCCTCTGCTGTCCAGTCGGTACGTACCGCTGGCGCTGGTGGAGTGGCGGACGTTCGCCGGGCTGCGCAGGAAGCCGCGCAGGTAGTCGGTGTCAAGCTGATCGGTGACGGACACCGGCTCCGTCCCGCCGTACTCCACGAGCCCTGCCCGGGCCAGCTCGGCGACGCCGACCGTCGAGGTGTCAAGGGTTCCGGGGCCCGCGCCCTCGGCAAGTGTGGGCAGCAGCACGGCAAGCCGCTCCAGCTGCTGCTCAAGGCGCGCGCGCAGGGAGTCGTACTCGGCGTGGAAATTGCGGTGCGCCGCCGCGGTGTGCCGGCCGGGCGTGAGATCGACGGCGTCGTCCAGGAGCTCGATCAACGGCACGTCCGCCACCTGGTGCGGGGCGGGCTCCAGCGGTCCGTCCGGGCTGTTCCCGGTCAGGTCGACCAGCCGCACGACACCGGGCGCGTCACCCGGAACCCGCGGCCGTTCGAGCTCCCACACGTGGACGGGAACCGCGTGCGTGGCGGCGGTACCCGCGGGCAGCGCGACGATCCGGGTGAGCAGCCCCCGGCGCACGATCTCGGCACGGATCCGGCGGCCCGCCTTGCGGTACGCGACCGAGGCCGGCATGACCATCAACACGCGGCCGCCCGGAGCGACATGAGAGTAAGCGTGCTGGAGCCATGCCAGTTCACCCTCCGCGCGGGGCGGTGTGCCGAACTCCCAGCGGGGGTCGAGCAGCAGGGACTCCCGGCCCCAGTCGGTGATGCCCACCGGCGGATCGCAGACGACGAGGTCCGCGTGGAGCTCGGGCCACTGGTCACCGGCGAGTGAGTCGCCCGCGGCGACGGTGACGTCCGTACGTCCCGCGAGTTCCGCCCGTAGCTGCGCCAGGCGGGCACGGTGCGGATTGCGGTCCTGGCCGAATCGTTTCGTCCCAGTCTCCGGGCCGACCGCGAGAAGCAGGGTGCCGTTGCCGCAGGCGGGGTCGTACAGCACGGCCCCGGCCGGTACATCGCCCGCGAAGTGGCGCACGGCCCGGACGATGCGCCCCGAGGTGACGTTGTCGGATCCTGCGCGGCCCGCCGAATCGGCAAGCCGAACGACCAGGCCCTCGACCAGCGCGCCCGCGGATTCCGTCCGGGCGAGTTCGTCGGAGAGCCGAGCTGCGTCGGAGGGCAGGGCCGGTGCGGGCTCCTGTCCCGACAGATGGCGGGCGACGTCCGCGACTCCTACGGCGACATCCTCCCCGTAGGCGGCCCGCAACGCCTGCCAGAGCCGCACCTCGGCCGAGATGTCCTGCACCTTGTTCTGCCTCGCCAGCCAGTCCTGCACCTCGTCCAGGGCGAACAGCGGACTATTGACGCCCCCGCCCCGGGGCGAGGGGAAGTCGTCGTAACGCCGACGCCAGTTGGAGACCGCCGCACGCGTCACACCGGCAAGGCGCGCGATCTCGGAACCGGATACGAGCCTTTCCTGCACTGCTGCGTCCCCTTCACTCATACCGTCGAGCGTACACGAGGACCCATTGGAGCCCCCATCAACAACGCGTTGACGTCGTACACACACGACCGTCCTCAGGCAACCAGAAGCGGGGCTGGGACGTCGAGAGGCCGTGGCGCTGGGAGGGCCCGGTACCGGCGGCGACAGCAGCCGTCCGTCCTCGCGCCCTGCTCCGCCAGGCTCCCGCAGTTCCCCCGCGACGCGCCGCTGACTGCCGCCTCTCGACCGTCGCCACCAAACGACACCCGAGCAAGGACCTACCTCGTCCGGGCACGACCGGGTGAGGGGTGAGCGCCCCGGAAGCCGTCGGAACGGCGTCGACCGACCCACAGCGCGTCCGCGGCGTCCAGGGTGATCAGGCAGTCCGCCCGGTCGGGCACGACGCGCTCCGTTGTGCCGACAGCACAAGGCACCGACACACCGACGGGTCCGAGCTCCCCGGCCGTGGAGCCAGGGCGCGGTCGGCGGGGTTCGCCTCGGAGGCTGAGCCGCACCCGTCCCGGCGGTCGCGTGGTCATGGAGCAGGTTCGCCCCGGGATCAGGGACTGCCAGGTCAGCGGAGCGGCCCGACCAGCTTCTCGGCCTCGTCGCGGAGCCCCCCGATCGCCGCCAACGCCGATTCACGCTCGGCGCTGATCTCCGCACCCCGCTTCGTGAGACAACTGAGCGACCGTTCCACCTCGGTGGTCCACTTGCTCAGGTAGAGCCCGCCGGACTCGATGAGAGCGGTCCGCTGTTCGCGCGCTTCCTCATCGAAGTGATTTCTTATCTGCTTCCGCCGCTTGTTGACCGCCATCCACTTGCTCTGATCCTGTGCGACGCTCGTCAGGTCCATCAACGGCCCCATGACCGCCAGTGCCCACTGCACCTTGCCGGCCGCACCGGCTACCTTGCCGGCCGCCTTGGTCTTGCCCCACGGTTTGAACTTCCCCGCACCGTTGGTGACTTTCCCTCCGGCGTCGAGGACCTTCTGGCCCACCCGGGTCCTGCTGAGCTTCTGCACAACAGTGGAGGCCGCGCTACCCGGCGCGTTGCCGCCGTCGGCGACCTTCCCGATCCACTCGTGGGCCTTCGCGCCGCCCGTCTTCGCGACCTTCTTCGCCGCTTCCTTCACCCCATGCGCCAAGGGTGACGCGTCGCCCGGGGACGCGTTGATCGTCGTACTGGGTGCTTCGAGGTCGCTCGCCCAGGTGTCGGGCTCGGGCACACCGGTTCCGTACTCGGCGACCAGCATGTCGAACGCCGTCCTCACCGACGAGGAAAATCTCGCGTCGAACTCGGAACTGGCGCACTCCAGTTCCTCTTGAACGGCGCGGGCGACGGGACCGGGGATGGCGCCGCCCTTGTCCGAGACGCCGGCAGCGGCTCTGACTCCGGCCGTCGTGATCCTGGAAGCGACGACTTCGCTCTCCCTCTCCAGGGCGCTCAGGACGCGCTCCCTCGCCCGGGACATCGACTCCTCAACCTTCTTCGTGGTCTCCACGGCACCGAGTTCCTCGCCGGTCAGCACCCACTGCCGTCTGGCGTCCGCCAGTACGCGAAGGAGTTCGGAGGCCTGTGCCTGGGGCCGGACACCGCTGACACCGGGCGCGATGATTCTCCGCAACTCGGCCGTCAGAGCGTCGATACCGCTCTCCGTGACAAGCGACTCACGCTGAGCGGCCGAGAGCCCGGGGTCATTGACCCCGTCGACATAGTCGCGTGCGTCGGCCGGGACGATCGGGACACGATCGGCGAAGGATCCGAGTCGCCCGCGGACCTCGTCGAGGATGACGTCGCGATCACTGTTCTCGGCGTTCATCTTGTTGACGACGACCACACTTCGGTCGGCGAACCCGTCGGCGTCGAGCGTCCGCAGAATCGCTTTGGTCTCCGCTTCACCCGGCAGTTCGCTCGTCGTCACGATCACCAGCGCGTCCGCACCACGCACGCCGCGCCGTGCCGCGTCGGAGTGCGCGTCGATACCCGACAGCGTCCCGGGCAGGTCGAGGAGCGTCACGCCGTTCCACTCGTACGACGTCGGCTCATGCGTCTTGGGCGCCGCGTCGACGAGTTCGTCGACCTCGGCCGACGGGAGCCGGAGCAGTGCCGCGATGAGCGTGGATTTCCCCGCGCTGTACGGGCCCATGAACGCGATCCGCAGCGGGCTCGTGTCCGCACGAGGCAGGCTCGCGGTCAGGCCGCGAGTTCGATGGTGGGCGTTCAAGACTTTTTCGGCCCGCGCAGCCAGCGCAAGTACAGGAGCGCTCGGACCCCTATCGCCCTCGGTGGCGTCCACCGAATCACCGTCAGTCATCTGTGTTCCCTTCGCTCCCTGCGCGGGTGCCGAGGCATCCGGAATCCGTGTGAATCTCGATCCGTTCGGTAAGGACATCCACGAACTGGTCGTGCAGACAAGCCCGCACGTGCGCGACGCGGGACGCGTCGGTCCAGACACGAAGTGCGACTCCAGGCGTCCGACGTGCCAGACGGATGGCCACCGGATCCCCGCCCGCGAGAGCCAGGAGCCGGCGTGCCAGGACGAGGTCGATCGATTCGAGGGCGGACCGCACGACCGGCCCCAGCCGACAGAGCCGCTCGAACCGCTTCCGCGTGCTGCTGATGTCCGCCGCCCGCGCTTCGGACCGGGCATCGACGTGAACCGTCGCGTCGTCGCTGATGCGAGCCAACCACGCCGCCAGCCCATCGAACAGTTCATCGAGGCATGCCTCGGCCTCCGTCGTGGTCGCGCTGGTCCACCTGTCTTTCGCCCTCCGCGCGCGGTCAAGCTCGCTGCTCACCGCTTTCGCCGCTCCGGCTAGGGTCTCCGCCACGTAGCTCACCGTCACCGCGGGAGGGGAGACCGCGAGCTTCTTGGGGATCCCCTTGACGGCGACGGAGCTCAAAAGGACTGTCGCCGCGCCCTTCGCGGCCGCCGTGCCCAGGTTCACGGCCTTTTCCTTCAGATCGGGACGCGGTCGTACACGCGGCCGGGTGTCGTCCCGGTGCTCCGGGGTGCTCACCGGCGGGCGCAGGATCATCCCCCGTTTCCGCGCCTCCAGCTCGAACTCGTTCTCGAGACCGGAGAGAAGTCCTTCCACCTCCAGACCGGTGACGAAATCGCTCCACCGCTGCGCGTCATCCATGCCGCCCAGGTCCCGAACCACATCCGGCAACCGCTCCTTGGCACGGTGACGCTCGGCTTCGAGCCGGTCACGCGCGTCCTGGCCCGCTGTCCGGAAAGCCCCGATCAACGCGGCCCGGTCACTCGACGTAGAGCGTTCGAGTTCGCCAAGCGCGAGAGCGATCCCGGGGAGTTCCTCGATCAGCCGTTCGTGGAACGCGGCGACCGGCACCCGCACCCCCTCGGCCAGACGAACCGCACGAAGCGGAATCGCGCGCTCGGCCAGGATCCGGGTGAGGGACTGCTCCAGCTCGGGCAACCTGCTCGCCCGAAGGGCCCTGTCTCCCAGCGCGCGATCCACCGTGGACAACGCTTCATGAGCGGCACCGGAGTGGACCAGCAGAACGACGGGCGGTGCGACGTCGACCGCTCTGCAGACCTGCTCGATCCGCACGGTGTGCCCCGCTGCCGACGCGAACTCTCTTTCCGGGTTCTCGACGAAACGCTGAAGGCGGTGCGGTTCGTCGACCCGTCCCTTCACGTTGACGACAGCGAGCAGGGGTTTCCCTGCGAGGAGGAGTCGCTGGAGCTCGGCGGACTCCTCCTCCCGCAGGGTGTCGGCGTAGTTCCATATCACCGCGTCGGCGCTGTCACACGCGGCTCGAGCGCACGTGGCGTCGAGGTCGTCGTCCTTCGCGGCAAAGCCGGGCGTGTCGAGGTACGTCACGGAGCCGACGTGGAACGCGGAGGTCTCTCGCGTGGTGCGGTGCGCCCCTCGCCCGATCCCGGTCCGATCCGCGTCGTGGGTCAGCGCTTTGCGGAGCGTGGTCTTCCCGGACTTGGTTCTTCCGGCGATGGCCACGCGCAGCCTGCCTTTCGCCGCGGGCATGACTCGTACGGCATCGCGCAGTTCGCGTTCGAGCGCCCCGATGCGGCTGATGACGCCGACGAGGTCCTCGCTCTCGATCACCTGCGCGGAGTACGGCGTTCGCAAAAGACGAGCCTCGACCTCCTCCCGGAGAGTGGTCTGGATGTCGCGGTAGGCCGATCGGCTCGTGTCCACCGCCCCGGACGCGAGCCCGCCGGCCAGGGCCACCAGGGCCTCGCGGAGATCCGGTTCGGTTCGCCACAGGTCCATGGCCGCTGCCACGCGGTCGAACAACTCGGCGTTCTTCCTGTACCAGGACTCGAACGCCCGCAGCTCGTCGATGTCGGTCCGGGAGGCGACCGCCGGCAGCCCCGCCGTAAGCCGTGCGGCCGAGCTCGCGGCGGGCGCGGCCTGAGATACGGCCGTGCCCACGGGCGCCGTCGCGAACCCGTGCCCGATCACCGCCCGCACGCTGTCGTCCGCGAGCATGTCCACCGTGCTTCCGGAAACGACACCGGTGTCACGGGCCTCGATCGCCCAGAGCAGAGCGTCACGCCGATCCGGTCTGAACCCGGACCGCGCGTCCGGTGCGAGCCAGCGCCACCACTGTGACCGCTCGTACAGGACCGTCTCGTACGACTCCTCCGCGGCGACGAAGTCCCGCACCTTCTCCAGTAGTGGCACCAGCTCCCGGTTCCGCAGGTCCCGGGCCGCCGCGACACTGTGTCTGAGCACGAGCTCGCGCGCCTCCGCCGCCTTCCGGCCTCCTGGTCGACGACTCAGGTCGGCCAGCGCGGGTCCGATGTCGATCTGACGGATCGAGTGCCAGATCTCCTTGGGCCATTCCTGGTCCGCACGACGGCACGGCTCAAGGACTTCGGACAGCAGTCGTTCCGCGGTTACCACCGCTGCGGCGTCCGCCCGCAGCGCTTCCACCGGCACACCTTCCAGTGCCCGGAGGTGAGTCCGTAGCCCTTCGAGCCGCTTCAGTTCCCGGAGAAATCTACCCCCGTCCGGCGCCGGAGTCCGGCCCCCCTCCGTGATCAGACGGACCAGTTCGTGTTCTTCGACGCACGCAGCCACCGCGTCGGACACCCACGGAAGGGTGCTCCCGGACGGTGGCAGGCCGGCGCACCCAGCCGTCTGGGCGACCGCGTCCACTTCCTTGGCGAATCGCTGGAGTGCAGCCGGCCCGGCCACGGCGTCCACCCCTAACGGTTCGAGCAGGAGCGACAGCATTTCGGCTCTGAGACTCGTCCTGTCGTTCCCCGCCCTGTCACGCATCACTACTCCTCGTGTGGGCGGTGGTACCTGAACTCGGGCAGTCGATGCGGACCCGGAGGAATCAGGGCCCGCGACTGCCGGAACGACTCCGCCCGTACAATCCGATGGCGAGGCGGTACGCAGGTGCGCGGCGTGAAGACCCACATGCCTTGTGACAGGGTGGCTCCGAGCACCCGCTCCTTGTCCCGCAACCAGGGGTATCTGCCCTGCAGTTCGGCGTAGTTGTCGTTGGTGACGACGATTCCGTCCGTGTCCTGCGCGATCGCTGTGACAAGCGCGTCGCCCTTGCCCTCGGTTCCGGCCGGGGGCTGGATGAGGCTCCCTGTGCTGAGCGCCGAGTCCACCGCGGCGCGTTCCCCCTCCGCGACCTTGTGCCGGAAGGTGGCGTCGACTACCACGTGGAGCACGGCGTCGGGATATCGCGCTATCAGAGCATCGCGCGCGGACAGCAGTTGGGCGTAGGACGGCCGGTCGTCCCTGCCGTACACACCGGCCTGTCGAGGCGACCTGCCGATCCATGCCAGGTTGGAGCCGTCGACCACGAGCACCCTGGAAGCCGAGCCCGTGGATCGCTTCCGCGCCTGCGTCGGCGGGAACCCGGTGACGGTGTTGCCCGCGAGGAGAACGTCGAGTTCCTTCCGTACCGCCGGCGTCGGACCCCCGGAGCTGAAGCTCTTGATCTCCTCGTTCAGTACTTCCTCGCCGGTACGTTCAAGGATCGCCTTGACGTGCAGGAGCCCGTTGGTGTCGTACGTGTACTCCAGCAGGAAGCGGGAATCCTCGCGGGCCCGGGGATTCTGGTAGGTGAGTCGGAGTTCCGTCAGCTGCACGTTGTCGGCGTGGTCGAGGGGGCGGTCGGGATCGCCTTCCCAGATCTCCACAGCGAGGCTGCGCGCGTTGTCCCGGCGCGGCGTATAGCTCTTGCGCTCCTTCCACGGCAGGGGCGAGTTGCGCGGAATGATCTGACTGAAACCCCGCTGTCCGGTGCCGTCCGTGACGACCGTGCCCAGAGCGTGGCTCGTCGCAACCTGGATCACCCCGTCGGTCTCCCCCGACAGGACGGCCGCCGAGATAGAGGCGCCGCGGGCGACCGCCGTCATGGGATCGCACAGGTCGACCTCGACGGGCTGCTGCTGCATGACTTCGGCGACCGCGGCCCGGACACTCGGGATCTGGCTCGTGCCACCGATCATCAACACCGCGTCCACGTCCAGAGGAGCCATGTGGAGGTCGGTGAGGCATTGCTGGACCGGTGCGAGAGCACGGTCCACGAGGTCGGTGATGGCGTCCTCCAACTCCTCCTGCCACACCTCGACGGTGTCACCGTCCGGAGTCCTGATGAGGACGGACTCCTCGGAGGACAGACGGATCTTGCTGCGCTCCACGTCCAGCCCGAACTGCCGCTTCTGCGCGGGCGTCCAGGCCGATCGGGCCGGAGCCCGTTCGAGGCCGAGGTCACGCAGACGGCGATCGATCTCCATGCCTCCCAGCTCGGTCACACCGCGTGACGCGAGTTCCTCGAAGAATCCGTCCTGGTAGTCGAGCACGGTGACGTCGATCGTGCCGCCGCCCCAGTCGAAGACCAGGATGGTACGGGCCTCCCGCAGCTCGTGCACGTACGAGATCGCCGCCGCTGTCGGCTCGTTGAGCAGTGCCAGGACCTCGATGCCCGCGAACCGCGCGGCGGCGCGCGTGCGGTAGCGGGCGGCACCCGTGGCGTTGGCGGGCACGGTGATCACGGCCTGGTCGATGGCGGTGAGGTTGTGCTCCGCGCCCTTGCGCATGGCCTGGAAGACACCGGCCGCCACCGTCGTGGCCGCGAACCTGCGGCCGTGGATCGTGACGTACTCGTCGCTCTTGAGCAGGCGCTTGCAGGCCTCGGCCGCCTCTTCGGAGCGGAGCTTGGCCTCCCAGCCGAACAACGCTCCCCGGCGCAGTGAGCTCATGCCCACCACCGACGGGAAGAGATACTCGAAGCCGGGGTGATGCCAGTCGGCGTCGATGTGGTGGGCGTCCAGCGATAGCACCTCTACCTCGTCGCCCAGCCACTGCGCCACCACCGAGTTGGTGGTGCCGAAATCGATCCCGGTCGCGGTCACACGCCCTCCCCGTTCGCGAGGTCGACACCCCTGGCGGAGTGGTCCGCTCCGCCCGGGCCGGGCAGGCGACGCAGCTGGCCGGCGAGCACCAGTTTGCCGGTGGCCTGATCCACGTAGGCCGGACGCAGCACCTCGAACGCCTCACCCTCGCCTTCCACCACCACGAAGAGCTCGTGTTCGCCGTCAGGCGTGTCCACGCACCGCACTGCCTGGTCCAGCAGGGCGGTACGGATGCCCTTCCGAAGCGAGGTGGCATTCTGCTTGGGTGCACCGGCGAGCAGATCCACCTCGACCATCCGGGCCACGTACTCCTCCCGAGAGCGAAACGCCTCCAGAACGGCCTGGCGCAGGGCAGCCGCCACAGCGGTCTGCGTGGGCCGCGCCTCCTCCGGGACAGGGGCCAGGAGTTCGGTCGCCCGCTCGGTGAAACGGGCGAGTAACATGTGGGGGCTGAGCAGTTCCTCGGGGCGATAGGTCCGCGGGGAGTCCGCAGGAGATCGATGGGAATTCTGGTGAGAGGCGGCAGGGGCGTCCGCCTCCACTCGCCGCTTCTCTTTACGGTGCTTGAGACCGTTGTTTCCCTTGGGGGGAACCCTCTTGGAGATCGCCGAGGTCTTCCGCTGGCTGCGGGGCACCTTTTTCACGGTGTGTGCGTCCTTGCGTTGCGGTCGGGGCGCCGGGGCGCGTTGAGCAGGTGGGGCAGCAGATCCGCCACCGCCCGCTGTCGCACGAGCTCCAGGCCGTCGGGGGAGTGAGATGTTGTTCGCCTGGTCAGGGGTGCCAGGGTCGGGACCAGCGTGACCGGCACCTCGTCCGGAAGTTCGAACACCTCCGGGTCGAGCGGTAGCACGAAGAAGCCGGACCAGTCCTCGTCACGCTCGGCGTCCCTGATGCGCTTCATCGCGCTGTTGAGCCGCGCACTCATGTCCACATCGCGCACGTGCTCCCGGCGGAGGTCCCGGTACCGGGTCGTCCAGCTCGGGGCGACGTGCGGCAGCCCGAGGTCGAGGTAGGGGTTCGAGGCCGCCGGTCTGTCATTGCGCGGAACCGCCCGACGCCGCCGGATCATACGAAGGTTGGCCTGGGCCCGCTCGTGCACGTCGCGGATGCCTTCCAGGACCACGCCCGCCGCGTCGAGTTCCTCCTGGAGGAGCAGCGTGTACGCGTGGAAGTTGAGGGCCTCCGCCCGGCAGGCCGGGTCGGCCGCCTCGTACGACACCAGCTTCTCGATCTGGGAGGACGCACGCGCGAGATCGTTCATGCACAGCAGGTCATAGGCCTGACGCAGGGCCATGAGAGCGTGCAGCGGCGAGCGCGACGGGTTGACGGCCGCTTTGGGCTCCCACAGAGCGAAAATGAGCCGCCACAACCCCCGGTCCTCCCATATGTCCCGATCCCAGTTGCCGACCGCGACGCCGTCCAGGAGCCGACGGAGCCGAAGCACGAGGTCACGGGGCAGCGCCCTTTCCAGCTCCTTCACGACGGAGGCATCGCCGTCGGCGACCCGCTCCAAGAGGTCGTAGACGTCGTCGGCAGAGGGCAGCGGCTCGCCGCCGGCGAGAAAGGCGTTCCGCCGTTCCCGGGCCGTCCACTCCAACGCGGACGCCTGCTCGGCGGTCACCTGGTCGGGGACCAGCCGGGCCTTGAGGTACGCGTGCTCCCTCTCCTCGGCCCGGTACTGCCAGGGCTGGTGCTCGGGACCGACCGCTCCGGTGTCGATCAGGTCGTCCAGGACGCTCAGCGGTATCCAGGGGAGCACACGCAGCAGCACTCGGGGCGAGAAGGCGGCCGCACCCTCCTTCGCGGACTCCGTGAGGAAAGCGAAGGCCCCGAAGGGGTCCTCGCCCTCAGGGACAGTGAGCGTGTCCTCGCCCGCCGTCAGCGCGGTGAGCCGTTGCTCCCCGGCCTCGGACAGCCAGAGGAAGCCGCCCGCGTGAACCTCCGTGAGCGTCGCGGCCACCACGGCCGGGTGGGCCCGTTCGAGTACGGCCCGGACAGCGGGCAGCAGCCGGTCGTCCGGTTCGTCGCGCAGCGCGTCGGTCAGTGCGTCGTGCGCGAAGTCGTGTGCCGCCTGGCGCGCGAGGTCGGCGAGTTGCCGGAGCAGGGTGTGGACCAGCGGCACCGCCTGGGCTCCGAGCACCCCCGCCTTCCGCCATCTGCGTACGGTGAACCCGTCGATCCCGGAAGCCGCGCTCTGCGCCTCCCTGCGCTCCCTGAGCGCCCTCAGCCGCTCCCGCTCCCGCGCGACCGCCTCGGCGCGCCCCCCGGACACCAGCTGCCCCTCCCCGCCGACCGGCGGCGAACTCGTCACTTTACGGTCCCTTCGGGACGGGGGCCGTGGCCTGGAGGCGGGGTGTGAGTGGAGGTGTGGTTCTCGCCGGTGCCGACGAACGGCGGCACCGGCGAGGAGCGTCTCGTACAGGTCGCAGCCGAGGGCGTAGAGGTCCGCCGCCGGGGCGCGGCTCCGCCCTGGAACCGCTCGGGTCCCATATATCGGCAGCTGCGGCTCGTCGGCGACCCAGTCGGCCGGCGGTCGACGTCGCCCGGAGCAACGTCCACATCCTCGGCCTTGTGGACCTCTCCCATCGTGCCCGAGTCCCCAGCACCCAGGACCGGAACCGCCCCGCGATCATCTCCGTCGCCACAGCCCATCCCCTTGCTTCTTCGTGCGGCCCTGCGAGCGCACGACTCCCCATGGGTGTATGTCCGCGTCTCACAACGCGGGTAGCCCCCCAGCCCCGCAGGCAGCGTACACGGGAGTTCAATCGCAAACAAGAACAGAACGCGTTGACAACGTCAACGCATTGGATCACCGCCCATGGTCATCCAGCAGTCGCATCAGGTCCCGCATGCACCTGTGGACGGCGCGCAAGTCTGTGATGTACGCGGTGAAGTCGTCCGGTGTGCCGAGGCGGCGGTGACAGTCGCGGACGGCCAGGAGCAGGCTGACGGGCTGTTCACGGGCGCGGTTGCCGGTCTCGCGGGTGAGGCGGGTGGCCGGCCGAGGTAGACCGTCAGGACATCCGGGCGGGTCTGGCGGAGCCGGTCGGCGAGGGGCGAGCCACTGGTCGTCGCTGGCGCCGTACTCGCCGACTGTCCGCCAGGCGGTGTCGATGTCCTCGTCGTCCAGGACGATGTCGCCCCGGACCCGCCCACCGCGCGCGTCCGCCCGTTCGGCATCGGCGCGGAGATGGGCCAGTGCGTTCTCGCGCTCGGTCGGCCAGCACGCTGCGGCGATGGCCGCGGCACGCAGCTGCTGGTAGGCAAGCAGGGTGCCGCGTGCCGCTACGGGGTCCCGGCGAGGGTGAGAGCGTCGGCGGGCCGGCCGGTCCTGGTGTAGCGGTCGGCGAGGTGGTCGATCAGGGCGGTGTCGAGATCCTCGGTCTCCCGGCTGCCACGCTCGGCTCATTTCAGGGCTTCGACGGTACGCCCGGCGGTGTCGAGTTCGCGGGCGATGAGCAGGTGGTGTGACCGCTTCTCGGCCCAGCCGGTACGGTTCGCCTGCCATGCCTCGATCGCGTACCGGCGCAAGGCGGCCGTCCCCGGGTCGCCGAGCAGGCCCTCGTAGTCGAGCGGGACGATGCCCGTCAGATCACCCGCGTCGTCCAGGCGTGAGTCACCAGCCAGTGCCGGAGGTCCACCAAGTCGGGGCCGTCCGCACGGCAGGCCTCGTAGTGAGCGTCGGCCAAGCCGGTGCCGATCTACCCGAGTCGGCCGTGTGAGTCATCGCCGATTTCGACCGCAGCGGCCAGCCTCCCGATCGCCTCCCGGGCCAGAGCCATCGAGTCGGCCGCCCGGCCGGAGCCTTCAGTGATCGGATCGCCTCGACCGCCTGCGCGGCCTGGTCGGCGTAGGCGTGAACGTCGGCGTACTCGACGTAGCCGTACTGGGCGAAAGGGCCTCTGTCGAGCAACTCGCGGATACGGGAACGGACCCCGGCCACGTCGCCGCGGGTACTCGCGGCCCACAGTTCCAGACGACTCCGCGGGCACGGTCCTCGGCCATCTCTTCCCGTGCAAGAGTGAGCAGATCGTCACGTGACATGCCGGATCAGCCAGGCGGGTGGTTGCAAAAGTTGCCCTCCTGGCCGCACGAGCAATCGCACGTGCCCGTCGGCCTTCTGCGGCCGCCCAGGAGCAGCTCCACCTCGTACCGCTCCGTGCCGCGTACCGACGCCCTGATCCAGCAGTCACCGAACTCGACCCCGAACTCTTCGTCGACATAAGCGAGTCCACGCTCGAACGAACGCTCCCCGGCCGGCGCACTCAACGTCGCTTCCGTAAGACCGCCCACGCCTCTCCGCGCTCCGGCTCGGACTCGCCCCACAGCCCTCACACTGACGGCTGCCCACCCCACAGACCCATCCTCACGTTAGGCCGTCAACGACCGATTCCCTGCGGTGCCTCACGCCCCGCCTGTATGGTCGTCGACCACCTCGGCCCCGTGGCCTTCCCCGAAAGGTGCCGCATGACCAAGCCCGCCACTGTGAACCTGACGAAAGCCTCGCCCACGGTCTCCCTGGACAAGCACGGAGTGACCTCAGGACTGATCAAGGTCAACCTCAACTGGGCCTCGCCGCAAGTCGCCGCTCAGAAGGCGGCGGGCGAGGCCCGCGGTCTGTTCGGCCGGGTCCGGGCGTCGTTGCGCTCGGTTGCGGCCAGGAAGGTGGATCTGGACCTCGGCTGCATGATCCGCTGCACTGACGGCTCCAAGACTGTGGTCCAGGCCCTGGGAAACGCCTTCGGCGCGGCGGACCGATTCCCCTACGTCGCGCTCGACACAGACGACCGGACCGGGGCCCGGGAAACGGGAGAGAACCTGGTCATCAACCTGGACCACCAAGCCGAGTTCCAGAAACTCCTGCTGTTCGTCTACATCTACGAAGGGTCCGGCGACTTCCGCGGCCTCAACGCGGTGGTGACTCTGACCTCCGATCGCGGCGACCGCTTCCGCGTGGTTCTGGACGAATGCCCTCCGCAGGCGCACGCGTGCGCCATCGCCCTCATCAAACGCGAGAAGGGCGAACTCGTCATCGGACGCGAGGTGCGATGGTTCACCCCAGCGGACGGTCCCGGAGTCCAGGACGTGATCTCCCGCGCGTACCGACTCGGCATGAAATGGACCCCCGGCCGGAAATAACTCCCCACGGTCGCTGACACCATCCGCCCGGGTGCGGTACTTGGGTGGGTGGCAGCAGGGTGTCCCGCCGACGGATGGGAGAGCAGCTCTTACGCCGGCCAGCACTATCTGGCACACGGAACGTACCCTCCCGCGGAAGACCCTGCAGCCCTCCGCAGCCCCCTCCAACCCGTCCCCGTGCCCCCACGGCTCGCGCGGCCGCACAGCCCGAGTCCCTGCAGCCCCCATACAGCTGGGGATCCGTCCCCTGGCCACCAATCACGCGTGACATTCCGTCAGAAACTAGAAACCGTAGGTCACGCGTCCTTTTTCGCCGGCTCCAGGATCGCCACGCACTCCACGTGATGCGTCATCGGGAACAAGTCGAACGCCCGCAGCGTCCGGACCTTGTAGCCGCGGTCCGCGAAGTACGACAGGTCTCGGGCCAGGGCTGCCGGGTCGCAGGCCACGTAGGCGATGCGGCGGGCGCCGAGGCCTGCCAGGTGGTGGACCGTCTGCTTGCCGGCGCCGGCGCGCGGGGGGTCCAGGACGATGAGGTCGACCTCCGTGATGCCCGTGCGGGGGAGGACCGACTCGACCTTGCCCTGTTCGATGCGGACGCGCGGGAAGGCGGCCAGGTTGTGGCGGGCGTCCTCCACCGCGCGCTTGCCGGACTCGATGCCGAGGACCGCGCCCTGGTCGCCGACGCGGTCGGCGATGGCGCCCGCGAAGAGGCCGACGCCGCAGTAGAGGTCGAGGGCCGTCTCGCCCTTGCGCGGGGTGAGGCCCTGCATGACGGCGAGCATCAGGGTCTGCGCGGCCTTCGGGTGGACCTGCCAGAAGCCGCCGTTGCCGACGCGGTAGGTGCGGTCGTCGGCGCGCTCGCGGACGAAGGCGCGGCCGTGGACCCGGTGGACTCCGCCGTCCTTCTCGTCGACGCGGAGGACGGAGACCGGCTTGTCCAGCTCGACCAGCGGGAGGCGGCCGCCGGGCTTCGGGGTCAGGACGACCTGGCGGTCGTGCGAGCCGGAGGCGGCGATGGCCTCGACCGAGGCCATGTTCTCCCAGGTGCGCTTCTCGATGCCCAGTTCCGAGACGCCCGGCGCCGCGATCATGCAGTGGTCGATGGCCTCGACCTCGTGCGAGCGGTGCTTGCGCAGGCCCGCGTGGCCGTCCGCGTCGATCGCGTACTGGACGCGGGTCCGCCACTGCGGGACCTCGCCCTGCGGGAGCTTGTCGCCCTCGGCCGGCATGACCGTGCCGTCCCAGCCGGCCTCCTCGGGGGCCAGGCCGGCGAGCCGCTGGAGCTGCTCGGCGATGACCTCGCCCTTGAGGCGGCGCTGGGCGCCCGGCTTGGCGTGCTGCCAGTCGCAGCCGCCGCACTTGCCCGGGCCGGCGAAGGGGCAGGGGGCCTCGACGCGGTCCTTGGACGGGTCGAGGATCGTGACCGCGTCCGCGCGCAGGAAGCGGGAGGTCTCCTCGCCCTCGGTGACGCGGGCGACGACCCGCTCGCCGGGCAGCGCGTGGCGGACGAAGAGGACGCGGCCCGCCTCGGTGCGGGCGATGCAGTGGCCGCCGTGCGCGACCGGACCGACCTCGACCTCGTACTCTTCCCCGACCAACGACGAAACAGGGGTGTTCTGCATGGCGGGGAAGCTCCAAGGGGACGCGATGGTGGGCTGCCGTTTGGACGGCAGCCCACCAGTCTAGTTGTTCTTTTTGCGATGTTCTCTGCGCCAGGGGTTGCCGGCGGGCGGGGCGCGGGCCCGGCGGCTCTAGTTGTTCTTCGCCGCCGGTTCCTTGTGGCCCTTCTCGACCGGGCCGCGGCGGACCGAGCCCGGCGCGTTCCACTCCTGGCGCTTCCTGGCCCGCTTCTTCGCGACCTCGGAGGACTGGAGCTGGTACGGGACCGAGGTCACCATGACGCCGGGGGTGAAGAGCAGCCTGCCCTTGAGGCGGAGTGCGGACTGGTTGTGGAGCAGGTGCTCGTACCAGTGGCCGACGACGTACTCCGGGATGTAGACGGACACGGCGTCGCGGGGGCTCTCGCGGCGGATGCTCTTGACGTACTCGATCACCGGGCGGGTGATCTCGCGGTACGGCGAGTCGAGGATCTTGAGCGGGACGTTGATGCCGCGCCGCTCCCACTCCTCCCTGAGCGCCTTCGTCTCGACCGGGTCGACGTTGACGGTCAGCGCCTCCAGCTCGTTCGCGTGCATGAGCTTGGCGTAGGCCAGGGCGCGGAGGGTGGGCTTGTGGAGCTTGGAGACGAGGACGATGGAGCGGACCCGGGAGGGGCGTACGTACTCGTCGGGGCGTTCCTCGGCGGCGGCGATCTCGGCCGCGACCGAGTCGTAGTGCCGGCGGATCGCGGACATCGTCCCGTAGAAGATCACCATGCCGAGCAGGGCGACCCAGGCGCCGTGGGTGAACTTGGTGGCGAGGACGACGACGAGGACGAGGCCGGTGAAGAAGGCGCCGAAGGCGTTGATCGCGCGGGAGCGGATCATGTGGCGGCGCTTGGCCGGGTCGCGCTCGGTCGTCAGGTGCCGGTTCCAGTGCCGGACCATGCCGATCTGGCTGAGGGTGAAGGAGACGAAGACGCCGACGATGTACAGCTGGATCAGCCGGGTCGAGTCGGCTCCGTAGACCCAGACGAGGAGGGCGGCGGCGCCGGCGAGGAGCACGATGCCGTTGGAGAAGGTGAGGCGGTCGCCGCGGGTGTGCAGCTGGCGCGGCAGGTAGCGGTCCTGGGCGAGGATCGAGCCGAGGAGCGGGAAGCCGTTGTACGCGGTGTTGGCGGCGAGGAAGAGGACGAGTGCGGTGGCCGCGGCGAGGAGCACGAAGAAGAACGTTCCGTCCCCGAAGACGGCGGCCGCGACCTGGGAGATCACCGGGTCCTGGACGTAGCCGGCGCCGACCGGGACGCCGTTGACCAGGAGGTCGTCGGCGGGCTTCTCCGCCATCCGGACGTCGGTGGCCATGGCCAGGAAGATGATGCCGCAGAACATGGTGACGGCCAGGCCGCCCATGAGGGCGAGCGTGGTGGCGGCGTTCTTCGACTTCGGCTTGCGGAAGGCGGGGACGCCGTTGGAGATGGCCTCGACGCCGGTGAGCGCGGCACAGCCGGACGAGAACGCGCGCAGCAGCAGGAAGACGAGCGCGAAGCCGGCCAGTCCCTGGTGCTCCGGCTTGATCTCGAAGTCGGCGGTGGGCGCCTTCATGGTCTCGTCGAGGACGATCCCCCGGTACGCGCCCCAGGCGATCATGATGAAGACGCCGGCGACGAAGACGTACGTCGGGATCGCGAAGAGCGAGCCCGACTCCTTCACGCCGCGCAGGTTCATCACGGTGAGCAGCACGATCACGCCGACCGCGCAGGCCACCTTGTGCTCGACGACGAAGGGGATCGCCGAGCCGAGGTTCTCGATGCCCGAGGAGATCGACACGGCGACGGTCAGGACGTAGTCGACGAGCAGGGCGCTCGCGACGGTCAGTCCGGCCTTCGGCCCGAGGTTGGTGTTGGCGACCTCGTAGTCGCCGCCGCCGCTCGGGTAGGCGTGGACGTTCTGCCGGTACGAGGCGACGACCGTGAACATCAGGACGACGACCGCGAGGGCGATCCACGGACTGAAGTGGTAGGCCGACAGACCGGCCACGGACAGAACGAGCAGTACCTCGCCCGGTGCGTACGCCACCGAGGACAGCGGGTCGGAGGCGAAGACGGGGAGCGCGATCCGCTTGGAGAGCAGAGTCTCTCCGAGCTTGTCGCTGCGCAGGGCCCGCCCGATCAGGATCCGTTTGGGAAGGTCGGTCAGTTTGGACACGGAGAGGATCGTAAGCGTTCGAAAACAGCCACGCGCACCGGCACCCCCGATCGGCACGGAATCTCCCTCAGTACCACCTCGGATGCGGTCCCGGCCAGCGTTGCCGCTTAAGCTCGGACCGGGTGACCCGGCAGGGTGTTGCCCGCCGCGACCCGGGCGCATCGGGTGAGGAAAGTTGTGAGCAGGGTGTTTTCGCAGGTCAGTAAGGCGATCAGGAGTGCGGGGTAAGGGGACGTGCACATCGTCATCATGGGCTGCGGGCGAGTGGGAGCCGCTCTCGCGCAGACCCTGGAGCAGCAGGGGCACACCGTCGCGGTCGTGGATCAGGACCCGACGGCCTTCCGTCGTCTGGGGTCGGGTTTCGGCGGTCGGCGCGTCACGGGCGTGGGCTTCGACCAGGACACGCTGCGTGAGGCCGGCATCGAGGACGCGGGGGCCTTCGCCGCGGTGAGCAGCGGCGACAACTCGAACATCATCGCGGCGCGGGTCGCCCGCGAGATGTTCGGCATCGAGAACGTGGCGGCGCGGATCTACGACCCGCGCCGCGCCGAGGTCTACCAGCGCCTCGGCATCCCGACGGTCGCGACGGTCCGGTGGACCGCCGACCAGATGCTCCGGCGGCTGCTGCCCTCGGGCGCGGAGCCGCTGTGGCGGGACCCGAGCGGCGGCGTGCAGCTCGCGGAGGTGCACACCTCCCCGGCCTGGATCGGCCACAAGGTGAGCCGGCTCCAGGAGGAGACCGGCGTGCGTGTCGCCTTCCTCACCCGGCTGGGCGAAGCGATTCTGCCCACCTCGCAGACGGTGCTCCAGGAAGGTGATCTGGTGCACGTGATGATGCGTACGGACGAGATCGCGAAGGTCGAGGAGGCCTTCGCCGAGGGTCCCGAGGAGGGCGGTCACTGATGCGTGTCGCTATTGCGGGCGCGGGTGCGGTGGGCCGTTCCATCGCGGGCGAGCTCCTGGAGAACGGTCACGAGGTCCTGCTGATCGACAAGGCGCCGACCGCCATCTCGGTGGAGCGGGTGCCGCAGGCGGAGTGGCTGCTCGCCGACGCCTGTGAGATCACCTCGCTCGACGAGGCGGCGCTCCAGCGCTGCAACGTGGTGATCGCGGCGACCGGCGACGACAAGGTGAACCTGGTCGTCTCGCTGCTCGCCAAGACCGAGTACGGCGTGCCGAGGGTCGTCGCCCGGGTGAACAACCCGAAGAACGAGTGGCTGTTCAACGAGGCCTGGGGCGTGGACGTGGCCGTCTCGACCCCGCGCCTCATGTCGGCCCTGGTGGAGGAGGCGGTGAGCGTCGGCGACCTCGTCCGGCTGCTGCGCTTCAGCCACGGCGACGCGAACCTGGTGGAGCTGACGCTCCCGCCGGAGTCGGCGGTGGCCGGCACCGCGGTCGGGGATGTGGCCTGGCCGCAGGACACCTCGCTCGTGACGATCATCCGCGGTTCGCGGGTGCTCACGCCGAGCGCCGAGGAGACCCTGGAGGCCGGTGACGAGCTGCTGTTCGTGGCCGCGCAGGCCCGCGAGGAGCAGCTGGAGGACCTGCTGCAGGTCCGCCGCGAGCCGACGGAGTCCTGAGCACCGGTTGTACGAGGGCCTGAGGGCTGCTTATACCCGGGCCCGAGCGCCGGTCGCCGAGGGCTGAGGCACCGTACCCGGGCCCGAGCACCGGTCGTACGAGGGCTTGAGCACCGGGTGTACGAGGAAGGGCCCGGACCTGTTCGTCAGGTCCGGGCCCTTCCGCGTGCCGTCTCAGGCCTCCGGGTGGGTCCGCGTCGCGGCCGCGGACGCCTTGCGCTCCTTCTCGGCGAGCTCCTCGGCCTCCATCTCGGCGAAGACGTCGATCGGCGGCGGAGCCTTCGCGAGGAACACCCAGGTGAGGTAGACCGCGAGCAGGAACGGCGGGATCTTCAGCGCGACGAGCACCCAGCCGAACTTGGTCGTGTCGGCCCACCAGTACATCGGGAAGAGGATCGCGCACTTGCCGAGCAGGATCAGGCCCCAGGCCCAGCTCGCCTTCGTGTACGCCTTCTTCCGGCCCGGGTTGCGGGTCCGCCAGGAGAGGTTCTCCTTGAAGACCGGCCCCAGGATCAGGCCGATCAGCGGGACTCCGGCGATCGCGGTGACGATGTACGCGAGGGCGAGGCCCAGGGTGTACAGCATGCCCGGCAGGTAGAAGTCCTTGGCGTTGCCCGTCATCATCGCGAAGACGACGCCGAAGGCGACGCCGAAGACGCCGCTGAACGCGTGCTTGACGGTGTCCCGCCGGATGAGCCGGACGGCGACCAGGACCAGCGACACCGCGAGGGCGGCGATCGCCGAGATCTGCAGGTTCTTGTTGATCGTGAAGATCGTGACGAACAACAGGCCCGGCACGACCGTCTCGACCATGCCCCGCAGGCCGCCGAAGGCCTCGAACAGCGCGGCCTCGGTGACCTCCTTCGATGCCTGGGCGTCCTGGTCCGTGGTGGTCGGCTTGTCGAGGGACGTCACCGGCTACTCCTGTCCGAGCGGTCGGAGCTCGTATTTGGGGTTGAAGAGGACCCGCCGGCCGTGGCTCATGGAGATCCGGCCGGAGGCGATCAGCTTGCGGCCCGGCTCGATGCCCACGATGGAGCGCCGGCCGAGCCACACGACGTCGAGCGGTGCCGTGCCGTCGAAGAGCTCGGCCTCCAGCGCGGGCACACCGGCCCGGGGACGCAGCGTGACCGTGCGCAAGGTACCAGTCACCTTGACTATCTGGCGGTCGGAGCAGTCGCAGATACGCGTGCACCCCGACGCCTCGGCGTCCTCCTGGAGCTCCTCCGACTCCAGGTCCTCGGGCGAGGAGGAGAGCCGGTCGAGCATCCGGCGGAACCTACCGGCCGGCTTCTCTGTACGTGGTGCAGCACTCATACAGAAAGCGTACCGGCCACCGCCGTCACCGGGACCTGCCCACGAACGGGTGCTGGTTCAGCGTTCGAAGCGGTAGCCCATGCCCGGTTCGGTGACGAAGTGCCGCGGGTGCGAGGGGTCGCTCTCCAGCTTGCGGCGGAGCTGCGCCATGTACACCCGGAGGTAGTTGGTCTCGGTGCCGTACGAGGGTCCCCAGACCTCCTGGAGCAGCTGCTTCTGGCTGACCAGGCGGCCGCTGTTGCGGACGAGGACTTCGAGCAGGTGCCACTCGGTGGGGGTGAGCCGGACGTCCCGGCCGTCGCGGTGGACCTTCTTGGCCGCGAGGTCGACGGTGAAGCCCTCGGTCTCGACGACCACGACCCCGTCCTCGGCGCCGCCGACGGGCTCGGCGCGGCGCACGGCGGCGCGCAGCCGGGCGAGCAGCTCGTCCATGCCGAAGGGCTTGGTGACGTAGTCGTCGGCGCCGGCGTCGAGCGCCTCGACCTTCTCGTCCGAGGTCTGGCGGGCGGAGAGGACCAGGATCGGCACCCGGGTCCAGCCGCGCAGGCCCCTGATGACCTCGACGCCGTCCATGTCGGGCAGGCCGAGGTCGAGGACGACGACGTCGGGATGGCGTTCGGCGGCGAGCCGGAGGGCGGTGGCACCGTCGGGCGCGGCGTCGACCTCGTACTTCCGCGCCTTGAGGTTGATCACCAGGGCGCGGACGATCTGAGGCTCGTCGTCGACCACGAGAACCCGGGTCATGGAGGTGGGCCTTCCTTCTTCGGTCGCCCGTGCGGGCGGGAGCAAGACAGTACGGGAGCGGAGGGGGCGGCGCGCGGGGTACGGGAACGGACGGTGCGCGCGCTTCGGGGCGGAGGCGGGTGGTGCTGCGGGGCGGGCGGAGGCGGTGGTGTCGGTGGTGCGCTTCAGGACGGACGGAGGCGCGTCGTGCGTCCGGGCTTCGCGACGGAGGCGCGTCGTGCGCTCCTGCGCTTCGGGACGGAGGCGCGTCGTGCGCTCCTGCGCTTCGGGACGGAGGCGCGTCGTGCTTCGGGCGGCCGGTCAGGTCACGGCGTGCGCCGGGAGGTCGGGGACCTGCGTCGGCGGTCCGCCCCGCGCGGCCTTGAGGGTCAGCACCATCGTCAGGCCGCCGCCGGGGGTGTCCTCGGCGCCGAGCGTCCCGCCCATGGCCTCGACGAACCCGCGGGCGACCGCGAGTCCCAGGCCGACGCCGGAGCCGCGCGGGGCGTCGCCGAAGCGCTGGAAGGGCTCGAAGATGCGGTCCTTGGCCTCGTCGGGGACGCCGGGGCCGCGGTCCACGACCCGCAGCTCGACGCGGTCGCCGAGAGTGCTGGCGGCGACGGCCACGGGCACGCCCTCGGGGCTGTACTTGACGGCGTTCTCGACGATGTTGGCGACGGCCCGCTCCAGGAGGCCCTTGTCGACCTCGACCATGGGCAGAGTCTCGGGGATGTCGAGCTCGGCGCTGCCGTCGGGCACTCCCCCGAGGGCCATCGGGACGACCTCGTCGAGGTCGACGGTGCGGATCAGCGGGGTGACGGTGCCGGTCTGGAGGCGGGACATGTCGAGGAGGTTGCCGACGAGGTGGTCGAGGCGGTCGGCGCCCGCCTCGATGCCCTCCAGGAATTCGGCGCGGTCCTGCTCGGACCATTCGACGTCGTCGGAGCGGAGGGAGGAGACGGAGGCCTTGATGCCGGCGAGCGGGGTCCGCAGGTCGTGGCTGACGGCCGCGAGCAGGGAGGTGCGGATCTTGTTGCCCTCGGCCTGCTTGCGGGCCTCCTCGGCCTCGCCCACGAGCCGCTGGCGGTCGAGGACGACCGCGGCCTGGGCGGCGAAGGCGCCGAGGACGCGCCGGTCCTCCGCGGGCAGCACCCGGCCGGACAGGGCGAGGGCCAGATGGTCGCCGACCGGCATGTCCACGTCCGCGTCCTCGGGCCGGGCCGCCGGGTGGGGGCCGACGCTCGCGGCCCGGGTCCAGGGCTCGATGTCGTCCGCCCGCTCCAGGAGGGCGACGGACTCCATGGAGAAGGTCTCGCGGACCCGTTCGAGGAGGGCGTCGAGGCTGGTCTCGCCCCGCAGCACGCTGCCGGCGAGGTAGGAGAGCACCTCGGACTCGGCGCGCAGCCGGGCGGCCTGGTGGGTGCGTCGGGCGGCCAGGTCGACCACGGAGGCGACCGACATGGCGACGCCGAGGAAGACGGCGATCGCCACGATGTTCTTGGGGTCGGCGACGGTGAGCCGGTGGACGGGCGGGGTGAAGAACCAGTTGAGGAGGAGGGAGCCGGCCGCGGCGGAGGCGAGCGCCGGCAGGAATCCGCCGAGCAGGGCCGCCGCGACGGTGAGGGCCAGGAAGAGCAGCATGTCGTTGGCGAGACCGAGGTCGGCGTCGACATGGGTGAGGAGCAGGGCGAGGAGGAGGGGGCCGGCGACGCCGACGGCCCAGCCGCCGATGATCCGGGAGCGGCCGAGGCGGGCGCCCCGGGCGACCGGGAGGCCGCGGCCCTTGGCGACCTCGCCGTGGGTGACGATGTGGACGTCGAGGTCGGGCCCGGATTCACGGGCCACGGTCTGGCCGACGCCGGGGCCGAGCACGTACTGCCAGGTGCGGCGGCGGCTTGAGCCGAGGACGATCTGGGTGGCGTTGACCCCGCGGGCGAACTCCAGGAGCGCGGAGGGGATGTCGTCGCCGATGACATGGTGGAACGTTCCGCCCAGGTCCTCGACGAGGGTGCGCTGGACGGCCAGCTCCTTGGGCGAGGCGGCGGTGAGGCCGTCGCTGCGGGCGATGTAGACGGCGAGGACCTCGCCTCCCGCGCCCTTCTCGGCCAGCCGGGTGGCGCGCCGTATGAGGGTGCGGCCCTCGGGTCCGCCGGTCAGGCCGACGACGATGCGCTCGCGGGCCTGCCAGGTGGAGCGGATGTTGTGCTCGCCTCGGTACTGCTGGAGGTACTCGTCGACCCGGTCGGCGGTCCACAGCAGGGCCAGCTCGCGCAGGGCGGTGAGGTTGCCGGGGCGGAAGTAGTTGGAGAGGGCGGCGTCGACCTTGTCCGAGGTGTAGACGTTGCCGTGGGCCATCCGGCGGCGCAGGGCCTCGGGGGACATGTCGACCAGCTCGATCTGGTCGGCCCGGCGCACCACCTCGTCGGGGACGGTCTCCCGCTGCCGCACGCCGGTGATCGCCTCGACCACGTCGCCCAGGGACTCCAGGTGCTGGATGTTGACGGTCGATATGACGTCGATGCCGGCGGCGAGCAGCTCGGCGACGTCCTGCCACCGCTTGGGGTTGCGGGATCCGGGCACGTTGGTGTGGGCGAGCTCGTCGACGAGTGCGACGGCGGGACGCCGCTCCAGGACGGCGTCGATGTCCATCTCGGTGAAGGTGCTCCCCCGGTACTCCAGGGTGCGGCGCGGCACCTGCTCCAGGCCGTGCAGCATGACCTCGGTGCGCGGCCGTCCGTGGTGCTCAACGAACGCCACGACGCAGTCCGTGCCGCGCTCCACCCGCCGGTGGCCCTCGGAGAGCATCGCGTAGGTCTTGCCGACGCCCGGCGCAGCGCCGAGGTATATCCGAAGCTTGCCGCGTCCCATGGCACGACCATACGTCCAGCCAATCGGACATTCCGTATGCGGAGAGCGGGCCGGCGCGGTCTTGACGTGTTTCTGATGTCGGGACCGCGCCGGCCTCCGTGGTGGCGACCGGCCGTGCCGCGTCAGTGCTCGATGATCTCGCCGTCGCTGAGTTCGAGGACCCGGTCGGCCAGGCCCAGGAGCTGCGGGTCGTGGGTGGCGACCAGGGCCGTACAGCCCTCGCTGCGCACCACCGCGCGCAGCAGCTGCATGACGGCGAGGCCGGTCTCCTGGTCCAGCTGGCCCGTCGGCTCGTCGGCTATGAGGAGGGCCGGCTTGTTGGCGAGGGCGCGGGCGATGGCGACGCGCTGCTGCTGTCCGCCGGAGAGCTCGCCGGGCCGCTGGTTCGCGTGGTCGGCCAGGCCCACGAGGCCGAGGAGCAGGGCCACCCGCTCCTCGCGCTCCTTCGGGTCGGCCTTGCGCAGCCGCATGGGTACGCCCACGTTCTCGGCGGCGGAGAGGATGGGGAGCAGTCCGAAGGACTGGAAGATGAAGCCGATCCGGTCGCGGCGCAGCTCCAGGAGCCCGTTCTCACCGAGGGTGGCCAGGTCGACGCCGTCGATGACCATCGAGCCGCCGTCCGCGCTGTCGAGGCCGCCGACCAGGTTGAGCAGCGTCGTCTTGCCGGAGCCGGAGCGGCCCTTGAGCGCGACGAGCTCGCCGCGCGGGATGTCGAAGGAGACCCCGCGCAGGGCGTGGACGGCTGCTTCCCCGGTGCCGTACGAACGGCGCAGGTTCTCCACGCGGACCATCGGCAGGCCGGCCGGGTCCTCGGCGACGGCCGTCGCGGACCGCGTGCTGCTCTCACTCACCCTGTGCTCCCCCTCCTCGAACATGTGCCCGCCAGTATGGTCCGCGGCCGGGTGCCAGGGCCAGAGCCCACGGGCGGAACCTGTGGATAACGGCCGATGGGCCGCTTTCCGTACGTGTCGTACGGAAAGCGGCCCATCGGCACAGGCGGATACGCGGCGGGCCCGGAGGCCCACCGGTGACCGGTCACCGGTCCGAGCGCGGACTAGCGGATCTCGGAGATCTCCGGACCGCGCTGGAGCTGGCCCATGCCGCCGGAGAAGCGGGAGTTCTCCTGCTCCTCCTGCTGCACGCCGTCCGGCACCATCTGCGCGTCGTTCGGCAGCTTGAGGACGATCGGGTCGCGCGGGGCCATCGGTCCGTCGCCGCGGACGACCACGGTGTCCCGGACGATCTGCTCCAGGAGGCCGGCGGCCTCGGGCTGGACGGCGCCCTGCCCGGAGATCACTCCGCGCAGGAACCAGCGGGGTCCGTCGACACCCACGAAGCGGACCAGCTGCACACCGCGGTTGCCGTCCGGCAGCTGTACGGGGACCTGCGCGCGCAGCTCCCAGCCGAGCGGGCCCTCGACCTCGTCGATGACGCCGCCCTGCTGGACGATGCCCGTGGCGATCTCGTCGCGGACCTCGCCCCAGATGCCCTCGTTCTTGGGGGCGGCGAAGGCCTGCAGCTGCACGGCGCTGTCACGCAGGACGACGGTGGCCGCGACGATCGCGTCGCCCGCCACCTCCACCCGCAGCTCCATGCCCTCGACCCCGGGGACGAAGACGCCGCCCAGGTCGACACGGCCGTCCTCGGGCTTGCTGACCTCGGAGATGTCCCAGGGTCCGTCGGGCCTGGGCGCCGGCGGAAGGTTCACACGGCGCGGGGCCGCGTCGTCCGCGTCCTCGCCGTCCACCGCGTCGACGACCTGCTCGGCCTCGCCCGCCGCGTCCTCTGCGGCACCGCTCTTCTTGCGACGTCCGAACACGTCACTGTCCTTCCCGGTCGGATACGACCGAAGCGTATCGATTCCCACCCGTTGTGCCGTCCACGGCGGCATGACCGCCGGTGGACCCGAAGCCCCCCTCGGCCCGCGCAGAGCCGGGAAGCTCCGCCACCTCGTGGAAGCGCACCTTCTCGACCTGTTGGACGACAAGTTGGGCAATCCGATCGAATCGTTCGAACCGCACGCTCTCGCGCGGGTCGAGATTGACCACGATCACCTTGATCTCTCCACGGTACCCGGCATCCACCGTCCCCGGGGCATTCACGAGTGCCACTCCGCAGCGGGCGGCCAGTCCGGAGCGCGGGTGCACGAAGGCCGCGTACCCGTCCGGGAGCGCGATGGAGATCCCGGTGGGGAGCACGGCGCGCTCCCCGGGGGCCAGCACGGCGGCCTCGGTGGTGACCAGGTCCGCCCCGGCGTCACCGGGGTGGCCGTAGGCCGGGATCGGCACGTCCGGGTCCACACGCCGGATCAGTACGTCGACAGGGTTGCTCATCAGGGGTTCACCTCGAAGGCGCGGGCGCGCCGGACCTGGTCGGGGTCGGACATGGCGGCCTGGATCTCCTCCGGGCGGCCGTTGTCGATGAAGTGCTCGACCTTGACCTCTATGAAGAGTGCCTCGGCGCGGACGGCGACGGGGCCCTCGGGCCCGCCGATCCGGCCGACGGCGGTCGAGAAGATCTTGCGGCCGCGCACGGCGGTGACCGCGGCCTCCAGGTGGAGCACGGTGCCCACCGGGACGGGCCGGACGAAGTCGGTCTCCAGCCGTCCGGTCACGGCGATGACCCGCAGCAGCCAGTTGAGGGAGCCGAGGGTCTCGTCGAGCGCGGTGGCGAGCACGCCGCCGTGCGCGAGACCGGGGGCGCCCTGGTGGTCGGGGGTCACCGTGAACTCGGCGGTGACGGTCACGCCCTCGCCCGCGCGCGCCTCCAGGTGGAGGCCGTGGGGCTGCCCGCCGCCGCACCCGAAGCAGTACTCGTAGTGCGAACCGAGCAGCTCGCCGGGGGCCGGCGCGTCGGGGTGGCGTACCGGCGGTATGGCGTCGGCCGGCGGGGTGAGGGCGGCAGATGTTCCAGTCACAGCCGCAGACCTTACCCGCGCGGATGGGCGCAGGTCGCGCCGTGCCAAGCTTGGACGCATGCAGCCTTCCGCATCGTCCCCCGCCCCCTCCCCCGCCCCCTCCGCCGCACCGCTCTTCGACGAGCGGCTGACGGCGCCCCGCTCCTGGTGGTTCATCGCGGGTCTGCTCGGTCTCTCCGGCGGCCTGATCATGGTCCCGCTGGGCACGGTCCCGATGCTGGGCGGTCTGATCGTGGTGGCGGTGCTCGCCGGCGCGGCGGTCTCCTCGTACGGCTCCGCCCGGATCCGGGTGGTGGCCGGTTCGCTCGTGGCGGGCGACGCGCGGATCCCGGTCTCGGCGCTGGGCGAGGCCGAGGCGCTGGACGCGGAGGAGGCGCGCGCGTGGCGCACGTACAAGGCCGACCCGCGCGCGTACATGCTGATGCGGGGCTATGTAGCCCGGGCGGTGCGGATCGAGGTGGCGGACCCGGCGGACCCGACGCCGTACGTGTATCTCTCCAGCCGTGAGCCGGAGGCGTTGGTGGCGGCCCTGGACGCCGTCCGTGCGGGCGCCCAGGACTGAGCGGGCCGGGGAGCGGGGCCGGCTAGAACCCGAGCTCCTTCGGGTTCTCCGGCTGCTCCAGCGGGGGCAGCTCCCGGAGGGAGTCCCAGGGAACCTGGCGGTTCCGCAGGTCCTTGCGGATGTGGCCCGCGAGCTTCTTGGTGTCGCGGCGGTTCATGACCGCGCCGACCGCCGCGCCGACCATGAAGGGCGTGAGGTTCGGCAGGTTGCGCACCATGCGCTTCATGATCTGCTGGCGCAGCTCGCGCTTGAGCTGTCCGCCGAGCGCCGCGTTGACCGTGGTGGGCTTGGTGGGGTCGATGCCCCGCTCCTCGGCCCAGGAGGTCAGATAGGCCGCCGAACGCTGGGTGAGCCGGCCGGGGGGCCGCAGCCCGTAGACCTCGTGCAGTTCGGCGATGAGTTTGAGTTCCACGGCGGCGACGCCGGTGATCTCCGCCGCGAGCTCCGCCGGCATGGCCGGGGGTACGGGGAGCATGGCGGCGGCACCGATGCTGGCGCCCACGGTCGAGCTCGCGTTCGCCGCACCCGCGACGAGCTTGTCGGCGAGCTCCTCGGGGCCGAGCCCGGGAAACTGCTTGCGCAGGGTCGCCAGATCGCGGACGGGGATCCGCGGGGCGAGGTCGATCAACCGGTCGGCCAGATGGCCGATGCCGGCCTTGGCGCTGTCTCCGCCGCGCTTCACGCCCTGGCGGACGCCCTGCGCGACGCCGCGCCGGACGGCGTCGATCCGGTCGGAGTCGATCTTTATCCTGTCGAGCTGGGCGCGCGCGGGATTGGCGAGCCGCTTGACGGCGCCGAAGCGCCCGTCCCGCCGTGTCTCGTCGTTCCCCGCTTCGTCCAGCGCGTCGCTCCGTCCCGCTTCCCGCTCCGCCGGCAGCCGCGCCGGGTCCGGCTCGGTGGCGGCCTCGAGCGAGGCCGGGAGGCCTCGCTCGTCGTCACGTACGCCGAGGGGGGGCGGGGAGGGGGCGTGCTCGGCTTCAGGGGCCTCCTGGGCGCCCTCTACCGGGCCTGAGCCGCCCTTGTACGTCTTCGGGCTCCCAGGGAGCCTCAGACGCCGCTTCCGGGACGGTGTGTCGCCTGCCACGACCGAGGGTCTCAGTCGCAGTCGCGGCAGATGGGCTGGCCGTTCTTCTCCCTGGCCAGCTGGCTGCGGTGGTGCACGAGGAAGCAGCTCATGCAGGTGAACTCATCGGCCTGCTTGGGCAGGACCCGGACGGCCAGCTCCTCGTTCGAGAGGTCGGCGCCGGGAAGCTCCAGGCCTTCGGCGGCCTCGAACTCGTCGACGTCGACGGTCGAGGTCGACTTGTCGTTCCGGCGGGCCTTCAGTTCCTCAAGGCTGTCCGAATCGACGTCGTCGTCGGTCTTGCGTGGGGTGTCGTAATCCGTTGCCATGTCGCTCTCCCCCTCTGGGTGGTTGCGGTGTCTCCAGCGCACGTAACGCGTGAGAGGTCGGACTTGTGCCCGACCTGAGGCGGAGATTTTGCCTCACATCAAGGTCTGTTACTCAATCGACACCCGTTCCGTCCTCTCGCGAGTGATCGGCTTCGGGTGGCGAACCGGACCGTACACGGTCCTACGGGTGCCCCTTGCAGGCGCCACCCCGTGTACTTCCCGTCAACCCGGGCCCGGGAAACCCGGACTTTTCCGGGTTTTCACGGGGATTTCTCCGTTACGGAGAGTGGATGTCCGGACACCTTCTCCTGTGATCGATCACACATGAGCGTCTCAGAATCGGGCCCACGGAATTCCGCGCAAAGCGAACGGAACCGGGTCGGCTCGTGCAGTGTGTCAGATCGGCAGAGTGACGCGCATCACGAGACCACCGCCCTCGCGGGGCTCCGCGATGATCCGGCCGCCGTGCGCGCGGGCCACGGAGCGCGCGATCGACAGGCCCAGGCCGACACCCTTGTCGCTGCCGGTCCGCTCCTGCCGGAGCCGCCGGAACGGCTCGAAGATGTTGTCGATCTCGTACGCGGGGACCACGGGACCCGTGTTCGAGACGGTCAGGACCGCCTGGCCGTGCTCGGTCGCGGTCGTCACCTCCACCCAGCCTCCCTCCGCCACGTTGTACCGGACGGCGTTCTGGAGCAGGTTCAGCGTGATCCGCTCCAGCAGGACGCCGTTGCCCTGGACGACCGCGGGCGCGCGCTCGCCCCGGATCTCGACGCCCTTGGCCGCCGCCTCGGCGTGGACCTGGTCGACGCCCCGCTCGGCGACCTCGGCGAGGTCGACGGGTTTGCGCTCGATGATCTGGTTGTCGCTCCGGGCGAGCAGCAGCAGACCCTCGACGAGCTGTTCGCTGCGTTCGTTGGTGGCGAGCAGCGTCTTGCCGAGCTGCTGGAGTTCCACCGGCGCGCCCGGGTCCGAGAGGTGCACCTCCAGGAGGGTGCGGTTGATCGCGAGAGGCGTCCGCAGCTCGTGCGAGGCGTTCGCGACGAAGCGCTGCTGGGCGGTGAAGGCCCGCTCCAGGCGCTCCAGCATCTCGTCGAAGGTGTCGGCGAGCTCCTTGAGCTCGTCGTCGGGGCCGTCCAGCTCGATCCGCCGGGACAGGTCGGAGCCGGCCACCTGGCGGGCGGTCCGGGTGATCCGGCCGAGCGGCGAGAGCACCCGCCCCGCCATGGCGTAGCCGAAGGCGAAGGCGATGATGCTCAGTCCGAGCAGGGCGAAGAGCGAGCGGCGCAGGAGGTCGTCGAGGGCCTGGTCGCTCTGGTACCGGAGACAGACGGAGACCGCCTGGTTGAGCTGCTCCCCGGTGCCCTGCGCGGGCAGCTCGCACCAGGAGGTGGTCGGCTGGACCTGGCCCTGGACGACCTTGAAGGGCAGTTCGGAGACGCTGTGGGTGAGCGCCTGCGCGGTGAAGAGGTAGATGATCGAGAGCAGCAGGATGCCCGCGATCAGGAACATCCCGCCGTACAGCAGCGTGAGACGTATCCGGATGGTGGGGCGCAGCAGGGGCCTGACGGGGTCCCTGGGGTCCCAGGCCGGCTTCGGGGGCGCGTGGGTGTGGGGTACGGAGGTGGTGGGCATCGGGTTCAGATCCGGTACCCGGAGCCGGGGACCGTCACGATGACGGGCGGCTCGCCGAGCTTGCGGCGCAGGGTCATGACGGTGACGCGGACGACGTTGGTGAACGGGTCGGTGTTCTCGTCCCAGGCCTTCTCCAGGAGCTGCTCGGCCGAGACGACGGCGCCCTCACTGCGCATGAGGACCTCCAGGACGGCGAACTCCTTCGGCGCGAGCTGGACCTCCTTGCCCTCGCGGAAGACCTCGCGGCGGTTCGGGTCGAGCTTGATGCCGGCGCGCTCGAGGACCGGCGGGAGCGGCACGCTGGTCCGCCGGCCGAGCGCGCGCACGCGCGCGGTGAGCTCGGTGAAGGCGAAGGGCTTGGGGAGGTAGTCGTCCGCCCCGAGCTCCAGGCCCTCGACCCGGTCGCTGACGTCGCCGGAGGCGGTGAGCATCAGGACGCGGGTGGGCATGCCCAGCTCCACGATCTTGCGGCAGACGTCGTCACCGTGGACGAGGGGAAGGTCGCGGTCGAGGACGACGACGTCGTAGTCGTTCACCCCGACGCGCTCCAGGGCCGCGGCGCCGTCGTACACGACGTCGACGGCCATGGCCTCCCGGCGCAGTCCGGTGGCCACCGCATCGGCGAGCAGCTGCTCGTCCTCGACGACGAGTACGCGCACGTCGTACTTCCTTCCCGTTGAGCTGGGGTCCTGAGGCGGACCGGTGCTGAAGACCTGAGCACTGACTGTGCGTGTCCATCCTGCCCCGTACGCGCGTAAACCGGCTGTAAGACGGCGGTGCGGGGCCCTGAGCGGGCGGGTGGTGAACGGGGGCGCGCGGCGGGGAGCGCGGCCTTGATCGAAGAATTCACCGGATTCACGGGCCAGTTGAGGTTTCTCTGAGGAAGGGGTTGGGGAGGACGACTGCACACCCCGTGATCACGCCCTGTATGTGGCGCGCCACCTACCGCTCTCTGTCCCCCAGAGACCGCAGTGTGTGATCCACCCACCCTCGGCACACCCCCGTGCCACCGGACCCATGACGAGGGGGCGCACGATGGACGCTTTCACCGCAGGCCTGCTGCACCGCATCAGGACCACGCAGACGGACCTCACGCGGGCCCGTGAGACGGGCGACGACTACCTGGCGGAGGTGGAGCAGGCGGAGCTCGAGGACCTGCACCGGCTGGCCGCCGAGCACGGCGTGGAGGTAGCCGCGCAGGGCGTCTGACCCGGCCGACCCGCAGACCGTTCAGACCCCGCCCGACCCGCTGCCCGTTCAGACCCGACCGACCGCAGACCGGCCGTTCGACCCATCCGACCGTTCGACCCGTACACGCGTGAGGGCCCCGGCGCCGTTCCCGGCACCGGGGCCCTCACGCGTCCGTCAGTCGTGCCAGGCGCCCAGCTCCTCCAGCATCTCCTGGAGGGGCCCGAAGAGGCCCGGAGGGGCCGCCAGGGCCAGTTCGCCGGACTCCGGCTCCCCCGGACGGCCGCCGGTCCGCGCGCCCGCCTCGCGGGCGATCAGGGCGCCCGCGGCGAAGTCCCAGGGGTTGAGTCCCCGCTCGTAGTAGGCGTCCAGGCGGCCCGCGGCGACGTCGCAGAGGTCGATGGCGGCGGAGCCGCCGCGCCGGATGTCGCGGACGCGCGGGATCACCCGCTGGGCGACGTCGGCCTGGTGGGCCCGCCGGGCCTGGACGTATCCGAAGCCGGTGCCCAGGAGCGCCTGGTCGAGCGGGGGCGAGGGGCGGACCTCGAGGCGCCGCCCGTCCGCGTACGCGCCGCCCTCCGCGTGGGCGCCGCCGCCGAGGACCGCCCGGTAGGTCTCGCCGCGCATCGGGGCCCCGACGACGCCGACCACGGTCTCGCCGTCCCGTTCGGCGGCGATCGAGACCGCCCAGGTGGGCAGTCCGTAGAGGTAGTTCACGGTGCCGTCGAGCGGGTCGATCACCCAGCGGACCCCGCTGGTGCCGGGGCTCGACGCGCCCTCCTCGCCGAGGAAGCCGTCCTGCGGGCGGTGGTCGGCGAGGAAGCCGGTGATCAGCTTCTCGGCGGCGATGTCCATCTCGGTGACGACGTCGATGGGGCTCGTCTTGGTCTTCGCCACGGCCAGGTCGTCCGGCCTGCCGTCGCGCAGCAGCGCTCCGGCCCGCCGTGCGGCCTCCAGGGCGAGGTCGAGCAGTTCGGTGAGCAGCGGGTCGGGCACGTCGGTCCCTTCGGTCACGTCGTCGGCCATCTCGGTCACGGGGCTTCCTTACGCGTACGGGCTGTCGGCGCCGGCCGCCGCAGGGCGCTCCGCCCTGGCCGGGCAGCAACCGATCGGGCACAGGTCGTGGGAGGGGCCGAGGGCGCCCAGCGCGCACCGCTCGACGCGGGCACCCCGCTCGTGCGCGGCCCGCTCCAGGAGGAGTTCTCGGACGGCGGCGGCGAACCGCGGGTCGGCGCCGACGGTGGCCGAGCGCCGGACGGGCAGCCCGAGCTCGGCGGCCTTGGCCGTGGCCTCGGTGTCGAGGTCGTAGAGGACCTCCATGTGGTCGGAGACGAAGCCGATGGGGACCATGACCGCCGCGGGCGCCCCGGCGCCGTGCAGCGCCTCCAGGTGGTCGCAGATGTCGGGTTCGAGCCACGGGATGTGGGGGGCTCCGCTGCGGGACTGGTAGACGAGCTCCCAGGGGTGGTCGTTCCCGGTCCGCTCGCGGACGGCGTCGGCGATCAACCGGGCGACGTCGAGGTGCTGGCGGACGTAGGCGCCGCCGTCGCCGTGCTCGGTGACCGGTCCCGAGGAGTCGGCGGCGGAGTCGGGGATGGAGTGGGTGGTGAAGGCGAGGTGGGCGCCGGCGCGGACGGACGGGTCGAGTTCGGCGAGGGAGGCGAGGACGCCCTCGACCATGGGCTCGACGAAACCGGGGTGGTTGAAGTAGTGCCGGAGCTTGTCGACCCGGGGCAGCGGGAGCCCCTCCGCTTCGAGGGTGGCGAGCGCGTCGGCGAGGTTCTCGCGGTACTGGCGGCAGCCTGAGTAGGAGGCGTACGCGCTGGTGGTGAGGACGGCGATATGACGTCGGCCGTCGGTGATCATCTCGCGGAGGGTGTCGGTGAGGTACGGGGCCCAGTTCCGGTTTCCCCAGTGGACGGGAATCTCCAGGCCGGCGGCGGCGAAGTCCGTCCGCAGCGCGTCGAGGAGCGCGCGGTTCTGGTCGTTGATCGGGGAGACGCCGCCGAAGAGGAAGTAGTGCTGCCCCACTTCCTTGAGCCGTTCCTTCGGGATGCCTCGGCCGCGCGTCACGTTCTCCAGGAACGGGACCACGTCGTCCGGGCCCTCGGGGCCGCCGAACGAGAGCAGCAGCAGGGCGTCGTACGGGGCGGGATCGTGCTGATCGGACATGGCACCGATCCTCCCACCCGCCCGCGGCACGGGATGGCGCGGCCCGTCCGACGGGCCCCGACCGGCGGTCTCGTGCGGCGGTTCCGCCCGAGGGCCGGCGCTCCCGCCCGGCGCGCTCGTCCGCGGCCCGCCTGGTGGGCCCGCCCGGTGGGCCTCGTCCTGCGCTCGTCCGGCGGGCCCCGTCCTGCGCTCGTCCGAAAAAGGGGGATGACCCATCGACTTCAACACCGTAGGCTTTAGCTATTAATTACACGTGTTGAGTCGTCGTGCGGAGCCCGCTCCGAAGCACGGAGATCCGGAGAACCTCTTGGCCAGTCCCTACCGCGCGCTCTTCACGGCGCCCGGCACCGCGTCGTTCTCCGTCGCCGGCTTCCTCGGCCGGATGCCGCTGTCGATGATGGGCATCGGCATCGTGACCATGATCTCCCAGGTCACCGGCCGGTACGGGCTCGCCGGCGCCCTCTCGGCGGCGCTCGCGATGTCCGCCGCCGTCCTCGGCCCCCTGGTCTCCCGGCTCGTCGACCGGCACGGTCAGCGCCGGGTGCTCCGCCCGGTCACCCTGGTCTCGCTCGCGGCCGCCGCCGGCCTCCTCCTCTGCGTGCAGCAGCAGGCCCCCGACTGGACGCTCTTCGTGTTCACGGCCGTGATCGGCTGTGTGCCGAGCGTCGGCGCGATGACCCGGGCCCGCTGGGCGGAGATCTACCGGGGCGACGAGCGGCGCCTGCACACGGCGTACTCCTGGGAGTCGATCGTCGACGAGGTGTGCTTCATCTTCGGCCCGATCCTCTCGATCGGTCTGTCGACGACCTGGTTCCCCGAGGCCGGTCCGCTCTTCGCCGGGGTGTTCCTCACCGTCGGCGTCTTCTGGCTGACCTCGCAGCGCGCCACCGAGCCGGTCCCGCACCCTCATCAGGGCGGCAGGTCCCGTTCCGCGCTCCGCTCCCCCGGCCTCCAGGTGCTGGCCCTCGCGTTCGTCGCCACCGGCGCCATCTTCGGCTCGGTCGACGTGGTGACCGTGGCCTTCGCCGAGGAGCAGGGCCACAAGGCCGCCGCCAGTCTCGTCCTGGCCGTCTACGCCCTGGGCTCCGGTCTGGCCGGCGCCGTCTTCGGGCTGCTCCACCTCAAGAGCGACCCTTCCCGTCGCTGGCTCCTGGGCATCTGCGCGATGGCCGTGAGTATGATCCCCCTCCTACTGGCCGGGAACCTGCCGTTGCTGGCCGTGGCGCTCTTTGTCGCGGGCCTGTCCATCGCACCGACGATGGTGACCACCATGGCCCTCGTCGAAGCGCACGTACCGCGCACCAAGCTGACCGAGGGCATGACCTGGACGGGTACCGGCCTCGCGATCGGCGTGGCGCTCGGCTCCTCGGCCGCCGGCTGGGTGGTCGACGCGTCGGGGGCCGAGGCGGGGTACGTGGTGCCCGTCGTCTCGGGCGCGCTCGCGGTCGCGGTGGGTCTCCTCGGACACCGCCGGCTGCGCAGGCCGGCGCCGAACCGGGAGGGGCAGCGTGAGCGGGACGACAACAGCGGGGTCCAGGAGCACCAGGACGGCGGACAGCCCGTGGCGTAACTGGGCGGGGAACGTCACCTCCCGCCCCGTGCGGGAGGTGAGCCCGGCCTCGGCCGAGGAGCTCGCCGAGGCGGTGCGCCGGGCGGCCGAGGACGGGCTGCGGGTGAAGACGGTCGGCACCGGCCACTCCTTCACCTCGATCGCGGCCACCGACGGAGTCCTCATTCGGCCGGGTCTGCTGACCGGGATCCGGCGGATCGACCGCGCGTCGATGACCGTGACGGTCGAGTCGGGAACCCCGCTCAAGCGGCTCAACGTGGCGCTGGCCCGGGAGGGCCTGTCGCTCACGAACATGGGCGACATCATGGAGCAGACCGTCGCCGGCGCCACCTCCACCGGGACGCACGGCACGGGCCGCGACTCGGCCTCGATAGCCGCGCAGATCCGCGAACTGGAGCTGGTGACGGCCTCGGGCGAGCTGCTGACCTGTTCGGAGAAGGAGAATCCGGAGGTCTTCGCGGCCGCCCGGATCGGACTCGGCGCCCTCGGCGTGGTCACGGCGATCACCTTCGCGGTCGAGCCGGTGTTCCTGCTCACCGCGCGCGAGGAGCCGATGACCTTCGACCGGGTCACCGCGGAGTTCGACGCGCTGCACGCGGAGAACGAGCACTTCGAGTTCTACTGGTTCCCCCACACGGACAACTGCAACACCAAGCGCAACAACCGCAGCGCGGGCCCCGCCGCTCCCCCCGGCCGGGTCAGCGGCTGGGTCGAGGACGAGCTGCTCTCCAACGGGCTCTTCCAGGTGGCGTGCTCGCTGGGCAAGGCGGTGCCGCCGGTCATCCCCTCGATCGCCAAGCTCTCCAGCCGGGCGCTGTCGGCCCGTACGTACACCGACATCCCGTACAAGGTCTTCACCTCGCCGCGCCGGGTGCGCTTCCTGGAGATGGAGTACGCGCTTCCGCGTGAGGCGGCGGTCGCCGCGCTGCGTGAGCTCAAGGCGATGGTCGAGCGCTCGCCGCTCAAGGTGAGCTTCCCGGTGGAGGTGCGGACGGCCCCGGCGGACGACATCGCGCTGTCCACGGCCTCGGGCCGGGAGACCGCGTACATCGCCGTCCACCTCTACAGGGGAACGCCCCACCGCGCGTACTTCACGGCGGTGGAGCGCATCATGACGGCGCACGGGGGCCGCCCCCACTGGGGCAAGGTCCACACCCGTGAGGCCGCCTATCTCTCCGAGGTCTACCCGCGCTTCGGCGAGTTCACGGCGCTGCGGGACCGGCTCGACCCGGACCGGCTCTTCGCCAACGACTATCTGCGCCGGGTCCTGGGCGACTGACGGTCACTCGGCTCCCGTGCCGGCTCCGTCTCCGGCTCCCGCCGGGGGCGGGGCCGACGGGGTCTCCGGCGTGGCCGTCCCGGTGGTCGGTTCCTGGGTCGGGGTGGTCGGTTCCGTCGTCGGAGCCGTGGGTGTGGGGGTGGGCGTCGGCTCGCCGCCGGTCGACCCGGAGGGCGTCGGCTCGGGCGAGGGGGTGGCCGTACCGCTCTGCCCCTCGCCCCGGTCGCCCGGGGTCGGGGTGGCACCCGTCGAGGGGCTGCCGGCGCCGTCGCCCGGCCGGCCGGTGTCGTCGGCGGATCCCGAGGGCGCGGTCGAGGGGTCCTCGTCTCCTGCCGGCGGCGCCTCCTGGCCCGAACCGCCACCGCCCCGGACGACGGATCCGAACGTGGTGGTGCCCTGCTTGCCGCTGAAGTCCTGCCCCGAGACGAGTTCGTAGGTGGTGATGCCGCCCATGGTGACGCCGAAGACGAGCGCGGCGGCGATCGCCGGGCGCTTCCAGCCGCGGACCCGGGTGCCGTGGGTGGTCGCCGTGCCGAACTCCCCGTCGGGCCCGTCGGCGTACGGGGCGGGTGCCCGGACCGTGCCCAGCATCAGGGTGCGGTCGTCCCGCGGCCCCGGGGCGAGCGGCACCTGACGGGCCTTCGGCTTGGCGGCGACCGTCACGTCGCGGACCTGCTCGCCGGTGCGCCGGAAGAGGTGCTGGAAGAGCGGACCGCCGCAGGTGGCGATGACACTGATCACACCGGCGCCGAGGATCGTGCCGTACACGCCGAGGGTGGAGGCGAGTTTGGCGGCGATGACCGCGGCCAGGGCACTGCCCGAGACCTGAGCCACACTCAGGTCGATCCTTCTCCTCGCGCTGTCCGTCTCCTCCCGCTCGTCCGTGTCGGTGTCCGGCCTGTGACGCATCTCCAACCCCTGATCCAGCCCCTGACGGCTCATCCGTTCGCCTTGCACCCAGAAGGGACATATGGGCGAAGCGAATAGTTCCGTTTCTGCTCTTTCTGTGAAGAGCGACACGTGAGGGGGAAGATCGCGGAGACTCAACTCCCGTACCGCCCGAGAAGTTGGGCGGCGCGCCGGTCCACCCAGGTGGCCCGAATGGAGTACATTGGCGAACCCTGGGTCCGGACGCCTTCACGGGTGCCCGGGATCAAGGGGAGGGGGCCGGACACGGCGCTCGACCGGCGGCACGGCGGCATCGCACGGAAACCGACTGCACAGAGTGACCGTCTGTCACTCCGGGTAGCCAACAGGTAACCGTGTCATAACGGCGTCCCAGGGTCCACGCCCGACACGCCGGGCAACTCGGCAAGGTAGTGGCAGGCTGCACCCGGGCAGGCCACACTCGACTAGCGGAAGCAGCGACGCACGTGACGTCGGCAGGCACCACCCGGGAGGTCCCCATGCCCGAACTGCGTGTCGTGGCCGTCTCCAACGACGGCACACGACTGGTGCTGAAGGCTGCTGACAGCACGGAGTACACACTTCCGATCGACGAGCGGCTTCGCGCCGCCGTGCGCAACGACCGCGCGCGCCTCGGCCAGATCGAGATCGAGGTGGAGAGCCACCTCCGCCCCCGCGACATCCAGGCACGGATACGAGCCGGTGCCTCCGCGGAGGAGGTCGCCCAGATGGCCGGGATCCCCGTCGACCGCGTGCGCCGCTTCGAGGGCCCCGTGCTCGCCGAGCGCGCCTTCATGGCGGAGCGGGCCCGCAAGACCCCGGTGCGCAGGCCCGGCGAGAACAGCGGCCCCCAGCTCGGCGAGGCGGTGCAGGAGCGGCTGCTGCTGCGCGGCGCCGAGAAGGACACCGTGCAGTGGGACTCCTGGCGCCGTGACGACGGCACCTGGGAGGTGCTGCTCGTCTACCGCGTCGCCGGCGAGGTCCACACGGCCAGCTGGACGTACGACCCGCCCCGGCGGCTCGTCCAGGCCGTGGACGACGAGGCCCGTGCCCTGATCGGCGAGACGGACGACACGATCGCCGCCGCGCCGGAGCCGAGCTTCCCGTTCGTGCCCCGGATCGCCCGGCTGCCCCGGGACAGGCCGCTCGACCGCGCCCTGGACCGTCAGCTCGACCACCGCCAGCTGGAGCGGGCGTCCGCGTCCGCCGAGCCGGAGGACGAGCGGGACTCCCTGACGAGCCTCCTGGAGGCCGTGCCGAGTTTCCGCGGCGACATGGTCGTACCCGAGCAGCCCGACTCGTCGGAGCCCTCGGAAGAGGTCGAGGCGGAGGAGCCGCCGGCCCCGGCCGCTTCGGCGGGTGCCGGTTCCGCGTACGCCGACGTCCTCATGCCCCGCGCGGTCTCGGGCCACCGGGACCGGCTCACCGGCACCACCGACCGGCAGGCCGAGGCGGACGGCGTCCGCCCGGGCCGCCGCGCGGCGGTGCCGAGCTGGGACGAGATCGTCTTCGGCACCCGCAGGAAGAAGCAGGACTGACGGCCTCCGCCGTACGAGGAGAGGGCCCGCGCC
Organism: Streptomyces sp. NPDC088707; assembly: GCF_044752725.1. Taxonomy (NCBI): domain Bacteria; kingdom Bacillati; phylum Actinomycetota; class Actinomycetes; order Kitasatosporales; family Streptomycetaceae; genus Streptomyces; species Streptomyces sp. NPDC088707. The sequence continues at coordinate 206,490 of NZ_JBIVLV010000012.1, read as the reverse complement.
GGACCGGCGCGGGCCCTCTTCCGTGGGCGGGGACCCCCGTGGCCGGACGCCCCCGTGGCCGGAGGGCCCGGGCGGGGAGGACCCGCCGGTTCCGGGTGCGGAGGCCTGTCGCGGGTCCCGTGTGCTGACGGGCGGTTCCGTGGGCCGAGGGCTACCGCGGGTCCGGGCCCGTGGCCACCGGACGGGCGGGATCGGCGGACCACTCGGACCACGAGCCCGCGTAGAGCGCGGCCGGGATGCCCGCGATCTCCAGGGCGAGGACCTCGTGCGCGCCGGAGACGCCCGAGCCGCAGTAGACCGCGACCGGAGTCCCCTCGGCGGCGCCGAGCGAGGTGAAACGGTCCCGCAGGGTGTCGGCGCCCAGGAAACGCCCCTCCGCGTCCACGTTCTCCGTCGTCGGGGCCGAGACCGCGCCCGGGATGTGCCCGCCGACCCGGTCGATCGGCTCCACGTCCCCGCGGTACCGCTCGGCGGCCCGCGCGTCCAGGAGCAGCCCCTCGCGGGCGAGCGCCGCCGCCCCGTCGGCGTCGAGCAGCCCGAGCCCGCCCGGCCGTGGCCGGAAGTCGCCCGGCTCCGGGGTGGGCACCTTCTCCGTGAGCTCCCCCGTCCAGGCCGCGAGACCGCCGTCCAGGACCCGGACGTCCGGGTGGCCGGCCCAGCGGAGCAGCCACCAGGCGCGGGCCGCGGCCCAGCCGAGGCCGCCGTCGTAGACGACGACCGGGGTGTCCGTGGAGACACCCGCCCGGCGCATCGCGGCCCCGAAGGCCTCCGGGTCGGGCAGCGGGTGGCGTCCGCCGGTGCCGGGCGCGCCCGCCAGTTCCGTGTCCAGGTCGACGTAGACCGCGCCGGGGAGGTGTCCGGCCTCGTACGCCGGGCGTCCGGGCGGGCCGCCCAGCGTCCAGCGGACGTCCAGGAGAACCGGCGGCCGGGCCCCGGCCGACTCGCTCAGCAGTTCGCTTACGACGATGATGGGGTTCATGGGTGCCATCCTCGCGCAGCCGCACGGCCGCGGGGGGCGAACCCGGCGTCCTCCCCGCGTCGTCGCGGCGGGTTCGAGCCACTCTTTGGTGCGACCGGGGCGCGTCACGGCCCCGTCGGTGACACCATCGGACGGGGACACGGGCACGACGATGGTCCGAGGAGAGAGTCACGATGACCGAGGCGACTCGGCGCTCACCCGGCACACCCTGCTGGGTGAGCCTGATGGTGCACGGGCTAGACGCCACGCAGGAGTTCTACCACGCACTCTTCGACTGGGAGTTCGAACCCGGTCCGCAGCATCTCGGCCCGTACGTGCGCGCGCTGCTCGACGGCAAGGAGGTGGCGGGCATCGGCCAGCTGCCGCCCGACCGCCACCTTCCGATCGCCTGGACCCCCTATCTGGCCACCGCCGACGCCGACGAGACCGCCGAGAGCATCCGCTGCTGCGGGGGCACCGTGGCCGTCGGCCCGCTGGACGCGGGCGAGGCCGGCCGGATGGCGGTCTGCTCCGACCCGGTGGGTGCGGTCTTCGGTGTCTGGCAGGCGGAGGCGCACCACGGCACGGCGACGGCGGGACCGCCCGGGACCCCCGTGTGGAACGAGCTCCTCACCTTCGAGACGTCCTCGGTCGGCAAGTTCTACCGGACGGTCTTCGGCTTCGAGGTGGAGCCGGTCGTCTCCGCCGACCACGACTACGCCACGCTCCTGGTGGACGGACGCCCGGTGGCGTCGCTGCACGGCGTCGGCAACGCGCTGCCCCGGGACCGGGGCCCGCACTGGATGACGTACTTCGAGGTCGCCGACACCGATGCCGCCGCCCGGCTCGTCCTGCGGCTCGGCGGTCATGTGCTGCGCCCGCCGCGCGATGCCACGGCGGGGCGGTCGGCCCTGGTGACGGACCCGGAGGGCGCGGTCTTCACCCTCGTCAGGTCCCCCGGGGCATGAGCCGCGGAGGCCGCCGCCCGCACAGATGACGCGGCGGCCCCGCACCGGTGGACCGGCCGGATCAGCCCTGTCGGACGGGACCGGGTCGGCCGGAGATCAGCCCCGTCGGGACCGTACGAGACTCCGGCGGAGCCGTGACGGCATGCCGCCGCTCTGCGCCGGCGTCTCCGTGCCGCCCGGGAGACCGAGCCGGGTCAGCCGCTCCCCGTCGAAGTGGTGTGCGATCCCGGGGTCGGCGTGGTGCTCGGCCAGGAAGCGGGCGGCCTCCTCGCGCATCCCGGGGTGACTCTTGTGCCGCATGCAGTAGCCGACGGCGCGGACGAGCGGAGTGAGCGAGTCCGGCGCCGCTCCGGGCACAGCGGGCTCCTCGCCCTGCTCCAGGTCCGGGACCAGGTGGTCGACGACGGTGAGCGGGATCCGGTTGCTGTTCTCGAAGGGCGTGAGTCGTTCGAGGACCTCGGCCGTGCCCACGCGCGCGAGGGGGACGCCGTAGTAGACGGCGGCGGTGAACATCGCGGTCGAGAAGCAGCCGACGACGAGCCGGGGCCTGCACCGCTCGTAGAAGGTCTCGGCGAGCAGCGGTCCGTCGAGGACGGTGAGCCGTACGCCGGACCGCTCCGCCTCCTCCCGGAGCGCCGTGGAGTAACCGGCGGGCGCGGACGGGTGCGGCTTGAAGACCACCGAGCGGTGGCCGGCGGCCGTGACGCCGCGGAGCATCCGTACGTGCAGCTCTTCCTCCTCCTCGGCGGTGAGGAGGTTGAGCGCGGCGAGGTACTGGCCGAGCATCAGTGCCGTGGGCTCGGCGGCGGCCGCCCGGACGATCTCGGGGTCGTCGGCCGCCTCTTCGGCGATCTCGGCGAGGACCGCGCGGAACGCGTCGTCGGGGACGAGCTCCGGCTCCACGCCGTACTCGCTCAGGAGGAGGGGGCGCAGGCCCGGCACCAGGTCGAGGTGGAGGACCCGCCGGATGCGGCAGGCGATCGACTGCGCGAGGTCGTTGCGGGTCGGGCCGTAGCTCATCAGGCCGTCCGCGTAGACGTGGAGGGCGCTCTCGGGGAAGCAGCCGGCCAGTGCCTTGGCGGGGTTGACCTGGATGGATTCGACGATCAGCTCCACCGGGGCGGTGCCGAGGTCCCACGCGGTGCGCATCACGCGCTGCCAGAGCGGGGCGTCCTCGGGCCGGGGGGCCCAGGCGGCCGGGTGGTACGGGTGGATCGTCTCGTTCCAGTCGAGGACGCCGTCGAAACGGGCGGCGATCCGCTCGTAGCCGGTCATCGTCTCCATGCGCGGCGCGGTCTCCGGGATCTCGGCGTTGCGCGAGACCAGCAGGAGCCGGCGGTGGTCCGCGCGGGTGCCGAACTGGCCTGCGTCCAGCGAGGCCGCGAGGGTGGCGGCGCCGTACAGGGTGGACACCTGGAAGATCTGGACCGGGCGGCCGTCGGAGGCCGGGTCGAGCGCCGGTGCCTGGTCGGCGGCGGGGGCGGGGGCCATGGGTCAGGCGGTCCTTACGGTGTCGCGCAGGCTCCGGAGAAGGGTGCTGCGGGGGGTGTCCATGGTGGAGAGCGTCTCTTCGAGAACCTGCTGCGGCATCCGCTGCAGCGCGTCGCGCACGTCGACGCGGAGCCGCTCCGCGACGGCGGGCTCGTACGTGCCGACCTTTCCCATGTGGAAGGCGATCATCGCGCAGTAGGTGCGGACCGCCTTCGGGAGGAACCGGTCCGCCTCCGCGTCCCGGGAGACGTCGGCGAGCAGGGTGTCGTACGACGGAATGAAGTCCAGCTGTCGGTTGTCGGTGATCTGGGTGAGCGAGGTCGTGACGCCCCGGCGGTAGAAGACACCGTGCAGGGAAAGCGCGGCGAAGGTGCGCGCTTTGAGGTGGAGGCGCCAGACCCAGAGGCGGTCCTCGGCCGTTCTCAGGGACGTCTCGAAACGGGATCCGCCGTTCTGGAAGAGACGGGAGCTGTAGATTCCGAAGGGGACGAAGGGATAGTCCACCATCGTCACCATGCTGGCGGGCGAGATTCCGTCACGGGGGTCCATCACGGTGTCGCGGCGTTTGGCGGGGGCATAGCGGATGTTCCGCTTGCGGCCTTCCGAGAGGACGTGGTCGGTACGGGCGAAGTCGCAGCCCAGGCGCTCGATCCCGGCCACCATGGCCTTCAGGTGGCCGGGCGCGTACCAGTCGTCGCCGTCGAGGAAGGTGATGTGGTCCCCGCGCGCGGCGTCGATTCCCGTGTTCCGCGCCTGGGCGACACCGCTGTTCGTCTCGTGCCGGATGACCTTCGCGTTCGGCAGCCGGTCGCGCCACCGGTCGAGGATTTCCGGGGTGTCGTCCGTCGAGCAGTCGTCGATCAGCAGGAACTCGAATTCCGGATCCGCGTTGTTCGCGAGACTGCGCAGGGTGTCGGGCGCATAGGCCCCGACATTGTGGAACGGTACGACGACGGACAGTTTCGGCACTCGGAAACCCCATACTGAATCGAACAGTTAAACGCCGCTACGGCGGGTACGGTAACGCTCCACTTTTCCGGGCGAACGATCCGCGCGTGCACTCCGGGTGAACTCTTGGCATCCCCCGTGGAAACCGCGCCAGAGCTGTCTCACGCGACGGCCGGTCCGTCGGCCGGCCGTTCCGCTCGCCGCCCGGACCATCGGTGCAGGAACCCCGTCGCGACCAGGGCGAGGAGGGCGGTCAGGCCGACGGCGCCGCCGAGCTTGAGCCCCGGCGGGCGGAAGGAGCAGGTGACCGTGTTCGCCCGGCCGTCGAGCGGGATCGCGACGAGACCCCGGTACGCGCGCGCGGGGCGCGGCTCCGCGTCACCGGCGGCACAGCGCCAGCCGGAGATCCGGGGCGCGGCGAGCACCGCGGTCCCGGTGCTGCCCGGGGGCAGTTCGGCCGTGACGGTGTGTCCGGTGGCGCGCACCTCGGTGGCCCCGGTGGCGGTCAGCTGCCGCACGGCGGAGTCGAGCCGGGCCTGGACCAGGCAGCCGACCGGCTGACGGGGCAGCCGGATCGTGCGCTCGGGGCTCAGCTCGATCCGTACCTCGCCGGACCCGGGCACCGTGCCGAGGGCCCGCATGGGGGCCCGGACGGCGGGCGGCCTGCCCTCGAAGTCCACGCGCGGCTCCCCCGCGAGGGTCGCGCCGCCGCGGTACTCGGGGGCCCAGAACCAGGCCTGGGAGCCCGCCGGGCAGCGCGTGCTGACGGTCCGTCCGGCACGGTCGACCTCCGGCAGCTCGTACACGTCGGCGCCGAGGAGCCGTTCCTGCTCGGCGAACGCGGAGTCCCCGGGGTGGGTGGCCGGCCGCTTCGCCGGGCGGACGGTGACCAGCGGCGGGACGGGCGTGGTGGCGACGGTCACCGTCGCCCGGGGCAGCGCGTCCTGGCGTACCGGTTCGGTGGGCACCGAGCGGACCCGGGTGCCGATGGAGAACAGGGCGTCGGTGACCGGGTTGTCGAGGGTGACGGGGTGGCGGCCCTTGGCGTAGTGGCCGAAGCCCAGGGAGGCGAGGGTGCGGGAGGTCACCTCGGCGGTGAGGCTGCTGTAGTAGTCGGCACCCTGGCCGCCGACGATCAGGACGTCGTTGCCGCCGGGGACCTCTCCGGGTTCCGTCCGGTGCTTCGGCCAGGCGTCCGCGCGGGCCACCTCGTCGGCCACGGCGGTGTGCCAGGGGCCGATCCGGGGCGACCAGGCGACCTCGTCGCGCTGCTGCTCCGCGATCCGCTTCCCGGTGACGGCCGCCTCGCCGGCCTGCGCGGCGACGAGGAGCACGACGGCGAGGACGGGCAGGAGGCGCGCGGTGGCCAGGGCGCGCGCGGGAGAGGCTGCGGCGGGTGCGGCGGGTGCGGGAGAGGCGGGTGCCGGTGGTTCGCCCGCCGGCGTCCTGCGGCTGTGCAGGAGGGCCACCAGGGCCGCGGCGAGCACGAGGGCGGCGGCCACGCCGAAGGCCGGGTAGGTCCAGCGGTCGATGTCGATGCTGCCGTGGGCCGCCCACGCAAGGAGCCCGACCAGAGCGCCGGCCGCGAGGAGCGCGGTCGGGCGCGGCACGCCACGGGCGGCCGAGAACCAGCCGGCGACGATCAGCAGCCCGCACAGGACGAAGGTCTGCCGGTACGGGCCGCCGTTGGGCGAGGCGCCCGCGTGCCAGAGCAGATGGGTCGGCTCCCACTGGAGGGAGAGCGTCACCAGGACGACCGCGGCCGACCAGCCGGCCCTGACGCGCGGGGCGACGGCCCCGTTGAAGGGCAGGGTGAGGGCGAGCGCGAGCGCAGGCGTACCGATGAAGAGGGCGGGGCTCGCGAGGCTCGCGGTGGCCGGCAGGAACCTGGCGAGGACCTCCACCCAGGCGGCGGGGGCGAAGGTGGCCTCGGGAGTGGGGTCGGCGACCTTGGTGCCGAGGAAGACGACCACGACGAGCGGTGCGGCGAGGCCGATGCCGATGAGGACGCCCCGTGCGGCTCGCAGCGCGGCCGCGAGGCGCTGCCGTGCGCCGGCCGTCTCCTCGGCGGTGAGGAGCCGTACGAGCAGGACGACGGCGGCGCCGAGGGTGGCCATGTACGCCGTGTAGAAGTTGGCGGTCCAGGCCAGGGCGACCACGACGGGGCCGAGGACGGGGCGGCGCCCGGTGCGGGCCCACTCGCCGACCAGGCAGAGCAGCGGGAAGGCGACGAGGCCGTCGAGCCACATCGGGACGGTGGCACCGAATTCGAAGGTCCAGCCCGAGAGGGCGTACGCGCTGCCGAGCACGGCGGCGACCGGCCAGGGACCGGGGCGCGTCCGCAGGAGCAGCAGCGCCATCGCCGCCCCGGCCGCGGTGATCTTGACGGCGGTGACGACGTACAGGGCGAGTTCGATGCGGTCCGCCGGGAAGAGGACGACGAGCAGGTCGAAGGGGCTGCTCAGATAGGTGCCGATGTCACCGAGGAAGTTGGCGCCGAAGCCCGAGTTCCAGTTGAGGAAGGCGTCTCCGTGGGTCTCGCCGCGGAGGAACGAGCGCCAGTACGCGTGGAACGGCAGGTACTGCTGACCCAGGTCGACGATGTTCCTGGTCACCGGGCCGAAGGGGTAGCCGCGCGAGAGCCGCGTGGCGAGGGCGAGCAGGACGGCGGTGAGCAGGGCGGCCGAGAGCGGCCCGGCGACGGCCGGGGAGCGCAGCCGGCGCCGTGGGGAGCCGGAGGTGAGCTTCGGGCCGCCCGTCCCCTCCTCGCCGTCGACCTCGTCGAGCACGGTCTCGGCGACGGGGGGCACACGTCCTCCAGGGGGCGTACGGAACAGGAGCGCCCGGATGATCCGTCACGGGCCGACCGCCATTACCGCCGAGCCGGGCGACCCGTGACCGATCATCAGGCGGTGTTCCGGCACACCTCGGGTGAACTCCCGGTGTCACGGGCAGGCCCGGGGCGGCAGCCGTCGCCGGACGGGGGGCGCAGGACGGGGCCGCCGGACGGGGGCCGGACGGCGGCGCCACCGCCGACCGGGAGAACCCGTTACGCGACGAGCTCGTCGACCGTGCGGGCGACCGTGCCGAAGAGGTCGGTGACCGTCGTCAGGCTCGCGGCCTGGAGCGCCTCCGCCGCCGTGACGGTGCCGTCGGGGGCGTCGAGGGAGCGCGTCGCGGTGGCCTCGGCGACCACGGTCGGGCGGTAGCCGCGGTTGAAGGCGCCCTGCGCGGTGAAGAGGACGCACATGTGCGTCATGAACCCGGCGATGACCAGGTCGCCGGTGACGCCGAGGTCCTTCAGGGTCGCTTCGAGGTCGGTGGCGTGGAAGGCGTCGGGGAACTGCTTGACGACGACCTTCTCGCCCTCGATCGGGGCGACCTCGTCGCTGATCGCACCGATCTCGGTCCGGATGTCGTAAGGAGTGCCCTCGCCGCCGTCGTTGACGACGTGCACGACGGGCGCCCCCGCGGCGCGGGCGGCGGCGAGCAGACGCGCGCCGGCGGCCACGGCCTGCTCGGCCTCGTCGAGCCGCATGACGCCGGTGCGGTAGGTGTTCTGGAAGTCGATCATGATCAGCGCCGACTCGCCCAGGCGGGGCAGGTCCTGGGGAAGGCCGATCACATCACGGAGGGTGGTGGAGGCGGTCATGGCGGTTCCTTTCGTCAGGGGTGCGGAGGGGTGATCGCGTTCTAGGAGAGGTTCTTCGGGGTGCCGTCCGGCGCGAGGTCGACGAGGGTGTCCTCGATCCCCTGGTCCTCGAAGGCCGTCACGAGGGACCGCATGTCCTCGGAGTAGATGTTCCAGCTGTCGGTGTGCACCGGCACGACCTTGCGCGGGGCGAGGGTCTTCGCCACGAGGGCGGCGTTCGCGGAGGTCAGGGTGAGGGGCGCGTTGTCGAGGATCGCGGGGGTGCGGGCGGCTCCGGCGAAGAGGACGACGGTGTCGATGGGGCCGATGTCCTTCTCGACCCGGTCGCCGACCTCCTGGGCGACCTCGACCGAGGCGTTGTCTCCGGAGACGTAGGTGGTGGGGACGTCCTTGCCGCTGAGGACGAAGCCGGTGACCTCGCCGTCCGCGCCGCGGTCGACACCGTCGGGACCGTGCAGGGCGGGCACGGCGGTGACCTCGACGGTGCCGCCGGCGGTCTTCAGCTCCTGGGACTCCCATCTCTTCAGGGCGGTGACGTGGTCGCCGAGACGCTTTCGCGCCCCGGGCGTGGAGAGCACGACGGGCACGTCGTCGAGCAGGGCGCGGCCCGCGTCGTCGAGGTTGTCGTCGTGCTGGTCGTGCGAGAGCAGGACGGCGTCGATCGTGCCGAGCTCGTCGACGCCGAAGGCGGGTGCCCGGAGCTTCTCCAGGCCGCTCCTGTACTTCTTCGGCGCGTCGAAGGTCGGGTCGAGCAGGATGCGCAGGCCGCCGATCTCCAGGATCGTCGTCGGCCCTCCGACGTGCGTGGCGGTGAACGGCCGTGCGGCGTCGGCCGCGTCCTCGTTCCCGCCGCCGCAGGCGGCGAGGAGGCTCACGCCCGCGGTGGCCGCCACGGCCCCTGCGGCGGCGCGGCGGAACGTCGAACGGTTCATGGGGAACACCAGCTCTCTCGTTGCGAACGGTCGGACGGCACGGAGGCGGCGCCGACCCCCCGAACTGTTTTCAACGCTAACACAGCTCGTAATCAACGGTTACAGCTCGGTGTTAGCGCTGTTATCGTGGGAGGCATGTCGACCGCACGCGCGCGCATCCTGGAAGCCACCGAGGAACTCCTGGCCACCAAGGACGCCCTCGCGATCTCGACCCGCGCCATCTGCGACCGGGCGAAGGTCGGCATGCCCGAGATCTACCGGCAGTTCGGCGACAAGCAGGGCCTGCTCACGGCGGTCGCCGACGTCGGCTTCGAGCGCTTCCTGGCCGAGAAGCGCAAGAACCCGCTCACCGACGATCCGGTGGCGGACCTGCGGACGGCCTGGGACAGCCATGTCGCCTTCGCGCTGCGCAACCCGCACCTCTACCGGCTGATGTTCACGCCGACCGGCGACGCCAAGCCGGGGGCCGTCAAGGAGGCGCAGGCGATCCTCCTGAAGGCGGTGGAACGCTGCCGTGACGCCGGGCGGCTCCGGACGGCCCCGGAGCTCGCGGGGCGCTCGATCCTCTCCGCCAACGTGGGCGTGTGCATGATGGCGCTGTCGTTCCCGGACCTGTTCGGGGACTCCGACACCTCTCCGGCGGTACGGGACGCGGTGATCGGGAAGGTCACGGGCGACGAGCGCGAGGACGGCCGGATCGGCACGGCGACCGTCCTCGCCCAGGCTCTCGTCGGCACCCTCACGGGAACGGCCACGCCGAGTGCGGCCGCCCTCGACCAGCTGGCCGACGCGCTCCTCCCGCAGGTCCCGCCCTCGGAGACGTAACCGCCGGTCGACTGCCGCCGCAAAGTTCCGGCCATGGCTCTCCACCGGCCTACGCTCGCAACTCCCATACCAGGAGGAGGAGTACGCCATGGAGAACCCCACTCGTAAGGTGGCCGCGGCCGGTGCCGCCGCGTTGCTGGCCGCGGGGCTCGTCGTCGCCGGTGCCGGTGCGGCGAGCGCGTCGGAGACCGGCCCGGCCGAGCGCATCACCTCGGCCGCCCAGCTCAAGGACAGCATCCGGCTCGCGGTCGCCCAGGAGGAGCAGGCCGGGGAGCAGGGGCTGAGCCAGAGCGTCGGCGGCCGGGTGACGATGGTCGCCGGCACCCGGTCCGGCACCTGCTGAGGCCGAGGTGACCACCGTGGGCGAGGACGGCTCCTCGCAGACCTGGTGCCCCAGCGGAGAGGCGCACGCGCCGGAGTCCGTCGTCCTGGGCGTGCGGTCCGGGCAGGACGGGCGTGTGGTGTACCTGGCCGATCCCGTACCGGCGGCCGAGGTGCTCGGCGAGGTGCCGGAGGGCGTCGAGCCGCGACGCGTCCTGCGGTTCGCGTCGCACTGTGTCAGCGACTGCGTCAACCGCAGGGGCGGCGACTGCACGCTCGTCGAGCGGGTGCTCTCCCGGCCCGCGGCGCAGGAGGACGGTCCCGTCCCGCGGTGTCACCTCAGGGCGCGGTGCCAGTGGTGGAAGCAGACCGGGGTGGCCGCGTGCGCGCGCTGCCCCGCGGTCTCGACCCGCCATCACGCCGGCGACGGGCTGGCCGAGCTGGTGGCCGATCCGGCCACCACGCAGGAGCAGCTCGACGAGTGGATCGCGGTGGCCGGCTGACCTCAGGTCGACCGGTCATCGGCTGTCGGGCGATACGCGGAAGGTCCCCGGACGATCTGTCCGGGGACCTTCCGCGTGTGTCGGGGCCGCGGCCGCTCACGCGCGGCTCGGCGGGTCTCCCCTGATGTCCCGCTCCGACAGGCGGTTCACCCGGGGCGACGGCGTGGTCAGTTCGCCGTGGACGGCCACCGCCGCCGCGTAGCCGCGGTCGACGGGGATGTCGAGCAGGGTCCAGCCCGCGGGCGGCAGCGTTCCGTCGGGGCTGCCCGAGCCCACGTAGTCGGCCGCGGGGTCACGGCCGAGACCGGTGCCGAGCCCCTTGAGGTAGGCCTCCTTGCGGGTCCACAGCCGGGCCAGCGCCCTGGGGCGGCGCGGGGGTGGCAGCGCCTCGATCTCGCGCTGTTCGGCGGGGTGCAGCATGGCGGCGAGTTCCGCGGCGCCGCCCGGGTCGGCGACCAGGTCGACGTCCACCCCGATGGGCGCCACCGCCGTCCCGACGAGGACGAGGTCCCCGCGGTGGGAGAGCGAGAAGTGCAGCCCGCGCGAGGCGCCCAGGACGGTCGGCCGCCCGTGCGGGCCGCAGCAGCAGGGGCAGGTCTCCCTGCCGTAGCGGATGTCCTGCGGAAGCGTGTCGAGGTACGTGCCGAGCAGCCGGCGCAGTGCCAGATGGGCGGCGGTGAAGCGGACCCGGTCCTCCGCGTGCGCCAGGCCCGCGGCGCGCTGCCGCTCGGTGGCGTCCAGGACACCGGCGTCGAGGCCGGTGCCCCGGGCGTCGGAGACCCTGAGCAGCCACAGGTCGAGGGAACCTGGTCGCGGCAGGGCACGCGGCGGTGGCAGGGGGGCGAGCAGCAGGGTGCCGCTCGCGGAACTCCAGGGACCGCTTCTGGGATCACTCACGGGACCCCTCCTGTTCGATGACGGATGCGCGGACGCGGGTGGCCGTCGGGACGGATCAGCCTTGTTCGGGAACGGCGTACCGGAGGGCCGGCCGATCGCCCGCCTCGGGCGGGTCCCCCGGCTCGGGTGCATCCCCCGGATCGGGTGCATCTCCCGGCTCGGCGGACTCGGCGGACGGTCGGGCGGGGCGTGGGACGGATGGTGGGGCGGGCTCTGTCGGCGGTTCGGTGGGCAGGTCCCTGCGGGCCCGCAGGGGGCCGGCGAGCAGCAGTGCGGAGCTGACCGCGAGGCCGGCGGTGAGCAGCCACAGCGCGGGGCGCAGTCCGAGCACCCCGCCGAGCACTCCGCCGAGCAGCGAACCGATCGGAATGGCGCCGAAGTTGGCCACGGAGACGCTCGCCGTGACCCGGCCGAGCAGCTGCGGCGGGCAGTACTGCTGGCGGAACGCGCCCTGGATGACGTTGGCGGACACGACGCCCAGGGCGAGCATGGCACCGCCGACGGGCAACAGCACGACCCGCCAGCCCGGTTCGGCCAGCGGGATGAGCAGCCCGAACGGGGCCGTGGCGAACTTGCAGAGCAGCATGCCGCGGGCGGTGCCGAAGCGGCGCGCCATGGGGGTGGCGACGACGGCGCCGAGCAGTCCGCCCACGCTGCTGCCGGCCAGGAGCCAGCCCACCATGGCCTCGCCGACGTGGAGTTCCCGCACGAGGAAGACGGTGAGGATGGCCTGGTAGCCGGTGAGCAGCAGGTTGGTGACGGTGCCGTACGTGGTCAGGACGCGCAGATAGGGGTCGCGCACGGTGTGCCGCAGCCCCTCGGTGACGTCCTTGCGCAGGGCCTGGGGCCGCTCGGGTCGCTCCGGCACCGGCTCCTCGGCACGGATGCCGAGCAGGCACAGGGTGGCGACCAGGAAGGTCGCGGCGTTGGCGACGAGTCCGGCGACCGCTCCGAACGCGCCCGCCAGGGCACCCCCGCCGCCGAGCCCGGCGAGCTGCGCGGCCGATTCGCTGCCCTGGAGCTTGGCGTTGGCCTCGGTGAGGTGCTCGCGGGGGACGACGAACGGCACGTACACCCGGTAGGCGATGGAGAAGAAGACGTTCGCGACCCCGGTGAGCAGGGCGACCGCGAGCAGCTGGGTCATGGTCAGCACGTCGAGCCAGGCGGCGGCCGGCACGCTGAGCAGGAGCAGCAGGGAGCCCACGTTGCAGGCCACCATCAGCGGACGGCGCGGCAGCCGGTCCACCCAGGCGCCCGCGGGCAGCCCGAGGAAGAGCCAGGGCAGCCAGGCGGCCGCGGCCAGGGCGCTCACCCAGAAGGTGCTCGCGTCGAGGGTGACCACGGCCACCAGCGGCATGGCGACACCGGTGATGTTGCTTCCGAAGCGACTGGTGGTCTCCCCCGCCCACAGGAGCCGGAAGTCGCGCTGCCGCAGCAGCCCGCCCCGGCGCCCCGCGTTCATCGGGCGACCACCGCCCTGGCTGAGGCCGCGTCGGGCGGCACGCCGTCGGACGAGACGGCCACCACCTTGGCGGCTTCGGCCGACAGGCGCTCGGCGGCGTCGGCCCAGCGGGCACGGCGGGCATCCGACTCGGCGGTGAGGGCGGCGAGTTCGGTCCGCGCCCGGGCCAGGGCCTCGGCGGGTCCGGTGCCGCCGGGCCCACCGCCGTGGGCGCAGGCGGCGGCCACGGTCTCCGGGTCGAGCCAGTCGGCGGGGTATCCGGCGGCGGCCGCGGCCACGTCGGGTTGGGCGCGGGCCGCCTCGGACAGCGGTGTACCGCTGTCGAGGGCGCCGAGGACGGTCTCGCCGACCAGGTGGTGGGCGGTGCGGAAGGGGATGCCGTCGACGACGAGGCGTTCGGCGAGGTAGGTCGCCGAGGTGAAGCCCTCCCGGGCGCGGTCGCGCATCCGGTCGCGGTCGGGTTCCGCCCCGTCGACGACGAGCCGGAGCAGCGTCACCGCCTGGGTGGTGTCGGCGAGACCGGGCCACAGATGGCGGGCGGCCTCGGTGCCGACGGCGATGGCGTTGGTGTAGCCGGCGGTGGACATGGCCGCCGCGGCGCCGGTGAAGCCGGCGAGGGCGGCGGTCGAGCGGCCCTGGATGTGTTCGAGCAGGAAGGGGTTGCGCTTCTGCGGCATCATCGAGCTGGAGCCGACCAGGTCGTCGGCCATCCGGAGCAGCCCGAACTCCTCGGTCGTCCACCAGGTCAGGTCGCGGGCCACCCGGGCCATGAGGACGCCGAGGACGGCGGCGGCGGAGAGCATGCGCAGCGCGAAGTCGCGCGACGCGACCGCGTCGACCGAGTTGGGCACGGCGGCGGTGAAGCCGAGGAGGTCCGCGGTACGGGCCGGGTCCACCGGGACGGAGGTGCCGCCGACGGCTCCCGCGCCCAGCGGATTGACGTCGATCTCCCGCCCGGCGTCGAGCAGTCCGGCGAGCGAGCGCAGCACGCCGCCCGCGACCCCGGTCAGATAGTGGCCGTAGCTGATGGGCACGGCCGGCTGGCCGTGGGTGTACGCGGGCATGGTGACGTCCCGGTACTCCTCCCCCTTGTCGAGCAGGACCCGTGCCAGCTCGGCCACCTCGTCCAGGAGCCGGCCGTAGGGACCGCGCACCTTCAGTCGTACGGTGGTGGCGTTGAGGTCGTTGCGGGAGCGCCCGGTGTGCAGCACCCCGCCGGTCTCCTGGCCGAGCCGGCCTACGAGCCAGCCCTCGTATGCCAGGTACAGACCGCGCGGCATGGGGCGGGCCCGTACGGGGGCGAAGTCCTCGGCGCGCAGGGCGTCGACGGTGTCGAGGAGGGCGGCGGCGCGGCTCGCGTCGACGATGCCGCGTTCGGCGAGCATCACCAGATGGGCCCGGTCGACCTCGCTGATCAGCCGCAGTTCGTCGCCGACCGGGTCGCCTTCGTCGGTGCGGTACTGGTCGTAGACGATGCGGTGGGCCCGTGGGTCGAGCCCGGTGCGGAGCCGCCCGGTGTGGACGCCCGCCTCCTGTGCGGCGCTCATGCCGGCACCGCCTCCCTCACGGGCACGCCCGCCGTCACCGGAGTCTCTGCCGTCACCGGAGCCACCGGCGGCGCAGGGGTGACCGGCGGCGCGGGAGTCACCGTCGTCGCGGGAGTCACCGGCGTCAGCGCTCTGGCCAGTCCCAGCGTGAGCGCGGTCTCGGCGGCCTCGGCCGACTCCTCCGGAGCGCCACCGGCCGCGATCACATGGCCCACCCGTCCCCGGAAGTCCTCGGCCGGTACGACCGTGGTTCCGGCCGGGCGGTAGAGGGCGGTGTCGACGACACCGGGCACGGCGCGGGCCGCCGCCTCGGCTGCGGGGACATCCACGAGGACGCTGTCGGTGCCGGCCGTCAGGAAGCGGATCGAGGCCGCGCCCGCGGCGTCCGGCGTACCGGTGAGGTCGACGCTCTCGCCGAGCGCCGCCCGCACCTGGGCGCCGACCAGGTCGACGCCGCGCGCCCGGCGCACGAGCTCGGGGATCATGCCGCCGGCCAGCCGGGGGTTGACCTCGATGACGCGGGCGACGTCCCCGTCGAGCCGCAGCTCGACGTGTGCCGCGCCCCAGCCCAGGCCGAGCGCCTCGACGGCGCGTACGGCCGTGTCGACGAGCGCATCGGCCTGCGCGGCAGGCAGGACGGCGGGCACGTCGTGTCCCGTCTCGACGAACACCGGGGGCGCGCCGACGTGTTTGGCGACCGTGACGACGGCCTCCTCGCCGAAGACCTCCACCGAGAACTCGCGCCCGGTCAGGTACTGCTCGACGAGGACCACGCCCGGGGTGCGGAGACCGCGTTCGTTGACGGTGGCGGCCAGCAGGCCCTTCGCGTGGTCGGCCACCTCGTCACGGTCGCGGCACAGGCGTACGCCCAGGCTCCCCGACCCCTGCACCGGCTTGACGACGACCGGGCCGCCGAGCCACTGGGCGGCGGCGATCGCCTCGGCGACGTCGCCGACGGCCGAGAAGCGGGGCACGGGCACCCCGGCCTCGGCCAGGGTGCGGCGCTGCGCGACCTTGTCGCGGCAGGCGCGGACGGCGTCGGCGGACGGGCCGGGAAGTCCGAGTCGCGCGGCGAGTCCGGCGGCGGTGGCGACGTAGTACTCGGAGCTGGAGAGCACCCCTGCGACCGGCGCGGCGGCGGCGAGGCCGGTCACGGCGAACCACAGGGCGTCGTCGTCCGCGGTGTCCACGACGACGGTGCGCAGCCCGTCCTCGGCGGCGTACGGGTAGCGCGCCGGATCGGCGCTCAGCAGGACGGGCACGACTCCGAGGTCGCGGGCCCGAGCCGCGAACTGGCGTCCCGTGCCCGTGGTGTTGGACTCGACGAGGAGCAGCAGCGGGGTGGTCACGACCGGACCTCCGGCGTCGTCAGGTCGCCGAGGTCGTGGACCTCGCGGGGCATCACGTCAACGAGGTCGGGGACCTCCGGAGCCATCACGTCGTCGAAGCCCCGGCGGGCCCACACGAGACGGGTCCACGAGGACGGGGCGTCCAGCGGGTGGTCGACGGTGACCGGGCCGCCGGGGGCCGGCGCCGGCTCGATGCCCTGCTCGCGCAGCCATTCGGCGTGGTAGACGGTGGACTGGTAGCGGTAGCCCTCGTCGGGCAGCACCATGACGACCTTGCTGTCCGGGTTGCGCGCGGCCCACCAGGAGGCGACCTGGAAGGAGGCGCCGCTGGTGGGGCCCATGAACAGGCCGTGGTTGCGGAAGAGTTCGTGGGTGGCGTGGAAGGCCTCGGGGGCGGTGACCCAGTGCACCTCGTCGTAGGCGCTGTGGCGCACGTTGCCCGGGTGGATGCTGCTGCCGAGGCCGCGCAGGGTGCGCGGTCCGTCGGGCGAGCCGAAGATGATCGAGCCGTGGGTGTCCACCCCGACGAGGTGCAGCGCCGGGTCGGCGGGGCGCAGGGCGGCGGCGAGGCCGCCGGTGGAGCCGCCGGAACCGACCGGGCCCACCAGGCAGTCCACGGAGCCTACGGTCTCCCCGATGAGGTCGGCGACCACGGCGTACGCGCCGGGGTTGTCGGGGTTGTCGTACTGGCCGGGCACGAAGCTGTCGGGGTGGAGCCTGCGCAGCTCCTCGACACGGGCGAGGCGGGCACCCTGGATGCCGCCGCTCTGCCCGGCGTACTCGACGATCTCGACGGTGGCGCCCAGCATCTCCAGCCGGTTGCGCAGGTCGCGGTCGATGGCGGAGTCGCCGACGATGGTCAGGTCGTAGCCGCGCAGCCGGCACACCATCGCCAGGCCGAGCGCGAAGGTGCCGGAGGAGGTCTCGATGACCCGGCTGCCGGGGCGCAGCAGGCCCGCGGCCTCGGCCCGGTCGATGATGAAGCGCGCGGGCAGCAGCTTCATCAGGCTGAAGGCCGCCGCGTAGAGGTTGTCGGTCACCTGGATGATGCGGGGCAGTTCGGTGGCGTCCACCACCGAGTCGTGCAGCCTGCCGACGCCCGCGATCGTGGTCGTAGTCATGTCAGTCACCCGTCGTGAAGATCCACTGCTCGTGGATGCCGATGTTGTGCAGCAGTCGCTGGGCGTGCTCGGTGCGGGCCTCGACCTCGGGGTCGTCGCGGTCGTAGAGGAGCCCGGCGATGTCCCCGCTGTGCGCGGCCTGGATGCCGAGGGCGCCGGTCTCGCGCACGATGGAGCGCAGGCCGTCGAGGCGGGGGATGGGCAGGTGCCGCTGGTTGATGTCGGTGCTTGCGGTGGCGACGGCGCCGACGAGGGCGACGTCCTTGGTGTGGATGGCCTCGCGCAGCATCACCTGGAGTTCGGCGAAGAGTTCGAGTTCGGCGCTGCCGTAATCGGCGGGCGGGAAGGCCAGCGTGTCGACGCCCTTGCCCTCGTTCTCGGGCCGCGAGCCGAAGCCGAGGACCCGCACGGCCGGCATGCGGTACCCGAAGTCCTCGATGACCTTGCCCTCGCGCTGCGCGAACAGCACCGAACTCTCGTTGAACATCAGGGAGTCGGACGCGGTCTCGGCCCGTACCGCGATCCTGGCGATCTCCTCGGGGGGCAGCGGGGACACCAGGGCGTCCTGTACGGCCCAGACCGCGGCCAGGACGTCGCTCGTGGAGGAGCCGAAGCCGCGGCAGAGCGGCACGTCGCCGGTGAGTTCGAGGTGCCCGCCGACCGGTCCCTCCCCGGACGGGAGGCAGGCCTCGGCGGTGAGCTGGGCGGCCCGTCGCGCCTTGGTCTTCCACGTCGGGTAGACGGTCAGCTCCTCGCCCCGCGCGGGGATGAACGAGGCCCGGGTGGTGTAAACGGTGCACGGCAGGGTGACCAGTCCCCGGGTGAGCTGGCCCTGGTGCGGAAAGACGCCCTGGAGAATTTCGCCGTGATGTATGGGGGCCGAGGCGACGCCGACCCGCCAACCGGAATGATCCACCATGTCCTTGACTTCCTCTGGGGGCCGGACCGCACCACTCACAGGGCCTGGCCGATCGTGCGGACACCCACACGCTAGGCAGCGCGGAGCCCCGGATCCGGCTGGTCGGGCGGCAGTATGCGGGCAGTTCGGCGCGCGGCCGGCCGACGGGGGGACGCGCCGGGGCCCGTACGGCGGTGGTGCTGCCGTACGGGCCCCTGGCCGTCCAGGTGTTCAGATCCGGGCGGTACGGGCGGGCCTCAGGCGCCTGGCCAGGACCCGTCCGATCTCCCGCAGCGGCTCCGCCTCGGTCATCCGGGCGTGCTCGCAGTCGACGGCGAACTCCTCGACCCGTCCGGTCACATACGGCGCCCACGCCTCGGAACCCGACGAGGGAGCCGGAGTGCCGGTGGCGTCGAAGAACACCGCGTCGCCGCCGAACCGGACGTCCGGCACGTACCGGTACCGCATCCGCAGGTTGTCGAGGGTGGCCGCCACGACGGCCGCCGCCTGCGCGTGTTCGAGGGCGCCGAGCACCGGGTCCGACCGGCGCAGCGCGTCGGCGAGTTCGCCGAAGTCCGGCGTGGTGTCCGCGCAGCGCACCTCCACCGTCTCGCCGGCGGAGCCGAGCAGGGCGGTCAGCACGTGCCGGCCGTCGATCTCCGGCGCACGGAACCCGTCGGGCAGCGGATAGGAGTCGAGCAGGGCCAGCAGGGCCACGTCCTCCCCCGCCGCCTCCAGCCTGGCCGCCACGGCGTGCGCGACCAGACCGCCGAAGGACCAGCCGAGCAGGTGGTACGGGCCGTGCGGCTGGATCCTGCGGATCTCGGCGAGGTAGTCGTCGGCCATCTCCTCGATGGAGGACGGCGCGTCGTGCGGGCCGCCGAGCCTGCGGGCCTGGAGCGCGACGACCGGCCGGTCCTGGTCGAGGTGGGGCAGCAGACCGGCGTACCCCCAGCTCACCCCGGACACGGCGTGGACGCAGAACAGGGGCGGTTCACCGGCGTTCGTCTCGGCGACGGCCCGGATGGGCAGCACGGTGCCGAGGGGGTCGTCGCCGCTGCCCGCCGCGATCTGCTCGGCGAGAAGGGCCGGCGTGGGACTGCGGAACAGGTCGCTGATGGTGATGCGGGTGTCCCAGACGGCACGGATGCGGCTGATGAGGCGGGTGGCGCGGAGGGAGTGTCCGCCGCGGTGGAAGAAGTTGTCGTCGATGCTGACGGATTCGAGTCCGAGGTTGTCGGCGAAGAGTCCGCAGAGGATCTCCTCGGCCGGGTTGCGGGGTGCTCGGCCGCCCTCGGAGGCGGTGGTGTCGTCGGGGGCGGGGAGCGCACGGCGGTCGAGCTTGCCGTTGACGGTACGAGGCAGGGCGTCGAGGACCACGAAGGCCGAGGGCACGAGGTGTTCGGGCAGGCGGCCGGCGACGTGCCGGCGCAGGTCTTCAGGGGCCGTGTCGCCGACCACGTAGGCGACAAGGCGCTTGTCGCCGGGCCGGTCCTCCCGTACGACCGCGGCGGCCTGGACCACCGCATCGTGCGCCATCAGAGCGGCTTCGATCTCACCGGGCTCGATACGGAAGCCACGGAGCTTGATCTGCTCGTCACCACGCCCCAGGTACTCCAGGGCACCCTGCTTGTTCCAGCGGGCCAGGTCGCCTGTGCGATACATGCGAGCCCCGGCGGGGCCGTAGGGGTTGGCGACGAAACGGTCCGCCGTGAGTGCCGACTGGCCGATGTAGCCGTGCGCGAGACCGTGCCCGGCCACGTACAGCTCCCCCGGCACACCCGGAGCCACCAGCTCCAGGTTCGCGTCCAGCACATACGCGTGCTTGCCGGCCAGCGGACCACCCACCGGAATGCTCGCCGCACCCGCGGCCACCCCCGGCTCGATCACGAACACCGTCGTGAACCCCATGCTCTCCGCCGGCCCGTAACCGTTGAGCAGATGCAGCTGCGGGTGGTCGGCCAGAGCCCTGGCCGTGTGGGTCGGGGACGCCGCTTCACCGGCGGTCATGGCCTCCTTGACGTGGGCGAAGGTCTGGGGGTGGTCGTCGAGCATGTGGTTGAAGAGGCTCGCCGACATCTGCAGGGAGGTGACCTGGTGCCGCTCGACCAGCTCCGCGATCAGATGAGGGTCGGTGTGCTGACCGGGCTGGAGGACGCACACGCCGCCGTGCAGCAGCGGGCCGAAGACCTCCAGGGCGAACGCGTCCCACGAGACCGGCGAGCACTGCAGGAACGTCTGCTCCGGACCGAAGGCCAGATAGTCCGGACCGACGAACGTCGCCGCCAGCGCACGATGCGAGGCCATCACGCCCTTCGGGAGACCCGTCGAGCCCGACGTGAACATCACACACGCCACCGACTCCGGCGACCCGCCCGTCTCCACCGCCGCGCCCGACAGTCCGCTCACCTCGGCGATCTCGGCCGTCAGATCGACGACCACCGCCTCCGTGGCGAGCCGCGACAGATGCGACTGGGTGACGAGAGCGGCCGGCGTGACCTGCTCCAACACCCCGTTCAACCGCTCGACCGGGAACAGCGGGTCCAGCATCGTGTACCCGGCACCCGCCTTCAGCACGGCGAGCAGCGCCGCCACCATCTGCGGCGATCGCTCCACATGCACACCCACCAGATCACCCGGGCGCACACCCCGACCTGTCAGATGACGAGCCAACCGGTTCGACCAGACGTCCAACTCCCCGTACGAGACCACCTGATCCTCGAAGACCAGCGCCGTCGCCTCCGGCGACCGCGCCGCCTGCCCCACGAACAGACCGTCCAGGCCGAGTTCCGGACCGTCGGTCCGTGCGCCGGCCCACGCGGCGAGCTGTTCCCGCTCGTCCTCCTGGAGGAGCGCCATCGCGCCGACGCGGGCGTCGGGTTCGGTCGCGGCGGACTGCAGGAGCAGCAGCATGCGGTCCAGCAGACGAGTGATCGTTTCGGGGTCGTACAGGTCGGTGGCGTACTCGACGGTGATGTCGAGCCCGTCCGGGCTCCCGTCGGCCGCACGCCGCTCACCGAACGCGAAGGTCAGGTCGAACTTGGCGATCCGCAACTCCGGAGCCACGAACTCCGCCCGCAGATCCCCGAGTCCAGGTGCGCCCACCGCCGTGTCACCCACGGTGAGCATCACCTGGAACAACGGATGCCGAGACGCCGAACGCTCCGGATTGAGCACCTCGACGAGCCGGTCGAACGGAAGGTCCTGATGAGCCCACGCGGAAAGATCCGTTTCCCGCACCCGGCCCAACACCTCACGGAAGGTGGGATCACCACCCACATCCGTACGCAGAACCAACGTATTGACGAAGAAGCCCACGAGATCGTCGAGAGCCTGATCCGTCCGCCCCGCGACCGGCGAACCGATCGGGACGTCACTGCCGGCACCACACCGTGACAGGAGGGTGGCGACAGCGGCCTGAGCGACCATGAACAGGGTGGTTCCGGTCTCACGCGCCAGCCCGGTCAGGGCAGCGTGCGTGTGCGCGGGGGCGGTCACCTTGTGGGTGGCCCCGCGATAGGAGGCGACGGCCGGCCGAGGCCGGTCCGCGGGCAGTGTCGCCTCCTCGGGCAGTTCGGCCAGCTGCTGTCGCCAGAAGGCGACTTGGCGCTCCTCATCGATGGCGAGGAGACTCCGCTGCCACAGGGTGTAGTCGGCGTACTGGACCGGGAGCGGCGCCCAGTCGGGCGCGGCGCCCGCGCCGCGGGCCGTGTACGCCGTGGCGAGGTCCCGCAGAAGCGGGCCGTTCGACCAGCCGTCGGAGGCGATGTGGTGCATCACCACCAGAAGCACGTGCTTCCCGGGGGACAGCTCCAGCAGGTCCGCGCGGATGGGCAGATCCGTGGAGAGGTCGAACGTGGTGCCGGACAGTCCGGCCAGCACCTGGGGCAGCGACTCCTCCGTCACCGGGATCACCGGGAGCGCGAGGTCGGTCGCCGCGAGGGAGCGGATCGCCTGGTGCGGCGAGCCCCCCTCTGAGGGGAAGGAGGTCCGAAGGGATTCGTGGCGCGCGACGACGTCGACGAGCGCGAGGCGCAGGGACTCGACGTCGATGGCGCCGGTGAGCCGCACGGCCAGGGGAATGTTGTACGTGGGTGAGGGCCCTTCCAGCTGGTCGAGGAACCAGAGGCGTTGCTGGGCGGAGGACAGCGGGAGCCGCTCGGGCCGCTCCCCCGCCACCAGCGCGGGGCGCTCTTCGTCACCGGCGCCGCTCACCGCGATCAGCTCGGCGAGCCGCGCGACGGTCGGGTGCTGGAAGATCTCCCGCACGCCGAGCCGCACGCCGAAGGCGTCGCGGATCCTGGAGGTGAGCTTGGTGGCGCGGAGGGAGTGTCCGCCGCGGTGGAAGAAGTTGTCGTCGATGCTGACGGATTCGAGTCCGAGGTTGTCGGCGAAGAGTCCGCAGAGGATCTCCTCGGCCGGGTTGCGGGGAGCCCGTCCGCCCTCGGAGGCCGTGGTGTCGTCGGGGGCGGGGAGCGCCCGGCGGTCCAGTTTGCCGTTGACGGTACGAGGCAGGGCGTCGAGGACCACGAAGGCCGAGGGCACGAGGTGTTCGGGCAGGCGGGCGGCCACGTGCCGGCGCAGATCCTCCGGGGCCGCTTCACCGACCACGTAGGCGACCAGACGTTTGTCGCCGGGCCGGTCCTCCCGTACGACCGCGGCGGCCTGGACCACCGAGGCATGCGCCATCAGAGCGGCTTCGATCTCACCGGGCTCGATACGGAAGCCACGGAGCTTGATCTGCTCGTCACCACGGCCTAGGTACTCCAGGGCACCCTGCTTGTTCCAGCGGGCCAGGTCGCCTGTGCGATACATGCGAGCCCCGGCAGGACCGTAGGGGTTCGCGACGAAACGGTCCGCCGTGAGTGCCGACTGGCCGATGTAGCCGTGGGCGAGACCGTGCCCGGCCACGTACAGCTCCCCGGGAACGCCCGGGGCCACCAGCTCCAGGTTCGCGTCCAGGACGTACGCGTGCTTGCCGGCCAGCGGACCACCCACCGGAATGCTCGCCGCACCCGCGGCCACCCCCGGCTCGATCACGAACACCGTCGTGAACCCCATGCTCTCCGCCGGACCGTAGCCGTTGAGCAGATGCAGCTGCGGGTGGTCGGTGAGGGCGCGGGTGACGTGCGCGGGTGAGGCGGCCTCCCCCGCCGTCATGGCCTCGCGGATCCCCCTGAAGACCGACGGGTACTCGTCGAGCATGTGGTTGAAGAGGCTCGCGGACATCTGGAGCGTGGTGACCTGGTGCTGTTCCACCAGCTCCGCGATCAGGTACGGGTCGGTGTGCTGGCCGGGCTGGAGGACGCACACGCCGCCGTGCAGCAGCGGGCCGAAGACCTCCAGGGCGAACGCGTCCCACGAGACCGGCGAGCACTGCAGGAACGTCTGCTCCGGACCGAAGGCCAGATAGTCCGGACCGACGAACGTCGCCGCCAGCGCACGATGCGAGGCCATCACACCCTTCGGCAGACCCGTCGAGCCCGACGTGAACATCACACACGCCACCGACTCCGGCGACCCGCCCGTCTCCACCGCCGCGCCCGACAGCCCGCTCACCTCGGCGATCTCGGCCGTCAGATCGACGACCACCGCGCTCGTGGACAGCGTCGACAGATGCGACTGGGTGATCAGGGCAGCCGGCGTAACCTGCTCAAGGACGCCGTTCAACCGCTCGACCGGGAACAGCGGGTCCAGCATCGTGTACCCGGCACCTGTCTTCAGCACGGCGAGCAGCGCCGCCACCATCTGCGGCGAACGCTCCACATGCACACCCACCAGATCACCCGGGCGCACACCCCGACCCGTCAGATGACGAGCCAGCCGGTTCGACCAGACGTCCAACTCCCCGTACGAGACCACCTGATCCTCGAAGACCAGCGCCGTCGCCTCCGGCGACCGCGCCGCCTGCCCCACGAACAGACCGTCCAGGCCCAGTCGGGGCGCGTCGGTGGCCGGTCCCGACCACTCGGTCAGACGCCGGTCCTCCTCGTCGCTGAGCAGTGCCAGCCGGGAGACCGGCCGGTCGGGGTCGGTCGCCGCGTCCGTCAGGAGGCGGGTGAGGCGGTGCGCGACGGCCTCGGCCGTGGAGCGCTCGTAGAGGTCGGTGGCGTACTCGACGGTGATGTCGAGCCCGTCCGGGCTCCCGTCGGCCGCACGCCGCTCACCGAACGCGAAGGTCAGGTCGAACTTGGCGATCCGCAACTCCGGATCCACGAACTCCGCCCGCAGATCCCCGAGTCCAGGTGCGCCCACCGCCGTGTCACCCACGGTGAGCATCACCTGGAACAACGGATGCCGAGACGCCGAACGCTCCGGATTGAGCACCTCGACGAGCCGGTCGAACGGAAGGTCCTGATGAGCCCACGCGGAAAGATCCGTTTCCCGCACCCGGCCCAACACCTCACGGAAGGTGGGATCACCACCCACATCCGTACGCAGAACCAACGTATTGACGAAGAAGCCCACGAGATCATCGAGAGCCTGATCCGTCCGCCCCGCGACCGGCGAACCGATCGGGACATCTGTGCCGGCGCCACACCGCGAGAGCACGGTGGCCACGGCGGCCTGGGCCACCATGAAGGCGGTGGTGCCGGTCTCCCGTGCGAGCCCGGTCAGCGCCCGGTGGACCGGGGCGGGGCAGGACACGGTGAGGGTGGCGCCCTGGTAGGAGGCGACGGCGGGCCGGGGCCGGTCCGCCGGCAGCGTGGCCTCCTCCGGGAGGTCGGCCAACGCCGCCCGCCAGTGGTTGAGTTGGGGAAGCTGCTCGGCGCCGAGGAGATCACGCTGCCACAGGGTGTAGTCGGCGTACTGGACCGGGAGCGGCGCCCAGTCGGGCGCGACGCCCGCGCCGCGGGCCTCGTAGGCGCGGTCGAGATCGGCGAAGAAGGGGGCGTTCGACCAGCCGTCGGAGGCGATGTGGTGGGTGACGACCATCAGGACGTGCTCCTCGGTGGCCAGCTCGAACAGGGCCGCGCGGATGGGCAGTTCGGCGGTGAGGTCGAAGACCCCGGCGCTCTCGTCGGCGAGCAGTCCCGGGAGTTGCTCCTCCGTCGCCTTCGCCGTCACCAGGGGTACGTCGATCCCGTCGGCGGCGAGGATGTGCTGGTGGGCCTCGCCGTCGGCGGTCCTGAAGACGGTTCGCAGGGACTCGTGGCGCACGACGGCGTCGTGGAGCGCGAGACGCAGGGCGTCGGTGTCGAGGCTGCCGGTGAGCCGTACGGCCAGCGGGATGTTGTAGGTGGCCGACGGGCCTTCCAACTGGTCGAGGAACCAGAGGCGTTGCTGCGCCGACGACAGCGGCACCCGTTCGGGACGGTCCTGGACCGTCAGCGCGGGGCGGGCCGGCTCGCCGCTTCCCGCCGCGACGAGCTCGGCGAGCTGGGCCACGGTCGGGTGCTGGAAGATGTCGCGGACGGTGATCCGCGCGCCGAGGGCTGCGCGGATCCGGCTGACCAGCCGGGTGGCGAGCAGGGAGTGCCCGCCGAGCCGCAGGAAGTGGTCGTCGACGGTGACGGAGGTCCGGCCGAGGACGTCGGCGAAGAGTCCGCACAGCACCTCCTCGACGGGGTTGCGCGGGGCCCGTCCGTCGCTCTCACCGGTCAGCACGGGCTGCGGCAGGGCGCGGCGGTCGAGCTTGCCGTTGCCGGTCAGCGGGAGGGCGTCCAGGACGACGAAGGCGGACGGCACCATGTACTCGGGCAGGGCGTCGACGGCGTGCCGGCGCAGGGCGGCGGTGTCGACCTCGCCGCTCGCGGTTCCGGAGTCACCGCCGTCGGCGCCGTTACCGCCGTTGCCGACGACGTAGGCGACGAGCCGCTTGTCCCCCGGCCGGTCCTCGCGGACGATCACGGCGGCCTGGGCCACGGAGTCGTGGGCGACGAGCGCCGACTCGATCTCCCCGGGCTCGATGCGGAAGCCGCGCAGCTTCACCTGCTGGTCCGCCCGCCCCAGGTACTCGATCTCGCCCTCCCGCGACCAGCGCACCAGGTCGCCGGTCCGGTACATCCGCGAGCCGGCGTCGGAGCCGTACGGGTCCGCGACGAACCGCTCGGCGGTCTGGGCCGGGCGGCCCAGGTAGCCGCGGGCGAGTCCGGCGCCCGCGATGTACAGCTCGCCGGGGACTCCGGGGGCGACCAGGCCGAGGTGGTCGTCGAGGACGTACAGGCGGGTGTTGTCGAGGGGCCGGCCGATGGGCAGCGCGCCGTCGTAGTCGAAGGGCCTGCGCACCGGGTGGGAGGTCGCGAACGTCGTCGTCTCGGTCGGGCCGTAGCCGTTGACCACGGTCAGGTCCGGGCAGGCCTCCATCACCCGGCGCACCGCCTCCGGCGGCACCACGTCGCCGCCCGTCCACACCTCCCCGAGCCCGGCGAACGCGCCCGGGTCCTCCTCCGCGACCAGCCGGAACAGACCGGCGGTCAGCCACAGGCCGGTGATGGACTCCTGGGCGAGGACCGCCGCCATCGCCGCCGTGTCGAGGACGCCGGGCGGGGCGACCGCCACGGTGCCGCCCGTCAGCCAGGGCGCCCACAGTTCGTACGTCGTGGCGTCGAAGGTGTGCGGGGAGTGGAAGAGCACCCGCCCGTGGGAGGGCCGGGTCCAGCGGTGGTCGAGGGCGAGTTCGGCGACGTTGCGGTGGGTGATGGCGACGCCCTTGGGCAGGCCCGTCGAGCCCGAGGTGAACATCACGTACAGCCACTGGTCGGGGTGCGTGGCGACCTGGGGGGCGGTCTCCGGGTGGGCGTCGAGCTCCTGGTCCCGGTCGAGCCCGTCGACCGGGACGATCCGAACGCCGGTCGCCTCGGTGAGGATCTCGTGGCCGGCGAGCGCCGGGTCGACGAGCAGGACGGGCGCGGCGGTGTCGGCGAGGATGCGGGAGAGCCGGGAGGCCGGGTCGACGGCGTTGAGCGGGGCGTACACGCCGCCGGCCTTGGTGATGGCGAGCAGGGACAGGACCAGGTCGACCGAGCGTTCCATGAGGACGGCGACGACGGTCTCGGGTCCCACGCCGAGCGAGCCGAGACGGTGCGCGAACCGGTTGGTGAGGGCGTCCACCTCGGCGTACGTGTAGCTGCGGCCGGCCTGGGTCAGGGCCACCGCCTCCGGAGTGCGTACGGCCTGCTCGGTGAAGAGGGCGGCGAGGGAGGCGTCCGGCACGGGGGTGGCGCGGCCCGTCCAGGTGTCCAGGAGCAGGGTGCGCTCGGCCGCGTCGAGCAGGTCGAGTCCGGAGAGCGGTGTGTCGGGGTGGGCGACGGCCTCGGCGAGCAGTCGGCCGAGCCGGGCGAGCAGCGCCTCGACGGTCTCGGGGTCGTACAGGTCGGTGGCGTACTCGGCGGTGATGTCGAGACCGCCCGGGCGGCCGTCCTCGGTGAGGTGCTCGTCGAATCCGACGGTGAGGTCGAACTTGGCGGTGCTGGTGGGCGAGTACTCGGCTCGCGTCCTGAGGCCGGGGAAGTCGGCGTCCGCGGACGAGGTCCCCGATGCGCTCGCTCCCGCCTGCACCAGCGTCAGCATCACCTGGAAGAGGGGGTGCCGGTCGCCGGTGCGCTCGGGGTTGAGGGCCTCGACGAGCCGGTCGAAGGGCAGGTCCTGGTGCGCCCAGGCGGCCAGGTCGGTGGCCCGGACCCGCTCCAGGAGCTCGCGGAAGGTCGGGTCGCCGCTGACGTCGGTGCGCAGCACCAGGGTGTTCACGAAGAAGCCCACGAGGTCGTCGAGCGCCTCGTCGGTGCGGCCCGCGACCGGGGAGCCGACGGGGACGTCGGTCCCGGCGCCGGAGGCGGCGAGCACGGTCGCGAGCGCCGCCTGCGCCGCCATGAAGAGGGTGGCGCCGCTCCCCCTGGCCAGCTCGACGAGCGCCGCGTGGGTCGCCGGCGGGCAGTGGAGGGTGCGGGTGTCGCCGCGGTAGGAGGCGACGGCGGGGCGCGGCCGGTCCGCCGGGAGGGTGGCCTCGGCGGGGAGTCCGGCCAGTCGCTCGCGCCAGTAGGCGATCTGCCGCGCCATGACGCTGTCCTCGGCGTCGGCCTCGCCGAGCAGTTCGTGCTGCCAGAGGGTGTAGTCGGCGTACTGGATCTCCAGCGGTTCCTGCTCGGGGGCACGGCCTGCGACGCGGGCCCGGTAGGCGTGGGCGAGGTCGCGGAGCAGCGGGGCGATGGACCAGCCGTCGGAGGCGATGTGGTGCATGACGACGAGCAGGACGTGCTCGTCCGTGTCGGCGTCGGCCGGCGGGACGCGCTCGTCGACCGCGCCGCCCTGCCCGGCCTCCTTCGCGAGGCGGATCAGCCGTGCCTCCACCGGCAGGTCGACGGCCAGGTCGAAGACATGGGCCGACTCGGCGGCGAGGACGTCCGCGAGGGTCTCCTCGCTCGCCGTGAGGACGGGCAGGCCGAGCCGTACGTCCCCGGCCTCGCGTATCTCCTGGTACGGCGTGCCGTCGCGCTCCGGGTAGACGGTGCGCAGGCTCTCGTGCCGGGCGATCACGTCGCCGAGGGCCAGGGTCAGCGCCTCGGTGTCGAGGGTGCCGGTGAGGCGGAGGGCCAGCGGGATGTTGTAGGTCGCCGACGGGCCCTCGAGCTGGGCGAGGAACCACAGGCGCTGCTGGGCGTATGACAGGGGAATCACTGGGAGGCTCCCATCCGGCGCATCGGCCGCAGCTTGGGTCGCGCGGTCTCGGCGCGGTCGAGTCGCTCGGCCAGGGCGGCCACGTTCGGGTTCTCGAAGAGGGTGGGGACCGGGAGTTCGGCCCCGAGGGCGGTGCGGATCCGGCTGATCAGCCGGGTGGCGAGCAGGGAGTGGCCGCCGAGGCGGAAGAAGTCGTCGTCGATGGTGACGGCGGGGACGCCGAGGACGTCGGCGAAGAGGCCGCACAGGACTTCCTCGCGCGGGTTGCGCGGCTGCCGACCGCTGCCGGCGGTCGTGGCGGCGGGTGCGGGCAGGGCGCGGCGGTCCAGCTTGCCGTTCGAGGTCAGCGGCAGGGCGTCCAGGACCACGAACGCGGACGGGACCATGTAGTCGGGCAGGAGGCCGTCGGCGTGGGCGCGGAGCAGGTCGGGGTCCGGGGCGGTGCCGCCGTGGCCGACGAGGTAGGCGACGAGCCGCTTGTCCCCCGGCCGGTCCTCGCGGACGATCACGGCGGCCTGGGCCACGGAGTCGTGGCTGACGAGGGCCGACTCGATCTCGCCCGGCTCGATGCGGAACCCGCGCAGCTTCACCTGCTGGTCCGCCCGCCCCAGGTACTCGATCTCCCCCTGCCGCGACCAGCGCACCAGGTCGCCGGTCCGGTACATCCGTGAGCCCGGCGGCCCGTACGGGTCGGCGACGAACCGTTCGGCGGTGAGCGCCGGCCGGTCGAGGTAGCCCTGGGCGAGTCCCGTGCCCGCGATGTACAGCTCGCCCTGGACGCCGGCGGGCAGCAGGCCGAGGTGCTCGTCGAGGACGTAGAGCCGGGTGTTGTCGATGGGGCGGCCGATGGGCAGCGCGCCCTGGTAGTCGAAGGGCCGGTGGATCTCGTGGGAGGTCGCGAACGTCGTCGTCTCCGTCGGGCCGTACGCGTTGACCACGGTCAGGTTCGGGCAGGCGTCCATCACCCGGCGCACCGCCTCGGGCGGTACCACGTCGCCGCCCGTCCACACCTCCCCGAGCCCCGCGAACGCGCTCGGGTCCTCCTCCGCGACCAGCCGGAACAGACCCACCGTCAGCCACAGACCGGTGATCGACTCCGCGGCGAGGACCGAGGCGAGCGCCGCCGTGTCGAGCAGGCCGGGCGGGGCCACCACGAGGGTGCCGCCGGACAGCAGGGGCGCCCACAGCTCGTACGTCGTGGCGTCGAAGGCGAGCGGCGAGTGCAGCAGCACACGGCGGTGGGCGTCGCCCGTGAACCGGGTGTCGGCGGCCAGCTCGGTGATGTTGCGGTGGGTGACGGCGACGCCCTTCGGCACGCCGGTCGAGCCGGAGGTGAACATCGCGTAGGCGAGCTGCTCGGGGTGGACGTCGACCTCGGGGGCGGTGTCGGGCAGGTCTCCCGCGTCCGCCTGAGCGAGCGTCATCATGCGTGCGTCCGAGGGCAGTTCGAGGTCCACGACGTCACGGTCCGTGAGGAACAGGCTCCCGCCGGACATCCGCACGATCAGCTCGATGCGGTCCGCCGGGTAGCGGGTGTCCAGCGGTACGTACACCGCGCCCGCCTTCACCACCGCGAGGATCGCCACGACGGCTTCCAGGGAGCGTTCCAGGAAGAGGACCACGCGCGATCCGGGCCGGACGCCCTCGGCGATCAGCCGGTGGGCCAGCCGGTTGGCGCGCCGGTCGAGGTCCGCGTACGTCAGCCGCTCTGCGCCGAGCGTGACGGCGACGGCGTCCGGTGTACGGGCGACCTGCGCGGCGAACAGCTGCGGCAGCGAGGCGGCGGGGCGGGACTGCGCGGCTCCGTGCCAGGTGTCGAGGAGCTGGGTGCGTTCGTCGGCCGCCAGGACATCGAGGTCTCCGATCGGGACGTCGGGGGCGCCGGCCGCCGCTTCGAGGAGCCGGACCAGCCGCCCGGTGACGGCCGAGACACTGGCCGCCTCGTAGAGGTCGGTGGCGTACTCGACGGTGATGCCCAGGCCGGCCGGGCCGCCGTCGGCCGCCCGGTGCTCGTGGAAGGTGAACGTGAGGTCGAACTTGGCGATGTCGAGCGCCGTGAACTCCGACTCGGCCCGCAGGCCGCGGAGTTCGGGCACGGGGCCGGCCGCGTCGGTGACCGAGAGCATGACCTGGAAGAGCGGGTGGCGGGCGGCGGAGCGCTCGGGGTTGAGGGTCTCCACGAGCCGGTCGAAGGGCACGTCCTGGTGCGCCCAGGCGGCCAGGTCGGTGGCCCGGACCCGCTCCAGGAGCTCGCGGAAGGTCGGGTTGCCGCTCACGTCGGTGCGCAGCACCAGCGTGTTCACGAAGAAGCCGACCAGGTCTTCGAGGGCCTCGTCGGTCCGTCCGGCGACCGGCGAGCCGAGCGGGATGTCCGCGCCGGCGCCGGAACGCGACAGGAGGACCGCGGTGGCCGCCTGCGCCACCATGAAGAGCGTCGTGCCGTTCTCGCGGGCCAGCCGGGTGAGCGCCGTGTGCAGGTCCGCGGGGCACTGGACGGTGAGGGAGGCGCCCCGGTACGAGGCGGTGGCCGGCCGGGCCCGGTCGGCGGGCAGCGTCACCTCCTCCGGGAGCCGGTCGAGCGCCTTGCGCCAGTGGTCGAGCTGCCGCTCCTCGTCGGCGGCGAGCAGGGCCTGCTGCCAGAGGGCGTAGTCCGCGTACTGGACGGGCAGCGGCTCCCACTCGGGCGCCGAGCCCCCGATGCGGGCGGTGTAGGCGGCGCCGAGGTCCCGCATGAGGGGCGTGTTGGACCAGCCGTCGGAGGCGATGTGGTGGGTCACGAGGAGCAGCACGTGCTCGTCGTCCGCGATCCGCACCAGGTCGGCGCGGACGGGCAGTTCGCGGGCCAGGTCGAAGGTCGTGGCGGACAGGTCGCGCAGGACCGCGGGCAGTGCGTCGCGCGTCGCCGGGATGACCGGCAGGTCGAGCTGCGCCCCCGCGGCCGGCACGACCACCTGGTGGGGCGTGCCCTGCTCGGCGGGGAAGACCGTGCGCAGCGCCTCGTGCCGCCCGACGACGTCGGACAGGGCGAGCCGCAGCGCGTCGGCGTCGAGGACGCCGGTGAGGCGTACGGCGAGGGGGATGTTGTACGTGGCCGACGCGCCCTCCATCTGGGTCAGGAACCAGAGCCTCCGCTGGGCGGCGGAC
The DNA here is from genome assembly GCF_044752725.1 of Streptomyces sp. NPDC088707. NCBI lineage: Bacteria > Bacillati > Actinomycetota > Actinomycetes > Kitasatosporales > Streptomycetaceae > Streptomyces > Streptomyces sp. NPDC088707. The sequence continues at coordinate 174,857 of NZ_JBIVLV010000012.1, read as the reverse complement.
AGCGGCACCCGCTCGGGCCGCTCGCCCGCCACGAGGGCCGGCCGCCGCCCCTGCCCGTCGGCACCGGGGTCGGCGAGGAACTCGGCGAATCCGGCGACGGAGGGGCAGCGGAAGAGGTCGCGGACGGACACCTGCGCCCCCAGCGTGTGCCGGATGCGGCTGACCAGCCGTGTCCCGAGCAGGGAGTGTCCGCCGAGGCGGAAGAAGTCGTCGTCGATGGAGACGGCGGGCAGTCCGAGCGCGTCGGCGAAGAGCCCGCACAGCACCTCCTCGACGGGGGTGCGGCCCTGCCGGCCGCCGGGTCCGGTGCCGAGCCTGGGCGCGGGCAGGGCACGGCGGTCGAGCTTGCCGTTGGCGGTCAGGGGAAGGACGTCGAGCTCGACCAGCGCGGAGGGGACCATGTACTCGGCGAGCCGCTGCGCGCAGTGGCGTCGCAGGCCGTCGGTGTCGATACGGATTCCCGGCGCGGGGACGACGTAGGCGACGAGGCGCTTGTCGCCGGGCCGGTCCTCCCGCACGATCACCGCGGCCTGCGCCACCGAGTCATGGGCGAGAAGCGCGGTCTCGATCTCACCGAGCTCGATGCGGAAACCACGCAGCTTCACCTGCTGATCCGCACGCCCCTCGAACACCACCTCACCGAACTCGTTCCACCGCGCCAGGTCACCCGTCCGGTACATCCGCTCACCGGCCGGACCGAACGGATCCGCCACGAACCGCTCGGCACTCAGCGCCGACCGGCCCACATAACCCCGGGCCAGATGGCTGCCGGCGACGTACAGCTCCCCGACCACCCCGGGCACGACGGGCCGCAGCCCCTCGTCGAGCACGTACATCCGGGTGTTCGCCATCGGCACCCCCAGGTGCAGCCGCTCCACCACCCGCTCACCCGGCTCGAAAGCCTGATAACTGCAGAACACCGTCGACTCCGTCGGACCGTACGCGTGCACCACCGACGTGTCCGGGCAGGCGTCCAGGACCCGCCGAAGGGCCGGGGCCGACAGCACGTCGCCGCCCGTCCAGATCTCCGCGAGCCCGGCGAGCGACTCCACCGCCTCCGACGCCATCGCGTCGAAGAGGGCCGTCGTGAAGTACACAGCCGAGATCCGCTGCTCCACGATCGCCCGGGCCAGCTCACCGATGTCCACCTTCGGCGCGCTCAGCACCACCGCCGTCCCCCCGCTCAGGAGCGGCACCCACAGCTCGTACGTGGAGGAGTCGAAGGCAAGCGGCGAATACGCGAGCACCCGCCGGTGCCGCTCCCCCGAACCCGACGCCCACCACGGATCGAGCGCCAGCTCCACCACGTTCCGGTGAGTGTTCGCCACCCCCTTCGGCACACCACTCGAACCCGACGTGTACATCACGTACGCCGACTGGTCCGGGTGGACGGCCGGTTCAGGTGCGGCGACGCCGGTCTCGGCGAGAAGGGCCCGCACGTCGGGAGCCGGCAGCGTGTCCACGTCTCGGGCGAACCCGACGTCCCGGGCGGGGCGATCGGTGACGAGGAGCGGCGCGCCCGTGTCGGCGAGGATGAACGCGAGCCGCTCCTCCGGCTGACGCGGGTCCAGCGGCACGAAGGCACCACCCGCCTTGAGCACGGCGAGGGCCGCGACGACGAACTCGGCCGACCGGTCGAGGAAGAGGCCCACGGCGCCGCCCGGCCGGACTCCGTGCGCGGCGAGCCGGGCGGCGAACGCGTCCGACGCACGGTCGAGGTCGCGGTAGGTCGTCTCGCGCTCTCCGCACACGAGCGCCACGGCGTCCGGCGTCCGCGCGGCCTGGGCGGCGAACAGCTCGTGCAGCGCGCCCTCGGGAAGCGCCACGGCGGTGTCGTTGTAGTCGGCGAGCAGGGCGTGGCGCTGGGCGGAGGAGAGCAGTTCGATGTCGGCGACCCTGACGTCCGGGTCGGCGATGACGGCGTCCAGGACACGGGCCAGCCGTTCGCCGGCCGCCTCCACGGTGTCGGGGTCGTACAGGTCGGTGGCGTACTCGAGGACGATGTCGAGGCCGTTGGGGTGGCCGACACGGTCGCGGTGCTCGTAGAAGTTGACGGTGAGGTCGAACTTGGCGATGCCCGCGCTCAGTTGCCGGGTCTCGGCGCGGACGCCCGGCAGCCCGGGCGTGGCCTCGGCGGCCTCGGCGAGGGTGAGCATGACCTGGAAGAGGGGGTGGCGGGCGGCGGAGCGCTCGGGGTTGAGGGTCTCCACGAGCCGGTCGAAGGGCAGGTCCTGGTGCGCCCAGGCGCCGAGGTCGGTCTCCCGGACCCGGTCGAGGAGTTCACGGAAGGTCGGGTCGCCGGAGGCGTCGGTGCGCAGGACGAGGGTGTTGACGAAGAACCCGACCAGGTCCTCCAGGGCCTCGTCGGTCCGCCCGGCGACGAGCGAGCCGAGGGGGATGTCGGTGCCCGCCCCGGAACGGGACAGCAGGGCCACGGTGGCCGCCTGCGCCACCATGAACAGGGTGACGCCGTGCTCCCTTGCGAGGGTGCTGAGGGCCTGGTGGGTCTCCGCCGGGCAGTGCACGGTGTGGGTGGCGCCGCGGTAGGAGGCCACGACCGGGCGGGGCCGGCTGGTGGGCAGGGTGACCTCGGTGGGCAGCTGGGCGAGCGCCTCCCGCCAGTGGGCGAGCTGGCTCTCCTCGTGGTCGGCGAGCAGGTCGCGCTGCCAGAGGGCGTAGTCGGCGTACTGGGCCGGCAGCGGCTCCCACTCGGGCACCGCGCCCTGGGCGCGAGCCGTGTAGGCGGCGCCGAGGTCCCGCATGAGGGGCGTGTGGGACCAGCCGTCGGAGGCGATGTGGTGCACGACCAGGACGAGCACGCTCCGGGTCGGTGCCAGGTCGAGGAGCGCGGCGTGCAGGGGGAGTTCGGTGGCGAGGTCGAAGAGGTGCGCGGTCTCCTCCGCGAGCCGGGCGGGCAGCTCGTCGTCGGTGACGGTGGCGACGGTGAGCGGCACGGTGACCTGCTCGGGGTCGGCGATGTGCTGGCGCGGTTCGCCCTCGTGCACCGGGTAGCTGGTCCGCAGGACCTCGTGGCGGGCGATCACGTCCCCGAGGGCCTGCCGCAGCACCTCGTGGTCGAGGGCGCCGGTGAGGTGTACGGCGAGGGGGATGTTGTATGTGGCGGAGGGGCCCTCCATCTGGTCGAGGAACCAGAGGCGGCGCTGGGCCGCGGAGAGCGGGAGGTCGTCGTCGGACCGGCCGGCGGCGGTGAGCGCGGGGCGCGGGGCATGTCCGGCACCGGCGGTGATCAGCCGGGCGAGTCCGGCGACGGTCGGGTACAGGAAAAAGTCGCGGAGGGAGAGTTCGGTGGCGAGGGCGGTGCGGACGCGGCCGACCAGGCGGGTGGCGAGGAGGGAGTGTCCGCCGAGGCGGAAGAAGTCGTCGTCGATGGAGACGGCGGGCTCGCCGAGGGCGTCGGCGAACAGGCCGCACAGCACCTCCTCGACGGGGTTGCGCGGGGCCCGTCCGTCGCCCTCGCCGCTCAGCACGGGCTGCGGCAGGGCGCGGCGGTCGAGCTTGCCGTTCGCGGTCAGGGGCAGTTCGGCGAGCTCGACGAACGCGGAGGGGACCATGTACTCGGCGAGGCGGTCGGTGCTGTGACCGTGGAGGGCCTCGGTGTCGATGCGGGTGTCGAGGGCGGGGACGACGTAGGCGACGAGGCGCTTGTCGCCGGGCCGGTCCTCCCGCACGATCACCGCGGCCTGCGCCACCGAGTCATGGGCGAGAAGCGCGGTCTCGATCTCACCGAGCTCGATGCGGAAACCACGCAGCTTCACCTGCTGATCCGCACGCCCCTCGAAGACCACCTCACCGAACTCGTTCCACCGCGCCAGGTCACCCGTCCGGTACATCCGCTCACCGGCCGGACCGAACGGATCCGCCACGAACCGCTCGGCACTCAGCGCCGACCGGCCCACATAACCCCGGGCCAGGTGACTGCCGGCGACATACAGCTCTCCCACGGACCCGGGGAGGACATGCCGCAGCTCCTCGTCGAGCACGTACATCCGGGTGTTCGCCATCGGCACCCCCAGGTGCAGCCGCTCCACCACCCGCTCACCCGGCTCGAAAGCCTGATAACTGCAGAACACCGTCGACTCCGTCGGACCGTACGCGTGCACCACCGACGTGTCCGGGCAGGCGTCCAGGACCCGCCGAAGGGCCGGGGCCGACAGCACATCACCGCCCGTCCAGATCTCCGCGAGCCCGGCGAGCGACTCCACCGCCTCCGACGCCATCGCGTCGAAAAGCGCCGTCGTGAAGTACACCGCCGAGATCCGCTGCTCCACGATCGCCCGGGCCAGCTCACCGATGTCCACCTTCGGCACGCTCAACACCACCGCCGTCCCACCGCTCAGGAGCGGCACCCACAGCTCGTACGTGGAGGAGTCGAAGGCAAGCGGCGAATACGCGAGCACCCGCCGGTGCCGCTCCCCCGAACCCGACGCCCACCACGGATCGAGCGCCAGCTCCACCACGTTCCGGTGAGTGTTCGCCACCCCCTTCGGCACACCACTCGAACCCGACGTGTACATCACGTACGCCAACTCGTCCGGACGCACGCTCACGTCGAGGGCGGCCACGTCGTCCCGCTCCGGAACCGTCACGTCCTCCGCCAGCCGCAGCACCGGCAGGTCGCCGGCGAAGGCCACGTCCGGCCCGTCGCGGTCGGTGAGGAGGAGGACGGCCCCAGTGTCGGCGAGGATGAACGCCCGCCGCTCCTCCGGCTGACGCGGGTCCAGCGGCACATAGGCGCCACCCGCCTTGAGGACGGCGAGCATCGCGACGACGTAGGCGAGGGAGCGGTCCTGGAAGAGGCCGACGCCGTCGCCGGGCCGGACGCCCCGGTCCCGCAGGCGGTGGGCCAGGGCCGTGGCGGCCGAGTCCAGTTCGCGGTAGGTGAGTTCGCGTTCCCCGCACACCAGCGCCACGGCGTCCGGCGTCCGTGCGGCCTGGGCGGCGAACAACTCGTGCAGGGCGCCCTCGGGGAGCCGCACGGCGGTGCTGTTGTACGCGTCGATGTCGACGGCGGGAGCCTGGACGGAGTGCTGGTGAGACATCTTCTCGACACCATTCTCGAAGGTTCGGGCGGGTACGGGTCTCGCGGCGTGCCGGACATCCCGTACGGCCACGACTGGGAATCGCGTAGGTGGTGCTGAGGCGGGCTAGGCGGCGCCGGGGGCGGCCGGGGGCCGCTCCCACCGGTCCGGCAGGTGCAGGTCCTCCGGGTCCAGGCCGTTCACGTGGTACTTGCCGACCGCGCTGGTCAGCATCCGCAGTTCGAGGGCGAGGGCTTCGACGAGCCGGATCAGGCCCGCCTCGCGGTCCTCGTCGACGGCGAGCAGCGCGGCGCGGCCGAGACCGACGGCGCGGGCGCCGAGGGCGAGGGCCTTGACGGCACGGGTGCCCTCCCACATGCGTCCGCTGGCGAGGAGGCAGTGGTCGGTGGGTCCGACCCGGCGCAGGCAGTCGGCGAGCGGCAGGCCGACGTGGGTGAGGAAGCCGGTGGGGGCCCAGGCGGTGCCGCCCTCCGCGCCGTCGACGGTGACGGAGTCCGCGCCGGCCGCCCAGGCGGTGGCCGCGGCGTGGGCCACGTCCCGGCCGGGGTGCAGCTTCACCCACACCCGGGCGCGGGGGAAGTTGTTGCGCATGAGGCGGATCTGCTGGCGCAGGATCTCCTCGGTGAAGGTGCCGGGGCTGGCGACCCGGAGCACCTGGTCGCTGCCGGCGCCGAACACCTCGTCGAGGGAGTACTGCTCGGCGACCTGCCCCGCGGTCTCCCGGTCGAGGAGGGTGAGCCCGCCGAGGCCGGGCTTGGCGCCCTGGCCGACCTTGAGCTCGAAGGCGAGCCGGCCGGTGGCGAGCAGGGGTTCCGTGACCGGGTCGCTGTAGACGAGGTTCCACACCTCGGCGTCGGCGTCCTCGGTGGACTGCTGGACGACGACGCCGCCGTGCTCGTCGTCGGCCGCCTCGGCGTAGGCGGCGATCCGGCCGAGCAGCGGGGAGGCGCCGGCCTCGCCCGCGCTGCGGTAGCCGTTGACGGGGACGACGTTCTCGCCGATGACCAGCGGGATGCCGAGCGCTCCGGCCTGCCGTCCGGCGGCCTCGCCGAGGTCGTGGCTGGCGACCCGGGTGGACCCGAAGGCCGACACGTACAGCGGCAGCCGGCTGGTGAACCCGCCGATGACGGTGTCGAGTTCGACATCGCTGTACAGCGGCTCGCGGGCGAGGTCGATGAGCTTCTTCAGCCGCTCGGGCATGAAGACGGGCGGCACGATCCGGATCCGCTCCAGCACGTCGTCCGGGTCGTACCCGGGCCGCCCAGCGGACGGGGCGGGAACGGCGCCGAGCAGTCCGGTGCCGTAGCCCGCCTCGGCGGGGAAGACGGCCCCGGCGCCGTGCCGGGCGCGCTGCCGGACCTGCTCCTCGGGGAAGCCGTCCGCGACGAGTGCGCTGCTCACGCCGACACCACCCCGGGGAGCTTCGGGTAGGCGCTGGCCTGCCAGGCGGCCTGCCGTCCGGTGACGTAGCGGGTGAAGCGCTCGAGACCGATGCCGAAGCCGGAGCTGGCGGGGATGCCGCGGCGGGCCAGGTCCAGGTACCAGCCGTACTTGGCGGGGTTCTCGCCGGTCTCCCGCATGCGGGTGACGAGGGTGGCGTAGTCGTGCTCCCGCTCGCTGCCGCTGGCGAGCTCGCCGTACCCCTCGGGGGCGATGAGGTCGAAGTTCCGCAGCACCCCGGGCTGTTCGGCGTCCTCCTTGTCGTAGAACCCGCGGGAGCCCTTGGGGTAGTCGGTGATGAAGAAGGGGCGGTCGGCGCGGGCCGAGACGATCTCCTCCCCCTGCCAGTCGATCTCGGCGGCCGGGTCCTGGGGGTGGCCGAGGCCGATCAGCTCGGCGGTGGCCCGCTGGTGGCCGACGCGGCCGAACGCACCCGCGAAGATCTCGCGCAGGGCGTCGGTGTCCCGGCCAAGCACGTCGAGTTCGGCCGGCATGTGGGACACGACCTCGGCGACGACATGGGTGACGAGCTGCTCGGCGAGGTCCATCGCGTCCTCGCGGCGGGCGTCGCGTATCTCGACGTCGATCTGGTGGAACTCGGCGAGGTGGCGGTGCGTGACGGCCGTCTCGAGGGGCTCCAGCCGGACGTTGGGCGCGATGTAGAAGATCTTGTCGAAGGCGAGGAGTGAGGCCTGCTTGTAGAGGATCGCGCTCGTCATCATCTTGTACTTGTGGCCGTAGAAGTCGACGTCCACCTGCTTGGAGCCGCGGATGCCGGGGTCGGTGACCGGGCCGATGATGGGCGGCAGCAGCTCCTGGAAGCCGCGGCCGGTCAGGAAGGCACGCGTGGCGGCGAGCATGCGGCTCTGCACGCGCAGGGTGGCCCGGGTCAGCGGATCGGTCAGATGTGCGTCGGGCGACGCCGGGAACGGCAGGAGCGCCTCGTCCACGGCCTCGGCGATGGTGACGGTCATGGTCATACCTCCTGGAGGAGAGGGGCGTCGACGGGGGTGGGGTCGACGTCCTCGGTGCGGGTGTCGAGGTGGTCGTATCGGCGCTGTACGAAGGTCAGCGCGTCGTGGAGTCCGGTCGCGGTGAGCCGGGCGCCGCTGCGTCCGGCGACCCGCCCGATGGGCATGGCCCCGATGTTCGACCAGGTCAGGCGGCCCGCCGCGTCGATGTGGCTGCGGGAGCGGCCGGCGTTGTCGGGGTGCAGGCAGTAGGGGACGTCCAGGTATCCGCGCTCGAAGGCCTTCAGGAGCGCGCTGCCGAGGTCGGTGTGCAGGTCGAGTACGGCGTCCACGAGGGCGCGTGCCTCCGCGTAGACGGGGTTGCCGGCCTCGTCGTCCGTGTCCTCGGCGCCCGCGGTCGCGGCGGCCCGGCGGGCCGCCTCCGTCGCGATGCGCAGAGCCCGGACGTTCTCGGCGACGGTCGGGATGCGGTGGGCCTCGGCGGCGGTCTTCACGATGAGCCGCCGCCCGCCGGCCCGGACCGCGAGCTCGGCGGAGTCCGCCAGGAGGGCGTGGGCTCCGCGGGTGGTCCTCGGGTAGACGCCCATGTAGGTGTAGACGACGACGTGCCAGTCGGTGTCCGGCAGGAGTTCGGCCGCGAGCCGGCGCAGCGCGCGGACCGCCTGCCGGTCCTGCTCGGGGTTGGTCTGCTGGGCGTAGCTGAGCGAGACGGACCGCAGTCCGGCCCGGTGGAAGAAGACCCCCTCCAGGGCGCTGATGGCCACGAGCAGTCCCGGCGGGCAGAGCTGGCCGAGCATGCAGCCGCCGAAGCTCTCCAGGTGGGGTTCCGCGCCGTCGGCGCGGAGGGCGGCCAACTGCCGGCAGGTCTCGTCCCAGTTGCGGACGGAGTCCTCCAGCGGGGTACGGCCGTAGGGCAGGCAGTACGAGACGGGGCCGCCCTCGGTCGCGGTGAGGCCGAGCCTGGCGAGCGCGGCGACGATCCGCTGGGGCCGTGCCGAGCCGTGCCGGACCTGGACGGGGAAGGTGTCGTCCGCGAGTCCGTCCAGGACCCAGTGCGAGGTGCTCGGGCTGTAGGAGGTGATCGGGTAGCCGTTGAGCGGGATGCCGTCGCCCAGGGCGCGGACGGCCGAGGGCTCGTCGCAGACCCGGGTGTAGCTGTCGATGGTGAGGGTGCCGGCGACGGCGTCCGTGGCGGCCTTGGTGGCCGCGAGCCCGGTCCTCATCCGGGCGGGCTCGGAGAAGCCCATGCGGGGCTGGACCACGAGGGCGCCCCTCGCGTGGGCCGCGGCCACGAACCGGCCGAAGGACGTCACCCTGCCACCCCTTCGAGGGAGGCGGCGGAGGCCACCGGGGCGAGGGCGGCGGCGGGGATGCGGCCGGCAGCCGGAGAGCCGCCGCCCGACAGCGGGGCGGGCGTGGCTCCGCCGCCCGACAGCGGGCCGGCTGGCGCGCCGTCGCCCGGGAGCGGGGCTGCCGGGCCGCGCTCGGCGTCCAGTCGGGCGATGAACGCCTCGAAGGCGCCGAGGCCCGCGTCCTGACCCTGCTCCGGGCCGTCCTGGAACACCGCGTCGAAGCCCGCCTCGCGGAGCCGGCGGCCGTGCCCGGCCCGCTGCTCGGCGCCGAGGACGCCCAGCTTGCCGCCGATGACGGCGGGCAGGCCGGCCAGTTCCCAGCGTGAGCGGATCGCCCGGATGAGCTGGTCGGCGTCCTGGAAGCCGTGGCCGTTGACGGTGCTGACCACGAGCAGGTCGGGCTGGTACTTGCCGCAGGATTCGACGATCTCGTCCTGGGGGACGCACGGGCCCAGGTTGATGACGTGGTGTCCCAGGTCCTCGATCAACAGCTGGATGAATACGAGGTTCCAGGTGTGTGCATCGGACGGCAGTCCGGTGACAACGACGTCCAGCGGCCCGGATCGCTCTCGGGACGCCCATTCCGCAGTCTGCATCATCACTTCTTCGTCCACATCGTGGGATGACAAGTGGGAGAAGGAGGTCCTGGATCGCTCGGAACATCCCTTCGGCATCGATCGTAGGAACGCGGAACCCCGCCGACCGGCGCCCCGGGCGGCAGCCGGGCGGCAGTTGCCGGTGCCTGTCGCCGCCGCCCTCCCGGCCCGCCCTACAGTCGAGATCCGCCGCTCCGCAGCCCTGTCGGCCGGAGCGGAACGCGGGAGCACGCGCGTCCGAGAACCCTGAGGAGTGGACCCATGTCCCAGATCGCCCCCGCCGCGGAACTGGCCGCGGCCCTGCGCGACGTCATGACCGATGCCGACCGCCACGAGCCCCTGGGCGAGGCCACGTTCGCCGTGCTGGAGGCGGCGGTGCAGCTGATCGACGCCGACCGGCCGGAGCTGGCGGACCAGCCGCAGCTGCGCACGGAGCTGCTGCGCGAGGCGCTCGGTTCGGTGCGGGCCGCCGCGGTCGCCACCGGCATCGCCGTCACACGCGCCAACGAGGTGTCCCGCGTCCTCGTATAGGTCCCCGGGTGAGGGCCGGCCGTCGCGCGGGAGGCTCGGGCGGTCTGCCGCCCAACTGCCGCCCCGGCTGCCCGAACCGGCGGGCACCGTCTCGTAGCGTCGGGGCACCGGTGCGGCACCGCATCCCCGTTCCACGGAACCCACAGAGGTGAAGCCATGGCAACCAATCCGTTCGACGACGCCGACGGCCGTTTCGTCGTCCTGGCCAACGACGAGGGCCAGCACTCGCTGTGGCCCGCCCGGATCCGCCGCCCGGAGGGCTGGCAGCTGGTCCGCGAGGAGGGCAGCAAGCAGGAGTGCGCCGAGTACATCGAGGCCAACTGGACGGATCTGCGGCCCCGTTCGGTGGTCGCCGCGATGGGCGGCTGACGACGGTCGCCCACACGCGGGGGCGGCGTCGGTACCGGGTTCCACGAACCCGTACCGACGCCGCCCCCGTCCGTTTCGGACCTGCCGCTCAGTTCTCGCCGACCACGCACCACTCCAGTACGGCCATCGCCGCGGTCATCTTGTGGTGGGCCTGCCGCCACGCGAGGCTGCGCTCACCGTCGAGGACCTCGTCGGTGACCTCCTGGCCGCGCACGGCGGGCAGGTCGTGCAGGAAGACGGTGTCCGGGCCGCTGTACCGCTCGAAGAACGCGCGGTCGATGGCGAAGCCCTCGAACGCCGCGAGCCAGTCGGGGTCCGCCTTCGGTACGCCCATGGTCTGCCAGCGGCTCGTGTAGACCGCGTCGACGGGGCCCTCGACCTCGGCCGGGTCGGTGATCCGGCGCACCTGGTGGTCGCCGCCGCTCAGTTCGTCGACGAGGTCCATGGTGCTCTTGGGCACCTCGTACCCCTCGGGGCTGAGCAGGGTGATCCGCAGCCCGGGGGTGAGCGCGCCGGCCAGTGCGAGCGCCGCGCCGGAGCTGTTGCCCTCGCCGACGACGAGCACATGGAGTCCGGCGAGCTTCCCGAAGTGTTCGGCGAGCGTCGTCAGGTCGGCGATCGCCTGGGTCGGGTGCTCGTCGAGGCTGAGGGCGTTCACCACAGCGAGGTCCGGGCTGCCGCCGAGGCGGCGCATCTCCGCCACGTCGCCGTTGGTGCGGACGACTAGCGCGTCGAGGTACTGGCCGAGGACGCGGCTGGTGTCCTCCACGGTCTCACCGGTGGTCAGCTGGAGTTCGTCGGGGCCGAAGGTGATGACGTCGGCGCCCAGCCGGGTGGCGCCGCTCCAGAACGAGGTCCGGGTCCGGGTGGACGACTTGCGGAAGTAGACCCCGACCTGGCGTCCGGCCAGCGGCTTGTCGTCGACGCCGCCGGTGCCGAACTCGACGGCGCGGGCGACGATACGGGCGAGCTGCTCGGGCTTCAGGTCGGCGAGCGAGATCAGGTTGCGCATGGCGGACGGGCCTTTCTTCGGAGGAGGAAGGGGAGGGGAAGAGGAAGGGAGGGGAAGGGAGGGGAAGACGAGCGGAGGGAGAGTCGGGGCCCGCTCAGGTGGAGACGAGCGCCGCCGCCGGTACGAGCGAGGCGGCGCGTTCGGCGGCGAGCTGCCGCACCAGGTTGAGCACCCCGAACCGGGGGGCTCCGTCCTCGTCGCCGGGAAGGCGCCGCACGAGGCCGCGCAGCATCAGTGCGTGGACGTCGCGCACCACGGCGGCCGGTGTCGCCGACAGGCCTGCGGCGGCCTGGTCGGCGCTCCAGCCGTCGGGAAGGAGGCTCAGGTCGCCGAGCAGCGCAGCGGGTCCGTCGTCGAGCCGCGCCACGGCCGCCGCGAGCAGCGCGGCGAGCCCCTCGCCGCCCGCGTCGCCACCGGCGTCCCCGGCGGTCACGTCGTCGACGACGTCGAGCGGCGTGGTCCGCGCGATCCGCAGCAGCTCCGCGGGAGAGCGCAGCAGCAGCCAGGAGGCGGCGGCCTCCATCGCCCGCGGCACACCGTCGAGGGCCCGGCTGATCCGGGCCACCGTGCGCACCAGCGAGTCGCCGGGCATCAGGTCGGGGCGCATGTGACCGACGTACGACAGCATGAGCTCGACGGCGGGCTGCCCGGCGGTCAGGGAGGCGCCGGGCGCCTCGGCCCCGCTCGGGGCGTCCGCCGGCTCCGGGTCGGGTACCGGCAGCGGGCCGAGCGGCAGCATCCGGTTGCCCGGGGTGCGGTGCGGCTCGCGCGTGGTGATCAGCACCTTGAGCCCCTCGCAGACGTGCAGCAGTTCGAGGAGCGGGGGCGTGAGGCGGGGGCCGGCGTCGTGGCCGTCGAGGACGAGCAGGGTGGCCCGGCCGCGTATCACGGAGGCGAGTTCGTCCAGGCCACGGCCGCCGAGGGCGAGGGAACGGGCCCAGCCCGTCAGCGCGGACCGCGGACTGCGGGTCCCGGCGGGCCCGGCCGCCGGCGGCGCCGTCTCGGTCATGTCGACCCAGACGACGGGGGTCCGGTCGCGGCCGTGGAGCAACAGGGCTGCCTCCTGGGCCAGTCGCGTCTTGCCCACGCCGGCCAGGCCCACCACGCTGAGGAGTCGCTCGTGCTCGGTGGCCAGCAGGCCGGTCAGGACGCGGAGTTCCTCGGTGCGGCCGACGAGTCTGCGCAACGGCTTGGGCGGCGGTGCCAGTTCGGCGCCGTACGCCTCGCGCATCACCGTGCCGGCCTCCGCCCCCTCGACGGCCAGCTCCAGGGCGGCGCGGCGGGCGTCGCTCAGCCGCATGGCGCCGGCGAGCAGCCGGAGCGTCTCCCGGCGCGGGTGCCGCACCCGCCCCTGCTCCAGATCGCGGATGGCCCGCACGCTGACGGTCGACAGCCCGGCCAGCTGCTCCTGGGTGATCCCTGCCCACTGCCGTGCCGCCCGCAGCTGCTCGGCGAGCCCGTCCGGCGATGCCTGTTCGGTCATGACCAGTCTCCTTGCTGCATGGGGGTCCTCAGTGGCGAGGGCCGTGAAGGAGTCGGCCTCGTGGGTCATACGGTGGCGGAACCGCTTACCGATCCCGTACCGCCTCGTTCCCGGGGGTCACGGGAACGGGCTAGGATCCGCAAACACCGGCGCCGAGGGCGTGGGCGGGAGACCTGGGGGGGTGCTCGCGGCAATGACCGCTGCCGAGGAGCAATCGCTGAGATTCAACGTGCTGGGCCCCCTGGAGGGCTGGGCCGACGGCTCCCGGCTGAGGCTGGGGGGCCTCATCCAGGAACGCGTGCTCGGTACGCTGCTCCTGGAGCCGGGACGGGTGCTGCCGATCGGCCGGCTCGTGGAGTCGGCCTGGGCCGAGGACCCGCCGGCGACCGCCTCGCACCAGGTCCGCAAGGCGGTCGCGGATCTGCGTCGGCGCATCCCCGCGGGCAGCGAGGTCATCGTCACCGACGGCCCCGGATACCGGGCGGTCCTCGCTCCGGAGCAGCTCGACCTGACGGAGTTCGGCAGTCTTGTGAGATCGGCCCGGGACGCCCCGGGCGAAGGCCGGGCGGTCGACGCGGTGGAGTCGCTGCGCCGTGCCCTCGGCCTCTGGCGGGGACCGATCCTGTCGGGGGCGGGCGGCCCGGTGATCGAGGCGGCGGCCACCGCGCTCGAGGAGCGCAGACTCGCCGCGGCGGAGCAGCTCTTCGATCTCCGCCTCGGTCTCGGCGAGACGGCGGAACTCGTCGTCGATCTGCGGGATCTGGTGCAGGCGCATCCCCTGCACGAGTCGCTGCGCGCCCAGTTGATGCTCGCCCTGTACCGCGCGGGCCGGCAGGCCGAGGCGCTCGAGGAGTACAGCCGGGTCCGCGAGCTGCTTGTGGAGGAGCTGGGCGTCGACCCGGGTCCCCGGTTGACCAAGGTGTACGAGGGGATCCTGCGCGACAGCCCGGAGCTGGCCGCCCCCGCTCCCCCGCCCGTCGCGGCCCCGGTCGCCGTGCCGGAGGCCGCGCCCACCGAGGCGCCGTGCACCCTGCCGTACGACCTGGCGGACTTCACCGGCCGCGGCGACGAACTGCGGGAGCTGCTCGACTCGGCCGGCCGGGACTGCGCGCGGCATTCCCGGATCGTGGCCCTGGACGGCATGGGCGGCAGCGGCAAGACCTCCCTCGCCGTGCACGCGGCGCACTCGCTCGCCGCCGAGTTCCCCGACGGCCAGCTCTACATCGACCTGCGCGGCTATACCCCCGGCGAGCAGCCGGTGACCGCGGGCGGAGCGCTCGACATCCTGTTACGCGCGCTGGGTGTGCCGGGCTCGCGCATCCCGGAGGACCTTTCGGGCCGTACCGCGCTGTGGCGGTCGACCGTCACCGGGAAGCGGCTGCTGCTCCTCCTCGACAACGCCGCCGACGCCGACGGCGTACGACCTCTGCTGCCCACCACGCCCGGCTGCCTGGTCCTCGTCACCAGCCGGGCCCGGCTGGTGGACCTCGACTCGGCGCAGTGGATCTCGATCGACGTGATGTCGCCTGCGGAGTGCGCGGCGCTGATGGCGGAGACGCTGGGCGAGCAGCGGTACGCGGCGGAACCGGAGGCGGCGGCCGAGCTGGCCCGGCTGTGCGGTCATCTTCCCCTGGCACTGCGGATCGCGACGGCCCGGCTGCGCAACAGGCCGCGCTGGACGCTGCGTTATCTGGCCGACCGGCTGCGGGACGAGACGCGCCGGCTGGACGAGCTGAGTTCGGGGCAGCGGAGCGTCGCCGCCACCCTGCGTCTGTCGTACCAGGCCCTGGAGCAGGACTGCCGGACCGCGTTCCGCAGCCTGGCGCTGCATCCCGGCGGCGAGCTCGACGTGTACGCGGCGGCCGCTCTTCTGGAGACCGGTCCGGCCGACGCCGAGGACATCCTCGAACTCCTCCTGGACGTCCATCTGCTGCAGCAGCCCGAGATCGGTCTGTACACCTTCCACGACCTGGTGCGCAGCTTCGCGCAGAGCCTCAGGTCGACGGCGACGGAGGAGGACGACTCCGCGTCGACGCGCCGGCTGCTCGACTACTACCTGGCGGCGACGGAGTCGGCCTGCCGGGTGATGTTCCCCGGCCGGCGCCGCATTCCCACCGAGGTGGCGGAGGTGGAGGACGCGGACGAGTGGCGCGCCCGGCTTCCGCGGTTCCCGGAGAGCGAGCAGGCCGAGCAGTGGTTCGCGCGGGAGCAGGGGTCGCTCCTCGGGGCGGTGGGCCTGGCCGACCGGCTCGGACACGATCGCCACACCGTGTTCCTGAGCCGCAATCTGGCCTTCCAGCTCAGTGCGCGGGGCCAGTTGGAGGAGTTCCGCTCGATGGGGCTCCTGGCGGTGGCCGCCGCGCGCCGGCTGGGTGAGCTGCCGCTGCTGGGGGTGAGCCTGTCCAATCTGGGCGTGGCCTGCTGGAAGCTGGGCCGGTTCGCCGAGGGCATCGAGGTGGCCACGGAGGGCCGGGACGTCGCCGAACGACTGGGTGACGTCCAGACGTTGGCCCACAGCGAGGGCGCCCTCGGCCAGCTGAACAGTCTGCTCGGCCGGTTCCCGCAGGCGCTGTCCCATCTGGAGAAGTCGATCGCGCACCAGCGGGAGCTGGGCGCCAGTCGTGCGGAGGCGGAGAGCCTCACCCTGCTCAGCACCCTGTACGAGCAGTGGGGGCGGCACGAGGAGGCGGCGTCGGCGGCCCGTCGGGCGATCGCGCTCTGCGACGAACTGGGCCAGCACGAGAACAAGTTGGTGGCCTTCACGGACCTGGCGTTCGCGCATGCCTGCCTCGGTGACAACGAGGCCGCCGACACGTGCCTCGCGCGGGCGCGGGCGCTGTGCACCGAGAACAGCGACCCGGGACAGGTGGCCCTGGCCCTCGCGCTGCTCGCGGAGGTCGCCCAGCGTCTCGGCCGGGACGAGCAGGCCGTCCGGTACGCGGACCGGGCCATCGAGACCATCGGGCCAAACGTTTCTCCTCTGCGCCGGGCCAAGGTCGAGAACACCGTCGGCCGCTATCTCTACAAGCGCAAGGAGTACGTGGCGGCGCTCGGCCTGCACGAGAGCGCCCACGAGGTGGCGCACTCCCTCGACTTCCGCATCGAGATGGCCTACGCCCTGTCCGGCATGGCCCGCGCCCAGGCCGCCCTCGGCCTCTCGGAGGAGGCGGCGCGCAACGAGCGCTCGGCGGAGGAACTGTTCGGCGAGATGGGCGTCCCCGCGGAACGCCGTCGCAGCTGACGTGGCCGGCATAGCCGGCACAGCCCATGTAGCTCGACGCATCCGACGCGGCTGACGTGACTGACATGGCTGCCGAAACCGATGCGGCTGATGTGGCTCCGTAGGCGACACAGCCGGCGTACGGGGCGGGACTCAGGCGGCGAAGACGCTCTGACCGCCGGCGGCGGGCGCGCCCTTGCCGATCACGGTGGGTCCCTGGTCGTCGGTGGCACCGGCCTGGACGACGCCCCCCTTGCCGATCACGGTGGGGCCCTGGTCGTCCGTCGCACCGGCCTGGACGACGCCACCCTTGCCGATCACGGTGGGGCCCTGGTCGTCCGTCGCACCGGCCTGGACGACGCGGGACCCGATGACGGTCGGGCCCTGGTCGTCCGTCGCACCGGCCTGCACGACTCCACCCTTACCGATCACCGTCGGGCCCTGGTCGTCGGCCTGGACCTGGACGCCCGCCGGCCGGCTCTGCTCGGGACCCGCCTCCACCGTGACCCCGAGCCCGAGGGCGAGAGCGGCGGCGACGACGATCCCGGCGAATCCAGTCGACTTGCGTCCCATGGTCATATCCCCTTTACGTGGTTTTCTCCGGTTCTGCTTCCCGACACCACGTACTCTCCGGTGACCCGTTCCCGGACCGTTCCCGAGCCGATACCGCCTTCCGGTACGGCACGGGAACGCACCCGGGAACGCCAGGTCAGCCCGGGTACAACCCTCCTGTGAAATCCCGCTCGGCCCGCCGAGGGCGCCCCCGGCGGCCCCTCTCAGCCCGGCGCCCCCGCCCCCGCCCCCGGCTCGCGCGCGAACACGGTCGCGCCGCCGCCCAGCCGGCAACTGACCACCCGCGGCCCCCGCTCGGTGAGGACCACGGTGGTACACACCCGCCCGGATCCGATGTCCGCGAGATCGAGCAGCGCGCGCACGGTCGCGCGCAGCGCCGCGACCTCTTCCTCGTCGGGCCCGGCACGGTCGGGCGGGGGCTGGCCGGGGCCGCGCAGCGCCCTGATGTCCACCACGGTGTGCATGCTGTTGTCGCTGACGGTCTCGACGGTGAACTCGGGCCCGTCCCAGGACCCCTCTCCGTCCGTACGGGCATCCGGCAGGCCCGCGCGTTCACCCTCGACCGACCGCTCGATGGCGGACAGCTCCTGAAGGATGTGGCGCAGGCCCTCGGCCACGTCGATCCGGTCCGGGGGATGTTTCATCGAAAGACTCCTCCTGCAGAGAACTACTCCGCCAGAGTCGAGCGCCCCGATACCGTTTCTCTCCCGCTCCGGTCCCGCCGTACGGGCCCGGCCCCGCGAGGGCTCAGCCGTTGACCGGCAGCACGTCCGGGGAGAGGGCCCCCGCCCGGGCCGAGGCGGAGGTCATCCGGCGCCGGTGATGGCGCCGGCACAGCACCTCGTAACCGATCTCCTCGGCCGGGCGGTTCACGTCGCCGACGACGACCTGCGCGCCCTCGACGACCATCTCGCCGCCCACGGTGCGGGCGTTGTGCGTGGCGCGGGCGCCACACCAGCACAGGGCCTCGACCTGGAGCTGCTCGATGCGGTCCGCCAGCTCGATGAGCCGCTGCGAGCCGGGGAAGAGCTTCGTCCTGAAGTCGGTGGTGATGCCGAAGGCGAACACGTCGAGACCGAGGTCGTCGACGACCCGGGCGAGCTGGTCGATCTGCTCCGGGGCGAGGAACTGGGCCTCGTCGACGATCACGTAGTCGGCCTTGCCGCCCTGGGAGAGCTGGGCGACGAGGTACGCGTACAGGTCCATGCCCTGCGGCGCCTCGACCGCCTCCGTCACCAGGCCGAGCCGGGAGGAGAGCTTGCCCTCGCCCGCCCGGTCGTCACGGGTGAAGATCACGCCCTGGAGCCCTCGCGCGTCACGGTTGTGGGCGATCTGGAGGGCCAGGGTGCTCTTCCCGCAGTCCATGGTTCCGGAGAAGAAGACCAGCTCGGGCATGACGGGACGGGGACCTTTCAGGTCGTGGAGGGGAAGGGGGTCCGGGGCGTCCGGGGGGCCGGAGTCCGGAGGGTTCAGGAGCGGACTTCGAGCAGCGGGACGAGCTGCTCCGCAGGGGTCATGGACCCGTGCATGCCGACCATCGCGGACTCGTGGGGCTCGTTCACGGAGGCGGTGATCGCCACGTCGTCGTGGGCGGCGGCGACGACGTCGCCGATCCGCCCGTACACGCGCTCGTCGATCTCGTCCCCGAACCAGCCGAGCGAGATCGCCTCGTCGCGGCTCGCGACCCAGAACTGCTCGCCGATCACCTCGCGCCAGCAGGTGAGCACGTCCGCCTCGGCACCGGGCACGGCGTAGACGTGCCGGGCACGTCCCTCGCCGCCGAGGAGGGCGACGCCCGCGCGGAGCTCCCAGTCCTCGTCGAAGTCGATGCGGTGCTGCTCGTCGAAGGGGATGTCGACCATGCCGTGGTCGGCCGTGACGTACAGGGCCGACCGGGGCGGGAGCTGCTCGGCGAGCCGCTGCACGAGCCGGTCGACGAACATCAGCTGGCCTCGCCAGGCGTCGGAGTCGATGCCGAAGCGGTGTCCCGCGCCGTCGAGTTCGCTGTAGTACGTGTAGACCAGCGAGCGGTCGCCGGCGGCGAGCTGCTCGGCGGCGAAGTCCATCCGCTCCTCGCCGGAGAGCCGGCCGTGGAACGTGCCGCCGCTGAGCGCGACCTTGGTGAGCGGGGTCTGCTCGAAGATCGGGGAGGAAACCTGGGCGGTGTGGACCCCGGCCTCGTGGGCGAGCCGGAAGACGGTGGGGTACGGCTGCCAGACGCGCGGCGAGGTCCACGGCTTCCAGCGGAGCTGGTTCATCAGCTCGCCGGTGTCCGGATTGCGCACGGTGTAGCCGGGCAGCCCGTGCGTACCGGGGTAGCGGCCGGTGCCGACGGAGGCGAGCGAGGTCGCCGTGGTGGCGGGGAAGCCGGCGGTGATCGGGCGGCCGGTGCCGCCGCGCGAGGAGCCGAGGAGCGAGGTCAGATAGGGGGCCTCGTCCGGGTGGGCCCTGATCTGCTCCCAGCCGAGCCCGTCGATCAGGAAGACGCAGTTCCGGTCGGCCGGGGAGAGCTCGGCGATCCGGGCCTCGCACCCGGGCACGCCCTGACCGGCGACGAGCGTCGGCAGCACGTCGCCGAGGGAGCCGAAGGTGTACTCGGGGACCGGCGCGGTGTCCGGGGCGAGCGGAACCGGGTCGTCGGGCCAGCCGTGGGTCACGGCGGTCGGCTGCACCATCAGCGCGTGGGGGCGGCGGTGGCCGCGATGGCTTCGGACAGGGCCTGGGCGAAGACGAGGGTCTGCCGGACGGTGTCCGGGCCGTCCCCGGCCTCGCTCACCCGGAGGCTGAGGTCGTCGGCGGTGGCGTTGCCCGTGTAGCCGTGGTCGGCGTCGCAGTTGGCGTCGCCGCAGGCGGCGGGCTCCAGGTCGATGCGGGAGACGGCACCCCAGCCGATGGTGAGGACCACCTCGCGGGGCAGCGTGCCGGGAGTGTACGACTCCGGGTTGGCGACGACACGGCTGACGACGACCGACGAGATCCGGTCGAGCTTCACGGACTCGGTGGACGTCGTGGCGTACGGCGTCGGGGAGCTGGTGTCGGCGGCCTGCTCGTCGGTGTGGCTGACGATGAAGCGGTGCGGCGTCAGGACGAGGACGGTGACATGGCGCCGGACCTCGTTGGCGTCGAACGTGGTCTCCTGGTGCACGACGTACGACGCGACGGCCTCGCCGCCGACAGCGGCCTCCACCGCCTCGGCCACGAGGGCCGGGTAGTAGCCGCTGCGCTCGATCGCCGCGCGCAGCCCCTGGGTCGTCGTACCGGTCTTCGCCATGGACTCCATCCTACGGGGCGGTGGGCCCCTCTCCGGCCCTTCAGTAGCTCGGCAGGCTGCGCGGGCCCAGGTCGGTGCGGGGCGGCGGCGGGGCCAGCCGGACGGTGGCGCCGAGGACGGACAGTCCGCGCGGTGCCACGACCACCGGCTCCAGGGAGACGGCGACCACCTCGGGGTGGTCGTCGACCAGCCGGGAGACCCGGAGCAGTACCTCTTCCAGCGCCGGGGTGTCGACGGGGGCGGAGCCGCGCCAGCCGAACAGCAGCGGGGCGGTGCGGAGGGACCGGACCAGTTCGGCGACGTCCCGGTCGGTGGCCGGCACCAGCCGGTGGGCCGTGTCGCCGAGCAGCTCGGACGCGGCGCCCGCGAGGCCGAAGGAGAGGACCGCGCCGACGGCCGGGTCGATGGCGGAGCGGACGACGGTGTCGACGCCCCGGGGCACCATCGCCTGGACGACCGGCTGGAGCTCCTCGGGCTTGCCGAGGACCTCGGTCAGCTCGGCGTAGGCCGTACGGAGCTGTTCCTCGGACGCCAGATCGAGCCGTACGCCCCCGAGGTCGGGGCGGTGGCGGAGGTGGGGCGCGGTCGTCTTGAGGGCGACCGGGTAGCCGAGCCGGCCGGCGGCCGCGACGGCGGCGTCGGGGGTGGGCGCGGGCAGCGTGGGCAGCACGGCGATGCCGTAGCGGGCGAGCAGCTCCCCCGCCTGCGCGGTGTCGAGGGTCACACCGCGTGGGTCGGCTTCGTCGCCGCCGAGCACCCGCTCGATGAGCGCGGCGGCCCCTGCCTCGTCGATGTCCTCGTACTCGGGCACCCGTCCGGGCTCGGCGGCCTGCCGCCGCCACTGCCCGTACCGCACGGCCTCGGCCAGCGCCCGCACGGCCCGCTCGGCGGCGGGGTAGGAGGGGATGGTGGCGGGCGGGACTCGTACGGGCGCGGACGCCGGGTCTCCGGCGCCGGAGGCGGAGGCGGAGGCGGAGACGGAGGCGGAGACGGCGCTGGAGCCGGCGCCGGACGCGGGAGCCGGTGCCGCCTCGGCCGGGGTCGCTCCCGGGACGCCGGGGGCGGACACGGCGGGGGCGGTCACCGCGGAGCCGCTCGTCCCCGGGCCGGCCGTCCCGGGACCGGCTTCACCGGGCTCGGGCCGGAGGCCGGTGGGCCCGGACTCGCGCTCGGGCCCGGAGCCTGTGGGCCCCGCCCCGGGGACGGTCCCGGACCCGGCGGTCCCGGCCCCCGGTGCGACCCCCGGTGCCGCCGGGAGTCCGGTCGGCCGGGGTCCCGGGGCGGCGGTCGCGCCCCGGCCCGGTGCCGTCGGGCGCGTGCTCGTGGCGACGGCGAGGGCCTCCGCGAGGCCGCCCATCTCGACATGGACGACGACGACCGGCTTCGTGGGGGCCTCGGCGGAGGCGACGGCCTCGCGGAGGGAGGCGGCGAGCACCTCTCCGTCGCCGAACTCGGTGGCGCCGTTCTCCCCGACCCACGGGATCGCGTTCACGACGACCGCGTCGGAGGTCTCGTCCGCGAGCGCCGCCACGAGGGCGTCCCGGAAGTCCGCCGGTTCCGCCGCCGTGGTGAGGTCGAGCGGCCGCAGCGGGCGCAGCCCCTCCGTCAGGCAGGCGTCGTACGTGAGGAGGCCGAGGGACTCGGAGTTGCCGAGGATCGCGACCCGGGGCCCGGCGGGCAGCGGCTGGGCGGCGAGCAGCACTCCGGCGTCCACCAGCTCGGTGACGGTGTCGACGCGGATGACGCCGGCCTGGCGGAGCAGCGCGGAGACCGTCGCGTGCGGGATGCGGGTGACCGGCACGCGGTGTCCGGGCGGCGCGCTGCCGCTGTGCCGGGCGCCCTTGACGACGACGACCGGCTTGACGGCGGCGGTGCGGCGCGCCAGCCGGGTGAACTTCCGGGGGTTGCCGATCGACTCCAGGTAGAGCAGGACGACGTCGGTGCCGGGGTCGTCGTACCAGTGCTGGAGGAAGTCGTTGCCGGAGACGTCGGCGCGGTTGCCGGCCGAGATGAAGGAGGAGAGCCCGGCGCCCCGCCGGTGCAGTCCGGCGAGGAGGGCGATGCCGATGGCGCCGGACTGGGTGAAGAGGCCGATCCGCCCGGCGGCCGGCATCTGCGGGGCGAGGGAGGCGTTGAGCCGGGTGTCGGCGGCGGTGTTGATGATCCCGAAGGCGTTCGGGCCGATGATCCTCATGCCGTACGAGCGGGCCTGCCGGACCAGCTGGCGCTGCCGCTCGCGCCCGTCGGCCCCGCTCTCGGCGTATCCGGCGGAGAGGACGACCAGACCCTGGACACCGTGCTCGCCGCAGTCGGCGACGACTTCCGGCACCCGTTCGGCGGGGACGGCGACGATCGCCAGGTCGACGGGCTCGCCGATGGCCGCGACGGAGGGGTGGGCGGGGACGCCGTCGAACTCGACGGGCCCGCCGTCCCCGGCGAGCGCGGCGTTGACCGCGTACACGCGTCCGGTGTACCCGGCCCCGAGGAGGTTGCGCAGGACCGTCCGGCCGACGCCGCCCGGTGCGCGGCCGGCGCCGACGACGGCGACGGACCGCGGGGTGAGGAGGCGCTGCACGGAGCGGGCCTCGGCGCGCTGCTCCCGCGCGCGCTGCACGGCGAGGGAGCGGTCGGTGGGTTCGAGGTCGAGGTGGAGCCGTACGGACCCGTCCTCGAAGCTGCGCTTCTGGGTGTAGCCCGCGTCCGTGAACACCTTGATCATCTTGTTGTTGGCGGGGAGCACCTCGGCGGCGAAGCGCCGGATGTCCCGCTCGCGGGCGACGGCCGCGATGTGTTCGAGCAGGGCGGAGGCGACACCGCGTCCCTGGTGGGCGTCCTGGACGAGGAAGGCGACCTCGGCCTCGTCGGCCGGGGCGGAGGCGGGCAGCCCCCGGTCGTTGATGCGGTCGTAGCGCACGGTGGCGATGAACTCGCCGCCCACGGTCGCCGCGAGGCCGACCCGGTCCACGAAGTCGTGGTGGGTGAAGCGGTGCACGTCCTTGGCGGACAGCCGCGGGTAGGGGGCGAAGAAGCGGTAGTACTTCGACTCGTCCGAGACCTGCTCGTAGAAGCTGACGAGGCGGTCGGCGTCGTCGGCCGTGATGGGCCGGATGCGCGCGGTGCCGCCGTCGCGGAGCACCACGTCCGCTTCCCAGTGGTCGGGGTAGTCGTGCTCCGGCAGCTGGTCCGACGCGCTCTGCATGGGGTCAGCCTACGGCCGCCGCACGGCGGTGGCACCGGTCGCGACACGGCGACGACCCGGGCCGCGACACGGGGACGGCTCGGGGTGCGACACGGGGGTGGCACGGGTCGCGACACGGCGACGACCCGGGCCGCGACACGGCGGCGACACCGCTCGCGCGGCGGGGGTCCGCCGTGCAAGGTAGGGAGCACGCCGCGCACGGCGACGGAGGGCCGAACGGCGGTCCGATCCGGGCCGAAGGTCGGCGCGAGCACGCAGCATCCCGTGAGAGACTGGTCTAGACAACCCGCTTGAGACTTGAAGGGCAACACCATGGCTGAGCGCCGCGTCAACGTCGGCTGGGCCGAGGGCCTCCACGCCCGCCCCGCGTCCATCTTCGTCCGTGCCGCCACGGCTTCCGGCGTTCCGGTGACGATCGCCAAGTCCGACGGCACCCCGGTGAACGCCGCCTCCATGCTCGCGGTGCTCGGCCTGGGCGCGCAGGGCGGCGAGGAGATCGTCCTCGCCTCCGAGGCCGACGGCGCCGAGGCCGCTCTGGACCGTCTGGCGAAGCTGGTCGCCGAGGGTCTGGACGAGCTTCCCGAGACCGTCTGATCCGGGTCGACCCCCACTGCACGACGAAAGGCCGTGACCGCCGGAATTCCGGGCGGTCACGGCCTTTCGCTTTTCCGCCGCTGCCCTTTCAGGGCAGCACGGAGCAGCGGCATCGAATTCCTATTCCATGTATACGATGCGCGCGTTAATTCCGGGAACTCGCCGTGTTGACTGCATGTTGCGAAACCCTCACACGGCCGCGGTCCGGCCTCTTGAGGCGGTGCAGCGACTGCGAGCGCTCCGCGTGCAGCGCGGTCAGCGTCCGCGCCCGCTCGGCGTCGCCGCGCGCCACGGCGTCCACGATCGCGCCGTGCTCCGCCCAGGCGTCCACCGGCCGCTCGGGCAGTTCGACGGTGTACATCCAGGCGATCTTGTGCCGCAGCTGGGTCAGCAGCGCCGTCAGGGCCGGGCTCCCGGAGGCCTGTGCGAGCGTCTCGTGGAACCAGCCGCCGAGTGAGCGCAGATCCTCGCCCTGCCCGCGCCTGGCCCGCTCCTGCCCCAGCCTCACCAGGCCGCGCAGGACCTTGAGATGCGCCTCCGTGCGCCGCTGGGCGGCGCGGGACGCCCCCAGCGGTTCGAGCAGCACCCGCATGTCGAGCAGATCGGCGGCCTCCTGCTCGGTGGGCTCGGCGACATGCGCCCCGGCATGGCGGCGGGAGACGACGAAGCCCTCGGACTCCAGGGTGCGCAGGGCCTCGCGGACCGGGACGCGGGACACCCCGTACCGGCGGGCCAGCTGGTCCTCGGTCAGCCGGCTGCCCCGCTCGAAGACTCCGGAGACGATGTCGTCCCGGATCGCCGTGCATACCGAGTGCGCGGGAATGCGCATGTCCGACCTCCGCCTTTGGTCTGCGCGAGTCAATTCCGACGGCGCCTGTTCTGCGCCCGATCTGCGACTCTATTGCAGCACGCCGGAATTTCCGATGCCCCGACGGAATATCGGTCTCACGCGACCGACGAAAAGCCCCGGCTCTGTACGAGCCGGGGCTTTTGCGATGCGAGGGGGGCGGAACGCCGGTCCTGCGCGAGGGGTGTCCTGGATCCGTCCCGGATCAGACGCCGACGCCGCGGGCGCGCAGGTACGCGACCGGGTTGATGTCGGAGCCGTACTCGGACGTCGTCCGCGCCTCGAAGTGGAGGTGCGGGCCGGTCGAGTTCCCGGTCGAGCCCGAGATGCCTATCCGCTCACCCGGCTCGACGGTCTGGCCGACGTAGACCCCGATGGAGGAGAGGTGACCGTACTGGGTGTACGTGCCGTCGTTCATCCGGATGACGATGTTGTTGCCGTACGCGCCGCCCCAGCCGGCCTCAACGACGGTGCCCGAGCCGACGGAGACGACGTTGCTGCCGTAGGCGGCGTGGAAGTCGATGCCGGAGTGGCTGCCGGAGGACCAGAGCGAGCCGCCGGTCTTGTAGCCGGTGGACACGTACGTGCCCTCGACGGGCAGCTGGAAGGAGGCCAGGCGGCGGCGCTCGGCCTCACGGGCCGCACGCTGCTCGGCCTCGCGGATCTCCTTGGCACGGGCCTCGGCCTTGCGCTTCGCCTCGGCCTTGGCCTTCGCCTTGGCGGCGACCTCGAAGGCCTCCTGCTCCTGGGCGGCGGCCTGGGCGTCGATCCGCTCGGAGAGCGAGTCCTCGGTGATCACCTTGATGAGACCGGTGTCCTCGACCGAGCGGGTGTCCGTGTCGGCGGCGAGCGCCGGGGAAGCGAGGGTTCCGATGACGCCGGTGGTGGCGAGCGTCGCCGCGCCGGCGATGCCCACGCCGCGGCGCGCCATCCGGCTCGGAGCACGATGCTTCCCGGTGGCACGGGTGAACGCCATGTAGGGGCTGATCCTTTCCTTCCCTCTCGCCTACCGGGTTAGCTGACGGGTTCGGAGCAGGAAGGTCTCCTACGAGCCCCTCCGTACGAGACGAAGGCGCCCGATTCACCCCAGGGACTACGTGTGGGTCCCCGGCTCCCCAGGCTCGCGCCTGACGGGGACTCGGCGATGTCTGTCCGATGCCGCGGGTGCGGCACATGCAACTGGCGAACAGACGGACCGACGCTATGCGGATCGTCTTTCAATCACCAACCGGACACGCATTTTGTAAGACATGCCACAAGGCATACGACCACCCAAGCCCCGAATACGGACAAAGGGGAGGACCCCGACGAACTATGCCGTCGGGGCCCCCCTTTGTCGTGTCGGCGGCGTGAATCAGCCGGTCACGACGGTCACTTCGCCGATCCCGAGCGCACGCACCGGCTCCGCGATCTGCGCCGCGTCGCCCACGAGCACGGTGACGAGCCGGTCCACGGGGAAGGCGCTGACCACGGCGGCGGTCGCCTCGACCGTGCCGGTCTCGGCCAGCCGGGCGTACAACTGGGCCTGGTAGTCGTCCGGGAGGTGCTGCTCGACCTGGTCGGCGAGCGTCCCCGCGACGGAGGCGGCGGTCTCGTACTTGAGCGGCGCGACCCCCACCAGGTTCTGCACGGCCGTCTCCCGCTCGGCGTCGGTGAGACCCTCCGCGGCCAGCGTCCGCAGCACCTTCCACAGGTCGTCAAGAGCCGGGCCGGTGTTGGGCGTGTCGACGGAGCCGCTGATGGCGAGCATCGAGGCGCCGTTCCCCCGGCCGTCCGAGCGGAGCACCTGCCCGAAGGCGCGCACGCCGTACGTGTAGCCCTTCTCCTCCCGCAGGACCCGGTCGAGTCGCGAGGTGAGGGTGCCACCGAGGCAGTACGTGCCCAGGACCTGGGCCGGCCAGACGCTGTCGTGGCGGTCGGGTCCGACCCGGCCGATCAGCAACTGGGTCTGGACGGCGCCGGGACGGTCCACGATGACGACCCGTCCGGTGTCGTCGGCGGTGATCGGCGGCATCGGAAGCGGCTCGGCCGGCTCGCCGGTCCAGGCGCCCAGGGTCTCGGCGAGGACCTTGTCCAGGTCGACACCGGTGAGGTCGCCGACGACCACGGCGGTGGCCGTGGCCGGCCGGACGTACGCCTCGTAGAAGGCGCGGACCGCGGCGGCGTCGATCGCCTCCACGGTCTCCTCGGTGCCCTGGCGCGGCCGGGACATCCGGGCCTCGGCCGGGAACAGCTCCTTGGAGAGCTGCTTGGCGGCGCGGCGGGCCGGGTTGGCCGTCTCGTGCGGGATCTCGTCGAGGCGGTTGCGCACCAGGCGCTCGACCTCGGTCTCGAGGAACGCCGGCGCGATCAGGGCCTCGGAGACGAGGCCGAGCGCCTTGGGCAGCCGGGAGACGGGAACCTCGAGGGAGACCCGTACGCCCGGGTGGTCGGCGTGCGCGTCGAGCGTGGCGCCACAGCGCTCCAGCTCGGCCGCGAACTCCTCGGCGCTCTGCTGGTCCGTGCCCTCGAAGAGGGCGCGGGCCATGATGGTGGCGACCCCGTCGAGACCGGCGGGCTCGGCGTCCAGCGGGGCCGGCAGGAAGATCTCCACGGCCACGACCTGCTGGCCGGGGCGGTGGCTGGTGAGCACCGTCAGGCCGTTGTCCAGGGCGCCGCGGTCCGGGGCCGGGAAGGCCCAGGGCCGGGCGGTGCCGGGCGTCGGCTGCGGGTGGAAGTCCATGCTCGTCAAAGACGTGGCGGCGTCGGTCACTGGTCCGCTCCCTCTTCCTCGTCGTCGCCGTCGGCGTTCTCGCTCTGGTCGGCCGCCAGCGGCTCGTAGACCAGCACCGCGCGGTTGTCGGGGCGCAGCGTGGCCGCGGCGACGTCCCGCACCTCGTCGGCGGTGATCGCCAGGACCCGGTCGACGGCGGTCAGCGCGAGCTGCGGGTCGCCGAACAGCACGGCGAACCGGCACAGTTCGTCGGCGCGGCCCGCCACGGTGCCGAGCCGGTCGAGCCACTCGCGCTCCAACTGGGCCTGCGCGCGCTCCATCTCCTCGGGCGTGGGGCCCTCGGCGGCGAACCGGGCGAGCTCCTCGTCGACGGCCGCCTCGATCTGCGGGACCTCGACCCCGCCGGAGGTCTTGACGTCCAGCCAGCCGAGCGAGGGCGCGCCGGCGAGCCGCAGCATGCCGAAGCCGGCGGCGACGGCCGTACGGTCGCGGCGGACCAGGCGGTTGTGCAGCCGGGAGGACTCCCCGCCGCCGAGGACCGTCAGGGCCAGGTCGGCGGCGTCGCACGCGCGCGTGCCGTCGTGCGGCAGCCGGTAGGCGGCCATCAGCGCGCGGGCCGGGACCTCCTCCTCGACGACCTCGCGCAGCTGCTCGCCGATGACCTCGGGCAGCTCGCCGGAGCGCGGTGCGGGCTTGCCGTCGTGGCCGGGGATGGAGCCGAAGTACTTCTCGACCCAGGCGAGGGTCTGCTCCGGGTCGATGTCGCCGACGACCGACAGCACGGCGTTGTTCGGGGCGTAGTACGTGCGGAAGAAGTTCCGCGCGTCCTCCAGGGTGGCCGCGTCCAGGTCGGCCATCGACCCGATCGGCGTGTGGTGGTACGGGTGCCCCTCCGGGTAGGCAAGGGCGGTCAGCTTCTCGAAGGCCGTGCCGTACGGCACGTTGTCGTAGCGCTGGCGGCGCTCGTTCTTGACGACGTCCCGCTGGTTCTCCATGGACTCGTCGTCCAGGGCGGCGAGCAGCGAGCCCATGCGGTCGGCCTCCAGCCAGAGCGCGAGCTCCAACTGGTGCGTGGGCATGGTCTCGAAGTAGTTGGTGCGCTCGAAGCTCGTCGTGCCGTTGAGCGAGCCGCCCGCGCCCTGCACGAGCTCGAAGTGCCCGTTGCCGTGGACCTGCTTCGAGCCCTGGAACATCAGGTGCTCGAAGAGGTGGGCGAGGCCCGTGCGGCCCGGGACCTCGTGCCGCGAGCCGACGTCGTACCAGAGGCAGACCGCGGCGACCGGGGTCAGGTGGTCCTCCGAGAGCACCACACGCAGGCCGTTCGCCAACCGGTGCTCGGTCGCTGTCAGGCCGCCGGAGCCGGCCTCGGCCGTGGCCGTGTGACCCATGGGCATGTACGTCCCTTCGATCGCGATGTGAAAAGGTCCTGCCACTGTATGCAAGCGCGCCGACACCTGGCGAAGTTCCCGCCCCCGGGAGATGTCCCTCTTCCGGGTCGCGGTCGGCGTTGTCGGTGGCACGGTCCACAATGGTCCGCGTCAGATCAACCATGTTGGTGAAGGAGCCGCAGCCGCGATGGCCCGCCGCAGCACGAAGACACCGCCGCCGGACGACGCGTTCGAGGAGCGAATCCTCGACATCGACGTCGTCGACGAGATGCAGGGCTCCTTCCTCGAGTACGCGTACTCGGTGATCTACTCGCGTGCCCTCCCGGACGCCCGTGACGGCATGAAGCCCGTCCAGCGACGCATCGTCTTCCAGATGAACGAGATGGGGCTCCGGCCCGACCGGGGCTTCGTCAAGTGCGCCCGTGTCGTCGGCGAGGTGATGGGCAAGCTCCACCCGCACGGCGACGCGTCGATCTACGACGCCATGGTCCGCATGGCACAGCCCTTCTCCATGCGCCTCCCCCTGGTCGACGGCCACGGCAACTTCGGTTCCCTGGGCAACGACGACCCGCCGGCCGCCATGCGGTACACCGAGTCCCGGATGGCACCGGCCGCCCTGCTCATGACCGAGTCCATCGACGAGGACACGGTCGACTTCTCGCCGAACTACGACGGCCAGGAGCAGGAGCCGGTGGCGCTGCCCGCCGCCTACCCGAACCTGCTGGTCAACGGCGCGTCGGGCATCGCGGTCGGCATGGCGACCAACATGCCCCCGCACAACCTCGGCGAGGTGATCGCGGCCGCCCGCCACCTGATCCGCCACCCGGGCGCCGACCTCGAGACGCTGATGCGTTTCGTGCCCGGCCCCGACCTGCCGACCGGCGGCCGGATCGTCGGCCTCTCCGGCATCAAGGACGCGTACGAGTCGGGTCGCGGCTCGTTCAAGATCCGCGCCACGACGAGCGTGGAGACGGTGACGGCGCGCCGCAAGGGCATCGTCGTGACCGAGCTGCCGTTCACGGTCGGCCCCGAGAAGGTCATCTCCAAGATCAAGGACCTGGTCGGCTCCAAGAAGCTCCAGGGCATCGCGGACGTCAAGGACCTGACCGACCGCAACCACGGTCTGCGCCTGGTCATCGAGATCAAGAACGGCTTCGTGCCCGAGGCCGTCCTGGAGCAGCTCTACAAGCTGACGCCGATGGAGGAGTCCTTCGGCATCAACAACGTGGCGCTGGTGGACGGCCAGCCGCTGACGCTCGGCCTCAAGGAGCTCCTGGAGGTCTACCTCGACCACCGCTTCGAGGTCGTCCGGCGCCGGTCCGAGTTCCGTCGCACCAAGAAGCGCGACCGGCTCCACCTGGTGGAGGGCCTGCTCGTCGCCCTGCTCGACATCGACGAGGTCATCCGGCTGATCCGCGAGAGCGAGAACTCGGCGCAGGCCAAGGAGCGCCTGATCGAGCGCTTCTCGCTCAGCGAGATCCAGACGCAGTACATCCTGGACACCCCGCTGCGCCGTCTCACCAAGTTCGACCGGATCGAGCTGGAGACCGAGCAGGACCGGCTCAACGGCGAGATCGACGAGCTGACCGGGATCCTCGACTCCGACGCGGAGCTCCGGAAGCTGGTCTCGGCCGAACTGGCCGCGGTCGCGAAGAAGTTCGCCACGGACCGGCGCACGGTCCTGCTGGAGTCGGCGGGAGCGCCCGTCGCGGCCGTCTCCCTTGAGGTCGCGGACGACCCGTGCCGCGTGCTGCTCTCCTCGACCGGGCTGCTCGCCCGTACGGCGACGGCGGAGCTTCCCCCGCTCGACCCGGACGCCACCCGCGTCAAGCACGACGTGATCCTGTCGTCGGTGGCCGCCACCCAGCGCGGTGACATCGGCGCGGTGACCTCGGCCGGCCGACTGCTCCGGATCGCGGTGATCGACCTGCCGCAGCTCCCGGACACCGCGTCCGCGCCGAACCTGGCGGGCGGCGCGCCGCTGTCCGAGTTCCTGTCCCTGGAGGCGGACGAGACCGTGGTCTGCCTGACCACGCTCGACGAGGCCTCGCCGGGGCTCGCCCTGGGCACGCTGCAGGGCGTGGTGAAGCGCGTGGTCCCCGACTACCCGGCGAACAAGGACGAGCTGGAGGTCATCACCCTCAGGGAGGGCGACCGGATCGTGGGCGCGACCGAGCTCCGCACGGGCGAGGAGGACCTGGTCTTCATCACCTCCGACGCCCAGCTCCTGCGCTACCCGGCCGCGCAGGTGCGGCCCCAGGGCCGGCCGGCCGGCGGCATGGCGGGCGTCAAGCTGACGGACGGCGCGGACGTGATCTCGTTCACGGCCGTCGACCCGGCGGCGGACGCCGTCGTCTTCACCGTCGCGGGTTCCACGGGCACGCTCGACTCCTCGGCGGGTACGTCGGCGAAGCTGACACCCTTCGACCAGTACCCGCGCAAGGGCCGCGCGACCGGCGGCGTCCGCTGCCAGCGCTTCCTGAAGGGCGAGGACGTCCTGATCCTGGCCTGGGCGGGCACCACCCCGGCCCGCGCCGCCCAGAAGACCGGCACCCCGGTGGAACTCCCGGCCGCCGACCCCCGCCGCGACGGCTCGGGCACCCCCCTCGCCCACCCGGTGGACGTGGTGGCCGGCCCGGCCTCCTGAAACCGACGATGGAGACCCCGTGCGACAGACGGCTCGCCCGTCGCACGGGGTTCCGTCGTGTCCGGCCCCGGGAACCCCGCCCCCCATGGACGGTCCGGCCGCGCGGGCCCTGCCCCCCGGACCTCCTCGCTCGGTCCTCTCGTCTCACGGGACCGCCGGACGTGCTTCCCGGCTGCCGGGTAGCCTCGGCCCGGTGACCGGCCGGGGGGCTGCTCCGGCAGGGCGCAGCTCCCCGAGTTCCAGCGGGGCTGGGTGTGGCCCCATCCGAACATCACCGCGTTGCTCGCGTCCGTGTCGCAGGGATTCCCGGTGGGCACGGTCATGACGCTGCAGTCCGGCGGGGACGTCCGGTTCAAGCACCGGCCGATCGAGGGGGCGGCTCCGCCCCCGGACACCCAGCCGGAGACCCTCGTCCTCGACGGCCAGCAGCGTCTCACCTCGCTCTTCCAGTCGATCAAGCTCGGTAAGCCGGTGGTGACCCAGGACCTGCGCAAGCACCGGGTGTCCGGCTGGTTCTACGTCGACATGCGCGCGGTCCTGGACGGGCAGATCGACCGCGAGGACGCGATCCGCTTCCTGCCGGAGGACAAGATCGTCAAGAACTTCCGCAGCGAGGTGCTGCAGGACTACTCGACCCGCGAGAAGGAGTACGAAGCCCAGCTCTTCCCGCTGAACGCCGTCCTCGACCCGTACGACTGGAGGACGGGTTTCGAGGAGTACTGGTGGGACCGCGACTGCTCGCCACGGCCGCCCGGCGTGACGACGCCGTGGCACGCGGGGTGGCGGAGGAGCGTCTTCCCCGCATCGGCTGCAAGCGAAAGGACATGCTGGAGCTGCGGCTCGACGAGTACGAGCGGTTCGCGCCCCTGGTCGTCCAGGGCTTCAAGCGCGCGGCGAAGTTCCTGCACCAGCAGTTCGTCTTCGACACCCGGTTCCTGCCGTACGGCACCCAGCTCATCCCGCTCGCCGCGATCCTGGCACTCGCGGGTGAGGACGCTCAGAGCGCCGGGGCCCAGCACAAGCTCGCCCGCTGGTACTGGTGCGGGGTCTTCGGAGAGCTGTACGGCGGCTCGACCGAGACCCGGTTCAGTCACGACCTCCCGGACGTCGTCGGCTGGATCCGGGGAACGTCAGGCGAACCCCGCACGATCGAGGCCGCGGAGTTCGCGCCCAGCCGACTCCTGACGCTGCGGACCCGTAACAGCGCCGCGTACAAGGGCATCTACGCGCTGCTGCTCAAGGCCGGCGCCATGGACTGGCGCACCGGCGAGAAGGCGGAGATCACCGGCTACTTCGACGAGTCCATCGACATCCATCACATCTTCCCGAAGGTGTGGTGCGAGGAGACGGGGGAGGACCCGGGCCGCTACAACTCCATCATCAACAAGACTCCCCTGACCGCCCGTACGAACCGGATCATCGGCGGCAACGCACCCTCCGACTACCTGGTGAAGCTCGCCAAGAGCGCGGAGTCGACGCCCGAGGTGGTCCACGGGCACATCCGGTCCCATCTCGTCGCACCGGAGCTCATGGCGCTCGACGACTTCCACGGTTTCTTCGCCGCCCGGAAGGCCGCTCTGCTCGCGCGGGTGGCCTCCGAGATGGGCAAGGTCATCGTGGACGACGGCGCGGACAGCCCCGTCCACGACGAGGCGGACTCAGGAGAACTCACGGAGGTCTTCTGATCCTCGCGCGCCGCACGCGGCGGTCCGGTCAGGCGGGTTCCTCCTCCGTCCGCTGCACGTACCGCAGGACACCCCACATGCTCGTCTCGTCGGGGGTGTCCTGCGGCCCGTTCTGCTCGCACTCGGCCAGCTCCTTGCGCAGGCCGGCCGCGTCGACGCCGGAGCCGATCAGGACGAGCTGGGTGAGCCGCTCCTCGCCCTCGGGCCACCGCTCGGGATAGAAGCGCAGGAAACGCCCGACCGCGTGCACGACGTAGCGGTTGTCCGGATCGGCGGCGCCGAAGTCGACGAAGCCCTTGATCCGGTAGAGCCCCTCGGGCCGTGCGTCGAGGAAGGCCATCAGCCGACGCGGGTGGAGCGGGGCGGCAGCGGTCAGGGAGACGGTCTCGTACGACGTGTGGGTGTGGGCCCGCGGGTCGCCGTCACCGTCCTCCGCCCCGTACAGGATGTCCTCGATCGACATCTGCCCCTCGATCTCCCCCTCGGGGACCACCCGGTCGAAGAGCAGCTCCGGGTCGATCCGCCCGTGCGTGGCGTCGACGACCACGGCCTTCCCGGCGAGACCCCCCACCGCCTCGTGGACGGCGAGCAGCTCGGCCCCGGAGACCCGGTCGGTCTTGTTCACGACCACGAGATCGGCGATCGGCAGGTGCCGGTCGGTCTCGGGGTGCCGCTCCCGGGTCGCGGAGAACTCGGCCGCGTCGACGACCTGGACGAGCCCGCCGTACACGATCCGCTCGTTCTCGCTGGCGAGGACCATCCGGACCAGTTCCTGCGGCTCGGCGAGACCGCTCGCCTCGATCACGATCACATCGAGCCGCGACTCGGGGCGGGTGAGGACCTCCAGGTACTCGTCGAGCTCGCTCGCGTCGACGGCGCAGCACAGGCAGCCGTTGCCGAGGGAGACGGTGGAGCCGACCTGCCCGGCGATTCTCATCGCGTCGATGCCGATGTCGCCGAAGTCGTTGACCATGACGCCGATACGGGTCCCCCGGGAGCTGCGCAGCAGATGGTTGAGGAGCGTGGTCTTCCCCGCGCCGAGAAACCCGGCCAGGACGACGACGGGGATCTGCTGCGTGGTCAAGACGTGCCTCCGGTTCCTTCGGTCCCACGGCTGTGGGATCCCCAGAATAGGTTTCCGCACGGACATCCGTGCCGACGGCATTTCCGGTCCCGGGGCGTGGCCCCTTACCGTTTCCGGCATGAACCCCGCACAGACCAGCCCCCCGCGCCCGCGTGCGCGCCGTCGGCGGTTCGGCTGGCCGCAGCGGGTGTTCTCGCAGGTCCTGCTGATGCAGCTGGCCATCGCGACCGGTGTCACGGTCCTCGCCACCGGGCTCTTCCTGGCCCCGCTCAGCGCCCAGCTTGACGACCAGGCGATGCGGCGCGCCCTGGCCATCGCGGGGACCACGGCGTCGCCCCGGCTGGCCGCCGACCTCACCCGTACGCAGCCGTCGGCGCGCGGGCCGGTGCAGACGGAGGCCGAACGGATCCGGACCTCCACCGGCGCCGAGTACGTCGTCGTCATGGACACGCGCGGGGTGCGCTGGTCGCACACCGATCCCGCCGCGATCGGCAGGCGCGTCTCCACCGATCCGGCCGACGTCCTCGCCGGGCGCGAGGTGATGGAGATCGACAGCGGCACTCTGGGCCGCTCGGCGCGCGGCAAGGTACCGCTGCGGGACGCGGACGGCCGCATCGTCGGAGCGGTCTCGGTCGGCATCGAGTACGACAGCGTCCGCGACCGGCTCCTCGCCGCGATCCCGGGCCTCCTCGCCTACGCGGGCGGGGCGCTCGCGGCCGGCGCCCTGGCCGCGTACCTGATCTCCCGGCGACTTCAGCGGCAGACCCACGACCTGGCCTTCTCCGACATCTCGGCGCTGCTCGCCGAACGCGAGGCCATGCTGCACGGCATCCGCGAGGGGGTCGTGGCCCTGGACCGCACCGGCTCCGTCCGGCTCATGAACGACGAGGCGCAGCGGCTCCTGGGCCTCGGCCCCGAGGCGGCGGGCCGGCCGCTCGACGAGGTGCTCGGCCGGGGCCGCACCGCCGACGTCCTGGCAGGCAGGGTGACGGGCGAGGACCTGCTCACCGTCCGCGGGCACCGGGTGCTCATCGCCAACCGGATGCCGACGGACGACGGCGGCGCCGTGGCGACCCTCCGCGACCGGACCGAGCTGGAGCGGCTCGGGCGCGAGCTGGACTCCACCCGGGGGCTGATCGACGCCCTGCGTGCCCAGGACCACGAGCACGCCAACCGGATGCACACCCTCCTCGGGCTCCTGGAGCTGGAGATGCACGAGGAGGCGGTCGAGTTCGTCACGGAGGTGGTCGGCGTGCACCGGGCCACCGCCGAGCAGGTCACGGAGAAGGTCCACGACCCGCTCCTCGCGGCGCTCCTGGTCGGGAAGGCGACCGTCTCCGCCGAGCGGGGAGCCTCGCTGCGGCTCACCCCCGACTCCCTGCTGCCGGACCTGCTCGTCGACCCGCGCGAGCTGGTCACCGTCGTCGGCAACCTGGTCGACAACGCCCTGGACGCCGTCGCGGGCACCCCGGGCGCCCGCATCGACGTCTCGTTCCGCACCGAGGGACGTACGGTCGTGCTGCGGGTCACGGACAGCGGCCCGGGGGTTCCCGAGGAGCGCCGCGAGCTGATCTTCACCGAGGGCTGGTCGACGAAGGCGCTGCCTTCGCACGGAAAGCGCGGCCTCGGCCTCGCCCTGGTACGCCGGCTCGCCGAGCGGCGGGGCGGCACCGCGCGGGTCGCCGACGGGCTCGGCGGCGGCGCGGAGTTCACGGTCGTCCTCCCGGACGCCCTGACCGAGCCGGAGCCGGAGCCGGATCCGGACCTGGCTGCCCGCGGGCCGGAGTCCGCGCCGGACGCCGCTGTACGGGGTCCGGAGCCCGCACGGGACGGGGCGGTCCGAAAGCCGGGGCCCGAACCGGGCTCGGCGGTCCGCAGGCCGGTTCCGGGGCCCGTCGAGGAGGCCCGATGATCGACGTCCTGATCGTCGACGACGACGTGCTGGTCGCCCGGATCAACGCCGCCTACGTCGCCAAGGTGCCCGGCTTCCGCGTCGCCGCCACCGCCCACTCCACCGCCGAGGCGCTCGCCGCCCTGGACGAGCGGCCGGTGGACCTGATCCTCCTGGACCACTACCTGCCCGACGAGAACGGACTGGCTGCCGTACGGGAGCTCCGCGCACGGGGCCACCAGTGCGACGTGATCATGGTCACGGCGGCCCGTGACGTGGCCACCGTGCAGGCGGCGATGCGGCACGGCGCCCTCCAGTACCTGGTCAAGCCGTTCAACTTCGCCGGCCTGCGCGCCAAACTGGAGGCGTACGCGACGCTCCGCCGCACCCTGGAGAGCGGCGGCGAGGCGGAGCAGGCCGAGGTGGACCGGATCTTCGGGGTCCTCTCGGCGGGCTCCGTGGCCCCGGACCTGCCGAAGGGCCACTCCCCCACGACGGCCGAACTGGTCCGCCAGGTGCTGCTCGCCTCCGGTGGGCCGCTGTCCGCCCAGGAGATCGCCGAGCGGGCCGGCGTCAGTCGCCAGACCGCACAGCGCTACCTCAAGCTCCTCGAACGCACCGGCAGGGTCCGCCTCTCGCTCCGTTACGGCGAGACGGGCCGCCCGGAGCACCGCTACGCCTGGGCGACCTCGCCGTCCCACGGCTGAGATCGCCTCGCCGCTGGGGACCACCGACCTGGTCCCCGGGGTTCGTCAGGCGGCTCCGGCCCCGGTCAGGGACCGGACCTCGGCCTCGGCGTGCCGCGCCTCGTCGGGCGGCTCGGTCGACGTCACGGTCCCGATCCACCCGGCCAGGAAGCCCAGCGGAATGGAGACCGCTCCCGGGTTCTGCAGCGGGAAGAGGTGGAAGTCGACGCCGGGGAACAGCGATTCGGGGCTGCCGGAGACCACGGGCGAGACCAGGACGAGCAGCACCGCCGGGATCAGACCGCCGTACACCGACCAGACCGCACCCCGCGTGGTGAACCTCCTCCAGAACAGCGAGTAGAGCAGCACCGGCAGGTTGGCGGAGGCCGCGACCGCGAAGGCCAGCCCGACGAGGAAGGCCACGTTGAGGTCGCGGGCGAGCAGGCCCAGGCCGATCGCGGCCGCGCCGATCCCCGCGGCGGCGATCCGGGCCACGGTCACCTCGCTGTACTGCTTCGCGTGCCGGCGGCGCAGCGAGGCGTACAGGTCGTGGGCGACCGAGGCGGAGGACGCGAGGGTGATCCCCGCGACGACGGCGAGGATGGTCGCGAAGGCGACGGCGGCGACGATCGCGAAGAGCACGGTGCCGCCCGTCGAGCCCGCGCCACCCCCGAGGTCAAGGGCGAGCAGCGGTACGGCCGTGTTCCCTGACGCGTTGGACGCGCGGACCTCGTCGGGGCCGATCAGGGCGGCCGCGCCGAAGCCCAGCACGATGGTCATCAGGTAGAAGCTGCCGATGAGCCCGATGGACCAGACGACCGAGCGGCGGGCGGCCCG
Organism: Streptomyces sp. NPDC088707; assembly: GCF_044752725.1. Lineage (NCBI taxonomy): Bacteria > Bacillati > Actinomycetota > Actinomycetes > Kitasatosporales > Streptomycetaceae > Streptomyces > Streptomyces sp. NPDC088707. Next base: position 137,408 of record NZ_JBIVLV010000012.1, on the reverse strand, counting down.
GGCCGTCGGCACGGTGTAGAAGCGCGACAGGATGTGGGGCAGTCCCGCCGTGCCGAGCACCAGGGCGAGGCCGAGGCTGATGAAGTCGAGGCGGGCCGTCCAGTCGCCGCCGTAGCGGAGCCCGGGAGCGAGGAAGTCCAGGCCGTGGCCACTGCGTTCGGCCGCAGTGGACAGCAGGCTGTTCACGTCGCCGTGGAACCGCAGCAGGACCAGGACGGTGAGCGCGATCGTGCCTGCCATGAGCAGGACCGCCTTGACGATCTGGATCCAGGTGGTGGCCCGCATACCGCCGAGCGACACGTAGATCACCATCAGCGCGCCGACGCCGATCACCGTCCAGGAGCGGGCCGCCTCGCTGGTGCCGCCGAGCAGCAGCGCGACCAGGCTTCCGGCTCCCACCATCTGTGCCACGAGGTACAGCACGGAGACGGCCACCGAGGACGTGCCCGCGGCGATCCGCACCGGTCGCTCGGCCATCCGCGCGGCGACGACGTCGGCGAGGGTGAACCGCCCGCAGTTGCGGACCAGTTCGGCCACGAGCAGCAGCACGACCAGCCAGGCGACCAGGAATCCGACGGAGTACAGCATGCCGTCGTAGCCGTAGAGGGCGATCAGCCCGGAGATGCCGAGGAACGAGGCGGCGGACATGTAGTCGCCGGCGATGGCGAAGCCGTTCTCCAAGGGCGAGAACAGCCTGCCCCCGGCGTAGAACTCCTCGGTCGAACCACGCCGGTTGCGGCTCACCCAGGTGGTGATTCCCAGGGTGACGGCGATGAAGACGCTGAACAGCACGAGCGCCAGGGTCTGGTGGTTCGCGGTCACGGCTGCGCCACTCCTCGGGTCATCTCCTGGGTGTCCCAGCGCAGGTCGAGCGCGGCCCGGTCCCTGCGCAGCCGCGCATGGCGCGCGTACGCCCAGGTCAGCAGGAAGGTGGTGAGGAACTGCCCGAGCCCCGCCACCATCGCCACGTTCACCACCCCGGCGACCGGTCGCGCCATGAGCCCGGGAGCGGCGGTCGCCGCCACGACGTAGGCGAGGTACCAGAGGAGGAACGCGAGGGCGGCCGGGAAGACGAACCGGCGGTAGCGGCTGCGCACCTCCTGGAACGCGGGGCTCCGCTGCACTTCCAGATAGATCTCCGCCGCGCTGTGGACCCGCTGTCGCGGCACCGCGTCGGGGCGGCCGTCACCGGGAGCCCCGGCCCCCGCGCGCTCGTCCCGGCCGGAGGCCGTCGCGTCGTACCAGGGGTCGTCGAAGGGCACCGCCGAGGCGTCGAGCCCCTCCTGCTTGTCCACCTGCTCCACCGGCCAACTCTCCTTGTCAAGCGAACCGTTTCGGCCGCGTGCCCAAGGATGGACAGAGCGGGAAGATCCCGGACTCTTCTCCCCCCGCTGTTCACCCCATCAGGTGACTCTCCGCCCGGGTGCCCTGACCAGACCGTGCTGATATGCGTACCGCACGGCCTGCGCCCGGTCACGCACCCCCGTCTTCGCGAAGAGATTGTTGATATGGGTCTTCACGGTGGCCGTGGAGATCCGCAGCCGCCCGGCGATCTCCTGGTTGGAGAGCCCGTCGGCGACGAGCACGAGCACCTCCGTCTCCCGCTCGGTGAGGCCGTCGGCCCCCGGAACCACGGGCCCGGCGGTCGCCTCGGTCGCCGCGGAATCCGCGGAGTCCGCCGTCCCCGGTCCGGTCCCACCCGACAACCCCGCCCGCTCGGCCCCCTCCGCCCGCTCCAACAGCTGCTCCAGCAACCGCCGCTGCACGGTGGGGGAGAGTCCCGCCCGCCCGTCGGTCACGTCCCGCAGGGCCCGCACGATCTCCTCCCCGCTCGCATCCTTGGTCAGGTACCCGCGCGCCCCGGCTCGCAGCGCCGGGAACAGCGAGTCGTCGTCGGCATAGGTGGTGAGCACCACGATCTCCGTCCCGGGGTGTCGCTCCCGGATCCGGCGGGTGGCCTCGACACCGTCGCAGCGCGGCATGCGCAGGTCCATGAGGACCACGTCGGGCGCGAGTTCGGCGGTCAGCGCGACCGCCTCCTCCCCGTCCCGGGCGGACCCGACGACCTCAACCCCGGCAAGCAGCCCGAGCAGCATCACGATCCCCTCACGCACCACGGCCTGATCGTCGGCGACCACCACCCGCACCTCCCCGGCCTCCTCCCAGGAATCGACGTCCTCCGGCCGGGGCAGACCCACGGCCCTCTTGTCGGCGCTCATGCCGGCACCCGCAGCCGCACGGTGAACCCGGGCCCGTCCGGCCCCGCGTCCAGACTGCCGCCGAGCAGTTCGGCCCGCTCCCTCATCCCGAGCAGTCCGTACCCGGAGCCGGACGAGCCGAGCCCGTACCCCTCTCCCCCGCCTCCGGCCGTATGAGGTGGCCCGGAGTCACGTATCTCCAGGGAGATCTCATCGGCCTCGTAGGCGAGCCGGATCCTGGTCCGGGCGCCGGGGGCGTGCTTGCGCACGTTCGTCAGAGCCTCCTGCGCGACCCGTCGCACCGCCTGGGAGGCCTCGGCCGGCAGGTTGCGACGCTCGCCGCTGACATCGACCTCGGCGCGGTCCTCCCGGGCCAGCTCCCGCAGGTACTCCTCGACGGGCACCATGTCACCGCGCAGTGCCGACAGCGCGTGCCGGGTCTCCGCGAGCCCCTCTCTGGCCATGGAACGAGCCGAGGTGACGAGCTTGAGGACCTCGCTCCGGTCCGCTCCCGCCTCGATCTTGAGCCGCGCGACCTCCAGGTGCACCATCTGCGCAGAGAGGCTGTGGGCGAGCACGTCGTGTATCTCGCGGGCGATCCTGGCTCTCTCGGCCAGCGCGGCCGACGCGGCCTCGGCCTCCCGGGCGAGCCGCTCTTGGGCGAGCAGCTGGAAGCCGGCCCCGCGGGCGTGGGCGTCCAGCCGCAGCGAGTAGCCAGCGAGCAGCACGGCCCCGGTCGTGAGGCCGGCTCCCAGGATCCCGGTCTCGTCCGCCTCCACGAAGCCGGGGACGAGCGCGGCCACGGTGGCCAGGCCCAGGGGCAGCGGCAGACGTTCCATCGCCATGATGCAGACGACTATCCACAGGACGGTCGCAGGCGTCGACGCCCCGGCCCCGTAGGCCCCGAGACCGCCCAGGGCTATCACCCCGAGCAGCCCCAGCGAGGCCGCAGGCCGATGGTCGAGGGTCGTGTGGTGGTAACCGAGCGCCGCCGCCACACAGAGCCCGTAACCGAGCGGCGGCAGCGGCGCGAGCCAGCCGTCGAACCCTCCCGAGGTGTAGCAGCCGGCGAGCACCCAGACACTGAGGGCCGTGATCGTGCTGTAGTCCAGGACGATCCGGCCCCGGGGCACTCCCAGCCGGGTGAGTGCCTCCCGCGAGGGCCAGGACTTCCAGGACCCTTCCTGGGTCGTGCCGGTCCTCGTGTCCGCCCGCTCGCGCTTCTCGTTCATGCCCGTCCCCCTCCGTCACATCGATGCTACGGAGAGTCGAAGGCCGTGTGATCGGCCCGTGGGTGGAGCGTGTGGCTCCACCCACGGGTGGAGCGCCTCAGGCGTCGATGCGCGAGCGGTCGAGGGTCGCCGCGGAGCCGGTGATGAACTCCTTGCGAGGCGCCACGTCGTTGCCCATGAGGAGGTCGAAGACCTGCTCCGCCGCGTCCAGGTCGCCGATGTTGATCCGGCGCAGGGTGCGGTGACGCGGGTCCATCGTGGTCTCCGCGAGCTGGTCGGCGTCCATCTCGCCCAGACCCTTGTAGCGCTGGATGGAGTCCTTGTAGCGGACGCCCTTGCGCTGGTACTCCAGCAGGGTCTGGCGCAGCTCGTTGTCCGAGTACGTGTAGACGTACTTGTCCTGGCCCTTCTTGGGCTGGACGAGCTCGATCCGGTGCAGCGGGGGCACGGCGGCGAAGACCCGTCCCGCCTCCACCATCGGCCGCATGTAGCGCTGGAAGAGCGTGAGCAGCAGGCAGCGGATGTGGGCGCCGTCGACGTCGGCGTCGACCAGGAGGACGATCTTCCCGTAGCGGGCCGCGTCGATGTCGAAGGTGCGGCCCGAGCCCGCTCCTATGACCTGGATGATCGCCCCGCACTCGGCGTTCTTCAGCATGTCCGAGACGGACGACTTCTGAACGTTGAGAATCTTGCCGCGGATCGGCAGCAGGGCCTGGAACTCACTGTTGCGGGCGAGCTTGGCCGTACCGAGGGCCGAGTCCCCCTCGACGATGAAGAGCTCGCTGCGCTCCACGTCGTCGCTGCGGCAGTCGGCCAGCTTCGCCGGCAGCGAGGAGGACTCCAGCGCGGTCTTCCTGCGCTGCGCCTCCTTGTGCTGGCGGGCGGCGATGCGCGTCCGGGCGGCGGCGACGGCCTTGTCCAGGACGGCACGGGCCTGCGCCTTGGCGTCCCGCTTGGTCGAGGTGAGGAAGGCCTTGAGTTCCTTGGCGACCACGTTCGCCACGATCCGGCGGGCCGCGGACGTACCGAGGACCTCCTTGGTCTGCCCCTCGAACTGCGGCTCGGCGAGGCGGACCGTCACGACGGCCGTGAGCCCCTCCAGGGCGTCGTCCTTGACGATGTCGTCCTCGGCGACGCGCAGCATCTTCGAGGAGCGCAGCACCTCGTTCACCGTCTTGGTGACGGCCTGCTCGAAGCCCGAGACGTGGGTGCCGCCCTTGGGCGTGGCGATGATGTTGACGAAGGACTTGACCGTGCTGTCGTAGCCGGTGCCCCAGCGCAGGGCGACGTCGACGGCGAGTTCACGGGTGACCTCGGTCGGGGTCATGTGGCCACGGTCGTCGAGGACCGGGACGGTCTCCTTGAAGGTGCCCTGGCCGGTGAGGCGCTGGATGTCGCAGACGGCCTTGTCCTGCGCGAGGTACTCGCAGAACTCGCTGATGCCCCCGTCGAAGCGGAAGGTCTCCTCGCTCTTGCCGATGCCCGCCAGGTCCCGCTCGTCGCGGACGACGATGGTGAGGCCGGGCACGAGGAAGGCGGTCTGCCGGGCGCGCTGGTGCAGCGTCTCCAGGGAGAGCTTGGCGTCCTTGAGGAAGATCTGCCGGTCCGCCCAGTAGCGCACGCGCGTGCCGGTGCGGTTCTTGGGGACCCGCTTGCCCTTGCGCAGGCCGTTGCCCGGGTCGAAGGGGCTGTCGGGGCCCTGCTCCGTGAAGATGCCCGGCACGCCCCGGCGGAAGCTGATCGTGTGGGTGGCGCTGTTCCGGTCGACCTCGACGTCGAGGCGGGCCGACAGGGCGTTGACCACGGAGGCGCCGACGCCGTGCAGACCGCCGGAGGCGGCGTACGATCCGCCGCCGAACTTTCCGCCGGCGTGCAGCTTGGTCATGACGACCTCGACTCCGGAGAGTCCGGTCTTCGGCTCCACGTCGACCGGGATGCCCCGGCCGTTGTCCCGGACCTCGACGGAGCCGTCGTCGTGGAGGACGACCTCGATGTGGTCGCAGTAGCCCCCGAGGGCCTCGTCGACGGAGTTGTCGATGATCTCCCAGATGCAGTGCATCAGGCCGCGGCTGTCGGTGGACCCGATGTACATACCGGGGCGCTTGCGGACCGCTTCGAGCCCTTCGAGTACGAGCAGGTGCCGCGCGGTGTAGTTGGAAGCGTCACGGTCTGCGGTCAGCAGCGCACTGGACGGCACGGACGTTTCGGCGGTCACGCGGTTCGCTCCTCGCTGAATTTGAAATCTGGCCCAGTGGGGTAAGGCCCGGCGTCGGTCACCCGTCAGAGGGTACCGATGCCTGGTAGAGCCGTTGTTACGCCACCCTCCCCGATTCCTCATGCTAGTCCAGCGTCGCATGGATGTTCGATCCCTCGATGGGGTGACGCGAACATCACGTTCCCTTCCGCGCATGAACCATTTAGGCTCCGGGCACGTCCTCATGAACAACCGGCAACCACGCCGGGAGGACCGACCGACACAAGCAACGCGAAATCCGTAGAGCGACGCAATACGGCTCATTCGCCGCCAACCGGCAGCAGACAGCCACCTGCGAAGAAGTTTGAAGGAAAAGCCGCGAGCGGGAACGTTTTCGGCCTGGTTGGATGTTGACCCTGGTACGACAGCTCGTCGAGCTAGAGAAGAGGCGACGTGACTACTGTTCTGACCCCCGCGAGCCCCCTGACGGCCGCTGACCGTTGCGACCGCTGCGGCGCCCAGGCTTACCTGCGTGTCGTCCTGACCAGCGGAGGTGACTTGCTCTTCTGCGCCCACCACGGACGTAAGTTCGAGCCGGAACTCAAGAAGATCGCCGTTGAGATACAGGACGAGACGGACCGCCTGACGGACGTGCCGGCCCGCACGCAGGGCGACGACCACTGACGCCTCGCGTCCACGACGAGCCCAGATCCGGCCAATGACCGGACAACGGGCGGCCACCCCCGCATTCCGAGGGGGGTGGCCGCCCGTTCTCGTACCGCCACTGTCCGCCGTGGCTCAGAAGCTCTCCGGCAGCACCGCCGAGATCCGGGTGTAGACCCCCGGATTCTCCGCCTGCCCGCAGCCGCTGCCCCAGGACACCAGGCCGACGAGAAGCCCCTTCGCCACGAGCGGGCCTCCGCTGTCGCCCTGGCACGCGTCCTTGCCGCCGCCCGGGTCGCCCGCGCACAGCATCGTCTCGCGGCGGTAGGGGACGCCGAAGCCCCCCGGGTACGCCCGCTCGCACGCGCTGTCCGGCAGCACCTGGACCGGCGCCGTCCGCAGCGTGGAGGCATAGGTCCCGCTGCCGGTCGTGTCGCCCCAGCCGTAGACGTCCGCCTCCGTGCCGGGCGTGTACGCCGCGTCTCCCGTGCGGGCGACGCCGATCACGTACGACTGCGGCAGCGCGCTCACGAGCGTCAGTACCGCGAGGTCGCCCGAGTTCGTCGTCGGGTCGTAGTCGGGGTTGATCCAGGTGTCCGAGATCCGCACCTCCTGCCCTCCCTGCCCGCGCAGAGCGGCGCGGCCCGCGATGACCACGAAGTCGCGCACCTCCCACGGTTCGCCGCCGAGGACCTCGCGCCCCAGGCAGTGGGCCGCCGTGAGCACCTTGGTCGGCGCCACGAGCACGCCCCCGCAGAACTGCCCCGCGCGCGTACCCCCGAACCGGTCACGGCTGGACAGCGCCACGACCCAGGGCGCGTCCGTGATCTGGGCCTGCCGGCCGCCCACCACGACGCTGTCGGCGGCCGCGGGTGCGGCGGTGGCCAGCTGTCCCGCCGCCGCCGCGATCAGGCCCAGAGCACCGGTCAATGCTCGGGTGAGGGAACCACGCATGGAGCCTCCTGACTCTCCGGTGATGTCGCTTCACCCAGAGTCCAGCACACGACCGCGCGGTGCACCCCGCGCACAGCCGGAGGGCCCGGCTCCCCCTCGGGGAACCGGGCCCTTCCGCGTACCGCTCCTGCCTCGCGTCCGTCACTCTCACGGACCGGCGAGGTACGGATCAGTCGAGGTAGTCGCGCAGCACCTGCGAGCGCGACGGGTGGCGCAGCTTCGACATGGTCTTCGACTCGATCTGACGGATCCGCTCGCGGGTCACGCCGTAGACCTTGCCGATCTCGTCCAGCGTCTTCGGCTGGCCGTCGGTGAGGCCGAAGCGCATCGAGACGACGCCGGCCTCACGCTCGGAGAGCGTGTCGAGCACGGAGTGCAGCTGCTCCTGGAGGAGCGTGAAGCTCACCGCGTCGGCCGGAACGACCGCCTCGGAGTCCTCGATCAGGTCGCCGAACTCGCTGTCGCCGTCCTCACCCAGCGGGGTGTGGAGGGAGATCGGCTCACGGCCGTACTTCTGGACCTCGATGACCTTCTCAGGGGTCATGTCGAGCTCCTTGGCCAGCTCCTCCGGGGTGGGCTCACGGCCCAGGTCCTGGAGCATCTGACGCTGCACACGCGCGAGCTTGTTGATGACCTCGACCATGTGCACCGGGATACGGATGGTGCGGGCCTGGTCGGCCATGGCGCGGGTGATCGCCTGACGGATCCACCAGGTGGCGTACGTGGAGAACTTGTAGCCCTTGGTGTAGTCGAACTTCTCGACCGCGCGGATCAGACCCAGGTTGCCCTCCTGGATCAGGTCCAGGAAGAGCATGCCGCGGCCGGTGTAGCGCTTGGCCAGCGAGACCACCAGACGGAGGTTGGCCTCCAGGAGGTGGTTCTTGGCCCGGCGGCCGTCCTCGGCGATGATCTCCAGCTCGCGCTTGAGCTTCGGCGCGAGCTTGTCCGAGTTCGCGAGCTTGTCCTCGGCGAACAGGCCGGCCTCGATGCGCTTGGCGAGCTCGACCTCCTGCTCGGCGTTGAGGAGCGGGACCTTGCCGATCTGCTTCAGGTAGTCCTTGACCGGGTCGGCGGTGGCACCGGCGACGGCGACCTGCTGCGCCGGAGCGTCGTCCTCGTCCTCGTCGGACAGGACGAAGCCCTTGCTCTCGCCCTCGGTCTCTTCTTCCTCGCCCTTGCCGGGCGCGACGTCCTCGAGCAGCTCTTCGCCCTCGACGGCTTCGTCGGCGTCCTTCTTGGACGTGGTCTTCTTGGCCGCCGTCTTCTTGGCGACGGTCTTCTTGGCCACCGTCTTCTTGGCGACGGTCTTCTTCGCGGCCGCCTTCTTGGCGGCGGATCCGGCCTCGTCGGCCGGGTCGTCGCCCTCGGCCGCGGAGGCCGTGGCGGCCGTGACGGTCGTCTTCGTCACGGTCGTCCTGGCGGTGACGGTCTTGGTGGCGGTGCGCTTGGCCGGGCTCTTCGCGGCGACGCTCTTGCGGGCGCGCTTCGGCGACTCCGCTGCACTGACCATCAGCGTCACACCCTCTTCCTCGAGGATCTGATTGAGGCTGCGCAGAACATTCTTCCACTGGGTTGGCGGAATCTGGTCAGCCTCGAAGGCCCGACGCACGTCATCGCCGGCGATCTGCCCATCAGCCTTTCCCCGCTCGATGAGCGCCATCACAGACTCGGACTCGGCGATCTCCGGCGGGAGCGTACGGGATGTGCTGGCCGACACGAACAACCTCTCGGAACGATGGAAACGGCTTCCGGCCCCGCCCTGGATCGGGCTGGAGCCGACGACCGTCGACGGGGAATGTGCCGACGGCGCGGGCTGGACCGGGGAACTGCACAGCGCCTCCATCGGCTGCTGTATTCCTTCCTCGGCTGTCACCTCTTAGGTCATCGCACGGCTCGGAGGAGTGTTACGCCCAATCTTCGTGGCCCGAGTCACACCTCATGTGCGACAAATCAACGCAGAGGGATATATCAGCGTACATTCACACCGCCGGAATCCTGGCGCCGACCGGGGAGGCCCTTCCGGGCTCCCCGGGCGCCGCTCGGACCCGGCGGCGCGCGATGTCCGCGCCTGCGCGCTCCCGGCCACGGCCCGCGGGTCAGTGTTCGCGGGGGGCGGGGACGACCCGCTCCACCTCGGGGTGGACCGTGAGCAGCGCCCGCATGGCCGTCTCCGCGCCGAGGGCGTCGCCCGTGGCCAGCGCGTCCACGATCCGCGCGTGGTGCGCGAGGCAGGCCTCGCTCGGGCGGTCGCAGCCTGTGGCGGGGCCACCGGACACCTGGAGCGCCGCGCCGACGATGCCGGAGAGGTGCTCCAGCATGCGGTTGGCGGCGAGCTGGATGAGGAGCGAGTGGAACTCGGTGTCGGCGCGGGAGAACGTGATGCCGTCCCCCTGGGCGAACGCGTGGCCCATGATCTCGACCATGTCGGCGAGTCGCTGCTGCACGTCCTCGCGACCGTGCCCGGCGGCGAGCCGGGCGGCCAGGGGCTCGATCGTCCAGCGCAGCTCGTTCAGCTCACGGCGCTGGTCGTCGCGCTGCGGGCCGAAGGCGCGCCACTCGATGATGTCGGGGTCGAGGAGGTTCCAGTCGCTGACGGGCCTGACGCGGGTGCCGACGTTCGGGCGGGCGCTGACGAGCCCCTTGGCCTCGAGTACGCGCAGCGACTCGCGGACGACGGTGCGCGAGACCTCGAACCGCTGGCCGATCTCCTCGGGGACGAGCGGGCGGTCGGCCCCGAGATCGCCGGAGACGATCATCTGCCCGAGCTGCTGGACGAGCTGGCCGTGCAGCCCGCGCCCCCGGTTGCCGGAGCTCCGGCGGCCGACGCGGCCCAGGTCGGTGTCCACCCCCTCCCAGGAGGGCGGGCCCACACGGCCGGCGGCGGGCGCCTCCGCGTAGGGGTAGCGGTCGAGATCGCCCGGGGCGCCGAGGCCGGAGTCGACGGAGCGGGCGGCGGTCATCATGGTGTGCGCAAGGGTACTCACGCATCCTTTGTCGGCGCTGCTTCCGTGACCCTTGAGGTCTTTGGTGAAAAGCACACGAAAGGGTGATCGGCACCACCTACACAATTGACGATTAATCGGACATAACAGGCAGTTTTCAAGGGAGTTGACTGTGAACCGGAACCTTTCTGTCCGAAAGTGATCACCAACGCGCCTTACGGCGAAGGCCGGTGAACACATAGGCGCAGAGCAACCCGGTCAACGTCAGCGAGAGAGCCACCCCCGCGGGCTGCCCGAGCACCCTCAGTCCTCCCGCCAGCCAGCGTTCCACCGCCGGGGACCACTGCGGACCGGCGAACTCCCGGAGGCGCGAGGGGAGTCCGGCGGCCGATCGCACCGAGGGTCCGGTCAGCACCTTCTGGAGCAGCGGGACAAGGGCGACCGGTACCGCGAGGACCGCCGCCACACCGGCCGCCGCCGCCCGGAACACCCCGGCGCCGAGGACTCCGGCCCAGGCGCAGCCGACGATCAGCCCCAGCCAACTCGCGCTGAGGGTCGGCCAGTTCCTCGGCACGGAGATCAACTCTCCGCCGTAGACGAATTGCAGAACCTCAAGGTCCACCACGGCGACGGCCGCCCCGAGCACCAGGCCGACGGCCGCCGCCACTGCCAGTTTCGCCAGCAGTAGGCCCGGCCTGCGCGGCACGGCTCCCCGGCCCGTGATGAGCGCGGGATAGCGGTACTCCTCACCGAAGGAGAACGCGCCGAGCAGCCCGGCCCCGAGTGCCGCGGGCGGCAGCGGCGAGAGCGCGGGCCAGCCGGCCAGGACCGCGGGCAGCGCGGCGCTCCCGCCCCTTCCGAGGAGCAGGGCGAGGGTCACGGAGCCGAGCAGGACGGCCGCCACGACGAGCGGGGTGGACGGGACCCCCAGGAGGCGGTGGATCTCGTACCGCAACGGCCGCAGGGGCGAGCGGGCGGGCCTCCTGGCCCCGCCCTGCTCCCTGGCGGAGGGGTCGCCCGACACGGGAGTGCCGGGCGCGGGGGCACCAGGCACGGTGGCACCGGGCCCGAGGCCCATGGGTCCGGCCCGACGCCCGGAGCCGGGCTCCGCAGGCCCTTCCTCCGCCGGGGGGCGCCGAACGGGCGAGGTGTCGGCGGTGTCGCCGATCTCGGCGGCGAGCCGGTGGATCGGTACGCCATGGCGGAACGCCGTGTCGCCGACGGCCGCGCAGTCGCTCCCGTAGACGGACAGCCGGTTGCCGTCCTCGGCGACGACCTCGACCGGTCGGCGGGCGGCCCTGGCCTCCTGGGTCACGACCGCGGCGAGCCGTGCGGCCTGCGGGGTGCGGACGGCGACGCGGGGGCGCAGCCGGGTCCGGGCGAACTCGGTGACGTCCTGGTCGCCGACGAGCCGCCCACCGTCGAGCGTGACGACCCGGTCGGCGTTGCGGACCGCGTCCTTGGGGTCCCTCGTGGTGTACAGCACGGTTCCCCCGTCGTCCGCGTGCGCCCGGAGCAGCTCGTACAGCCAGGCGCTCTCGGGTACGGAGAGGCCGGCGCCCGGCTCGTCGAGCAGCAGGGTGTGGGGGTCTCCCAACAGGGCGGACGCGAGGCCGAGTCGGCGGTCTGCCCCGATCGGCAGGGTGCCGATCCGCCGGCGCTCCAGGCCGTCGAGACCGACGGCCCGGGTGAGTTCCCCGGCCCGCGATGCGGGAACCCCCGTGGCGGCGCAGAGCATCCGCAGCTGCCCCCGGAGTGTGCGGGAGGGGTGTCCGGGGATGTCTCCGAGAAGGACGCCGACCTCGCGCGGGGGGTGGGCGATGCGATGCAGCGGCCTGCCCCGGAAGTAGGTGATCCCGCGGCCCGGCTCGAGTTCGAGCATGAGCCGGAGCGCGGTGGTCTTGCCGGAGCCCGCGGCACCGAGGAGAGCGGTCACGGCACCCGGCCGGGCCTCGAAGGTCAGATCGTCCACGGCGGGCGGGCGATCGCGGCGGGGAGTGCTGGTCAGTCCGATTGCCTGGAGCATCGCTTCTCTCGCGGTAGGTGACACCGCTCCGCGGCAGGGCGGCGCTACCGCAGCAAGATAACGCTACATTTCGGACTTTCGATGCAGGGTTGGCACGCAGGAGTGCCGGAAACCCCGGTGTGTCAGACCTCGGGGCGCAACATGGGCGGGTTGAGGAGGGTGGCCCCACCTGCCCTGAAGAGCTGGGCCGGGCGCCCGCCCTGACGGGTCGTGGTGCCACCGGCCGGAACGAGGAAGCCGGGCGTGCCGGTCACCTTGCGGTGGAAGTTGCGCGGATCCAGGGCCACGCCCCACACGGCCTCGTAGACGCGCCGCAACTCTCCGACCGTGAACTCCGGCGGACAGAAGGCCGTGGCCAGGGAGGAGTACTCGATCTTGGAGCGGGCGCGCTCCACCCCGTCGGCGAGGATCCGGGCGTGGTCGAAGGCAAGCGCCGCCGGGCCGCCCTCCTTCCCGTCACCACTCTCCTCACCGTCGCCACCCGAGCCCTCGGCGAGGCCTGCGCCATGGGCCGCTCCGGCCTCCGCGGTCCCGGCGAGCACGTCCTCGCCGAGCAGCTCCTCGACGGGTGCCCAGCGGGCACTCTTCGCGTCGCCGCCGGCCCGCGGTGCGGGAAGGTCCGGGGCGAGCGCCAGATGAGCGACGCTGACCACCCGCATGCGGGGGTCGCGGTCGGGCGCCCCGTACGTCGCCAGCTGCTCCAGGTGTGCGCCGTTACTCGGCACGGGCGGCGGGGCGGCCGGGTCGTGGGCGCAGAGGCCCGTCTCCTCGACCAACTCACGCGCGGCGGCACCGCTCAGGTCCTCGTCCTCGCGTACGAACCCGCCGGGCAGCGCCCAACGCCCCCGGTACGGCTCCTCTCCCCGTCGTACGACCAGGGTGCAGAGCGCATGGCGGCGCACGGTGAGCACGACCAGGTCGACGGTCACGGCGAAGGGAGGAAAGGCCGACGGGTCGTAGGGAGGCATGCCGCGATCATAGTCGTCTTCCTGACGATAAGCACGCCCCTCGGGAGCATCCGCGCCGACTTCCACGCCCTGTCGCGAAGCTTCCGTCGTGTCTGTGCCCGGCATCCCGTCACACCCCCAGTTGAAGGCCCTCTGCGGCCTCCTCGACCATACCGAGACCGAGTCTGCCGACCCGCACGGCGAACGGTTCACCAGCGACCACGATCCCCGAGAACCGGATCGCTCCCAGCGGTGCCGACCTCAGGGGATGCGTCGACACGGACCGGCCCGGCGCGTCCGGCCGGATTCCGGCGAGAGCGAGCAGCGCGTGGACCGCACCGGCGGCCGCGACGGCCGCCGGTCGGCACGCGGCGGGGTGCGGCACCGGCCGCCCGCCCGCCGTGCGCTGCTCCCCCGCGTACATCTCGGGCAGCCGGTACGTGAAGGCCTCCGCCGCGTCGAGCAGCCCACGGAGCAGAGAGGCGGCCTCCTTCTCGTGGCCGAGGGCGGCGAGCCCTGCCACGGCGACCGCCGTCTCGTGCACCCGCACCGCACCCGCACGGTGACCGAAGGGGTTGTGTCCCGGCTCCTTGGCGCCCAGGCTGCGCAGCCCCCAGCCGGAGTCCAGCGCAGGGGTGCCGAGCAGCCTCGCCACCTGTTCGGTCTCCGTCCTGTCCAGCAGGCCGTGGGCGAGGCGGCCTCCCCCCAGCAGCCCGGTGTCGAGCAGATGCGCCGCCCAGCCACCCAGCTGGGGCCAGGTCCGGCCGTCCGGTCCACGGGCGACGGCGGGTCGGCCGCCGGCCCGGTCGTCGAGCCAGAACTCCCGCCGGAAGCGCTCGCGCAGCTTCCCCGCCGCCTCGCGCAGTGCGTCTCCCCCGGGCCTGCCGCAGGCGTCGAGCAGGTCCGCTCCGAGCAGTGCCGCGCGATGCGCGTGTGCCTGTGTCTCGGCGCGCCACGGCCCGGCGGGCCCCGGGTCCGGGACGAATCCGCTCGCGCCGGCCGTCCTGCGCAGCCAGTCCAGGCAGCGCTCCGCCACGGGCAGCAGCTCTTCCAGGTCCGCCGCCGGCAGCCCCCAGCGGCGGGCCTCGGCGAGCACGACCGGGTAGGCGAGGGTGGCCTCGATGCCGGTGCAGCGGGGCGGCAGGTGCGGGCCGGCGTCCCTGAAGGGTCCCGGGATGCGGCCGGACTCGGTTCCGTCGCCGGAGAGTTGGGTGCGCCCGAGGGCGCGCAGGGTGGTGACGGCGAGCCGGGTGCCCAGGGGAAGGGCCATCCGGGCCGCCCAAAGCGCCTCGGCGGTGACGGGTCCGCAGCGCCATGGGACGCCTGCGGCGAGGTGGACGTCCGCCGGGTGCGCCGGGTCTCGCTGGAGCAGGGCCCGCAGGTCCTCGACGGAGGCGCGCAGCAGCTCCCCAGGACGCGGGTCGTCGCCCTCGGCGAGGGCTTCGGCGAGGACGTGGCCTCCGGGCCGGCCACCGCCGGGGGAACCGGTGGGGCGGCCTGACGAGCCGTCGCGTACCCGCAACCGGACCGAGAACGTGCCCCCGGGCGCCAGCTCGGCCTCCCAGCGGAGGACGGCCGCCGCCGCCAGGGCGTCCATCGGCGGCGGGTCCGCCGTGACGGTGACGGATCGTCCGCCGTCGCCGGTCCAGCGCAGGCCGGTGCCGTGGACGCTCGCGGTGAGCTCGGGCCCGGGCCGGCCGGACGCCACCGCGCCCAGGTCCGCGAGATCCGACCCCAGAGCGATTTCCACGGGGAGCCGGAGGGGGCGGGCGACGGCGCTGCGCAGGGTGATCCGCTCGCTGCCGTCGGCGCTCCGTGTGCGCTCGACGCTGAGTCCGGGATCGGGCCCCATGTCCCCGGGGACGCGGAGGACCCCGAGGAACCACGCCCGGTCCGCGGCCGCCATACGGCCCTGGAGAGCGACCGGCTCGCGCCCCGCCACACGGAGGACGCAGCGGGAGAGGAGCCGTCGCCCCGCCGCGTACACGCCCTCGGGTCCCTCGCCGGTGAGCTGGCCGTGCTCGGCGCAGACCGCGAGGGCGGGCAGGGCCACGCAGAGAAGCGCGTCGTGCACCGAGGGAAGCTCCGCCGGCCGGGCCGCACGCGGTGGCGCGGCGCCGGTACCGACGCCGGACCCGGTGGGGCGCCCGGCGGGGCGTCCGGGCACGTGGCCGATCGGGGGTCCGGTGGGGCGGCCGGAGGCCGGGACAGGACTGAGGGCCATGGCGGGTACGGGGTGCTCTCTGTGCGGACCGGGCGGCCGGCGAAGTGTCGGCGGGACGGTTCGGACGACTCCGCCAGAGAGCTGAACGCGCCGACGGGCGGCCGGGTCACGGTCGTCATCGGCCGCTCCTGGTGCCGCGCTGCCCGCCGCGCCTCGGACTTCCGCTCCCCGGCTTGCCCGCGGCGGGCCCGCCCGGGCGGACACCGGCCGAGGTACGGCGCTCCGCTCCACCGGTCCGGCGTACCGGCTTCCTCAGGGTCTGCCGGCTGCTCTGCGGGCGCGCGACACGCGTCCGGACCCGCGGGGACGCGCCCGAAGCAGCCTGGTCCGAGGCGATCCGGCTGTCCCGCTCGGCCCGCAGACAGGAGCGGAGCGACTCGGGGTCGAGCCCTTCGTTGCACGCCTGGTGCAGCAGCCGGGCGAAGACGTACTCGGGGTCGATGTCGAGGGCGAGCCCGAGGGCGACCCGGGCGGTCGGCTCGTCGCCGGTGGACCAGGCCGTCCAGCCCGCGAGGGTGAGCGGTGCGGCGGCGTGCTCCTGATAGGGGGCGACGCAGCGCCGGGCGAGTACGCGCCAGAGGCGCAGGGCGGCGGCACCCTCCCAGCCCTCCATCCATTCGGCGGCGCGGTCCCGGGTGACCCGGTCCTGGAGACCGAGGATCAGCGCGGCCGCTTCGCCGGTCTCGACCAGGGCGTCGTCGGCCGCGTCGCTCTCGGCGGTGCTCACGACGCCCCCGCCGGCAGCCCTCGGGGGGGTCGAGCCGCCGGTCCGGCCGGCCGGCCCGGCTCCCCCCGCCGGATTGACGAACCGGCGGAGGACCGCCCGTGCGAGGCTCAGCGTCGTCTCGCGCACCTCCGCCCGCCCCTCACCCTCGGGGTCCTCGATGATCCGGGGGACGATCTCGGCGGCGCTCGCGTCGAGCGCCGTGCGCTGCTCCTCCTCCTGGGGGCCGCCAGGGGGCTGGAATCGCCGCTCCATGTCCCGCAGGGACCCCCGCACCTGGACTCCGGCGTACGCCGCGGTCGCCGCCATCACCGTCGTACCGCTGAGGGCGAGCGGGGTGCCGTCCGGCGGGCAGCAGCGGGTGTCGGGGCAGCAGTAGGAGAAGTAGAGACCGTCGGAGATGCAGAGGGCTTCGTAGACCGGGATGTCGAGGGCGCCGCACGCCGTACGCAGCCGCTGGGCGAACGGGCGCAGCCGCTCCATGACCCGGCGGCCCGTCTCGCCCGCCGCGGGGTCCTGGCAGAGGAAGACGACGATGCCGTCGGGTCGGGTGCCGCTCCTTTCGCCTCCCTCGACGAGGCATTCGGCGAGGTGATCGGCGGTGGACGCCCATTCGCGGGGCGAGCGGGGAATGCCCAGCCTGACGCGCCCTCCGAAGCGGCCGTGCTCGCCGTGGAGGGCGACCAGGACGACGGAGTCGGTGGGGTGGAAGCCCAGCACGAACGGCAGGGCGTCGGCCAGTTCCGCCGGGCCGCGCAGGGTGATCCGGGTACGGGACAGGTCGCTGGATTCGTGGTGATTCGCGTTCATGGTCAGGACGGTCTCGTGATCTCCCGAAATCCGAAACCCCTGTGGATAACTCCCGGAACGGGGCTTCCGTCGACCTGTCGAGTTGTCCACAGGTTCGCCGCTCATTCGCGCGATGTCCGAGGCATCGGGTTGCATGGAGTCATGACCCACGCAGACCCCCTGGAAGACCGCGCCGCGCTCCGGACCGCCGCCGATGCCGTGCTCGCCCGTCTCGTCTCGGACCCGACCGGCACGGCGAGACTGCGCGAGGACCAGTGGCGGGCCATCGAGGCCCTGGTCGCCGACCGGCGCCGGGCCCTGGTGGTGCAGCGGACGGGCTGGGGCAAGTCGGCCGTGTACTTCGTGGCGACCTCGCTGCTCCGTGAGCGCGGCAGCGGCCCGACCGTCATCGTCTCCCCGCTGCTCGCGCTGATGCGCAACCAGGTGGAGGCGGCCGCTCGGGCGGGCATCCGCGCCCGGACGATCAACTCGTCGAACACGGAGGAGTGGGACACGGTCCAGGAGGAGGTGGCCGCCGGTGAGGTGGACGTGCTCCTGGTGAGCCCCGAGCGGCTCAACAATCCGGACTTTCGTGACCAGGTGCTCCCCCGGCTCGCTGCCGCCACCGGGCTGCTCGTGGTCGACGAGGCGCACTGCATCTCGGACTGGGGGCACGACTTCCGGCCCGACTACCGCCGGCTGCGGACGATGCTGGCGGATCTGCCGTCGGGGGTTCCGGTGCTCGCCACCACGGCCACGGCGAACGCCCGGGTGACGGCGGACGTGGCCGAGCAGCTCGGTACGGGCGCCGGCACGGACGCCCTGGTCCTGCGCGGCGCGCTGGACCGGGAGAGCCTGAGCCTGGGCGTGGTCCGGCTGCCGGACGCGGCCCACCGGCTGGCCTGGCTGGCCGACCACCTCGACGAGCTGCCCGGTTCCGGGATCATCTACACGCTGACGGTCGCCGCGGCGGACGAGGTCACGGCCTATCTGCGCCAGTGCGGGCACACGGTCTCCTCGTACACGGGCCGCACGGAGAACGCCGACCGGCAGCAGGCGGAGGACGATCTCCAGGCCAACCGGGTCAAGGCCCTCGTGGCGACCTCCGCCCTCGGCATGGGCTTCGACAAGCCCGACCTGGGTTTCGTGGTGCACCTCGGGTCGCCGTCCTCCCCGATCGCGTACTACCAGCAGGTCGGCCGAGCCGGGCGAGGTGTGGAGCACGCCGAGGTGCTGCTGCTGCCCGGCCAGGAGGACGAGGCGATCTGGCGCTACTTCGCCTCGGTCGCCTTCCCGCCGGAGGAGCAGGTGCGCCGCACGATCGACGTGCTCGCCCAGGCGGGCAGGCCCTTGTCCCTGCCCGCGCTGGAGCCGCTGGTGGAGCTGCGCAGGACCCGTCTGGAGACGATGCTCAAGGTCCTCGACGTGGACGGCGCGGTGCGACGTGTGAAGGGCGGGTGGGAGAGCACGGGCCGTCCCTGGGTGTACGACACCGAGCGGTACGCCTGGGTGGCGCGGCAGCGGTGTGCCGAGCAGCAGGCGATGCGCGACTACGCCGCCTCGTCGGGGTGCCGGATGGAGTTCCTGCGCCGCCAGTTGGACGACGAGGAGGCCGCGCCGTGCGGTCGTTGCGACAACTGCGCGGGGAGCCGGTTCGATCCGAAGGTCTCCGACGCGGCACTCGACGCGGCAAAGGGCGAGCTGGGCCGCCCTGGGGTGGAGGTCGAGCCCCGGAAGATGTGGCCGACCGGGCTCGCGGCCGTCGGGGTCGATCTGAAGGGTCGTATCCCGGCGGGCGAGCAGGCTTTCGGCGGCCGCGCCCTGGGGCGGCTCTCGGACATCGGCTGGGGCAACCGGCTGCGTCCGCTGCTCGCCGACAGCGCCGCCGACGGCACGGTTCCGGACGATGTCGTGCAGGCGGTGGTGCATGTGCTGGCCGACTGGGCGAAGGGGCCCGGCGGTTGGGCCTCCGGGGCGCCCGACGCGCCTGCCCGGCCGGCCGGTGTGGTCACGGTCGCCTCCCACCGGAGGCCGCGACTGGTGGGTTCACTCGGACAGCGGATCGCCGAGATCGGCAGAATGCCCCTGCTCGGAGCGGTGGAGTACGCGCCCGAGGCGGAGGACGTCCGGCTGTCCCGGACCAACAGCGCCCAGCGGGTGGTGGGTTTGCAGCGCACCCTGACGGTCTCCGCCGAACTGGGCGAGCGGCTGGCCGCCGCGGGTGGGCCGGTGCTCCTCGTCGACGATCTGTCCGACAGCGGTTGGACCTTGGCGGTGGCGGCCCGGCTGCTACGACGTGCCGGAGCGGAAGGGGTGTATCCGCTGGTACTTGCCGTCCAGGGGTGAAACGGGAGGGCGAACAGGGAGTGAACAATGGGCAACTGGGCAGGGATATGAAAGGCATACCGCCGCAATCCCGTCAGCGGCCTCAATTGCTCATTGCCGCTCGCCCACGGGCCAGCAAGAATTGGGAAACCGCCTCGCACGCCCCGGCAGCGGTCCGGACGGGCTGTGCTGTGGTGCGCCCTCACCCGACCTTGCCCGCCCAGCGGGCGCGTATCCGAAGGGAGGACCGTGACCCTCGGATTCGCTCCGCCCACAGCCGCCTCGCTCAGATCGCCGTCCGAGTCCACCAACCGCCTCGCTCGGATACTCGAACCGGCCGAGTGGGCCGCTGCGGGGATCCCCCTGTTGCGCAGTCCGCGTGAGGTCGTCGGCGGACTGCACTCGCGCCACACGCCCACGCCCTCGATGGCGGTCCTCGCGATCCTGGACCACGAGGAACGGATAGCCGCCAGCGCCTCGTTCGTCCGTCGTCCCACCCCGGCGGACGGCTGGGAGTTCCGCAACGCGCTGCTGGCACATCTGCGGCGGGTCATTCCGCACGACCTCCGCAGGCGCACCCCCGTGCGGACCGCGGTGCTCATGTACTGCCGTGAGGGCGACGAGCGCTGGACCGAGGAGGACGGAGCCTGGATGTGGGGGCTCCGGGACGCCTGCACCCTGCACGGACTGCGCTGCGGCGCGTACATCACGCTGACCCGAGCGGGCTGGCAGGTGCTCGGTGAAGGCCGGGGCGGCCGTCGTCCGAGCTCCGACTCGCTTCCTCTGCCGCTCGGCGAGGGGTCGGCCGAGCTCGGCCGGCTGACGCCGAGAACCGCGAGCGGCGCGACCGAGCCTCTGCGCCGGGCCGCCGCGCGCTGATCGCGGACGACGTCGGCCCCGCCGGACCTTCGCGGTCCGGCGGAGGGCAGTCGGTCAGACTCCGGCGCCCGCTCCGAGGAGCGCCGTGACGCGCTGCGGATCACCGCAGACGACGAGGAGGGCGCCGGCACGGGCCATGGCCGACGGCAGGGCCTCGGCGGCCGTCGCCTCGTCACCGCCGTTGACGGCCACGATCACCACGGGGCGAGCGGTCGCCCGCTCCACGGCGGCGGCGTGCGCGAAGAACACGTCGTCACCGGTGTCCTGCTGGGCCCAGTAGGCGGCCTCGCCGAAGGACAGCTCGTGCGTGGCCCACGGGTGAGGGTCGCCGGTGGTGAGCACCAGGACCTCGCCCGGCGCGCGGCCGCTCTCCAGGAGCAGGTCCAGGGCCTCTTCGGCGGCGTCGAGTGCGCCGTCGACGGGGGCCGGGATCAGCTGAAGCTGGGGCGTGGACCGCTGATCGGAACGATTCTCCGGGGCAGTCGCCGAAGACGGCCCGGGAACGGGGTGCGGGCGCGGCGCCGCGGGCCTGGCAGGGCCGGGAACGGGGCGTCCGGGACGCGGTGAGGCCGCGGTACGCGGGCCGGGTACGGGACGGGGGGTCGACGCGGGGCGGCCGGCGGCCGCGGTGGCGCGGGGACCCTGGGCGCTCTCGTGAATCTGAGGCTCCTCGGGGATGAGAGGCATGAGTGGATGTCTATCAAACGCCGCTGCGCGAGGCACCGGCGGGTGGGCACACAGGTGC
Organism: Streptomyces sp. NPDC088707; assembly: GCF_044752725.1. Classification (NCBI taxonomy): domain Bacteria; kingdom Bacillati; phylum Actinomycetota; class Actinomycetes; order Kitasatosporales; family Streptomycetaceae; genus Streptomyces; species Streptomyces sp. NPDC088707. The sequence goes on along the minus strand of NZ_JBIVLV010000012.1, from coordinate 116,566 downwards.
GCCCCGGCCGCGTGGGAGGCCCTTGAGCAGGGTCCCGCAACCGGAAGTTCAGAAGTCGAAGCCGAGTTGGCCCCCGCTCTCCAGCGCGACCGCCTCGGCGGAGAGGCGGACCTTCTTGAGGTGGCGCCACCTGGGCATCGCGTCCAGGTACGACCAGGAGAGACGGTGGTACGGGGTGGGCCCCAGCTCTTCGAGCGCCGCCTTGTGGACGGGCGAAGGGTAGCCCGCGTTGGCACCGAAGGCGTACGCGGCACAGTCCTCGCCGTCGATGCCCAGCTCCGCCATGGCGGCATCCCGCCGGACCTTGGCGATCACGGAGGCGGCCGCCACGGCGATGCAGGACTGGTCGCCCTTGATCACCGTACGGACCTGCCAGGGACTGCCGAGGTAGTCGTGCTTGCCGTCGAGGATCACCACGTCGGGGCGCACGGGGAGACCTTCCAGGGCCCGGACGGCCGCGAGCCGCAGCGCGGCGGTCATGCCGAGCTCGTCTATCTCCTGCGGAGAGGCGTCGCCCAGCGCGTACGCCGTGACCCATCGCTCCAGCTCCGCGGCGAGCGCGGTACGGCGCTTGGGGGTGAGAAGTTTGGAGTCGGTGAGACCTTCGGGCGCCCGGCGCAGTCCGGTGACGGCGGCGCACACGGTCACGGGTCCGGCCCACGCCCCGCGTCCGACCTCGTCGACTCCGGCAACGATCTTGGCGCCGGTGGTGGCTCGGAGCGATCGCTCGACGGTGTGGGTGGGTGGTTCGTACGGCATGGCGCCTGACAGGTTACGCCGCTTGGTGCCGGGTGCGATACCCGGTTTCCCGTCGGGCGCCCGACGGGCCGTCGCGGGGCACCTCCCGACCCGTGCGCATCACCCCTCGGAGGCCGCCCGGCCCGGGTCAGGCGCGCAGGAGCGGCACCATGATCCGGTCGATCAGATCAGCGATCTCACGGTCCGGCCATTCGCTTGCGCACACCTTCGAGCGATACATCATCATCGCGGGTACGACGTCGACCACCAGGTCGTTGTTCGCGTCGGCCCGCACTTCGCCCCTTGCGATTCCGCGGCGCAGCACATCCCGGAAGAGTCGGGCCGAAGGCTCGACCACTCCGGTGACGATCAGGCTGTGGAACCTCTCGGCGGCCTCAGCGTCGCATTCGTGAAGAACGGCACGCAGGGCGAAACCTGGCTTGGAGTACATGACGTCCCGGACGCGGCGGCACAGCTCGTACAGCTCCTCGCGCACACTTCCCAGATCCGGGGCCTCGTCGAGGGCCGGAAGTCCGGCCTGGAGCGCGTCGGCGACGAGGTCTTCCTTCGAAGGCCATCGCCGGTACACCGCCGCTTTGCCGGTCTGCGCGCCTACCGCGACACCTTCCATCGTCAGACCGTTCCAGCCGACGCTGCTCAGCTGCTCGAGCGCGGCCTCCAGGATGGCCCGTTCGAGGACGGGGCCGCGGCGCCGGAGTACCACCCCTGCCGGCCGGGCGGCGGCCGTGGAGCGTGAAGTAACCATCAGGATCTCTCCGTTGAGGCGGTGTCATGTTGTCGGCAGTGCGCAGTGAACGGTTGCGTTCACTGCGGGGGACTCACTACCGTGATGAACAGTGAACGGGTGCGTTCACTAATTCTTCCGTGGGGGATCCATAGTGACAACTTCTCCGGTCGACACACAGACCAAGGACGGACCAGCTCGCGCCGGAGGACGGCCGGGTATCGCCTTGACGGTCATCGCCGCCTGCCAGCTGATGGTCGTCCTCGACGCCACCATCGTGAACATCGCCCTGCCGCACATCCAGGACGCGCTCTCCTTCTCGACCACCGATCTGTCGTGGGTGCTCAGCGCCTACACGCTCACCTTCGGTGGTCTGCTGCTCCTCGGCGGACGGGCCGGGGACATCCTGGGGCGCCGCAGGGTGTTCATGGCCGGCATCCTGCTCTTCACCTTCGCCTCGCTGCTCGGCGGCTTCGCCCAGGAACCCTGGCAGCTGCTCGCCGCCCGGGCCCTGCAGGGTGTCGGCGGCGCCATCGCCTCGCCCACCTCGCTCGCACTGATCACCACGACGTTCCCCGAAGGGCCGGAACGCAACCGGGCGTTCGGCGTGTTCGCCGCCGTCTCAGCCGGTGGCGGGGCCATCGGCCTGCTCGCCGGCGGCGTCCTCACGGAGTGGCTGGACTGGCGCTGGGTCCTCTTCGTGAACGTGCCGATCGGCCTGCTGATCGCCTTCCTGGCCCCGCGCTACATCGCGGAGTCCGAGCGCCACCCCGGCCGGTTCGACATCGCGGGTGCCGCGACTTCGACCCTCGGCATGGCGGCGCTGGTCTACGGGTTCATCCGCGCGTCCGAGAAGGGCTGGGAGGACGCGCTGACCATCGGTTCCTTCGTCTCGGCGGTCATCCTTCTCGTCGCCTTCGCGGTCGTGGAGTCCCGTGCGAAGGAACCGATCACCCCGCTCCGGATGTTCGCGGACCGCAACCGGTCGGGCACGTACGTCATCATGCTCAGCCTGGCGGCCGCCATGTTCGGCATGTTCTTCTTCATCGTGCTCTGGGTCCAGGACGTCCTGGGCTACTCCCCGATCCAGTCGGGACTCGCCTTCCTTCCCGTGACCTTCGCGATCGGCGCCGGCGCGGGACTGGCCCAGCGGCTGCTGCCGGTGCTCGGCCCCAAGCCGTTCATGGTGAGCGGTGCGGCGATCACGGGTGCGGGCCTGTTCTGGCTGACGTTCATCAGCTCGGACAGCAGCTACGCGAGCGGAGTCCTCGGCCCGATGATCCTTTTCGGCTTCGGCATGGGCCTCAACTTCGTGACGCTGACGCTCACGGCCGTCTCCGGGGTGGCCCAGCACGAGGCGGGAGCCGCGTCGGGCCTGCTCAACGCCACCCAGCAGGTCGGTGGTTCGCTGGGCCTTTCCATCCTGGTCACGATCTTCGGCACGGCGAGCCGCGAGGAGGGCGAGAAGCAGATGCCCGCCTTCCTCGCGAACTCGACGCCCGAGCAGCAGGCCGAGGCGATGAAGACGAAGGAGCTGCCCCCGCCCTGGGGCCACGAGGTGCTGACCTCGGGCATCTCCTCGGCCTTCACGGCCGCAGTCGCGATGGTGCTGATCGCGCTGGTGACGGCCGTCCTGGTGATCCGGGTCCGCAAGAGCGACCTGGAAGCGCTCAGCGGCCGGGCGGAGGCCGCCGGGCCGGTGGCCTGAGAAGGCGCCGGTGGCCCCTGAACCCCTTCCGGGGTTCAGGGGCCGCCGTGTCGTTTCAGGCCGTCTCGACAGGAACCCAGTCGGGCAGGTCCTCGGTCTGCCGCAGCCACTCCGCCGGCGGCGTACCGGTCGCCGCCGCGGCCACCACGCCTCCGGCGATGGCGCAGGTCGTGTCGACGTCACCTCCGACCTGGGCGGTCGTCCAGAACACCCGCTCGAAGTCACCGAGGCCGCGGGCCGCCGACCAGAGGGCGAACGGAACGGTGTCGTGTGCGCTCGTCCGCCGGCCGCTGCCGAGGACCGCGGCGACCGTGCCCGCGTCGCCGTAGTCGAGCATGTCGCGCGCCCGGCGCAGCCCCGCCCCGACCGCACTGCGCGGCACCAGGGCGATGACTCCGTCGAGCAGCGCCTCCGGAGTGGGCGGGCCGGCCGGGTCGGCGGCCAGGGCTGCCGCGGCGGCGACGGCCATGGCACCCACCACGGCCTCACGGTGCTGGTGGGTCGGGTAGGCGGAGATCTCGGCCTGGTGCGTCGCCTGCTCCGGGTCGTCCGCGTACCAGGCCCCGAGCGGCGCGATCCGCATCGCGGCACCGTTTCCCCAGGAGCCCTGCCCCTGGAAGAGCGCGGCGGCCAGCTCCCGCCAGTCGCCGCCCTCCCGGATGAGCCGGAGCATGCGGTTGACCGCGGGGCCGTAGCCCCGGTCGAAGTCGTGGTGCTGGGCGAAGGACATCGCCAGGGCGTCCTGGTCGATGCGTTCGTGGCGGGCGAGGACGGCCAGGACGGAGCAGGCCATCTCGGTGTCGTCGGTCCACTGCCAGGGGCCGTCGGGCAGCTCGCGCCGCTTCAGCAGGGGATAGTTGGCGGGTACGAAGAACTGGGAGCCCAGGGCGTCTCCCACGGACAGCCCGCGCAGGCTGGCCAGGGCGCGGTCGAAGCGCCGGTCGAATGAGGAGTCAGCGGTCATCGGTCCGCCACTCTATCCGGTGGGGCCGTACGGTTCCGGGGTACGCCAGCGCTCGAACGGCCTGTCCAGTCGGTACCGCCCGTCCGCATCGAGCAGGAGCATGCGGGTCTCGGCGTTGCCGGGGTTCGACAGCGACTCGAAGTCCGCGACCGTCCAGTGGAACCAGCGCATGCAGAACAGCCGCATGGTCAGCCCGTGGGTGACGATCAGGACGTTGGGCGGATGGTCGGGCGCCTCGAAACTGCGGTAGAGGCTCTCCAGGAACGCCCCGACCCTGTCGTACACGTCCGCCCCCGACTCGCCCTGCGCGAAGCGGTAGAAGAAGTGCCCGTACGCGTCCCGATAGGCCTTCTGCAGTCGTACGTCCTCGCGCTCCTGCCAGTTGCCCCAGTCCTGCTCCCGCAGCCGGGGCTCCTCCCGCACCCTGACCTGCTCCCGAGGCAGCCGGAAGGCACGCAGGGTCTCGTGGGTGCGGCGGTACGGCGAGACGTAGACGCTCACCGCCTCGTCCCCGAAGAGTTCCCGCAGCCTCTCCCCCGTCTCCTCCGCCTGTCGCCACCCGGTCTCCGTGAGCCGCAGGGCGTGGTCGGGCTCCCGTTCGTACACCGTGTCATCGACATTGCCCTCGGACTCTCCGTGCCGTACGAGGACGATGCGCCGCGGTCGTGCCATACCTCGACCCTAGATCGCCGTTCCCGGGCGGGCTCAACCGAGGAGGCGTCCGGAGTCCATCCGGCGTATGTGTCCGGTGAAGCGATGGCGCAGCGCACGGTCGTGCGAGACCACCACGAGGGCTCCGGTCCACTGCTCCAGCGCCGCTTCCAGCTCTTCCACGAGCCCGAGGGCCAGGTGGTTGCCCGGCTCGTCGAGCAGGAGGAGGTCGGCGGGCCTGGCCAGCAGCCGGGCGAGCGCCAGCCGGCGGAGCTGGCCCGCGGAGAGACCGCCGACCGGCACCGTGAGGTCGGCCGGGCGGAACAGTCCGTACGACAGGAGCAGTTCGGCCCGCTCGTCCTCGGCGAGGGCGAGCCCGCGTCCGAAACAGGCCAGCAGCCGCTCCTCCGGGCGCCGGACCGTGACGTCCTGGGGCAGGTACCCGATCCGCCCGGCGCGCCGGACGTCCCCGGCATCCGGGTCGACCGCCCCTGCCATGACCCGCAGCAGCGTGGACTTCCCCGCACCGTTGCCACCGTGGACGAGCAACCGCTCCCCCGCACGCACGGTGAGCGTGTCCACGGAGAGACGGTCCGCGACGCGCACCCCGGTCAGGGTGACAAGCGCTCCCTCGGCTCCGCCCGCCAGGGGCCGGGCGGAGAAGGAAAGGGGCGGAGGCGGCTGAGAGACAGGCTCGTCGCGGAGTCGTCTCAGGCGCTCCCGGGCGTTGCGGACGCGACCCGAGACCGAGGCCTGGACACGACCGGCCGCCCGGTCGAAGGCCATCTTGTTGTTGTCCTTCATCTCCCTCCCGGGTGCGACCCCGTGCGCCGTGGTCGCGGCATACGCCTCCAGCCGCGCCGTCTCCTCGCGCCACTCCTGGTAGGCCTCCTCCCAGCGCTGCCGCAAGGCCGCTCGCGCCGCGCGGTAGCCGGCGTATCCGTCTCCGTACCGCACGAGCGCACGCCGGTCGGCGTCCACCTCGACGATCGCGGTGGCGACGCGCTCCAGGAAGGTCCGGTCGTGGGAGACGGCCACGACGGTCCCGCGGTGCGCGAGGAGGGCGCCCTCCAGCCAGTCGAGCGCCTGCGCGTCGAGGTGGTTGGTCGGTTCGTCGAGCAGGAGCACCTCCGGGCCGGCCGCGACCGCGCAGGCGATGCCGAGCCGGGCGAGTTGCCCACCGGAGAGGCTGCCGAGTATCCGCTCGCGACCGGTACCGGCGAGGCCGAGTCCGTAAAGAGCCTTGTCGACCCTGGCGTCCGCCTCGTATCCGCCGCGCAGTTCGTAGGTGGTGAGGAGCTCGCCGTACGCGTCGAGCTGCGCCTCGTCCGCCGTGTCGAGTCGGGTTTCGAGTGTGCGCAGCCGCCGCTCCATGGCGCGGAGCTCGGCGAGCGCGGCGTCGATCGCGTCACCGACGGTGGCGCCGGGAGGGAGGTCGGGCGTCTGGGCGAGCATCCGCAGACCGCCCTCGGCGAGGGTGACGACGCTGCCCTCGTCGGGCTGCTCCGCCCCGGCGAGGAGGCGCAGCAGAGTCGACTTCCCCGCGCCGTTCTCCCCCACGATCCCGACCCGCTCCCCGGGGCGCACGGAGAGCGAGGCCTGGTCGAGGAGCAGCCGTTCGCCGCGGGACACGGCGACGCCGTGCAGTGAGATCTGAGTAGGCAAGGGCGCCTCCAGGAGTGGACCGTCAAACACAACTTCGATTGCGTTAAGCCGAGTGTGGCAGACTTGAACCACTAACGCAACGGGAGTGGCAATTGAATGAGTCGATCGAGAAGCCCTCGGCGCCGGCGCCCGGCAGCACGCGCCCCGGCGGCCGCACCGCCCGCACCCGGGCCGCCGTCCGGGACGCCGTCCTCACCGGCCTGTCCGAGCACGGCTACCCCGCCCTGACCGTGGAGTACGTTGCGGAGCACTCGGGCGTCCACAAGACGACGCTTTACCGCCGCTGGGGCAGCGTCGAGGGTCTCCTCGCCGACGCGCTCGACCTGGCGAACGACGACGCCTGGACGCCGCCGGACACCGGGAGCCTCTTCGGAGATCTGCGCGCACTCGCGCACGAGGTCGTCGACGCCTTCGGCGATCCCGCCACCGGCGCGGCCCCCACCGCCTTCATCGGCGCCGCGTTCCAGTCCCCGCGGGCAGCGGAGGCCCTGCACGCCTTCTACACCGAGCGCTTCCGGCGCTGCGAGGTCGTCGTCACCCGGGCCGTCGCCCGCGGCGAGGCACCGCGGGGCACCGACGCGGGCGCGGTCGTCCAGGCGGTCTCCGCTCCCCTGTTCCTGCGGCTCTTCATCACCCGCGAACCGATCGACGGCGCGCTCGCCGACCAGGCGGCACGCGCGGTTCTGGCGGGGGTCGAGGCGGGCGCGTACGTCCCGGCGTAGCTTTTCCAGCCTCGACGCGGCAGGCGTCTCAGGCCCCCTCAGGCCGTCCTCAGCCAGGCCGTCTCAGGCCGTCTCTCAGGCCGTCTCAGGCCATGCGGACAGCCGACCCGAATCTCCGGCAACACCGTTCGAACGGCCGGCCCGCGCTCGGCTCAGACCGTCCAGGCCGGCTCGAGCTGCACCACGTCCCCGGTCAGTGCCGCCACATCGGCCGCGGTCCTGGCCCGCAGTCCGAGCCGCTCGATCCGCTCCACCCGGTACTTCCCGTGCTCGGCGGCGGACTGCCACATCGACAGCACCAGGAACTCACTGCCCGGCGCCTCGCCGAACAGTCCGCGCAGCATGCCGGGGGACCCGGCCATCGCCGGGTTCCAGACCTTCTCCTGCATCAGTGCGAAGTGTTCGGCACGGTCCTCGTGGACACGGCAGTGCGCCACCCTCGCCACGTCGGCGTCGGAGAACTTCGGCTCGAATCCGGTCTTCACGTCGAAGCGGTGGTCGAACAGCTTGACCTGGATGTCTTTGTACGTGCCCAGCTGCGCGGACGCCAGGCGATCATGCGATCGCGCCATGAACGAGTCGTAGAAGGCCCGGCTCTCCCAGAAGCCGAAGACATGGGCGACGTCCGGCCGAGCCCGGCTCCACCCGCCGCCCTGTCCCCGGAATCCCGGCTCACCGAGAAGCCCCGCCCATTTCCGCTGTCCCCGCTCGAACCCTCGACGGTCCATCACGGTGCAGCGAATCCACTTGACCAGCACCGCGCCATCGTACGGGCCCGGAGACCGCCCCGGCAGACCCCGTCAGGGTCCCGCCGGGTGCAGGCGCTCGAGTCCCGTGCGCTCCTCGTCGTCCAGTTCGATCCCGAACCGGCTCTCCAGCGTCGCGATCAACTCGCTCACGGGTACGGCACGTTCCTCGACGACACCGTCCGTCCGTACCGTCGACAGCGTGTCGCGCACCAGCGCCCTGCGCTCGTCCTCCCCGGGCCGCTGGGCCACGACCTGGCCGAGGAAGCGCGACTGCGGATGGCTGGAGCTGTAGTGGTTCATGACGGCGAAGTCGCCCGGGTAGAGCGTCTGCGGGGAGAAGGCGTACAGATCGGCCCACCCCTGAGGGCGCAGGGACCGCAGCACATGGATTCCCTCGTCCTCCTCGACCAAACCGAACGTCCAGCCGCTCTGCTCCACGCGCGCGCCGTCCCGCAGGGGCACCGGCTCCAGCGGCCCCTGCCAGCCGAACCCCACGTCGGCGAGCCACTGTTCGCCCTCGAGCGCGACGACGAGAAGCGCGTGCGTGACGGGCGGCAGCGCCGCGCCCCGCGAGCGGTTCCGCGCCCCGCGCCCCTTCACCGTGAAGCCGATCCGTTCGAGCACGGCGGCGAACAGGGAGTTCTGCTCGTAGCAGTAGCCCCCACGCCGCCGTTCGACGAGCTTGGCCTGAAGGCTCTTCAGGTCCAGCGGAACAGGTCGCCCCAGGGCGACGTCGAGGTTCTCGAAGGGCACCGCCCGGACGTGCGCCCGGTGAAGGGCGGTCAGTGTCCGCAGATCGGGGGCGAGCTCCCCGTCCCGTTCGGTCTCGTATCCGATTCGAGCCAGATATGCATCGAGATCCAGCTCCTCACCACTCCACAAACCGTTCTCCCCCTCAACCCCCGGGTCCACTGTCGTAGCCCCATGACACCATGAGCAATCGGCCCACGACCAAGGGCTTTTGAGCGGGTGAGCGGTTCGACGAGAGGCGTGCGCGGGGGCGTACGCGGAGAGGGGAAGCACCATGAGCGGACTCAACAAAGGGGTGGGCCGGGTCGAGGTGACGCTCAAGTGGGACCCTGCCCCGACCGGCGCGCCGGCCCACGATCTGGACATCGTCGCCGGTGTCTTCGACGCCGACGATCCGCACGGGGCTCCGGTCCAGCTGGTGCACTTCGGCAGTCGGTCCCCCGACGGCACGATCACGCTCCACCGGGACAGCCGTACGGGCCAGGGATTCGGCTACGACGAGGCCATGACCCTGGAGCTCGACCGCCTGGCACCGCGGTACGCGCGCGTGGTGGTCGGCGTCGCCATACAGCAGGGCGGCGGGCGGCGGTCCTTCGGCGACGTGGCGAACACGGGCGTACGGGTCCGCGAGGGCTACACGGACCTGCTGGTCCATGACTTCGCCGACGTGCCGGACGCTCTCGCGGCGACGGTCGTGGAGTTCACCCGGGACGGCGCCGACGGCTGGACGTACCGCCCGATCAGCCACGGGTTCGACGCCGACCCCCAGGTGTTCGGCACCGTGCTGGGTTCCATACGCGCCTGAAGGTTCCGTACTCGCCAGAACCGACGCTCGCTCCCGGACACGGCGAAGGGGACCGGCACGAGGCCGGTCCCCTTCCTGAAGCACCTACTCGATGTCAGCTGCAGCCGCTGGTCGAGCCGCAGCCCTCGCAGATGTAGCAGGAGCCGGCGCGCTGCATCTTCGTCCCGCAGGAGAAGCAGAGCGGGGCGTCGGCGCTGATGCCGAGCTGCATCTCGACGAGCTCAGCCGAGGTGTGCGCCTGCTTCGGGGCCGGGACCTCGATCTTCGGGGCCGGGGCCGGGGCCGCGACGGCCTTCAGCTCCTGGGCGCGGGGCGCGGACTGGGCGAGCGCCTCGACGTCGACCTCGTCCTCCTCGGACTGCTCGTACGAGCCGGTGTCCAGGTGACGCTGACGCTCCTCGGCCGAGTGGATGCCGAGCGCGGAGCGGGTCTCGAAGGGCAGGAAGTCCAGCGCCAGGCGGCGGAAGATGTAGTCGACGATCGACTGCGCCATCCGCACGTCCGGGTCGTCCGTCATGCCGGCCGGCTCGAAGCGCATGTTGGTGAACTTCGAGACGTACGTCTCCAGCGGGACGCCGTACTGCAGACCGACGGAGACGGCGATGGAGAAGGCGTCCATCATGCCGGCGAGCGTCGAACCCTGCTTGGACATCTTGAGGAAGACCTCGCCGAGACCGTCGTCCGGGTAGGAGTTGGCGGTCATGTAACCCTCGGCGCCGCCGACGGTGAAGGAGGTGGTGATCCCCGGGCGGCCCTTGGGCAGACGCTTGCGGACCGGGCGGTACTCGACGACCTTCTCGACGGCCTCGCGGATCGTCGCCTCGGTCTTCGCGGTGACCTCGACCTTCTCCTCCTCCTTCTTCTTGGCGGAGAGGGGCTGGCCGACCTTGCAGTTGTCGCGGTAGATGGCGAGCGCCTTGACGCCCATCTTCCAGGCCTCGAAGTAGACCTCCTCGACGTCCTCGACCGTGGCCGTCTCCGGCAGGTTCACGGTCTTGGAGAGGGCGCCCGAGATCCACGGCTGGATGGCGGCCATCATGCGGACGTGGCCCATCGCGGAGATGGAGCGCTCACCCATGGCGCAGTCGAAGACCTCGTAGTGCTCGGTCTTCAGGCCGGGGGCGTCGATCACATTGCCGTTCTCGGCGATGTGGGCGACGATCGCCTCGATCTGCTCCTCCTGGTAGCCCAGGCGGCGCAGGGCCTGCGGGACGGTGCCGTTGACGATCTGCATCGAGCCGCCGCCGACGAGCTTCTTGAACTTGACCAGGGCGAGGTCGGGCTCGAGGCCGGTGGTGTCGCAGGACATCGCGAGACCGATGGTGCCGGTCGGGGCGATGACCGAGGCCTGGGCGTTGCGGAAGCCGTTCTTGGCGCCGAGGCGGATCACGTCCTGCCAGGCCTCCGTGGCGGCGGCCCAGATCGGCGAGTCCAGGTCGTCCACGCGGACGGCCTTGGTGTTCTCGTCGGCGTGCTGCTGCATGACGCGCTGGTGCGGCGCGGCGTTGCGGGCGTAGCCGTCGTACGCGCCGACGACCGCGGCGAGCTCGGCGGAGCGCTTGTACGAGGTGCCGGTCATCAGGGAGGTGATGGCACCGGCGAGGGCGCGGCCGCCGTCGGAGTCGTACGCGTGGCCGGTCGCCATCAGCAGGGCGCCGAGGTTGGCGTAGCCGATGCCGAGCTGGCGATAAGCGCGGGTGTTCTCGCCGATCTTCTCGGTGGGGAAGTCGGCGAAGCAGATGGAGATGTCCATCGCGGTGATGACGAGCTCGACGACCTTGGCGAAGCGCTCGACCTCGAAGGCCTGGTTGCCCTTGCCGTCGTCCTTGAGGAACTTCATCAGGTTCAGCGAGGCGAGGTTGCAGGACGTGTTGTCCAGGTGCATGTACTCGCTGCACGGGTTCGAGCCGTTGATACGGCCGGACTCGGGGCAGGTGTGCCAGTGGTTGATCGTGTCGTCGTACTGGATGCCCGGGTCGGCGCAGGCCCAGGCGGCCTCGGCCATCTTGCGGAAGAGCGACTTGGCGTCGACCTCCTCGATGACCTCACCGGTCATCCGGGAGGTGAGGCCGAACTTCCCGCCGGACTCGACGGCCTTCATGAACGTGTCGTTCACGCGGACGGAGTTGTTGGCGTTCTGGTACTGGACGGACGTGATGTCGTCGCCGCCCAGGTCCATGTCGAAGCCCGCGTCACGGAGGGCGCGGATCTTCTCCTCCTCCTTGACCTTGGTCTCGATGAAGTCCTCGATGTCGGGGTGGTCGACGTCGAGGATGACCATCTTGGCCGCGCGGCGGGTCGCGCCGCCCGACTTGATCGTTCCGGCGGAGGCGTCGGCGCCCCGCATGAACGAGACCGGGCCGGAGGCGTTGCCACCGGAGGAGAGCAGCTCCTTGGAGGAGCGGATGCGGGAGAGGTTCAGGCCGGCGCCGGAGCCGCCCTTGAAGATCATGCCCTCTTCCTTGTACCAGTCGAGGATGGACTCCATGGAGTCGTCGACGGACAGGATGAAGCAGGCGGAGACCTGCTGGGGCTGGGGCGTGCCGACATTGAACCAGACCGGCGAGTTGAAGCTGAAGATCTGGTGCAGGAGGGCGTAGGCCAGCTCGTGCTCGAAGATCTCGGCGTCGGCGGGCGAGGAGAAGTAGCCGTACTCCTCGCCGGCCTTCGTGTACGTCTTCACGATCCGGTCGATGAGCTGCTTGAGACCGGTCTCGCGCTGCGGGGTGCCGACGGCCCCGCGGAAGTACTTGCTGGTGACGATGTTGACCGCGTTCACCGACCAGAAGTCGGGGAACTCGACGCCACGCTGCTCGAAGTTGATCGAGCCGTCGCGCCAATTGGTCATGACGACGTCACGGCGCTCCCACGCCACCTCGTCGTACGGATGCACGCCGGGGGTGGTGTGGATGCGCTCGATACGCAGGCCCTTGCTCGTCGCCTTCGCTCCCTTGGAACGAGAACCACGTGCCGGACCGCTCGCCGTCTCTGTCATGCCGCCTCCCATATACGGGCAAAACACACTTTGGCGCCCAGATAGTCCCAGGGCACCGTCTTCTGTACGTCGTTCTGTACTGCTGCCACGAGCGCCGCGGGGGTCGCTCGGGGCACGTCTGCCGGCCGCTCGGCGGCCGGTCGCCGGGCACGGGGCCCGGACCGCCGGTCAGTCGGCGGCGGTGGCGGGAACGGGGACCTCGGGGGTCGCGCCGGTCCCGCGGTTCTCAGCGGGAGGCCGCACGCGGAGTTCCGCGATGGCGGCCTCGAAGTCTTCGAGGCTGTCGAAAGCCTTGTACACGGACGCGAAGCGCAGGTACGCGACGAGGTCGAGCTCCTGCAACGGGCCGAGAATGGCCAGCCCCACGTCGTGGGTGGTCAGCTCGGCGCTCCCGGTGGCACGCACCGCCTCCTCGACCCGCTGGCCGAGCTTGGCGAGGGCGTCCTCGGTGACCGGTCGTCCCTGGCACGCCTTGCGTACGCCGGAGATGACCTTGGTACGGCTGAAGGGCTCGGTGACACCGGACCGCTTCACCACCATGAGCGAGCACGTCTCCACCGTCGTGAAACGACGGGAGCAGTCAGGGCACTGGCGACGACGCCGGATCGACGTCCCGTCGTCGGTGGTGCGACTGTCGACGACACGGCTGTCGGGGTGCCTGCAGAAGGGGCAGTGCATTGGTTCCGACCCTCCCTCACGGCACGACTGGTGAACCTCGCCCGACCGTCAAGGCCCTGCGAAGCGACCCCCAGCATAGGCGATGCGGGCACCCCCGGCAGACCGGGGACCACTACCCCTGGGTGGCCGATGCCATCCAACCACTAGATCTTGGGTTGGCGACGATTCCGGGCGTTCCGCGTGTCGCGACGGGTCCGCTCCCGCGATTCGGCCCCTCAGGGTGCGACACTGAGAGGGTGCACCGCGCGCGACCCAGCGGCGAAGGCTACCGTGACGTCCGCGTCAGGACGGCGGCGCGAGAGTGCTCATACACCCGCATGCGTACACGCGTAAGGCAATCTGCGAATTTTCACTCGAACGTGTGTTTGGCGCAACCTTTCGAAAGCCACTACCGTTGTGCCAGCCAGGGAGACCATTCGAGAGGGGCCGACGACGTGACCACCACCGCAGACAGTGCCACCATCACCGCCCAGGACCGCTCCCAGGGCCGACTCGAGCCGGTGCACGCCATGAATGACACCAGCATGAACGGTGAGGAGCCCGGGCGACCCGCCCGCGCCCTCCCCGGGCGACCTCCAGGCATCCGAGCCGACAGCTCCGGTCTCACCGACCGGCAGCGCAGGGTCATCGAAGTCATCCGCGACTCGGTTCAGCGGCGCGGCTACCCGCCGTCGATGCGCGAGATCGGTCAGGCCGTCGGCCTGTCCAGCACGTCCTCGGTGGCGCACCAGCTCATGGCGCTGGAGCGTAAGGGCTTCCTGCGCCGGGACCCGCACCGCCCCCGTGCGTACGAGGTGCGCGGCTCCGACCAGCCGAGCACCCAGCCGACGGACACCACGGGCAAGCCCGCCGCGTCGTACGTGCCCCTGGTCGGCCGGATCGCGGCCGGTGGCCCGATCCTCGCCGAGGAGTCCGTCGAGGACGTCTTTCCTCTCCCCCGGCAGCTGGTCGGTGACGGCGAGCTGTTCGTCCTCAAGGTCGTCGGCGACTCGATGATCGAGGCCGCCATCTGTGACGGCGACTGGGTCACCGTCCGCCGCCAGCCCGTCGCGGAGAACGGCGACATCGTCGCGGCGATGCTGGACGGCGAGGCCACGGTCAAGCGCTTCAAGCGCGAGGACGGCCACGTCTGGCTGCTCCCGCACAACGCGGCGTACCAGCCCATCCCCGGCGACGAGGCGACCATCCTCGGAAAGGTCGTGGCGGTGCTTCGGCGCGTCTGACTCACCGCGCCGGCTCTGACCGGGCCCCGGGACCCACTGCGCCGGTCCCGGGGCCCTGCCGTGTCCTGCCGAGCCCCGGTGCGCCGGGGCTCGGCAGAGTGGACCCTCAGACATTCGCCGCCTTCGAGGCGGCATCGATGGCCGCCAGCGACTTCCGTACCTGGTTGCGGTCGGTCGTGTACCAGAAGTCGGGCAGCGAGGCCTTCAGATAGCTGCCGTACCGTGCCGTCGCCAGCCGGGGGTCGAGAACCGCCACCACACCCCGATCGCCCGTGGCCCGCACGAGCCGACCCGCGCCCTGTGCCATGAGCAGGGCGGCATGGGTCGCCGCGACCGCCATGAAGCCATTGCCCCCGGCCTCCTCGACGGCCTTCTGCCGGGCGCTCATCAGCGGGTCGTCCGGGCGCGGGAACGGAATCTTGTCCATGACCACCAGCTGACAGCTGGCCCCCGGGACGTCCACGCCCTGCCAGAGCGACAGCGTGCCGAAGAGACAGGTCTTCGGGTCTGCCGCGAAGTTCTTGATCAGCTCACCGAGGGTGTCCTCACCCTGGAGCAGGATCGGCAGCTCCGGGACCCGGATCCGCAGCTCCTCCGCCGCCTGCTGCGCCGCACGCATCGAGGAGAACAGACCGAGGGTCCGTCCGCCGGCCGCCTGCATCAGCTCGGTCAGCTCGTCGAGCATGTCGCCCCGGTCCCCGTCCCGCGCAGGACGGGAGAGGTGCTTGGCGACGTAGAGAATCCCCTGCCTGGGGTAGTCGAACGGGGAACCGACGTCGATCCCCTTCCAGACGGGCAGGTCGTCACCCGTGGTGCCCTCGGGAGCGAGCCCCAGCGAGGCACCGACGCCGTTGAAGTCGCCGCCCAGCTTGAGCGTCGCCGAGGCCAGGACCACGGACCGCTCCGTGAACAGCTTCTCCCGCAGCAGGCCCGAGACGGTGAGCGGCGCGACCCGCACCGAGGCTCCGAAACGGTCGTGCCGCTCGTACCAGACGACGTCGTACTCCGAGCCCTGGGTGATCCGCTCCGCCACACCGTGGACGGTCTCCACGGAGGCCATGGCCTGCTTGCGCACCGCGTCCTCGTCCTGCACGGACCGGTCGCGGGTGGAACCCAGGGCCGTGATCACCGCGCGGGCGGCGTCACGCAGCGCCATCAGGGCGTACGCGAGGTCCTCCGGGATCTCCTCCAGGCGACCCGGCAGGGCCAGCTCCATGACCCGCTCGAAGCCCTCCGCCGCGGTCTGCAGCTGGTCGGCGACCTTCTCGTCGACCAGCTTCGAGGACCGGCGCACGGCACGGTTGACCTGGCCGGGGGTGAGCTCGCCGGTGGCGACCCCGGTGACCCGGGAGACCAGCTCGTGGGCCTCGTCGACGATCAGCACCTCGTGCTGCGGGAGCACCGGGGCACCCTCGATGGCGTCGATGGCGAGGAGGGCGTGGTTGGTGACGACGACGTCGGCGAGCTTGGCCCGCTCGCGGGCCGACTCGGCGAAGCACTCAGGGCCGTAAGCGCACTTGCTCGCGCCGAGGCATTCCCGGGAGGAGACCGAGACCTGGGCCCAGGCCTTGTCGGAGACACCGGGCGTCAGGTCGTCCCGGTCGCCCGTCTCCGTCTCGTCCGACCAGTCCCGGAGCCGCATCAGGTCCTGGCCCAGCTTGCTGCTGGGCGCGGCCGCTTCGAAGGGGTCGAAGAGGCCTTCCTCCTCGTCCTGCGGGACCCCTTCGTGGAGCCGGTGCAGACAGAGGTAGTTCGACCGGCCCTTGAGCATGGCGAACTGGGGACGGCGGCGCAGCTGCGGATGCAGCGCGTCGACCGTGCGCGGAAGGTCACGCTCGACGAGCTGGCGCTGGAGCGCCAGGGTGGCCGTGGCCACCACCACCCGCTCGCCCTGGGCCAGCGCCGGCACCAGGTAGCCGAGCGACTTGCCCGTGCCGGTGCCGGCCTGGACGAGGAGGTGGGAATTGTCGTCGATGGCCTCGGCCACGGCCTCGGCCATGGTGACCTGGCCGGGCCGCTCCGTACCGCCGACGGCGGTGACGGCGGCGTGGAGGAGGTCGGGGAGGGATGGCTTCGTCATAGCCCTTCCAGCCTACGGGGCGCCACTGACAGCGAAGGCACGCGCGCGCGTCACGCGAGCGGGTTGGGCACGGTTCCGTGGACGGCCGCGTGGGGCCGCTCGGGGCGGTCCCGGTAGCCGTCCAGGTGCAGACGGTTGCGGTTGAGGCAGAGCCGCTCGATCCGGGGGGTGAGAAGGTCGAAGAGCTCGAACCGTTCCTTCAGCTCGGGGAAGCGCGCCTGGTGACGCAGGATCTCCGCGCGGACGAGGGACCAGAAGTCCGCCTCCGGCACGTCGAGTTGCTCCTCGCAGAGCGGTGCCAGATAACGGAAGACACCGACGAAGAGCCCCGAATGGATGAACTGGACGAGGAAGTCGGGCTCCTCGGTCAGCAGGACGGCGCGCACGTCCTCCGGCAGGGTGTCGTGCTCGGGAAGCGGCCGGGCGCTGATGTTCACGTCGTCGACGAAGTCCTTGATCGCCAGCCGTACGGGGACGTCCTCTCCGTCGTAGACGACGATGGCGTTCTCGCCGTGCGGGGAGAAGACCGTGCCGTAGCGGTAGAGGAAGTGCAGCAGCGGGGGCAGCAGCGCGGCGAACAGGTGCTGGAGCCAGACGGCCGGAGCCAGCCCGGAGCGCTCGACGAGTTCGGCGACGAAGGCCCGCCCCTGGGGGTCGGTGTGCAGCAGGGAGGCGAGAGTGCGGGCCCGCTCGCCCGGGGGCAGCCGCAGCGGTTCGCGCCAGATCGCGCCCAGGAGTTCCTTGTACTGGTACGGGACTTCGGGCAGCCGGTCGTACAGGGGATGCTCGACGGTGACGGAGGCGACCTCGCCGAGGAGGATCACCCCGCATTCGTCCCGCAGGAACGGGTCGACGTCCCGGAGACCGTGGACCCAGGCGGTGACGGCCGGGGCGGCGAGGGTGCGCTCCGTGGGCAGGCCCCGCCAGACGAGGGTGTTGAGCACGGACAGCGGGAGTTTGACCGTGTGCCGGTCGGGACGGCTGGTGTTGAGGAAGGTACGGACCGACTGCTGCGGCAGCCGGAGGTCGCCGTCCGCGGAGAGCGGGACGACGGTCCCGGCGGCGATGGCCGGGGCGTAGAGCGGAAGCAGGATCTCGTCCCACTGCCAGGGGTGGACGGGCAGCAGGAGGTAGCCGTCGGGTTCGTGGCCGCGGGCGGTCAGTTCGGCGCGGAACGCGGCGTGGACCTCGGGGTCGAGTTCCTGGGCGTAGAGGCGGTCGGGGGTGCGGAGCCCGGACACGCCCCGGTAGGCGGCGAGGCGGTTGCTGACGGCGATCCACGGCAGCCGGGTGGCGCGGCGGGCCTCGGGCGCCCAACGGGCGGCGTCGGTGGCGGAGAAACCGACGCGGCCCTTGTTGAGGACGAGCCAGGGGTGCCCGGTCTGGTGCCCTTCGAGCTCGGCGTAGGAGAGGTCGGCGAGCCGGGCGGCGGAGAGGGCGGTGCGGTCGAGGCGGGCGTCGGCCGCGAGGGTGGCGGACAGCTCGCGGATGAGGTGGCCGAGGGTGGCGCCGTCGAGCTGGAGGAGGCGGCGGGCGCGGACCAGGAAGTCGAGGGCGTCGGTCATGGGCCGGCCCTCGTGGGTGATCGAGTCGGCCGCGACGTACCAGCTGCCGTAGGCGCCTCGGCGGGCACGGAAGGTGAGGGTGGCGCCGTCGTCGAGCCGCAGGGTGTGGAGGTCCGGTTCGTCCGCCGCGGGTGCGGGTTCGACGATCTCCTCGTAGGCGAACTCGGCGAGGGCCTTGGCGAGGAGCCGGGAGGAGGCCCTGGTCCAGGCGGCGGCGTTCAGCTCGGGCGGTGCTAGGAGCTCAGGGGGAGCGGGCAGCGCGGGTGCCGCCGCCGGTCCGGCCCCGGAGGCGGGGGCTGTGGCGGAAGGGGTGGGCCGTGCGGAGTCGTGGGGTGCAGGGGACATCGACACGAGGACTCCTCGGAGTGGGAACCGCTGTGGGTCGAGCGGTGTATAGAAGACAGAGGGTTGTTCACAGAGCGTGACGGAGGGCGCGGTCACGCATCATGAGCGCCGCTCGCTTGTCAGGGAGGTCGACTTCCGCCGCAAAGCGGAAGCCGCCGCTGAGGAAGGCAGAGACGGAGGGGGTGTTACGGATGTCGGGTTCGGCGACGACGCGGGTACAGCGGGGACGGTGGTCGAGGACGAGATCGGCGACGGCGCGCAGCAGTGTGCTGCCGAGGCCGCGGCCCCGGTCGGTGACGCCTCCGATCAGCAGATGGATACCGGTGTCGTGGGGGCGCGCCGGGTAGTGCCGGGCGAGGGGGTCGAGGTCGGCGCGGTAGAGCTCGAAGTAGCTCATGGGCGTGGCGTCGAGCACTCCGAGGCAGGGGACGCTGCGGCCGTCGCCTTCGAGCTGGGTACGGATGTGCTCGGCGGTCACGGTCTCGGGTCCGGCCAGTTCCCAGAAGGCGGCGACGGCCGGGTCGTTCATCCATCGGGCGACGAGCCGCAGGTCTCGTTCGAGGCGTACGGGGACGAGCTGGAAGACACCGGCGGCGGTGGGGACCGGGTTCCAGGAGGCGACGGAGTCCAGCAGATCGCCGTCGAGGAGTTCGGCGTCGATGTGACCGCCTTCGAGGAGGGTGACGAGTTCGTCGAGCCTCAGGTCGAGGGTGTCGTCACCGGGCGGGTCGGCCGGTGGGCGGGTGGGTGACACGGTGTCGCTCTCCTCTCGGCGGTGCGGTGGGGGCGTGGGTTCTCCGAAGGCGGGCTCAGGCGCGGAGGGGGTTGGTGACGGTGACGTAGACGGACTGGGTGTCGACGGGGCCGACGAGTTCGTCCAGGCCGTGCAGGCGGGTGAGGAGGTTGGCCTTGCTGCGGAGGGTCGCGGCTTCCAGGAGGCGGTGCGGCAGGGGTGAGCCGAGGCTGGTCGCGGAGGTGAGGAAGCTGCGGAAGGCCGCGAGCAGGACGCGCTCGTCGGCGAGGTGCTGGGCGCCGAAGGCGCCGATCAGGCCGAGGACGTTGTTGATGCCGAGGTAGTAGGCGAAGCGCTCGTCGGTGACCTGGTCGGAGACGAAGGTGTCGCTTGCCGCCCCGATGCCGGGGAGGCGGCTCTCCAGCTCGCTCCGGTGGGACTCTCGGAAGTAGTAGCCCTGGTTGTCGCGGTAGCGCCCGCCGACCGGCCAGCCGTCGGGGTCGAGGAGCACCAGGGTGTTCTGCTGGTGGGCCTCCAGGGCGATGCCGGCGTGTCCGTCGAGCCAGAGGACGGGGCGGACGACCTGGTCGAGGTAGCGGAGGAACCACTCGGCGGCGACGGCGGTGGTGGGACGGCCGGTGCGGGCGGCGAGGCGGCCGATGACGTCGGCGAGGCGGGAGCGCATGGCGCTGGTTCCCGGCCAGGGCCGGGGGGCGGTGAGGGAGGCGATGCAGACGGCGTCGTCGCCGGGCCCGAAGGGGTTGTGGCGAATCATGAGGTCGAGGCCGGGGACGGGGACGCCGTCCGGGGTGTCGACGGCCAGCCACGCGGGGTCGCGCACGATGTCGAAGCCCGGGTGGGCGGCCTGCCATTCGTCGACGAGGCCGGTACGGAGCAGCCGGTGGACCTCGACGCCGCGGTGGAGCTCCTTGCGGAGGTTCTCGCGTCGCGAGTTGGTGATGCGCAGGCCGAGGGAGAGCTTGAGCATGGCCCGGGCGCCGGGGCGGTGCACGGTACGGACGGAGGAGGTGGGGTGCCACGGGCTGCCGTGGAGACCGAGGTCGTGGAGGAGGCCGGCGTCGATGAGGGCGCGGATGTCGGGGCGGTGCAGCAGCTCTCGGGCCTGCCAGGGGTGGACGGGCAGGGGCGCGGTTCCTGCGGGGAGGGCGAGCCCTTCGGCGAGGCCGATGGCGAGTTGCTCGGCGCTGACGGGGCGGCCCTGTTCGGTCCAGCCGGAGTCGGAGGCCAGGAGGGAGGAGTCGACGGCGAGCCAGTGGAGGGGGAAGGAGCCGTGCAGTTCGGGTGAGTAGAGCCGGGCCTCGGCCTCGGAGAGGCCTTCGCGACTCTTGGGTGTGGGGTGGAGGGGGTGGCCGAGCAGCAGGGACTGCTCGGCGGCGAGGAAGAGGTCGGCGTCCGGGTGCGGTTGGGGGGAGCGGCGGCGCTCGGTGAGGAAGTCGGCGGTGCGGCGGGCCGAGTCGGCGACCCTGCCGACGAGTTCGGTGCCCTCGGGGCGGCCGCTCTCCCGGCTGAGCAGGGCGGCCACGGTCACGGCGTCGACGGTGGGGGCGGTGGCCGGGAGGCCTTCGAGGGCGGGGATGCCGAAGCGGTGCCAGCCGGTGGGCGACCAGTAGCGGACGGGGACGAGGAGGGCGGTGCCGCTGGCTTCGAGGGGGATGCGCAGGGTGGTGGAGCCAGGGGTCGGGAGGTTCTTCTCGCGGACCCAGCAACGGAGGAGGTTCTCGACGGCGGCCGCGTCGGCGGCACGCTGCGGATCCGGGTCGTCCAAGGGGTCGGCGCCGGCCGGGTGGTGCGGGTTCGTGACCGGGTCGTGCAGCGGGGTGGTGGCGTTGGCCGGGCGGTGAGGGTGGGGGTCCTGGTCGCTCAGCGCGTCGGTTCCCGCGGCCGTGCGGTGCGGTCGGGGGTCGTACGGGCCGATGTGCTGGCGCGGGACCGTGGCATCGGCGGGTCGGGCTGCTGCTGAGGCGGCGGGTTCCCTGGCAGCGGGCTCCGTGGCGCCACGGCCAGAGGTGCCGGGGGCCGTGGGGCCGGGGGCAGCGGAGCAGGAGGCCGTGGGGCCGAGGGCAGCAGAGCCAGGGGCCGTGGGGCCGGGGGCCGTGGGCCCAAGGGCAGCGGAGCCGGGGGCCGTGGGGCCGAGGTTCGTCGTGCTCGGTTCCGTGGCGGGGTGGGGATCGGTGGCGAGGAGGTGGGAGGAGGGTTCCCTGGGGGTGAGTCCCTCGGTGGCGAGGGACTTCGTTGCCAGGAGGGAGGCGTCGAGGGCCGTGGAGGCGAGGACCTGGGAGGTGAGTTGCTCGGCGGCGAGGGGGGCCTCGGTCTCGGGCGCCGGGGAGGGGGGCGTGGCGTTCACGGGGGCTTCCTTGGGGGGCGGGGCCGGGGGCGGCCCGGGTCAGTGGGACGGCCCGGGGGCGGTCCGGGGGGCCGTGGGCCTGCGGGCGGCGGGCAGCTGGGGGATGTGGGCCCGTTCGGCCGCGGCGAGGGCGTCGGCGAAGCGGTCCAGGACGGCGGTGACCTGCTCGTCGGTGATCGTGAGCGGGGGCAGGAGCCTCACCACGGCGGAGTGCCGGCCTCCGAGTTCGACGATGAGGCCGCGGGCGAGACACTCCTGTTGGACGGCGAGGGCCAGGGCGGGGGCGGCGGGCGGTACGGGGTCGTCCGGTCCCGCCGCGTCGGGGTCGACGAGTTCGACGCCGATCATGAGTCCCCGGCCGCGGACGTCGCCGACGCAGGGGTGGGCGGCGGCGAGGCCCCGGAGTCGGCCGAGGATGCGGGTACCGAGGATGCCGGCCCGCTCGGCGAGTCTGTTCTCGCGGACGTACGCGAGGGTGGCCGTGCCGGCGGCCATGGCGAGCTGGTTGCCGCGGAAGGTGCCCGCGTGGGCGCCGGGTTCCCAGGCGTCGAGCTCGGACCTGTAGACGATGACGGCGAGAGGGAGGGAGCCGCCGATGGCCTTGGAGAGGACCATCACGTCGGGCACGACACCGCTGTGCTCGACGGCCCAGAAGGCGCCGGTGCGGCCGACGCCGGTCTGGACCTCGTCGACGACGAGCGGAATGGAGCGATCGGCGGTGATGCGGCGCATCCGGCGCATCCAGTCGTCGGGCGCGGGAATGACCCCGCCCTCGCCCTGGACGGCTTCGAGGATCATTCCGGCGGGGGTGGTGACACCGCTCTTGGGGTCGTCGAGGAGGCTCTCGGTCCAGCGGGCGGCGAGTTGGGCGCCGCGGGCGCCGCCGACGCCGTAGGGGCAGCGGTACGGGTGGGGGTACGGCAGCCGGGTGACGCGGACGTCGGTCGCTCCGCCCGAGGCGTCGAGGGCGCCGGACGTCATGCCGTGGTAGGCGCCGGTGAAGGCGAGGAGTCCGCTGCGGCCGGTGGCGGTGCGGACCAGTTTGAGGGCCGCTTCCACGGCGTCCGTTCCGGCCGGTCCGCAGAACTGGATGCGGGCGTTGTCGGCGAGTTCGCCCGGCAGGGTGGCGAACAGCTCGGAGGTGAAGGCGTCCTTGACGGGGGTGGCGAGGTCGAGGACATGGAGCGGGGCCCCGGAGTCGAGGACCTTCTTGACGGCTTCCAGGACCACGGGGTGGTTGTGGCCGAGGGCGAGCGTCCCG
Organism: Streptomyces sp. NPDC088707; assembly: GCF_044752725.1. Taxonomy (NCBI): domain Bacteria; kingdom Bacillati; phylum Actinomycetota; class Actinomycetes; order Kitasatosporales; family Streptomycetaceae; genus Streptomyces; species Streptomyces sp. NPDC088707. The sequence continues at coordinate 93,824 of NZ_JBIVLV010000012.1, read as the reverse complement.
GCGCCCGACAGGCAGTCCAGGTAGCGGCGGCCGTCGGCGCCCTCGATGGTCAGCCCTCGTGCCCGCACGGGGACGATCGGCAGGGAGCGGGCGTAGGTGCGGGCGGCGGACTCCCGCAGGGACTGGCGGCGCAGGATGCCTTCGTAGCCGCCGGCCCCGCCCTGCTCCGCGGGTCCCTGGGCGGAAGCCGCTCGGTCCGAGCCCCCCTGCGCCGGAGCCGCCCGGTCCGACGGTCCCCGGTCCGACAGTCCTCGGTCCGGGGTTTCCCGGATCGTCGGGGTGTCCCGGGCCGTCGGAGTGTCCCGGATCGTCGGGGTGTGCGTCCCTGTGCCGGCTTCGTCGGGCGGTCCGGCGACGGGCCCGTCGGGCGTCCGGGTCTGCGTCCGCGCGGCCGGTGGGACGGCCGGAGCTGATTCGGTCACGGCCACGGCTCGGTGTCCTCCCGCTGTAACGGTTGCGTTGCACATCGGGACGTCGTGGAGCCGCCGCAAGGGTCGCCCTGAGCGCCACCGTTGTGTCCCCCGTACGTACCAACGACGCGAACTGCCCAGGATCACGGGCCGGAGGCAAGAACTTGGCGTGTCCCGGATCACGGCACGGCAACGACGGAACGATGGCCGGAACCGCCGACCGGCCGCGTACCGTCCCCTCCGGCACCGGCATAGTGGGGGCCGTCGGCCGCTGCCCGCAGGGGCGCGGCCGCTGTCCATGCACAAGTTGACGTAGTCCCAGGGGGATCACGAGATGCGATCGATTCGTCCGCTGCTGACGGCGGCTTCCGCCGTCGCGGCGCTGACGCTCACCGTTACGGCCTGCGGTCCGAGCGAGGAGAACGCGGGAGACAAGCCCAGCGCTTCCGCTACCGCCCAGAGCCCGGTCGACAAGATCAAGATTCCGGAGGACCTGAAGGGTCGCCTGAAGGAGCACGGGATCGACGTCGACAAGTGGCGGGACGGCGAGTGGAGGAACTGGGACCGCGACAAGTGGCTGCGTGAGGCCAAGGACTTCGTCAACCCGATCATCGAGGACCTCTGGGACCCGGACCGGATGCGGGACGCCGAGCGGCCCGACAAGCCGGTCGAGGAGGAGGACATCTCGGGTGACGAGGGCGTGACCGACCCGACGCCGGCCCCGGTGCGGGCGAAGGCCGTGGCGGCGAAGTACCACGGCAACGCCCCGGAGTCCGGGAAGGTCTTCTTCGACGGCCCCGAGGGCTCGATGGTCTGCTCGGCCACGGTCGTGCAGGACCCGGCGCACCCCGGCAAGTCCAACATGGTGTGGACGGCCGGCCACTGCGTCCACAAGGGCAAGAAGGGCGGCTGGTACCGCAACATCGCCTTCGTGCCCTCGTACAACGACTCCGCGATGTCGACCGCCGACCTCGAGAAGGCGTCGCGGGAGCAGATCGCGCCGTACGGCGTGTGGTGGGCCGACTGGGTCAAGACCTCCGACCAGTGGATCGCCGAGGGTGCGTCCACGGGCGGTGCGGGGGCTCCCTACGACTTCGCGGTCATCAAGGTGACCCCGGAGAAGGGCGGCACGACCAAGTCCCTGGAGGAGACCGTCGGTTCGGCGCTTCCCGTGAACTTCAACGCGCCGGCGGTGCCCAAGATCGCGGCCATGGAGGCGACCGGTTACCCGGCGGCGCCGCCGTTCGACGGCCAGCGGATGTTCCAGTGCGAGGACAAGCCGGGCCGGCTGTCCCTGAAGGCGGAGCAGCCGACGATGTACCGCATCGGTTGCAGCATGACCGGTGGTTCGTCCGGTGGCGGCTGGGTCGCCCAGGGCAGTGACGGCAAGCCGGCGCTGGTCTCGAACACCTCGATCGGCCCGTCGACGGCCGGTTGGCTCGCGGGGCCGCGCTTCGGCCCCGAGGCCAAGGCCATGTTCGACGAGGTCAGCAAGAAGTACGCCGGGCAGTAGGCGCGGGGCGTGAGGCGGGGCCCTCGGGGCCTCGCCTCTCTCCATGCCCGCCCCCAGGGCTGCACCCGTACACGGGTGTCCCCTGGCCCGCCCTCTGCTCGACCGTTCGCCCAACCCGCATACTGTGCACCGCAAGTGACGCGTCCATGGCAAGGTCAAAGTGGGAACGCGCCGGAACCACGGCCGTTCCCCGGACGCGGGAATCATCTCAGGGGGAATTCACCACATGCGTTCCGTACGACTCCTACCCGCCGCTCTCGGCCTGGTCGCCGCGCTCGCGCTGACCGCCACGGCCTGCGGCCCCACCGAGACCCCGGCGGCCGACAAGCCGGCCGCCGGAGCGAGCAGTTCCGCGCCGGGCACCGACGACGAGGCCACCGGAGACGGTGGCGCCGACCTCACCAAGGACCTCGCCGACAAGCTGAAGAAGCACGGCGTCGACCTGGACGAGTGGAAGGACGGCGAGTGGAAGAACTGGGACACGAAGACCTGGCTGCGAGAGGCCGAGGACTTCGTCAACCCCGTCATCGACGGGCTCTGGGACCCGGCGCGGATGCAGTCCGCCAAGAGCCCCGACCCCACGATCACCGCGCAGGCCGGAGGCGGCGGCACCGACCCGACGCCCCGCCCCGTCAGGGCGCAGCGCGAGAAGACCCCGTACCACCGCAACGCGGCCCCGGTCGGGAAGATCTTCTTCGACTCGCCGCAGGGCCACATGGTCTGCTCCGGCACCATCGTGAAGGACCCGCGCCGGCCCGGTAGGTCCAACCTGGTCTGGACGGCCGGCCACTGCGTCCACGCGGGCACGAAGGGCGGCTGGTACCGCAACATCACCTTCGTCCCGGCCTTCAACGACCTGGGCAAGTCCCCCTCCGCGCTCAACAACGCGCAGGCGCACGAGATCTACCCGTACGGCCAGTACTGGGCCGACTGGGCCGTGACCTCGGGCGAGTGGATCAAGTCGGGTGGCACCAACCAGGCCTGGCCGTACGACTACGCCGTCCTGCACGTGCAGCCTCAGCGGGGCGGCAAGTCCCTGGAGGAGACCGTCGGCGCCGCGCTGCCGGTCGACTTCTCCGCCCCCGCGCCCGCGCAGTCCGGCACGATCGGCGCCTGGGGATACCCGCAGGCCGCCCCGTACAACGGCGTGATCATGCACAAGTGCCTGGACCGGGCGACGCGCCTGACCACGGTGCCCGCCACCCCGGTGATGTACCGGATCGGCTGCACGATGACCGCGGGTTCGTCCGGCGGCGGCTGGTTCCGTGTGCTGCCGAACGGGAAGACGGCGCTCGTGTCGAACACCTCGATCGGCCCGGCCGGCGGCAACGGCTGGCTCGCCGGACCGCAGCTGGGCCGGGGCGCGAAGGCGGCCCACGAGATGGTCAGCAAGAAGTACGCCCGCTGACCCGTCCGGTCACGACACCACCGTCACGACAGAAGGCGCCGGCCCCCTCCCTCGCGGGAGCGGGCCGGCGCCTTCGTCGTACGTCAGGCGAGCACTCCGTCGTACGTCAGGCCGGCGCCTGCGTCGTACGTCGGGTCAGTGCGCCGCGGGAACGTAGGGCGCGAGCATCGCCGCCAGTTCCTCGTGCACCCGGGCCTTGAGCAGGGTGCCCTCCGGGGTGTGCTCCTCGGACTCGACCTCGCCCTCGGCGTGCACCCGCGAGACGAGACCGCCCTGCGTGTACGGCACGAGGGCTTCGAGCTCGACCTGCGGGCGCGGCAGCTCGGAGTCGATGAGCGCGAGCAACTCCTGCATGCCCTGGCCCGAACGGGCCGAGACCACGATGGAGTGCTTCTCCATCCGCAGCAGTCGCTGGAGCACCAGCGGGTCCGCCGCGTCCGCCTTGTTGATGACGACGATCTCCGGCACGTTCACCGCGCCGACGTCCCGGAAGACCTCGCGCACGGCGGCCAGCTGCTCCTCCGGCGCCGGGTGCGAGCCGTCCACCACGTGCAGGATGAGGTCGGAGTCGCCGACCTCCTCCATGGTGGAGCGGAACGCCTCGACCAGGTGGTGCGGCAGGTGCCGGACGAAGCCGACGGTGTCGGCCAGGGTGTAGACCCGGCCGGTGGGCGTCTCGGCCCTGCGGACAGTCGGGTCCAGCGTGGCGAACAGTGCGTTCTCCACGAGCACGCCCGCGCCGGTGAGGCGGTTGAGCAGGGAGGACTTTCCGGCGTTCGTGTATCCGGCGATGGCGACCGACGGCACCTTGTTACGGCGCCGCTCCTGCCGCTTGATGTCACGGCCGGTCTTCATCTCCGCGATCTCCCGGCGCATCTTCGCCATCTTCTCGCGGATACGACGCCGGTCGGTCTCGATCTTGGTCTCACCGGGACCACGGGTGGCCATGCCGCCACCGCCGCCGCCACCCATCTGACGGGAGAGCGACTGACCCCAGCCGCGGAGGCGCGGCAGCATGTACTGCATCTGCGCGAGCGCGACCTGCGCCTTGCCCTCTCGGGACTTGGCGTGCTGGGCGAAGATGTCGAGGATCAGAGCGGTCCGGTCGACCACCTTGACCTTGACGACGTCTTCGAGGGCGATGAGCTGGCCGGGGCTGAGCTCGCCGTCGCAGACGACGGTGTCGGCACCGGTCTCGACCACGATGTCGCGCAGTTCGCGCGCCTTGCCGGAGCCGATGAAGGTCGCCGGGTCCGGCTTGTCACGGCGCTGGATCACGCCGTCGAGCACGAGGGCGCCCGCCGTCTCGGCGAGGGCCGCGAGTTCCGCGAGGGAGTTCTCCGCGTCCTGGACGGTCCCGGAGGTCCAGACACCGACCAGCACGACGCGCTCCAGGCGCAGCTGGCGGTACTCGACCTCGGTGACGTCCTCGAGCTCGGTGGAGAGGCCTACGACACGGCGCAGGGCCGCGCGCTCGGAGCGGTCGAACTGGTCGCCGTCCCGCTCTCCGTCGATCTCGTGGCTCCAGGCGACGTCCTCTTCCATCAGGGCATCGGCCCGAAGGCTCTCGGTTCGGCTCGTCTCCGCGAAGCTCTGCTCGTCCTGGGAAGGGGAAGAAGAGGAGGTCATTGGATCCTTACGTCGAGTGCTTCCACAGCGTCACCGGTGTCGGCGGGCCATGGAGCGATGAGTCTTATGTCGTCACAACGCGTGAGGGATCGGGAAGATTCCCGGTCCGTCGGCCGCGTCGCCGACCTGAAGATGGTGACACGCCCCGGTGGGGCCCGTCATCCGGGTTTCGGGCCCGTTCTCCCCGCCGGATTTCGGGCGTCGCCCCAGCCTGCGCTGCGGGCCCGTCATCCGGGTTTCGGGGCCGTCGTCCCAGCCTGCGCTGCGGGCCCGGCACCCGGGTTCCGAAGCGGTCATCCGGTGGCTTTCGGGGCGGTCCGCGCCGCGTCGGCCGGGCTGCTGCGCCAGTCCGGGTGGCCGGGCATGGCCGGGGTCTTCGCCTCGTACAGCCAGCCCCGGAAGAAGGCGGTGAGGTCGCGTCCGGCGATCTCGCCGGCCAGGGCGACGAAGTCGGCGGTGGTGGCGGTGCCGTCCCGGTGGTCGGCGACCCAGCGCCGCTCCAGGCGCTCGAAGGCCCCGGTGCCGATCTCCTGCCGGAGCGCGTACAGGACGAGGGCGCTGCCGTCGTAGACCACGGGCCGGAAGAGGCTGATCTTGTGGCCGGGCGAGGGCGGCTCGGGCGCGGCCGGCGGGCCGCCGTCGGCCCGCCACCCGTCGGAGGCGGCGTAGGCGGCCTTCATGCGCCGCTCCAGGGGCTTGCCCGCGGTCTCCTCGGCGTACAGCGCCTCGTACCAGCTGGCGTGCCCCTCGTTGAGCCAGAGGTCGGACCAGGTCCGCGGCGAGACGCTGTCGCCGAACCACTGGTGGGCCAGCTCGTGCACCATGACCGAGTCGACGTACCACTCCGGGTAGGCCGGCTCGGTGAAGAGGCGTCGCTCGAAGAGGGACAGGGTCTGGGTCTCCAGCTCGAAGCCGGTGGTGGCGTCCGCGACGAGCACCCCGTACGTCTCGAAGGGGTACGGGCCGACCTTCCGCTCCATCCACTCCAGGTGGCCGGGGGTCCTGCGGAGCCAGGGCTCCATCAGCTCCCGGTCGGCGGTGCGCACCACGTCCCGTACGGGCAGGCCGTGGGGGCCGGCCCGGTGCACGACGGTGGAGCGGCCGATGGACACCTGGGCGAGCTCGGTGGCCATGGGGTGGCTGGTGCGGTACGTCCACGTCGTCGCGTCGCCCCGGGTGACCCGGCCGGTGGGCAGGCCGTTGGCGACGGCGGTGAGCTCGCTGGGGGCGGTCACGCGGAAGGTGAAGTACGCCTTGTCCGACGGGTGGTCGTTGGAAGGGAAGACCCGGTGGGCGGCGTCGGCCTGGTTGGCCATGGCGAGACCGTCGCTGGTACGCACCCAGCCGCCGGTGTCGGCGGGACCGCTCGGGTCGCTGGTGTGGGTGACGGTGATCTCGATCGACTCGCCCTCGTCGATCGGCACGGCGGGGGTGACGACCAGGTCCTCGCCGCTGGTGGCGTACGTGGCGGCCAGACCGTCGACGGTGACGGCGGAGACCGTGCCGTGGGTGAAGTCGAGGTTGAGCCGCTCCAGGTCGTCGGTGGCGAGCGCGTCGATCCGGGTCACGGCGGCCAGCGGCGCGCTGTTGACGCCGGGGTAGGTGAGGTCGACGGCGTACGAGAGGACGTCGTAACCCGGATTGCCGAGGTGGGGGAAGAGCGGGTCCCCGATGCCGAGCGGCGCCGGGGCGGGCAGCGCGGCGGCAACGAGTCCGGCCGAGGCGGCGACCAGGACGGCGGAGCGGAGCCACCGCGCGCGGGGCAGGGGCGTTCGGACGAGCGGCATGGGCCAGGCCTTTCCGGAGGACTGGCCCTACGGCTACCAGGGCCGCGCCCGCTCCCCCGGGCGGCGCGCTCGCCCGCCACTCGAAGGGGGACACGACCCGGTCCCACGCCACGCCTGGCCCCCTCCTCGCGGCACCGTGACGTCCCCGGCGCATGGTGACGTCCCCGCACCGTGACTTCCCCGGCGCACCGGGTCGGCGGGTCAGGCCCTGCGGGGCTCCGGGGAGCGGTGGCGGGCGCGGCTCACGTCGTACACCCCGGGCACGTCCCGCATGGCCCGCATGAGGGCGGCGAGCCGGGCCACGTCGGGCAGGTGGAGGGTGTACGTGTGGCGGACCCGCTGCTCGCTGGGCGGCTCGACGGTCGCGGAGACGACGGCGGCCCCGGCGACGGCGATGGCCTCGGTGAGGTCGGCGAGGAGACCGGGCCGTCCGAACGACTCCGCGACGAGGGTGACCCGGCCCTGGGTGGTGTCGCCCCAGCGGACGGCGACGGGTTCGCGGCCGAGCCGGCGCATGGTGTCGACGGCCGCGCAGCCGTTCCGGTGGACGGTGACGGATCCGCCGCGGACCCGGAAGCCGGTGATCTTGTCCGGCGGTACCGGGGTGCAGCAGCCGGCCGGGCGGACGGAGGCGTGGGGCTCGCCCTCCAGGTCGGCGTGGAGTTCCGCACCGGAGCGGTGGTCGGCGGTGACGCCGGACTGGGGCCTGGGGCCGGTCGTGGCGACGGGCGGCGCGGCGCTCTCCGGATGGGCCTGGAGCCAGCGGGTGATCGCGATCCTGGCCGCGGGAGTACGGGCGTGGTCGAGCCACTCGGGGGACGGCCCGGAGACGGTGTCCTGGGCGAGCAGCAGCTGGACGGTGTCGCCGTCGCCGAGGACGGTGCTGAGGGGCGCGAGGCGTCCGTTGACGCGTGCGCCGAGACAGGCGTGGGCGGCTTCGCCGTGCTGGGCGTAGGCGGCGTCGACGCAGCTGGCTCCGGCGGGGAGGCTGATCGTGCCGGGGGCGCTGCCGTCGGCGCGGAAGACGGTGATCTCGTCGTCCTCGGCGAGGTCGGCGCGGAGCGAGGTCCAGAAGGTGTCCGGATCGGGGGCGGCCTGCTGCCAGTCGAGGAGACGGGAGAGCCAGCCGGGGCGGGTGGGGTCGACGCGCTCACCGTCCTCGGCGGACTGGTTGTCGGCGATTGCGGGGGCGTAAGGGGTGTCGAGGGCGTCGGGGGTGTCGCGGGGGTCGAGGGTGGCCGGTGCGTCGGACACGGCCGATGCGGCTGACGCGGAGCCGGCGGCCGGTGTGGTGCGCGCGGCGGGTGTGGCGTGTGCCGAGTGGGTGGCCTGCGCCGAGCGCGTGGCGTGTGCGGCGGTGTCCCGTGAGGTGGCGGTTCCGTGGCGGCCGGTGTTCGGCGGCACCGCGGGAGCCGCGGCGGTCTGGCCGTCTGCGTCCGGGGTGCCGCCCGGCTGCCCGGTGGTCTCCTGCCCCACGTGCGGGTTGCCGAGGGCGACGACCCCCGCCTCGGCGACCGTGTGCATCCGGTGGGTGCGGATGAGAACCTCGGCCACGGCGCCGTCGGGGGCCGCGACGGCGGTGTGCAGGGACTGGTACAGGTTGAACTTGGGGGCCGCGATGAAGTCCTTGAACTCGGAGATCACCGGGGTGAAACAGGTGTGGAGTTCGCCCAGGACCGCGTAGCAGTCGGCGTCCTCGGAGACCAGGACGAGGAGCCGCCCGAAGTCGCAGCCGCGCAGTTCGCCGCGCTTCAGACGGACGCGGTGCACGGAGACGAAGTGCCGGGGGCGGACGAGGACTTCGGCGCCGATGCCCGCCTCGCGCAGGACCGCGGAGACCTGCTCGGCGACGGCGCCGAGCGCGTCGCCCGCGTGGGGGTTCCCGGCGATGAGCGCGCGGGTGTTCTCGTACTCCTCGGGGTGGAGGATGGCGAAGACGAGGTCCTCAAGCTCGGTCTTGAGGGCCTGGACCCCGAGCCGTTCGGCCAGCGGGATGAGGACGTCCCGGGTGACCTTGGCGATCCTCGCCTGTTTCTCGGGCCGCATCACCCCGAGCGTGCGCATGTTGTGGAGCCGGTCGGCGAGCTTGATCGACATCACCCGGACGTCGTTGCCGGTGGCGACGAGCATCTTGCGGAAGGTCTCCGGCTCGGCGGCGGCGCCGTAGTCGATCTTCTCCACCTTGGTGACGCCGTCGACGAGGTAGGCGACCTCGTCGCCGAACTCCCGGTGCACCTGATCGAGCGTCACATCCGTGTCCTCGACGGTGTCGTGGAGGAGGGACGCGGTCAGGGTGGTGGTCTCCGCGCCGAGTTCGGCGAGGATCAGGGTCACCGCGAGCGGGTGGGTGATGTACGGCTCGCCGCTCTTGCGGAACTGGCCCCGGTGCGAGGACTCCGCGAGGACGTACGCCCGGCGCAGCACCGAGAGGTCGGCCTCGGGATGGTGGGCGCGGTGCGCCTCGGCGACATGGCTGATCGCGTCGGGCAGCCGGTCGCGCGGGGCCGGTCCTGCGGTGGCGCCGAGCAGCGCGGCGCGGCCGATCCGGCGCAGGTCGATTCGGGCGCGTCCGCGTCTGCGGGCGGTCGTGTCTGTGACGGCGGCTTCCGCCGCGCTCACAGGGTTGGTGGCCTCTGCGCTCATGGGGCACCTCCGGCAACGTCGACCGGCGGTGGGCGGGCCAGGCGTGCCCGGGGGGCCGGTGCTTGATGCTACCGACCCCACCACGTGGCGCAGTCGCCCTCTCGCTCAGCGTGAAACGGATCACCCATTCGAGCGACAAATCAGTCGTTGACTGTTTCGATTCCGTCGCTTCCTTCGGTTCCCGCGCCGCTGCGGGCGTCCGGCCTCAGCCGAGCCAGGCGGGGTCGACGGTGCCCTCGGCGACGATCACGGCGGGGCCCGTCATGTCGATCTGCCCGTCGGGGTGCTCGGTGATGACCAGCGTGCCGCCGAGCACGTCGACGGTGTACGTGACGGGGGTGCCGCTCTCGGCGGGGTCGGCGCCGTCCCGGCGGGCGGTGGCGACGGCGACGGCGCACGCGCCCGTGCCGCAGGAGCGGGTCTCGGCGGCGCCGCGCTCGTGGACCCGCATGGCGACGTGGCGGGGGCCCCGGTCGGCGACGAACTCGATGTTCACCCCGTCCGGGTAGACCGCGGCCGGGGAGTACGGCGGCTCGGTGAACAGGGTGCCCGCGTGGTCGAGGTCCTCGACGAACGCGACCGCGTGCGGATTGCCCATGTTCACGTTGCGCGCGGGCCAGCTGCGGCCGTCGACGGTGACGGTGACGCCGGCCTCGGGGAGGACCGCGCGACCCATGGCGACGGTGACGGAGCCGTCCTTGTCGAGGTGGACGCGCTTGATCCCGCCGCGGGTGGCGACGGCGACCTCGCCGGCGGTGACGTGCCCGGCGTGCTCCAGGTAGCGGGCGAAGACCCGGACCCCGTTCCCGCACATCTCGGCGACCGAGCCGTCGGCGTTCCGGTAGTCCATGAACCACTCGGCCTCGTCCGCCATGTGCCGGGCCTCGGGGTGGGCGGCGCTGCGCACGACGTGCAGCAGTCCGTCGCCACCGATGCCGGCCCGTCGGTCGCAGAGGCGCGCGACGGCGGCGGGGGGCAGGTCCACGGCGTTCTCCGCGTCGGGGACGATCACGAAGTCGTTCTCGGTGCCGTGGCCCTTGAGGAATCTGAGGGGCGGATGTGCTGAGGTCTGCGCGCTGGTCACGAGATCAACTGTACGGGGTGCCCCCGACAGGCCGCCCGGTCGTCCACAGGGCGGTCGACACGAGGTCGCGGGCCGGTCGCGTGGCCGGCTTCGTACGAGGCGGTCCCGTCGCGTGGTCGGCTCCCTACGAGGCCGTCCCGTTCCGTGGTCGGCTCCGTGCGAGGCCGTCCCGTCGCGCGGCCGGCTCCGTACGAGGCGGTCCCGTCGTGCCGTCAGCGCAGGCGGGCGACGCGCCAGACCGCGAGGGCGACCAGCGCTGCGATCGTTGTCACGTACAGCGCGAGGTAACGCCAGTTCGGGCGCTCGCCCGAGCCGCGCTGCGGGAGGCCCGGCCAGGTGTAGCCGACCTTGCGGGCGGCCATCATGCCCCAGCCCGCCGCGCAGAAGCTGATCAGCAGACCCAGCATGGCGAGGACGGCGCCGCCGTCCCCCGAGCCGAAGGCGAGCGGGAACGCGAACATCAGCGAGCCGACGGCCGCGAGACCGACGATCGGGGCGAGCTGCCAGATCCTCAGCCGGCGCTGCGGACGCAGTTCGACCTCGACCTCGTCGGCGTCCACCTCGACGGCGGTTCCCACCGCGTCGTCGGGGCCGTCCGGGGTCAGCCCCGGGGCACCGACCGGCAGGCCGTCGGTCGGAAGGCCCGGTGTATCACCCGTCGGGTCACCGAGCGCCGATTCGTGCTGTTCTCTGTCGCGAGGGCCGGCCTCCATCGCCACGCGCCCTCCCCACTCGGACTCCACTTGGTCGATCGATGCTCGATGATGGCACGCTCCTGACCGCCGAAATGACGGGCAGGGCGTCCCGATGCCATCACGTGATCAGGCTGTAACCGCTCGTTCGACCAACGAGAGCGCCTGCCCCGGGAGTTCCCCCCGGTGATCGGCGGCTCCGCTGAGCCAGTGGACGCGCGGGTCGCGGCGGAACCAGGAGTCCTGGCGGCGGGCGAAGCGCTTGGTGGCGCGCACGGTCTCGGCGCGCGCCTCGTCCTCGGTGCACTCGCCCGCGAGCGCGGCGAGGACCTGCTGGTAGCCGAGGGCGCGGGCCGCGGTGCGCCCCTCGCGCAGGCCCTGGGCCTCCAGGGTGCGCACCTCGTCGACGAGACCGGCCTCCCACATCCGGTCCACGCGCGTGGTGATCCGCTCGTCGAGCTCGGGGCGGCCCACGTCGACACCGATCTGGACGGTGTCGTAGACGGAGTCGGGACCCGGCAGATTGGCCGTGAAGGGCTTGCCGGTGATCTCGATCACCTCGAGGGCGCGGACGATCCGGCGCCCGTTGCTGGGCAGGATCGCGCGGGCCGCCTCGGGGTCCGCTTCGGCGAGCCGGGCGTGCAGGACGCCGGGGCCGCGCTCCTCGAGCTCGGCCTCGAGCCGGGCCCTGACGGCGGGGTCGGTGCCGGGGAACTCGAGGGCGTCGACGGCACCCCGTACGTACAGACCGGAGCCGCCGACGAGGACGGGGGTGCGGCCGGCGGCGAGCAGCCGGTCGATCTCGGCGCGGGCGAGCCGCTGGTACTCGGCGACGCTGGCGGCCTCGGTCACGTCCCAGATGTCGAGGAGGTGGTGCGGAACGCCGCCGCGTTCCTCCGGCGTCAGTTTGGCGGTCCCGATGTCCATCCCCCGGTAGAGCTGCATGGAGTCTGCGTTGACGACCTCGCCCCCGAGCTGCTGGGCCAGGAATACACCCAGATCGGACTTTCCGGCCGCTGTGGGACCGACAACGGCGATGACCCGCGGGGCGGGAGCTGCGCTTCTCACCGCACCAGTCTCGCAAACCTCCCGGCCCGTCCCCGAATGAGCTACGTGACGGGGGCTCATCCGGCTTCGTTGCCTGTTGCGAGGTTCCGGCCGTCGATCATCACGGAATCCCTCCCATCCGAGTACGCTATGGAGTGAATATGGGCGTTTTTGCAGTGTTTCGCCGTAAGAAGAAGGATGCGGCCGCGGGTTCGTCGGAGGAGACGGAGACCGGGGCCGTGGTTCCGGCGGCGGACGGCGACACGGAGACGGAGCCCGGGACGGAGGCCGGGGCGGACACCTCGGAGGCCGCGACCGTATCCGCGGTGGACGCGGTGAAGGCCACGACGGCGGACGGCGACGTCGCGGACGAGGTGGAGACCGGAGCGGTCGCCTCCGAGCTCGTGGATGTCGTGGAGATCGTGGACGTCGTGGATGTCGTGGATGTCGTGGAGATCCCGAAGCAGCAGTCCGCCGAGGCCGCCGCGGACAACGAGGCCGGCGAAGGCGCCCGTAAGTAGGCAGCACACGGAAGACGGACTCCTCGGGGGTCCTCGGAGGGAAGGTGCCCCATGGGTCTCCTGGATTCGCTGAAGGCAAAGCTCGCCCCGGCCAAGGACAAGGTCGCCGACCTCGCGCAGCAGCACGGCGGCAAGATCGATCACGGCATCGACAAGGCCGCGAAGCTGGTCGACGAGAAGACCAAGGGCAAGTACAGCGACAAGATCCATTCCGGTACGGACAAGGCCAAGGACGCACTGGACCGGATCGGTCACAAGGACGACGGCACGCCGGGGAGCGGCGGCACCCCCGGGACAGGCCCGACGCCCGGCGTCGGCCCCTTCCCCGGGACCGCCCCCTCACCTGGGTCCGCACCCTCGCCCGGCAGCGGGACCACGCCCGGCAGCGGCGGCACGACACCGCCGCCGAGCGCCTGACGTCCGGCGTCGCACGGCAGTCCCTCCGCACGGCGGACGGCCGCGGAGCACCTCGCTCCGCGGCCGTCCGCCGTTTCCGCAGTTCTGCGTGCCGGGGTCTCAGGACCAGGCGGCCACGAAGTACCCCACGCCGTACGGGGCGTCCTCGAACAGCAGCCGTCCGTCGAGGTCCGCACCCTCCGCGGCGCCCGCGAGGACCTGCCAGGGGGCGCGGCCGGCCGCCTTCAGCTCGTACGCGAGCTCCGGCTCCAGGGCCAGGAGTGCGGCCGCGTCGGCCGTGCCGAGGGCGCGGGCGGCCTCGGCGTCGAAGCCGGCGGCCCGCTCGTCGAGGTAGCCCGGGGCCTTCACGGTCCGGCAGGCACTGCCGTCGCCCATCACCAGGAGGGCGACCCGCTCGGCCGAGTCGGCAAGGCCGCGGCCGATCCCGGCGCAGACGTCCGGCGTCGCCGTCGGTTCGACGCCCACGCCCTCGATCGGCGCGTCGGCCCACGCGGCCCGGCCGAGGAGCCAGGCGCCGACGGCGAGGGAGGCGGGCAGCGGACGGTCGGCGGCGGACCGGCCGCCGTCGTCGGCAGGGCCCCCGCTCCGAGCGGCGGACTCCCCGCCCTCGGCGGGCGATCCCCCACCCGCAGGTACGGAGTCGCCGAGCCGTACGGAGAGGTCGACGCCGAAGCCCGCGAAGGAGCCGGTCGAACCCGCCGGGAAGACGCCGTGGGCGCCCTCGGCGGCCGGCCCGACGACGTACAGCCGGTCGGGGCGCGCCGCGGCGAGCAGCCCGACGACATCCGTGCAGGCGGCCCGCGCGGCGTCCAGCTCGGGGGCGGCGCCGGTCGCGACCTCGGGCACGAGGAGCGGCGGGCAGGGGCAGACGGCGGCGGCGACAAGCATGATCGGCAGCCTACTGCGCCCCGCCCCGTGGGGCCGGGTTCCCCGGGCCCCCCGACACGCCGTCCGTCCCGGCGCGCCGCTACTCGGGCGCCCCGGCCTTCGAATCGTGGACCAGCTCGGCGATGCCCATCGTGATCTCGGTCAGCGTCACCGCGCCCTTGACGATGACCAGGTAGCTGTCGCCGCCCGGCATGCGGTAGACCTCGCGCCACTTCTCCCGCATGGGCGCGCGGTACGCCCTGGTGGCGGCGAGCAGCGCCTCCCGGGCGTCGTCCCGGGTGCCGGTCACCCGGGCGACCACCTCGGTGAAGTAGGAGTCACCCGATCCGTACTGCGCGTAGACGATCCACTTCTCCATGCGTTCCCCCCACAGGTACGGACGGGTTTCAGTGGCTCCCACAGGCCGGGACCTCGGCCGCCGGGAGCGGCTCAGGGACCCCGATCTTCGGCAGCCCGAGCAGCACGCCCGCCGGCTTGGCGGCGGCCGCGGTGGTGCGCTTCTCCCAGGCGTCGCCGGCGCGGGTGCGGCGCACCGCCGCGACGGGGCCCTCGGCGAGCAGGTGGTGCGGGGCGGCGTACGTGATCTCGACGGTCACGACGTCGCCGGGGCGGACATCCTCGTCCGGCTTGGTGAAGTGGACGAGCCGGTTGTCGGGGGCACGGCCCGAGAGGCGGTCGGTGGCGCCGTCCTTGCGGCCCTCGCCCTCGGCGACCATGACCTCCAGGGTGCGGCCGACCTGCTTCTTGTTCTCCTCCCAGGAGATCTCCTCCTGGAGCGCGACAAGACGCATGTAGCGCTCCTGCACGACCTCCTTGGGGATCTGGCCCTCCATGTCGGCGGCCGGGGTCCCGGGGCGCTTGGAGTACTGGAAGGTGAAGGCGTTCGCGAAACGGGCCTCGCGCACGGCGTGCATGGTCTGCTCGAAGTCCTCCTCGGTCTCGCCGGGGAAGCCCACGATGATGTCGGTGGAGATGGCGGCGTGCGGGATGGCCGCGCGGACCTTCTCGATGATGCCGAGGAAGCGCTCCTGCCGGTACGAGCGGCGCATCGCCCGGAGGATCGAGTCCGAGCCGGACTGCATCGGCATGTGGAGCTGCGGCATCACGTTCGGCGTCTCGGCCATCGCCGCGATCACGTCGTCGGTGAAGTCGCGGGGGTGCGGGGAGGTGAAGCGGACCCGCTCAAGGCCCTCGATCTGGCCGCAGGCGCGCAGCAGCTTGGAGAAGGCCTCGCGGTCGCCGAGGTCGGACCCGTACGCGTTCACGTTCTGGCCGAGCAGGGTGATCTCGCAGACGCCCTCGGCGACCAGCGCCTCGATCTCGGCGAGGATGTCGCCGGGGCGGCGGTCCTCCTCCTTGCCGCGCAGGGCCGGGACGATGCAGAAGGTGCAGGTGTTGTTGCAGCCGACGGAGATCGAGACCCAGGCGGCGTACGCGGACTCGCGGCGGGTCGGCAGCGTGGAGGGGAAGGCCTCGAGCGACTCGGCGATCTCGATCTGCGCCTCCTCCTGCACGCGGGCGCGCTCCAGGAGGACGGGCAGCTTGCCGATGTTGTGCGTGCCGAAGACCACGTCGACCCAGGGGGCCTTCGAGACGATCGTCTCGCGGTCCTTCTGCGCGAGACAGCCGCCGACGGCGATCTGCATGCCGGGGCGCGTGGTCTTCATCGGGGCGAGCCGGCCGAGGTTGCCGTACAGCTTGTTGTCGGCGTTCTCGCGGACCGCGCAGGTGTTGAAGACGACGACGTCGGCGTCCCCGTCGGAGCCCTTGGGGGCCTTGACGTAACCCGCCTCTTCCAGCAGACCGGAGAGCCGCTCGGAGTCGTGGACGTTCATCTGGCACCCGTAGGTGCGGATCTCATAGGTCTTGGTGCCGTCAACGCTCACTGCGGTGCTCCGGTCGCTGCTGCTCGTCATGCGTCCAAGGGTAGGCGGTCCCCGGACAGCCTCCGGCCGGACCGGGAGCGGACGCGGCGGCGGAGGCCGGCGGCGGACCGGGAGCCGGGGGACGCTCCGGGCCCGGAGCCGGAGGCGGAGCAGGAACGGGAGCCGGACCAGGGCGCCGGGTGTTGGTCGGTATCCGGGCTGCGCGCCCGTGACTCTGCGGTTTCCCGCAGGGTGGGGCTTACGGGAAACCGCACCGGTGTGGGAGGGAACCCTCGTACCGGCGCTGAGCTGCGCTTCCTAGGTTCGAGGGAGAAAAGCGGGCACCCGCCCCGCACCCTCCCGGCCGGCTTGGAGTCCAGTCATGCACCTCGATCTCACGACCCTGGCGATCGCCCAGCAGCCCGCCGGCGGCGTCGCCGGCTGGGCCGCCGGCCTCGTCGACACGATGGGCGGCCCCGGCGCCGGCCTCGCCATCGCCCTGGAGAACCTCTTCCCACCGCTGCCCAGCGAGGTGATCCTGCCGCTCACCGGTTTCGCCGCCGGCCAGGGGGTGCTGAGCCTGGCCTCGGCGCTGTTCTGGACGACGCTCGGCTCGGTGGTGGGAGCCGTGGCGCTCTACTGGATCGGGGTGCTCTTCGGCCGGGACCGGATGCACGCGATCTGGCGGAAGCTGCCCCTGGTGAAGTCCTCGGACCTGGTCCGCACCGAGGAGTGGTTCGCCCGGCACGGCACCAAGGCCGTCCTGCTAGGGCGGATGGTGCCGATCTTCCGGAGCCTGATCTCGGTTCCCGCCGGGGTCGAGCGGATGCCGATGCCGCTCTTCATCATGCTCACCACGCTCGGCAGCCTCGTCTGGAACAGCGTCCTCGTGGTGGCCGGCTACTGGCTGGGCGACCGCTGGGACGTCGTGGAGACGTACGTGGGCGTCCTGTCGAAGGCGGTGCTCGTCATGGTCGTCGCCGCCGTGGCGGCCTATGCGGCGGTCAGGCTGCGCGGCCGCTCGGGGGCCGCCCGGCACCGGCGCGCGTCGTGAGCCACTGCTGCCGCCCCACTGGTACGGCACCGCTTCCCGCACAGCTCTGGCGATCTTGCCCGGGTTGTGCGGGCGCACTAGTCTCGGGCCCCGTGCACGGGGACGGGGAGTCGGCGAGTACCGGGAACACCGCGGGTGGGGACGGGCCCGCCATCCGTACGACCGTCCCCTCCTGGCCCCGCCGCGGCCTCGGGACCCTCGTCGGCTGCGCGACCGCGCTGCTCGGCGCCCTTTCCTTCCTGGTGGCAGGAACGGCCCTGGGCCCGTTCCTGCTCCGGCCGCGCACCCGCGCCCGCGCCCGGGGGGTGCTGATGGCCGGCGCACGGCGCCTGGCCACGGTCGAACGGGTCCGCCGCTCCGCCTTCTTCGGCGATGTCTTCCCCGAGCACTACAGGGCCTCGGACCGGAAGGTCCTGCGCTACCTCGCGGTCCGCTGCTGGACGGGACTGCTCTGCGCGGTCGTGATCGCGCTGCTCGTCCTCGGCGCCGTGCTGGCCGGAATCCTCGCGTACGGCGTAGGACGGGGCACCCTCGACTGGGACGAACTGCTCACCCAGGTCCTGCTCGGCGGTGTGCTGCTCTTCCTCGACGTCCAGGGCCTGTGCTCGCTGGCCGCGCTCGACGCCCGTATCGCCCGTGAGTGCTTCGGTCCCTCCGAGCGGGAGCTGCTCCGGCGCCGTATCGACGAACTCGCCGCCAGCCGGGCCGCCGTCGTCGAGGCCGTGGACGCCGAGCGCCGGCGCATCGAGCGAGACCTCCACGACGGGGTGCAGCAGCGCCTGGTGGCGCTCGCCGTGCTGATCGGACGGGCCCGCCGAGGCCGCCGTCCCGAGCAGGCCGAGGCGCTGCTGCTCCAGGCGCACCAGGAGTCCCAGGGTGTGCTGACCGAACTGCGCGAGGTGGCCTGGCGGGTGTACCCGTCGGCGCTCGACAGCCTCGGGCTGGAAGAGGCGATCGGCGGAGTCGCCGAGCGGAGCGGCATCCCGCTGAGGACCCGTTTCGAGGTCGCGGCGCCGCTGCCCAGGCCGGTCGAGACGGCCGCCTACTTCGTGGTCTCGGAGTCCGTGACGAACGCCGCCAAGCACTCCTCGGCCTCGGCGATCGCGGTGACCGTGGCCCTCGACGGCACGCGGCTCACCGTGCGGGTCGAGGACGACGGCACGGGCGGCGCGCGCGAGACCGGCAGCGGGCTGACCGGACTGCGCAGCCGGGTGGCCGCGC
Organism: Streptomyces sp. NPDC088707; assembly: GCF_044752725.1. Taxonomy (NCBI): domain Bacteria; kingdom Bacillati; phylum Actinomycetota; class Actinomycetes; order Kitasatosporales; family Streptomycetaceae; genus Streptomyces; species Streptomyces sp. NPDC088707. The sequence continues at coordinate 75,645 of NZ_JBIVLV010000012.1, read as the reverse complement.
TCGACGGCGTGCTGCACATCCACAGCCCCCTCGGGGGACCGACCACCATCACCGCGGAGCTGCCGTGCGCGTAATCCTCGCCGAGGACTCGACCCTGCTGCGTGAGGGCCTCGTCAGGCTGCTCGCCGAGGAGGGCCACGAGGTCCTGGCGGCGCTCGGGGACGCGGTGTCGCTGCTCAAGGAGGTCGAGGAGCGTCGGCCGGACGTCGTCGTCGTCGACATCCGGATGCCTCCGACCCACACCGACGAGGGGCTGCGGGCGGCCGTCGAGATCCGTGAGCGCCGGCCGGAGGTGGGCGTGCTCGTGCTCTCGCAGCACATCGAGCGCCACTACGCGGCCGAGCTCCTCGCGTCCAACGCCGAACGGGTCGGCTATCTCCTCAAGGACCGGGTGGCCCAGGTCGACGAGTTCCTCGACGCGCTGGAGCGGATCCACGCCGGCGGGGCCGCCATCGACCCGGAGGTCGTACGGCAGCTGGTCGTCCGGACCACCCACGGGGATCCGCTCGCGCGGCTGACGCCGCGGGAGCGGACGGTCCTCGAGGCGCTGGCGGAGGGACACACGAACGCGGCCATCGCGCAGAAGCTTCACATCTCGCTGAGTTCGGTGGAGAAGAACCTCAACTCCGTCTTCGACAAGCTGGAGTTGACCGGTACGACCGGCTACAGCCGGCGGATCCTCGCGGTGCTCCGCTATCTGGAGTCCTAGCGGAACCGGACTCGTAGCGGGCACGGATTCGTCGCGGGCACGGACTCGTCGCGAATTCGGACTCGTCGCGGGCACGGACTCGTCGCGAATCCGGACTCGTCGCTGGACCGCCCGGCCGCGCTCACCCCCGCCACTCGGCGAGGACCTCCGCCGTGTGCTCGCCGGGGAGGGGTGCGCGGCTCGGGGCCGCAGCGGGGGTGCGGTCGAAGCGGGAGGGCGGGGCGGGCTGGAGGGTGGCGCTGTCGCCGACCGCCACGAAGGCGCCGCGGGCGGCGAGTTGGTGGTGTGCGGCGGCCTCCGCCGCCGTGAGCACGGGGGCCACCCCCGCGTCGACGGCGTCGAAGAGCTTCACCCAGTGCTCGCGGTCCCGGGTCGCGAAACGGGCCGCGATCAGCTCGCGCAGCGCGGGCCAGGCCGCCGGGTCGGAGCGGTCCGGGAGGCCGCTGTCCTCGGGGAGGGTGCCGGCGTCGGTGAGGCCCAGCTGCTCCAGGAGGTTCTGGTAGAGCCGGGGTTCGATGGCGGCGACCGCGAGGTGGTGGCCGTCGGCGGCCCGGTAGAGCGAGTAGTGCGGGGCGTCGGTGACGGTGTGGTTGCCCGGGACCTCGCGCCACTGGTGGATCAGCGTGGAGATCAGGGCGGCGCCGTCCGCGAGCGCGGTGTCGACGACCTGGCCCCGGCCCGAGCGCTCCCGCTCGTGGAGCGCGGCGAGCAGTCCCTGCACATGGGCGTTGGCGCCGCCGGCGAAGCTGGAGAGGTACGCGGTCGGCGGCAGCACCGGCTCCCCGGTGGCCGGGTCGACGTCGAGGGCCCCGGTCAGGGCCAGGACCGCCAGGTCGTGGGCCGCGCGGCCGGCCCACTCGCCCTGCTGGCCCCAGCCGCTGACCCGTCCGTACACGAGGCGCGGGTTGCGGGCGTGGGCCGCCTCCGGCCCGATGCCGAGCCGGTCGGCGACGCCGGGGCGGAAGCCCTCGACCAGGATGTCCGCGTGCTCGACGAGCGACAGGGCCTGCTCGACGCCCTCGGGGCTCTTGAGGTCCAGGGCGACCGAACGGCGCCCGCGGGAGAGCGGGTTCTCCGCCGGGCGCGGCTCGTCGGCGCCGGCGGCTTTTCCGGGCGCCCGGTCGACCCGTACGACATCGGCACCGAGCCCCGCCAGGACGGTTCCGACGAACGCCGTCGGCGCCGAGCCCGCGAATTCCAGTACGCGCACTCCGGTCAGCGGTCCCGCCATGGCCAACTCCCTCGTGTCCAAAGGTCTGTGATGCTTTCCACGGTATTCGGCAGGACGCGGGAAGGGACTGCGGAGATCCGTAGCGTCCGGAATTCGGCGGCGCCCGAGACTGGGGGAATTCCCCCTTTCCCGATTTCGAAAGGCATGACGAAATGGCCGTCGTCTACACCGCAGAGGTCACCTCCACCGGAGACGGGCGCAACGGCGCCGTGCGTTCCTCCGACGGGCTGCTCGACCTTCCGCTGTCGAGCCCCAAGGCCGTGGGAGGATCCGGCACCGCGAGCAACCCCGAGCAGCTCTTCGCCGCCGGCTACGCCGCCTGCTTCCACAGCGCGCTCCGCGTCTCGGCGCGCGAGTCCAAGGTCACGCTGACGGACGACACGGTCGTCGCCGAGGTGGCGCTCCACAAGGAGGACAGCGGCTTCCATCTGTCGGTCGTCCTCACGGTCGAACTTCCCGGTCTCGACGCCGACGAGGCCCGTCGCCTGGCCGACGCGGCGCATGGGCGGTGCCCGTACTCGAAGGCGATCCGGGGGAATGTCGAGGTGCGGGTGAACCTCGCCTCGTAAACCGCCTCCCGACGGTACGGAGATGAATCCGTGCCGATGCGAATCCGTGCCGGTGTCCTTCCACGCGGAGGTGAGTCCGCGCCGATGGGAATACGGTCGGAGGTGAAAGGGGAAGGCCCCCGTGGTCCTGCCACGGGGGCCTTCCTCGTCTCTCGTCCGCGGCCCTGGCGTCAGGGCGTCGCCGCCGCGGCGGCCGCGGCCGCCGCCGGCAGTGCCTCGACCACCCGGCTCACCGCCCGGTCGTCGTGCGAGGCCGAGATGAACCAGGCCTCGAAGGGCGAGGGCGGCAGGTAGACGCCGCGGCGCAGGAGCTCGTGGAAGAACGGCGTGTAGCGGTACGACTCCGTGGCGCGGACGCCGTCGAAGTCGACGACCTCGTCCTCGGTGAAGAAGACCGAGAACATCGTGCCGGAGTACTGGACGCGGTGCGCCACGCCCTCCTTGGTCAGCGCCGCCGAGACCTCGCGGCCGAGCGTCGCCGAGACCTCGTCGAGCCGCTCGTACACCTCGGAGGTGCTGTGCCGGAGGGTGGCGAGGCCGGCGGCGGTGGCGACCGGGTTCCCCGAGAGGGTGCCCGCCTGGTAGACGGGTCCGGCCGGGGCCAGGTGGGCCATCACGTCGGCCCGGCCGCCGAAGGCCGCCGCCGGGAAGCCGCCGCCCATGACCTTGCCGAAGGTCAGCAGGTCGGGGGCGACGCCGTCCCGCCCGTACCAGCCGGAGCGGCTGGCCCGGAAGCCGGTCATCACCTCGTCGGAGATGAAGAGGGCCCCGTGCCGTGAAGTGATCTCCTTCAGGCCCGCGTTGAAGCCGGGCAGCGGCGGCACGGCGCCCATGTTGCCGGGGGCGGCCTCCGTGATCACGGCGGCGATCTCGTCGCCGATCTCGGCGAAGACCTTCTCGACGGAGGCCAGGTCGTTGTACGGCAGGACGATCGTGTCGCTCGCCTGGGCTCCGGTGACGCCCGGTGTGTCGGGGAGCGCGAAGGTCGCGAGACCGGAGCCGGCCGAGGCGAGCAGCGCGTCCACGTGGCCGTGGTAGCAGCCGGCGAACTTCACGATCTTGCCGCGCCCGGTGAAGCCGCGGGCGAGGCGGATCGCCGACATCGTCGCCTCGGTGCCGGAGCTGACGAGGCGGACCTGCTCGACCGGGGCGACCCGCTCGACGATCTCCTCGGCGAGCTCGACCTCCCCGGTGGACGGCGCGCCGAAGGACGTGCCGAGCGACAGGGCCCGGGTGACCGCCTCGACGACGGCCGGGTGCCGGTGGCCCAGGATCATCGGACCCCAGGAGCAGATCAGGTCGACGTACTCGTTGCCGTCGGCGTCGGTCAGGTACGGGCCCTGGGCCGAGGCCATGAAGGGCGGGGTGCCGCCGACGGCCCCGAAGGCGCGCACCGGGGAGTTGACGCCGCCGGGGGTGACCCGGCGGGCCCGCTCGAAGAGCGCTCTGCTCGCGGTCCCTGCGCCGCTCATCGCCCGGCCTCCCCGGGGGCCTCGAAGCCGAGGGCCGCGTCGAGGACGACGGCGCCCTTCGGCAGGACGCGGACGGGGTTGAGGTCCAGGGCGAAGCCCGCGGGCCAGTCCTGCACCAACTCACCTACCTTGTGAAGGAGTTCGGCGGCGGCCTCGATGTCCACCGCGGCCCGCCCGCGCGTCCCGCCGAGTATCCTCGCGCCGCGCAGCCCGGCGAGGAGTTCGGCCCCCTCGCCGGGGGCGAGCGGCAGGAGCCGGTGGCCGACGTCGTCCAGGACCTCGGTGAAGATCCCGCCGAGGCCGGCGGTGAGCACCGGGCCCAGGTCGGTGGTGTGGACGCCGACGATCAGCTCGACGCCCTCGCCCTCCTCGTCGATCAGCTCCTCGACGAGCACCTGTCCGCCGAGCGCGGCGAGGCGGGCGTGGACCTCGGGCGCGGTGTCGGCGGTGACGCCGATCTCCACTCCCCCGGCCTCCGTCTTGTGGAGCAGGCCCGGTACGACGGCCTTGAGCACCGCCGTACCGCCCACCTCGGTCACGGCGCGCACCGCGTCCTCGGCGTTCTCGGCGATCCGGCCCTTCGGGACCGCGATCCCGGCCTCGGCGAGGAGCCGCTTCAGCTCGGGCTCGCCGGCCTCGGCGCCGGGGCCGGGCACGGTCCCGGGGCGCGGGGCGTCCGGCAGGGTACGGGGGCGGCTGACCTCCCAGAGGGCGGCGGCGGCGCGCAGGGCGCGGGCCGGCGTGGGGTACTCGGGGAGCCCGGCCTCGCGCAGGTCGCGCGGGGCGTCGGGGGCGAGGAAGTCGGCGCCGGTGCGGGCGACGAGGATGGGCTTGCCGCCCTTCTCGGCTGCCCGGGAGAGGGCGTTGACGGCCTTCTCGACATCGGGTCCGGCCATCACGCAGAAGGCGGCGACGATGATGTCGACGGTGTCGTCGGCGATCAGGACGTCGAGGGAGCGGTCGAAGAGCGACGGGTCGCTGAGGACCGTGGCCGTGATGTCCACGGGGTTGTCGATGGCCCCGAAGGCGGGGACGATCTCGGCGAGCGCCTCCTTGCTGCGCGGCTCGAGGGCGCTGAGCTCCAGGCCGTGGGCCTCGACGGCGTCGGCGGCGAGGATGCCGGAGCCGCCGGAGGTGGTGACCACGGCGACGCGGTTCCCGGTGGGGCGCCGCTCGGACTCGAAGACCCGCGCCACGTCCAGGAGTTCGTCGATGTCGTCGACACGGACGATGCCGAGGCCGCGCAGGGCCGCGTCGAGGACGCGGTCGTCGGTGGCGAGGGCGCCGGTGTGCGAGGCGGCGGCTCGGCCGCCGGCCTCGGTACGGCCCGACTTGAGCAGGGCCACGGGCTTGCCGGAGCCGGCCAGTTCACGGAGGGTCCCGATGTCCGGGGTGTCCTCCAAGTAGCCGAGGAGACCGGTGACTTCGGGGACGGCCGCGAGTTCGCGGAGGACTTCGAGGGCGGTGACGTCGGCGTCGTTGCCGGTGCTGACGACCCAGCCGGGGCGCAGGCCCCGCTCCAGGGCGAGGCTGGCGGCCCCGAAGCCGAGGGCGCCGCTCTGGCTGACGAAGGCGAGGGTGCCGGGCTCGAAGGGGACGGACTCGGCGCCGAAGAGGGGGCTGAAGGTGGCGAGGACCCGGTTCTCGTATCCGACGGCGCCGATGCAGTTCGGGCCGATGATCCGCAGGCCCCCGGCGCGGGCCTTGGCGACGATCTCGTCCTGGAGCCTGGCGCCCTCCTCGCCCGTCTCGGCGAAGCCGGAGGAGGCGATGACGGCGAGCTTGACGCCGGCGGCCACGCAGTCGTCGACAGCGCCGGCGACCCGTTCGGCGGAGACCATGATCAGGGCCAGGTCGACGGGGCCCGGGGCGTCCTTCACGCTGGGGTACGCGGGAACTCCGAGGATCTCCGGGGAGCGCGGGTTGACCGGCAGGATGCGGCCCTTGTAGCCGTACCGGAGGAGGTAGTCGAGCGGCTTGCGGCCCAGGGCGCCGGGGCGCTCGCTGGCGCCGATGACGGCGATGGATTCGGCTTCCCAGAGAGCCGAGATGTCACTCATGCGATGGCCTCGATCTTCGTCTCGTTCTGTGCGTTCGGGTCGTTCTGTGCGTTCGGGGGGTTCTGTGCGTGCGGGTCGTTCGGGGTGGTGCTTCCGGCGCCGCCGCCCTCGGCGTCCGCCGCCGCGAAGAGGCGGGTGAAGGCGGCGATGTGCCGGGCGCCGTCCGGGTCGGCCGCCAGCTCCCGCACCAGGACGGTGGGCTGGTGCAGGGCCTTGTCGACGATGCGCCGTACGCTGCGGTCGATCTCCCGCCGCACCGTGCCGTCGATGCCGTCGATGCCGTCCAACCGGCGTGTGAGACGGTTGAGTTCGAACTCTGCCGCCTGGGTGGCGGCGGTCCGGAGCGCGGTGAGGACCGGCTTGGCGCCGGCGAGCCGCAGCCCGGTGCGGAACTGCTCGACCTCCGCGTCGATCAGCTCGTGCGCGGCCTGGACGCTGGCCGCCGAGATCTCGTCCTCCTGGCCCTCCTCCGCGATGCGGCGGAGGTCGACGAAGGTGACGCCGGGCAGTTCGGCCGCGCCGGGCGCGATGTTGTGCGGCAGGGACAGGTCGAGCAGGAACAGCTCGCGGCCGTCCCGGGCGGCGAGCGCCTCCTCGACGTCCCGGGCGGAGACGAGGTGGCCGGTGGCGGCGGTGGCGCCGACGACCACGTCCACCTCGGTGAGCAGCTTGGGCAGGTCCGTCAGGTCGTACCCGACGCCCCCGGTGGTCTCGGCGAGCCGCTGCGCCTTCTCCGGGGTGCGGTTGGCGACATGGACGCGGTCGAGGCCGGAGCGGCGCAGCGCGGCGACGACGACCCCGGCGAAGGCGCCGGCGCCGATGACCAGGGCGGTCTTGCCGTGCAGGGAGCCGACCCGGCGCTCGAAGAAGCCGAGGCCGGCGGTGGCGAGCGAGCGGCCGGCCTCGTTGAGCCCGGTCTCGTTACGGGCCCGCTTGCCGACCCGCAGGGCGGTCTGCACGGCCTTGGCGAGGACCCGGCCGGTCCGGTCGAGCCGCTGGGACCGTTCGAGGCCCAGCTTCACCTGGCCGAGGATCTGGTCCTCGCCGACCACAACCGATTCGAGTCCGGAGGCCACGGCGAAGAGATGGCGTACGGCTCCGTCGGCGTGGTGGCTGTAGAGGTGCGGGGCGATCTCGTCGTGGTCGACTCCGGTGTGCTCCGCGAACAGCTTTCCGAGGCCGATCAGTTCGCCGGCACCTGCCGGTTCGCCCGCGTCCCCGAAGCCGGTGGGGCCGCCCCGGGTCTCGGCGTAGATCTCCAGGCGGTTGCAGGTGGAGACGACGACGGCGGCGTCGATGCCGTCGACGGAGGTGACGTCGGAGACGAGGTCCTCGGCGGGCCGGTCGGTGCCGGCGAGTCTCTCCAGGAGGTCGAGCGGGGCGCTGGCATGGCTGATGCCGAGGACCAGCATGGTGGAGGACGGGCTCACCGGGTCACCGGTCCAGCGTCTGGGCGAACTCGGAGGCCCAGTAGGTGATGATCTGCGTGGCGCCCGCGCGGTGGATGGAGGCGAGGCTCTCGCGGACGACCTGGTCGCGGTCGATCCAGCCCTTGGCGGCGGCGGCCTCGACCATGGAGTACTCGCCGGAGACCTGGTAGGCGGCGACGGGCACCTGCACGTGGTCGGCGATGAGCCGGACGATGTCGAGGTAGGCGAGCGCGGGCTTCACCATCACCAGGTCGGCGCCCTCGGCCACGTCCAGCGAGACCTCCAGGAGGGACTCGCGGATGTTGCCGGGGAACTGCTGGTAGCCCTTGCGGTCGCCGCGCAGGGTGGACTCGACGGCGTCGCGGAAGGGGCCGTAGAAGTGCGAGGCGTACTTGGCGGAGTAGCCGAGGATCGCCACGGACTGGTGGCCAGCCCGGTCGAGCGCCTCGCGGATGCGGCGGACCTGGCCGTCCATCATGCCGCTGGGGGCGACGATCTGGGCGCCCGCGTCGGCCTGGACGACGGCGGCCTGGGCGTACAGCTCGATGCTGGCGTCGTTGTCGACGTCGCCGTTCGCGTCCAGGACTCCGGTGTGGCCGTGGTCGGTGTACTCGTCGAGGTTGATGTCGCCGATGATCACGGTGGAGTCGCCGACCTCGGCGACGACGTCGCGGAGGGCGACCTGGAGGATGCCGTCCGGGTCGACCGCGCCGGTGCCGGTGGGGTCCTTGTGCTCGGGGATGCCGAAGAGGATGAGTCCGCCGACCCCGTTGGCGACCGCTTCGGCGGCGGCCTTGCGGAGGGTGTCACGGGTGTGCTGGAACACGCCGGGCATGGAGGGGATCTCCCGCGCCTCGGTGAGGCCCTCGCGGAGGAAGAGGGGCTGGACGAGGTTGGCGGGGCCGACGCGGGTCTCGGCGGCGAACCGGCGCAGCGCGGGCGTGCGGCGCAGCCGGCGGGGGCGGTAGTAAGGGGCGGCGGGGTCGGTGGCCGCGGTGTTGCGGCCGTAGGCGTCGTACGTCATGGGCGTGACTCCTTCGAGGGCGTGGCGGCGTGCGGAGACGGAGCGTCGTGCGAGGACGGGGCGCGGTGCGCGGACCGGACGTGGTGCGGAGCCGGCGCGCGGGGCGGAGACGGGCTGAGGAGGGCGCACAAGGCGGCGGACACGGCATCTCCTAGAGGGCCTCGCCGAGGAACACCTGCTCCAGGTGCTTGGCGACGGGCTCGTCCGGGCGGCTGAACCAGTAGCCGTGCCCACTGCGCTGGAAGAGCTTCAACTCGCCGAGCTGGACGAGGGTTTCGGCGAGCTTGACGGCGAGTCCTGCCGGGTCGACGACGGGCAGGCCGTGCAGTTCGTGGATGCCGAGGTGCCAGAGGATCTCGTTGGGGATGCCCTCGGCGGGGATGATGACCTCGGCACCGGCCCGCGCGGCACGTTCGGCGGCCGCCGAGTACACCTCGACGAACTGGTCGAAGTCCCCTTCCAGGGAGCGGTGTACGGAGTCCCAGCCGCCGGGGACGACCTCGTACGAGCTGAGCGAGGACTCCAGGCGGTACTGGCGGATGTTGGCCCGGATGGGCTCCTCCAGGGGCGGCATGAAGCCGAGGACGCCGAAGCGCTGCCCGGTGAGCGCCGAGAGGAAGAAGGCCGTCTCGCCGTAGCCGAGGGTCGGGATGGAGGCGAGGTGGCGTGCGTCGCGCAGGCCGGGGTCCTGGCCGGCGGCGATCACCCAGGCGTCGTAGCCCTCCCGTTCCGCGACGAGCGCGGACTCGGAGAAGTGCCGGCTGAAGAGCACCTGGGCGGAGTGGTGGCCGACCAGCCCGAACGGTGTGGCGTCGGGGTAGGTGTCGGCCGGCAGGGTCTTGATGTCGATGGTGGTGCCGGGTGCGGCGATCGCGTCGAGGTGCTCGCGGTACCACTGGTCGAGCAGCGGCAGACGTCCCTCAACGGTGTGCTTGTGAAACCAGATCCGCATGTGCGTCACCTTTCAGTGGTCGTGGTGCGACGTCGAGAAGTGATGCTTTGAGCAGGTAGTCCACGGCCGAGCCGGGGTCGGCGGCGGTGCGCCTCAACGAGGCGAGCCGGGCCGGGAGTTCGGCCGCGCTGTCCAGTCCGGCCGTACGGGCCTCGCTGCGCGGGATGACCGCGGTCTCGACGACCGACCGGCGCCGATCGAGGGCCGCGTCGAGCGCCGCCTCGCCGGGGGCGTCGCCCCGCAGGACGGAGGCGAGGGCCCGGCCCGTCTCCACGGCGTCGTGGATCCCGCAGTTCATGTTCAGGCCGCCGGCGGTGGACGTCAGATGGGCCGCGTCCCCGGCGAACAGCACCCGGCCGGCCCGGTAGCGGGGCAGCAGGAACCGCGCGAGCCGGTAGGTGTGGGCGTCGGCGATCCGGACGGCCTTCCCCGCGGCGCCCGGCAGGGCGTGCTCGACCCTGGCGCGTACGGCTTCGGGCGAGAGGACGGCGTCGCGGTCCGTCCCGCGCGGGATCCGGAAGATCAGGCGCCAGTGGTCGGGCATGCCCAGGGCGCTGAACGAGGCCCGGGTGTCGCGGACGTAGGACAGCGGGGCGAGCCCGGGGACCAGTTCGTCCAGCGGCGTCCCGGTGACCACGCGGAGCGCGTAGTCCGGGTACTCCTCGGCGGTTCCGGGGAGCCCGGCGAGCTCGCGGAGCAGGCTGCGGCTGCCGTCGGCCGCCAGGACGTACGGGTGACGGGTGACGGTGACCCGCCCCGCCGCGTCCTTGGTGCGCAGCAGCACTCCGCCGCCGGTTCCTCCGCCTGACCTGCCGCCGACGTCCCCGCCGCCGACGTGCTCGGCCCCGGTGACGGTGGTCCCGAACCGGATGTCGGCGAGACCGGTGGCCGTCAGCTCGGCGAGCAGCAGCGGGGTGAGCCGGGCCTGTTCGACGTGCAGCCGGTACGGGTGACCGGTGTGCCCGGCGAGCACGGAGTAGTCCAGCTCGGCATGGACGACGCCGTCCAGGTCGCGCCACTGGACGCGGTCGACGGTACGGCCCTGGCGGCGCAGCGCGGCGGCGACGCCGAGCTCGTCGAGGAGGTCGAGGGTGGAGGGGTGGAAGGTGGACGCGCGGGACTCGGTGGCCAGCGTCTCCCGGGACTCCAGGAGCGTGACGCGGACGCCGGTCCGGGCGAGGACGAGCGCGGCGGTCAGACCTACGGGCCCGGCGCCGACGACGGCGACCGGCCCGTGGGAGGCGGTGTCGCCGCTCACGACACGGCCACGGCGGCGTCACGACCGGGCTCGGCGGCCGCGCCATCCGGGACGGCAGCGCCACCCGGGACGGCCGCGTGACCGGTGTCCGGTAAGGCGGACCTCGCGCCGGTCCGCTCGGCGAGCCGGCGCAGCAGCGGGTGCGCGTCCGGGCCTTCGGCCGGCAGGCCGAGGGTGTCCCGGGCCCACCAGGCGCTCGCAAGATTGGAGGTGAGCAGGGTGTGCCCGCTGTCCCGGCCGAGCTCGGCGAGCGCGTCGAAGGTGAACATGCCGGTACCGGTGAACAACAGCGCCGCGTCCGGCGGCAGTTCGGCCTCACGCACCTGTGCGACCAGCTCCTCGGTGGTCACGTCGTACGGGGAGAAGCGGGCGCCGGCCCGGATCTTGACCACCCGGTCGACGGCCAGTCCGGCCGACTGCCAGTAGGCGTGGGACAGTTCGGTGAGCCAGGGCTCGTACGGCGAGATCAGGACCAGCCGTTCGGCGCCCACCGCCCGCGCCGTGTCGAGGATGGCGAGCGCCGCCGACCGTACGGGGGCTCCCACGCGCTCGGAGAGCTCCGCGCAGAGGGCCCGGTCGCCGTCCGGCGTGAGGAGGTAGTGCGAGCCGGTGCAGGAGACGACGGCCGCGTCGAGACGCAGGCCACCGAAATTCCCCAGCACGTCGGGGAGCACGTCGTTGTACTTCTCGAGCCGGCCACGGAGGTCTTTTCCGGGAAGGACAGGGAAGCGTGAGGTGTGGACATTGAATGCGGGGCTGACGAGGCTGCCGATCTCGGGTTCGGCTGCGGCGTTTCCCGAAGGAACCACCACACCGAGTCGCGGCGCCGAATGCAGAGCCATGAACGAGTCACTCCCATCCGTCGGTGCCATTGACATCACCGTACGAGCGGAACGGACCGCACATCGATACGGGATTCCGCACCCGTGGCCGGATTCGACACCCCCGGCAGAACAACGGCGCCGCACCGTGAATACGGTGCGGCGCCGAGGCGTCCGAAAGAGGAAACGAAAACGGAATTCAGCGGGCCCTGGCGGCCTCGGCGACGAATTCGTCGATCTTCGCCCTTCGGGTCAGTCCGCCGTTCACGGCCCAGTTCCCCTCCGGGATCTCGTTCACCACGAGCCAGACGACGGTGTCGGGCGTGGTCGCCTCCTGGACGTGCCGGGTGACCTCGGCCGAGAGCGCTTCGTTGCGCTCGGGGGTCAGGAAGCCCTCGAGGGGCGTGACCACGACGAGGATGCCCGGGGCGGTGCCGGCCCCCGTGGCCGCGAACCCCTTGGCGGCCTCACGGACGTAGACCCAGGTGGCGGCGGCGAAGAAGTCGGTGCGAGGCAGCTCCATGGCCGTCAGCACGGAGTCGGCGACCTGCTGCTGCAGGACCTCCGCGGCGGCCTCGGAGAGGGTGCCCTCGGGAACGGTTATCTCGACAAGCGGCATGGCGAACTCCCCCAAGTGGATACGTACGGGTACGGGTACAGGAACGGGTGCCCGGAAGGGACCCGGGATCGGGCGCGGGCCCGAGGCACGGGCGGCGAGCGCGGGGCGCGGGCAGCGGAAGGTTCAGCAGGCCAGCGCCGCCTCGAACCGGTCGATGGCGGCGGCCAGTTGGGCGCGCCGGCGGATGTCGAGCTTGCGGTAGATGCGCGTGATGTGCAGCTCCACGGCCCGGGTGGAGACCGTGAACGACTCGGCGATCTGTTTGTTGGTCAGGCCGTCGAGCATCATGGTGGCGATGCGCCGCTCGTGGGCGGTCAGTTCCTCACGGACGGCGACCTCCTCGCGTACGGCGGGCACCGCACGGACGGCCGGCGGGACGGGCGCAGCGACGCCCCCGCGTATTCGCTCATGGGTCCCGGCGCCACCGGTGGAACGCTCCAGACCGGCGAGCACCACGTGCCCCATGACCGCGTTCCATTCACGGACCCGTAACTCTCCGATGACCTGCGCCTGGGCGTAGGGATCGGCGTACAGGACCCGTAAGAGGGTGCCGCGGTCCCTGGCCTCACAGACCAGGAGTTCCCCGGTACCGTCCCGCCAGGGCCCACCGCCGAGCAGGATGCCGCGCGCGGCCATCCTTTTCCAATAGGTCCGGTGAGCCTCTCCGAAACTCAACCGGTCCGTCTCATTGCCACGGAAAACGAGTTCGACCACAAAAGCCACGTGCGACTCCCCCATAAAGGCCGGGTGTTTCCACTCGTGACGCTACCACCCATCACCCGCCCCATGAATGAACACAATGTTGCGGGCGGCGGCCCGGCATTTCCTGAGGGAATGGGGCGGCTAATCGGCCGCCGCTGTCGACGGTACGGGGGCGGCCTCGGGCGCCGGTTCGGGCGCCGGACGCGGCTTGCGCCGGAGCAGACCCGTGGCCGCGAGCACCGCGACCGCACCGAGCCACACGGTCCAGCCGAGGGGCTCGTCGAGGACCACGGCGCCCAGGACGACGGCCACGGCGGTCATCAGATAGGTGACCGTGGAGGCCACGGTGGGCCCGTCCTTGATGATCAGCTCGAAGTTGAGCAGCGCGGCGAAGCCGGTGCAGACCACGCCGAGGATGAGGACGGAGATCACCGAGTCGGTGCGCCAGGTGATGGTCTGGAGACCCAGGAAGGGGAAGGCGACCAGGAGGAGGACGGTGGCCGCGCTGAGCTGTCCGCCCGCGAGCATCAGGGGCGGAATGCCCTTGCCCACCAGGTACTTGCCCATGTAGGCGAAGCTGGCGCCGAAGCTGATGGAGCCGAGGACGAAGCAGAGGATGCTCCACCCGGTGCCGGCCGAGGTCGAGTTCCACGGTGACGCGATGAGCGCGGTGCCGCCGAGGCCGAGCAGCACGCCGCCGGCCTTGAAGCCGGAGACCCGCTTCTCCTGGCCGAGCAGCAGGGCGGCGGCCAGGGTCCAGATCGGCGCGCTGCCGTTGACGACCGCGGCGACGCTGCTCGATCCGTCGATCTCCCCCTCGGCGTAGAGGGTCCAGGGGATGGCGTTGCCGAGCAGCGCGGCGACGGTCAGATGGCCCCAGGTGGCGGCCTCCTTGGGGAGCCGCAGCCCCTTGGCGTAACCGATGGCGAGGATGACGACGGCCCCGAGGGCGAGCCGGATCAGCACCATCTGCACGGGTGAGAAGCCGTACCCGGCGATCTTGATCCACAGGAAGACGGAGCCCCAGATGAGGCTCAGCGCGGCCAGCCGCGTGTAGGTGGCTTTGGACATGGGTGTTCCCGCTCTCCGATGGCAGACGAGGCTCGGCAAGGAGTTGGAAAGGAAAGGTGAGAGGACGCGCGGAGCTCTCCGCGGTACGGGACCGAGCCTCGCACCGGCGGTCGGACGGGTCCAGCAACGTCTGCTGGACGGTACCGTCCACGAGCCGTGGCGAATCGCGTTCCCGCAGGTCAGCGGCAACCCACGGGCTGTCGCCCGGGGTGCGCGCTCAGCCGGCGACGGCCGCCCTGGCCGCGGTCCGCAGCGCGTCGAGGACGGCGGCGATCTCGGGGGACGTCTGGCTGCCCTCGCGTACGGCCGCGAAGACCGTGCGCGAGGGCGCCCGCTCGCTGAACGGGCGGATCGTCACCTCGGGTCGCGGGACCGGCTTGGCGAGGCGCGGCACGAGCGCGACCCCGAGGCCGAGTCGCACCGCCGCGAGCGTGGCGTCCCAGTCGCCGATGGCGTGGGAGGCCTGCGGGGTGAACCCGGCCGCCGTACACGCGGCGACGCCGATGTCGTGACAGAGGCCGGTCGTGGCGAAGATCCAGGTCTCGTCGGCGAGGTCGGCGAGGAGCAGCCGTTCGCTGTCGAGGAGCCGGTGACCGGCGGGGAGAGCGATGTCGAAGGGGTCGTCGCAGAGCACGACCCGGTGGAACCGCCCGTCGAAGCGGCCCTCGGAGCGGCTCTCGGATCGCCCTTCGGAGCGGCTGTCGGAGCGGCCTCCGGAAGGACCGCCGGACAGGCCGCCGTCACGCGGTCCTTCGAGACGTCCCTCCTCACCCCCGGGACGCTCCGAGCCCCCCGAGCTCCCCGAGTCCACCGACGGCCGTGTCGTGTCCGCGGAGATGACGACGTCCGCCTCCCCGCGCTGGAGCAGGGAGAAGCTCTCCGGCGGATCGACCTCGGCCAGCGAGGTCCGCAGCAGCGGCCGGGTCTCCCTCAGCCGGGCCACGGCGGGCAGGATGAGCGCCGAGAGGGTGGTGGAGAACCCGGCGACGGCCACCTCTCCCCGCTCGCCGCTCTGGTGGGCGGCGAGTTCCGCGCGCATCTGCTCGACCTGGGTGAAGACGGCCTCGGCGTGCCGGAGCACGATCCGCGCGGCCCCGGTGAGCCGCAGCCGGCGGCCGGAGGGCTCGGTGAGCGGGACGCCCAACTCCCGCCCCAGGGCGCTGATCTGCTGCGAGACGGCCTGGGGAGTGAGGTGGAGGGCCTGGGCGGCCGCGCTGACGGTGCCGCGCTCGCTGAGCTCCCTCAGCACACGCAGCTTCCGCAGGTCCGGATCGGTCATGTCGCGCGCCCCCTCCCGCTGCCGCCGTTCGATCATCGTACGCAGCCGGCGTCCACGTCGATGATCTCCTTGACCAGTGTCTCCAGGACGTCGAGGTCACGGGCGGTGCGCCCGGCCTCGCGCCGGTCGCCCGGATAGGTGGGGTCGAGGACGACGGCCCGCGCGCCCAGGTCCTGGAGGAGTCCGAGGTCGTCGGCGATCTGCGCCTGGGTGCCCTCGCCGAGCAGCCGCCCGGGGCCGAGCGGCCGGGAGGTGACGCGCAGTTTGATCCGGGGGCAGAGGTCGGGGACGGGCCGCTCGTGTTCCTCGGCGACCTGGCGGAGCGCGGGCAGCCCGACGCCGAGGAGCCAGTCGCCGGAGACGGAGGTGGGGTGCCAGGCGTCGCCGAGCCGGACGGCCCTGCGGAGCGCGCCGTAGCTGTGGCCGCCGACCCAGACGGGCGGGCCGGGCCGTTGCACCGGCAGCGGGCCGGTGTGCACCTCGCGGAAGGAGACGTGGGCGCCGTCGAAGGAGGCCACCTCGGTCGCCCAGCAGGCCTTGATCGCGGCGAGGTACTCGTCGCTGATCGCCCCGCGCTTGCGGTACGGGACGTCGAGGACGGCGAACTCCCGGGCGGCCCAGCCGGCGGCGGCACCGAAGACGAGCCGGCCGTTGCTGAACCGGTCGATGTTGGCGGCGACGCGGGCGGTGTGCACGGGATGCCGGTACGGGAGGATCGTCACCGTCGTCCCGAGCCCGACGGTCCTGGTGACGCCCGCGAGCCAGGCGAGGGTCGCGAAGGGGTCGTAGAACGGGGCGGGGAAGAGGTGCTGCACGTCCGGGGTGAGCGCGACGTGGTCGGAGACCATCGCGTAGTGGTAGCCCATCGACTCGACCCGCAGCGCCCAGTCGGCGAGGGCGTCGGGGGTGGCCTCGGGGCCGTAGTT
The DNA here is from genome assembly GCF_044752725.1 of Streptomyces sp. NPDC088707. NCBI lineage: Bacteria > Bacillati > Actinomycetota > Actinomycetes > Kitasatosporales > Streptomycetaceae > Streptomyces > Streptomyces sp. NPDC088707. The sequence goes on along the minus strand of NZ_JBIVLV010000012.1, from coordinate 59,522 downwards.
GGGCAGATTGACGCCGAACTTCATGGCGTGTTCCTTTCCAGGGCCCCGGCCGCGGTCGCGCCCGCGGCTCCGGTCCCGTCTTTGTCACGATGGTCGGTCGCGGCATCACACGGCTCGGTCCCTGCGTCACGCGGGGCGGTGCCGGTGTCACGTGGTTCCGTCCCTGCGTCACGCCGGTCGGTGCCGGTGTCACGTGGTTCCGTTCCGGTGTCTCGGGGTCCGGCCACGGCCTCGCGCCCGGCGAGCGCGCGCACCGCGATGAGGTGGAAGAGGACTCCCGCGAGCGCGACCCCGGCGGCGGGGAGCGGAAGCCAGCGGGCGTCGAGCCCGTGGGCGAGGGCGAGGCCGCCGAGCGCGGAGCCGACGGCGCCGCCCAGATAGGTGGCGGAGCTGTTGAGGCCGACGGCGGCGGCTCCTCCCTCGCCCTCCCGGGCGAGCAGCCGATGCTGCTGGGGTACGACGAAGGCCCAGCCGACCGCGCCCCACAGGATCAGGGGCAGCAGGACGAGGCCGGGTACGGCTCCGGCCCACGGCAGCAGCGTCAGGGCGGCGCCGAGGGTGCCGAGCAGGGCGACCGCGAGCAGGGCGGGCCGCCCCGTCCGGTCGACGAGGGTTCCGGCGAGGAGGCTGCCGCAGACCCCGCCGATGCCCCAGACCCAGAGGTACGGCACGGCGCTGCCGACGTCGGCGACCCGGTGAAGGACCGGTTCCAGATAGGTGTAGAGCCCGAGGCTGGCGACGGTCTGGGTGAAGGTGACGGCGACGACCACGGCGACCCGGGGCCGGGTCAGGGCGCCGAACCGGGCCCGCAGCGAGGGCGCCGCGGCCCCGCGTACCGGCGGAAGGGCGGTGCCCACGCCGGCCAGGGCCACCACGCCGAGGCCGGTGATCAGCCACAGGGCGGTACGCCAGCCCGATTCGGCGGCCACGAGCAGTCCCAGCGGCACGCCGAGGACCGTCCCCGCGCTCATTCCGCCGAGCACCAGGCCGAGGGCCCGGCCGCGCCGCTCGGGCGGTACGAGCGCGACGGCCGCGGTGGCCGCCGCCGGGGTGAAGAGGCCCGCTCCGGCACCGGCCAGGGCCCGGGTGCCGAGGAGTCCGGTGTACGAACCGGTCAGTGCCGTCCCGGTGTTGGCGACGACGAAGACCACGAGCGCGGTCACCAGGACCGTACGGGTCCCCCAGCGGGCGAGGACGGCCGAGAACAGCGGCGCGGCCAGGGCGTAGCAGAGGGTGAAGGCGGTGACGGACTGCCCGGCGAGGGAGACGGAGACCCGCAGGTCGGCGCCGATGTCCGGAAGCAGTCCCGCCATCGCGTAGGCGTCGGTCCCCATGGCGAAGGAGCCGAGCGCGAGCAGGGCCACCGCGCGCGTGCCGCCCATCACACCCCTTTCTGTTCCGTGTCCGCCCGTGTCGTACGGATCGGCCCTCAGGACGCTACTGACCGTGCGCGCCGCTCGGGGCCCGCAGCGCCGAAGAGGGTTCGGAGTCCCGCAGCCTCGCGCCCTCGCTCGTCTCGAATCGGCCGGTCACCGGCCTACGGTGGATCGATCGAGGAACCCCAGGAGGGAGTCCACCGTGCTCGACCTGTCCGTCATCAACGCGATGTTCCCGCCCGATCTCCCGGAACCGGCCGACTGGGAACGCCGGTTCCGGCCGCGCACCCTGCCGGAGGGCGCCGAGGTGACGCGTTTCGCCCCGAGCCCCACCGGACATCTGCACATCGGCGGCCTCTACACGGCGGCCGTGGCGCGCGCCCTGGCCCACCAGTCGGGTGGTGTGCACGTGCTGCGCGTCGAGGACACCGACCGGTCGCGCGAAGTGGCCGGTGCCGCGGAGGAGTTCTCCCGGCTGCTCGCGGCCTTCGGGCTCGCCCCCGACGAGGGCGGGGTGACCGGTGCCGGGGAGTGGGGCCCGTACCTCCAGTCGGAGCGCCGGGACGTCTACCTCAGCCATGTGCGCGAACTGCTGCGGCAGGACCGTGCGTACCCCTGCTTCTGCGACAAGGAGCGGCTGGCCCGCAGTGCGGAGGAGCAGCGCGCGGGCCGCTCGCCGATCGGCTACTACGGCCGGTGGGCGCCCTGCCGGACGCTGGCACCGGAGGAGGCGGCCCGTCGGATCGCGTCCGGCGAACCGTACGTCGTGCGGTTCCGCTGCCCGTACGAGTTCCCCGGCCGGGTCCGGTTCACGGACCGGATCCGCGCCGCCGTCACCATGCAGGACAACGGCAACGACATCGTGCTGCTCAAGTCCTCGCAGGAGGAACTCCCGCTGCCTACCTACCACTTCGCGCATGTCGTCGACGACCACCTGATGCGGGTGTCGCTGGTGGTGCGCGGCGAGGAGTGGCTGTCCTCGACGCCGGTCCATCTGCAGCTCCACGCGGCGCTCGGCTTCGACCCGCCCGCGTACGCGCATCTGGCGCCGCTGATGAAGGCCGAGGGGCCCTCGCGGCGCAAGCTCAGCAAGCGCAAGGACCCCGAGGCATCGGTGGACTACTACCTGGCCGCCGGATATCCGCCGGCCGCCGTCCAGCACTATCTGCGCGGTCTCGCCAACATCCGGCTCATGGACGTCCCCACGGCCGAGGCGCTCGCCGCGCCCGTCCGGCTCGACGGAATGCGCCCGTCGGGGCCGCTTCTCGATCTGCCCAAACTGCACTCCCTGAGCCGGGAGTTCATCGCATCGCTCAGCCCGGAAGAGCTGTACGGCCAGCTCCTCGCCTGGGCGGAGGAGTACGACCCGGAGCTCGGGTCCGTCCTCGCCCGGCAGCGGGGGCTCGCCCTCGCGGCGGTGGCGGCGGGCCGGCCGGAGGGCGCGCCCGCCCGGAAGGACCTGGACCGCTGGTCCTGCTTCCGCGATCGCTACGGCTTCTTCTTCGCGGAGCTCTTCGGCTCGCCTCCGGCGGCCGACGACGACCGCTACGGCGGCCTGGAACCGGATCTCGTGCGTCGGATCGCGGGCGAGTTCGCGGCCACGTTCGCCGACGAGCTCACCGCCGATCCGGCCGTCGGCTTAGACGCCGCTTCCGGCACCGCTTCCGGCACCGCTTCCGGCACCGCTTCCAGCGCCGAGTGGTACGGCGCGCTCCGCGCGCTGGCGGAGCGGCACGGTCACGCCCCCGACACGGCCTCCTGGCGCCGGGACCCGGAGCGCTGGGCGGGCCCGCCGAGGGCAGTCGCGAACGTGGTCCGGGTCGCGCTCACGGGCGCCACCCGCAGCCCCGACCTGTTCGCGGTGGCCCGCGCGCTGGGCCGGGACGAGGTGCTGCGCCGCCTCACCGCCGTGGCGGGGTGAGGCGGCGCACGCCCGCGTCGGTCCGGTCGTGCGTACCGGCCGGGATCAGTTCAGCGGCACGCTCCGGAACCCGGCCCGGACGCCCGCGGCTCTCGACGCCGGGCTCTTGAGGAGGCCCTTGTCGCTGGAGCTCGCGGGCGCGTCCGCGCCGACCGGGGTGGTGGTCATGGGCCGGGCGGCCGCACAGCGCTGCTTCTCCGCCTCGGACATGGGTCCGGTGCGCTGGAGCAGCCGGTCGGGCACGGCCCGCGAGGGCCCGTCGACGACGGCGTGCAGCCGGTAGTCGTCCTTCTTGCTGACGAACCAGCCCTCGACCCGCTCGCGGCTCGGCTGCAGCTCGACCCAGCTCACCTCGCCGGGCTGGATCTTCTCCACGACCGTGCGCTGGTCGCTGCTGAACCACTGCCAGGGCCGCTGCCAGACCTTCTCGTAGGCGAGGGCGAACTGGGCGGCCGTGGGCCGCTCCTTGAGCCGCTTCTCGTCCTCCGTCCGGTCTCCCGACGTGGGCAGCCTGGCCACCTCGTTGAGCGCGAGGCCCGCGTCGGCGTAGGTCTGGGAGATGCTGTCGTGCGCACGCTCGGAGTACGAGAGGAGCCGGGAGTGCTCCAGCGCGTTGCGGGTGCAGTTGACGAAGGCCTCGCCGACCACCCGTGCCCGGTCGTAGTAGCGGAAGGAAGTGCGGGTGTCGGGCCGGAAGGCGCAGGCGTTCTCGCCGTTGCAGGCGGCGGCGGCGTTGTGGAGGGTGCTCTCGCGGTCGTTGCCCTTGTACGCCTCCGAGGTCCCGAGCGCGGTCTTGCTCACGGTCTTGTCGACGTCCGGCGGCACCTCGACCGCGCGGATGCGGGCGATCATCGGCGAACAGGTCACGTGGGTGCGGGAGTCGGTGACGCGTGAGGTGAAGGTGAGCAGCGGCTCGTTCTCGCTCGCGGTGAAGACGTAGGCGCGACCGGTCCAACGCCCCTTGCCCGGGGTTCCCTTCACCCGGTCGGGATCGCTCGCGGTGGTGAGCTCCTGCACCGGGCCGCCGGAGGCGACGACGGCATAGGGCTGACCCGCGACGACCTGTTCCCCGGTGCACTCCTTGGAGACGGCGGGGCTGTCCTCGTACCTCACGGTGACCCTGGCGCCCGCGCGGACTCCGCGCAGTCGCTGCTGCAGGGTGTTGCCGTCCTTCTGGAGGGCGACACCGTGGGAGGCGTCGGTGCGGCCCGAAGCGGTCGGCGAGTAGCGCTGGTTGGAGCCGGTCCAGAAGTCGATGCCGACGGTCGTGGGGCCGTCGCCCTTCAGGACCGGGTCGGCGAAGTCGCCGTTGAGGACGGGGACGGACTGCTCGGCGGCGGCGGCCGAGGCGAGCGGGGAGAGGGGGGCGGCGGGCAGCAGCAGCCCGGCGGCCCCGAGGACGGTGAGCGCCGAGAGGGGGCGGTTCATGGCGGGGACTCCTCCGCGTCAGTGGGCGTGGGACGACAGGACGACTTCACGCTTCGGGTCGGCGCCGGGCGGCACGGCCCGCGCGGCGGGCACCTCCCGCGCGGGGGCGCTCCGCAGACCGCCGGGAGGGTTGTTGTCGCCGTCGGGCGCGGTGTCACCGGCGGGGCGCTTGCGGCCGCAGAGCCGGTCGGGGACGGCGTACGTCTGGGCGACGAAGCTGCTGGTGTTGACCATGGAGGGGCTGTCCACGCTCACGTTGAGGATCTTCTTGCCCGTGTCCGTGACGAGGTCGCCGACCACGCGCCGCATGGCCGCGCTCGCGCCGAAGACGAGCATGTCGTACGGCTTGACGGTGGACTTGTAGACGGTGGTCTCGGTGTTGTCGATGGTCCAGGACTTGGAGTACGTCGCCTTGAAGGCGGCCTCGAAGGCGAGTTTGGCGCTCATCGAGCCGGCCGCCTTGGCGCCGCCGGCGACCGAGGTCTTCGTCCCGTTCGTCGAGGTCGGACCGTCCTTGAGGTTGGGGGTCTTGTTCTCGCTCGTGATGTCGTTGGAGAGGTTGGTGGTGACCTCGCCGGAGGCGGAGACCGTGCCCTCGGCGGTGATCTTCCCGGAGATCTCACCGCCGATGTTGTCGGTGCTGCTGGTCCGCAGGGTGACGGTCCGGTCGACTCCCATGTCGCTCGTGGTGCAGTTGACGACGGCGTTGCCGAGGGACTTGACGGCGGTGGCGTACTCGCGGGCCTGCTTGGGGTCGATCCGGAAGGTGCAGGCGGAGCGCTTGGTCCCGCAGTACTCCAGGACGTCGGCGATCTTCGCGGGCCGGCCGGACGCGGTCACGGCGCGGGCCACGGGCGCCTCGCCTGGCCCCTCCTCGGGGGTGACGGCGGCGGCGGGCGGGGCGAGCAGGGCGAGGGGGGCGGCGAGGCCGAGACTCAGGGCGAGCACGGGCAGGACGGCGCGGGGACGGCGCGAAGGCATGACGAGGAAACCCTTCGGGACGGGGGAGGAGCGGAGAGGGGGACTCAGGAGCCGAGCAGGGAGCAGAGCTGCGTGGCCGGGAAGGGGGACTGCCCCGGGACGCTCGCCCCCTGCGGCAGGGAGGCGGGGAAGGCCGCACAGGTGGACTCGACGGCCTGGGACGCGTTGTCGGCGGGCTCCGGCCGGTAGGTGGAGAGGGTCGTGCTCATGTCCTTGAAGCCGCCCTCCTCGCGGCCTCCCTTGCCTGCCAGCTTCTCCATGCAGGAGCTGGAGCCGGGCGGGCATTCGTCCAGCTTCTTGCCGGCGTCCTTGATGTCCTTGTCGGCCTGACCGGCGGCCTCCTGGGTCTTCTTCTGCTGCTCCTCGATCTCCTCGGCCTCCTTGGCGTTGGCCTCCTTGTCCAGGCAGGCCTGGTCGTCGGGCTTGCACTCCTCGGCGTACGCAGTGGGGGCCAGGGGCAGGGCGAGAGCGGCGGCGAGGAAGGCCGCGGTCAGCACACGGCGTGCCGACGTCTTCCATTCGGGCATGGGAACTCCCTTGGGACAGGGGTGATTTGGTGAGCTCGGAAGGGGACGCCAGGGGCGGACAGGGGACTGTCCTCAAGATCACCGAGCGCTTCCAGACGCTAACCGTCGACGCCTCGGCACCCCGGCAGGACACACGGCGCGGCGCGCACCCCGGGGGCCGCTCACCACTTCGGCGGAGCGCACACGGAGCCGCCCCGAGGGGCCGGAGCCGGAGCCCCGGCGTGCCCGTGCCCCGGCCCGCCGGTCCACCCGTTCGTAGGGATTCGGGGGTGGGGGCGGGAGAGCGGGCGAGCGTGTCCGGTGGGGCCTCTCACTCGCCCGGCCGCCGCCGTTCGGCGGCCCGCCCCCGGCGCCGCCCGCGCCTGTCTCCCGGTTCACGGCGGGGGTGAATGCGCCCCCGGAACGGCGCCCCGAACGGAGGTCCGACAAACGGGTGTTTCAGCGGTTCCAGCGCGCCTCGGTGATCGTTTTCGGTCAGTCTGCTGGTGTGCCCGACGGCCCGTCCCGGCCGCCGCACAGGGCCAGTGGGCACCCCATGCCCAAGGGCCCGGCACGACGTGTTCGCATGACCCGCGCCCGGCCCGTGTACGCCTCCGCCTCCCGGCGGACGGCACCGTCCGGGCGCCGCGCTCCCGTATGTCCCCGTCGAAGGAGAGCAGAGCCATGTCCCGTTCACGACGCAGTACCTCGGGCACGACACCGCGCGCCCGGCGCCTCGCCGCCGCCGCCCTCGCCGCGGCAGCCCTCACCGCCGTACCGGCCCTCGCCCCCGCGGCGCACGCCAACGAAGGCAACCCGACCGTGCTGAGCTGGGGCGCCGGCCGCACCGGCCAGCTCGGCAACGGCACCCTCGCCGACAGCCTCAGCCCGTCCTCGGTCACCAGCCTCTTCCGGGGCGACGTCGACCAGATGTCGACCGGCGGCACCTCGTCCGCCGACTCGTTCGCCCTCGCCCGTACCGACAAGACCGTGAAGTCCTGGGGTCACAACTCCTCGGGCCAGCTCGGCAACGGCGGAAACACCAACCAGGCCGTGCCCACGACCGTCCCCCGCCTCACCCACATCAAGGACGTCGCCGCGGGCGGGAAGCACGGCCTCGCCCTCGACACGAGCGGCCAGGTCTACTCCTGGGGCGACAACGCCTACGGCCAGCTCGGCAACAACCGCACCGGCGACAGCCGTACGGTCCCCGACCGCGTCCAGGGCATGCCCAAGGTCAAGCAGATCTCGGCAGGCTGCGACTTCAGCCTCGCGCTCCTGGAGAACGGCAAGGTGTACGCGTGGGGCCGCGGCATCCACGGCCAGCTCGGCACCGGCAACCGCGCCACCAGCTCCGTACCCCGGCAGGTTCAGGGTCTGGAGAACATCGTCGAGATCGACGCGGGCTGCCACCACGCCCTCGCGCTGACCTCCGACGACACGGTCAAGTCCTGGGGCTACAACCTCTACGGCCAGCTCGGCAACTCCTCCACCAAGTCCGCCACGCTCCCCGTCGACGTGGACTGGATCGAGGGCGTCTCCGACATCGAGGCGGGCGCCTTCCACAACTACGTCAAGACGAGCGACAGCCACGTCTGGGGCTGGGGCAACAACCAGTACGGCCAGCTCCTGGAGTCCGACGAGGCCTTCGACTCCAACGTCTCCCGCACCAACCGCACCGCCCCCGTCGAGATCCCGCGCCTCGAAGGCGTCCAGCACCTCGCGGCCGGCGCCCGGCACGGCGTCGCCGTCACGGCGGACGAGGTCTTCACCTGGGGCCACAACGGCGAGGGCCAGCTCGGCAACGGCACGACCGTCGCCCGCTACGAGTCGGTGAAGATCCTCAACGAGGGCTCGGCGATCAAGGCGGTGGCGGTGTCGCTGGGCGGCAACACGACGTACGCGTACTGATCGGGGGCGTGCTCCCATGACGTACGCGTACGTGCGCGGCGCCGCCACGCTCCTCGCCCTCGCGGCGCTCACCCTGCCCCGTACCGGAACCGCCGTCGCAGCCGAACCCCGGGACCCCTGGGTACGGGCCTGGGGCGCCAACCTGGGCGGCCAGCTCGGCAACGGCACCACAGCCGAGCAGCAGACCCCGGGAAGCGTCCAGGGGCTCGCCCGTGCCTCCGTGCGCGAGCTGTCGAGCGGCGGAGGCGCCGGCACCAGCTCCTACGCCGTCGCGCTCCTCACCGACGGCACGGTCCAGTCCTGGGGCGGGAACCTCGCGGGCCAGCTCGGCGACGGCACCCTCGTGAGCCGGCCGTTCCCCGCCGCCGTGGGCGGGCTGTCCGGAGTCACCGAGGTCGCCACCGGGTTCCAGTCCTCCTACGCCGTCCGCGGCGAACGCCTTCTCGCCTGGGGCGACAACACCTACGGCCAGCTCGGCGACGGCGGCACCGCGTCGGCCACCCGAGCCGTGCGGGTCCAGAGCCTGAACAAGGTGAAGGAGGTCGCAGCCGGCTGCTTCCACGCCGTCGCCCTCCGGCAGGACGGCACCGTGTGGACCTGGGGCCGCGCCCAGTACGGTCAGCTCGGCCTCGGGGACACCACCGACCGGAACACCCCGCAACAGGTCCCCGGCCTCACGGACGTCGTCGAGATCTCGACAGGCTGCCACCACACGCTCGCCCGGCTCGCCGACGGCACCGTGCGCGCCTGGGGCTACAACGTCAACGGCCAGCTCGGCAACGACAGCACGGAGGCCCGGTCCTCGCCGGTCAAGGTACACCATCTCAGCGGCGCCGGCCGGGTCATCGGCTGCGGCTACCACAGCTTCGCCGTGCTCGACGACGGCTCGGTCCGCGCCTGGGGATGGAACGGCCGCGGCCAGCTCGGCGACGGCTCCACCGTCTCCCGCACCACCCCGGTCCCGGTACCCGGTCTGGACGAGGTCACCGACATCGCCGGCGGCTACGCGCACAGCGTCGCCGTCCGCTCCGACGGCTCCGTCCTCGCCTGGGGCGAGAACACGGCCGGCCAGCTCGGCGACGCCACCACCACCGACTCCCCCACCCCGGTCGTCGCGCTGCCCGCGGGCAGCGGCGCGACCCGCGTCTCGGCGCCCAGTTCCGGCAGGTCGAGCTTCGCCTACTGACTCGAAAGGTCCCCATGCACCACAGCAAGCGCATCACCCTGCTCGCCGCCGTCACGGCGGCCACCGCCCTCGCGGTCCCCTTCCTCTCCACCCACGCCTCCGCCGGCACCGACCCCTGGGTCCGCTCCTGGGGCGAGAACGCCCAGGGCCAGCTGGGCAACGGCAGCGTCCTCGCCCAGCAGACCCCCGCCGCGGTCACCGGCATCACCCGTGACGACGTCCGCGAACTCTCCGGAGGCGGTGGCGGCACCGGCACCACCGCCAACCCCTTCGCCGTCGCCCTCCTCAAGGACGGCACCGTGAAGAGCTGGGGCTCCAACGCCACCGGCCAGCTCGGCAACGGCACCCTCGTCGCCCAGTCCTTCCCCGCGACCGTCGCCGGGCTGTCCGGTGTGAGCGAGGTCTCCGCGGGCCTCAACCACGCTCTCGCCGTCAAGGGCGGCCGGGTCCTCGCCTGGGGCGGCAACGCCTCCAAGCAGCTCGGCACCGGCCAGGACACCACCAACCCGTACAAGGCCCCGATCCCCGTGCAGAGCCTGGACAAGGTCAAGGACGTCGGCGCGGGCTGCGACTTCAGCGTGGCGCTCCGCCAGGACGGCACGGTCTGGACCTGGGGCAAGGGCGACAACGGGCGCCTGGGCACCGGCAACAACACCACCCGCGAGACCCCGCAGAAGGTCCCCGACCTGGTCGACGTCGAGTCCGTCGCCGTGGGCTGCGACCACGTCCTCGCGCTCACCGCCGACGGCGTGGTCAAGGCCTGGGGCAAGGGCGCCGAGGGCCAGCTCGGCAACGACTCCACCGCCGACAGCAACAAGCCGGTGGACGTCGCCTACCTCGACGCCGTGGCCAGGGTCTTCGCCACCTCCGCGTCCGGCTTCGCCGTCCTCGACGACGGCAGCCTGGCCGGCTGGGGCAAGAACACCGACCGGCAGCTCGGCGACGGCACGAACGCCAACCGCACCACCCCCGTCGTCCTGGACACGCTCAAGGGCGTCCAGAGCATCGCGGGCGGCGCGGACTTCACCGTGGCCGCGCTGGACGACGGATCGGTGATCGGCTGGGGTGCCAACGCGGCGGCCCAGCTCGGCGACAGCACGACGACCGCGACGACCGGGACCTCGACGGTGACGGCGCTGCCGCCCGGGAGTGGCATCACGCACGTCGCCACGACCGTGACGGGCAAGTCGGCGTTCGCCTACTGAACCGGGCGGCCCACCGACCCGCAGCTCCGCGCGGACCCCTCGTCGGGCCCGCGCGGACCCGCTCGTCGGGCCCGCGCGGCCACCGGACACGTGACGGGCGCCGCACGGGCACGTGACGGGCGCCGCCCCGGCCTCGTGAGGGGCGCCACCCCGGCCACGGCCGTGCGCCCCCTCACCCGATCGAACCTGGCCAGACACGCCCGCGGCCTGGCAGGATCGCGTGCATGTTCGCCTCCCTCTCCCGTGCCGCCCGCCGTCGTGTCCTGGCGGGCGCGGCCGCGCTGCTCGCGGTGTGCGGAGTGCTGGTGTGGTGGCTGATGCCCTTCGGTTCCCCCGTTCCGAGCGGCTCGGTCACCTTCAGTACGGGCGTCTCCACCGGCGTCTACCAGCGGTACGGGGACCTCCTCAAGCAGGACCTCTCGGAGGACCTGCCCGAGGTGTCGTTAACGCTGAAGGAGAGCGAGGGCTCCCAGCAGAACGTGCAGCGGGTGGCCACCGGCGAGGCCGACTTCACCGTCGCGACGGCGGACGCGGTCGCCCAGTACCAGCGGGAGCGCCGGCCCGGCTGGGAGCGGCTGCGCGGCTGCGCCCGGCTCTACGACGACTACGTGCAGATCGTGGTGCGCAAGGGCTCCTCGCTGCAGAAGGTGCAGGACCTGCGCGGCCTCCGCGTCGGCGTCGGCCAGAACAGGTCCGGCGTACGGCTCATCGCCGACCGGGTCCTCGCGGCGGCGGGCCTCACCCCGGACCGGGACATCGTGCCGGTCCCGGCGGGCATCGACACGATGCCGGGGCTCCTGGAGCGGGGCGAGCTGGACGCCTTCTTCTGGTCGGGTGGTCTGCCCACCCAGCCGGTGCAGGCGCTGTCCGAACGGTTCCAGGTCCGGCTGCTGCCGCTCGACACGGCCCTGGTCGACCGGCTCCACGACGTCGGCGGCTCGACACGCCACTACCGGTCCGCGGTGATCCCGGCCGACGCGTACGCCAAGGCGCAGGACGGCCGGCCCATAGAGACCCTCGCGGTGGCGAACCTGCTGGTCACGACCGAGGAGGCCGACGACGACCTGGTCGAGGGCTTCACCCGTACGGTGATCGGAAGCCGGGACCGGATCGGCCGCCAGGTCCACCCGGCCCAGCTGGTGGACCTGCGGACCGCCGTCTACACCGAGCCGCTGACCCTCCACGACGGGGCCCGCCGCTACTACCGCTCGGTGAAACCCTGAGCCTCCCAGAGGGGGCGCGGCCCGGCCCGGGCAGCGCTCCCTGAGTGGGCCAAGCGTAAGCCGCGCTCCCTGAGGGGGCCCACCCTTGACCGCGCTCCGGGAGGGAGCCCGTCCCGGCCGCGCTCCCGGAGAGCCCCGGCCTCACCGCCGCTCCCGGAGGGCCCCGCAGCCCCAGCCGCACTCCCGGAGGCCCCGGCCCCAAGCGCGCTGCCAGAGGCCGGCGCCGGCCGCCCCGTACCACCGCGTGGCCCTACCGCTCCTCCGGCGTCCAGCGCTCCCCCTGCCGAGCCGCCGGCTGGTTCCGCGGCACCGTGACCGTCACGCGCAGCCCGTGGGGCTCGTTCGGCGCGAACGCGATGCCGCCGCCGCCCGCCGTGAGCAGGACGCGGGTGATCGAGAGGCCGAGGCCCGATCCCTTGACGTTCTGGTGCCGGCCCGAGCGCCAGAAGCGGTCGCCGACCCGGCCCAGCTCCTCGTCCGTGAGGCCCGGCCCGTGGTCGGCCACGACGACGGCGACGCTCTCCCCGCCGGGCTGTGCCCTGGCCGTCACGGTGACCTCCTCCCCGGCCGGGGTGAACTTCAGCGCGTTGTCGATCACCGCGTCCAGCGCGCTGGAGAGCGCCACCGGGTCCGCCCAGGCCGTGACCGCCCCGCACTCCCCGGTGAGCACGACGCCCTTGTCGTCGGCGACCGGCCGCCAGGACGCGACCCGCTCGGCGGTGAGCGCGCCCACGTCGGTGAGCCGCAGCTCGGCCGCCGCGTGTTCGGCGAGCGCCAGGTCGAGGAGGTCGTCGAGGACCTGGGAGAGGCGCTTGCCCTCGGTCCGTACGGAGGCGATCTCCTCGTTGCCCTCGGGGAGCTCCATGGCGAGGAGCTCGATCCGCAGGAGCAGCGCGGCCAGCGGGTTGCGCAGCTGGTGGGAGGCGTCGGCGACGAAGGCCCGCTGCTGTTCGAGCGCCTCCTCGACGTTGTCGGCCATCTCGTTGAACGAGAGCGCGAGGCGCCGGAGTTCGGGCGGTCCGCCGGTCGCGGCGACCCGGGAGTTCATCCGGCCGGTGGCGATGTCGTGGGTGACGGAGTCGAGGACGCGGACGGGCCGCAGGACCCAGCCGGTGAGCCGGAAGGCGGCGCCGACGGCGACCAGCATGGCCAGGGACTCGCCCGCGAAGATCAGCAGCCAGCCGCGCAGGATGCGCATGCGGAGCTGTCCGGTGGGCGAGTCGGTGACGACGACCGCGATGACGTCGCCGTCGCTGACGACCGGTGAGGCGATGATGAGCCGGGCGTCGGCCTGCCAGGGCCACACCTGGGGCGGGTCGTGGCTGCGGCGGCCGAGGAGCGCCTCGTTGAAGGCGCGGCGGCCCTCCCCGTCGTAGGGGACGACCCAGTCCTCGGGGGCGGCGGCCATGGACCGGTTGTCGCGGTAGAAGATCCCGGCCCGGATGTCGTACACGTCGTGGTAGCTGGCGAGTTCGCCGCCGAGGGTGGTGCGCCGCTCGTCGGTGCCGGGGCTGGTCTCGCTGACGAACTGGGCGAGCGCGGCGAACCGCGCGGCGTCGTCGAGCCGGTCGACGACGACGCGCTGCTGCTCGGAGGCGGCGAGGCTGGCGGCGAGCGGAAAGCCGAGGGCGAGCAGGACGCCGGCCATCAGCACGATGAGCAGCGGAAGGAGGCGGGTGCGCACGAAGGGGCCGTCCGGCGGTTACGCGGCGGGGGCGACCAGGCGGTAGCCGACGCCCCGCACGGTCTCGATCAGGGCGGGCATCCGGAGCTTGGAGCGCAGGGAGGCGACGTGCACCTCCAGGGTGCGGCCGGTCCCCTCCCAACTGGTGCGCCAGACCTCGCTGATGATCTGTTCGCGGCGGAAGACGACCCCGGGGCGCTGCGCGAGGAGGGCGAGGAGGTCGAACTCCTTGCGGGTGAGGGGCACGCTCTCGCCGTCGACGCTGACCCGGCGGGTGGGCAGCTCGATGGTGACGGAGCCGAGCCGCAGCTGGGTTCCGTCGGCGGCCGCGCCGCCGCCCGCCGTCTCCTCCGCGCCGGCGTTGCGGCGGCTGACGGCGTGGATCCGGGCGAGGAGCTCGCCGGGGTCGTAGGGCTTGACGACGTAGTCGTCGGCGCCGAGGTTGAGCCCGTGGATCCGGGAGCGTACGTCGCCGCGCGCGGTCACCATGATCACCGGGGTGGTGGTGAGCTTCCGGATGCGGCCGCAGACCTGGTAGCCGTCCTGGTCGGGCAGGCCGAGGTCGAGCAGGATCACCCCGTACGAGGGGCGCTCGCCCTGGGCCGTGGGCAGTACGGCCTGGAGCGCCTCCTCGCCGTTGCGGGCGTGGGTCACCGTGAAGCCGTGCTTGGCGAGGATCGCGGAGAGGGCGGCGGCGACATGGTCGTCGTCCTCGACGAGCAGCAGTCGCATACGTACCTCCTCCGTGGTCGCGGTCCTGATATCGGCTCTCTGTGTACCAGGTGGTACCAAGGCATGAACACCGATGTTCGGTGTCACAGTCAAGTGTCCCCCTGTGACGGCGGCGTTTCCGTTATGCAGCCGGTACGGCCCCGGGTGTCCCGTTCACACACTGTGTCCGGTTGCGGCCGGATCGTTATCCTCAATTTCCGCTCAGATGTGATGACGGTCATGACGTCGGGTCTCTAGTGTCCTCCCCAACCGAGGAGGACGGAGCTAGAGCCCGATGAGCGGAGAGTCAGTGTCCAAGGAACTCGAGGACACCCCGCGCGCCACGGACGACCTGGTCGTACTGTCCGGCGTGAACAAGCACTTCGGCGCACTGCATGTCCTCCAGGACATCGATCTGACGATCAGCCGCGGCGAAGTCGTGGTCGTCATCGGACCCTCCGGGTCCGGCAAGTCGACGCTGTGCCGCACGATCAACCGGCTGGAGAGCGTCGACTCCGGCACCATCACCATCGACGGCAAGCCGCTGCCGGCGGAGGGCAGGGAGCTCGCGCGCCTGCGTTCCGACGTCGGCATGGTCTTCCAGTCGTTCAACCTCTTCGCGCACAAGACGGTGCTCGAGAACGTGATGCTGGGCCAGATCAAGGTCCGGAAGACGGAGAAGAAGGCCGCCGAGGAGAAGGCCCGCGCCCTGCTCGACCGGGTCGGGGTCGGTACCCAGGCGGACAAGTACCCGGCGCAGCTCTCCGGCGGCCAGCAGCAGCGCGTGGCGATCGCCCGCGCGCTCGCGATGGGCCCGAAGGTCATGCTGTTCGACGAGCCGACCTCCGCGCTCGACCCCGAGATGATCAACGAGGTCCTCGAGGTCATGCAGCAGCTGGCGCGGGACGGCATGACGATGGTCGTCGTGACCCACGAGATGGGCTTCGCGCGCTCCGCCGCCAACCGGGTCGTCTTCATGGCGGACGGTCGCATCGTCGAGCAGGCGACGCCCGAGGAGTTCTTCAGCAACCCGCGCAGCGACCGGGCCAAGGACTTCCTCTCCAAGATCCTTCACCACTGAGTGAGTTCGGGCCTATTCTTCCCCACTCACTTCTAGACCAAGGGACATTCCTCGATGAAGCTTCGTCGCACCCCTGCCGCCGCCGCGGCCGCCGTCGTCCTCGCGCTGACCGCCACCGCCTGTGGCTCCGGGTCGGACTCGGGCAGCAACGGTGACAAGATCAACGTCGGTATCAAGTTCGACCAGCCCGGCCTCGGCCTGAAGACCCCGGACGGCACGTACGCCGGTTTCGACGTCGACGTCGCCCGCTACGTCGCCAAGGAGCTCGGCTACGCCGAGGACAAGATCAACTTCAAGCAGGCGCCCAGCGCCGAGCGCGAGAACCTGATCAAGAACGGCGACGTCAAGTTCGTCGTCGCCAGCTACTCGATCAACGACAAGCGCAAGAAGGAGGTCGACTTCGCCGGTCCGTACTTCCTGGCCCACCAGGACCTGCTCGTGCGCGCCGACGACAGCTCGATCACCAAGGTCGAGGACCTCAACGCCAAGAAGCTCTGCTCGGTCACCGGCTCGACCTCCGCGCAGAACGTCAAGGACAAGCTCGCCCCGAAGGCCGACCTCCAGCAGCTCGGCGGCTACTCCGAGTGCCTCACCGGCTTGGAGAACAAGGCCGTCGACGCCCTGACCACCGACGACTCCATCCTCGCGGGCTACGCCTCGCAGAAGGCCAACCAGGGCAAGTTCAAGCTCGCCGGGCTCCGGATGAGCGACGAGAAGTACGGCATCGGCGTCAAGAAGGGCGACGACGACCTCCGCGGCAAGATCAACAAGGCGCTGGAGAAGATGGTCTCGGACGGCACCTGGGAGAAGCTCGTCAAGGAGCACTTCGGCCCGTCCGGCTACAAGTACGAGCCCGCCCCGAAGGTCGAGAACTGACCTGACCCGCACCGGCCGTGACGGCCGCCCCCGCGCGGGGCGGCCGCCACACCGGCACCGGCCGCTGCCCACGCACCGGCCTTCACACCGACCGACCACCAGGGGAGAGCGCGGGCATCGTGTTCGACTTTCTTGATTCCGGGCAGTACGACCTGCTCGGCGCCTTCTGGGTGACGGCGCAGCTCGCCCTCTACTCCGCCATCGGCTCGCTGATCTGGGGCACCGCCCTGGTCTCCATGCGGGTCAGCCCGGTCCCGTTGATGCGCGCCTTCGGCACCGCGTACGTGAACATCGTCCGGAACACTCCGCTGACGGTCGTCCTCGTCGCCTGCCTGCTGGGCCTCAACCAGACCCTGCTCATCACGCTCGGCGGGGAGCGCTCCGAGGGCATCGGCTTCCGGCTCGCCGTCCTCGGACTCGTCGCCTACACCGGCACCTTCGTCTGTGAGGCACTGCGCTCGGGCATCAACACGGTCCCGCCGGGTCAGGCCGAGGCCGCCCGCGCACTGGGGATGAGCTTCACCCAGGTGCTCACCCTGGTGGTCCTCCCGCAGGCCTTCCGCGCGGCGGTGACCCCGCTCGCCAACGTCCTGATCGCCCTCACCAAGAACACCACTGTGGCGGCCGCGATCGGCGCCGCGGACGCGGCGTTCCTGATGAAGGAGATGATCGAGAACGAGGCGGACGCACTCTTCACGGTCTTCGCCATCTTCGCCTTCGGCTTCATCGTCCTCACACTCCCCACCGGCCTCATCCTGGGCTGGGCGGCCAAGCGACTGGCGGTGAAGCGATGAGCTCCGTCCTGTACGACACCCCCGGCCCGCGCGCGAAGCGGCGCAACGTCCTCTACACGATCGTCTTCCTGGCGGTCCTCGCCCTGGTGGCCTGGTGGGTGCTCGCCGCCCTGGCCGACAAGAACCAGCTGGACGCGGAGAAGTGGAGCCCGTTCGTCACCGACTCCGAGGTCTGGACGACGTATCTGCTGCCCGGTCTCGTCGAGACCCTCAAGGCCGCCGCGCTCTCCATCCTGATCGCGCTGCCCCTCGGCGCGCTCCTCGGCATCGGCCGGCTCTCCGACCACCGCTGGGTCCGGGTGCCCGTCGGCGCCGTCGTGGAGTTCTTCCGCGCCATCCCGGTGCTGCTCCTGATGATGTTCGCCAACCAGGCCTACCGGGAGTTCACGACCGTGAGCTCCGACTTCCGCCCGCTGTACGCGGTCGTCACCGGCCTGGTGCTCTACAACGCCTCGGTGATCGCCGAAGTCGTCCGCGCCGGCGTGCTCTCGCTGCCCCGGGGACAGGGCGACGCGGCCGTGGCGCTCGGTCTCCGCAAGGGCCAGACCATGCTGTACGTCCTGCTCCCGCAGGCCGTGACCATGATGCTCCCGGCACTGGTCAGCCAGCTCGTCGTGATCGTCAAGGACACGGCGCTCGGTGGAGCCCTGCTCGGCTTCGCCGAGCTGCTCAGCCAGAACCGGCAGATCACGGCCAACTACGGCTCCAACACGATCGCCACGCTCGTGGTCATCGCACTGATCTACATCGCCCTGAACTTCGTCCTGACCACCTTCGCAGGCCGCCTGGAGCAGCGTCTGCGCCAGGGCAAGAAGTCCGCGACGGCGAAGATCCCGGCCCAGCCCGGCGCGACCGAGGTGAAGAGCGACGCCATCAGCGGCGCCTGACTCCGGGACAGGTCCCACCGGCGGTGAACGGTGAGACCGACGGGGTCCGTGGGACAACAGGGGTGGGCCGGAACGGTACTGACTTCAGGTCAGCCGCACCGCGCCCACCCCGTCGCTTGACGCAAGCACCCTCAGTGGGTTGCATACGGTCTGTGATCAAGCACCGGGCTCGTGCCACACTCAGATGTGCTGCCCCCATGACCGTCCGGCCTTCAGGAGCCGCGCCGTGGACCCGGTGATCATCGTGGGCGCGGGGCCGGTCGGCCTCGCGCTCTCCCTCGCGCTCGCCGCGCAGGGCGTGCCCAGCGTCGTCCTCGACGAGGGCTCGGGCAAGGACGAACCACGCCCCGCGCGCAGCGTCGTGCTGCGCGCCGACACGGCCGCGATGGTCGAGCGGCTCGGCTGCACCACCCTCCGTGACGAGGGAGTCCGCTGGGTCGGCTGGCGCGGCATGCGCCGCCGCCAGGTGGTCCGCCACCTCACCCTCGACCTGGGACTCGGCGGTACGGAGGAGTGGTCCGAGGACCCCGCC
Organism: Streptomyces sp. NPDC088707; assembly: GCF_044752725.1. NCBI lineage: Bacteria > Bacillati > Actinomycetota > Actinomycetes > Kitasatosporales > Streptomycetaceae > Streptomyces > Streptomyces sp. NPDC088707. The sequence goes on along the minus strand of NZ_JBIVLV010000012.1, from coordinate 41,220 downwards.
GCGCCCTCCGCCCCGGCCGCGCCGCTGCACATCCCGCAGCACGCCCTCGCCCGCGGGCTGCGTGCCGCCATCACCCACCAGAAGCTGATCCAGGTCGTCACCGAGGCACGCCTCGACACCATCGAGCAGGACCGCGACGGCGTCGTCGCCCACACCCGGGGCCCGGCGGGCACCTGGTGGCGCGGCAGCCACCTCGTCGGCTGCGACGGCGCCCGCTCGACCGTGCGCAAACTGCTCGGCATCCGCTTCCCGGGCCGTACGGCCGTGGAACGGCACGCCGTCGCCGCGCTCCGCACCGAACTCCCCTGGCCCGGCGAGGCCCTGCTGCACCGCCAGCCGCCGTGGCGCGGCGCCGCCGACGAGATCACCGCCCGGCCACTGCCCGACGGGGTGTGGCGGATCGACTGGCTGCTGCCGCCCCGGGGCGACCTCGTCACCCCCGACGCGCTGGTCGCCCGGATCCGCGAGACCCTGGCCGGCTGGTGCGACGGCGTGACTCCCCCGTACGAACTCATCGACACCGGCGTCCACACCCTCCACCACCGGCTCGCCCGGCGCTGGCGGGTCGACCGTGTCCTCCTCGCGGGGGACGCGGCGCACCTGCTCGGCGCGGTCGGCACCCAGGGCCTCGACGAGGGCTTGAGGGACGTCGACAACCTCGCCTGGAAACTCGCCCACACCTGGCACCACGGAGCCTCCGAGCGGCTGCTCGACAGCTACCAGAGCGAGCGGCGCGCGGCCGTCGCCCACCGACTGCGCGGCGCCGACCAGTCACTGCCGGTCCTGCGGGGCGGCGGCGGCCTGCGGACGTACCTCCCGGGGGCCGCACGCGGCCACGACGCCCTCCTGACCGACGGCCACGTGGGGCGCGGCCCGCTCGGCGCGCCCCCGGCGTACCCCCACTCCCCCCTCGCGCCTCCGTACACCGAGGGCCGGACCCCCGTCGGCACCCCGGAGGGCGCCCCGGTCGAGGACGTCCGCGTGACCGCCCCGGACGGCACGACCGTACGACTCCGGGACCGGCTGGGTCAGGGCCGTCTCCTGGTCCTCCTGGTCGCCCCCGGCACCGGGGTGTGGGACCGGCGGCACTGGCGCGGCGCCGGGGTGATGCCCCGGCTGGAAGAGGCGGTCGCCGCCCTCCCGGCGAAGGCCGAGGTCCTGGTCACGGAGGCCTACCCGGGCGCGCCCGCCCACGCCGTCCTGCTGGTACGGCCCGACGGGCATCTCGTCGCGGCCTTCGCCGGGGTCCACCCGGAGGGGCTGTACGCGGCGGCGGACGCGGCCCGCGGCGGCTCGCCGACCGACGACCCGGAGGACGTGCCGGAGACCGGGACGGACCCCGGAGCGAAGCCCGGGACCGAGGCGGGCGCGACGGCCGGGACGAAGGCCGGAGCGAAGGCCGGAGCGAAGGCCGGAGCGAAGGACGCGGCGAAGGTGGGGGCCGCCGAAGTGTCCACGGGGAGTGACCGCACAGCGGACATGCATTGATTCCCATCGGCGCGCATGGTGTACTCCGGAGCGTGACCGACACCGATGTGCGCCTGTGGCGGAGGGTCCATATGGACCTCGTCCGCTATGCGGGCTGCGTGTGTCGCCCGTCCTGCTGATCTCGCCCCTTCCCCGCGCGCGCCCCGCCATCGCCGTACGTCCAGGTACGTCCGTGTGCCGTGCTGCCGTCGCGCGCTCTCAGCGAACCCAGGACGGTCACCCGTGTCTCAACCCGCCCCCGCCCGCCCGCTGAGCGCCTCCGCCGACGCGTCCCCGGACGCCTCGGCGGGCGCTTCCACCGACTCCCGCGGCGTTCCCGCCGCCCCGCCCTCCGGCGCTCCGACAGCGACCGATCTGCTCGACTTCGTCCGGCGTACGGCGGCGGACCGGGAACTGGTCGACTCCCTGCCGCTCGACCCCGAGGGCCGTACCTGGGTACGCCTCGAAGGCCCCGGCGGCAGCGAGGCATGGCTCATCGGCTGGCCGCCCGGCACGGGCACGGGCTGGCACGACCACGCCGAGTCGCTGGGCGCCTTCGCCACCGCGCACGGCACCCTGACCGAGAACGCGCTGGCGGTCCGGCTGCCGGCCAGCGGCTGGAAGACCCTGGAACTGGCCGACGGCCTCGACCGCTCCCGCCGGCTCGGGGAGGGCGGCGGCCGTGCCTTCGGCCGTCACCATGTGCACGAGGTGCTCAACGAGTCCCCCGACACCCACGCCGTCTCGGTGCACGCCTACTACCCGCCGCTCCCGCTGATCCGGCGCTTCAGCCGGACGGGCGCGGTGCTCCGTCTCGAGCAGGTCGAACGCCCGGAGGACTGGCAGTGAGCGACAGCGACAACGACCGCGTCGGCATCGACGAGCTCCTGGAGCAGGTCAGGTCCGGCCTCGACCGGATCGAGCCGCGGACTGCCTACGAGGCGTACGAGGCGGGTGAGGCGCTTCTGGTGGACACCCGCTACGCGGCCCTGCGCGAACGGGACGGTCTGATCCCGGGCGCGCTGGTGGTGGAGCGCAACGAACTGGAATGGCGGCTGGACCCGCAGGGCAGCCACCGCGCGCCGGAGGCGACCGGCCACGACCTGCTGGTGGTGGTCCTCTGCAACGAGGGCTATGCCTCCTCCCTCGCGGCCGAGTCCCTGCGCCGGCTGGGCCTGCACCGGGCGACCGACCTGGTCGGCGGCTTCCAGGCCTGGAAGGCGGCGGGCCTTCCGGTGCTGCTGCCGGCGACCGCGGGCTGAGCCCGAACGGGACGGGACGCGTCCTTCTGATCTCCCCCGGGGATCAGAAGGACTCGTCGAGCCCGTCCGTGTCCTCGCCCTCGGCCTCCAGCGCCTGGCGGACGACGCGAAGGGCCATGCCCTCGGGATAGCCCTTGCGGGCGAGCATCCCGGCGAGCCGTCTCAGGCGCCGGTCGCGGTCGAGACCGCGGGTGGCGCGCAGCTTGCGGGCGACGAGCTCCCGCGCGGTGGCCTCCTCCTGGTCGGAGTCGAGCTGCTCCACCGCCTCCTGGATGAGCGCCGGCTCGACGCCCTTGGTCCTCAGCTCGCGGGCGAGGGCCCGCCGGGCGAGGCCCCGGCCGTGGTGGCGGGACTCCACCCAGGCCCCCGCGAAGGCGGCGTCGTCGATCAGCCCGACGTCCTCGAAGCGGGAGAGGACCTCGTCGGCCACCTCGTCGGGGATCTCCCGCTTGCGCAGTGCGTCGGCGAGCTGCTTGCGCGTGCGGGGGTTCCCGGTGAGCAGGCGCAGGCAGATCGCCCGCGCCCGCTCAGCCGGGTCCTGGGGTGACAGCTCCTTCTCGGCCCTCGACGAGTCGGGACTGTCACCCGGCCATTCGGTGCGACCGGTCACTGGTTCAGCTCTTGACCGCGGTGGCCTTGGTCGCCTTCGCGGTCTTGCTCGCGGGTGCCGGGACGCTCTTGGCGGCGTCGTCCGTGCCGGCGGTGTCCGCGGCGGCGGCCGCGTCCGTCGCCGTCTCGGGCTTGGCGGCCTCGGGCCGGACGCCGACGCCCAGCTTCTCCTTGATCTTCTTCTCGATCTCGTCGGCGAGGTCGGGGTTGTCCTTCAGGAAGTTGCGGGCGTTCTCCTTGCCCTGGCCGAGCTGGTCGCCCTCGTACGTGTACCAGGCACCGGCCTTGCGGACGAAGCCGTGCTCCACGCCCATGTCGATCAGACCGCCCTCGCGGCTGATGCCCTGGCCGTAGAGGATGTCGAACTCGGCCTGCTTGAACGGAGGCGCGACCTTGTTCTTGACGACCTTGACGCGGGTGCGGTTGCCGACCGCGTCCGTGCCGTCCTTGAGGGTCTCGATACGGCGGATGTCGAGGCGCACCGAGGCGTAGAACTTCAGGGCGCGGCCACCGGTCGTGGTCTCCGGCGAGCCGAACATCACGCCGATCTTCTCGCGGAGCTGGTTGATGAAGATCGCGGTGGTCTTGGACTGGTTGAGCGCGCTGGTGATCTTCCGGAGCGCCTGGCTCATCAGTCGGGCCTGGAGACCGACGTGGGAGTCACCCATCTCGCCCTCGATCTCCGCGCGCGGGACGAGCGCGGCGACGGAGTCGATGACGATCAGGTCGAGGGCGCCGGAGCGGACCAGCATGTCGACGATCTCGAGGGCCTGCTCGCCGTTGTCCGGCTGGGACAGGATGAGGTTGTCGATGTCGACGCCGAGCTTCTTGGCGTACTCGGGGTCGAGGGCGTGCTCGGCGTCCACGAACGCCACCTGGCCGCCGGCCTTCTGGGCGTTGGCCACCGCGTGCAGGGTCAGGGTCGTCTTGCCGGAGGACTCCGGGCCGTAGACCTCCACGACACGGCCGCGCGGCAGGCCGCCGACACCGAGGGCGATGTCGAGGGCGGTCGATCCGGTCGGGATCACCTCGATCGGCTCCTGGGTGCGGTCGCCCATGCGCATCACGGCGCCCTTGCCGAATTGGCGTTCAATCTGTGCGAGCGCGGCGTCGAGCGCCTTCTCGCGGTCGGTTCCTGCCATGGGTTCCACCCGGTTTGCTTGAGTCGATCGCTTCATGTGAAAGACGCTAACCCCTGCCACTGACAATGGGCACCGACGTCCCCTCCAGCCTGTGGACAACTCGGCGAGAATCCCGAGATTCCAAGGACCGGACTTCCATGAGAATGGATGTTCGATTTCAGTGTCAAGCACACTCTCGGGTGACACGCCGCCGTGTCGCGACGGCCCGGCGACCCCGTGATCACCGTCGACGACCCGCGGTCACGACGACCGGCGGGAGGGGCGCGGCAGTCGGCGGAAGTCCCCTCCCCATGGCCGGGCTTCGGACGCGCGGGCGGGGGCGATACTGATCGTGGCAGTCGCCTCGCACCCGACCGCTCCTGGACAGGGCGGGCCGGGCGAGGTGGGAACGCACCTTTGTCGATGTTCCGAGGGGAGCCTTCATGACCACGGCGAAAGACCTGTTCATCATCGCCATGGACCCGAGGTCGGACCGTTCCGTGGGCCAGGGCGACCTGTCGCTCGCCCTCGCGGGAGCCGAGCTGATCGACCTCCTCGGCACGGGGGCCGTCGCCGTGGACGAGGACCGCATCGTGCCGGGCGAACCGTCGGCGCCGGACGACCGGCTCCTCGGCGAGGCCGCGGCGGCACTCTCCCGCGAGGAGCCGTACGAGCTCGTCGAGGACTGGCTGTGGCGCCGCGGCCGCGACCTCTCGGCCGCGTACCGGACCGCGCTGGAGGGCGCCGGTGAGCTGACGCGGAAGCGGAGCGGCCTGCTGCCCTTCGGGCCGGAGCGCGTGGAGCCGGCCGACACGCCCGCGAGCCGCCGGGCCGCCGGCCGCTGGGAGGAGAACGAACCCGTCCTGGCCGCCCTCGCCTCGGCCGTGGGCATCGGCAGCGGACGATCCGACGAGGAACCCGGCCTCGACGACGAGGCGGTGACGACCGTGGTCGCCGTCGTCCACGACGCCGTGATGGAACTCGAAGCCGTACGCCAGAGGCGGACCATCGAGAACACCGCCTTCGCCAACATCTGGCGCGGACCCTGAGCCCTGTCCCGGTCCATGCCCTGACCCCGGCACCGGCCTCGGTGCCGTAAGCCGGTACCGGTCGCGGCAGCAGGGCACCGACGCCAGCCAGGCAGTCACGGAAGGCGCGGCCCTCCCCCTCGACCCTCGACTTCCACCGCCTTCTGTCTTCTGCCTCCTGCCTCCTGCCTCCTGTCCGGCTTCTATCTCCAACAGGCGTTGTTCCTAGAATGGCCGAATGGAGGACACGCAGGACATCGACGCGATCGCCATGCTGCAGGACCCGGTACGGCGCCGCCTGTACGAGTACGTGGTGACACAGGGCCGCGAGGTCGGGCGCAACGAGGCCGCCGAGGCCACCGGGGTGGCGCGCACGCTCGCCGCGCACCACCTGGACAAGCTGGCCGGCGCCGGGCTCCTGGAGAGCGGCAGCCGCCGCCTGACCGGCCGCTCGGGGCCCGGGGCCGGCCGCCCCGCCAAGGTCTACACGCGGGCGCGGGCCGAGCGGTCGGTGTCCCTGCCGGCCCGCGACTACCGCACCGCCGCCGAGCTGCTCGCCGAGGCCGCCGAGCAGGCCGGGCTCGACGCCGGACTCTTCGCGGCCGCACGCCGCCGGGGCGAGGAGCTGCGGGGCCCGGCGGCACCCTGCGGCGGCCTGGAGGAGGCCATGAAGACGCTGGCGGCACGCGGCTACGAACCACACCTCGAAGCAGCCGAGCACGCCGAGGACCCCACAGACGCCGAGTCCGCCGAGGACACCGCCGGCACGACCCTCCGTATGCGCAACTGCCCCTTCCACGCCGTCGCCGAACGCTTCCCACCGCTCGTCTGCGGCATGAACCTCGCCCTCCTGGAGGGCCTCCTGGGCGCGGACGGCGCCGTACGCGCGCGCATGGACGCCCGGCCGGGCGAGTGCTGCGTGGTGGTCGAGGATTCTAAAAACAACAATCATTGACATAGAAAATGCCGCCGTGCTGGGATGAGGTCATGACCGCATCCCCGCACGCCGCCGCCCACCTCGCCCAACTCAACGTCGCCACGCTCCTCCACCCCCTCGACGACCCGCGCCTGGCGCCGTTCGTCGAGCTGCTCGACCCGGTCAACGCCGCCGCCGACGGCACACCCGGCTTCGTGTGGCGGCTGGTGGAGGACGGCGCGGCCGACGCCACCGCCCTGCGCCCGGCGGGCGAGGACGTCATCGTCAACCTGTCTGTCTGGGATACCCAGGAGGCCCTGTGGGACTTCGCCTACCGCAGCGGGCACCTCGAGGTGATGCGGCGGCGGCGCGAGTGGTTCGCACGGCACGTCGAGTCGCACCTGGTGCTGTGGTGGGTCCCCGCCGGACACGTCCCGAGCGTCACCGAGGCCCTGGAGCGGCTGGCGGACCTACGGACGAACGGCCCGTCCCCGCGCGCGTTCACCTTCGCCTCCTCCTACAGCGCCACCGAGGCCGCAGAGCACTCCGAACCGACAGAGCACATCGAGGCCGCAGAGCACATCGAGGCGGCGCCTGCCGGGGATTCGCGCGTCGGCTGAGGAGTCCCGGCGAACCAAGTTGACGGCCCTGCCACGGTGCACGGGATCAGTACGGGCTACCGCGCGGTGGACAGTCTCTTCGAGACCTGCGCCGTCCTCGTGAGGGCTTCCCGGGGAGCCCCCTCGACCGGATCGCCGGTCCCCGGCCCTAGTGGGCCGCGTATCTCCGGTGCGTCGTGGCACCGGTCCTGAAGGCGTTCGCCCGCTTCGGCGTCGTCGTGGAGTGCCATCTGCAGAACACCCTGATCGCCGTGGACGCCCACGGCACCCCGTCCAGTCCGTCTTCCGCGACGCGGAGGCCGCCAAGCCGATTCCCGAGACGCTCCGTACGGCGGCATGACCAATCTGCTCTCCCGCCGGCTCCGCGCGGAAGGCACCGCGCCGCACTACCTTTCCCGGTGCCCAACCCCCTGATGACCGCCTAGGACTCCGTACCGCCCCGGCCCCGGCCCTGCCCCAGGTCCAGGTCCTGGGTCTGCTCCTACCCAAAGTCCTGGTCCGGGTCCTGGTCCTGGTCCTTGGCCATCATCGGCTCCGGCTCCGGAGTCGATTCCGGCTCCGACCTTGACTCCCGTCCCCGCCGCCGCTCCCGACGCGCCCGTACCCCCCGCACCACCCGCGTGATCCCGTACCCCAGCAGCCAGGGCAGCACGGTGATCCCCAGGACGTACACGAGGACGTAACCGAGCACGTCCTCACCGCGCTTGGGGTCGTCCCACCCGTCCATGGGCAGGATGATCACGGCCGCCGAGACCGCGACCGGCACCAGCGGCAGCAGCACCGACCACACCCGCGGCCACCACCCGGGCCGCCGGGCGCACCACACCCCCATTCCCCCCATGAGGAACGGCCCGAACGGCACCCACAGCACCACGGGCACGAACAACAACGCCCACCACTCGTCCGAGTACCCGAACATCATCGAAGCCCCCCAAGCCCGCCAAGCCCCCCGGCCCGCACGCTGTCGCCCCCGCGAACCATCGCCCGCCTATCCTTCGACGCATGCTCCTCCCCCTCCGTTCCCCGGGCGGCGGGCGTCTTTCGCCACAGGCCGCCGATGCGGTCGTGGCGGGTGTCGTCCTCCTCGTCGTCGCCGTCTGGACGCTCGTCTCCGCGCGGTACGCGAGCGAGCCCGCCATCCGTACGGTGCTCGGGTGGGTGCTCATCCTGATCGGGTGCGGAGCCCTGTACTTCCGGCGGCGGCACCCGGTCGCCGTCTCCGTCGTCACGCTGCTCGCCTGCGTCGCCTACTACCCGCTGTCCGCCCAGGACGGCCCGCTGATGATCGCGTTCGCGCTCGCGCTGTACACGACCGCCGCGGAGGGCCGCTTCGCCGCCGCCGTCGCCCTGGCCGCCGTCACCCTCCTCGCGGTCGGGCTCGGCGAGATCCGGCAGCGGCCGGGCCACCGGCAGATCGACGACACCTCGCTCGTCATGCTGGCCGGCTGGCTGATCAGCCTCGTCGCGGTGGGCCGGGCCCAGCGCACCCGGATCGCCTATCTGCACGAGGCGGAGCAGCGGGCGCTGGCCGCCGAGCGGGAGCAGGAGGCCCGGGCGCGGCAGAGCGCCACCGAGGAGCGGCTGCGGATCGCCCGGGAGGTGCACGACGTGCTCGGCCACAGCATCTCGCTGATCAACGTCCAGTCGGGTGCCGCGCTCCACCGCCTCGGCAAGGGGCCCGCGCCGGAGGCCGGGCTCGCCACCGCCACCGAGGCCCTGGAGGCGGTGAAGGCCACCAGCAAGGACGCGCTGCGCGAGCTGCGGGCCACCCTCGGGGTCCTGCGCAGCACCGACGAGCCGACGCCCACGGCCCCGTCGTCCTCGGGTCTCGCGCTCCTCGGCGATCTCGCGTCACGCGCGCGTAGTGCCGGCCTCGATGTCCGTACGGACGTCACGGGCACGCCCGTGCCCCTTCCGCCGCCCGTCGACCTTGCCGCGTACCGGATCGTGCAGGAGTCGCTGACGAACGTCACCCGCCACGCGGGCGCGAGGACCGTCCGCATCACCCTCGACTGGGGCACGGACGCGGTGCGGTTGCGGATTGCGGACGACGGCGAGGGCGCGCCGGAGGGTCGTGCCCTCGGCAGCGGTATCCGGGGCATGGCCGAGCGGGCCCGGGCGTTCGGCGGCGAACTGACCGCCCGGAATGGGGACGGCGGAGGTTTCCTGGTGGACGCCCGACTGCCGGTCCCACGACCCGGCGCACCCGAACCCACCGCTTCCGAACCGACCACGTCCGAACCGACCACGCCCGGACCGACAACGTCCGAACCGACCACGCCCGAACCGACCACGTCCGAACCCACTGCCTCCGACAGCGCCAAGTCCGAGAGGGACCCGCGATGATCCGTGTCGTGCTCGCCGACGACCAGACCCTGGTCCGGGCCGGCTTCCGGTCGATCCTCTCCGGCGAGGACGACCTCCAGGTCGTCGGAGAGGCCGGGGACGGGGAGCAGGCGATCGCGCTCGCCCGCGAACTGCGCCCGGACGTGGTCCTGATGGACATCCGCATGCCGGTCCTCGACGGCCTTGAGGCCACCCGCCGCATCACCTCCGACGAGCGGCTCGAAGGGGTGCGGGTGGTCATCCTGACCACCTTCGACGCGGACGACCACGTGTACGGGGCGCTCCGCGCGGGCGCGTCGGGCTTCCTGGTGAAGGACACCGAGCCGATGGAACTGCTGCACGCGGTACGGGTCGTGGCGCGCGGCGACGCGCTGATCGCCCCGGCCGTGACGCGCCGCCTGATCGCCGAGTTCGCGGGCCGGGCCGACCGGCAGCCGGACCCGAGCCCCCGGCTCAACGCCCTCACCGAGCGGGAGCGCGAGGTCCTCGGCCTCGTGGGCGCCGGGCTCTCGAACGACGAGATCGCCGGCCGCCTCGTCCTGTCCCCCGCGACCGCGAAGACCCATGTCAGCAGGATCATGACCAAGCTGGCCGTCCGGGACCGGGCGCAGCTGGTGATCCTGGCGTACGAGTCGGGGATGATCACGCCGGGCTGGCTCGCCTGACCCGGGGCCGGCCGGCTCGGCAGCGGCGCCCCGCCCCCTAGGGGGCGGGAACCGCTCCGCACAACTCACGGGGTACGCGCGCGTGGGCGGGCACAACCGCCGGGGTACGGCCACTGTCCACCCGGGGGTGACGCCTGCCGCCTGACCGTACGCCGACGCTGATCGGGTGAACCAGGACGTACTCGATCTCGCGCGGCTGCAGTTCGCTCTCACTGCGGGCGGCCACTTCCTCTTCGTCGCCCTCACCCTGGGGCTCGCGACCGTCGTCGCCGTGCTCCAGACACGGGCGACGTTCAGCCGGAAGCCGCTCCACGCGCGCATGGTGCGGTTCTGGGGCCAGCTGTACGTGATCAACTACGCGGTCGGCATCGTCACCGGTCTGGTGATGGAGTTCCAGTTCGGCATGGCGTGGAGCGGACTCACCCACGAGGCGGGCAACATCCTCGGGGCCTCGCTCGCCGTCGAGACGATCGTGGCGTTCTTCGTCGAGTCGACCTTCCTCGGCCTGTGGATCTTCGGCTGGAACCGGCTCAACCGCTGGGCCCACCTGGCGGCGATCTGGATCGTCGTCCTGACCGCCTACGTCTCGGCGTACTGGATCCTCGTCTCCAACGGCTTCCTCAACCACCCCGTGGGGTACGGCTCCGAGAACGGCGAGCTCGTCCTCGACGACCCGGTCGCGGTGCTGACCAACCCCTCCGCGCTGCTCGCCTTCGGTCACATCGTGGCGGGCGCGCTGCTCACAGCGGGGTTCTTCATGGCCGGGGTGAGCGCGTACCACCTGTTCCGGCGCAGCCCGGAGTGGGAGTTCTTCGGTCGCAGCCTGCGGATCGGGGTTTTCCTCTCGGCGCCCGCGCTGATGGTGACCGCCGTCTTCGGCGGGGTGCAGTTCGCCGTCATCGACGCCTTCCAGCCGATGAAGTCGGCCGTGTTCAGTGGGAAGACCGCGGAGATCGCGCGGGTCCAGGCAGAGCTGACGGAACGATTCGGGCCTGGTGACCACGTGCCTTCGGAGGCGTGGACCCGGGGCGGCGCCCTGGTGATGCTGATCTGCTTCGCGCTGATGATGTACCTGTGCTTCGCCGGGGTGATCCTGGCCGCCTTCAGGAAGGTCGTCTTCCGGTTCCGCCTGTGGCACATCGTTCTGATGGCGGCCGTCCCGCTGCCGTACATCGCGATGATCAGCGGCTGGGTGTTCCGGGAGTCCGGACGGCAGCCCTGGGTGGTCTACGGACTGCTCAAGACGGAGGACGCGGTCTCGGATCTCTCCCCCGGCACGATGCGCCTCTCCCTCACCGTCTTCACCACGGTCTTCGCCCTGCTCGCCGTCCTCAACGCCTGGCTCCTCACCCGCCACGCCCGCCGTGGCCCGGTCGACGCCGGACTCGGCCACGACGAACGTCCCGCCGAGGGCGGGGGCGGGGACCGTGACGGCGACCGCGACCGTGATCGCGACCGGGGCGGGGACGGGGACGGCCACGACGGCGAGGGCGGAACCCCCGACCCGGCCGACGCCCTCCCGGCCCCCCGCTACTGAACCGTCGGCCCCCTCCTCCCCCTCCCCCCTGCCCCCTGCCCTCGGAGTCCCTGTGGAGACCCTGGCCATCGCCCTTCTCGCCTTCTTCGCGGCGGGCTGGTTCGTCCTCGCGGGCGCGGACGTCGGCACCGGCATGCTCACGCCCTGGCTCGGCCGGAACGACCACGAGCGGCGGCTGGTCCTCGCCTCGTTCGCCCCGTTCTTCCTGGGCAACGAGGTCTGGCTCGTGGCCACCGTCGGCGTCCTCGTCGGCTGTTTTCCCGCCCTCGAAGGCGAGCTCCTGAGCGGCCAGTTCCCGGTCCTCGTGGCGCTGCTGGCCGGCTGGATCGCCCGCGACGCCGGACTCTGGTCCCGCGTCCGCGGTCCGGGTCCGCGCTGGCGCGCGGCCTGCGACGCGGGGGTGACCTGCGGGAGCTGGACCGTCGCCCTGTCCTGGGGGTGGCTGCTCGCGGCCCTGCTGACCGGACGGCCGTACACGCCCGCGACCGGCGCGACGGCCCTCCTCACCGCGCTCGCCGTGGCCGCGCTGTTCGCCGCGCACGGGCTCGGTTTCGCCACACTCCGGCTCACGGGACTGCCGTACGAGCGCGCCCGCAGGCTGGTCGGACGTGCCGGGCGCCCCTGGCAGTCCTTCGCTCTCACCGCGGTCCTGATGGGAGGGCTGCCGCTCTGGGCGGGCACCGCGCTGCCGCTGACCGAACGGGCGGCGTCCGCCGCCACGCTCGCCCTGCTCGTCCCCACCCTGCTGGTCGTCACGCCGCTGCTCGTGGCCGTCCAGGCGTGGATCTGGCACACCTTCCGGCACCGGGTCACCGGACCGTCGTACCTCTGAGGCGCGGGCCCAGGAGTCACCCGAGGCGTGGGCTCAGGAGTCCTCGGGCCGGGACCGCCCGGGCCCGGGTTCCTCGGCCGGACGGTCCTGCGCGGCCTCCCTCTCCTTCTCCTTCTTGTGGTGAAGGGCCTTCTGCAGCCGCGCCACCACGGCCTCCCCGTACCGCCGGTGACCGTGCACGCGCGGGTCGTCCGTCACGTCGTACCGCTTCACATAGGCGCCCAGGAAGGCCTGGAGGGTGGCGACGGCCGGGATGGCGATCAGCGCGCCGACGACGCCGAGCAGCGCCGTCCCCGCGATGACCGAGCCGAAGGCCACCGCCGGGTGGATGTCCACCGTCTTCGAGGTGAGCTTCGGCTGGAGCAGGTAGTTCTCGAACTGCTGGTAGATCACGACGAAGCCGAGCACCCACAGCGCGTACCAGGGGTTCACGGTGAAGGCGATCAGCATCGGCAGCGCGCCGGCCAGGTACGTGCCGATGGTCGGGATGAACTGCGAGACCAGACCGACCCACACCGCGAGCGCGGGCGCGTACGGCACCCCGAGGATCTCGAAGAGCACGAAGTGCGCGACACCGGAGATGAGGGCCATCAGCCCGCGCGAGTACAGATAGCCGCCGGTCTTGTCGACCGCGATCTCCCAGGCCCGCAGCACCTCCGTCTGCCGGGCGGGCGGCAGGACGGAGCAGAGCGCGCGCCGCAGCCTGGGCCCGTCGGCCGCGAAGTAGAACGCGAACAGGAAGATCGTCAGCAGCCGGAACAGGCCGCCGAGGACAGTGGCGGAGACGTCGAGAACGCCGGACGCGCTGTTCTGGACGTACTTCTGCAGCCAGTCGGAGCTCAGGACGCTGTCCTGGACCTCGACCCGCGACAGGTCCGTGTGGAAGGTCTGGTTGATCCAGTTGATCAGCGAGTCGAGGTACTTGGGGAAGTTCTCGACCATGTCCACGATCTGGCCGGCGAGCATCGACCCCAGGAGGACGACGAAGCCGACGCTGAAGATCAGGACGGCGAGGGAGACGAGGAAGGTGGCGAGCCCCCGGCGCATCCCGCGCGCCGCCATGCGCCCGACCGCCGGTTCGATGGCGAGGGCGAGGAAGAAGGCGAGCAGGATGTTGACGAGGAGGCCGACCAGCTGGTGGAAGGCCCAGCTGCCGAGGAGGAAGACGGAGTAGAGCGCGAGGGCCAGGATGATCGCGCGCGGCAGCCACCGCGGCATCCGGGCCGCCTCGGCGGCGGGCACGGCCGCGCGGCCGCCGTCGTCGCCTCTGCCACCGGTCGCCGTCGCGGGGACGACGGAGCCGGCCGATCCGGTCGCCCCGGCCGATCCGGCCGAGGCGACCGGCCCGGCCGCTCCAGTCGACCCAGCCGGTCCGGCCGGTCCAGCCGGTCGGGCCGACCCGTTCGGGACGGTCGGATCCGTCGATGCGGTCAGGTCGGAGCCGTCGGTGCCGTCGGAGTCGGAGGGGCCGTCGATGTCGTCAGTCGGAGGAGCCACCCCGCCAGTCTCGCGCACCGCACGGACATTCCACCCCGGACCCCCCACATCCCCTTCGGTCACCGGCCGCGACCGAGGGGGTCACTGTTTGTCGGCGGGTACGTCGACGGCCGCGCAGACGGCCCGCCACACGTCCTTCGTCTCCCAGCCGGAATCCAGCGCCTCGTGCACCGTCCGGCCTCCGAGCTCGGCCATCACGTGGTCACGCGCGAAGGACTCGGCGTACGACGCACCGAAGTGGTCCGCCATCCGTTCCCAGAAAATCGTCAACCGCATGACCCCAGTATCACGCTCCCAAGAGTGCAGCCCGCTCCGTAGCCCTTGTCACCGCGACTTTCCGCCCTACGGTCGGAGCATGGCCGAAAAACCACTCTCCTCCCCGTCAGCGAGCCCCCTGGCCCGTGCCGAGCGCTTCATCTGGCTGACGGCCCGCGTCCTGGAACAGCGCCGGTTCGCCTACCACTTCCTGCGCGGTGGCGCGGATCAGGTGGAGACGGCCCTCTCGGCGTACCTCAACGAGGACGGCGGCTACGGCCACGCACTCGAACCCGATCTCCGCGGGCCGGTCAGCCAGCCCCTGCACACCGCGCACGGGCTGCGGGTGCTGGACTCCATCGGCCGCTGCGGCGGGCTGCGCGTGGAGCGGATCTGCCGCTACCTCACGGACGTGTCCACCCACGAGGGCGCGCTGCCGGCGATCCACCCGTCGCAGCGCGCCTATCCGTCCGCGCCGTTCGTCCCGGTCGTCGACTCCCCGCCGAGCGCGCTGCTCACGACCGGGCCGGTGGTCGGGGTGCTGCATCGCAACCAGGTCTGGCACGCGTGGCTCTTCCGGGCGACCGAGTTCTGCTGGTCGGCGGTGGAGTCCCTGGAGAAGTCCCATCCGTACGAGGTGCAGGCGGCCGTCGCCTTCCTCGACGGGGCCCCTGACCGCGCGCGTGCGGAGGCCGCCGCCGATCGCCTCGGCCGCATGGTCCGGGAGCAGCGGCTCGCCGTACTGGACCCGGACCAGGAGGAGGACTACCCGGTGTCGGACGGGTACGCGCCGGGGGAGCTGCACTTCCCGCACGACTACGCGCGCGTGCCGGACTCCCTGGCGACCCGCTGGTTCACCGAGGAGGAGATGACCCGCTCGCTCGACCGGCTCGCGGCCGACCAGCAGGAGGACGGGGGCTGGCCGATCCGCTGGCGCACCTGGGCCCCCGGCACGGCTCTGGAGTGCCGCCCGATGATCACGGTCGAGGCCCTCCGCACGCTCCGCGCCCACGGCCGCCCGATCGAATGACCTCCGGACCGCCCGCAAGCACCAGCCTCGGAGGCCGGGCGAGCAGGGACCTCGGAGGCCGGGCAAGCACGAGCCTCGGAGGCGCCGGGCAAGCACGGCCCTCGATCGGAGCGCCCTCCGCCGGAGGTCACCAGCCCAGCGCCCGTACCCCCGCCGTCACGGCGACGGCCGCGCCCACCACGACCAGGAACGGTGCGCGCAGGACGAGGGCGACCGCCGCCGCGGCGAGGCCGGCGGCGCGGGCGTCCAGGACGACGGTTCCGCCCGTGCTGAAGGTCTGCTGCGCGGTGAGCGCGGCGAGCAGCGCCACGGGGAGCAGGGCGGCGAGCCGCTGGACGAGCGGGCGCTCCAGGGCTCCGGCGGGTACGAGCAGGCCTGCCAGCTTGACCAGGTAGCACCCGGCCGCGGTCAGGGCGATCGCGATCCAGACGTTCATCGGGAGTCCTTCTCTCGTCCGGCGGGGCCCATCCGGCGGCCCTGGAACCAGAGCACCAGGGGCGCGGCGAGGGCCGCCGCGAGGACCGGGACGCCGGCGGGCAGCACGGGCAGCAGCCCGAGGCCCAGCAGGACGGCGATCCCGGCGGTGGCCCGTTCGGTCGCGGACTTCAGCATGGGGGCGAGCAGGGCCAGGAAGACGGCGGGTCCGGCCGCGTCGAGCCCCCAGGCCGCGGTGTCGCCGATCGCCTCGGCGCCGAGCGCCCCGAGGAGGGTGGTGGCGTTCCACAGGACGTACAGCGTGAGCCCGGTGACGGTGAAGCCGATGCGGGCGGCCCGGCGGGTCGGCTGCGCGAGGGAGACGGCCGTGGTCTCGTCGATCACCCAGTGCGCGGCGAACGGCCTGACGGCCTTCGGCACGGCGAGGAGCTGGGAGAGCCGCAGCCCGTAGAAGGCGTTCCTGGTGCCGAGGAAGAACGCCCCGGCGGCGGCCGTGAAGGGGTTGCCGCCGGCGGCGAGCGCTCCGACCAGGGCGAACTGCGAGGCGCCGGTGAAGACGAGCAGGCTGAGGACACAGGTCTGCAGGACGCTGAGTCCGGAGCCGGCCGAGGTCACGCCGAAGGCGAAGCCGGAGAGCCCGACGGCGACGCCGACCCCGAGTGCGTCGCGGACGACGGCCGCGTCGGGTTTGGTCGGTGTGCCGTCGCGTATGACGGGAGGTGCTGTCTGTTCTGCCACGTCAGGGACGTTACGGCAGCCCAGGCGGCCCGGTCTTGTACGTTCTTGCGCGCTGGTACGCCCCCGGCGGGACCCCGACGCTGCGGGTGAAATGCCGGTTGAGGTGCGACTGGTCGGTGAAGCCGACGGCCGCGGCCGCCTCCGCCGGCGGCGTCCCCGTGTCGAGCAGCTGCCTGGCCCGGCGTACGCGCGCGTCCGTCAGCCAGGTGTGCGGCGGCATCCCGTACGCGTCCCGGAAGGCCCGCAGGAGGGCGAAGGGGCTGGTGCCGAGGTCCGTGGCGAGCCGCTCCAGGGTCGGCGGCTCGATCATGCGGTCCTCCAGGAGGGCACGCGCGCGTGCGGCGTTCCGGGCGCCCGCCGAGCGGGGCGGGAGCGGGGTGACGATCCCGCCGTGGCTGCGCAGCATCCGGGCGGTGACCAGCCGGAGCAGGCTGTCGGCCGCGAGCGCGTTGCCCTCCTCGGCGGCCCGGTGGACGCCGACGACGAGCCGGGCGGCGTACGGGTCGTCCACGACGGGTGAGGTGAAGCCGACGGAGCCGCGCAGGGCGAGGGTGTCGGCGGCGATGGCCCGCACGATCTCCGCGTCGGGGTAGATCGTCCGGTAGGTCCAGCCCTCGGGCACGCCCGCGTGCCCGGTGTGCGGGGTGTCGGGGTTCACCAGGGCGATCTGTCCGGGGCCCGCGTGGACGAGGTCGTCGCGGTAGTGGAAGGCCTCGACGCCCTCGGTGATCGCGGCGAAGACGAAGGTCTCGTGGGTGTGCCGGGCGAAGGCCTTGTGGATGTAGTGGGCGTGCAGCAGGTCGACCCCTGGCAGCTCGGAGTACTGCCAGTACCGTGCCCGCTCCCCGCTCGCCATGTCTCCATTCTGCGGCAGGGCCGAGGGGCCCGCCGCCGTGCGTGCGGACATCCCGGCCCGGATATCCCCAGGTCCGGGCGGTTGTCAGTGCCGGGGTGCACGATGGAGGACATGGTCAGGTCCGCGCTCGACTCGTTCTCCCCCGCGACCCGCAGCTGGTTCACCGGGGCCTTCACCGCGCCCACGGCGGCGCAGGAGGGCGCCTGGACCGCCATCGGGGCGGGCTCCGACGTGCTCGTCGTCGCTCCGACCGGCTCGGGCAAGACCCTGGCCGCCTTCCTCGCCTCCCTGGACCGCCTCGCCTCCGCACCGCCGCCCGCCGAGCCGAAGAAGCGCTGCCGCGTGCTGTACGTGTCGCCGCTGA
Organism: Streptomyces sp. NPDC088707; assembly: GCF_044752725.1. NCBI lineage: Bacteria > Bacillati > Actinomycetota > Actinomycetes > Kitasatosporales > Streptomycetaceae > Streptomyces > Streptomyces sp. NPDC088707. The sequence goes on along the minus strand of NZ_JBIVLV010000012.1, from coordinate 23,642 downwards.
AGGCCCTCGCCGTGGACGTCGAGCGGAACCTGCGCTCGCCGCTGACCGGAATCCGGCAGGAGTCGGTGCGGCTCGGGCTTCCCGAGCCGGACATCCGGGTCGGCATCCGCTCCGGCGACACCCCGCCGGCCGAGCGCCGGTCGCTCGCGACCCGCCCGCCGGACATCCTGATCACCACGCCCGAGTCGCTGTTCCTGATGCTGACCTCCGCCGCCCGCGAGGCCCTCGCGGGCGTGGAGACGGTCATCCTGGACGAGGTCCACGCGGTCGCGGGCACCAAGCGGGGCGCGCACCTGGCCCTCTCCCTGGAGCGGCTCGACGAGCTGCTGCCCCGCCCCGCGCGCAGGATCGGCCTGTCGGCCACGGTCCGCCCGGTGGACGAGGTGGCCCGGTATCTGTCGCCGGGGCGCGCCGTGGAGATCGTGCAGCCGCCTTCGGGAAAGGAGTTCGACCTCTCGGTCGTCGTCCCCGTCGAGGACATGGGCGAGCTGGGGGGCTCGCCCGCCTCCGAGGGCAAGGACGGCGGCGACAAGCCGTCGATCTGGCCGCATGTCGAGGAGCGGATCGCCGACCTCGTCCAGGCCCACCGGTCCACGATCGTGTTCGCCAACTCCCGCCGGCTCGCCGAGCGCCTGTGCAACCGGCTCAACGAGATCGCGTACGAGCGGGCGACCGGCGAACCCCTCCCCGAGGGGGCTCCCCCGGCGGAGATCATGGCCCAGTCCGGCGCGGCCCAGGGCGCCCCGCCGCTGCTCGCCCGCGCCCACCACGGCTCGGTGTCGAAGGAGCAGCGGGCGCAGGTGGAGGAGGACCTGAAGGCGGGCCGGCTGCCCGCCGTGGTGGCCACCTCCAGCCTGGAGCTGGGCATCGACATGGGCGCGGTCGACCTGGTCGTGCAGGTCGAGTCGCCGCCCTCGGTGGCCTCCGGGCTCCAGCGCGTGGGCCGCGCCGGGCACCAGGTCGGCGCGGTGTCGACGGGCGTGGTCTTCCCCAAGTACCGGGGCGACCTCGTGCAGGCGGCCGTGGTCACCGAGCGGATGCGCACGGGCGCGATCGAGTCCATGCGGATCCCCGCCAACCCGCTGGACGTCCTGGCCCAGCAGCTGGTGGCCATCGTCGCGCTCGACACCTGGCAGGTGGACGACCTGCTCGCCCTGGTGCGCCGGGCGGCGCCGTTCGCCTCGCTGCCGGAATCGGCGTTCACGGGCGTGCTCGACATGCTCGCCGGCCGCTACCCGTCGGACGCCTTCGCCGAGCTGCGCCCGCGCGTGGTCTGGGACCGGGTCGCCGGCACGGTCACGGGACGGCCGGGCGCGCAGCGGCTCGCCGTCACCTCGGGCGGCACGATCCCCGACCGGGGCCTCTTCGGCGTGTTCCTCGTCGGCTCGGACCCCAAGAAGGGCGGGGGCAGGGTCGGCGAGCTCGACGAGGAGATGGTGTACGAGTCCCGGGTCGGCGATGTGTTCACCCTCGGCACCACCTCGTGGCGGATCCAGGACATCACCCGGGACCGGGTGCTCGTCACACCGGCGCCCGGGGTGCCGGGCAGGCTGCCGTTCTGGAAGGGCGACCAGCTGGGCCGGCCGCTCGAACTGGGCCGGGCGGTGGGCGCGTTCCTCCGCGAGGTCGGCGCCCTCTCGGACGAGGACGGGCGGCTGCGGCTGCTCGCCGCCGGCCTGGACGCCTGGGCCGCGGAGAACGTCCTGGCGTACCTCAAGGAGCAGCGCGAGGCCTGCGGCCACGTGCCCGACGACCGCACGATCCTGGTCGAGCGCTTCCGGGACGAGCTCGGTGACTGGCGGGTCGTCATCCACTCGCCGTTCGGCGCCCAGGTGCACGCCCCGTGGGCGCTGGCGCTCGGCGCGCGGCTCGCCGAGCGGTACGGCATGGACGCGCAGGTGATGCACGCGGACGACGGCATCGTGCTGCGCCTCCCGGACGCCGACCTGATGGGTCTGGACATGGGCCTGGACCTGCTCGACCACGAACCGGTCGACCCCGGACGGCACCTCGACACGACGTTCGACGCGGACAAGGCGCCCGTCGGCGCGGCCGACGCCCTCTTCGACAAGGGCGAGATCGGTCAGATCGTCACCGACCAGGTGGGCGGCTCCGCGCTGTTCGCGTCCCGGTTCCGCGAGTGCGCCGCGCGCGCCCTGCTGCTGCCCAAGCGCAACCCGGGCAAGCGCACCCCGCTCTGGCAGCAGCGCCAGCGCGCCGCGCAGCTCCTCCAGGTGGCGAGCGAGTTCGGCTCGTTCCCGATCGTCCTGGAGGCCGTCCGCGAGTGCCTCCAGGACGTCTTCGACCTACCCGGTCTGACGGAGCTGATGGGGGACATCGAGGCCCGCCGGGTCCGCCTGGTCGAGGTCACCACCGCCGAACCGTCGCCGTTCGCCCGCTCGCTGCTCTTCGGGTACGTGGCGCAGTTCCTGTACGAGGGCGACTCCCCGCTCGCCGAGCGGCGGGCGGCCGCGCTCTCCCTGGACTCCCGGCTGCTCGCCGAGCTGCTCGGTCAGGCGGAGCTGCGCGAGCTGCTCGACGCCGACGTCCTGACGGAGCTGGAGCGGGAGCTCCAGTGGCTGACGGACGACCGCCGCGTGAAGGACGGGGAGGGGGTCGCCGACCTGCTGCGGGTGCTGGGCCCGCTGACCGACGCCGAGCTGGCCGAGCGCGGCGCCGAGCCGGGCTGGGCACCCGAGCTCGCGGCGGCGCGCCGGGCGATCCGGGTGCGGATCGGGGGCCGGGAGCACTGGGCGGCCGTCGAGGACGCCGGCAGGCTGCGGGACGCTCTGGGAACGGCCCTGCCCGTCGGCGTACCGGAGGCCTTCACGGAGCCGGTGAAGGACCCGCTGGGCGACCTCCTCGCGCGGTACGCGCGGACGCACGGCCCGTTCACCTCCTCCCAGGCGGCCGCCCGCTTCGGTCTCGGCGCGGCCGTCACCGACGGCGCCCTCCAGCGGCTCGCCGCCTCGGGCCGCGTCGTCCAGGGCGAGTTCCACCCCTCCGGCATCGGCCAGGAATGGTGCGACGCCACCGTCCTGCGCCGGCTGCGCCGCCGCTCCCTCGCCGCCCTGCGTCACGAACTGGAGCCGGTGCCTCCGGCGGCGCTCGCCACCTTCCTGCCGCAGTGGCAGCACCTGGGGAGCAACAGTCTGCGCGGCATCGACGGCCTCGCGCGCGCGATCGAGCAGCTCCAGGGCGCGCCCGTGCCCGCCTCGGCCCTGGAGAAGCTGATCCTGCCGTCCCGGGTCCGCGACTACTCCCCGGCACTTCTCGACGAGCTGACGACCACGGGCGAGGTCGTCTGGGCGGGCGCCGGCGCGCTGCCCGGCAAGGACGGCTGGGTCTCGCTGTACCTGGCGGACGCTGCACCGCTGCTCCTCCCGCAGCCGCACCCCCTGGAGCTGTCCGCGCTGCACGAGTCGGTGCTCACGGCCCTCTCCGGCGGGTACGGACTGTTCTTCCGGCAGATCGCCGACCAGATCCGGGCCACCACCCACCCGGACGCCACCGACCCGCAGCTGGCGGACGCCCTCTGGGACCTGGCCTGGTCCGGCCGTCTGACCAACGACACGCTGGCCCCGCTGCGCGCGCTCCTCGGCTCGGGCCGTACGGCCGGCTCCACCGCCCACCGCGCGCGCCGGACGGTCCCGCGGGGCCGTTACGGGACGCTGACCGCGGCCGCCCGCACCGCGTCCCGCACCGGCCCGCCCACGGTCTCCGGCCGCTGGTCCCTGCTCCCCCCTCCGGAGCCGGAGCCGACCCACCGGGCGCACGCCCTCGCCCGCACCCTCCTCGACCGGCACGGCGTCGTCACCCGGGGCGCGGTGGCGGCCGAGGGCGTGGAGGGCGGATTCTCCGCCACGTACCGGATCCTTGCGGCCTTCGAGGACAGCGGGCAGGCCAGGCGCGGCTATGTCGTCGAAGGGCTCGGCGCGGCCCAGTTCGCGATGGACGGGGCGGTGGACCGCCTCCGGGCCGCGTCGACGGCCCGCGACCGCGGCGCGGAGGCCGCGGCGGGCCCGCGCGCGCTGGTCCTCGCGGCGGCCGACCCGGCGAACGCCTACGGGGCGGCCCTGTCCTGGCCCGAGCCCCCGACGGGCGCCGGCCACAAGCCGGGGCGCAAGGCGGGCGCCCTGGTGGTCCTGGTCGACGGCGAGCTCGCGCTCTACATGGAGCGCGGCGGCAAGACTCTGCTGTCCTGGCCGACGGACCCGGACGACCCGTCCCTCAAGGCCGCGGCGGAAGCCCTGGCGACCTCCGCGAAGGCGGGCACTCTGGGCACGGTCACGGTGGAACGCATCAACGGAGCGACGTCCCTGACGTCCCCCCTGGCAGGCCCCCTGGAGAAAGCCGGCTTCGTCGCCACCCCGAGAGGCCTCCGCCTCCGCGCCTAGGCGCGACCATCCCGGACGCCCACAAGACCCCGCCCACCCGGCATCATGGAACCGTGCCCGAAGGAGACACCGTCTGGCAGACCGCCCACCGCCTCCACACCGCCCTGGCAGGCCGGTCCCTGACCCGTGCGGACCTCCGGGTCCCCCGCTTCGCCACCGCCGACCTGACCGGCCGCACAGTCCTCGACGTCACCCCCCGCGGCAAGCACCTCCTCGCCCGCATCGAGGGCGGCCTCACTCTCCACTCCCACCTGCGGATGGACGGCTCCTGGCGCGTGTACGCCACCGGGGCGCGTCCGCACGGCGGCCCGGAGCACCAGATCCGCGCGATCCTCGGAAACGTCGACCGCACCGCGTACGGCTACCGTCTCCCGGTCCTGGAACTCATCCGCACCACGGACGAGCCGGACGTGGTGGGCCACCTGGGCCCGGACCTGCTGGGCCCCGACTGGGGCGCGACGGCCTCCGAGGAGGCGACCCGCCGGCTGACGGCGGACCCCACCCGCACCCTCGGCGAGGCCCTGCTCGACCAGCGGAACCTGGCCGGCATCGGCAACGTGTACAAGTCGGAGCTGGCCTTCCTGGCCGGTGTGACGCCATGGCTCCCGGTCGGCGACCTCGCCCCCGACGTCCCCGCCCGCCTGGTCGCGACCGCCCACCGCCTGCTGGACGCGAACAAGGACCGCCCCGACCGCCGTACGACGACCACACGCCGCCCGGGCACCCCGCTGCACGTCTACGGCCGCGCCGGACACCCCTGCCTCCGCTGCGGCACCCCGATCCGCAAGGCGGAACTCGGCGACCGGGTCACTTACTGGTGCCCCGGCTGCCAACGCGGCCCCGGGAACGAGCCGCGGCCCAATAATTGACGACCCGTCAGATCCAGTCGTACGGTCCGACCATGACGGACAAGGCGAACACGACGACCGCGACCACCGCGACCACCGCCCCCGCGACGACAAGCACGGCGGGCACGACGCGCACGCCGGACAGGTCACCCCTCCCGGCCTACGACCTCACCCACCGCACAGCCTTCGTCACCGGCGCAGCCGGCGGCATCGGCCGCGCCACCGCCGTCCTCCTCGCCCAGGCCGGAGCCACCGTGCACTGCGCGGACCTCGACGAGCCCGGCCTCAAGGAGACGGTCGCCCTCATCGCACGCGCGGGCGGCACCGCGCACGCGCACGCCCTGGACGTCACCGACCGCGCCGCCCTCGCCGCCGCCGTCCGCACGGCGGGCCCCCTCCACGTCATGGCCGCCGTCGCCGGGATCATGCACACGAGCTCGGTCCTGGAGACCCGCGACGAGGACCTGGACCGCGTCCTCGCCGTCAATTTCAAAGGCGTGCTCTACGCCTGCCAGGAGGCGGCCCGCTCGATGATCGCGGCCGGCGTCCCCGGCTCGATCGTCACGATGGCCTCGGGCGCGATGGACACCGCCAGCCCAGGACTGCTCTGCTACAGCGTCACCAAGGCGGCCGTCGTCCAGCTGACGAAGACACTGGCGACGGAGGCGGGCCGGCACGGCATACGGGTCAACGCGGTCGCCCCGGGCTGGATCCGCACCCCCATGACGGACCGGCACGAGCCGGCCGCCCAGGAGCAGGCGGAGGCGGCGATGATCCGTCATTCACCGCTGGGCCGGGTCGGGGAGGCCGAGGACATCGCGCACGCCGTCCTGCACCTCGCCTCCGACGCATCCTCGTTCACGACAGGCCAGATCCTGCGCCCCAACGGCGGCGTCGCGATGCCCTGGTGATCCGCCGGACGAGGACCCCCGGCCGTCCCGACGAGGCGGCCACGTGCACCGGCAACAGACTCAGCCCCCAGCCACCCGCCGCCACCGCGCCCTCGACCGTGCCGACCTCCCCCGGCACCAGGAGCAGGCGCAGCACCGCCCACCACCAGAGCCCCCCGGCCACCAGCCCGATCGCGACCAGCGCGAGCGTCGCCGGCGGCACCCGTCGCCGTACCATGGCCGCCTCCTGCCGTCGACGCTAGACCGGCAGGATCACCCTGCGGGAGGGCGCACCGGAGGCAAACCCGGCGCACACGGCCCAGTCCTGCGTTCCCCCCACCATGGCACGAGGCACCGGAACCCGGCATCTCAGACAATTCGCCCCCACGTCGCGGAGGCAAGAGAAAAGCCCCGGCCGGCGCCCTCAAAGGCACCGACCAGGGCTCGACCCCGTATCGCTTCGTACGGCGATGACTAGGCGGCGACGACGTCCACCGCTTCCGCGGGCGCCTTGATGGTCACCCGCTCGGTGGGCACACGGCCCACCGACGTCACCGACACCGAATTGAGCATCGGGCGTACCGGCGTCGGCACCGGTTCGCTCGCCGCTGCCGACTCGGCCAGTTCGGCCAGTGACAGCTCGTCGCTCACTTCACGCATGAGCTCGGACATCCGTACGTCCAGCGCGTCGCAGATCGCGGAGAGCAGCTCGGAGGAAGCCTCCTTCTGCCCCCGCTCCACCTCGGAGAGATAGCCGAGCGAGACTCGGGCGGACGAGGAGACTTCGCGCAGAGTACGGCCTTGGCGCTGGCGCTGCCGACGCAGCACGTCACCCAACAGGCGACGGAGCAGAATCATCGGTGGCTCCCTCCTCGGACCGCGTAGCCGCATCCTTCACGCCCCACCGTACCGCCTCGCGCTGCGGCCGTGCGGGGAGCGATGTCGTGTTCACTCAGGGCTGCAAACATCAATTCCCCCCGTTGTGTTCCGTATCCTGTGCCCGCGCATTTCCCGAGAGTTCCTCGTGGAGCAGTTCCAGCACGCTCCGCACACTCTCTCTACGGATGTCCGCGCGGTCGCCGTTCAACCTCAACGAGACCACTTTCCCGGCCCGGGCGCCTGTCGCGGCGGGTCCCGCCACCGCCACGTAGACGGTTCCGACCGGCTGTCCGTCCTGCGGATCGGGGCCGGCCACCCCGGTCGTCGAGATTCCCCAGTCGGCGCCGAGCCGGGCCCGTACACCGGCCGCCATCTGCAGTGCGACCTCGGGATCCACCGCTCCGCACTCGGCGAGCAGGCCCGCGTCGACGCCGAGCAGCTCCTGCTTGAGGTCCGTGGCGTAGGCCGTGACGGACCCCCGGAAGGAGACCGAGGCGCCGGGCACCCCGGTGAGCTCCGCGGCCACCAGCCCGCCCGTGAGCGACTCCGCCGCGGCGAGCGTGTGACCACGCTCCGCGAGCAGCGCCAGCACCCGGGCGGCCCCGGTCATCGGGCCGCCGCCTCCGGCCGCGCGGCGGCCCGCTCGGCGGCGAGCCCCCTGCGGCGCAGCACGACCGCCTGACGGACGTAGTCGAGACCGGTGACGACCGTCAGCACGACGGCCACCGCCATCACCCAGAAGCGCAGGGTGGCGAGCGGCCCGGTGAGCATCAGCACGTACATGCCGACCGCCGTGCCCTGGGCGAGCGTCTTCATCTTGCCGCCGCGGCTGGCCGGGATGACCCCGTGGCGGATCACCCAGAACCGCATGAGGGTGATCCCCAGTTCGCGGGCCAGGATGACGCCGGTCACCCACCAGGGCAGGTCCCCGAGCGAGGACAGCGAGACGAGTCCGGCCGCCATGATCGCCTTGTCGGCGATCGGGTCGGCGATCTTCCCGAAGTCCGTGACCAGGTTGTACGCACGGGCGAGGTGCCCGTCGAAGACGTCCGTGATCATGGCGACGGCGAACGCCGCCCAGGCCCACGCCCGCCATGCGGGGTCGTGACCGCCGTCCTGGAAGAGCAGCAGCACGAAGGCCGGCACGAGCACGAGCCGGATCATGGTCAGGATGTTGGCGATGTTCCACAGGCTGGCCTGGTTGACGGCCGCCGTGCCCAGCTTGCCGCGGGGCGCCGGCCTACCGGTCCCGCCCGTCGCGGATGCCGGGACTCCGGTCATCTGCCTGCCTCCTCGAAAAGACACTCGGCCACCAGGTCGACGCCCTCCGTGCCGACGACCTTCGCCACGACCATACGGCCCGGGGCCACGTCGGGGCTCGTGCCGCCGGCCGTGGTGAGGACCACCTGCCCGTCGGTCTCGGGCGCCTGGTGAGCGGCGCGGCCGATCACGCCGTCCTCGTCGTCCACGGACTCGACCAGTACTTCAAGGGTCTCTCCGATCCGCTCCTCCGCGCGCTGTGCGGTGAGCTCCTCGGCAAGCCGGGAGAGGTGCGCGAGGCGGGCGTCCACGACGTCCTGGTCGAGCTTGTGCTCGTACGTGGCGGCCTCGGTGCCGTCCTCGTCGGAGTAGCCGAAGACGCCGATGGCGTCGAGCCGGGCGTGGGTGACGAAGCGTTCCAGCTCGGCGAAGTCGGCCTCGGTCTCGCCGGGGAAGCCGACGATGAAGTTGGAGCGGGCACCGGCGGTCGGGGCCTTGGTCCGGATGGTCTCCAGGAGCTCGAGGAACCGGTCGGTGTCGCCGAAGCGGCGCATGGCCCGCAGCACGTCGGGGGCGCTGTGCTGGAAGGAAAGGTCGAAGTACGGCACGACCTTGTCGGTCGACGTGAGGACGTCGATCAGCCCGGGGCGCATCTCGGCGGGCTGGAGGTAGCTGACGCGGACGCGCTCGATGCCGTCGACCGCGGCGAGCTCGGGCAGCAGGCTCTCCAGGAGCCGGATGTCGCCGAGGTCCTTGCCGTACGAGGTGTTGTTCTCGGAGACCAGCATGACCTCCTTCACACCCTGCTCGGCGAGCCAGCGCGTCTCGTTCAGCACGTCCGAGGGACGGCGCGAGACGAAGGAGCCGCGGAAGGAGGGGATGGCGCAGAAGGAGCAGCGGCGGTCGCAGCCGGAGGCCAGCTTCACGGAGGCGACGGGGCTGCTGTCCAGACGCCGGCGGAGCGGCGCGCGCGGCCCGGAGGCGGGCGCGAGGCCGTCCGGCAGGTCGCTCGGCACGTCCTCGGGCGCGGAGGCGGGGGCGACGGCGGGAGCGTCCACGACGCCGTGGCCGGGGAGGGCGACCGCGGCGGCGGCCGCCTGGCGCTCCACCGGCGAGAGCGGCAGCAGCTTGCGCCGGTCACGCGGGGTGTGGGCCTCGACACTGCCACCGCTGAGGATGGTCTGGAGACGGTTGGAGATGTCGGAGTAGTCGTCGAAGCCCAGGACGCCGTCGGCCTCCGGGAGGGCCTCGGCGAGTTCCTTGCCGTACCGCTCGGCCATACAGCCGACGGCGACCACGGCCTGGGTGCGGCCGTGGTCCTTCAGATCATTGGCTTCGAGGAGGGCGTCGACGGAGTCCTTCTTGGCGGCCTCGACGAATCCACAGGTGTTGACGACGGCGACATCCGCGTCCTCGGCGTTCTCGACGAGCTCCCAGCCGTCCGCTGCCAAGCGGCCTGCGAGCTCCTCCGAGTCCACCTCGTTACGGGCGCAGCCAAGAGTGACAAGGGCGACGGTACGGCGTTCGGGCATGGGCTCAAGACTACTTCGTCCCGGCCGTTCCCCTGTCGCGCAGGGTTCACCTGCGCGACAGGGGTCACATCAGGGGCCCGGAGGGGCGGCTCAGCCGGCCTCGGGGTCGCCCTTGGTGTACGTCAGGCGCTCGACCTGGCCGGATTCGAACTTGTCGTCGATCTTCTTGCCGTTCACGTAGAGCTCGATCGCTCCGGCGTTGCCGAGGACCAGGTCGATGCGCTCGTCGTCCTGGAAGGTCTTGGACTCGCCGTCGAGGAGCAGCCCGTCGAAGAGGAGCTTGCCGTCGGCGGCCTTGGCCGAGATCCAGCTCTTGCCGTCGGTGGCGGTCATCTTCACCGTCACCTTGTCCTGCGGGACCGCGGCGATCGCGCTCTCGGTGGGCTTCGGCGGCGTGGGCTTGACCGGCTTCGGCTTCCCGGCGGACGTGGCCTTCTCCGGCGCGGGCGCCGGGCCGCCGTCCGCGGCGGTGGTGCCCTGGGGCGCCTCGTTGCCGTTGAACATCGTGAAGCCGACGAAACCGACGACGGCGACGATGGCCGCGACCATCGCGGCGGTCCAGTTGGGCCGGCGCGGCTCGGGGCGGATGCGTTCCGCCTCGAACAGCGGGGCGGCGGGGGTGGGCGCGGGGCGACCGCCGTGCTCGGCGTCGTACTGCTCGATCAGCGGGGCCGGATCGAGGCCGACGGCACGCGCGAGCGTGCGGATGTGGCCGCGGGCGTAGACGTCGCCGCCGCAGCGGGAGAAGTCGTCCTCCTCGATCGCCTGCACGATCGGAATCCGGACACGGGTGGAGGCACTGACCTCTTCGACGGTGAGACCGGCGGCGATGCGGGTCTGCTGGAGAGCGCGACCGATCGAGTCCCGGTCGTCTGCCGGGAAGATCCGGTCGTCTTCGGGGGAGTTGCCGATGGACACGAGAGCGCCTTTCGAGCGTGTAGCCACCTGCTGGACGTTCAGTCTATGGGTGGTACGAAAGGGTGGGGCAACCGGGCGGGTGCTGTTTGTACGCCATGAGGCTGGGACATCCTTCTGTCCCTCCGCTCAACTTGACGTACGGCCAGGGGAAACGGTTGCCCTCCATTCCCTTACGAGTGAGTCTCGGCCCGGTCTCGATCGCGTACCCGCTCCCCGCCCGCGTACTCCGGCCGGGCCCCGCCCTGCTCCGTTCGGGCCCATGCGCTGCTCCGTTCGGGCGCTGCGCTCCGGCCTACTCCCCCGACTGCCCGCGGATGACGTCCAGTACCGCGTCCAACTCGTCGGGCTTGACCAGCACGTCGCGCGCCTTGGAGCCCTCGCTCGGCCCGACGATGTTCCGCGACTCCATGAGGTCCATCAGCCGCCCGGCCTTCGCGAAGCCGACGCGCAGCTTCCGCTGGAGCATCGACGTGGAGCCGAACTGCGTGGAGACGACCAGTTCGGCGGCCTGGCACAGCAGATCGAGGTCATCGCCGATGTCCTCGTCGATCTCCTTCTTCTGCCGGGTCCCGACGGTGACGTCCTCCCGGAAGACCGGGGTCATCTGGTCCTTGCAGTGCTGCACGACGGCCGCGACCTCGTGCTCGGTGACGAAGGCGCCCTGCATGCGGACGGGCTTGTTGGCACCCATCGGCAGGAACAGTCCGTCACCCTTTCCGATGAGCTTCTCCGCGCCCGGCTGGTCGAGGATGACCCGGCTGTCGGCGAGCGAGGAGGTCGCGAAGGCGAGCCGGGAGGGCACGTTGGCCTTGATGAGGCCGGTGACCACGTCGACGGACGGCCGCTGGGTGGCGAGGACGAGGTGGATGCCGGCGGCGCGCGCGAGCTGCGTGATGCGGACGATCGAGTCCTCGACGTCCCGGGGCGCCACCATCATCAGGTCGGCGAGCTCGTCGACGATGACGAGCAGGTACGGGTACGGGTTGAGCTCCCGCTCGCTGCCCTCGGGCAGCTTGATCTTGCCGTCCCGGATCGCCTGGTTGAAGTCGTCGATGTGCCGGTAGCCGAAGGCCGCCAGGTCGTCGTACCGGAGGTCCATCTCCTTCACCACCCACTGGAGGGCCTCGGCGGCCCGCTTGGGGTTGGTGATGATCGGGGTGATGAGGTGCGGGATGCCCTCGTAGGCGGTGAGCTCGACCCGCTTGGGGTCGACGAGGACCATCCGGACGTCCTCGGGGGTCGCCCTTATCATGATCGAAGTGATCAGGCAGTTGATGCAGGAGGACTTTCCGGAGCCAGTGGCACCGGCGACCAGGACGTGCGGCATCTTCGCCAGGTTGGCCATCTCGTAGCCGCCCTCGACGTTCTTGCCGAGCGCCACCAGCATCGGGTGGTCGTCCTCCGCCGCGGCGGCGAGCCGCAGGACGTCGCCGAGGTTGACCATCTCCCGGTCGCTGTTGGGGATCTCGATGCCGACCGCGGACTTGCCGGGGATCGGCGAGATGATCCGCACGTCCGGGGAGGCCACGGCGTACGCGATGTTCTTGGTCAGGGCCGTGATCTTCTCGACCTTCACGGCGGGCCCGAGCTCGACCTCGTACCGCGTGACCGTCGGTCCCCGGGTGAAGCCGGTGACGGCGGCGTCGACCTTGAACTCGGTGAAGACGTTGGAGAGCGAGTCCACGACGGCGTCGTTGGCGGCGCTGCGCGTCTTGCCGGGCCCGCCCCGCTCCAGGAGGTCGAGCGACGGCAGCGAGTACGTGATGTCGCCGGACAGCTGGAGCTGTTCGGCCCGGGGCGGCAGATCGGTCGGCTCGGGCGCCGGCTTGGTCAGATCCGGTACGCCTCCGCCGGGCCGCTGGTCCCCGCCACGGGCCGGCGGTACGGGAGCGGCCGGAGCCGCCGTCTCCGCGGCCTCGGCCGCTGCCTTCGCGGCGGCGTCCACGGCGGCCTTGCGGTCGGCGGTGACGTCCCTGGTGAGGTCGGCGACGATCGGGGAGGGCGGCATGCCGTTGAGCACCGCGCCGTCGAGCGCCGCGGCCGCGGCCGCCGCGACGTCCACCGGGTCGAGCCCGTGGTCGAAGGCGGGCTCCGGGGAGGGGCGGCGGGCCGGCCGGCTGCGCCGGTCGAGCATCTCGGCCTCGGCCCGCTCCACGTCGTAGGGATCCGCCGGGCCGCGGCGCCGCGCGGGCCGGGTGCGGGGCTGCGGCCGGGCCTCCCGCCACTCCTCGTCGTACTCGTCGTAATCCCCCGAGGGGCTTCCGCGGCCCTCGGGGTGGTCCTCCGCGGGGTCGTAGGCGGGCTCGACGATGCCGAGCCTGGCGCCGAGGGCGCGCAGCCGCTGCGGGATCGCGTTGACCGGGGTGGCGGTGACGACGAGCAGTCCGAAGAGCGTGAGCAGGACCAGCATGGGGACGGCGAGGACCTCGCCCATCATGAAGACGAGCGGCTGGGACGCGGCCCAGCCGACGAGGCCGCCGGCGTCCTGCATGGCCTCGCTGCCGTCGCCGCGGCCGGGTGAGCCGCAGGCGATGTGGACCTGGCCGAGGATGCCGATGACGAGGGCGGAGAGGCCGATGCTGATCCGGCCGTTGGCCTCGGGCCTCTCCGGGAAGAGGATGAGGCGTACGCCGATCGCGCCGAGCAGCAGCGGAACGAGCAGGTCGAGCCGGCCGAAGGAACCGGTGACCAGCATCTCGACGAGGTCGCCGACGGGGCCGCGGAGGTTGGACCAGGTGCCCGCGGCGACGATCAGGGCGAGGCCGAGCAGCAGCAGCGCGAGCCCGTCCTTGCGGTGGGCCGGGTCGAGGCCCTTGGCACCGCGCCCTATCCCCCGGAACATCGCCCCCACGGCGTGCGCCAGGCCCAGCCAGGCGCCGCGTGCGAGCCGGTAGACGCCCCCGGTGGGGGACGGAGCGGGCCGGGGGGCCGCCCTCTTCGCAGCGGTCTTCCGCGCGGGCGCCCGCTTGGCGGGCGCGGCCTTCTTGGCCGCCGCCTTCTTCGCGGGCGGTTTGGCGGGGGACTTCGCGGGTGCCGCTTTCTTCGCGGCGCCCGTCGTACGGCCGGCGCGCGGCTTTGCGGTGCCCGCCGTGCCCTGGGAACCCTTGCCGGACGTACGTGAAGCCATGATGCCGAGGTTACCGGTGTGAAGACCTGCTGTCCGCCTCACCCGTTCGTGTCGCTCCCGCGGTGGCCCGAAGCTGACGCCGACTCACGCGGGACGTCGGGCACCCGACACCTTGGTGACGGTGCGTCAGCTCTGGGCCGGCAGCGTCGGCGCGGCTCCGGTGCCCGGCTCCAGCGCGTCCAGGGCGCGGCGCAACCCGGTGAGCTTGCGCTCTAGATGCGCGGCCGTGGCGACGGCCGCCGCGTCGGCGGAGTCGTCGTCGAGCTGCTTGGACAGCGCCTCCGCCTGCTCCTCGACGGCCGCGAGACGGGCCGACAGCTCGGCGAGCAGCCCCGCGGCCTCCTTGCCGTGACCGCCCTCGCCGCCGCCCTCCAACTGGAGCCGCAGCAGCGCGGCCTGCTCGCGCAGCTTGCAGTTCTTCATGTACAGCTCGACGAAGACCGAGACCTTGGCGCGCAGCACCCACGGGTCGAACGGCTTCGAGATGTAGTCGACCGCCCCGGCGGCGTACCCACGGAACGTGTGGTGGGGGCCGTGGTTGATGGCGGTGAGGAAGATGATCGGGATGTCCCGGGTCCGCTCCCGCCGCTTGATGTGCGCGGCGGTCTCGAAGCCGTCCATACCCGGCATCTGGACGTCGAGCAGGATGACCGCGAAGTCGTCCGTCAACAGCGCCTTGAGCGCTTCCTCCCCGGACGATGCCCGCACCAGCGTCTGATCGAGCGCGGAGAGAATGGCCTCCAGCGCCAGCAGATTCTCCGGCCGGTCATCGACCAGGAGGATCTTGGCCTTCTGCACCATGCCCCGTCCTCCTCGCCCCGGCAACGTCTCTCCCCGGCTCCCCGAACCGGGGGAAGCACCGGGCGCCGCCCCAGAAGACGACTCCCTGACGCCGTCCGTCCTTGTGCCGGTCATCGTAGCCGCACCCCGCCCGTCGCCACACCCTGTCACCGCGATGTCACTGTGCACGTACCTGAAACGCGGTGGGAGACCAGAAGGTTCCCCGTATCCGGGCGTCTCACACCCCCTGGCGACAGCCCGTCGCCGAAGGCCGGAAGCCGGGCCGCGCCCGGCGCCGGACCCGTGGCGCGAAGGGGCTCCCCCGCACCACGGGCCCCGCCCGGAGTCACTTCCCCCGCATCCACTGCTCCATCACGGACAGCAGGTGATCGGGGTCGACCGGCTTGGTCACATAGTCCGAGGCACCGGACTCGATCGCCTTCTCCCGGTCGCCCTTCATCGCCTTCGCCGTCAGCGCGATGATCGGCAGCCCCGCGAACTGCGGCATGCGCCGGATCGCGGTCGTCGTCGCGTATCCGTCCATCTCCGGCATCATGATGTCCATCAGGACGATCGTCACATCGTCGTGCTGCTCCAGGACTTCGATGCCCTCCCGCCCGTTCTCGGCGTACAGCACCGCGAGTCCGTGCTGCTCGAGGACGCTGGTCAGTGCGAAGACGTTGCGGATGTCGTCGTCGACGATGAGCACCTTCTCGCCGGAGAAGCCGAAGGTACGGCGCGGCTCGGCCTCCACCTCCTGCTCCGACCGGTCCGCGGCGATCTGCTGCCCGGACTGCCCCGGCACTGCCGTCCGCGCCCCGGTCGCCTCCGCGGCCGCCTTCCGCCGGTGCCGGAACAGCGCACCGGCCCCGGACCGCGCCTCCGTCCGCACGGGCGGCGGCGGGAAGTGCGGGAACGGGTGGACGGCCCCGGCAGCCCCCTCCTCGGCGCCCTGCTGCGGGTCGTCGGCCGCCCCCTGCCCCAGGCCGGCCGGCAGCTCAGTCGGGCTCAGCGGCAGATAGAGCGTGAACGTCGAACCACGGCCCGGCTCGCTCGCCGCGAAGATCTCGCCGCCGAGCAGCCGCGCGATCTCCCGGCTGATCGAGAGCCCCAGACCCGTACCGCCGTACTTCCGGCTGGTCGTGCCGTCGGCCTGCTTGAACGCCTCGAAGATGACCCGCATCTTGCTCGCGGCGATCCCGATCCCGGTGTCCGTGACCGAGAAGGCGATCAGGTCGGCCTCCGGATCACGCAGCGAACCGGCCTCCAGGAGCTGCTCGCGGATCGACTGCGGCACATCGGTCCCGGCCGGCCGGATCACCAGCTCCACCGCCCCCGTGTCGGTGAACTTCACCGCGTTGGAGAGGAGGTTGCGGAGCACCTGGAGCAGCCGCTGCTCGTCGGTGTGGAGGGTGGCCGGCAGCTCGGGCGAGACACGCACCGAGAAGTCGAGGCCCTTCTCCGCCGTGAGCGGCCGGAAGGTCGCCTCCACGTAGTCGACCAGCTGGACGAGCGCGATCCGGGTCGGCGAGACGTCCATCTTGCCC
Source organism: Streptomyces sp. NPDC088707 (assembly GCF_044752725.1). NCBI lineage: Bacteria > Bacillati > Actinomycetota > Actinomycetes > Kitasatosporales > Streptomycetaceae > Streptomyces > Streptomyces sp. NPDC088707. The sequence continues at coordinate 7,464 of NZ_JBIVLV010000012.1, read as the reverse complement.
GCCTCGACCTTCGACAGGTCGAGGATGTCGTTGATCAGCTGGAGCAGGTCCGAGCCGGCGCCGTGGATGGTCTCCGCGAACTCGACCTGCTTCGGCGTCAGATTGGTCTCGGCGTTGTCCGCGAGCAACTTGGCAAGGATCAGCAGCGAGTTGAGCGGGGTGCGCAGCTCGTGCGACATGTTCGCCAGGAACTCGGACTTGTAGCGCATGGAGACGGCGAGCTGCTCGGCCCGCTCCTCCAGGACCTGCCTGGCCTCCTCGATCTCGGTGTTCTTCACCTCGATGTCGCGGTTCTGCCGGGCGAGCAGCTCGGCCTTCTCCTCCAGTTCGGCGTTGGAACCCTGGAGTTCCTTCTGCCGGTGCTCCAGCTCCGCCGAACGCTCCTTGAGCTGCTCGGTGAGCTCCTGCGACTGCTGGAGCAGCACCTCCGTCTTGGTGTTGACGCTGATCGTGTTGACCGTGGTGGCGATCAGCTCGGCGAGCTGGTTGAGGAAGTCCCGCTGGATCTGCGTGAACGGCTGGAAGGAGGCCAGCTCGATCACCCCGAGGACCTTGCCCTCGAAGAGCACCGGAAGCACGATCACATGCGCCGGAGCGGCCTCCCCGAGCCCGGAGGAGATCTTCAGATAGCCGGGCGGAACGTTGACCTGGATGGTCCGCTTCTCCTCGGCCGCCGTCCCGATGAGTGTCTCGCCGGGCCGGAAGGAGGTCGGCATGGACCCGGCGGAGTAGCCGTAACTCCCGCGCATCCGCAGCTCGTACGAGCCCTCTCCCTCACCGCCGAGTTCGGCGTCGCTGTGGGCGGAGCCGGTCGGCATCGCCACGAAGAAGGCACCGTGCTGGGCCGAGACCACCGGCGTCAGCTCGCTCATGATGAGCGAGGCCACGTCGTCCAGGTCCCGCCGGCCCTGCATGAGGCCGGAGATACGGGCCAGGTTGCCCTTCAGCCAGTCCTGCTCCTCGTTGGCGAGGGTGGTGTCACGCAGGTTGGCGATCATGGTGTTGATGTTCTCCTGGAGGGCCTGGATCTCGCCCGCCGCGTCGACACCGTCGATCTTCAGGTTCAGATCGCCCCTGGTCACCGCCGTGGCGACGGCGGCGATCGCCCGCACCTGCCGGGTCAGGTTCCCGGCCATCTCGTTCACGGACTCCGTCAGGTCCCGCCAGGTGCCGTCCACGTCACGCACCCGGGCCTGACCGCCCAGCTGCCCGTCCGTACCCACCTCGCGGGCCACCCGTGTGACCTCCTCGGCGAAGTTCGACAGCTGGTCGACCATCGTGTTGATGGTGCTCTTCAGCTCCTGGATCTCGCCGCGCGCGTCGATGTCGATCTTCTTGGTGAGATCGCCCTTGGCGATGGCCGTGGTGACGGCCGCGATCTGACGCACCTGACCGGTCAGGTTGGAGGCCATCGAGTTCACCGACTCGGTCAGGTCCTTCCAGGTGCCCGAGACCCCCGGCACCCGGGCCTGGCCGCCCAGCTCGCCCTCCGTACCCACCTCACGGGCCACCCGCGTGACCTCGTCGGCGAACGACGACAGGGTCGTCACCATGGTGTTGACGGTGTCGGCGAGCTCGGCGACCTCGCCGCGCGCCTCGACCGTCACCTTCTTCGTCAGATCGCCGTTCGCGACGGCCGCCGAGACCCGCGAGATGTTCCGCACCTGACTCGTCAGGTTGTTGGCCATCAGGTTGACGTTGTCGCTCAGGTCCTTCCAGGTACCGGTGACGCCCCGGACCCGCGCCTGACCGCCGAGGATGCCCTCCGTACCCACCTCGCGGGCCACCCGCGTGACCTCGTCCGCGAAGTTCGACAGCTGGTCGACCATCGTGTTGACGGTCGTCACCAGCTCCAGGATCTCGCCCCGGGCGTCGACGGTGATCTTCTTCGACAGGTCGCCCTTGGCGACCGCCGTCGTGACCTCGGCGATGTTCCGCACCTGGATGGTGAGGTTGTTCGCCATGAAGTTCACGGACTGGGTGAGGTCCTTCCAGGTGCCGGAGACCCCCTGCACCTCGGCCTGGCCGCCCAGGATGCCCTCGGTGCCCACCTCGCGGGCCACCCGCGTCACCTGCTCGGCGAAGTTCGACAGCTGGTCCACCATCGTGTTGAGGGTGTTCTTCAGCTCCAGGATCTCGCCGCGCGCGTCCACGTCGATCTTCTGCGACAGGTCACCACGCGCCACCGCCGTGGCGACCTGCGCGATGTTGCGGACCTGAGTCGTCAGGTTCCCGGCCATGCCGTTCACCGAATCCGTCAGGTCGCGCCACACGCCTGCCACACCCGGCACCTGCGCCTGCCCGCCGAGGCGCCCGTCGGTGCCCACCTCACGGGCCACCCGGGTCACCTGCTCGGCGAACGCGGAGAGCTGGTCGACCATCGTGTTGATGGTGTTCTTCAGCTCAAGGATCTCACCGCGCGCGTCCACGTCGATCTTCTGCGACAGGTCACCACGCGCCACCGCCGTCGTCACCTGCGCGATCTGCCGCACCTGAGACGTCAGGTTCCCGGCCATGAAGTTCACCGAGTCGGTGAGCTCACGCCAGCGCCCCGACACGCCGTCCACCCGCGCCTGACCGCCCAGCCGGCCCTCGGTGCCCACGTCCCGCGCCATCCGCGTCACCTGGTCCGCGAACGACGACAGCTGCGACACCATCGTGTTGACGGTGTTCTTCAGCTCCAGCATCTCGCCGGCCACATCCACGGTGACCTTCTGCGACAGGTCGCCGTTCGCCACCGCCGTCGTCACCTGCGCGATGTCACGCACCTGACCGGTCAGGTTCCGGAAGGCCGTGTTCACCGAGTCGGTGAGGTCCTTCCACGTGCCCGCCGCGCCCTTCACCTCGGCCTGGCCGCCGAGCAGACCCTCGACACCGACCTCCCGGGCCACCCGGGTCACCTCGGAACCGAAGGCCGACAGCTGGTCCACCATCGTGTTGACGGTGTTCTTCAGCTCCAGCATCTCGCCGGCCACATCCACGGTGACCTTCTGCGACAGGTCGCCGTTCGCCACCGCCGTCGTCACCTGCGCGATGTCACGCACCTGCGTGGTGATGTTCCGGAAGACGGTGTTGACCGAGTCCGTGAGGTCCTTCCACGTACCCGCCGCCCCCGGTACCTGGGCCTGCCCACCGAGCAGACCCTCGGCGCCGACCTCGCCCGACACCCGGGTCACCTCGTCGGCGAAGATCCGCAGGGTCTTCGTCATCTGGTTGATGGTGTCCGCCAGCTGCGCGATCTCACCGCGCGCGGACACCCGCACCTTCTGCGACAGGTCACCGTTGGCGACCGCCGTCGTGACCTCGGCGATGCCCCGCACCTGGTTGGTCAGGTTGCCCGCCATCGTGTTGACGGAGTCCGTGAGGTCCTTCCACACACCGGCGACCCCGGCCACCTCGGCCTGACCGCCGAGCTCGCCCTCCGTACCCACCTCACGGGCGACCCGGGTCACCTCGGAGGAGAACGACGACAGCTGGTCCACCATCCGGTTGACCGTGTTCTTCAGCTCCAGCATCTCGCCGGCCACGTTCGCCGTGACCTTCTGCGACAGATCACCGTCCGCGACCGCCGTCGTCACCAGCGCGATGTCCCGCACCTGGGCCGTCAGCCGGTTCGCCATCGTGTTGACCGAGTCCGTGAGGTCCTTCCACGAACCGGACACCCCACGCACCTGCGCCTGACCGCCCAGCTTGCCGTCCGTACCCACCTCGACGGCGACCCTCGTCACCTCGGAGGCGAACACCGACAGCTGGTCGACGAGGTTGTTCGCGGTACGGGCGACCTTCAGGAACTCCCCGCGCAGCGGCCTGACCGCCCCGTCGGCACCCTCCGAACGCAGGTCCATCCGCTGGTCGAGATCACCTTCGGCCACCGCCGAGAGCACCCGTCCCACCTCGGACACCGGCCGCGCCAGATCGTCGACGAGCGCGTTCGCCGCCTCGATCGCCGCCGCCCACGCCCCCTCACCGGCCCCCGCCTCCAGACGCTCGGACAGCTTGCCCTCGCGGCCCACCACCCGGCGGACCCGCGAAAGCTCTCCCGTCACATGCATCTGCCGGTCCGCGACCTCGTTGAACACGGCGGAGATCTCCGCCATGACCCCGTCGCCGGACACCGTGAGCCGCCTGCGGAGGTTGCCGTCCCGCATGGACACCAGTGCGGCCAGCAGCCGCTCCAGCGCCGCCGCGTCGACCTGCACCGTCCCCCCACGGGAACGCCCGCCCCTCGCGCGCGTACCGCTGCCTCCGCCGCGCCGCGCCGCCGTGCCAGGTTCCACCGTGTCCCTCCCGAAAGGGGTCGACCGTACCGCTCCGGCTTTCGCCGGTAGCCTGCCCAGTGTTTCACCGCCACCGAACCAGGCGATAACAGTTCGGCAGCTTCGCACAGCGTCCCTACCCCCTGGGGACGGATTCAGCGATGACCGGCATCCGCTCGGACAGTGAAGGTAAGTAACCTGGCTTCCGACTGTCCAACCGCCCCGGTCCGCCCGGCAGGGGCGGTGTGGTGCGCATTCGACCACCGGGCAGCGGGAGGGACAGACCGAGCATGGCAGAGCCGGGCGTCGAGACGCGTACGAGGAGTTCTGTGATCACCGCGCGGGCGACTGCCAGCTTCGAGCCCGTCGGGCGGTCCGTCGCGGCCGCCCGCGCCTTCGTCCGGGACACCCTCCAGGGCTGGGGACACCCCGAACTCGTCGACGACGCCGTCGTCCTCACCAGCGAGCTCGTCACCAACGCCGTCATCCACGCCGGCACCTCGGCCGAAGTCCTCTGCCTCCGCTCCGACGACAGCATCCGCGTCGAGGTCGCCGACCGCTACCCCGAGCGCGAGATCCCCGTCCAGGGCGGCCGCACCCTCGGCAGCCCCGACCGTGAGAACGGCCGCGGCCTGCTGCTCTGCGCCGCACTCGCCCACCGCTGGGGCGTCGACTACACCCCCACCCGCAAGCACGTCTGGTTCCACCTCGACCTCGCCCAGCGCCCGGTCGGCACCCGCTCCGCGGGCCCCGTCCTCCCCGACGCGCTCCTCCCGGTCACCGACAGCCGCGTCCGCGTCGCCGTCGTCCAGATCGACCGCGGCGGAGCCATCTCCGCCTGGAACGAGGACGCAGAGGAACTCTTCGGTTACGCCTCCGAACAGGTCACCGGCAAACCCCTGGGCGACCTCGCGGCCTGGCCCCACACCCCCGGCATCGGCACCGGCCTCGCCGAGGCGCTCCGCCTCTCCCGCTGGGAGGGCAGCTACGGCGTCCGCTGCGCCGACGGCCGCGTCATCCCCGTCTACGCCGCCCACCTCCGCGTCCGCGACGCCCAGGGCGAGCCCTCCACCGTCTGCCTCCTGGTGCGCGAGCACGAGCGGGCGATCCTCCAGACCCCGCAGCGCCCCGCCTCCGAGCCGGGCTCCGAGAACCGCGCCGCGGACCCCTTCGAGGTCTTCATCGGCTCCCCGGCCCCCGACGACCTCGACGGCCTGCTCCAGCGCACGGTCGAACGCGCCCGCGACATGCTCGACGGCGACGCCGCCTTCCTGCTCCTCGCCACCGACGACGAGACGGAACTGGAGGTACGGGCGACCACCGGCCTCCCGGCCGCCCGCCAGCGCTTCGCCCGCGTCCCCGTCGAGACCGGCGCCAGCCGCTACGGCTCCGCCCGCATGCCCGCCGTGCACGAGGACCTGGCCGCCGTCCCCGGCGCCGTCCCCCTCCTCGAAGGCACCGGCATGCGCTCGGTGGTCACCGTCCCCCTCAAGGTCGAGGGCCGGCTCACCGGCTCGCTCGGCGTGGCCGCCGAGTCCGCGAACCGCTACTCCAACGAAGAGGCCCTCCGCCTCCAGTTCGCCGCCGACCGCATCGCCCTGGCCGTCGAATCCGCCCGCCTCGGCGAGCTGGAACGCCTCCGCCGCGGCTCTCTCAGCTTCCTGGTCGAGGCCTCCGACCTGCTCGCGGGCACGCTCGACCGCGACCAGACCCTGGCCCTGATGGCCCAGATGACGGTCCCGACCCTCGCCACCTGGTGCGCGGTCTACACGATCGCCGACCAGTCCTCCGACCCGTACCTCTCGTACGTGCTCCACGAGGACGAGGACCGCATCGACGGCCTCAAGGAACTGCTCTCCTCCATCTCCCCGCCCGACCCGGTGCCGACCCCCGGCGCCCGTGTCTGGACCGCACCGGGCGACGCCGCCCACCGCGCGGCCCTCAGCGCCTCGGTCCGCGCCCTCGACCACCCCACGAGCCCGCTCTCCTCCGGCATCGACACCACCCTGGCCACCGCGAGCGCGGTCGCCGGAGAGACGGTCGTCCTGCCGCTGGTCGCCCGGAACCGGGTCATCGGCATGCTGACACTGGGCCGGCCCTCGGAGGACCACTTCCGCCAGGAGATCCTGGAGCTCGCCGAGGACCTCTCACGCCGGGCCGCCCTGGCCCTGGACAACGCACGGCTGTACTCGGAGCGCGTGGCGATCAGCCAGTCCCTCCAGCGCAGCCTCCTCCCGCCCGGCCTCCCCCACATCCCGGGTGTCGAGGTCGACGTCATCTACCGCGCGGCCGGCGAGGGCAACGAGGTCGGAGGCGACTTCTACGACCTCTTCCCGATCCGCGACGGCGCCTACGGCTTCGCCATCGGCGACGTCTGCGGTACGGGCCCCGAGGCGGCCGCCGTCACCGGCCTGGCCCGCCACGCGCTGCGCCTGCTGGCCCGCGAGGGCTTCGGCGGCCCGGCCGTCCTGGAACGACTGAACGCGGCGATCCTCGACGAGGGCGCCCGCAGCCGCTTCCTCACCCTCCTGTACGGCGAGATGCGCCCCCAGGAGGACGGCTCCGCGATCCTCAAGGTCGTGTGCGCCGGCCATCCGCTCCCCCTGCGCCTCCGCCCGGACGGCACGGTGACCTCCGCGGCCGAGCCCCAGCCCCTCCTGGGCGTGATGGAAGACCTCGAACTGTACGAGGAGACCATCACGCTCGACCCGGGCGACGTCCTCCTCTGCGTCACGGACGGCGTGACGGAACGCCGCGAGGGCACCCGCATGCTGGGCGACGACGGCCTCGCCGAAGTCCTCAAGACGTGTACGGGCCTGACGGCCGGCGCGGTCGCCTCCCGAGTGCTGCGGGCGGTGGAACGCTTCGCCCAGGCCCCTGCCTCGGACGACATGGCCATCCTGGCCATGCGCCTCCGCGAACCGGACGACCGCTGACGATGCCGGCGATCCCCCTGCGGGGATCGCCGACCGTCCGTCCATCCGTCCCCGGAAACGCAAGAAGGCCCCCGCCATAAGGCGGGGGCCTTCTTGCTCTGAGCCCTTTAACGGAATCGAACCGTTGACCTTCTCCTTACCATGGAGACGCTCTACCGACTGAGCTAAAAGGGCGGGTGTTCGGCGGCGTCCTACTCTCCCACAGGGTCCCCCCTGCAGTACCATCGGCGCTGAAAGGCTTAGCTTCCGGGTTCGGAATGTAACCGGGCGTT
>NZ_JBIVLV010000011.1:0-367021 GCF_044752725.1 Streptomyces sp. NPDC088707 | reverse complement strand
CAACCGGCGAGGCAATGCGGGTGCCAACCTTCATCTTTTTGTCGGCCCTTTCGGGCGGGGCGGTCTTACCCCCCCCCCCCCGGGGGGGGGCGGGCCCCCCGCCGCCCCGCCCCGCTCCTCCCTCTCGACCGTCCTTCACTCGACACAAGGAGTACGCATCACCATGGCCCGTTTCGACGTCAACGCCGCCCGCGCACAGCGACAGGAGGCCCACGGCCGCGCCTGGTCCTTCGAGCTGGACGGCGAGAGCTACACCCTTCCGACCGAACTGAGCCGTGCGACGGCCAAGGCGCTGCGCAAGCTCGACGACAACGACGTGGACGGTCTGCTCGCGCTCCTGATGGGTGAGGAACAGTTCACGCGCTTCGAGCAGCACGACATCACGATGCAGGACATCGCCGCGATCCTCGAGGCCTACGGCAAGGAGACCGGGCTCGGCCTGGGGGAAGACTGAGCCTCGTCGAGTTCGTCGACGAACACGCCGAGGCCCTTGAGGCGGACCTGCTCCGCCACTACTCCGCCGATCTCCTCGACTGGCACCGGGGCGAGCTGTCCAGCCGTCGTCTGATGGTCATGGTCAAGCACCTGCCGCGGGACAGCGCCATCCAGCGGGAGCTCCACGGCGAGGCCGCCGAGTGGTCGGTCACCGACCACCTGCTGGCGGCCACGGTGGACCATCTGGCCGTCTCCAACTGGATGTTCATGCGCGTCAACAGCGACGAGGACGGCGACCAGCCCGATCCGCCGACGCCCGTCCCCCGTCCGTCCGACCCTGACCAGGACGAGGACCGGGACGACGACCACGACGGGGCGGACGGCACGGGCACCGACGAGCACGGGCGGAGCACGCGTGCCGAGGAGAGCGCGGCAGTGTCTCCCCACGCCCTCGCCCGGTTCTTCGGGTGACCCTGCGGCCCCCGGAGTCCGTTCCCGTCAGGGAGCGGACTCCGGGGGCGCTTCCCGTGCTCGCTCGGCGGAGAGGTCCTTCTCCAGGGCCTTGGCCCGCTCGGACAGCGAACCCCTGCGCCCTCTGCCGGGACGCGTGTCGGCGTCGCCGGCGTCGTGCTCGCGCCGGTCGGCGTTCGGACCGTTCTGTACGGGGACCCCGGCGAGCGGCGGCACGATCGGGCGCCCGCCCTTGCCGCGTACGACCTTCCGTACCGGCTGGGCGCTCCGGCGGGTGCGGCTCTCCTGGGCGGTCACGAGGACGTCGGGGTCCGCGCCCGGTTCGGGGCCCGAGGCGTGCTCGGGTTCCGGCTCGGGCCGCTGTTCGAACAGTTCGCGTTCCCTGCGGACGCGCTCCTCGGCCTCGACCACGGCGGCGGGCGGTTCGAGGAGCCGGGCGAAGGGCAGTGCGATGACCCGGGCGCCGTCCTGTCCGCTGTCGATCCGCCGCTCGGGCCGGCGGATGCCCCGCGCGTCGCCCTGGCCCTGGGTGTAGGCGTCGGCGACGCGCCTCTCGTACTCCCGTCGTATGCGCGGGAGTTCGTCCGACACGGCCTCGGCCCAGCCCGCGGTGAACGCGGCCGTCTCCCGGCGGTCGACCTCGGCCCGGGGGAGCACGACGAGGTCCTCGGTGGCGTATCCGTGGACCAGGACGAGCTCGGAGAGGCGCGCGAAGAGATGGGGCAGATCAGGATGGGACGCGAGCCAGTCGACGACTCGCTCGCGCCGGTTGGCACCCGGCTCCGTTTCCATGCGTCAGTACTGCCTTCCAGCCCCCTGGGGTCCCCGCGCGCCCCTCGCGCCCCCCTCGCGCCCCGACGTGGTCCGGTCCGGAGAGCGTCTTCCAGGTTACCCGGTCGAACAGAAGCACCTTCAGCCGCCAACCCGTTCGGGAACTTGACGACAAGACACTCCGTCAGACGTTTCCCGCTCGACAAACACCGAACGAATGTTCCACACTCGGTTCGCACACTAGTTCGAACACGTGGTGCCCCCGCTCCTCACTCCGCGGCGCCGCCACGCACGCACGGGCAAGCAACCGGAAGGCAGGCGTCCATGACCCAGCAGGCCGAGGCATCGCGACCGCAGATCCCTCTCCAGGACCGCCTCCGCCAGCTCCTCGACGGACCCGCCGCCCTCGACAAGAGAGCGTTGCTCGGCACGCTGTACGCCGAGGTCTCCCGCTGCGAGACCCGCGCGTACGCGGCCGGCTGGAACGACGCGCTCGCCACGGTGCGGTGCGACTCCCGCCGGGGCGAGGACGCCTAGCCGCCGCCCGCCGCCCCCACTCGAACAGCCCCCGCCGGAACCGGCGGGGGCTTTTCGGCGCTTGGCCGTCACGGCCGGAAGCGGAGCAATCATGACGAAAACACCCGACGATCTCTCCACCGAGATCACCGCCCTCAAGACCTACCTGACGAAGTCGGACGCCAGCCCGCTGGTCACGGAGCAGTACCTCCAGAAGCAGCTGCCGGAGCAGTGGACCGAACGCTTCAAGTCGATGTACGACGAGCTCACCAAGGCGAAGAAGTCCGAGCTCCTCGAAGCCATGGGGCTCGACGGGTTCGGCGCCGCCCTCGAGAAGTTCTACGAGAACCGGGAGAACCCGGACAACAAGTGGGGCTGGTACCTCGCCTCGGCCGTCGCGGGCCTCATGATCCCCGCGATCGGCCTCATCCTCACCGCCTGGGTCATCAAGATCCAGCGCGACATCCAGCAGCTGCCCGCCCGGCTGATGGGCAACCCCGACGGCCGGGTCCTGGCCACCTCCGACACCGGCCGCGGCATCCGCCTCCAGAACCGCAACGCCGTCGAGACCCGGGAGGAGGCCGCCGGCGGCGGACTGGCCTCGATCCCGCAGAACGCGAACTTCGACGCCCTGCGCGCCCAGCTGGAGGGGCTCAACCCCCACCTGAAGGAGTTCAACACCCAGGCCGGCCCGTTCAGGACGAACGTCAAGGGCCTGCCGAAGGCCTCCGCGATGGTCAAGGCCGCGGACGCCGTCGGGAGGATCAACACGGCCGTCAAGGAGGCCGATCCCACCAGGATCGAGGCGGTCGCCAAGGCGATCGAAGCGCTCGTCAAGGCCGTGAAGGACTACGACCCCAAGAAGGTCCCGGACCCGAAGAAGCTCGAAAAGCTCAACGCGGCCATGGTCGACGCCAACCCCACGCAGATCCAGGCGATGGCCAAGGCGACCGGGAAGCTCGCCAGTGCGCAGCGGCACTTCGATCCGAAGAAGCTCCCGAAGGCCCGTGGTCTGGAGTCGGCCGCCAGGGCCGCCGAACGGCTCGCGCGCGCCGGCGGCGAGGTGGCCTCCGCGTTCAACACCCTCAAGGTCAAGGCCCAGGAGGCCGCTCAGGCCATGGCCTGAGCCCCACCCACCCCGAAAGGAGGTAACTCATGGCTTTCACCAGCTCCATGAAGAAGTCGTCCGACTCCCTGCGGAACCTCAAGACGCAGGCCACCGGCGCCGCGACCGCCGTCAAGAAGGTCGGCGACGCGGGCAACTCGGCGAACGGTCAGCTCAAGAACCTCAAGACCGGCGCCCAGGGCTCCAGCACCCAGCTCAAGAACCTCAAGACCGCCTCGGACCAGGCCGAGAAGTCGATGACCAAGGCCGGCAGGACCGCGGAGTCGGCCGGCACGAAGATGGGCAAGTACGAGTCCGGCGCCGGCAAGGCCGCCAAGGGCCAGGACAAGCTCAACAAGTCCATGAAGGGCAATCTCCTCGCCCGCCTGATCGAACTCTTCATGCCTCTCATCGAGAAGATCGTCGCCATGGCGATGCAGTCGAAGACGATGCAGAAGGTCCTGAAGAAGGCCTTCGACGCCGTGAAGACCGTGATCAGCGCGGTCATGAAGGCCATCGGCCCGATCATGAAGAAGGCCGGACAGCTGATCAAGACGGTCTGGAACGGCATCAAGACGGCGATCTCCACCGTCGTCAAGGCCGTCGCCACCGTCATCAAGACCTACGTGACGATCTGGAAGACGGTCATCACCACGGTCATGAAGGCGATCAAGACGGTCATCGGCACCGTATGGAACGGCATCAAGGCCGTCATCACCCCGGTGGTGAACTGGATCAAGAGCGCCATCCCGAACGCCTTCAGCGCCGTCAAGGACAAGATGTCCTCCATCTGGAACGGCCTCAAGGACATCGCGTCCCGGGCGTTCGAGGGCATCAAGAGCGGCGTGTCCGGCCCGATCAACGCCGTCATCGGCCTGATCAACCGGATGATCAGGGCCGTCAACGGCGTCAAGGTCAGCGTCCCCGGCTGGGTGCCGGTCGTCGGCGGCAAGACCTTCGGCGTCAACATCCCGACCATCCCCATGCTCGCCACCGGCGGTGTCGTCATGCCCCGCAGCGGCGGTGTGCCGGCGATCCTCGCCGAGGCCGGCGAGGCCGAGGCCGTCCTGCCGCTGTCCAAGCTGGACCGGCTGCTCGCCCTCACCGCCCGGCGCGCCCGCATGAGCGCGCAACTGCAGGGAGGCAACGGCGGCGGTGCCGGGCTGCACATCGAGCACTACCACGCGGCCCGCACCAGTGACCCGCAGTCCACGGCGGACGCACTGATGTACCTGGCGAAGGCACGCGGATGAGTGCCGTCGCGGCCTTCCCGAACCCGTTCTCCGGCGGTGCCCTGCCGGCGATGAGCGCCCTCAAGCGCGGTCTCGGTCAGGCGGGCGACGGACTGAAGCGGCTCAGGGACGACGCCCTGCGCACGGCCGGCGGCATGGACAGGTTCGCCGCCGGTCTGCGCACCGCCGGCACCTCCGTACGCGGACTCGGCACCGGTGCGTCCGGCGCCTCGGACTCCGTCCGCCGGATCCAGCGGTCCAGGGCCGCCACCGGCGTGCGGAAGATCGGCACCGCGGCGGGCAGGGCGAGAACGGCCGCCGGGAGGCTCGGCCCCGCGGTCGGCGGCGTCCTCGCCCTCCTCCTCCCGCTGCTGCCCGTCGCCGACGTCGTCACCAGGCTGATGGACACCTACGGCACCGTCATGACCGTCGCCTCCGTCGCCATGACCGGCATCAACCTCGCCATGCGGGCCAACCCGCTCGGCTTCCTCGCCGGCATCCTCGTACCCGTCGCCGCCTGGCTCATCGAGTACGCGATGCAGTCCGAGACCGGCCAGAAGATCATGCGGCAGGTGTTCCAGGCCGCGCTGAAGGGCTTCCAGTCGGTCTGGACGTTCCTGCAGCCGGTCGTCAAGCTCATCGGGCAGGCCGTCGGAACGTACGCCAAGGCGTATCTGACCCTGTTCACGAGCGCCCTGAAGATCGTGGGCTCCGCCATCAGCGGCATCAGCAGGGTCCGCACCGCGGTCACCTCCGCCTCCAACGCCCTGCGCGGCATCGCCTCGCGCACGACCGGCGGGATCAAGAACGCCGTCAAGCCGGTGCTCTCCTTCATCACCGACAAGATCCCCGGCTTCTTCCGGCACGCGAAGGACGCCGTGGCCAGGGCGCTGCGGGGCATGGGCGACCTGGTCAAGGGCGCGCTGAGCGCCGTGCTCGGCGTCGTCAAGGGCCCGATCAACGGCCTCATCGCCTTCGCCAACTGGATCATCGACGGGCTCAACAAGCTGAGCGTGAACATCCTCGGCAAGAAGTTCGGCGTCGACATCGACAAGATCCCGATGCTCGCCGAGGGCGGTGTCGTCTTCCCCGGCGCCGACAGCGCGCCGCGCATCGACCCGCTCACCGTGCTGGAGCACCGGCGCGTCCCGGCCCTCACCGAGACTCCCCGGCAGCCCCACCGCATCGCGGAGTTCCACGAGGAGCCCGGCGCCGGCCCCCGGTCGACCGCCGAGGACCTGCTCTTCCTCGTCGGCGCCCACCGCTGAAGCCCCTGCTCAGCCTTCTCACCCGACAGCCCCTCAGAAGTGAGGTGACGGCCCCATGGCCGAGACCACAACCACATACGCCGGAAGCAGTCTCACCGCCGACCACGCGCCCGGCTCACTGATCACCCAGGACGGGCAGATCCAGTGGGCCGGGCTTCTCATCGGCCCCGGCACGCCGTTCAACGTCGACCGGTCCGGACTCCAGGGCTGGGAGGACCTGCCCGAGTACGACTCCTCCGACGCCGACCGGCCCACCTCGCACGGCGCCTGGCCAGGCTCCCGCTACGCCAAGCCGCGCAAGATCGCCGGCACGATCGTGCTGGTGCCGGAGTGGAGCCGGACCGGGGAGGCCGTCCGCGCACTGCGCCAGGCGCTCGCCCTGCTCGACGAGGAGCGCTGGCTCACCGTCCGGCTGCACGGCGAACTCCTCGCCGTACGCGCCCGGATCGCCCAGCGCGTGGTCCCCGCGGACCAGGGCTTCGCCACCCAGGGCAGCTCGAAGATGTCGATCCAGTGGCTGGCCGCCGACCCGCGCCGCTACGCCGTCAACGAGCAGTCCTCCTCCACCACCCCTCCGCAGCCGGAGACCGGCCTGGTCTGGCTGCCGAACGGACTCACGTGGCCGCTGAACTGGGGCCAGGCCAAGTCCACCGGCGACGCCGTCGCCGAGAACACCGGCTCCGCCGCCACCCACCCGGTGATCGTCTTCCGCGGCCCCTGCTCCATGCCGACCGTCACCGAGCGGGTCAGCACGCGCCGGCTGCGGTACGCGATCGACCTGGCCGCCGGCGACGAGCTCGTCGTCGACACCGCCAACGGCACGGTGATGCTCAACAACACGGCCTCCCGCCGCCACACCGCGATGGCCGACTCCAGCCCCGAGGAGCTGTTCCTCCTCGAACCGGGCCGCACGGAGCTGTCGTTCCGGCCCGACGCCTCGACCCCGGAGGCGCTGATGACGATCCGCTGGCGCAGCGCCGAGTGGTGAGACAGGCCTCGTCCCCCCTCCCGGCGCAGCGCCGACTGGTGACACCGGCCGCTTCCCCCCTCCCCGCAGACCGCTCCGTACAGAAAGAGGTGAACCCATGACCGTACGGGCCGCCTGGCTCCAGTCCACCGGCCAGACCCGCGAGGACACCCGGCTCGCGCTGTCCGCGCTCCTCACGCCGAACGGGCAGAGCGCCGCGGAGACCCCGCTGCGCTCGCGCCCCGGCATCGTGCCCGGCGGCCTGGTCCTGACCGGCACGTCGGCGATGCAGTGCTCCGTCGGCACCGGCCGGGCCGTGGTCCAGGGCAGCGACACCGCCCAGGGCGCGTACATGATCGCGGTGACCTCCCCCGAGACCCTGACCATCGCGGACGGCGACCCCCAGTACGGCCGGATCGACCTGATCGAACTGGCCGTCCTCGACGACGCGTACGACCGGAGCGGTGCCACCGGGGCCGTGATCCGACTGGTCAAGGGCACCCCCGCGGCCACCCCGGTCGCTCCCCTCTCGGGCCCCGGCAGCGCCTTCCCGCTCTACACCGTCTCGGTGCCGGCCGGTACCTCGGCCGGCACCGGCGGCGTCAAGTGGACCACCGCGGGCGTCGTCACGACCCTGCACTACCCGATGACCGCCCTCGGCGGCATCATCCCGGCCAGCGGCTTCAAGGGCGCCTACGTCGGCCAGTACCGGGACGTCGCCGGCCTGCTCCAGCGCTGGGACGGCACCACCTGGGTCTCGTATGCGAAGCCGATCGGCGGCATCGCCCCGCACGGGACGATGACGACCGGCGCGTACACCGGCCAGTACCGCGACAACGCCGGCGTCCTGCAGCGCTGGGACGGTGCCGCCTGGCAGTACGCCGAGGGCAAGGCGGCCGTCCTGTTCAGCGTCTCGCAGACGTCGATGCAGAGCGTGCCGGCCGGCACCTGGACGCCGATCACCCTCCAGAACGTCGACATCGACGACTTCACCGGCTGGAACGGCTCCGACAGCTTCGTCGTACCGCGCACCGGCTGGTGGCGGGTCTCCGGCCACATCGCCTGGAACGGCGACTCCGCCACCGGCGTGCGCGGCGCCCGCATCCACCTCGGCGGCGTCGGCGTACCCCGGATGACCTGGCTGGGCCCGGCGTCCACCGGCGCCGTCACCGTCGGCGGCCAGGGCCTGGTCAAGCTCACCGCGGGCAACGTCCTGCAGCTCGCCGGCTACCACAACCACACGGCCGCCGTCCGCACCCTCGGCGGCTCGGGCTACTACAGCAACCTGTCCGCCCAGTGGATCAGGTCCTGACCGCCCCTCACACCGCACCTCCCCGATTGGAGAACCCCGTGAACCTGCGCAGCAGCTGGGTCGCCGAGACCGGCCAGACCCGCGAGGACACCCGCCTCAACCAGGTCGGCGCGACCACCATGATCAACCCCGTCCAGGTCCGCTCCGGCGTCCTGCCCGGCTCCTACGACGGCAAGTGGCGGCTGTCAGGCTTCTGGATGGACAAGGCCTCCGCCATGACGGCGACCGTCTCCGAGGGCCGGGCCGTCATCCAGGGCGACATCTCCCAGGGCGTCTACCCGGTGACCCTGCCCGCCTCCGAACAGGTCACCTTCGCCGCGGGCGACGCCCAGTACGGGCGGATCGACCTGGTCGTCCTGAGGATCTACGACAACCTCTACGACGGCAGCACCCGCAACGAGGCGAAGGTCGACATCATCCAGGGCGTGCCGGGCCAGGCCCCCAAGGCTCCGGTGGCCCCGCCGCGCAGCCTCCCGCTGTACGAGGTGACCGTCCCGGCCGGCGCCAGCGGAGGCAACGGCGGCATCCCGTGGAACACCTCCCTGAGGGACCTGCGCACCCCCGTCGTCGCCCTCGGCGGCATCCTCCCGGTCGAGGGCCCGGTCCTGCCGGGCGCCCACCCGGGCCAGTACCAGGACACCGCCAACAACCAGCTGCAGCGCTGGGACGGCGGCCAGTGGGTCGCCTACCCGGAGGCCATCGGCGGCATCGTCCCGACCTCCGTCAACACCACGACCGCGGGCAGCTACACGGGCCAGTACCGGGCCACCGCGACCGGTCCGATCCAGCGCTGGAACGGCGCGGCGTGGGCGCCGGCGTACCCGGGTCCGTACTTCAACGACTCGCTGGACGGCGGCTACACCCTCTCGACGACCTTCGTGAACACCCTGATCGACCGGGCGGAGAACCCGCTGACGCTCACCTTCGTCGCCCCGGAGAGCCGGCAGGCGATCCTCTCCTTCGGTTCGAAGATGGAGCTGTCCCTGAACTCGGGCACCACGGGCGTCGCCAGCTCCGCGCTGATGTGCGTCCGGATCACGCAGGGCGCCACCGTCGTCCGCGAGTTGGACGACGAACTCGCCGCCTTCGCCTCCAAGTCGTCCAGCGCCACGGACGCCGTCTCCGTCTCGACGACGCAGCGCCTGTCCGGCCTGACGCCCGGCGCGACCTACACGGTCACCGCGTACTACCGGAGCACCAACGCCAACGTGCGGGCCTGGTTCGACAACTCCTTCCTCCAGGTCACCCCCCAGTACTGAGTCCGCGAGGCCGCCACCCGACCGCCCCTACCTCCAGGAGAACCGCATGCCCGTTCGCTCCGGATGGCTGATGCCCACCGGGCAGACCCGCCAGAACACCCGCATCACCAACATCGGCGCCACCACCCCCGTCAACCCGCTCGGCGTCCGCTCCGGCATCCTGCCCGGCACCTACGACGGCAAGTTCCGGGTCGGCGGCCTGTGGATGAGCTCCTCCGGCCCGATGACGGCCACCGTCTACCACGGCAAGGCCGTCATCCAGGGCGGCACCACCGACGGCGCCTACCCGGTCGCCCTCGACGAGGACATCACCCTCACCTTCGCCGACGGCGACCCGCTCAACGACCGCATCGACCTCGTCGTGGTCCGCGTCTACGACAACGACGTGGACGCCCTCGGCAAGCACGAGGCCGCCGTCGAGATCGTGAAGGGCACCCCGGCCGCGACCCCGGTCGCCCCGACAGCCCCCGCCCGCTCCCTGACCCTGTTCACGGTGAAGGTCAAGAAGGGCGCCTCCGCCGGCACCGGCGGCATCGACTGGGCGGGCGGCGCCTCCACCGACCTGCGCACCACGACCGTCTCCGCCGGTGGCATCCTGCCCGTCTACAACAACGCCGGCGTGGCCGGCGGCTACCCGGGCCAGTACCAGGACAACGACAACGCCCACTTCCTCCAGCGCTGGGACGGCACCGCCTGGGTCGCCTACCCCAAGGAGATCGGCGGCATCGCGCCCAGCGGCACGATCACCACCGGCAGTTACAACGGCCAGTACCGCGACTACAACGGCGGCCAGCTGCAGCGCTGGAACGGCAGCGCCTGGGTGGTCTACCAGCCGCCGGTGGAGACCGAGACCACCTCCACCGGCGCCACGGCCCTGCCCAACTGGTCGGTCGTCTCGTTCAGCGGCCGCAGGACCAAGAGCGGGCTGTGCACCGTCACCGTCACCGTCACCCGCAGCGGCGCGCAGGTCAACGTCGACAGCGCCGGCAACCTGCCCGACGAGCCGCTGTGCACCCTCCCGGCCGGCTGGCGCCCGGGCGTGGACTTCGAGGCCTCGGCCTGCGACGGCTTCGGCGACGGCGGCGCCAACATCTACACCAACGGCCAGATCAACCTGCGGACCTGGTCCTCCAACGGCGCCCTCGTCCCCGGCCGGAACATCCGCGTCTCCGCCACCTACGTCCTGTAAGGGGGTGGCCCTCGATGGCCATCGAAACGCCCTACCGGGCGATCTTCTGCGACCTGCTCACCGACCAGACGCTGGACATCCTGCCGCTGCGGGACGTCTCGTTCGACGACTACATCGGCAAGGCGGGCTCGCTCTCCGGCACCGTCCCCATCCCCGACAAGGCCATCGCCGACCGGGTCAAGAAGGTGCGGGAGGGCCGCACCGCGGTCTACCTGGAACGCGGCGGCGACCTGTGGTGGGGCGGCATCGTCTGGACCAGCACCCTGCAGTCCAGCGGCCGCGGAGTGCTCACCCTCGGCGTCCAGGCCGCCACCTTCGACTCGTACGCCGGCCGCCGCCGCATCCGTACCGACATCACGTACGACACACCGACCGACCAGCTGGAGATCGCCCGCCGGCTGTGGCGCGAACTCGACGTCCAGACCTACCCCGACGCCCCCGCCGGCCAGGAACCCCGCCGCCTCGGGATCACCTTCGGGAACGAGATCCCCAAGTTCCAGAAGACGGCCTCGTGGCGCAAGGGCGACGAGACCGTCTACCTGGAGGCCCTCGACCAGCTCGCCGCGACGGAGGACGGTTTCGAGCACCAGATCCTGGTCTACCGCGACCCGGCCACCGGGCAGCGGATCCGGCAGCTCCGGATCGGCGAACCCAAGATCGTCACCGGCGCGACCGACCTGGTCTTCGACCGGCCCGGCGTCATCCTGTCGTACTCCTTCCCGTACGACGCGACCCGCGGCGGCACCACCGCCGTGGCCCGCGGCGCCTCCACCAACTCCAACGCCGCCGCCGAGTCCCGGCCCCTCTTCTCCGGCACGCAGTACGCCAGCGACCTGCTCGTGGACGGCTGGCCGCTGATCGACCTGTCCTCGGACCACAACGAGATCAGCGACCAGCTCGCGCTCGACTCGGTGGCCACCACCGAGCTCGCGCAGGCGCGCGGCGCCGTGGTGATCCCCTCGATCAGCATCCACCTCGGCGGGATCGTCCCGCCGGCGCTCCTCGGCCGCGTCGCCCGCATCCGCATCACCGACGAGTGGTACTCCCAGGGCCTCGACGCCCGCTACCGCATCGTCGGCGTCAAGATCACCCCGCCGGAACGCGGCCGGCCCGACACCGCCGAGCTCTACCTTGAGGAGGCCTGATGCCCCAGCTGCCCGAGGACATCATCGACCGGCTCAACCAGATGGAACGCCGGCTCAAGGCCCTGTCGACCGCGGTCAACACCCGGCCCGCGGTCAACGAGTTCCGTCCCACCCCGTCCGAGAGCGTCACCATCACCCGGCCGCTGTTCCGGATCTTCGACGGCTACAACCACGAGATCTTCGCGGACGACATCCTGACCGGCGGTCTCGCCCGGCCCTGGCTGCAGCTGATGCCGCCCCTGGCCACCGACCCGGCCAAGTGGCCCTCCACCACCGCCGCCGGCTTCACGACCATCGCCCGCTGCTCCAACCCCATCTGGCAGCCCAAGCTGCGGCTCGCCATCAGCACGGCGGCGTCCAGCGGCGCCACCGGCCAGGTACGGGTCCTCGTCGACAACGTCCCGTTCGGACCCCCGGTCACCGCGGGCACCACCTACGACTACATCGGCCTGCTGCCCGGCGACATGAAGACCCGGTTCGGCCAGACCATGAACATCGAGATCCAGGCCCAGGCCGCCGGCGGCACCGTCTACGCCCAGCCCGTCCTCATCCACGGCGCCCAGACCTGATCCCCCCTGCCGACGCACCCAAGGAGCACCCTGTGAACATCGACCCCACCGAGCCCTGGGGCGTGGCCATCGACTACGCGGGCCGCGCCACCCTCACCGAGGACGGCCACACCGTCGACGTCCGCGTCTACGACAACAGCCTGGGCCACACCCTCCAGCGCGACCCGGTCACCGGGCAGTACCCGTCGGTGTACGTCACCGCCGAGGTCACCGAGAAGGGCGGCGGCGACGCCGTCCTGCGCGGCTCCGGCATGGCCATCGTGGACGCGCTGAACGGTGCCCCGGTCGTCCCCGACCCGACCGCCGCCCAGCGGGCCGTGACGGCCGCGCTCGCCGACTTCCAGACCCGCCGCTCCGCCCTGGCCGAGCTGTGCGCGGCATGGGCCCCGCCCGTCCCGGAACCCACCCCTGAACCCGCCCCCGCGCCGTAGCACCCGCCCCACCCGTAAGCCCGCCCGCCCACCGTGCGGGCCTTTTTCATGTCCGGAGGACACCAGATGGCCACTCCCCTCCCCGCGGACCGGCTCCTCGCCGCGCTCCGCGCCGAAGGCGTCACCGTCGTCGAACACCCCGGCTGGCGCACCCACAACCGCAACCACACCGGCGCCTGGGGCCCGGTCACCGGCGTGATGATCCACCACACCGTCAGCACCGGCACCGCCTCCTCCGTCGAGATGTGCTTCAACGGCTACGAGGGCCTGCCCGGACCGCTCTGCCACGGCGTCATCGCCAAGGACGGCACCGTCCACCTCGTCGCCAACGGACGCGCCAACCACGCCGGCGGCGGCGACCCGTCCGTCCTCCAGGCCGTGATCACCGAGACCTACGGGGACCGGCCGCCGGTCCCCCGCGCCCACCAGGGCAGCCCCGGAGCCGTCGACGGCAACTCCCGCTTCTACGGCTTCGAGTGCGTCAACCTCGGCAACGGCACCGACCCCTGGCCGGCGGCCCAGCTCGACGCGATCGAACGGGTCTCCGCCGCCCTCTGCCGGGCCCACGGCTGGGGCGCCAAGTCCGTCATCGGCCACCTGGAGTGGTCCGACTGGAAGAGCGACCCCAAGGGCTTCGGCATGCCGACCCTCCGCCAGCGCGTCCAGACCCGGCTCACCAAGGCCCCCGCCAAGCCCGCCCCCGACGGCGGAAAGCCGACCGCACCCCGCCTCCAGCCGTTCCCGGGCACCTCGTTCTTCCGCAAGGAGACGAGCTCCCCGGTCATCACGGCCATGGGCCGCCGGCTCGTCGCCGAGGGCTGCGCCGCCTACACCGTCGGCCCCGGCCCCCGCTGGAGCGAGGCCGACCGGCTCAGCTACGCGAAGTGGCAGCGCAAGCTCGGCTTCCGCGGCTCCGACGCCGACGGCATCCCCGGCGCCGCGTCCTGGAGCGCGCTGAAGGTCCCGTACACGAAGTGACCACCGCACCAGAGGAGACCCGATGTCCGATGCCGCCAAGCGCACGGCCCGTACCGTCCTCCAGTCCGCCGTCGGCATCGCCGTCGTGCTCCCCGCGATCGTCGACGCCTCCGGCGTCCCCGCCACCCTCCCCTGGGTCGCGGGGGCGCTGGCCGTCGCCGGCGGACTGGCCCGGGTGATGGCCCTCGACGTGGTGCAGAACCTGCTGCCGTCCTGGCTGCGCCCCACCCCGGGCGGTGCCGATGACCGAGTCTGACCCGAACGACCCCGTCGCCGTCGCCCTCGAACTGGAACGGCTCCGCGGCACCCTGGAGGCGGGCTTCGCCCGGGTCGACGGCGCGCTCGCGCTGCTCGTGCAGCGCAGCGACCAGACCGACCGGCAGCTCGCCGACCACGAGGCCCGCCTCGACGACCTGGAGCGGGCCCGCTGGCCGGTGGCCAGCATCGCCGCGCTCACCGCGAGCGCCGGCGTGCTCGTCGCGGTCTGGGAACTGGCCTCCCGCTGACCCGTCCGGTGAAACGCCGAAGGGCGGCCACCCCATCGGGGTGACCGCCCTTCGGTCAAGCGACTCGCTTACTGGTTGTACGGACCGTAGTCGTAGTCCTCCAGCGGAACGGCCTGGCCGGAGCCCGAGCCGAACGGCGAGTAGTCGATGTCGTCGTAGCCGACGGCCGAGTACATCGCGGCCTTGGCCTCCTCGGTCGGCTCCACCCGGATGTTGCGGTAGCGGGACAGACCCGTACCGGCCGGGATGAGCTTACCGATGATGACGTTCTCCTTGAGGCCGATGAGGCTGTCGGACTTGGCGTTGATCGCCGCATCCGTCAGGACTCGGGTCGTCTCCTGGAAGGAGGCGGCCGACAGCCAGGACTCCGTCGCCAGCGAGGCCTTGGTGATACCCATCAGCTGCGGACGGCCGGAGGCGGGGTGACCGCCCTCGGTGACCACACGACGGTTCTCGGTCTCGAACTTCGAGCGCTCGACGAGCTCGCCCGGCAGCAGCTCCGCGTCGCCGGACTCGATGATCGTCACACGGCGCAGCATCTGCCGGATGATGATCTCGATGTGCTTGTCGTGGATCGACACACCCTGCGAGTTGTAGACCTTCTGGACCTCGGCGACCAGGTGGACCTGGACCGCGCGCTGACCGAGGATCCGCAGCACGTCGTGCGGGTTGGTGGCACCCACGGTGAGCTTCTGGCCCACCTCGACGTGGTCGCCCTCGCCCACGAGCAGACGGGCACGCTTCGAGATCGGGAACGCCGTCTCGTCGGTGCCGTCGTCCGGGGTGACGACGATCTTCTTGGTCTTCTCGGTCTCCTCGATACGGACGCGGCCGGCCGCCTCCGAGATCGGGGCGACACCCTTGGGCTGACGAGCCTCGAAGAGCTCGACGACACGGGGCAGACCCTGGGTGATGTCGTCACCGGCCACACCACCGGTGTGGAAGGTACGCATCGTCAGCTGGGTACCGGGCTCACCGATGGACTGGGCGGCGATGATGCCGACCGCCTCACCGATGTCGACCAGCTTGCCGGTGGCGAGCGAACGGCCGTAGCAGAACGCACAGGTACCGACGGCGGACTCACAGGTCAGGACCGAACGGGTCTTGACCTCCTCGACACCGGCGCCCACGAGGGCGTCGATGAGCACGTCACCCAGGTCGACGTTGGCCGGGGCGATGACCTTGCCGTCGACGACGACGTCCTCGGCGAGCATCCGCGCGTACACGGAGGTCTCGACGTCGTCCGTCTTGCGCAGGACACCGTCGGCGCCGCGCTCGGCGATCCGCAGCTTCAGACCGCGCTCGGTGCCGCAGTCCTCCTCGCGGATGATCACGTCCTGCGAGACGTCCACCAGACGACGGGTCAGGTAACCCGAGTCGGCGGTACGCAGGGCGGTGTCCGCCAGACCCTTACGGGCACCGTGCGTGGAGATGAAGTACTCCAGAACGGTGAGGCCCTCACGGAAGGACGCCTTGATGGGACGCGGGATCGTCTCGTTCTTGGCGTTCGACACCAGACCACGCATACCCGCGATCTGACGCATCTGCATCATGTTTCCTCGGGCACCCGAGTCGACCATCATGAAGATGGGGTTCGTCTTCGGGAAGTTCGCGTTCATCGCCTCGGCGACCTCGTTGGTCGCCTTGGTCCAGATCGCGATGAGCTCCTGAGTGCGCTCTTCCTTCGTGATGAGACCGCGCTCGTACTGCTTCTGGACCTTCTCGTCCTGCTCCTCGTAGCCCTTGACGATGGCCTTCTTGGCCTCGGGCACGACGACGTCGGAGATGGCCACGGTGACACCGGAACGGGTCGCCCAGTAGAAGCCCGCCGCCTTCAGGTTGTCGAGCGTCGCCGCCACGATGACCTTGGGGTAGCGCTCGGCGAGGTCGTTGACGATCTCGGAGAGCTGCTTCTTGCCGACGGAGTAGTCGACGAACGGGTAGTCCTCGGGCAGCAGCTCGTTGAAGAGCGCGCGGCCCAGCGAGGTGCGCAGGCGGAACGAGTCACCCTGCTGCCACTCCGGCTCGCCCTCCTCGGTGACCGGGGGAACCCAGCCACGCGGAGCGACGGTGCCGACGGGGAAGCGGATGTCGATCTGCGACTGCAGCGCGAGCTCGCCGGCGTCGAACGCCATGATCGCCTCGGCCGTGGAGCCGAACGCGCGGCCCTCGCCCTTGGTGTCACGGAGCTCACCGTCGGTGGTCAGGAAGAACAGACCGAGGACCATGTCCTGGGTCGGCATCGTGACCGGACGGCCGTCGGCCGGCTTCAGGATGTTGTTCGAGGACAGCATCAGGATGCGGGCCTCGGCCTGCGCCTCCGCGGAGAGCGGCAGGTGCACGGCCATCTGGTCACCGTCGAAGTCCGCGTTGAACGCGGTGCAGACGAGCGGGTGGATCTGGATGGCCTTGCCCTCGACCAGCTGGGGCTCGAAGGCCTGGATGCCGAGGCGGTGCAGCGTGGGCGCACGGTTCAGCAGAACCGGGTGCTCGGCGATGACCTCTTCGAGGACGTCGTACACGACCGTGCGGCCGCGCTCGACCATCCGCTTGGCGCTCTTGATGTTCTGCGCGTGGTTCAGGTCGACCAGGCGCTTCATCACGAACGGCTTGAAGAGCTCCAGCGCCATGGCCTTCGGCAGACCACACTGGTGCAGCTTCAGCTGCGGACCGACGACGATGACGGAACGCGCGGAGTAGTCCACACGCTTGCCGAGCAGGTTCTGACGGAAACGACCCTGCTTACCCTTCAGCATGTCGCTGAGGGACTTCAGCGGACGGTTGCCGGGGCCCGTGACCGGGCGACCACGACGGCCGTTGTCGAAGAGGGCGTCGACCGCCTCCTGGAGCATCCGCTTCTCGTTGTTCACGATGATCTCGGGGGCACCGAGGTCGAGCAGACGCTTCAGACGGTTGTTGCGGTTGATCACGCGGCGGTACAGGTCGTTCAGGTCGGAGGTCGCGAAGCGGCCACCGTCCAGCTGCACCATCGGACGCAGGTCCGGCGGGATGACCGGCACGCAGTCGAGAACCATGCCCTTGGGGCTGTTCGCGGTCTGCAGGAACGCGGAGACGACCTTGAGGCGCTTGAGCGCACGGGTCTTCTTCTGGCCCTTGCCGGTACGGATGATCTCGCGGAGGCGCTCGGCCTCCTCCTCCAGGTCGAAGGACTCCAGGCGCTTCTGCAGCGCCGCGGCACCCATCGAACCGTCGAAGTACGTGCCGAAGCGGTCACGCAGCTCGCGGTAGAGGAGCTCGTCGCCCTCCAGGTCCTGGACCTTGAGGTTCTTGAAGCGCGACCAGACCTCGTCCAGACGGTCGATCTCGCGCTGCGCACGGTCGCGCAGCTGCTTCATCTCGCGCTCGGCACCCTCGCGCACCTTGCGGCGCACGTCGGCCTTGGCGCCCTCGGCCTCGAGCTCGCCGAGGTCGTTCTCGAGCTTCTTGGCGCGGGCCTCCAGGTCGGAGTCGCGACGGTTCTCGATCTGCTGACGCTCGACGGAGACGTGCGCCTCCAGCGAGGGCAGGTCACGCGTACGACGCTCGTCGTCGACGTACGTGATCATGTACGCCGCGAAGTAGATGACCTTCTCGAGGTCCTTCGGGGCGAGGTCGAGCAGGTAGCCAAGACGCGACGGAACGCCCTTGAAGTACCAGATGTGGGTGACGGGAGCGGCGAGCTCGATGTGGCCCATCCGCTCACGGCGCACCTTCGCGCGGGTGACCTCGACGCCACACCGCTCGCAGATGATGCCCTTGAAGCGGACACGCTTGTACTTGCCGCAGTAGCACTCCCAGTCCCGGGTCGGACCGAAGATCTTCTCGCAGAAGAGTCCGTCCTTCTCGGGCTTGAGCGTGCGGTAGTTGATGGTCTCCGGCTTCTTGACCTCGCCGTGGCTCCACTGACGGATGTCGTCAGCGGTGGCCAGACCGATCCGGAGCTCGTCGAAGAAGTTGACGTCGAGCACTATGCGTCAATCCCTCTCAGGGTTGTAAGGCTTGGGGTCTGATACGGGGGTCCTGGGGCCGGCCGGGGACTCAGCGGTGAAACGCCGAGCCCCCGACCGAACTCCCGTCAGACCTCTTCGACGCTGCTCGGCTCGCGCCGGGACAGGTCGATGCCGAGCTCCTCCGCTGCGCGGAAGACGTCCTCGTCGGTGTCGCGCATCTCGATGGACATGCCGTCCGAGGACAGCACCTCCACGTTGAGGCACAGGGACTGCATCTCCTTGATGAGCACCTTGAAGGACTCGGGGATGCCGGGCTCAGGGATGTTCTCGCCCTTGACGATGGCCTCGTAGACCTTCACGCGGCCGGTCACGTCGTCGGACTTGATCGTCAGCAGCTCCTGGAGGGCGTAAGCGGCGCCGTACGCCTCCAGCGCCCACACCTCCATCTCACCGAAGCGCTGGCCACCGAACTGGGCCTTACCACCCAGCGGCTGCTGGGTGATCATCGAGTACGGACCGGTCGACCGGGCGTGCAGCTTGTCGTCGACCAGGTGGTGGAGCTTGAGGATGTACATGTAACCGACCGAGACCGGGTCGGGGAACGGCTCGCCGGAGCGGCCGTCGAACAGCCTCGCCTTACCGGTCGGGAGCACCATGCGCTCGCCGTCGCGGTTCGGGATGGTGTGGTTCAGCAGACCCGCGAGCTCGTCCTCACGCGCACCGTCGAAGACGGGGGTGGCGACGTTGGTGCCCGGGGCGACCTGGTCGGCGCCGATCGCCTGGAGGCGCTGCGCCCACTCGTCCGCGAGGCCGGAGACGTCCCAGCCGCGGCTGGCGAGCCAGCCGAGGTGGATCTCCAGGACCTGTCCCGGGTTCATTCGGGACGGGACACCCAGCGGGTTGAGGATGATGTCGACCGGGGTGCCGTCCTCGAGGAACGGCATGTCCTCGATCGGAAGGATCTTGGAGATGACGCCCTTGTTGCCGTGGCGGCCGGCGAGCTTGTCACCGTCGGTGATCTTGCGCTTCTGGGCGACGTAGACGCGGACCAGCTGGTTCACGCCCGGGGGAAGCTCGTCGCCCTCCTCGCGGTCGAAGACGCGGACGCCGATGATCTTGCCGATCTCGCCGTGCGGCACCTTCAGCGAGGTGTCACGGACCTCACGGGCCTTCTCACCGAAGATCGCGCGGAGCAGGCGCTCCTCCGGCGTCAGCTCGGTCTCGCCCTTGGGCGTGACCTTGCCGACGAGGATGTCGCCGGCGACGACCTCGGCACCGATACGGATGATGCCGCGCTCGTCGAGGTCGGCGAGGACCTCCTCGGAGACGTTCGGGATGTCCCGGGTGATCTCCTCCGGGCCGAGCTTGGTGTCGCGGGCGTCGACCTCGTGCTCCTCGATGTGGATCGAGGAGAGGACGTCGTCCTGCACGAGGCGCTGCGACAGGATGATCGCGTCCTCGTAGTTGTGACCCTCCCACGGCATGAACGCCACGAGCAGGTTCTTGCCGAGCGCCATCTCGCCGTCTTCGGTGGCGGGACCGTCGGCGAGGACCTGGCCCTCGATGACGCGGTCGCCCTCGTCCACGACGACCTTCTGGTTCACAGAGGTGCCCTGGTTGGAGCGGGAGAACTTGTGCAGGCGGTACGTGATGTACGTGCCGTCGTCGTTGGCGACCGTGACGTAGTCGGCCGACAGCTCCTGGACGACACCGTCCTTCTCGGCCTTGAGCACGTCGCCGGCGTCGGTGGCACAGCGGTACTCCATGCCGGTACCGACGAGCGGGGCCTCCGACTTAATCAGCGGCACCGCCTGACGCATCATGTTCGCGCCCATGAGGGCGCGGTTGGCGTCGTCGTGCTCGAGGAACGGGATCATGGCGGTCGCGACCGACACCATCTGGCGCGGCGAGACGTCCATGTAGTCGACCTCGGACGGGAGGACGTAGTCGACCTCGCCGCCACGCTTACGCACCAGGACGCGGTTCTCGGTGAGACGCATCTCGTCGTTGAGCGCGGCGTTGGCCTGCGCGATGACGAAGCGGTCCTCCTCGTCGGCGGTGACGTAGTCGACCTCGTCGGTGACCTGACCGTCGATGACCTTGCGGTACGGCGTCTCGATGAAGCCGAACGCGTTGACGCGGCCGTACGAGGCGAGCGAACCGATCAGACCGATGTTCGGGCCTTCGGGGGTCTCGATCGGGCACATGCGTCCGTAGTGGGACGGGTGCACGTCTCGGACCTCGAAGCCGGCCCGCTCACGGGACAGACCACCAGGGCCCAGCGCCGAGAGACGACGCTTGTGCGTCAGACCCGACAGCGGGTTGTTCTGGTCCATGAACTGCGACAGCTGGCTGGTGCCGAAGAACTCCTTGATGGAGGCGACGACCGGCCGGATGTTGATCAGGGTCTGCGGCGTGATCGCCTCGACGTCCTGGGTGGTCATGCGCTCACGCACGACGCGCTCCATACGAGCCAGACCCGTGCGGACCTGGTTCTGGATGAGCTCGCCGACGTTGCGCAGACGACGGTTGCCGAAGTGGTCGATGTCGTCGGTCTCGACGACGATCTCGTTGCCGTTCTCGCCGATCGTCTCGGTCTCGCCCGCGTGGAGCTTCACCAGGTACTTGATCGTGGCGATGACGTCGTCGGTGGTGAGCACGCCGGCGTCCAGCGGCTCGTCGGCGCCGAGCTTCTTGTTCACCTTGTAGCGGCCGACCTTGGCGAGGTCGTAGCGCTTCGGGTTGAAGTAGAGGTTCTCGAGCAGCGTCTGAGCGGCCTCACGGGTCGGCGGCTCGCCCGGACGCAGCTTGCGGTAGATGTCGAGCAGCGCGTCGTCCTGGCCCTGGGTGTGGTCCTTCTCCAGGGTGGCGCGCATGGACTCGTACTCGCCGAACTCCTGCAGGATCTGCTCGGTGGTCCAGCCGAGAGCCTTGAGGAGGACGGTGACGGACTGCTTGCGCTTGCGGTCGATGCGGACACCGACCAGGTCGCGCTTGTCGATCTCCATCTCCAGCCAGGCACCCCGGGACGGGATGATCTTGGCGGAGAAGATGTCCTTGTCGGACGTCTTGTCGATGGAGGAGTCGAAGTAGACACCCGGCGAACGGACCAGCTGCGACACCACGACACGCTCGGTGCCGTTGATGACGAAGGTGCCCTTGTTCGTCATGAGCGGGAAGTCGCCCATGAAGACCGTCTGGGACTTGATCTCGCCGGTCTCGTTGTTGGTGAACTCGGCGGTGACGAAGAGCGGGGCGCCGTACGTGAAGTCACGGTCCTTGCACTCGTCGATCGAGTTCTTCGGCGGCTCGAAGCGGTGGTCGCGGAAGGTCAGCGACATCGACCCGGAGAAGTCCTCGATCGGCGAGATCTCCTCGAAGATCTCTTCCAGACCGGACTTCCTGGGGACGTCCTGTCCCGACTCAAGGGCAGCCTCGACGCGAGCCTTCCAGGCGGCGTTGCCGAGCAGCCAGTCAAAGCTCTCGGTCTGCAGCGCGAGGAGGTTCGGAACCTCGAGGGGCTCCTTGATCTTTGCAAAGGAGATGCGCAGCGGGGCGGTGCTTGCGCCGTTGTTCGTATTGGTCGAGGCGTTGCGCGAGGCGGCCAAGAGGGGGTCCTTCCGAGGGCTCGGACTCACTACGCGCGTACCGGTCCCCTGCATCGCTTCACGGCAGACTTTTCCTGATACGACCAGAAGGCCAGCTCAGACGGGGTCGGTCCACGAAGCGGATGCGAAGGTATGCCCCTGGTGACGGGCAGGGGGCAGCTAACAGGCAGCGCAAAGGGTCAGTGTAGCCACTTGGCTCACTGATGTCCAGGGCGAGTAATTCGCGACCCTCGTTGCTCTCAACTCCGCGGTACCTCGCGCCGTGCGGCGCACCTCGATACTGCCCGTTCAGTCGTCGATCCATGCCTCGGAAACGGATCGTTGTGACGACGCGTCCTGAGAATTGCGCGCTGCGTGCGGTTCGTCAAGGCCCCCCGGTCTGCGGGGCGCACGGCGAAGATCACCATACTCCGCCGCCGACGGCCCTCGGGCCCCCCGCCACGCCCTTCCCGGGGAACGCCGAAAGGCGACCACCCAGAAGGGTGATCGCCTTTCGATGCCCCCGCGTTACACGGGGGCAGGAGTCAGCTTCAGCGACTCGAAACGGTCTTACTTGACCGTGACGGAGGCGCCGGCGGCCTTGAGGGACTCGGCAGCCTTCTCGGCGGCCTCCTTCGCGACCTTCTCGAGGACCGGCTTCGGGGTGCCGTCGACGAGGTCCTTGGCCTCCTTGAGGCCCAGGGAGGTGAGCTCGCGCACGACCTTGATGACCTGGATCTTCTTGTCGCCGGCACCCTCGAGGATGACGTCGAACTCGTCCTGCTCGGCCTCGGCCTCGGCCGGGGCAGCGGCGCCCGCGGGGGCGGCAGCGACGGCCGCGGCGGCGGTGACGTCGAACTTCTCCTCGAAGGCCTTCACGAACTCGGAGAGCTCGATGAGGGTCATCTCCTCGAACTGGGCGAGGAGGTCGTCCTGAGAGAGCTTCGCCATGATGGGCGATCCTTCCACTAATTCGGCAGGTGCCGGATGTATAGAGAGGCGGGCGTTACGGCCCGCTACGACCTGTGCCTAGGCGGCGCAGATCATGACGCGAGCCGAATTACTCGGCACCGCCCTGCTCGGCGAGCTTGACGCGAAGCGCCTCCGCGGTGCGGACGAACTTCGACGGCAGCGCCTGCAGGAGCGAGGCAGTCTGGGACTGCTTGCCCTTGAACGCGCCGGCCAGCTTGCTGAGCAGAACCTCGCGGGACTCGAGGTCCGCGAGCTTCTTGAACTCGTCGGCGGACAGCGCCTTGCCGTCAAGGACACCGCCCTTGATGACGAGGTTCGGGTTCTCCTTGGCGAAGTCACGCAGAGCCTTCGCCGACTCCACCGGGTCACCGGTGACGAAGGCGGCCGCGGTCGAACCAGCAAGCTGGTCGTCCAGCGCGGAGATGCCGGCCTGGTTGGCCGCAATCTTGGTCAGCGTGTTCTTCACCACGGCGTACTGGGCGTTCTCACCGAGCGAACGACGCAGCGTCTTCAGCTGCGCCACGGTGAGCCCCGTGTACGAGGTCAGCACGACGGCGTTCGAGCTGCGGAACTTGTCCTCAAGCTCGGCTACCGCGGCAGCCTTGTCGGGCCTTGCCATAGAGCGTCGGCCTCCTTCCGGGTGATGAGGACCGCTCAGAAGGCACTGCCACAACGAAAACGCCCCGGGCGCAGGCGCTCGGGGCTCAGCTCAACCGCATCATGAAGATCCGGGAACTCATCCACAATCACCTGCGCGGGTCGTTCGCGTCGCAGCGAATCCTTCGGCCACCGCACCTTGACGGCACAGTGACGACCAGCGGTCTTTGGCTTCCTCGGAAGAGTACGTGACCGACACGCCCGGGGGCAAATCAGCCCTGACCGCCCCCGGACGCCTGCCGTGCGTCAGGCCTTCCCGCCCCCGGCGCCGAGGCCCTTCAGCATCTCGAAGAGGTCGACGGTGTCCTTGGCCGGCGGGGCCTGGACGGTGGCCTTGGAGCCGTAGTCGGAGAAGTGCATCCCCATCGTCACGGTGCCCTGCGCCGACTTCATGCCGATGTCCATCCGGGCCGGGTAGCCGTCCTCACGGACCCAGACCTCGGTGTCGTACGCCGTGATGCCGGCCTTCTTGACGCTCTCGACCAGGTCCGCGCGGTCCTTCTCGGACAGCACGTCCAGGGACTTGTTGGTGGCGACCATCTGCTCCAGGGTCAGCGTGCCCTTGTAGTGCTGGGTCTCGGCGCCGTCGACCTTCTCGGCACCGAGGTGCTTGAGGTTGGGCGAGTCGAGGAGCAGGGCGAGCTGCTTGGCCGGGTCCTGGTTCATGTTCTCCAGGCCGCCGGTCATCGACTTCGACAGGGCCTTGTCGCCGGACGCCTCCGCGGCGGCCTGCATGTCCAGCTTCATCCAGCGCTTGCCGTCCATCTTGCCGGCCTGCTCGGCACCCATGTCCATGTACATGACGTTGCCGAGCATGATCATGCGCATCTTGTCGGGGCCGCCGGCGTTCCCCGCGCCCAGCATCGAGCCCTTGACGGTGATGTCCATGACCGTCGGGTCCCAGCCCTGGACGCCGGTCATCTCCATGGTGCCGCCGCCCTCGAGACCGGCCGGCAGCTCCATCGTCATCCGGATCTTCGCGGACTTGGCGGCCGAGGTCTTCTCGTAGGCGGTCCGGATCACCTTCGTGATGTCGCCGAGGCTCTGCGTCTGCGCCTCGTCGGCGCCCGCGGCCTTCCCGTCCCCGTCCTGACACCCCGCGACCCCGGTGACGACGGCCACGGCCGTCACGGCGACACCCGCGCGCTTCCATGCGGACATGTTCATCTGTTCCCCCACCCCTCGGGCAGCTTCCTGCGGTCCCTCGAACCGTAACAAAAAGCCGGCCCCGCACCTCCGAGGAGGTGCGGGGCCGGCTTGACCACTCAGTGAGCCGGAAGGGCTCAGACCGCGGCCGGGTCCTCCTCGACGAGGAGGTTGCGGGTGCGGTTCGAGTCCAGCGGGATGCCGGGGCCCATCGTCGTCGTGATGGTCGCCTTCTTGATGTAGCGACCCTTCGCGGCGGACGGCTTCAGACGGAGGATCTCGTCCAGGGCCGCGGCGTAGTTCTCGACCAGCTTCGTGTCATCGAAGGAGACCTTGCCGATGATGAAGTGCAGGTTCGAGTGCTTGTCGACGCGGAACTCGATCTTGCCGCCCTTGATGTCGTTGACAGCCTTGGCGACATCGGGGGTGACGGTGCCGACCTTGGGGTTCGGCATGAGACCACGCGGGCCGAGGACGCGGCCGAGGCGGCCGACCTTGCCCATGAGGTCCGGGGTGGCCACAACGGCGTCGAACTCGTTCAGGCGGTTGCCCTTGGAGATCTCGTCGATGAGCTCGTCGGAGCCGACGATGTCGGCGCCCGCGGCGATCGCGGCCTCGGCACGGTCACCGGTCGCGAAGACCAGGACCCGGGCGGTCTTGCCGGTGCCGTGCGGAAGGTTCACGGTGCCACGGACCATCTGGTCGGCCTTGCGCGGGTCGACGCCCAGGCGGAAGGCGACCTCGACGGTGCCGTCGAACTTGGTGCTGGAGGTCTCCTTGGCGAGACGGACGGCCTCGAGAGGAGCGTAGAGCTTCTCGCTGTCGATCTTGGCGTCCGCTGCGCGGAGGGTCTTGCTGCGCTTCACTGCTTCTCCTGTTGGTTCAGGTGTGGAGTCGTGGTGCGGACCAGCGCTGGCCCTACCACTAGGTCACGAGGGGGGTGATCAGCCCTCGACCGTGATGCCCATGGAACGGGCGGTGCCAGCGATGATCTTGGACGCGGCGTCCAGGTCGTTGGCGTTCAGGTCGGGGAGCTTGACCGTGGCGATCTCGCGGACCTGGGCAGCCGTGAGCTTGGCGACCTTGGTCTTGTGCGGCTCGCCGGAGCCCTTGTCCACACCAGCGGCCTTGAGGATCAGCTTGGCGGCCGGCGGAGTCTTGGTGATGAAGGTGAAGGAGCGGTCTTCGTAGACCGTGATCTCCACCGGCACGACCATGCCACGCTGCGACTCGGTCGCGGCGTTGTAGGCCTTGCAGAACTCCATGATGTTGACGCCGTGCTGGCCCAGCGCGGGACCGACCGGCGGGGCCGGGTTGGCCGCACCAGCGTTGATCTGGAGCTTGATAAGCCCCGTGACCTTCTTCTTCTTGGGAGGCATTGCTCTCTCCGGGTCCTAGTGAGAGTGTTCAGCCCGCCATCCGGTCATCCGGATGGAGGCATACCGCACAACGATAACGGGTATAGACGCGCGGCCAAAAACCGAGCAGGTCAGAGCGGCTGTATGAGCCACTCTGACCTGGTCGGAAACTTGTGAGATCAGTTCTTCTGGATCTGGTCGAAGCTGAGCTCGACCGGGGTCTCGCGACCGAAGATCTCGACGAGGCCCTTGACCTTCTTCGAGTCGGGGTTGATCTCGTTGATGGTCGCCTGGAGGGTGGCGAAGGGGCCGTCGGTGACGGTGACCGAGTCGCCGACCTCGAAGTCCAGCACCTGGACCTCCAGCTTGCGGGCCGGAGCCGGCTTGCCCTCGGCCTCGGCGGCCTCGCGGGCGGCCTTCTCCTCGGCCTCCGGGGCGAGCATCTTGACGATCTCGTCCAGGGTCAGCGGGTACGGGTCGTAGGCGTTGCCCACGAAGCCGGTGACGCCGGGGGTGTTGCGGACGACGCCCCAGGACTCGTTCGTCAGGTCCATGCGGACGAGAACGTAGCCGGGAAGCTTGTTCTGCTTGACGTTCTTCCGCTCGCCGCCCTTGATCTGGACGATCTCTTCCTCGGGGACCTCGGCCTGGTAGATGAAGTCCTCGACGTTGAGCGAGACGGCACGCTGCTCGAGGTTGGCCTTCACGCGCTTCTCGTAGCCCGCGTAGGTGTGGATCACGTACCACTCGCCGGGCAGGGTGCGCAGCTCCTCGCGGAGCGCGGCGACCGGGTCGACCGGGGCGGCCGGCTCGGCCTCCTCCTCGGTCTCTTCCTCGGCGTCCTCGACCTCGTCGGCGACGGACTCGTCGTCCTCGTCAGCCTCGGCTTCGGCGTCCTCTTCGGTCTCCGCCTCGTCCTGGTCCTCGTCCTCGACCTGGAGAGCGGCTTCCTCGGCGGCCTCGCCGGCAACGTCGTCAGCAGCGTCTGCCTGGTCCTCGTCGGCGGCCTCGACGATGTCCAGCTCGTCCTCGACGGACTCGGACTCGAAGGCGTCGTTCAGGTTCGCGTCAGACACGGTGGCTGCTTCTTCCTGCGATACAGATGGGGTGGAACAAAAAGTCAGCCGAAGACGTACTTGACTGCTTCCTGGAAGCCATAGTCAATCACGGTGACAAGGCCGATCATGATGACGACGAAGACAATCACCACGGTGGTGTACGTCGAAAGCTGGCTGCGCGTGGGCCAGACGACCTTGCGGAGCTCGGCGACGATCTGTCGGTAGAAGAGCGCGAGACGGCCCAGAGGGCCCTTCTTGCCGCGCTTGCCGCCCTTGCGGGACTTCTTCTTCGACTCGGAGGCCTCGTCATCGGCATCAGGCATGTCGATGGAGCCTACGGCGTCCGTCACGATCTCTCACCTGATTCCGGGTCGGCCGTGCCGCGCCCGGGTGGAGCCGCACGGCGGTGCAATGAAGTACGTACATGCGCACAACACCTGGCGGTGTGTGTAGCAGGGCCGGAGGGACTTGAACCCCCAACCGCCGGTTTTGGAGACCGGTGCTCTACCAATTGAGCTACGACCCTTTGTTGGTGTCCCTCAACGTACCGCATCGTGAGATGTGGTCGGTGCGGGCCAACGAGGAGTGAGCATACGTGGTCAGAGGCCCCCGCGTCGAACAGAAACCACGACCGACCTGCCGTCGGACGCGCGTACGACCGGGAATGACCGTTCCTGTCCGGTCCGTGAAACCTGTGTGCCGGGCCTTGATGAGGTCTGGGACGATGGGCCGTATGAGCGCTGCTACCCCTCCCACCGAGCGTCGGGTCTCCGCCCGGATCGGTGCGATCTCCGAGTCCGCCACCCTCGCCGTCGACGCCAAGGCCAAGGCCCTCAAGGCCGCCGGGCGCCCGGTGATCGGTTTCGGCGCGGGTGAGCCCGACTTCCCGACCCCGGACTACATCGTCGACGCGGCCGTCGAGGCCTGCAAGAACCCGAAGTACCACCGCTACACGCCGGCCGGCGGTCTGCCGGAGCTCAAGGCCGCCATCGCCGCCAAGACGCTGCGCGACTCCGGCTACGAAGTCGACGCCTCCCAGGTCCTGGTGACCAACGGCGGCAAGCAGGCGATCTACGAGGCGTTCGCCGCGATCCTCGACCCGGGCGACGAGGTCATCGTCCCGGCGCCGTACTGGACGACGTACCCGGAGTCGATCCGCCTCGCGGGCGGTGTCCCGGTGGACGTCGTGGCCGACGAGACCACCGGCTACCGGGTCTCGGTGGAGCAGCTGGAGGCGGCCCGTACGGAGAAGACCAAGGTCGTCCTCTTCGTCTCGCCGTCGAACCCGACCGGCGCCGTCTACAGCGAGGCCGAGACCGAGGCGATCGGCCGCTGGGCCGTCGAGCACGGTCTGTGGGTCCTCACGGACGAGATCTACGAGCACCTGGTGTACGGCGGCGCCTCCGCCGTCTCCCTGCCGGCGGTCATGCCGGAGCTGCGCGACAAGTGCATCGTGGTCAACGGCGTCGCCAAGACCTACGCGATGACCGGCTGGCGCGTGGGGTGGATCATCGGCCCGAAGGACGTCGTGAAGGCCGCGACGAACCTGCAGTCGCACGCCACGTCCAACGTGAGCAACGTCGCGCAGATCGCCGCCCTCGCCGCCGTCTCGGGCGACCTGGACGCCGTCGCGGAGATGGGGCGCGCCTTCGACCGCCGTCGCCAGACCATCGTGCGGATGCTCAACGAGATCGAAGGCGTGCTGTGCCCGACCCCGGAGGGCGCCTTCTACGTGTACCCCTCGGTGAAGGCCCTGCTCGGCAAGGAGATCCGCGGCACGCGCCCGCAGACCTCCGTCGAGCTGGCCGCCCTGATCCTGGACGAGGCCGAGGTCGCGGTCGTCCCGGGCGAGGCCTTCGGCACGCCGGGCTACCTGCGCCTGTCGTACGCGCTGGGCGACGAGGACCTGGTGGAGGGCGTGTCCCGGCTGCAGAAGCTCCTCGCCGAGGCGACGGACTGAGCGGGACCGGCAAGTAACGTTCCTAGGTGATGGCGGGCCCCCGGTTCTTCGGAGCCGGGGGCCCGCTTTTGCGTTCTAGCAAGGTCCCGATCGGGGAAACGGGGTGCCTTCGTCCATTCGGGTGCGGCAGGATCAGCCAATGGAGCACGTTTACCGCGATCTCACCCAGCTGCCCAAGGCCCATCTGCACCTGCACTTCACCGGTTCGATGCGGCCCACCACCCTGATCGAGCTGGCCGACAAGTACGGCGTGCATCTTCCCGAGGCGCTGAGCAGTGGTACGCCTCCGAAGCTGAGGGCGACCGACGAGCGCGGCTGGTTCCGCTTCCAGCGGCTGTACGACATCGCCCGCTCCTGCCTGCGCGCCCCCGAGGACATCCAGCGGCTCGTCCGCGAGGCGGCCCAGGAGGACGTCCGGGACGGGTCGGGCTGGCTGGAGATCCAGGTCGACCCCACCTCGTACGCCCCGCACCTCGGCGGGCTCATCCCGGCCCTGGAGATCATCCTCGACGCGGTCGACGCGGCATCGCGGGAGACCGGGCTCGGGATGCGGGTGCTCGTCGCGGCGAACCGGATGAAGCACCCCCTGGAGGCGCGGACGCTCGCCCGGCTCGCGGTGCGGTTCGCGGACCGGGGTGTGGTCGGCTTCGGGCTCTCCAACGACGAGCGGCGCGGCCTGGCCCGGGACTTCGACCGGGCCTTCGCCATCGCGCGCGACGGTGGCCTGCTCGCGGCCCCGCACGGCGGCGAACTGACGGGTCCGGCGTCCGTACGGGACTGCCTGGACGATCTGCGGGCGTCCCGGGTCGGCCACGGAGTCCGGTCCGCCGAGGACCCGCGGCTGCTGCGCAAGCTGGCGGAGCGCGGAGTGACCTGCGAGGTCTGCCCGGCGTCCAACGTGGCCCTCGGGGTGTACGAGAAGCACGAGGACGTCCCGCTGCGGACGCTCTTCGACGCGGGGGTGCCGATGGCCCTCG
Source organism: Streptomyces sp. NPDC088707 (assembly GCF_044752725.1). Taxonomy (NCBI): domain Bacteria; kingdom Bacillati; phylum Actinomycetota; class Actinomycetes; order Kitasatosporales; family Streptomycetaceae; genus Streptomyces; species Streptomyces sp. NPDC088707. The sequence goes on along the minus strand of NZ_JBIVLV010000011.1, from coordinate 337,202 downwards.
GTGCGGACGACCCGCTGCTCTTCGGCTCCCGCCTGGCGGCGCAGTACGAGATCGCCCGCAGGCACCACGGCTTCACGGACCCGGAACTGGCCGAACTGGCCCGGCAGTCGGTCCGCGGCTCGGCGGCGCCGGAGGACATCAGGGAGAAGCTGCTGGCCGGGATCGACGACTGGCTGGCCGTCCCGGCGGGGTGAAGCGGTGCAGCGGGGGCCGGGCCTGAAACCCGATGTCCACCTCGGTGCGGTCCCACCCGGACGCGGGCTGCTCCAGGAACGGGGTCAGCGAGGCGAGCAGGACGTCGTGGCCCTTGGGGGCCCGCTCGTGCAGCGGCCCGTGTCCGGCCGCCACGGCGAGCTCCCCCGCGGCGGCCGAGAGCACGTCGCGGTCGCCGAAGAGGAAGAGGGTGCGGGCGTGCACGGCGGGCCGGAGCCGTCCGGCGACCCGCTCGGGGGCCGCCTCCCAGGCGGCGGCGCGGTCGGCGGTGCGCCGCTCGTCGGTACGGAGGGTCAGCGGCCGCCCGTCGCGGAGCCGGCCGCGCAGCGCGGGCCAGGCGGAGGGGCGCAGGCCGCCGGTGTCCCGGTGGGCGAGGACGAGGTCGACGGGGGTGCCCGGCGCGTAGGCGCGCGGCAGGCTGTCGCGCAGCGGGACGTGGACGACCGTGTGCCGGGAGAACGCGGCGAAGGAGAAGAGCGCGGCGAGCCGGGAGAGGCCGTCGTGGTCGCCGACGAGGTAGCCCCAGCGGTCGTGGACGGGCGAGTTGACCGTGGTGTGCCGCAGCGGGGGCCACGGCCGGACGACTCGGTGTTCGCGCTCCCCCGCGCGGATCCGGTACTCCCGGGCCTTGAGGCGCATCCGGAAAGACTGCGGGTCCGCGCGGCTCCCGCGCAACCGCTTCAGAGGCTGACGCCGACCGTCACGGGCTCGTTGACCAGCGTGATGCCGAAGGCCTCGTGGACCCCGGCGACGACCTCACGGGCCAGTGCGAGGAGGTCCTCGGTGGTCGCCTCGCCCCGGTTGGTCAGCGCGAGCGTGTGCTTGGTGGAGATCCGCGCGGGCCCGGAGCCGTATCCCTTGGTGAACCCGGCCTTGTCGATCAGCCAGGCGGCGGAGGTCTTCACGGCGCCGTCCTCGCCCGCGGGGAAGGCCGGCGGGGTGACGTCCGCGCCGAGGCGCCCGGCCACGCGTGTGAGGAAGGTCTCGTACTCCCCCGCCGTGAGGATCGGGTTGGTGAAGAAGGAGCCGGCGGACCAGGTGTCGTGGTCCGCCGGGTCCAGGACCATGCCCTTGCCGGCGCGCAGCCGCAGGACGGTCTCGCGGGCCTGCGCGAGCGGCACCCGGTCGCCCGCCTCGACGCCGAGGGCGCGGGCGGTCTCCGCGTACTTGATCGGCGCGGAGAGGCCGTCCGCGTCCTCCAGCTCGAAGCGGACCCGGAGCACCACGTACCGCTCGGGGTGCTCCTTGAAGAGGCTGTGGCGGTACGAGAAGGCGCACTCGGCGTTGGTGAGGGTGACGGTCTCCTCGGCGCGCCGGTCGTAGGCGACGACTTCGGTCACGGTGGCGGAGACGTCCTGCCCGTACGCGCCGACGTTCTGGATCGGGGTCGCGCCGGCCGAGCCGGGGATGCCGGCCAGGCACTCGATGCCGGCGAGCCCGGCCTCGACGGTGCGGGCGACGGCGTCCGTCCAGACCTCGCCGGCGGCGAGCTCCAGCGTCGTCCCGTCGAGGGCGAAGCCCTCGGTCGCGATCCGCAGGGCGGTGCCGTCGAAGCCCTTGTCGCCGATGACGAGGTTGGATCCGCCGCCGATGATCAGCAGCGGCGTCCCCGTGGCGTCGGCCTCGCGTACGGCCGCGACCACCTCGTCGTCCGTGGTGGCGGTGACGAGCCGGGCCGCGGGACCGCCGAGCCGGAAGGTGGTCAGGGGCGCGAGGGGGGCGTCGAGAAGAGGCTGCACGGGCTCAAGAGTACGGGGCGGTGCTGATGGGGAGACGTTTCGTCTCCCCATCAGGACGGCGCGGGGCCGCTCAGGCGGCGACCAGGTCCTTCTCGCCGGCCTCCGCCTCGGCGGCCGCCTCCGCCTTCCGCCGGGCCTCCTGGCGCCGCGACGGCGCGAACAGCACCGCCACCGCGCCGAGGGCCACCGCCCCCGCGCCGACCCACAGGGCGGGCAGCAGGCCGTCGACGAAGCTCTGGCCGGTCGCGTAGCCGCCCTGGGCGGCGAAGATCGAGGCCATCACGGCGACGCCGAGCGCGCCGCCGACCTCACGCAGCGCGTTGTTGGCGCCGGAGGCCATGCCCTGCTCGGACGGCCGGACGCTGGACATCACGAGGTTGGCCGCCGGTGCGAAGTACAGGGCCATGCCGATGCCGCTCACCACGAGGGCGGGGAGCTGGGCGGCGTACGAGGCGTCGGGGGTCAGGACGAGCGCGAACCAGGCGAGGCCGACCGCCTGGAGGGCGAGGCCGGCGGCGACGACCGGGCGGCCGCCGATGCGGTCGGAGAGGGCGCCCGCGAGCGGCGCGACGATCATGGGCATTCCGGTCCAGGGAAGCATCCGCAGCCCGGCCTCGGTGGGCGAGTAGCCGAGGACGCCCTGCATGTACTGGCTGAGCAGGAAGATCGAGCCGAACATGCCGAGGAACATCAGCAGGCTGGCCGCGTTGATCCCGGCGAAGGCGCGGTTGCGGAAGAGCCGCATGGGCAGCATCGGCGCCTTGGCGCGTATGCCGTGGCGGATGAATCCGCCGATGAGCGCGGTGCCGGCGATCAGTCCGGTGAGGACGGTCAGGGAGGTCCAGCCGTCGATCGGGCCGCGGATCAGCGCGTACACGATGCCGAAGAGGCCGCCGCTGGCGAGGAGTGTGCCGGTGATGTCGAGGGGGGCGCCGGTGCCGTGCGACTCGGCGAGGCGCAGCCGGGCGAGCGGCAGCAGGGCGAGGCCGAGCGGGACGTTCAGCCAGAAGATCCACTGCCAGGAGAGGTGCTCGGTGAGGACGCCGCCGATGAGGGGGCCCGAGGCGACGGCGAGTCCCTGGACGGCGCCCCAGACGCCGAAGGCCGTACCGCGCTTGGCGGCCGGGACGGCCGCGGTGAGCAGGGTGAGCGTGAGCGGCATCATGATCGCGGCGCCGACGCCCTGGACGGCGCGGGCGGCGATCAGCGCGTCGATGCCGGGGGCGAGGGCGGCCGCGGCGGAGGCGCCGGTGAAGACGGTGAGTCCGACGAGGAAGAGGCGGCGCCGGCCGAAGCGGTCGCCGAGGGCGGCGCCGAACATGAGCAGGACGGCGAAGGTGAGGGTGTACGCGCTCACCGTCCATTCGAGGTCGTGCAGTGCTCCGCCGAGGTCCTCGCGGATCGAGGGGAGGGCGGTGGTGACGACGAGGTTGTCGAGGGCCGCCATGAAGCCCGCGGCGCTGGTGATGACGAGTGCCCAGGCGGCGGAACCGCGGCGGGCTGCTGGCTGGTTCATTACTGCCCCTCAGATCTCAGGTTAGTTATCACTGACTAACTTTCGCCCCCATGAAAGAGCGGGGACGGACGGGCGGGACCCGCGAAGGCGGGCGGTGGCGCTACTCCTCCGAACCGCCGGGGCGCCGGACGGAGGGGTAGAACCCCTCCCAGACCCGGTGCTCGGGCGGGAAGCCCATGGCGACGAGGGTGTTGATGAGCATCCCGTACGCCAGGAAGGTCGTGGTCTCGTCGGCGTCGGCGCCGAGCGCGAGGTGGACGGTCTCCCAGAGGGTCGTCCAGCCGGCCCGTACGGCCTCGCCGAACTCGTGGTCGCCGGCCGCCTCCGCGGCGGCGACGGTCACGTACACCTGCATCTGCATGAGGAGCCGGTCGGGGTCCTCGGTGATGATCCGGGTGTATGCGGAGGCCATGGCATGGAGGGCCTCCTGGCCGGTCAGCCCCTCCGAGGCCTCCTCGAAGACACGGATCGTGTCGCTGATGCAGCGCTCGGAGGCGGCGAGGAAGATCGCCTTCTTGCCGGGGAAGAGCCGGAAGAGGTACGGCTGCGAGACGCCGACGCGCTTGGCGATCGCCTCGGTGGACGTGCCGTAGTACCCGCCGCGGCTGAACTCGCTCATCGCCGCTCGAACGACGCTCTCGCGCCGCTCCTCCGCACTCATCCTGACCATGGACACCAAGTTAGTGCTCACTCACTAACTTGGCAAGCGGAAAGGCGGGCGGCCGCTCTCCGCGGCCGCCCGACCCTGCCCTGCTCTGCTCTGCCCTGCTCTGCTCTGCTCTGCGATCGAGGGGTTCGGCTACGCGAGCCGGACCACGGCACGGGACATGCCCAGGACCTTCTGGCCGGCGCACATCGCGGTCAGGTCGACCCGCACCTGCTGGTCGTCCAGCTTCGCGGCGACCTTGGCACTGACCTCGATCAGCGCGCCGGTCCCGTCGTTGGGCACGACGACCGGCTTGGTGAAGCGGACGCCGTACTCGACGACGGCGGCGGGGTCGCCGGCCCAGTCGGTGACGACGCGGATCGCCTCGGCCATGGTGAACATGCCGTGGGCGATGACGTCGGGGAGGCCGACCTCCACCGCGAACTTCTCGTTCCAGTGGATGGGGTTGAAGTCCCCGGAGGCGCCGGCGTACCGGACGAGTGTGGCGCGACTCACGGGAAACGTCTGCGCGGGCAGCTCGGTACCGACCTCGACCTCGTCGTAGGCGATCTTCGCGGTCATGGTCAGGCCCCCTCGGGTGCGCGGGAGACGAGCTTCGTCCAGGCGGTCACGACGTGCTCACCGGACTCGTCGTGGACCTCGCCGCGGATGTCCAGGATGTCGTTGCCCGCGAGGGACTTGATCGCCTCGATGGTGGAGGTGACCGAGAGCCGGTCCCCGGCGCGCACCGGCCGCGTGTAGACGAACTTCTGGTCGCCGTGGACGACCCGGCTGTAGTCGAGACCCAGCTGGGGGTCCTCGATGACCGCGCCGGCCGCCTTGAACGTGATGGCGAACACGAACGTCGGCGGAGCGATCACATCGGGGTGCCCGAGTTCCTTGGCCGCTTCCTGGTCGACGTAGGCGGGATTCCCGTCCCCGATCGCCTCGGCGAACTCGCGGATCTTCTCGCGGCCGACCTCGTAGGCCGGGGTGGGCGGATAGGTCCGGCCCACGAAGGACTGGTCGAGCGCCATGGACTCGATACCTCCTGGTTTTGTTGCCGACAAACGACACGAGGCCGCCCCCGAGTGGGGACGGCCTCGTGTACGAGCCTGGTTAGCGCGTCTCGCGGTGTGCAGTGTGCGAGTTGCAGCGGGGGCAGTGCTTCTTCATCTCAAGACGGTCCGGGTTGTTACGCCGGTTCTTCTTGGTGATGTAGTTCCGCTCCTTGCACTCCACGCAGGCCAGCGTGATCTTCGGGCGGACGTCGGTGGCAGCCACGTGAGTGCTCCTTGGACGGATGGGACGGATGAACGCATAAAAGAGTAGCCGATCGAAGGACCGACCCCACAATCGGCTACCGTGTGTAGCGGTGACCGGACTTGAACCGGTGACACAGCGATTATGAGCCGCTTGCTCTACCGACTGAGCTACACCGCTTTGATGATCCGGATCCGCCCGAAGGCGGTTCCTTCTCACCAGAGCCCCAATACGGAATCGAACCGTAGACCTTCTCCTTACCATGGAGACGCTCTACCGACTGAGCTATTGGGGCGAGCGAGGAAGACATTACACGGTCTCCGGCCCATCGCCCAAATCCGTTTCCCGGGGCCCTCGCGACGGCCCTCACCAGGCGTCCCGTACGCCACTCGTGGCCTCATCGGTACGACTATTGCGCTCCTCCTCGAAGCTCGGTCCGAGCGCCCCTAGGCTCTGCCCCACGCTTCGTGATCTTGATCTTGAGGAGCCTTGAGGAGCCCCGATGTCCGCCGAAAGCAAGCAGCCCCAGCCGCCCGAGGACGGGGCCGCCACCAGGGCCGACTCGACCTCGCTCCTGCTCTCCCACGCACGGCTCACCGACGGGCGGACCGTGGACGTACGGCTCGTCGGCGGCCGGATCGAGGCGGTCGGCACGGCCGGCAGCCTCACCGCCGTGGGCACGCGCGTGGACCTCGCCGGCTATCTGCTGCTCCCCGCCGCCGCCGAACCCCACGCCCACGCCGACACCGCGCTCTCCGCCGACTCCCCCGGGCCCGTCTCGTACGCCCCCGAGGAGGTGCAGCGCCGGGCCACCGAGGCGGCGCTGCTCCAGCTCGGCCACGGCGCGACCGCGCAGCGCGCGCACGTCCGGATCGGCGACGTCCACGGACTCGGCCCGCTCGAAGCCGTCCTCCAGACCCGGCGCTCGCTGCGCGGCCTCGTGGACCTCACCGCGGTCGCGGTGCCGAGGCTGCTCACCGGGGTGGCCGGCGCGGACGGGCTCGCGATGCTGCGGGACGCGGTGAAGATGGGCGCCGGGGTGGTGGGGGGCTGCCCGGACCTCGACCCGGACCCGGCGGGGTACGTGGAGGCGGTCCTGGAGGTCGCGGCCGAGCACGGCGTACCGGTCGACCTGCACACCGACGGGGACGACCCGGCCCGGCTCGCCCGGCTCGCGGCGATGGCCGGCGGGCTGCGGCCCGGCGTGACGACCGGACCGTGCGCGGGCCTCGGCCGGCTCCCCTCCGACGTGGCGCGGCGGGCGGCGGACGGGCTCGCGGCGGCCGGCGTGACCGTGGTGTGCCTGCCGCAGGGCGGCTGCGGGGGCACGGAGTCGCGCGGCGCGGCGCCGGTGCGGCTGCTGCGGGCGGCCGGAGTGCGGCTCGCGGCGGGCAGCGGGGCGATGCGGGACGTGGCCAACCCGGTGGGGCGCGGTGATCCGCTGGAGGCGGCGTACCTCCTCGCCTCGCTCGGCGGCCTGCCGGCGGAGGAGGCGTACGCGGCGGTGAGCGCGGAGGCGCGGGCGGCGATGGGGCTGCCGGAGGTGCGGGTCGAGGCCGGTTTCCCGGCGGAGCTGCTCGCGGTGCGCGGCGAGCGCCTGTCGGGCGTGCTGTCCCTCGCGTACAGCCGGATCGTGGTGCACCGGGGGCGGGTGGTGGCCCGGACGAGCGCGGTGCGCGAGTACTGCGACTCGGCGGCGGCGCTCGACCTGCCCCGCCAGGCCCGCCCGGAGCGGCCGCCCGAGCCGGGAAGCCCTCCGGCCGGTCCCGTCGTACGGTCGTGAGTATGCGCATCGTCATCGCTGGAGGACACGGACAGATCGCCCTGCGTCTGGAGAGGCTGCTCTCGGCGCACGGGCACGAGGTCGCGGGCATCATCCGCAGACCGGAACAGGCGGGGGACCTGCGGGACGCGGGGGCCGAGCCCGTCGTCCTCGACCTGGAGTCGGCGTCGGTCGAGATGGTCGCCGCCGTGCTCCAGGGCGCCGACGCGGCCGTCTTCGCGGCCGGCGCGGGCCCGGGCAGCGGCGTGGACCGCAAGGACACGGTCGACCGCGCGGCGGCGGTCCTGTTCGCCGACGCGGCCGAACGCGGGGGCGTGCGCCGGTACATCGTCATCTCGTCGATGGGCGCGGACGCCACGCACGAGGGTGACGGGGTCTTCGACGCCTACCTGCGCGCCAAGGGCGCGGCCGACGACGAGATCCGCTCCCGTACGGCCCTGGACTGGACGATCCTGCGCCCCGGGAGCCTCACGGACGACGCGGGCACGGGCCTGGTCCGCCTGGAGGCCCGCACGGGCCCCGGCACGGTCCCCCGCGACGACGTGGCGGCGACCATCGCCGAACTCCTGGACACCCCGGCGACGGCCGGCCTGACCCTGGAACTGATCTCGGGCTCGACCCCGGTCTCGGTCGCGGTGAAGGACGTGGCCGGAAACTGACGGGTCCTGCACCACCCGCGGAAACGAAGGAAGGTCCCCGGTGCAAGCACCGGGGACCTTCCGTTTCGCGTGGCGACGCCAGGATTCGAACCTGGGTAGGCTAAGCCGACGGATTTACAGTCCGCTCCCATTGGCCACTCGGGCACATCGCCATGAGATCGCTGCCGTGGAGCCGCTTTTCGGCGGTGTTCCGTGGCAACGACGTAAACGATACCTGATCCCGGGGGGTGGTTCGCCACCCGGTTGATCAGCGGTTCGGGCCGTGGCTCACCCCCTAGGCTTTGGGCTGTACCCAAGCATCCGAGCAAGGAGCCACGAGTCATGGCCGACTCCAGTTTCGACATCGTGTCCAAGGTCGAGCGGCAGGAGGTCGACAACGCCCTCAACCAGGCCGTGAAGGAGATCTCGCAGCGCTACGACTTCAAGGGAACCAACGCCTCGATCTCGTGGTCGGGCGAGAAGATCCTCATGCAGGCCAACGGCGAGGAGCGCGTCATGGCGATCCTCGACATCTTCCAGACCAAGCTGATCAAGCGGGGCATCTCGCTGAAGTCGCTGGACGTCGAGGGTGAGCCGCAGCTGTCCGGCAAGGAGTACAAGCTCTTCGCCTCGGTGACCGAGGGCATCTCCCAGGAGAACGCCAAGAAGGTCGCCAAGGCCATCCGCGACGAGGGCCCCAAGGGCGTCAAGGCGCAGGTCCAGGGTGACGAGCTGCGGGTCAGCTCGAAGAGCCGGGACGACCTGCAGGCCGTGCAGGCGCTGCTCAAGGGCAAGGACTTCGACTTCGCGATCCAGTTCGTGAACTACCGCTGACCCCGTAGCGGGTCGCGAGGCTCGTGTCCGAATACCGCCAGCCCGAGGCGCGGCGGCCCCCGCACACTGGACGTGGAAGACCCGTGCGGGGAGAGGAACCAGCCATGACCGTGTACGCGTACGTCGACGGCCCCCTGGGCGAGATGCTGCTTGTCGGACAGCTCGCCGGAGGGGGCCGTGCCGTGCTGCGCTCGCTGTCCCTGCCGGGGCAGAAGGGCGCCGTCGTGGTCGAGGCCGGCTGGACCCTGGCACCCGAGGCCTTCGCCGAGGTCGCGGCGCAGCTCGACGAGTACTTCGCCGGGCGGCGCGACCGGTTCGACCTGCCGCTCGACGGCGACGCCGGGACCGAGTTCCAGCGGCGCGTCTGGCGGGCCCTGGAGGAGATCCCGTACGGCACGACCGTCTCGTACGGGGAGATCGCCCGGCGGGTCGGTTCCCCGGGCGCCGGTGTACGGGCCGTGGGGACCGCGATCGGGCGCAATCCGCTGCTCGTGGTGCGGCCCTGCCACCGGGTGATCGGGGCCGACGGCGGTCTGCGCGGGTACGCCGCGGGGCTCGACCGCAAGGAGCGGCTCCTCGGCCTGGAGGGAGCCCCGGTGTGACCGAGGGGCTGTTCCCCCGCGAGCGGGCCACGATCGCGCCCGGCGCGGTGCACGTGCCCGCGTGGCTCCCGCCCGCGCGGCAGCGGGAGTTGGTGGACGTCTGCCGGGAGTGGGGCCGGGGCCCCGTGCCGTACCGGCAGACCGTGCTGCCCGGCGGCGGGGTCATGTCGGTGCGGTCGCTGTGCCTGGGCCGGCAGTGGGTGCCGTACCGCTATCTCGACTCCGTCGGCATTCCGTTGCCCGACTGGCTCGTGGACCTGGGCCGGGAGGCGCTCGTCGAGGCGTACGGGGACGACGGCGGGTTCACTCCCGACACCGCGCTCGTGAACTTCTACGCGCCGGGGGCGCGGATGGGCATGCACCAGGACCGCGAGGAGCGCTCGGGGGCGCCGGTGGTGTCGCTGAGCCTCGGGGACCGGTGCGTGTTCCGCTTCGGCAACGAGGAGAGCCGGGGACGTCCGTACCAGGACGTCGAGCTGGCCTCCGGTGACCTGTTCGTGTTCGGCGGGGCTTCGCGGCGGGTCCATCACGGGGTGCCGAAGGTCTGGCCCGGAACGGCCGACCCCGCACTCGGGCTTGCCGGACGACTCAACATCACCCTCAGGGAGACGGGGCTCTAGGCTGCGGCGCATGAGTGCTGAGCTGCGCCGGTCCCTGGGCGTGTTCGACGCGGTCGTGATCGGGCTCGGCGCCATGGTCGGGGCCGGGATCTTCGTCGCGCTCGGGCCCGCCGCGGGGGCCGCCGGGTCCGGGGGCGGGCTGCTCCTCGCGCTCGGGATCGCCGCCGTCGTCGCGTACTGCAACGCCATGGCCTCGGCTCGGCTCGCCGCCCGGTACCCCAGTTCGGGCGGCACCTATGTGTACGGTCGCGAATGCCTCGGATCGTTCTGGGGGTACCTCGCAGGCTGGGCGTTCGTGGTCGGCAAGACGGCCTCCTGCGCGGCGATGGCCCTGACCGTCGGCGCCTACGTGTGGCCGGAGCACGCGCACGTCGTGGCGGTGGCCGCCGTCGTGGCCCTGACAGCGGTCAACTACGGGGGAGTTCAGAAGTCGTCACTGGTCGCAAGAGTGGCCGTGGGCATCGTCCTCGCCGTCCTCGCCGCGGTCGTCGCGGTCGGCCTCGGGGCCGGCGGGACGACCCCGCTCTCGCTCGGCTCCGAGCTCACCACCGGCGGGGTGCTGCAGGCCGCGGGTTTGCTCTTCTTCGCATTCGCGGGGTACGCGCGCATCGCCACGCTCGGCGAGGAGGTCCGCGACCCGGCCCGGACGATCCCCCGGGCCGTACCCCTCGCCCTGGGCATCGCGCTCGCCGTCTACGCGCTCGTCGCGGTCAGCGTGCTCACCGTCCTCGGCCCCGAGGCACTCGCCGACTCCCCCGCGCCACTGACGGACACCGCCCGGACGGCGGGCGCCGCGTGGCTGGTGCCGGTGGTCGCGGTGGGCGCGGCCGTCGCGGCCCTCGGCTCGCTGCTCTCACTGATCCTCGGGGTGTCCCGTACGACCCTCGCGATGGCCAGGGACGCCTACCTGCCGACCGCGCTCGCGGCCGTCCACCCCCGCTTCCAGGTGCCGCACCGCGCCGAGCTCGCGGTGGGCGCGGTGGTCGCCGTCGTCGCGGCGACGGCGGACGTGCGGGGCGCGATCGGCTTCTCGTCCTTCGGGGTGCTCGTCTACTACGGCATCGCGAACGCCTCCGCCTGGACCCTGGGACCCGCGCGCCGGCCGCTCGCCGCGCTCGGGCTCGCCGGCTGCGCGGCGCTCGCCTTCGCGCTGCCGCTCGGCGCCGTCCTCGCGGGGTCCGGGGTGGTCGCCGCGGGCGTGGTGGCGTGGGCGATCAGTCGAGGACGAGCCGTACCCCCGCCTTCCTGAGGGCGTCGGCCAACTCCGGGAAGGTCGCGGGACGCCGTCCGCGCCACGGCTGGACACCCAGGCAGGCGCGGGCCACGTCGGCCCGGTGCCAGACGAGCGTGACACCCGCCCACTCCTCCCCGAACACGCCGGCCTCGGCACCGGACCCCCGGCCGGGGCCGTACACGGCCTCCCCGAGGGCGCACAGGAAGGACGTCTCGTCGACCACGTCCGTCCCGTCCAGGTCGTACGTGCCCTCCGGGATGATCTCCGGGGCGCCGCGCGGCCGGCGGGCCGCCTGTCTCAGCCACTCGCCGCGCGGCTCGCAGCCGCGGAGCTCGTAGCGCAAGGCACCGGCGCGGGCTCCCCGTACAGGCCGTCGACGTCCGTGCAGAGGGCGACGGCGTACGAGCCGGAGAGGAGCGCGTAGCGGGGGTTCTGCACTCAGCGGCCCGCGTAGCCGTAGGCCTGGTCGGTGGGGACGATCTCCTTGCCCAGCGGCAGCAGCGAGACCGGGATCATCTTGAAGTTCGCGATGCCGAGCGGGATGCCGATGATCGTGATGCAGAGGGCGATGCCGGTGGTGATGTGGCCGAGGGCGAGCCACCAGCCGGCCAGGATCAGCCACAGGACGTTGCCCACGAAGGAGGGCGCGCCCGCGTCGCGGCGGTCCACGACCGTGTGCCCGAAGGGCCACAGCGCGTAGATCCCGATCCGGAACGCGGCGAGTCCGAAGGGGATGCCGATGATCGTGATGCAGAGCAGGACGCCCGCGAGCATGTAGCCCAGGAACATCCAGAATCCGCAGAGGATCAGCCAGATGATGTTGAGGATCGTCTTCACGGGCGTCGTCCTGCCATCTGTTCGAGCCGGGCGATCCGCTCGGCCATCGGCGGGTGGGTGGAGAACATCTTGGACACGCCCCTTCCGGGCCCGAAGGGGTTCGCGATCATCATGTGGCTCGCGGTCTCGATCCGGGGCTCCGCGGGCAGCGGCAGCTGCTTGGTGCCGGCGTCCAGCTTCCGCAGCGCGCTGGCCAGGGCGAGCGGGTCGCCGGTGAGCTGGGCTCCGGAGGCGTCGGCCTCGTACTCGCGGGAGCGGGAGATGGCAAGCTGGATGATCGAGGCCGCGATCGGGCCGAGGATGAGGATCAGGAGGTAGCCGAGGATGCCCGGTCCGTCGTCGTCGCTGGAGCGGCCGACCGGGATCAGCCAGGCGAAGTTGACCAGGAACATGATCACGGAGGCGAGCGCCCCGGCGACCGAGGAGATGAGGATGTCCCGGTTGTAGACATGGCTCAGCTCGTGGCCGATGACCCCGCGCAGCTCGCGCTCGTCGAGGATCGCCAGGATGCCCTCGGTGCAGCAGACCGCGGCGTTGCGCGGGTTGCGGCCGGTCGCGAAGGCGTTGGGCGCCTGGGTCGGGGAGATGTAGAGCCGCGGCATGGGCTGACGCGCCTGCGTGGAGAGCTCCCGCACCATCCGGTAGAGCGCGGGGGCCTCGAACTCGCTGACCGGGCGGGCCCGCATGGCCCGCAGCGCCAGCTTGTCGCTGTTCCAGTACGCGTACGCGTTGGTGCCGAGCGCCACGAGCAGCGCGACGATCAGTCCCGTACGGCCGAAGAAGCTGCCGATGACGATGATGAGGGCGGAGAGCCCTCCGAGAAGTACGGCGGTCCTCAGCCCGTTGTGCCGGCGGTGCACGGTACGCCCTCCAAGTGGTGCGGCAGGGGAACCCTTTGCTTCGTGGTCATATCCACTCGTCCAGTGGACCCTTCCGTACTGGTCAACGCCAGGCGGGAGGTTCGGGTTCCCCCGGCCGTACCGGGGGCGCCGGGGGCGGGGTGTGGGCCGTTCGGGTGATCAGCGGGCGGCCGGGATCTTCTCCTCGACCAGGACGGTGGGCTCGACCTCGCTGGTGCAGTGGGCGCAGCGGGAGGCGATGGCCGGGATCTCCGTGAAGCAGCGGGGGCAGTCGCGCTTCTCGGACTTGGGGTCGGCCGCCTCCTCCTGCTTGAACCGCTCCTGGACCTTCGCCAGCGGGGCGACGATCAGGAAGTACAGGACCGCGGCGGTGATGACGAAGGCTATGGCGGCGGAGATGGCGAGGCCGTAGGGGAAGACGGTCCTGCCGACGTGGAACTGCGCGTCGTTGAAGTTGCCGACGGTGCCGGTCGCCAGACCGATGAGCGGGGTGATGAAGGCCTTGCTGAAGCCGGTGACGACCGCCGTGAACGCCGTTCCGACGGCCAGACCGATGGCCATCGAGATGACGTTCCCGCGAAGTATGAAGTCCTTGAATCCGTTCAGCACGGTGTTTCCCGCTCCTGGTGTCTCGTCGTGTGGGGGGTCAGAACAGGCTGTCCGTCGCGAAGCGGAGCGCGATCTGCGGGTAGCCCGACAGGACGACTCCGGCGGCGGCGGTCAGCACGATCGCCAGGGTGATCGGCGCGGGGACCGTGTGGGGGACGGGGCTCCCGGCGGACGGCTGCCGCACCGCGCCCTCCGGCGTGCGGAACAGCAGCGCCGTCCAGCGGAGGTAGTAGTACAGCCCGATCACGACGTTGACGCCCATGATCACGGCCAGCCAGCCGAGGCCCGCGTCGACGGCCGCCGAGAAGACGGTCACCTTGGCGAAGAGGCCGATGATACCCGGGGGCAAACCGGCCAGATTCAGGAGGAAGAAGGCGAGCGCGAGGGCGGCGGCGGGGCTCGTCGCGTACAGGCCCCGGTAGTCCGCGATCCGGTTCTCGGGGTGCCGGCGGGCGACGAGCGCGACGACCGCGAACGCGCCGAGGTTCACCACGGCGTACATCAGGGCGTACGCGACGGTGGCGCCGATCTGGTCGTCGCTGGAGTACGCGGCGGCCGCGATCGGCACGAGCAGGTAGCCCGCCTGGGCGACGGAGGACCAGGCGAGCAGCCGGACCGCGCTCCACGCGCGCGTGGACAGCTGCCGCAGCGCGGCGACGTTGCCGACGGTCATGGTCAGCGCGGCGAGGGCGGCGAGCGCCGGCCCCCACACGTCGGCGTACGAGGGGAAGGCGACGACGGTCACCAGGATGAGCCCGGTGAAGCCGACGGCCTTGCCGACCACCGACAGGTAGGCGGCGACGGGCAGCGGGGCGCCGACGTAGGTGTCCGGCACCCAGAAGTGGAAGGGGACGGCGGCCGTCTTGAAGGCGAAGCCGACGAGCGTGAGGGCCACGCCCGCCTCGGCGAGCGTCTGGAGCTGTCCGGGGACGTCGTCGAGGGACTGGGCGAGCTCCGTGAGGTGGAGGGTGCCGGTCGCCGCGTACACGAAGCTGACACCGAGCAGGGTGACGGCGGTCGCGGTCACGGAGGACAGGAAGAACTTCAGCGCGGCCTCGCCGGACATGCGGTCGCCGCGCTTGAGGCCGACGAGCGCGAAGGCGGGCAGCGAGGCCACCTCCAGGGCGACGACCAGGGTCGCGAGGTCCCGGGAGGCGGGCAGCAGGGCGGCTCCGGCGGCCGAGGAGAGCAGCAGGAACCAGTACTCGCCGGCGGGGAGCTTCTCGCGGGTCTCGGTGACGGAGAGCAGCGCCGTCAGGAGCGCGCCGCCGAGCACGAGCAGCTGGATGACCAGGGTGAAGTGGTCGGCCGTGTAGCTGCACGCGCCGACCCGGGTGTCCGCGGAGAGGCAGAAGGTGGATCGGTCGCCGGCCCGCAGCGGGACGAGGAGGGCCAGGGCGGCGGCCAGGCCGGCGATGGCGGTCCAGCCGAGGAGCCGCTTGCGCTCCTCGGGGACGAACAGGTCGGCGACGAGCACGACGAGGGCGACCAGGGCCGTGAGGGTGGGGGGCGCGATCGTGAGCCAGTCGACGGACTGGACGAGCGACTCGCCGGCGAACGCCGTCACTGGGGTCATCGGGTGCCTCCGGCGAGGAGCTTCTGGACGGCCGGGTCGGTGAGGCCGAGGAGGACCGCGGGCCAGAGGCCCGCGAGGACGGTGAGGGCGACGAGCGGGGTCCAGGCGGCGAACTCGTACCCCTGGACGTCGGCGATCGGTGTCTCCCCCGCGGGGCGGGGCCCGCCCATGCAGACGCGGCGGACGACGAGCAGGAGGTACGCGGCGGTGAGGAGGGTGCCGAAGGCGCCGATCGCCATGAAGGTGAGGAAGGCGGGGCGGCTGAGGCCCTCGGCGGGCTCGAAGGCGCCGAACAGGGCCAGCATCTCGCCCCAGAAGCCGGCCAGGCCGGGCAGGCCGAGGGAGGCGACGGCGGCGAAGGCGAGGAGGGCGCCGAGGCGCGGGGCACGGCCGTAGAGGGCGGCGCCGGTGGCTCCGGCGAGGGTGTCGAGGTCGGCGGTGCCGTACCGGTCCTTGACCGCGCCGACCAGGAAGAAGAGCAGGCCGGTGACGAGGCCGTGGGCGACGTTGGCGAAGAGGGCGCCGTTGACCCCGGTGGGGGTCATGGTGGCGATGCCGAGGAGCACGAAGCCCATGTGGCCGACGGAGGAGTACGCGATGAGGCGCTTGAGGTCGCCCTTGTTGCCGGGCCGCGCGAGGGCGAGGCAGGCGAGCGATCCGTAGATGATCCCGGCGACGGCGAAGGCGGCGAGGTAGGGGGCGAAGATCCGCATGCCGTCGGGGGCGATCGGCAGGACGATCCGGACGAAGCCGTACGTGCCCATCTTGAGCAGGACGCCCGCGAGGAGGACCGAGCCGACCGTCGGGGCGGCGGTGTGGGCGTCCGGCAGCCAGCTGTGCAGCGGCCACATCGGGGTCTTCACGGCGAGCCCGACGCCGATCGCGAGAACGGCGATGACCTGCACGGATGTGGTCAGTCCACGGCCGTTGTCAGTGGCCAGTGCCACCATGTCGAAAGTGCCCGCCTTCACACCGATGAGGAGCAGGCCGAGCAGCATGACGACGGAGCCGAGCAGCGTGTAGAGGATGAACTTCCAGGCCGCGGCCTGCTTGCCCTCGCCGCCCCAGCGGGCGATGAGGAAGTACATCGGGATGAGGACCATCTCGAAGGCCAGGAAGAACAGGACCAGGTCGAGGACGGCGAAGGTGGCGAGGGTGCCGGACTCCAGGACGAGGAGCAGCGCGACGAAGCCCTTGGGGGAAGGGCCGCTCGGCATCTTGAAGTAGGAGTACAGCGCGCAGAGGAAGCTCAGGAGCGCGGTCAGGACCAGGAGGGGGAGGGAAATGCCGTCGACACCGAGGTGGATCCGCACGTCGAGTGCCTGGATCCAGCTGATGTCCGTCGTGGCCTGCATCCTCGACGGCTGGTCGTGGTCGAAGCCGAGCGCGAGGACGAGCGCGGCCAGCAGGATCACACCGGTGACGGTGACGCCGTGGCGGAGCACGGCCTGGTCGGGCGACTTCCCCTTCAGTCCCGGCGGGGCGGGGAGAAGGGCGGCGACCGCGCCGAGGAGCGGTCCGGCGACGATCAACGCCAGAAGGAACTGCATCACGGATTCGCTGATATCGATCACGGCTCACGCTCCGGCGGCGGCGTTGGCGAGGGCGACGGCGACGATCGCCAGGACGACGGAGCCGGCGAGCAGGGCGCTGAGGTAGGTCTGCACGTTGCCGGTCTGGGCGCGGCGGACGAGCCAGCCGAGCCCCTTGGCGGAGGTGCCCGCGGCGCGGACGTAGGTGTCGACGACCTCGCGGTCCAGGAAGCGGACCAGCGAGGCGGCGCCGAGGACGGGGCGGACGAACGCCGTCCGGTAGACGGCGTCCAGGTGGAAGCCGTCGGCGGCGGGACCGTGCAGCGGGCCGAGGAGGGCACGGCCGGGGTCAGCCGGGTCCTCGGCGGGGTGCGGCAGGCGCAGCGCCTCGGCCTCGACGAGACCGGCGTCGGCGTCCGGGTGGGCCACGTGGGGGGCGGGCGCCTGGGCGGCGGCCGCCGTCACCGGGGTCCTGGCGGCGAGGGTGCGCCAGATCGCATACGTGATCACGGCGCCCGCGGCGGCGAGGCCGGTGCCGAGGACGGCCGTGGTGACGGTCGGGGTGAGCGCGTTCCCGTCGAACCAGTCGTCGAGGTACGTGACCGTCAGACCGAAACCCAGGGAGGGGATCGCGAGCACCCACAGGACGGACGTCATGGCGATCGGCTGCCGACCGTGGTCCGGGGCCTCGGCGCCTCGCCCACGGAAGGTCCGCAGCCAGAGGCGGAGCGCGTACGCGGCGGTGAGGAAGGCGGTCAGCAGCCCGGCGACGAGGACGGTCCAGCCGGCCCCGGCGGGGGCGACGGTCCGCTCTCCGAGCGCGGTGTGCTCGGCGGCCACCAGGACGGCCTCCTTGGAGAAGAAGCCGGCGAAGGGCGGGATCGCGGCGAGCGCGAGCAGGGCGACGGTCATCGTCCAGTACGCGTCCGGGATGCGCTTCGCGAGGCCGCTCATCCGGGACATGGCGGTCAGCGAGTTCGTACCGGCGGCGTGGATGACGGTACCGGCGGCGAGGAACAGCAGGGCCTTGAAGGCGCCGTGCGAGAGGAGGTGGAAGACGGCGGACCCGCGGTCGCCGACGGCCAGGGCGCCGGCCATGTAGCCGAGCTGACCGATCGTCGAGTAGGCGAGGACCCGCTTGATGTCGTCCTGGGCGAGCGCGGCGAGCGCCGAGCCGACCATCGTGATCGCGGCCATCACGGCGAGCACCGTCATCGCGGCGGCGGAGGCGGCGAAGACGGGCAGCAGCCGGGCCGTGAAGTAGATACCGGCGGCGACCATCGTCGCCGCGTGGATGAGCGCGGAGACGGGGGTGGGACCGGCCATGGCGTCCGGGAGCCAGGTGTGCAGGGGGAACTGGGCCGACTTGCCCGCCACACCGGCGAGCAGCAGCAGCGCGATCACGGTGGGGTGGTCGAGCTCGCCGCGCGCGACGGCGCCGAGGACGCCCGTGATCCGGAACGTGCCCGCGTCGGTGGCGAGCGCGAAGAGACCGATGAGGAAGGGGACGTCACCGAGCTTGGTGACGAGGAAGGCCTTCAGGGAGGCAGCCCGCGCCTCGGGGGTCTCCCAGTAGTGGCCGACGAGGAAGTACGAGCAGATGCCCATGATCTCCCAGCCGACCAGGAGGACCATCAGGTCGCCCGAGTAGACGACGAGCAGCATCGCGGAGGTGAAGAGGGAGACGAGCGCGGCGTACGAGGGGTAGCGCGGGTCCTCGCGGAGGTAGCCGGTCGAGTAGATCTGCACGCAGGTCGCGACGACGCCGACGAGGACGGCGACGAGGGCCGCGAAGCCGTCGATGTACAGGGCCAGGTCGATGGGGACCGAGCCGGTGGGAGTGAGCTGGGTCGCGGCGTCGATCGGCTTCCCGCCGCCCTGCCGTACGGCGACGACCACGGCCAGGACCGCGGCGGCGACGGTGGGCAGCACGGCCAGCGGGCGGACGTAGCCGGGGGCGGTGCGGCCGATCAGGAGTCCGGCGACGGAGCCGAGGAAGGGGAGGAGGGGGACGAGGACCGCGAGGGTCGTGGTGGTCACGCGGTGGCCTCGGCCTTCTCGCCGGTGGGCGTGTCGTCGGTGGTCGTGCCGTCCTCGGTCGCGGTGTCCCAGGGCTGCGGCGGCTCCGCCGTGTCACGGAGCCGGTCGATGTCCGAGGTGCCCTTGTTGCGGTGGACCATCAGGACGATCGCGAGACCGATGCCGATCTCCGCGGCGGCGATGGCGATGGTGAAGAGGGTGAGGGCCTGACCGGCGTGCAGGGTGTCACGGAGCCAGACGTCGAAGGCGACCAGGTTGAGGTTGACGGCGTTGAGCATCAGCTCGACGGACATCAGGACCAGGATCGCGTTGCGGCGCGCGAGGACGCCGTACACGCCGATGGCGAAGAGGAGGGCGGCGAGGACGGCCGGGTAGGCGAGGTGCATCAGCGCTGCTCCTCCTTCTTCCTGCGGGACAGCACGATGGCGCCGACCAGGGCGGCGAGCAGCAGCACGGACAGCGCCTCGAACGGCAGCACCCAGTGCCGGAAGAGGATCTGGCCGGACACCTCGGTGGAGCCCTGCACGGCTCCGTCGAGGTCGATCCAGGTCGTACGGAACGCGTCGACGACCACCCAGACGAGCGCGCCCGCTGCGGCGAGCGCGACGGCCGCGGCGACCGGTCTGTTGCGGGAGTCGGCGTCCGGTGAGTGGCCGATGGGGGCCTTGGTGAGCATGAGCCCGAAGAGAAGCAGGACGACGACGGAACCGACGTAGATCAGGACCTGGACCCAGGCGATGAACTCGGCCGTCAGGAGCAGGTACTCGACGGCGAGGCCCCCGAGCGCCACGACCAGCCAGAGCGCGGCGTGGACGAGCTGGCGGGTGGTGACGGTGACGAGGGCGGCGCCGAGGGTGACGAGACCGACGAGGAGGAAGGCGATCTCGACGCCGGTGGGCGAGAGGAAGCCGTGGGTCTGCTGGTTCAGGACGGGCTGCTGGGCGGCCTGCTGGGCGACGTGAGCGGCGGCGAGGATCACGGCTGGTCCCCCTCGGCCTGGGCTTCGGCCTGGGCTTCGGACTGGGCTTCGGCTGCTGCTGCGGCTTCGGCCTGGGCCGCTGCTTCGGCTTCGGCCTGGGCTGCGGCGGCGGCCTTCTCGGCTGCCTTGCGGGCGGCCGCGATCTCCTTCGGCTCCTCCGCGCTCGGGTCGAGGGCGGGCGGCTCGGGAACCGTCCACATCCACTCGCGGAGCTTGTCGCGCTCGTGGGTCAGCTCGTGGATGTCGGTCTCCGCGTACTCGAACTCGGGCGACCAGAACAGCGCGTCGAACGGGCACACCTCGATGCAGATACCGCAGTACATGCAGAGGGAGAAGTCGATGGCGAAGCGGTCGAGGACGTTCCGGCTGCGCTCGCGACCACCCGGGGCGGCCGCCGGCACCGTCTCCTTGTGGGAGTCGATGTAGATGCACCAGTCGGGGCACTCACGGGCGCAGAGCATGCAGACCGTGCAGTTCTCCTCGAACAGCCCGATGACCCCGCGGGTGCGGGGCGGCAGCTCGGGCTGCACGTCCGGGTACTGCGCGGTGACGGTCTTCCTCGTCATCGTGCGGAGAGTGACGGCGAGGCCCTTGGCGAGGCCCGAGCCGGGGATGCCGGGCCGGGAGGGAGGGAGAAGAGGGGCCATTACTGGATCGCCACCTTCACGATGCCGGTGAGCGCGATCTGCGCGAGCGCGAGCGGGACGAGGGTCGTCCAGGCGAGCTTCTGGAGCTGGTCCTCGCGGAGGCGCGGGTAGCTGACCCGCAGCCAGATCACGACGAAGGCGAGGACGGCGGTCTTGAGCAGGGTCCACACCCAGCCGAGACCGTCACCGCCGAAGGGGCCGTGCCAGCCTCCGAGGAACAGGACGGTGGTGAGGCCGCACAGGACGACGATGCCGGCGTACTCGGCGAGCAGGAACAGCGCGAAGCGGAGACCGGTGTACTCGGTGTACGCGCCGAAGATGATCTCCGAGTCGGCGACGGGCATGTCGAACGGAGGCCGCTGGAGCTCGGCCAGGCCCGCCACGAAGAACACGACGGCGCCGACGATCTGCCAGGGCAGCCACCACCACTCGAAGGCGTCGAGGATGCCGGGGAGCGAGACGGTGCCGGCGGCCATCGCGACCGACGCGGCGGCGAGGAGCATGGGGAGCTCGTACGCGAGGAGCTGGGCGGCGGTACGGAGCCCGCCGAGCAGCGAGAACTTGTTCGCGGACGCCCAGCCGGCCATCAGACTGCCGAGGACCCCGACGCCCATCACGGCCAGCACGAAGAAGATGCCGGCGTCGACGACCTGCCCGACGGCGCCCTCGCCCGGGCCGATCGGGATCGCGACAAGAACGAGCAGGTACGGGAGAAGGGCGACGGCCGGAGCGAGCTGGAAGACCCGCCGGTCGGCGTCCTTGGGGACGATGTCCTCCTTCTGCGCGAACTTCACCCCGTCGGCGACGAGCTGCGCCCAGCCGTGGAACCCACCGGCGTACATGGGACCGAGGCGGCCCTGCATGTGGGCCATGACCTTGTGCTCGGTCTGGCCGACGACGAGCGGCAGGACGAGGAAGACGGCGAAGACGACGAGGAGCCGGAGGGCGACGTCGAGTACGTCGTTCACGCGGGATCGCCTCCGGCGGGGGTGGTGGGGTCGGCGGGGCCGGTGGGCCCGGTGGGACTCGTGGGGTCGGCGGGGCCGGTGGGGCTGGTGGAGCCTGTGCCGTCGGGAGGGCCGGTGGGGCTGGTGGGCCCGGTGGGCCCGTCCTTGGGCGGGGCGCCGGACTCGGTCCCGGGCGCGGGCTCGGGCGCGGCGCCAGGCGCCGGCGCGGCCTGGGGCTCGGGCTTGGACGCCGGCTCGGGCTCGGCCTCGGGCTCGCCCTTGGGTCCGGCCTCGGGCCTGGACGCCGGCCCAGGCTCGGGCTCGGGCCCGGACGCCGGCTCAGGCTGGGGTCCGGGCTCGGGCTTGGGTACGGGCTCGGGTTCCGGCGCCGCCGGGGCTGCCGGCTCCCCCGCGGGCGGCGGAGGGGTGGGCTGCTCCTTGTCGAAAGCCGGGCTGGCGTGGTGCCAAGGAGCGTCCGAGCTGCGGGTACGCGGGGGCGCGGCCTCCGCGCGTGGCGTGGGGCCGTCGGGGGTCGCCTGGCTCGCCGAGCCGTCCGCCGCCGAACGGGTACGGCGCGGTGGACGCCCCGCCGCGGGCGGAGTGTCCGCCGAGGACTCAGGAGCCGGCACCGCCTGGCTCGCCGAGCCCTCCGAGACCGAGCGCGTGCGGCGCGGTGGCGTGCCCGCGGCCGGGGTGTCGGTCGGCTCCGGCGGCGCCGCCTGGCTCGCCGAGCCCTCCGAGACCGAGCGCGTGCGGCGCGGCGGGCGGGTGGTGTCCGGGGCTTCCGGCCGGCTCGCCGAGCCCTCCGTGACCGAGCGGGTCCGGCGGACGGGGCGGTCGCCCGCAGCCGCTCGGGCCGGGCGCGCCGGCGCCGGGGGCAGCTGGCCCTTCAGGGGCCCCCACTCGTTGGGGTCCGGGACGCCCGGGGGAAGCATCTGGCGGCGCTTCGGGCCGCCCTCGTGCGACTCGCCCGGTTCCTTCGCGCCCGGCCACGCCTTCGCGACCCGGGCCGCGAGGACGAAGTCCTTGCGCAGCGGGTGGCCCTCGAAGTTCTCCGGGAGGAGCAGCGGCACCAGGTGCGGGTGGCCCGTGAAGTCCACGCCGAACATCTCGTGGGTCTCGCGCTCGTGCCAGCCCGCGCCCGCGTACACGCCGATCGCCGTGGGCAGGACGGGAGCGGCGTGCGGGACCGTCGTCCGGAGCAGCAGGCGGCGCGGGCGCCCCTCCCCCACCGCGGCCACGTGCGCGCAGACCCGGAAGCCCGTGCCCGGCTCGTCGACCGCGCTCAGCCAGTCGAAGTAGGTGCATCCGAGCGTGTCCCGGGCCGTTTCGAGCGCCGTGATCCACGAGCCCGGCGGGACGTCGACGGTCAGCAGGTCGTACGCCTGCTCCGCCGTCGCCTCCTCGCCGAAGATCTCCGTCACGGAGTCGGGGAGGGAGTCGTACGCCGTCATGCCCCGGCTCCCGGTCGCTCCACCAGCGGGCTCGTCAGCTGCGCGACCGACGCGCCGCCGGTGGTCGCGTACCGCTCGGCCAGGCTCTCCCGCGCGATCTTCTCCTGGAGCTTGAGGATGCCCTGGAGCAGCGCCTCGGGGCGCGGCGGGCAGCCCGGCACGTACACGTCGACCGGGATGATCTGGTCGACGCCCTTGGTGACCGAGTACGAGTCCCAGTAGGGGCCACCGCAGTTGGAGCAGGCGCCGAAGGAGATGACGTACTTCGGTTCCGGCATCTGCTCGTACAGCCGCTTCACCGCCGGCGCCATCTTGTCCGTCACCGTGCCCGAGACGATCATCAGGTCGGCCTGGCGCGGGCCCGGCGCGAAGGGGATCACGCCGAGCCGGATGAAGTCGTGCCGGGCCATCGACGCGGCGATGAACTCGATCGCGCAGCACGCGAGGCCGAAGTTGAAGACCCAGAGGCTGTAGCGGCGGCCCCAGTTCAGGACCACCTTCATCGGCTCGGGGGCCAGGCGGGCCAGCGGGCCCAGCTTCGGAGCGGGCAGGGGTGTGGGCAGGGGTGTTACGTCCATGCCAGGACGCCCTTCTTGTACGCGTAGAGCAGCCCCACGGCCAGGAAGCCGAGGAAGACGAACATCTCGACCAGGGTCGTGGCGCCGTAGCCGGGCGCGGCGAAGACCGTCGCCCAGGGGAAGAGGAAGATCGAGTCGACGGCGAAGATGACGTAGAGGAAGGCGTACACGTAGTAGCGGACCTGGGTGTGCGCCCAGCCCTCCCCCACGGGGTCGACACCGCACTCGTACGTGAGGAGCTTCTCGGGCGTCGGCACGACGGGCCTCAGCAGTCGGCCCGCGCCGAACGCCACGGCGACGAAGAGCACCCCGACGACGGCGAGCAGCCCGACGACGGAGTACGTCTGGAAGTAGTCCGCCGCGCCCGTCGCGTCGGCCGCGACAACGGTCTGTTCCCGCACGTCCGTCCGCCCCTCGGTCTCGGTGTCTCATGAGTCACTTCTGTACGCACGCGAGTCTAGGCCCTGCTAAAGGGGCTGTAAGCAGTCGCGTGAGCACGGTCCTCGTACGGTCCTCGTACGGTGCTCACGCAGCGCTCGCGCACACCACACAGGGGCAGGGCGAGGGGCTGGTGGGGGGCCTGGTGGGGATATCCCCCCTGCTGCTCACCGACCTCCCCCATGGCGTCGCGCGGTCCCCGACCGGCAGGCTGGAGAGCATGACCGCCGATCTTGATCCCGCCGCGTCCTCCGCGGCCGCCGTCGCCCCGTCCCCGCGACCACGTCCGCCCAAGCGCACCGCCTACGGCAAGGAGACCTGGAAGGAGATCGCCTTCCTCCTCTCCAACCTCTTCACCGCGCTGGTCGGTTTCGTCTACGCGGTCGTCAGCGTGCTCCTCGGCGTGGGCCTCTCCGTCACCGTCATCGGGCTCCCGCTGCTCGCCCTCGGGCTCGGCGGCGCGCGCCTCATCGGCCGGTCGGAGCGGGCGCGGGCCCGTGCGCTGCTCGGGGTCGAGATCGCCGAACCGTCCCCGTTGCCGTTG
Organism: Streptomyces sp. NPDC088707; assembly: GCF_044752725.1. Classification (NCBI taxonomy): domain Bacteria; kingdom Bacillati; phylum Actinomycetota; class Actinomycetes; order Kitasatosporales; family Streptomycetaceae; genus Streptomyces; species Streptomyces sp. NPDC088707. Next base: position 313,073 of record NZ_JBIVLV010000011.1, on the reverse strand, counting down.
CGCGGCGGCTTCTTCGGCTGGCTGTGGGGAACCTTGAAGGACCCGGTTGCCTGGCGGACGCAGCTGTACGGGCTGATCCGGCTGCCCTGGGGGATCGTGACGTTCACGATCGCGCTGGTCTCCCTGATCGTTCTCTGGCCCGTGCTGCCCTTCCTGTCCCGGGGCATGGCCAACGCCGACCGGGGCATGGTCCGGGGTCTCCTCTCCCCCTCCGACGAACTGGAGCGGCGGATCGCCGAGCTGGAGTCGGACCGTGGTGTCGTCGTCGACACCGCGGCGGCGGACCTGCGGCGCATCGAGCGGGACCTGCACGACGGGGCGCAGGCGCGGCTCGTGGCGCTCGCGATGGGGCTCGGCCTCGCGAAGGAGAAGCTCCTCGACGACCCCGAGACGGCCGCGGCGATGGTCGACGAGGCGCACGGCGAGGTGAAGCTCGCGCTCCAGGAACTGCGGGACCTCGCCCGGGGCATCCACCCGGCCGTCCTCACCGACCGGGGGCTGAGCGCCGCGCTGTCGTCGGTGTCGGCGCGCTGCACGGTACCGGTGAAGGTGACGGTGGACCTGTCCGAGCGGCCGGCGGAGGCGATCGAGGGCATCGCGTACTTCACGGTGTCGGAGCTGCTCCAGAACGTCTCGAAGCACGCGCGGGCGCGGTCGGCGTCCGTGGAGGTGTGGCGGGCGAAGGACCGGCTGCTGCTCCAGGTGCGGGACGACGGGGCGGGCGGCGCCCGCTTCGACGGCGGCACGGGCCTCGCGGGCCTCGCGGAACGGCTCGGGGCGGTGGACGGCCTGCTCGTCCTGGACTCCCCCGAGGGCGGGCCGACGACGGTGACGGCGGAACTGCCGTGGCGGTCGCGGCCGAGGACGTGACGGTGTAGCCGGGGCACGGGCACGGCCGGACCGACGGGGGGAGCGAACGACGTTCGCTCCCCCCGTCGGCGTGCTGCCCTGCGGTCGCTGGGCCGCAGGGCCACCGGACCGTCCGGCCGCTTGACCGCAGGGCCACCGGACCGTCCGGCCGCTTGACCGCAGGGCCCGGCACCCGTACCCGGCACCCGCACCCCGTACCCCGTACCCCGCACCCCGCACCCCGCACCCCGCACCCCCGAGGTAGGGAAAACCCCCGCCCCCAGACGCCCACCCGCCTCATGGTCCCGGGAGGTCCGACGCGGAACCCTGGGATACGTACCGCCCGCCCCCTCCCTGAGCAGAGAAGGACCCCAGCGATGGCCTCCCACCTCCCCGCCGCGATCCGCGCGCCGTTCGAGGGCCGCACGTGGCGTGCGCTGCTCTACGTGCTGATCGGGCTGCCGCTGAGCGTCTGCTGGTTCGCGCTCTCCATCGCCTTCGTCTCGGCCGGCGCCGGGCTGCTCATCACCTTCCTCGGCGTGCCGATCCTCGCCGGGGCCCTCGCCATGTGCCGGGGCTTCGGGTTCGTCGAGCGGGCCCGGGCGCGTGCCCTGCTCGACGTCGACGTGCGGGCGCCCGAACCGGTACGGGGTCGGACCGGCGGAGCCTTCTCCTGGATGGGTGCCATGTTGAAGAGCGGGGCTTCCTGGCGGCACCTGCTGTACGCGATCGTGCACATGCCGTGGGCGGTCTTCTCCTTCTCCGTGACCGTGGCCTTCTGGGCCTGGGGCTGGAGCCTCTTCACGTATCCGCTGTGGCAGTGGGTCTTCCCGGCGTACGTCGGGCAGGACGGCATTCAGCTGTACGGCGACGGGTCCCACGACCTCTACCTCGACTCCCCCTTCGAGATCGCCGTCACCAGCCTCGTCGGGCTGCTCTTCGTGATGGTCGGCCCGTGGCTCCTGCGCGGTTTCGTCGCCGTCGACCGCTTCCTCGTCTCCGGGCTGCTCGGGCCCTCCCGGCTCGCCTCCCGTGTCACCGAGCTGGAGTCGGACCGGGGCGTCGTCGTCGACACCGCGGCTGCGGACCTGCGGCGCATCGAACGCGATCTGCACGACGGGGCGCAGGCCCGGCTCGCCGCGCTCGCCATGGACCTCGGGCTCGCGAAGGAGAAGCTGGCGGAGGATCCGCAGGCCGCGGCGGTGCTCGTCGACGAGGCGCACGGCGAGGTGAAGCTCGCGCTCCAGGAGCTGCGGGACCTCGCCCGGGGCATCCACCCGGCGGTCCTCACGGACCGGGGGCTGGACGCGGCGCTTTCGGCGGTGGCCTCGCGGTGCGCGGTCCCGGTGTCGGTGGACGTCGACCTGCCGGCGCGGCCGGTGGCGGCGATCGAGGGCATCGCGTACTTCACCGTCTCGGAGCTGCTGCGGAACGTCACGGCGCACGCGCGGGCGCGGCGGGCCTGGGTGGACGTGTGGCGCACGGGTGACCGGCTGATGCTTCAGGTGCGGGACGACGGGGTCGGCGGGGCGCACGTCGTCACCGGACGGAGCCTGTCCTCGCTCACCGAGCGGGTGGGGGCGGTGGACGGGGTGCTCGCGGTGGATTCGCCGGAGGGCGGGCCCACGACGGTGACGGTGGAGCTGCCCTGGCGGGCGTGACCGGGCGCGACCGGACACGACCGGACGCGACCACGCATCGCCGTACACAACCGGACACGACCGGACGCGACCAGGCGCCACCGGGCGTGACCAGGGCGCGACATCGCGCGGGCGGCGCCCCGGGGTCCTCGGCCCTCGGGGCGCCGCCCCGCGCGGTGGCGCCGCCCCGTCGCGGCCCCCGAGGGCGCCCGCACGGCATGCGGGCCCGGGCGCCCGGACATCCGGTGGCGGGCACTCCTCCCGGGAATGAGCACAACACGAGGCGACCCTGCGATGCTGGCCGAGTCGTAGGAAGTACTCGGGCAAGAAGGCATGGGGGCTGTGGGGCGTGGCTGTGGATCAAGGGGTCGGGCGTGTGCGGGTGGTCATCGCGGAGGATTCCGTGTTGCTGCGGGAGGGACTGACCCGGCTTCTCACCGATCTCGGGCATGACGTGGTCGCCGGCGTGGGGGACGGTGAGGCGCTCGTCGAGACCGTTGCCGGGCTCGCCACGCAGGGCGCCCTGCCGGACGTCGTCGTCGCCGACGTGCGGATGCCGCCGACGCACACGGACGAGGGGGTCCGCGCGGCCGTGCGGCTGCGCAAGGAGCATCCGGGACTCGGCGTGCTCGTGCTGTCGCAGTACGTGGAGGAGCAGTACGCGACCGAACTCCTGGCCGGTTCCAGTCGTGGAGTCGGCTATCTGCTGAAGGACCGGGTCGCCGAGGTCCGGGAGTTCGTGGACGCCGTGGTGCGGGTCGCCGGCGGCGGTACGGCGCTGGACCCCGAGGTCGTGCAGCAGCTGCTGGGCCGGAGCCGTCAGCAGGACGTGCTGGCGAACCTCACGCCGCGCGAGCGGGAGGTCCTCGGTCTGATGGCGGAGGGGCGGACGAACTCGGCGATCGCGAAGGCGCTGGTGGTGAGCGACGGCGCGGTGGAGAAGCACATCAGCAACATCTTTCTGAAGCTGGGGCTCTCACCGAGTGACGGCGATCACCGTCGGGTACTGGCGGTGTTGACGTATCTGAAATCCTGATCATCTGACACCCTGTCAGATATCGGGAGAAGCCGCCCTCCGGGAGTCACCACCCGCGTGACCACCCGGAAGGCGGCCTGTCGAGGGGTCCCCAGGGGCCCTAGGTCCAAAGAATGAGGCGGAATCCGGCTTTCCGGAACACTCCGGGTGGCGACAGAACGTGACAATTCAGGGCAAGAGGGCGTCTCAAAAAGAGGTCCATGATGCGAGAAGTCCCGGGAAGGCCCTCCTTACCGACGTAGGGTGGGCCTCGGGACGGACGGTGATCGGCCGACCGCATCCCGAGCCTTCTCCCGCCTCCGGCGGAGAGTCCCCTTGCCGCGAGGGAGGTCCAGTTCAGTGACCAGCCAGGTCAGTAGCGAGGCCGGTGAGGCATTGCTCGGGGAGCAGCGCAGTGCCCCGGCGAAGCCGCACCACGGCACCGAGAAGGAAGTGCGCCGTCTCGATCGGGTGATCATCCGCTTCGCGGGTGACTCCGGTGACGGCATGCAGCTGACAGGTGACCGCTTCACCTCGGAGACGGCGTCCTTCGGGAACGACCTCTCCACGCTGCCGAACTTCCCGGCCGAGATCCGGGCACCCGCCGGAACCCTGCCGGGCGTCTCGTCCTTCCAGCTGCACTTCGCCGACCACGACATCCTGACTCCGGGCGACGCCCCGAACGTGCTGGTCGCGATGAACCCCGCCGCCCTCAAGGCCAACATCGGGGACGTGCCGCGCGGTGGCGAGATCATCGTCAACACCGACGAATTCGCCAAGCGCGCCATGGCCAAGGTCGGCTACGCGACCTCGCCCCTCGAGGACGGCTCGCTGGACGGCTACCGGGTCCACCCCGTGCCGCTGACCACCCTGACCGTCGAGGCGCTCAAGGAGTTCGGCCTGTCCCGGAAGGAGGCCGAGCGCTCCAAGAACATGTTCGCGCTCGGACTGCTCTCCTGGATGTACCACCGGCCGACCGAGGGCACCGAGACCTTCCTGCGGCAGAAGTTCGCGAAGAAGCCGCAGATCGCCGAGGCGAACGTCGCCGCCTTCCGGGCCGGCTGGAACTTCGGCGAGACCACCGAGGACTTCGCCGTCTCGTACGAGGTCGCCCCCGCGACCCGGGCCTTCCCCACCGGCACGTACCGGAACATCTCGGGGAACCTGGCCCTCTCGTACGGCCTGGTCGCCGCCTCACGCCAGGCGGACCTGCCGCTGTACCTGGGCTCGTACCCCATCACCCCGGCCTCGGACATCCTCCACGAGCTCAGCAGGCACAAGAACTTCGGTGTCCGCACCTTCCAGGCCGAGGACGAGATCGCCGGCATCGGCGCCGCCCTCGGGGCCGCCTTCGGCGGCGCGCTCGGCGTGACGACCACGTCCGGCCCCGGTGTCGCGCTCAAGTCCGAGACGATCGGGCTCGCGGTCTCCCTGGAGCTGCCGCTGCTGATCGTCGACATCCAGCGCGGCGGCCCGTCCACCGGTCTGCCCACCAAGACCGAGCAGGCCGACCTCCTCCAGGCGATGTACGGCCGCAACGGCGAGGCGCCGGTCCCGATCGTCGCCCCGAAGACGCCCGCCGACTGCTTCGACGCGGCGATCGAGGCGGCCCGGATCGCCCTCACCTACCGCACACCGGTCTTCCTGCTCTCCGACGGCTACCTCGCCAACGGCTCCGAGCCCTGGCGCATCCCGGACGTCGACGAACTCCCGGACCTGCGGACGCGGTTCGCCACCGGCCCGAACCACGAGCTGGCCGACGGCACCGAGGTCTTCTGGCCGTACAAGCGCGACCCGGAGACCCTGGCCCGCCCGTGGGCCGTGCCCGGCACCCCCGGCCTCGAACACCGCATCGGCGGCATCGAGAAGCAGGACGGCACCGGCAACATCTCGTACGACCCCGCCAACCACGAGTTCATGGTCCGCACCCGGCAGGCCAAGGTCGACGGCATCGACGTCCCCGACATCGAGGTCGACGACCCGGACGGCGCACGGACCCTGGTCCTCGGCTGGGGCTCCACCTACGGGCCGATCACAGCGGCCGTCCGCCGCATCCGCCGGGAGAACGGCCACATCGCCCAGGCCCATCTGCGGCACCTCAACCCCTTCCCGAAGAACCTCGGCGAGGTCCTCAAGCGGTACGAGAAGGTCGTCGTGCCCGAGATGAACCTCGGCCAGCTCGCCACCCTCGTCCGGGCGAAGTACCTCGTCGACGCCCGCAGCCACACCCAGGTCAACGGCATGCCGTTCAAGGCCGAGCAGCTCGCCGCCGCTCTCAAGGAGGCCATCGATGAGTGAGCCCCTCCTCCACCTGGTCCCCCGGGCCGAGGCGCAGCAGTCCATGAAGGACTTCAAGTCCGACCAGGAGGTGCGGTGGTGCCCCGGCTGCGGTGATTACGCGGTGCTGGCCGCCGTCCAGGGCTTCATGCCGGAGCTGGGCCTGGCGAAGGAGAACATCGTCTTCGTCTCCGGCATCGGCTGCTCCTCCCGCTTCCCGTACTACATGAACACCTACGGGATGCACTCGATCCACGGCCGCGCCCCGGCCATCGCCACCGGCCTCGCCACCTCCCGCCGCGACCTGTCCGTGTGGGTCGTCACGGGCGACGGCGACGCGCTGTCCATCGGCGGCAACCACCTCATCCACGCCCTCCGGCGCAACGTCAACCTCAAGATCCTCCTGTTCAACAACCGGATCTACGGGCTGACCAAGGGCCAGTACAGCCCCACCTCCGAGGTCGGCAAGATCACCAAGTCGACGCCGATGGGCTCCCTCGACTCGCCCTTCAACCCGGTTTCGCTCGCCCTCGGCGCGGAGGCCTCCTTCGTGGCCCGCACGGTCGACTCCGACCGCAAGCACCTCACCGAGGTCCTGCGGCAGGCCGCCGACCACAACGGCACGGCGCTCGTCGAGATCTACCAGAACTGCAACATCTTCAACGACGGCGCCTTCGAGGTCCTCAAGGACAAGGACCAGGCCAAGGAGGCGGTCATCCGCCTCGAACACGGGCAGCCGATCCGCTTCGGCACCGAGGACGAGAAGGGCGTCGTCCGCGACCCGGCCACCGGCGACCTCCAGGTCGTCACGGTCACCCCTTCGAACGAGTCGCGGATCCTGATCCACGACGCCCACGCGGCCACCCCCACCACGGCCTTCGCGCTCTCCCGCCTGGCGGACCCGGACACCCTCCACCAGACCCCCATCGGGGTGTTCCGGTCGGTGGAACGCCCGGTGTACGACACCCTGATGGCGGACCAGCTGGAGACGGCCCTGGAACAGCACGGCAAGGGCGACCTGGGCCGGCTGCTGGCGGGGAACGACACGTGGACGGTGGTGGGCTGACCGGTGCGGAGGGGCCCGGTCCGCGCTTGCGGACCGGGCCCCTCCGTGCGCTCCGGCCGGGTCACGTTCCCGTACGTGCCGCCTCGTCGAACACCCCGAGGAAGCGAGGGACCCCGCTCTTCACCTGCCAGAGGTACAGGCCCAGCAGGGCGAGCTTCGTGTTCTTGCCCGCCTGGGCCGTGTACGTCTTCGCCACCCCCGCGTACGGAGTCTGCAGCAGGTCGTTGCGGACGCCCGAGGGCACCGACTCGGCATGGTTGGCGGCCGCCGTGCGCAAGGCCTGGAGAGCCCAGTTGGCGAGGTCGTACGCCTCCGTGGCGAACCGGTCGACCGGTGTCGTACCGGCGAGACCCCAGCGCTTCCGGTACGCGGTGACGAACCCCTTCGCCTTCGGGAGGCCGTCGGGGTCGACGTAGCCGGTGCCGAAGTACCAGCCTTCGGCGGCCGCACCGGCGGCGGCCAGGAACTCAGGCTGGAGCACGTGCTCGACGCTGCCGCAGGGCCCCCGGTACCCCTGGTCGCGCAGCGCCCTGGCGCACAGCGCGGCCCGGAGCGGCGACGTCCCCACGTACATCACGCCCTGCGGGTCGGTCGCGAGGGCTTCCCGCACGGCGGGGCCGAAGTCCTCACTGCCCGCCTCGACGGGATGGGCGGTCACGACCCCGCCCTTCTCCCTCGACGGCGGGTACTCCTTCATGGTCTTGACGGCGAACCAGGTGTACTCGCCCCCGGCCCGGTCCTCCACGACGGCGGTCCGGACCGCCCCGTGTTCGGAGAGGTAGCGGCTGAAGGCCACCACCATCATGTCCTGGATGGTGCGCGGCTGGATGTACGTGGTCTTCGTCTCCTGACCCTTGATCTGCCCGGCCGGCACATCGGCGACCACGCTCGCCAACGGCATTCCGTGGAGCACCAGTTCGTCCCCGGCCGCGACGGCGGTCGAGGTAAGGGTCGGCCCCAGGATCCCGACGAGACCGGGGACCTTCAGCAGGGCGAGGGCCGCGGCCCTGGCGCGCTCCGGCCTGCCACCGTCGTCCTCGACCCGCAGGCGCACGTCGAAGGGGCGGTCGCGGCGGGCGTTGAACTCCTCCACGGCAAGCCGGATTCCGCGCTCCTGCCCTCGACCGTCCGCCTTGGTGGGGCCGCTCAGATCGGTGAGGACGCCGATCGTGTAGGTGTCGAGCGGGGCGCCGGTGCCGCCCGTCCCCGTGCCGGTCCCGCCCGGTGTGCGGCTCAGCAGCCAGGCGGTCAGACCACCGGCTCCCGCGACGGCCACCGCGGAGCCCCCCACCAGGAACCTGCGCCGTGACGTCCCCTTCGGCGGCTCGGAGTCGACCAGCATCGTCGGCTCGGCCACCGGCAGGTCCAGGACCCGTGAGGAGCGCTGGGCGATCAGCGCGGGCAGGCCCGGCGGCAGCCAGTCCCCCGCCGGCCCGTCGGCGTCCCCCAGCGCCGCCCGCACCTCAAGGGCCGTCGGCCGGTCCGCGGCGTCCTTCGCCAGACAGGCCCTGACCAGCGGGAGGACCGTGTCCGGCACCTCGGTGAGGTCGGGCTCCTCGTGGACCGTCCGGTAGACGACCGCCGCCACCCCGCCCGTACCGAACGGCCTCTCCCCCGTCAGGGCGTACGCGAGGACGCAGCCGAGCGAGAAGACGTCGCTCGCCGGGCCGACCTCGCCCGCCCCCGCGGCCCGGGCCTGCTCGGGGGCGAGGAACCCGGGGGTGCCGATCATGGCGTCGGTGGCCGTCAGGGCGGTCGCCCCGGCGGACCGGGCGATGCCGAAGTCGATGAGGCGCGGCCCGTCGAGCGCGAGGAGGACGTTCCCCGGCTTCACGTCCCGGTGCACCAGCCCGGCCTCGTGCATGTCGCCGAGCGCGGACGCCAGCCGGGCACCCAGGGCCCGTACGGCCGGCTCGGGGAGGGCGCCGTGCAGGGCGACGGCCTCGGCGAGCGAGGGGCCCGGCACGAACTCGGTCGCCAGCCACGGCTCCCGGGCCTCCGGGTCGGCGTCCAGCACCCGCACGACCCAGCGGCCGGTGATCCGCCCGGCGGCAGCGGCCTCGCGACGGAACCGCTCCCGGAAGCCCGGGTCGGCGGCGTGCTCGGCCCGGATGAGCTTGAGCGCGGCGAGCGCCCCGCCGCCGGAGCGGGCGAGGTAGACCACGCCCATGCCTCCCGCGCCGAGACGGCCGAGGAGCCGGTAACCGGCGATCGTCGACGGGTCGGCCTTGCGCAGCGGTTGCACGGGCTCAGGCCTTCTCGTCGTTCTTCCCGGGCTTGCGCGGCAGCAGGGGGGCGGAGCCGATCGGCTTGTACGCGCCGTTCTGCACCGCGAAGACGAAGGTGCCCCCCATGTTCAGATCGCCCGATTCAGTGAAGGCGTAACCACCCATCGCACCCTTGTAGTTCTGCTTGCGCAGCGCTGCCCACAGACCCTTCCGCGCCGGCTTGCCGCCGGACTTCGCCCGGGCCGTCAGCTGCTGGATCGTCATCGTGACCACGTCGTACGACTCACCCGCGTAGTACGCGGGGGCGGCGCCGTACCGCTTGCGATGGGCGGCGACGAAGGACGCGGCCGTCTTCTGCGTGGCCGGGTCGGCGACGGGCGCGCACACGAACCAGCCCTCGGCGGCGGTCCCCGCCTGCCGGACGAACTCCTGGCCGAAGACGGCCTGACCGGTGAACCTCGGTCCGGTGAAGCCGAGTTCAGCGAGCGCGCGGGCGGCGAGGACGGCGGTCTCGGTGACACCGCAGTGGACGTAGGCGTCGATGCCCGCGTCGATCATCTCGCCGAGCACCCGGCGGTACACCCGCGCGTGGGCCGGGACGACCCGGAAGTGCGGGGTGATGCCGGCCTGCCCGAAGCCGAAGCGCACACCGCCGGTGACCTGCCAGCTGTAGTGGTCGTCGGTCCGGTCCTCCAGCACCCCGGGACGGCGGATCTGGGGCAGCAGCGTGGCCGCGAAAGCGAGGTGGGTGCCCGCGCTGATGTGGTTCGGGATGGCGCGCAGGACCGTCTCGTTCCGCGCGACACCCGTGCGCAGCGTGAGCAGGTTGTATCCGGCCGAGACCGTGATCAGCGGGATCTCGGCCTCCTCGAAGGCGGGAACGACGGCCTGGGCGACGGCGTCGGTGGTGGGGCCGAGTACGGCGAGGACCCCGGGGTCGGTGGTGAGGGCCTTGGCGGCCACCAGGGCCCTGGACGCGTCGCCCCGGTCGTCGACCACCTTGAGGGTGAGAGTGAAGGGCTTGTCCTTCCGCGCGTTGAACTGCTCGACGGCCAGGCGCGCGCCGCGTTCCTGGGCCCGGCCGATGTCCTTGGCGGGCCCGGACAGGTCGGCGAGGACGCCGATGGCCCAGCTGGTGCGGGGCGGGACGGCCTTCTTCCCGTCGTCCTTGCCGTCCTTCCCGTCCTCGCCGAGCCCCGCCCAGACGGCCGCCGCACCGCCGCCGACGGCCAGGACGGCGGCGCCCGAGGCGAGCAGCAGGAAGCCGCGTCTGCTCCGCTCCGGCGCGGCCGGGCCGGTGCTGCCGCCCGACTCGGTGACGTCGATCTCCGGCAGGGCGAGCATCCGGGCGGAGCGTTCGGCGATGGTCCGGACGACCGGGGCGGGCAGCCAGTCGGCGTCGTTGCCGGGGTTGTCCTCCACGAGCCTGACGCCGATGTCGGCGGCGGTGGGCCGGGCGGCCGGGTCCTTGGCCAGGCAGGCCCGGACGAGGTCCAGCAGCCCGTCGGGGACGCCGGTGAGGTCGGGCTCGTCGTGGACGGTCCGGTACATCAGGGCGTCCACGGCGCCGGTTCCGAAGGGCGGGCGGCCGGTGGACGCGTAGGCGAGGAGGCAGCCGAGCGCGAAGACGTCGGCGGCCGGGCCGATCGCGTCGACACGGGCCTCGGCCTGCTCGGGGGCGAGGAAGCCGGGGGTGCCGACGACCATGTCGGTGGCGGTGAGCGCGGTCTCTCCGGTCGCGCGGGCGATGCCGAAGTCGATGAGGCGCGGGCCGTCGACGGCGAGCAGGACGTTGCCGGGTTTGACGTCCCGGTGGACGAGCCCGGCCGCGTGTACGGCGGCGAGGGCGCGGGCGACGGACCAGCCGAGGAGGCGGACGCTCCGCTCGGGCAGCGGGCCGTGCGCGGTGACGGCCTCGCCGAGGGAGGGTCCTGCGACGAAGGCGGTGGCCATCCACGGTTCGGGGGCGTCCGGATCGGCGCCGGTGACGGGCACGGCCCAGGGGCTGGAGACCCGGCGGGCGGCCTCGACCTCGCGGCGGAACCGGGCCCGGAAGTCGGGCTGGTCCGCCTGGTCGGCGTGGGTGACCTTGACGGCGGCGAGTTCACCGGCGGCCGTACGGCCGAGGTAGACGACGCCCATGCCGCCGGCGCCGAGGCGGCCGAGGAGCCGGTATCCGGCGATCGCCGACGGATCGGAGGGCAGCAGCGGCTGGAGGGCGCCGGGTCCGGGCTGCGGGGCGGTGGGCTCGGGCTGCGGGGCGGTGGGGTTCACGACTGGCCCTCCAGCTCATCCTTGGCGCGGTCGAGCATGGTGACGAGTGCCCGCACCTGCGCCTGGCTCGTGCCGGTCATCGTGCCGTCGTTCATCTCGCTGTAGCCGGGGGCTCCCTTGACGACGGTGGCCACGGTGACCTGTCCGATCCGGGACTGGTACCAGCTGTAGAACTGCTTCCCCTTCACCGCGTCGTTGATGTAGGAGCCGCCTTCGCGGAGGGCGTCGTCGGCGGTGGCGTTTCCTCCGACGCCGAAGGGGTTGCCGAGCGACATGAGCTCGGTGATCCGCTCACCGTCGCGCAGTTTCTGGTCGGGGCAGCGCAGCGCCTCTTCGAGGGTCGACGCCATCTCCCAGTCGGCGTCGGACTCGGTGCGGTGCACGGTGACGGTGGCGGCGACCCGCAGGGCGCCCTTGCCGCCGACAGCGGGGAGCTCGCTGTAGGCGGTGACGCTGGCGAGGACGTCGGCCGGCCGGGTTCCGGTCTCCCAGGAGCAGGTGGCGCCGAGGACGGGCCAGTAGTCCGGGTCACTGAGATACGGGGTGCGTTTGACGTAGCCCGAGGCCCAGGCGTCGGGACCGGCGACGACGGCGAGGGCGAGGCGTCGGGCCGCCGCCTCGGTCTTCGGCGCGCGCTTCGGGTCGGGGGTGAAGTCGAGCGCGGTCGGTGCGGTCGTCGGGGCCGGCGCGGTGGTCGGGGGCTTGGTCGGGGCCGCCGTCGTGCCCGTACTCCCCTTGCCGTCGGGTTTCTCGCCGCCGCTGGTGCAGCCGGCGGCCATCACCCCGCCCACCAGTACGACACAGCAGGCACGCCACAGTCTTCGGTCCCCGTACGCCACAGCTCCCCCACGGTCCCTCACGGTTTCCCCACGAACGGTGAGCAGATCGTACGGCCCGGCGCCGACAACTCGCCCTGGTTACAACATCATTGGGACGGATTCGTGGCCCTCTCGCGACGCGCGTCGTCGTACCGCTGACGGGCCCCCTCCACCGCGGCGACCTGTCGCTCCGACCAGCGGGCCAGTTCCCAGACCTGGCGGGCCGCGTCGGTGCCCGGTTCGGTGAGGCTGTAGTCGACGCGGGGCGGGATGACGGGCTTGGCGTCGCGGTGGACGAAGCCGTCGCGCTCCAGGGTCTGGAGGGTCTGGGCGAGCATCTTCTCGCTGACGCCGCCGATGTGCCGGCGCAGCTCGCTGAAGCGGTACGGGCGCTCCAGGAGGGCGGCCAGGACCAGGACGCCCCAGCGGCTGGTGACGTGCTCCAGGACGAGCCGCGAGGGGCACATCTGCTGGTTCACGTCGGGCTTCTCGGACCGCTCACTTACTCCCATGCCAGTACCTTACTTCAAAGTGGGTACTTTCCTCTAGTTAGCGCCCGACGTACGGTAAGTGCATCGCAAGCCGCACAGCACCCCCTCGCACCCCACGGGAAAAGGACGCACCATGAGCCTCGTCGTCACCGGAGCCACCGGCCAGCTCGGCCGTCTCGTCATCGACGCCCTCCTCTCCAGCCCCACCGTCCCCGCCGAGTCCGTCGTCGCCGTCGTCCGCGACAAGGCGAAGGCCGCCGACCTCGCGGAGCGCGGCGTCGAGCTGCGGATCGCGGACTACAGCAAGCCGGAGACCCTGGCCGGAGCCTTCGAGGCCGGCGACCGGGTGCTCCTCGTCTCGGGCAGCGAGGTCGGGCAGCGCGTCGCCCAGCACTCCGCCGTGATCGACGCCGCCAAGGCCGCCGGCGTGGCCCAGCTCGCGTACACCGGCGTCCTCGGCGGCGACGAGGCCGACTTCGACCTGGCCGCCGAGCACAAGGTCACCGAGCGGCTGATCCTCGACTCCGGACTGCCGTACACCTTCCTCCGCAACGGCTGGTACACCGAGAACTACACCGCGAACCTCGCCCCCGTCCTGGCCCACGGCGCCGTCGTCGCCAACGCCGGCGAGGGCCGGGTCGCCTCCGCCACCCGCGCCGACTACGCGGCCGCCGCGGCCGCCGTCCTGACCGGCCCCGTCGAGGAGCACCTGAACAGGGCGTACGAGCTGAGCGGCGACACCGCCTGGTCCTTCGCCGAGTACGCGGCCGAGATCGCCGCCCAGTCCGGCCGGGAGATCACGTACAGCAACGTGCCCGCCGAGGCCCACCTCGCGATCCTCACCGGCGCCGGCGTCCCGGCCCCCTTCGCCGAGATCCTGGTCGACGTCGACCGGGCCGTCGAGCACGGCGCGCTCGCCCGGCAGACGGGCGACCTGGCCCGCCTGATCGGCCGCCCGACCACCCCGATCGCCGTGACGATCAAGGAAGCCCTCGCCGGCTCCTGACCCCCACCCCCTCCGGTCATGACCGTATTGCGGTACGGGCATGACAACCCGCCCCGTGCGGCGCTACCGTCGACACGACAGCGCGGCACAGGGCGGGAGGTCCGGTGAAGACGGAGAACGAGGAACGAGCAGGATTGCTCTACGGGATCGGCGCCTACGGCATGTGGGGTCTGGTCCCGCTCTTCTGGCCCCTCCTCAAGCCCGCCGGATCGGTCGAGATCCTCGCCCACCGCATGGTGTGGTCCCTGGTCTTCGTCGGCGTCGCCCTGCTCGCGGTCCGCCGCTGGGGCTGGATGCGCGAGCTCGTCCGCAGCCCGCGCAAGCTCGGCCTGATCACCGTCGCCGCCACCGTCATCACGGTGAACTGGGGCCTCTACATCTGGTCCGTCAACACCGGCCACGTCGTCGAGGCCTCCCTCGGCTACTTCATCAACCCGCTCGTCACCATCGCCCTCGGCGTCCTCGTCCTCCAGGAACGGCTGCGCCCCGCGCAGTGGGCCGCGGTCGGCATCGGCTTCGCCGCCGTCCTCGTCCTGGCGATCGGATACGGGCAGCCGCCCTGGATCTCCCTGACCCTCGCCTTCTCCTTCGCCGTCTACGGCCTGGTGAAGAAGAAGGTCAACATCGGCGGCCTGGAGTCGCTCGCCGCCGAGACCGCCATCCAGTTCCTGCCGGCCCTCGGCTATCTCGTCTGGCTCGGCACCCAGGGCACCCTCGCCTTCGGCTCCCACGGCGCGGGCCACACGGCCCTGCTCGCCGCCACCGGCATCGTCACGGCGGTGCCGCTCGTCTGCTTCGGGGCGGCCGCGATCCGCGTACCGCTGTCGACGCTCGGCCTCCTCCAGTACCTGGCGCCGACCTTCCAGTTCCTGCTCGGGGTCCTCTACTTCCACGAGGAGATGCCGCCGGAGCGCTGGGCGGGCTTCTCCCTCGTCTGGCTGGCCCTGACGATCCTCACCTGGGACGCCCTGCGCACGGCCCGCCGGAGCCGGGCGGCGATGGAGGCGGCGAAGGCGACGGCCACGGCCGCAGCCGAGGCCGAGGAGGCTGCAGGTGCCGAGGGGGCAGCCGGGGCCACCGCAGGGGCGACTCAGGCACCGGCACCCGCGGCGCCCGCCCGACAGGCACCCTGACCTCACGCGTCCAGCAGGTCGTACTCCCGGATCAGCCAGCAGACCGCCGTCAGGCGGAGGGTCGCGAAGTCGTGGCCGACGGGCTCGGTCCAGTCGGCCCCGGTCAGCCAGTCGGTGAACCCGAGGACGTAGTCGGCGAGCTCCTCGCGCCGGACGGTCCGGCCCCGCGGCCCCCGCTGGGCCGGGATCAGCGCGTCGCGCACGGCGGCGGCGTGCTGGTCGACGGCAGCCGCGAGCCCCGGCTCGGAGGTCATCTCCGAGAGCCGGGGCATGTACGTGGCGGCGACGCCGATCAGCGGGCAGCCGGGCGAATCGTTCATCCCTCCACGTTAGGTGCGTACCGGGGCACTGAGGCCGTGACCTTGGTCGCAGCGCCGGGAGCGGCTACCGACACGAGGGACGGTTACCGATCCGGGGGGGTACCGATCCGAGGGGGGGTACCGATCCGGCGGGGTACCGATCCGGGGGACGGTTCCCTCTTGTAACCGTAGGCGCCCTGCGGGATCATCCTGTGCCATGGAACTCACTGCGAAGGTGCCCACCGCGAAGGTTCCGAGCCACTGCACGGGAACCTACGGGGACGCCGGCGACCCCGACCCCTTCCAGTGGGACACCCGTGAGGACTGCGAGGTACGGCAGATCCTCGACCGGGTCGCCGACAAGTGGTCGCTCCTCGTCATCGCCCTCCTCGACCGCCGGGTGATGCGCTTCACGGAGCTCAAGCGCGAGATCGACGGCGTCAGCCAGCGCATGCTGACCGTGACCCTGCGCCAGCTGGAGCGCGACGGCCTGGTGAAGCGCACGGTCCACCCCGTCGTCCCACCCCGCGTCGAGTACGAACTGACGCCCCTGGGCGGCACGTTGCACACCACGATCCGCTCCCTCGTCACCTGGACCGAGCAGCACCAGAACGAGATCGCGGCGGCACGCGAGGAGTACGACGCACGGGAGGCGACGACGGCGGCCTGACAGGCCCACCCGCCCGCGAGCGACGCGGATAACCGGTGGCCCCGGCCCCCGACTTCACCCATCCTCATGGGCATGGAAGAAACGAAGTCGGCCATCGACGAGCCGAAGTACCGCATCCGCGCGCTCCACACCGACCGTACGGTCACCGTCTACCAGGCGTACCGGCCCGAGATCGGCCTGCCCGCCGCCCGCGAGGGACGGTTTCCGGCCGCCTGGAAGCGGGACCGGATGACGTGGATCAAGCCGTCGTTCCTGTGGATGATGTACCGCTCCGGCTGGGGGAAGAAGGAGGGCCAGGAGACCGTCCTCGCCGTGGAGATCACCCGCGAGGGCTTCGAGTGGGCCCTGCGGAACGCCTGCCTCTCCCACTACAAGCGCGGATTCCACCCCGACCAGGCCACCTGGAAGCGGGAGTTGAGCCAGGCGCCCGCACGTGTCCAGTGGGACCCGGAGCGCGATCCTCAGCTCCGGGAACTCCCGTACCGCTCGCTCCAGCTCGGCCTTTCGGGCGAGGCATCCCGCCGGTACGCGGACGAGTGGACGGTCTCCGTACGCGACGTGACCCCGCTCGCACACCGGATCCACGAACTGGTCCGCTCGGGTGACCTCGCGGCGGCCCGGCCGCTGCTCCCGCGCGAGGAGCCGTACCCGGAGCCCGCGGGGCTTCTCGACCACCTGCGCGGTCAGGGAGCGCAGGAGCTCAGGCGGCCGACGTCGGCGCCGTGACGACGGAGAAGTTGAAGTCGCCGGTGCCGAACTTCCCGTAGAGCCGCAGCCACAGCTGTACGAGCTGCTCGGTGGCGCGGGCGCTCGTCAGGTCACCGAGGTCGAGGATCCGGTCGGGGGCCCAGCCGAAGGATTCGAGCAGGCCGGCGACGACGGCCTTGGCGTCCTCGTCGTCGCCGCTGAGGAAGACGTTGTGGTGCCCCGGGACACGGCCGGGCTCGACCATGACCGTGTTGGTCATGGTGTTGAGCGACTTCACGACCCGGGCCTCCGGGAAGGCCCGCTGGAGCTGCTCGGCGATGCTGACGCCGTCGGGGGTGACGACCTTGGGCGGGAAGCCCCCGGAGAAGTCGAGCCCGTTGGACACATCGAGCAGGACCTTGCCGCGCAGCCCGTCCGCGCCGACGGACTGCAGGACGGCGAGGGAGACGAGACCGCCGGTCGCGTTGACGACGAGCTCGGCGGGCCCTGCGACGTCCGCGAAGGTCCCGTGCCCGCCGCGCTCGCCGCCGTACTCGTCGGCCCACTTGACGGCCTCGGCGTTGTCGGCGGTACGGGAGCCGACGGCGACCTCGTGACCGAGGGAGACGAGCTTGGTGGCGAGTCGGCGGCCGACTTCGCCCGTGCCGAGTACGGCGATCTTCATGAGGTGCGCTCCTTCGGGGGAGACGGCGGCCGGGATGCCGACCCTACGCCGGACCGCACCCGGCCGCCGCTCCATCCACACCCTGGGGAACGTCAGCCGCCGGACGGGACGCGGGGCGCGCGCCGCATGGCCCAGAGGGTGGGGCCGCCGCCGGGCAAGGAGGCCTCGCCGAGGACGACGAAGCCGAAGTGCTCGTAGACGGGGAGGTTGTCCGGCTTGGAGGACTCCAGGTAGACGGGCATGCCGGCGGCATCGGCCTGGGCGAGACCGGAACGCAGCAGCGCGGAGCCGTGGCCCTGACCACGGGCGGCCGGGTCGGCGCCGATGACGGCGAGGTACCAGTGGGGCTCGGGAGGCGTGTGCTCGGCGGCCGCCTCGACGGCCCGGCGGAAGAGGTCGGCGCGGTCACCGAGGATCTCCTGGAGCTCCTGGACGGTGGCGGCGTCGGGAACGGCCTTGTCCTGCCCTTCGGGCGCCACCCAGAAGGCGGCGGCCGAGTCGGTGCGCTCGCACACCCCGTGCAGACCGTACTGCCGGGTGAAGAGGGTGGTGAAGTACCGCCCGAGCCCGGCCTCGCGCGAGGCGTCGTCGGGGAAGAACCAGCGCATCATCGGGTCGTCGCCGAAGGCGCGCGCCAGGACGCCGCTGACCATCGGGGCGTCGTCGATTATTGCCGTTTTCGGAGTGTTCGACAGAGGCATACGGTTCATTCTGCACCCCTGATGATCTTGGTCGGCGCGGGGGGTGTCCCTCCCCGGACAGCACGAAGCGGCCCCCGCCGCAGGGGCGGAGGCCGCTTCGTGTGTCACCTCTGGAGACAGCGGGCGGGCGTCTAGAACAGCACGTTGTACGTCTGCCAGCCGGCACCGATCCGCGCGCGGACGGCGTACGGCTGCGTCGCCTTGCCCGTGCCCTGGTAGTACCAGAGGGCACCCGAGCCGTCGCGGGCCACGAGGTCCGCCTTGCCGTCGGCGTTCAGGTCGCCGGGCGCCACCATCGAGTTGTAGACGTGCCAGCCGGTGCCGATCTGCGTCCGGCCGCCGAACGGCCGGGTCGACACACCCGTGCCCTGGTAGAGCCACTGCCGGCCCGTCGCGTCACGAGCGACCAGGTCGGCCTTGCCGTCACCGGTCACGTCGGTGCCGCCGACGAGCGAGTCGTACCCGCCCCAGCCGCCGCCGATCCGCACGCGCGCACCGAACGGCGCCGCGGTGTTACCCGTGCCCGGGTACATCCACAGGACGCCCGCGGTGTCCCGCGCGAGGAGGTCCGCCTTGTGGTCACTGGTCAGGTCCGAGGCACCGGCCAGGATGTCGAAGGCGTTCCAGCCGGCGCCGACGCGCAGCCGGTCCTTGTAGATGCCGCCGTCCCCGGACATCCGGTAGAACCACAGCACGCCGTTCCTGTCCCGCGCGACAGCGCCGGGACCGGTGCTCTGGACGGTCACCGGACCGAGCCGGGTGAGCGCCGAGTACTGGTTCCAGTTCAGGGTGCCGCCGACGAGTTCGGGCGAGCCGAAGGGACGCGAGGCCTTGCCCGTACCCCTGTAGTCGAGCAGGTCACCGCTCGCGGAACGACCCACGAGCCGGTAGCGCTCGGTGACCCGGATCGGGCTGGAGATCACGAAGTCGGAGACCTTCTCCGGGTTGCCGGTACCGAAGGAGTACACCTCGTACGTCAGGGTGTTCCGCAGCCGCCAGGCGGGCGTGGTGGCCCCGGCCTTGAGTCCGTAGGTGACCGTGTAGTCGCCGGGGGCCTTGATGTCGCAGCGGACCTCGCCGCCGTGGCCCACCTCGCCGAGCGAGTGGTCGCACTCGGCACCGGCGGCGCCGCCCGCGGTGACGCCGTCGACGCTGACCTTCAGCTCGCCCTCGTCCCAGGGCCGGACGCCGGGCCCCGGGCCCAGGCTCATGACGAGCCGGCCCTTGTCGACCGCGTGCAGCTTCACCGTGTGCTTGGCCGTGCCGCCGGCGGGCAGCATGGGCGTCGACGGCGTCATGGTGTTCTTGGCGACCTGGGCCTTGGTCTTGGCGACGATCGCCGCGTGCGCCCGGCGCGGGCCGACAGCCTTGGAACCGGCGGTCTGCGCCTCCTTGACGCCGGCGTCGACACTGGCGCCGCGGGGCACGTAGACGAGGCCGTAGTAGGCCTTGGTGCCGTTGGCGGCGGTGCTCGTGGCGGAGACCTCGGGGCCCGGGTTGCCCCAGTCCTTGACGTCGCACAGGTAGACGCCGGCGGCCCCGGCCTTGGCCTTGCAGCCGTCCGCCCGGTCCACACGGAGCCCGGCGGGCAGACCGCCGCCGGACCAGGTGGCATCGGTGAGCGGCTTCTTGCTCAGTGCGTAGATGTACGTGCCGTCCGGCCGGCCGTCGTTCTGCCCGCCGGTGGAGGCGGGGGACAGCTCGCCCCAGCCCTCACCCGGCATCAGGACGAGGTCGTCGACGCCGTCGAACGAGAACGTCGGGTCCCCGGCCGCAACGGCCGTCCCCGCCCCCATGATGCCGCCGGTGGCAAGAAGCACCGCCGCGACACCGGACCCCAGAAGCTTGCGCAAAATGACCCCCTGTAATGAATCAACCGGCGGACGGTAACACGGCCCACGGACAGCTGAAGGCGCAGGTCACTGGGGGCGGGGGGGGGGCCGGGGTGTAGGGGTGCGGGTCTTGGGGTTCTTGGGGTGGGCCGGGTGTGTGGGCTTCTGGTGGGACCGCCCTCTTTCCGAGAGTCGCTCCTTCCGGTGGTGCGTCAAGGGCGCTCCTTCGTCGCGTCGCTGCGCGATGGCCTTCGGCCACCCTTGACCCACCACCTCCAGGAGCGAAAACACTCTCGGAGGGCGGTCCAGGGGACCGGGTCCACGCCGGGCTTCGGGCAGTAGTGCTCGCCACGTGCGTGTGCCGGTCGGTGGGTGGGGGCTTGGTTTGTGGCGGGGGCCGGTGGGCTTCTGTCGGTGGGTTCGGGGTGCGCGGTTGTTGAATGGGGCGGTCGGGGTCCGGCTCAGCGTCGAAATGCCGGCGGGGGTGGGGCTTCAGGCCCCGCTGGTCACTCCCGGTGGGTGGTAGGCGTGGACAACTGCGCGCTACTCCGAGTAACACCCCCCAGAATAAGCCCGATAAGGGGCGAATCACCCTTATCGGGCGATGAAAGTGCAAGAAACTCACGCCGACCGCTCCTCACCACCCACCGGGAGTGACCAGCGGGGCCTGAGTCCCAGCCCGAGGACGGCGGTCGGCCGCCAAGCCGAGCCGGGCCGCCCCATTCAACGACCGCGCACCCAGAACCCACCGACGGAAGCCCACCCCGCCCCGCCACAAACCAAGCCCCCACCCACCGACCAGCAGACGCCCACGAGGCCCGGCCATTACCCGAAGCCCCGCGTGGCCACGCCCCCCGGCCGCCCTCCGAGTGTGAAAAGGCGGCCTCCGCCGCCGGGTCAAGGGTGGGCGCAGCCCATCGCGCAGCGACGCGACGCAGGAGCGCCCTTGACGCGGTGGTGGAGGCCGCCACACTCGGAAAGAGGGCGGCCGCACCCGAGGCTTATCCGACACCCCCGCCCCCAGGACCCCCACCCCCACGACCTCCGCACCCTCCGGTCCCCTGCTCCTCCGTGACGTCCCCGCCCACCAACCCCCGCTGGTCCAAGCCGCGTTCGACCCAGTCGACCCTTTGCCCCCCGCCCTTCTCCCCCCGCCCCTCTCCCCCCGCCTGCAACTCGGTCGAGGATCGCCCCCGGGCCTCCTACGATCATGCTCATGGCGACCTTCGTCCACCTCACCCCCGCCGTCCACTCCGCTCGCGTCCGTCGCGCCGGTCTCAAGGCTGCCGGGTGCGATCAGTGGCGCGGTGTGTTCCTCTTCCCCGTGCTCCCCTCGTACACCCTCACCCACCAGTGGCTGCGTGAGCTCGCCCGCCGCCCCGGTCCTCGTGGGCTCGTTGCCGTCCACGTACGGCTGCCCGACGACGAGCCCGTGACCGTCGGGCGGTACAGCGACCACCGGCCCCCGCGGGTGTCGGCCGCCGAGGCCGTGCGGCGGGTCGCCGACGCCGACGACTGCCGGGGCTGGGAGGTGTTCCTGCCTCGCTCCGTCGCCCCCGCCGAGGTCCGGCACATCCGGCCCGTACGCCAGGTCCACGGGTGGCGCTACCGCCCCGACGCCCACGGCAGACCGCCCTGCCTCTGTTTCGGCTGCCGGGACCGCGGCGGCTACGGCGCCCGCCGGCTGCGGGAGCGGCGGCCCCATCCGCTCGACGGCCCGCCGCCCGCGCCCCGCGTCCTGCTCGCCCGGGTCGAGGCGGCCGAGGCCCGCGGCGACACGGCGGCGCTCCGCGAGGCCCTCCGCTGGTACGGGATGCGGCGGCGTGCTCCGCTGGCGCGGCTCTCCCGGCTCGCCCGGCACGACGACCCGACCGTGCGGATCGCCTTCGTCGAGGCCGCCTCCGCCTGGTCGACGCCCGGAGTCGACCTGGTGCTCGGGGAGTTGGCGGAAGATCCCGATCCGGGGGTGCGAGAGGCCGTCGCTGACGCGCTTGTTCGGTGAGCGAACGTACGTGACCGGTTTCCGCTCTTGACGCGGAGTCAAAATCTCACTGAACATTCAGCACGCACAACAGAACATCTGAACACCCAGACAACTGAACACAGCGCACTCGCACAGCTCCAGCGCCTCGTGGCACTCAAGCCCGAGGCGTCTCGCACGTTCCGTCCCATCCCCGTTCGGAATCCGGAGCCCCCACAGATGAACATCTCCGTGCCCAGACGTGTCACCCAAGCCACCGCGCTCGCCGCTCTCGCGGCGCTCGCCCTCTCCGGGCTCACCGGCACCACCGCCTCGGCCAACCCGGCCGGGGCCGCGGCCGCGCCCGACATCCCGCTGGCCAACGTCAAGCAGCACTTGACGGACCTCCAGTCGATCGCCACCGCCAACGGCGGCAACCGCGCCCACGGCCGTACCGGCTACAAGGCGTCGATCGACTTCGTGAAGGCGAAGCTGGACGCCGCCGGATACACCACCACCGTCCAGCAGTTCACCTCCGGCGGATCCACCGGCTACAACCTGATAGCCGACTGGCCCGGCGGCGACCCGAACCAGGTCCTGATGGCCGGTTCGCACCTGGACTCCGTGACCTCGGGTCCCGGCATCAACGACAACGGCTCCGGCTCCGCGGCCGTCCTCGAGACCGCCCTGGCCGTCGCCCGCTCCGGTTACCAGCCCACCAAGCACCTGCGTTTCGGCTGGTGGGGCGCAGAGGAGCTCGGTCTCGTCGGCTCGAAGTACTACGTGTCGCAGTTGCCCACCGCCGAGCGCGCCAAGCTCTCCGGCTACCTCAACTTCGACATGATCGGGTCGCCGAACCCGGGGTACTTCGTCTACGACGACGACCCGACGATCGAGACGACCTTCAAGAACTACTTCGCCGGTCTCGGCGTCCCGACGGAGATCGAGACGGAGGGCGACGGCCGCTCCGACCACGCCTCCTTCAAGAACGTCGGCGTCCCCGTCGGTGGTCTCTTCACGGGCGCCAGCCGGGTCAAGTCCAGTGCCCAGGTGCAGAAGTGGGGCGGTACGGCCACGGCCTTCGACCGCTGC
Organism: Streptomyces sp. NPDC088707; assembly: GCF_044752725.1. Classification (NCBI taxonomy): domain Bacteria; kingdom Bacillati; phylum Actinomycetota; class Actinomycetes; order Kitasatosporales; family Streptomycetaceae; genus Streptomyces; species Streptomyces sp. NPDC088707. Next base: position 290,350 of record NZ_JBIVLV010000011.1, on the reverse strand, counting down.
TACCACTCGTCCTGCGACACGACGTCGAACATCAACGACACCGCTCTGGACCGCAACAGTGACGCGATCGCGCACGCGATCTGGACGCTGTCGGCCGGTACGACCACGCCGCCCGGCACGGTCTTCGAGAACACGGCCGACGTCTCGATCCCGGACAACGGCGCCGCGGTGACCTCGACGGTCAACGTCACGGGTGTCGCGGGCAACGCCCCGAGCAGCCTCGCCGTCGGCGTGGACATCGTCCACACGTACCGCGGTGACCTGGTCGTCGACCTCGTCGCCCCGGACGGCTCCGTCTACAGCCTGTCGAACCGGGCGGGCGGCAGCGCCGACAACATCGTCCAGACCTTCACCGTGAACGCCTCCTCCGAGGTCGCCAACGGTGCCTGGAAGCTCCGCGTCCAGGACAAGGCCTCGGTCGACACCGGCTACATCAGCGGCTTCAAGCTGACGTTCCCGTAAGGCCGTAGGAGCAGGCACACAAGAACGCCCGGGCGGGTCGGTGAACATCGCCCCCGACCCGCCCGGGGTCCCAACTCTCCTGCTTGCAGCTCTACTTGCCGGCGTTCGCCGCAGCCACCAGCGCGTCCTTCGTCACCGCGCCGACGTAGACCTTGCCGTCGTCGGTGAGGAGCGCGTTCACGATCTTCGTCTTGAAGAGGGTGCCCGAGCCGAACGGTCCGGTGACCTTGTCGCCGAAGGAGTCCAGGAGCCCCTGGAACTCCTTCGGCGCCTCGTCCGCCTTGGGCACCGGCGCACCGCCGTCGATCTTCGCGATCGTCGTCCAGCCCTCGCCGATGACGTTCACGCCGCCCTTGCCGGAGTCGAGACCGGGGCCGAAGCCGCCGAACGCGTCCTCAAGACCCTCGGGCAGCGGTCCGCCGAACGGGTCGCCCTTCTCGCCGGCCCCCTTCTCGCCGGCCGCCTTCTCCGCCCCGCCCTCGGTCACCTTCGCGCCCTCCGGCGCCTTGAAGGTGAAGTCGGAGGCCGCCGGCTTCGAGAAGTCGATCTTCGTGAAGCCCGCGTCGACGACGGGCTTGCCGCCCTCGACCGAGGAGAGGGTGAACTTCAGCGGGGTGCCGTTCGCCGCGTCCACCGCGATCTTCACGGACTCGACCGTCGAACCGGACTGCTTCGGCTTGATCACCAGCTGGTACGCGTCCCGGCCGGCCACCTTCGCCGTCCCGTCGACGGTGATCGACGTGGTGTCACCCGCCGCCTTCAGGACCTCGTCCGCGAGCTGCTTGGGCGTGCCCGGGAGCTCCTGGTCCTTCGGGCCTTCGTGGGCGCCGGGGGCGTCCGCGTCCGCCGGGGCCTTCTCGTGGAAGACCTCCTTGGACTTGCTGTCGTAGGCCCAGACGTCGTCGCCGTTGTGGATCAGGCTGTACTCGTCGGAGCCGTCGAGCAGGGTCAGCTTCTGGCGCTCGGGGCCGTCCGCCGCCACCCGCAGGGTGTGGCTGCCGGAGACGAGCTGGGTCAGCCGCTCCGAGGGGTCGGCGGACGAGCCGCCTCCGGCGCCGCCGCCCATGCCGCCGGCGAGGCCGCCGAGGCCGGACGTCAGGCCCTCCAGGGGCAGCCCCAGGTCGGTGGAGATCCGGAAGGTGCCGGACAGGGTCTGGGTGTCGGATGCGGCGATCTTCTCGATGAGCTGCTGAGCGGTGATCTCCGGCAGATCGGGGTCGCCGGACGCCGCCAGCGCCGGGACGAGGCCGATGGTCGCCGCGGCAACTCCTGCCACCGCGACCGGGACGATGTACCGGCTCGCCTTACGGGACTCTGCCATGGTCTCCCCTACCTCCGTGCCCTCACGGGCCCTCTTGGTCGATGTCTCCATCTCACCAAAGGGGAGGGGCGGAAGCGTCAGCCCCGGGGATCAACCTCACGTACTGCTTCGGGATGACCCGACCCTGAGACGGGCCGCCGTGCGGCGGACGGCGTCGGACCCGTCCGCAGACCGTCCCCAGGGGCGGTACGTCGTTCCCGGAGGCCGCCGGACCCGTAGGTACGTCGTTCCCGGAGGCCGCCGGACCCGTAGGTACGCCGTTCCCGGAGGCCGCCGGACCCGTCCGTACACCGTTCCCGTACGCCGACGGACCCGGCCGTACGCCGTTCCCGTACGCCCTTCCCGGAGGCCTCAGCCCGCCCGGTGCACCACCGCGTCGCACATCTCCGCGAGGGCCGCCTTCGCGTATCCGTCCGGCAGCGGTGCGAGCATCGCGCGCGCCTCCTCGGCGTACCGCACGGTGTCCCGGCGGGCCTGCTCGAGGGCGGGGTGGGCGCGGAGCCGGCGCAGGACCTCGGCGTGCCGGGCGTCGTCGGTCAGGTCTCCGTCGACGAGCTCGACGAGCTCCAGGTCCTCGGGGCGCCCGTGTGCAACGGCCGCGGCCCGCAGGTGCAGGACGGGCAGGGTCGGGATGCCCTCGCGGAGGTCGGTGCCGGGGGTCTTGCCGGACTCGTGGGAGTCGGATGCGATGTCGAGGACGTCGTCGGCGAGCTGGAAGGCGACGCCGAGCCGTTCGCCGTACTGGGTGAGGATGTCGACGACGCTCTCGTCGGCGCCGGACATCATGGCGCCGAAGCGGCAGGAGACGGCCACGAGGGAGCCGGTCTTGCCGCCGAGGACGTCGAGGTAGTGGTCGACCGGGTCGCGGTCCTCCTGCGGACCGGCGGTCTCCAGGATCTGTCCGGTGACGAGCCGTTCGAACGCCTCGGACTGGATGCGCACGGCCTCGGGACCGAGGTCCGCGAGCGTGTGCGAGGCGCGGGCGAAGAGGAAGTCACCCGTGAGGACGGCGATCGAGTTGCCCCAGCGGGTGTTGGCGCTGTCGACGCCGCGCCGGACGTCGGCCTCGTCCATGACGTCGTCGTGGTACAGCGTGGCCAGGTGGGTGAGTTCGACGACGACGGCGGAGGGCACGACACCGGGCGCGTAGGGGTCGCCGAACTGGGCGGCGAGCATCACGAGCAGGGGGCGGAACCGCTTGCCACCGGCCAGGACGAGGTGCTGGGCGGCCTCCGTGATGAAGGGGACATCGCTCTTGGTGGCGTCGAGGAGGCCCGCCTCCACTGCCGCCAACCCGGTCTGGACATCGGCCTCAAGAGCCTGGTCCCGCACGCTAAGACCGAACGGCCCGACGACGGTCACGAGGGGGTCTCCTGTCTGCTGACGCCTGCTGATGTTCCCACGAATCGTTCACACGGATTGCGGGCGATCACGCTGACGATCACATGGATTGTCGATGTGTCGCTCGATTCACTCAAGCCAGCGTATCCGGTCACCTTTCGATCACCGTGGGCGCCTTCCCGTCACCCCCGGTATGTTCGGGATCAGCTCATACGACCAGGAGTATGCCCTTTGTCCCGAACAGCGATCGACACCGATACGAACGGCGAGCAGCCTCCCCCCGAGGACGACCACGCCTTCTTCGGGCACCCCCGGGGTCTGCTCACCCTCTCGGGCCTGGAGGTCTGGGAGCGGTTCTCCTTCCTCGGCATGCAGGCGATCCTCGTCCTCTACTTCGCCGCGGCCGTCTCCGACGGCGGTCTCGGCATGTCGTCGGGCACCGCGGCCTCGGTCTCCGCGGCGTACGGCACGCTCGTCTACCTGGTCTCGGTGGCCGGTGGCTGGCTCGCGGACCGCATCCTCGGTTCGTACCGGGCGGTCCTCTGGGGCGGCATCCTGATCGCCTGCGGCCACTACGCGATGGCCGTGCCGACGGCCGCCATGACCTGGGTGGGCCTCGGCCTGATCAGCGCGGGCACAGGACTGCTCAAGCCGAACGTGGCGACCATGGTCGGCAAGCTGTACCGGACGGACGACGACCGCCGGGACGCCGGTTTCGCGCTCTACTACATGGCGATCAACATCGGCGCGTTCGCCGGTCCGCTGATCACCGGCTGGCTCGCCGACCACCAGGGCTACCACTGGGGGTTCTCGGCCGCCGCGCTCGGCATGACGCTCGGCCTCGTCCAGTACGTGGCGGGCCGCCGTCACCTGGCCGGGCGCAGGCACTCCGCCGAGTTCGCGCTGGCCCCCGAGGCCATGCGGCGGGCGGTCCGGCTGATGATCGCCGGCGCGGTCGTCGTGGCCGTCGCCGGCACCGCCCTCGCGCTCGCGGGCTGGCTGACGATGGACCGCTTCGTGGACGTGCTGACCGTGATCTCGGTGATCGCGCCGGTCGTCTACTTCTGGGTGATGTTCACGAGCCCCCGGGTCACCGCGGAGGAGCGCGGCCGCCTCAGGCCGTACGTCGTGCTGTTCCTGGCCTCGGTCGTCTTCAACTTCATCCTCTTCCAGGCGTACTCGACGATGATCCTGCTGGCGTCGACCAACGCCCGTACGACCATCCTCGGCTTCGACTTCCCGGCGAGCTGGTACGCCTCCGCCCTCGGCGCCTTCGAGGTGGCCCTGGCGCCCGTCGTGGCCGCCGTCTGGGCCCGGATGGGGCACCGGCAGCCGCACGCCTCCAACAAGATCGCCTTCGGTGTGATCCTCGGCGGTCTGTCGTTCCTCCTGATGGTCCTGCCGACCTCCGGGCACGCCGACGACACGTACCGGATGGCCGCCTGGTGGATCGTGGGCTCGTACCTGCTGCTCGGCCTCGGTGACGTGCTCCTGGAGACCTCCGGGATGTCGGCCACCAGCAAGCTCGCCCCGAAGGCCTTCTCCAGCCAGACCATGTCGCTCTGGTTCCTCTCGCTCGCGCTGGCCAACGGCATCCAGGCGCAGACCGTGAAGCTCTACGACGACGTCTCCAAGCCCGTCTACTTCGGAGTGAACGGCGCCGTGGCCGTGATCGTCGGCCTCGTCGTGATCGCCCTTGCGCCCTGGCTGCGCCGCACCATGCACCCCGTCCGCTGAGGACCGCCCGTCCATTGAGGTGACGTGATGACGAAGATCCGTACCGACTTCCCGTACGAGACCCGCCACGAGGACCTCCGCATCCCGCTGCCGGACGGAACACGGCTGTACGCGCGCGTGTGGCGGCCGCTCACCGACGAGCCCGTGCCGGCGCTCCTGGAGTACCTGCCGTACCGGCTCACCGACTGGACGGCGCCCCGGGACTGGCAGCGCCACCCCTGGTACGCGGGCCACGGCTACGCCTCCGTACGCGTCGACGTCCGCGGCCACGGCAACAGCGAGGGCCTGCCCGGCGACGAGTACGACCCGGTCGAGCTCGCCGACGGCGTGGCCGTCGTGAACTGGCTCGCCGAGCAGCCCTGGTGCACCGGCAAGGTCGGCATGTTCGGCATCTCCTGGGGCGGCTTCAACTCGCTCCAGATCGCCGCGCTCGCCCCGGAGCCGCTCAAGGCGATCGTCACCGTCTGCTCCACCGACGACCGCTACGACAACGACGTCCACTACATGGGCGGCTCGGTCCTCGCCGTCGACATGCACGCCTGGGCCGCCACCATGCTCGCCTTCGTCTGCCGCCCGCCCGACCCGCAGCACGTGGGCGAGGAGTGGCGCGACATGTGGCTGAAGCGCCTGGAGGCCGTGGAACCGTTCCTGCACACCTGGCTCTCCCACCAGACCCGCGACGCGTACTGGCGGCACGGCAGCGTCTGCGAGGACTACGGCGCGATCCGGGCCGCCGTCCTCGCCGTCGGCGGCTGGCACGACCCGTACCGCGACACCGTCCTGCGGCTCGCCCAGCACCTCCCCCAGGACCGGGTGCGCGGCATCATCGGCCCCTGGTCGCACCAGTACCCGGACCGCGGCCTGCCGCCCGGTCCGGCCATCGGCTTCCTCCAGGAGACCCTGCGCTGGTGGGACCACCACCTGAAGGACGCCGACAACGACGTGATGGCCGAGCCGCTGCTCCGCTCCTGGATCAGCGACTCGCACCTGCCGGCGACCGTGTACGAGGAGCTGCCGGGGCGCTGGGTCACCGACCCCGCCTGGCCCTCCCCGAACGTCACCCCCGTGACCTACGCCTTCCAGGGCGCGCCGGTCGTCGTCGACTCGCCCCAGCAGACCGGGCTCGACGCGGGCCGCTTCTTCCCCTTCGGCAACGACGCCGACCTGCCGCCCGACCAGCGCGACGAGGACGCCCACTCGGCCTGCTTCGACTTCCCCGTCCCGGCGGACGGCGGCCCCGTGGAGATCCTCGGCCGCCCGTCGGTGAGCCTCGCGCTGCGCACGGCCGCCCCGACCGGGCAGGTCGTCGCCCGGCTCTGCGACATCGCCCCCGACGGCTCCTCCACCCTGGTCACCCGGGGCGTGCTGAACTTCTCCGCCCGCTACGGCCGCGACCGGGCCGTGGAGGCGCAGATCGGCGAGACGGAGAGCTTCGTCTTCGAGCTGAACGGCATCGGCCACGCCTTCGCGCCCGGCCACCGGGTGCGCCTCGCGGTCTCGTCCACGTACTGGCCGTGGATCTGGCCGCAGCCGGACGCGGCGGGCTTCACCCTCGACCCGGCGGGCTCCTCCCTGACCCTGCCGGTCCGCCGCCCCACCCAGGACGCCGTCGAATGGGAGGAGCCCGAGCAGTCGGAGCCGCTCGGCGTGGTGTTCCCGCGCACCCTGGAGGAACCGCGCCCGGAGCGGGTGGTGGTCAGGGACGTGGCGAAGGGCGAGTGGACCCTGGAGGTCGACCCGAGGTACGGCGGCACGCGCGTGTACCCGGACGGCCTGGAGTTCACCGAGGACGCGGTGGAGACGTACACGATCGACGAGAGCGGCCCGCTGTCCGCCCGTACGCGGTCGGAGTGGGCGATCCGGCTCCACCGCCCGGAGCTGGCGTGGGACGTGACGGTCGACTCCCGCTCGGAGATCGCCTGCGACGCGGACGCGTTCTTCACCACGAACGAGGTGGTGTGCAAGGAGGGCGGGGAGGTCGTCTTCCACCGGACGTGGGAGAAGACGATCCCCCGTACGGCGGGCTGAGGGCACGCCGTACGGGGGACCGGGTGGAGCGGGCTCCGGTTACGCCTTCGTGCCGGCCTTGCGGCGGCGGGCGATCACCAGGGCGCCGGCGCCGAGGGCGACGGTCGCGGCGGCCGCGAGGCCGAGCTGGGTGAGGTTCTCGTTCGCGCCGGTGGCGGCCAGGCTGCCGTTCACCGGGGTGTTCGAGGAGCCGCCCTGCTGGGTGGTGGTGTTGTTGCCACCGCTGGTGGGCGCCGGGGTGGGCGTCGCGGTGGTCTCCGACGGGGTCGGCTCGGGCGTCGGCTTCGGCTTGTCGGTCTTGGCCGCGAGGATGTCGAACTCGGTCTGGGCGAACTGCTCGCCGATGCCGCAGTCACCGTCGTTGTTGTCGTACTCGCCCACGCTGAAGGCGACACCCTTGCCCGCGGTGGCGTCGGCGGGGACGGTGAGACGGAGCTTCACGTCGTAGTGGCCGCCCTTGACGAGCTTGCCGACCTCGATGGAGTCGAACTCCTCGGTGAAGGGGGTCCACTCCAGGTTGTCGGCGGAGGACCACTCGACGGGGATGACCCGCTTGCTGAAGTCCGTCTCGTCGTCGATGAGCTCGCCGGGCTCGGGGAGCCGCACGGCGTCGACGTAGGCCTCGACGTTCTCCAGGGTCCGCTCGGAGGTGTTGCTCACGCGCAGCGAGAAGGAGGCGCTCTGGCCGGCGGTGACCGTCTTCGGGCCGCTCAGCGCGACCTTGATGGAGTCGTCCTCCTCGCACTCGCCGAAGCCGCCCTCCTCGAACTCCTCCAGGGCCTTCTCGGCGGCGGCGAGCTCCTGCTCGGCAACCTTGATCCGGCCCTTGAGGAGCTCGGTCTTCCGGGTCATCTCGACGAGCTCGTCGTCACGAGCGGTGTCGGCCTTCTCCAGGCGGGCGTCTGCGGCGGCCTTGGCCGTGACGGCCTCGGCGACCTTCGCCTCCGCCGCCGTGACGGCCTCGGTCGCGGCGGTCTTCTGCTCGGGGGTGGCGGCCGGGTCGGTTTCCAGCTTCGCCAGGGCGTCCTTGGCGGCGGCGAGCGCGGTGTCGGCGGTGGCCTTGGCGGCCGTGGCGTCCTCGACGGCCTTCTTCGCGGCGTCGTACTCGGCCTTCACGGCGGGTGAGACGTTGTGCGCCAGGATGTCGTCGACCAGCGCATCGCGCTCGGCCTTGAGCGCCTTCACCTTCTCCTCCGCCTTCGTGACGGCGGCGAGGAGCTTCTCGTACTCGGCGAAGTCAGGGTCTTCGTCTTCGTCACCCGGCGTGGTCTTCTGCGTCGACGCGGGCGTCGGCTTCGTGTCGGCGAAGGCGGGTGCGGCCGAGAGGAACACGACGGGGGTGGTCACAGCGGCGGCCACGGCGGTCGCGAGGATGCGACGAATCTTCACAGTGCGGACCTTTTTCCTGGTCAGGGAAGGATGAGAGACATGCGGGGCGCGCGCCTGCGGCAACCTCACGCGGCGCGATACCACCGTGATCGTATGGCCAGGAACGGCCGCTCGGGAGCCCTGTTTTCGCAGCTCGGAGCGGGGTTGCGCACCCTCTGGCCATGCAAAACACACAAAGCCTGACAGTTGCCCACGGAGGCCGCGCTTTCTGTGTGATCCATGTCATCCCCGCCCGACAGCGCGCCCCGTAACGTGTCCCCCACACACGTGGAAAGCGAGGCACGCACCGATGTCCGAGCACAGCCCGCTCGACCTGGCCGAGGGCGATCCCTTCGGCCCGCACAACCTCCCGTACGGCGTCTTCTCCACCGCCGACGCGCCCGACCGGCGCCGGCTCGGCGTCCGGTTCGGCGGGCACGTGCTGGACGCGGGTGCCGCGGCGCACGCGCTCGGCTCCCCGTACGCGGCGCTCCTCGACCGGCCGAGTCTCAACCCGCTCCTCGCGGCCGGGCGGACCGCCTGGCGCGACGTCCGCCGGGCGCTCACCGCCTGGCTCACGGTGCCCGCGCACCGGGCGGACATCGAGCCGCTGCTGCATCCGCTCGACGAGGTGACCCTGCACCTGCCGTACGAGGTCGCGGACTACGTCGACTTCTACGCGAGCGAGCACCACGCGACGAACGTGGGCAGGATCTTCCGCCCCGACGGCGACGCGCTCACGCCCAACTGGAAGCATCTGCCGATCGGTTACCACGGTCGCGCGGGCACGGTCGTGGTCTCCGGCACCGATGTCGTACGCCCTTCGGGGCAGCGCAAGGCCCCGACGGACCCGGCGCCGGTCTTCGGCCCCTCCGTCAAGCTGGACATCGAGGCGGAGGTCGGCTTCCTGGTCGGCACCCCGTCGGAGCTCGGCAGACCGGTCGCGCTCGGCGACTTCCGGGAGCACGTCTTCGGTCTGACGCTGCTCAACGACTGGTCGGCGCGGGACGTGCAGGCCTGGGAGTACGTGCCGCTGGGCCCGTTCCTCGGCAAGTCGTTCCAGACCTCGGTGGCGGCGTGGGTGACGCCCCTTGAGGCGCTGGACGCCGCCAGGACCGCCCCGCCCGCGCGGGACTTCCCGCTCCTTCCGTACCTGGACGACGCGGGTGAGGAGGAGCCGGGCGGCTTCGACGTGCGGATCACGGTGGAGATCAACGGCGAGGCGGTGGCCGAGCCGCCGTTCTCCACCATGTACTGGACGGCCGCGCAGCAGCTCGCCCACATGACGGTGAACGGCGCCTCGCTGCGCACGGGCGACCTGTACGGCTCCGGGACGGTGTCCGGGCCCGAGGTGAACCAGCGCGGTTCGCTCCTCGAACTCACCTGGAACGGCCGTGACGCGATCGAACTCGCGGGTGGCAAGCGGACGTTCCTGGAGGACGGCGACGAGGTCGTGATGACGGCCTGGGCGCCGGGCCCGGACGGCACGCGGGTAGGTCTGGGCGAGGTCCGGGGCCGGATCGTCCCCTCGGCCTGATCGTCCCGCCTACACGGCCCGCCAGAGCGCGGGCACGTTCGGCGGCTCCCAGCCGGCCTGGCCCGTGTGTGCCTGCAGGCACACATAGGCCGGGCCGCCGTACGTGACCCGGTCCCCCGCCCGGTAGGCGGTCCCGGCGGCCCAACTGCCGCCGGGAGGCCGGGTGGTCGCGGTGGCGGTCGGGCTCGGGCCGGGGTTCTGCGGCACGTTGAGGACGAAGTCGAAGGCCGCTTCCTTGGCCGTGCCCGCGTCCCGCACGCTCATCAGGAGCCGGGCGTCGAAGATGGTGTCGGTGTTGTTGCGGGGCTCGCCCGGGAAGTACAGCTGCGAGGTGAGCACCGGGCGTCCGGGCGCCTGCACCTTGACGTGGAGGTGCCGGGTGCGGCCCGGGTAGAGGCCGGGCACGATCGTGGTCAGTCTGAACGCGCCCTGGGCGTCGGTGAACTGGTGGCCGCGGAACCGGAAGCCGGTGTTGTCGTAGGCGCCGTTGGTGTCGGCCTGCCAGAAGTCGAGCAGGGCCCCGGCTATCGGCCGGCAGGCGAGCCCGAAGACGTAGCCGCTCACCGTCAGCCGGACGCCGACCGTGCCCGACTCCAGCAGGCTGTTCCGCAAGGGCGAGTTGGGCTTGAAGTACGGGCCCTCGGTCTGCGGCACCGTGGGGTCGTCGCCGTCGTCGCACTCCGGCGTGAGCGGGGGCGCCGTCTCGCCGGCCGTGAGCGTACGGGCGAGCGCCGGTACGCCCATGAGGACCGTGGGCGCCGCGATGCCGGCCGCGAGCGCGGCCCGCAGCACCGCCTTACGGGTGACGTGCCCGGTGGTGGTCTCGTTGTCCATGCCTGCCTGCTCCTCGCGTGGGGGCTGAGGGGGGTCGGCATCGAACCTAGGCGGGCCGGGCGCCGCCTTCGATGGACGGATCACGGCGTTCGTGGTGTTTCCGTTCGTCGCGCTTCCGCTGGTGGGACCTGCGGAAGTCCCCGGGGCTGAGTCCCGTCTCGCGGCGGAAGAAGCGGCAGAAGTACGCGGGGTCGCCGAACCCGACCCGGGCCGCCACCTGGCGTATGGACAGCCCGGTTCCGACGAGGAGGCGTTGGGCCTCCCGGGAGCGCGACTCGCGGAGCAGCGCGCCGGGGGTGCGGCCGGTGGCGGCCCTGACGGCTCCGGCGAGGTAGCCCGGGGTGACGCCGATCAGCTCGGCGCACTCGCGCACGGTCACCCCTTCCGTTCCGGTACGGGCGAGCAGGCGGGCGAACTCGTCGGCGACCGCCGCGGGTCTGCCCGGTGGGGGCGCGTGGGTGCCGGGGCCGCGCAGCCTGGCCGTACGGACCAGGAGGACGTGCAGCAGGGAGCGCAGGACGGTCGCGAAGCCGTCGGCGCCATGTCCGTACTCCTCGATGAGTTCGCCCATCAGGCGGCCGGTGCGCGCGTGCGCGGGTCCGTCGAGAGTGAGCCAGGGCCGTTCGCCGAGGCGGCGCAGGAGGTCCCGGTCGCCGGGGTGGTCGAGGAGGAAGTCCTCGGTGAAGAGGACGACGGTGCCGTCCAGGCCCCGGGTGTCCTCCCAGTGGTGGAGCTGGCCGGGCAGGATGAGGCCCAGGTGGGGCGGGTGGAGCTCCCAGCGGGCGAGGTCCACGACGTGGGTGCCGGTCCCGGCGGTGACGTGGACGATCTCGTAGAAGGTGTGCCGGTGCGGGAAGGCGGCCCGGGACATGGGGCCGATGGTGTCGAAGGTTCCCACGGCGAAGGGGACCTGGTCGGGCAGCCGGACCTCCAGGCGGTGCATGGGCGGGTCGTCGGCTCTGGGGGCGGTGCAGGGGGTCCCTGGTAAGGCGGTCGTGCCGCTCATGGTGCGGCTCCCTCTCCTCGACTGGTACAGACCACTGGGGGCGGTTCCCCACGATGGCACGGACCCTTCCCCCGGGTCACCCCCGCGTACGACGAAGGGCCCGGCTCGCCCCCGAGCCGGGCCCTTCACGCGTACGGCCGGAGCTACCGGACGAACACGCTCGCCTGGTTCGCGAGGTCCAGGAAGTACTGCGGCGCGAAGCCGAGGACCAGCGTGACCGCCACGCCCGCCGCGATCGTGACCGTCGTCAGGGCCGAGGGCACGGCGACCGTGGGGCCGTCCGCCTTCGGCTCGCTGAAGAACATGAGCACGATGACCCGGATGTAGAAGAACGCGGCGATCGCCGAGGAGATCACACCGACCACGACGAGTGCGCCCGCGCCGCCGTCCGCCGCCGCCTTGAAGACCGCGAACTTCCCGGAGAAGCCGGAGGTCAGCGGGATGCCGGCGAAGGCGAGGAGGAACACCGCGAAGACCGCCGCGACGAGCGGCGAACGACGCCCGAGACCGGCCCACTTGGAGAGGTGGGTGGCCTCTCCACCCGCGTCCCTGACCAGCGTGACGACGGCGAAGGCGCCGATGGTCACGAAGGAGTAGGCGCCCAGGTAGAAGAGGACGGACGAGATTCCGCTGGGCGTGGCCGCGATGACACCGGCGAGCAGGAAGCCCGCGTGTGCGATCGACGAGTACGCGAGGAGCCGCTTGACGTCGGTCTGGGTGATGGCGACGATCGCGCCGCCCAGCATGGTGACGATGGCGACGCCCCACATGACCGGCCGCCAGTCCCAGGTGAGGCCCGGCAGCACCACGTACAGGAGGCGGAGCAGCGCGCCGAAGGCGGCGACCTTGGTCGCGGCGGCCATGAAGCCGGTGACCGGGGTCGGGGCGCCCTGGTAGACGTCCGGGGTCCACATGTGGAACGGCACGGCGCCGACCTTGAAGAGGAGCCCGGTGAGGACCATCGCGAAGCCGATGAGCAGCAGTGCGTCGTTGCCCATGGTGTCGGCGAGCGCCGGGTTGACGGTGGCGAGGGAGCCGTCGACGACCTGGGCGATGGTGGCGTACGAGACGGAGCCCGCGTAGCCGTAGAGCAGGGCGATCCCGAAGAGCAGGAAGGCCGAGGAGAAGGCGCCGAGCAGGAAGTACTTGACGGCCGCCTCCTGCGACATCAGCCGCTTGCGGCGGGCGACGGCGCAGAGCAGGTACAGCGGGAGGGAGAAGACCTCCAGGGCGACGAAGAGCGTCAGGAGGTCGTTGGCGGCCGGGAAGACGAGCATGCCGGCGATGGCGAAGAGGGCGAGCGGGAAGACCTCGGTGGTGGTGAACCCGGCCTTGACGGCCGCCTTCTCGTGGTCGCTGCCGGGGACGGCCGCGGCCTCGGCGGCGAAGGAGTCGACCCTGTGGCCGTGGTCGGCCGGGTCGAGCCTGCGCTCGGCGAAGGTGAAGATCGCGACGACGGAGGCGAGGAGAATGGTGCCCTGGAGGAACAGGGCGGGTCCGTCGACGGCGATGGCGCCCATGGCCGCGATGTGGGCCTTGGTGGAGCCGTAACCGCCGGCCGCGAGGCCGACGATGGCGGCGAAGGCGGCGGCGAGCGCCACGACGCTGAGGAGGACCTGGCTGTGGTAGCGGGCCTTGCGGGGCACGAAGGCCTCGACGAGGACGCTGACGATCGCGGCGCCGAGCACGATGAGTACGGGCGAGAGCTGGACGTACTCGATGTGGGGTGCCGGGATCTTGTCCAGCGGTTCGGCAGCGGTCGTCCACAGGCTGTGGACGGAGGATGCGACGGCTGAGGTGCTCACTTGGCTGCCTCCGCGTTCTGAACGGGCACCGCGGGGGTGGGGTCCTTCTGCTGGACGTCGGACATGGTGTGCTGCACGGCCGGGTTGACGACGTCCGTCAGCGGCTTCGGGAAGACCCCGAGGAAGATCAGGACGGCGATCAGCGGGACGACGACCGCGAGTTCACGCACCCGCAGGTCGGGCAGCTCCCGCACCTCCTCCTTCACCGGCCCGGTCATCGTCCGCTGGTACAGGACGAGGGTGTAGAGCGCGGCGAGGACGATGCCGGTGGTGGCGATGACACCGGCCACCGGGTAGCGGGCGTACGTGCCGACCAGGACGAGGAACTCGCTGACGAACGGGGCGAGTCCGGGCAGCGACAGGGTCGCGAGACCGCCGATGAGGAACGTGCCGGCGAGCACCGGGGCGACCTTCTGCACACCGCCGTAGTCGGCGATGAGCCGCGAGCCCCGCCGGGAGATCAGGAAGCCGGCGACGAGCATCAGGGCGGCCGTCGAGATGCCGTGGTTGACCATGTAGAGCGTGGCACCGGACTGGCCCTGGGTGGTCATCGCGAAGATGCCCAGGATGATGAAGCCGAAGTGCGAGATCGACGCGTAGGCGACCAGGCGCTTGATGTCGCGCTGGCCGACGGCGAGCAGCGCCCCGTACACGATGCTGATGAGGGCGAGGACGACGATCGCCGGGGTGGCCCACTTGCTCGCCTCGGGGAAGAGTCCGAGGCAGAAGCGGAGCATCGCGAAGGTGCCGACCTTGTCGACGACGGCGGTGATGAGGACGGCGACCGGGGCGGTGGCCTCTCCCATCGCGTTGGGCAGCCAGGTGTGCAGCGGCCAGAGCGGCGCCTTCACCGCGAAGGCGAAGAAGAAGCCGAGGAACAGCCAGCGTTCCGTGCTGGTCGCCATCTCCAGCGAGCCGTTGGCCCGGGCCTCGGCGATCTCGGTGAGCGAGAAGTTCCCCGCGACGACGTAGAGCCCGATGACGGCGGCCAGCATGATGAGGCCGCCGACCAGGTTGTAGAGCAGGAACTTGACGGCCGCGTAGGAGCGCTGGGCCGCCGCGTTCTCGTCGGAGCCCGTGTGGGCGCGGTCGCCGAAGCCGCCGATGAGGAAGTACATCGGGATGAGCATGGCTTCGAACAGGATGTAGAAGAGGAAGACGTCGGTGGCCTCGAAGGAGAGGATCACCATCGCCTCGACCATGAGGATCAGGGCGAAGAAGCCCTGGGTGGGCCGCCACCGCTTGGAGGAGGTCGCCAGGGGGTCGGCGTCGTGCCAGCCGGCCAGGATGATGAACGGGATCAGCAGCGCGGTCAGCGCGATGAGCGCGACCCCGATGCCGTCGACCCCGAGCTCGTACCGGACGCCGAAGTCCTTGATCCAGGAGTGGGACTCGGTCAGCTGGTACCGCTCGCCGCCGGGCTCGAACCGTACGAAGACGACGGCGGCGAGCACGAGCGTGGCGAGCGAGACGAGCAGCGCCAGCCACTTGGCGGCGGTGCGGCGGGCTGCGGGGACGGCGGCGGTGAGGATCGCACCGACCGCCGGAACCGCTGCCGTCACCGTAAGGAGCGGGAAAGACATGGCAGTTACACCGCCCTCATCAGCAGGGTCGCGGCGATCAGCACCGCCGTACCTCCGAACATGGAGACCGCGTACGAGCGGGCGTAGCCGTTCTGGAGCTTGCGCAGCCGGCCGGAGAGTCCGCCGACACCGGCCGCAGTGCCGTTGACCACGCCGTCGACCAGGGTGTGGTCGACGTAGACGAGCGAGCGGGTCAGGTGGGTGCCGCCGCGGACGAAGACGGCGTGGTTGAGGTCGTCCTGGAGGAGGTCGCGGCGGGCGGCCCGGGTGAGGAGCGAGCCGCGCGGGGCGACGACCGGGACGGGCTTGCGCCCGTACTGGACGTACGCGAGGCCGACACCGATCACCATGACGGCGACGGTGGCGGTGGTGACGGCGGCGGCGCTGAGCGGCGAGTGGCCGTGGGCGAAGCCGGTGACCGGTTCCAGCCACTCGACGAAGCCGGCGAACTCGAAGTAGGCGCCCGCGGCGACGGAGCCGACGGCGAGCAGGACCATGGGGACGACCATGGACTTGGGCGACTCGTGCGGGTGCGGCGGGTTGCCGTCCGCGTCGTTCTGCCAGCGCTTCTCGCCGAAGAAGGTCATCAGCATCACGCGGGTCATGTAGTACGCGGTGATGGCCGCGCCGAGCAGGGTGACCGAGCCGAGGATCCAGCCCTCGGTGCCGCCCTTGGCGAAGGCCGCCTCGATGATCTTGTCCTTGGAGAAGAAGCCGGACAGACCGGGGAAGCCGATGATCGCGAGGTAGCCGAGACCGAAGGTGATGAAGGTGACCGGCATGTACTTCCGCAGGCCGCCGTACTTCCGCATGTCGACCTCGTCGTTCATGCCGTGCATGACCGAACCGGCGCCGAGGAACAGACCGGCCTTGAAGAAGCCGTGGGTCACCAGGTGCATGATCGCGAAGACGTAGCCGATGGGGCCCAGGCCGGCGGCCAGGATCATGTAGCCGATCTGCGACATCGTCGAGCCGGCGAGGGCCTTCTTGATGTCGTCCTTCGCGCAACCGACGATCGCACCGAAGAGGAGCGTGACCGCGCCCACGATGGTGACGACGAGCTGCGCGTCGGGCGCGGCGTTGAAGATGTCGGCGGAGCGGACGATCAGATAGACACCGGCGGTCACCATCGTGGCCGCGTGGATGAGGGCCGAGACCGGGGTCGGGCCCTCCATCGCGTCCCCGAGCCAGGACTGCAGCGGCACCTGGGCCGACTTGCCGCAGGCGGCGAGGAGCAGCATCAGACCGATCGCGGTCAGCGTGCCCTCGCCGGCCTCGCCGGTCGACGCCAGCACCGGCCCGAAGGCGAAGGTGCCGAAGGTGGTGAACATGATCATGATGGCGATGGAGAGGCCCATGTCGCCGACCCTGTTGACCAGGAAGGCCTTCTTCGCGGCGGTGGCCGCGGTGGGCTTGTGCTGCCAGAAGCCGATCAGGAGGTACGAGGCGAGGCCGACGCCCTCCCAGCCGAAGTACAGGAGCAGGTAGTTGTCGGCGAGGACGAGCAGGAGCATCGCCGCGACGAACAGGTTGAGGTAGCCGAAGAAGCGGCGGCGGCGCTCGTCGTGCTCCATGTATCCGATGGAGTAGACGTGGATGAGCGTGCCGACCCCGCTGATCAGCAGGACGAAGGTCATCGACAGCTGGTCGAGCTGGAAGGCCATGTCCGCCTGGAAGCCCTCGACGGGGATCCAGGTGAAGAGCCGCTGGTGCAGGGCCCGGTCGTCGGCGCTCCTGCCGAGCATGTCGGCGAAGAGCGCGAGGCCGATGGCGAAGGAGGCGGCCGCGAAGAGCGTGCCGATCCAGTGCCCGGCCTTGTCGAGCCGCCGTCCGCCCAGGAGCAGGACGGCCGCGCCGAGCAGGGGCGCCCCGATGAGCAGCGCAATGAGATTTTCCACGGTCAGCCCCTCACAGCTTCATCAGGCTGGCGTCGTCGACCGAGGCCGAGTGGCGGGCACGGAAGACGGACACGATGATCGCGAGCCCGACGACGACCTCCGCGGCGGCGACGACCATCGTGAAGAACGCGATGATCTGGCCGTCGAGGTTTCCGTGCATGCGGGAGAAGGTGACGAACGCGAGGTTGCAGGCGTTGAGCATGAGCTCGACGCACATGAAGACCACGATCGCGTTGCGCCGGATCAGGACCCCGACCGCGCCGATGGTGAACAGCAGGGCGGCGAGGTACAGGTAGTTGACGGGATTCACCGGGTGGCCTCCTCTTCGTCCCGGTCCCGGCCGAGCCGCTCCTCGGAGCGCTGCTCCAGGGCCTTGAGGTCGGCGAGGGCCTCGGTGGAAACGTCCCGGATCTGGCCCCGCTTGCGCAGGGTCTGCATGACGGTGAGCTCCGCGGGCGTGCCGTCGGGCAGCAGACCGGCGATGTCCACGGCGTTGTGCCGGGCGTAGACGCCGGGCGCGGGCAGCGGCGGCACGTGCGTGCCCTCGCGTACGCGCTGCTCGGCCAGCTCCCGCTGGGTGCGGGCCTTCTCGGTGCGCTCGCGGTGCGTGAGCACCATCGCGCCGACGGCGGCGGTGATGAGGAGCGCGCCGGTGATCTCGAAGGCGAAGACGTACTTGGTGAAGATGAGGGCCGCGAGGCCCTCGACGTTTCCGCCGTACGCGCTGTTGGCGGCGCCGAGTCCGGCGAACTCCTTCAGCGAGGCGTTGCCGATGCCGGCGGCGAGCAGGATGCCGAAGCCGAGGCCGCAGGCGACGGCCCACCAGCGCTGGCCCTTGATGGTCTCCTTCAGCGAGTCCGCGGCCGTGACACCGACCAGCATGACGACGAAGAGGAAGAGCATCATGATCGCGCCGGTGTAGACGACGATCTGGACGATGCCGAGGAAGTACGCGCCGTTGGCCAGGTAGAAGACCGCCAGGATGATCATGGTTCCGGCGAGACAGAGGGCCGAATGCACGGCCCGCCTCATCAGGATCGTGCACAGGGCGCCGACGACGGCGACGGTCCCGAGGACCCAGAACTGGAAGGCCTCACCGGACGAGGTGGCGTAGGCCGCGAGGTTGCTCATGCGCCCGCCCCCTCCGGCTCGCCCTTCTCCCCCTTGGACACGGCGACCTGGCGGACGGTCCCGGGTGCGGCCCCTTCGACGAGGCCCAGGTAGTAGTCCTGCTCCGTCATGCCCGGGAAGATCGCGTGCGGCGAGTCGACCATGGTGTCCTCGAGGCCCGCGAGGAGCTGCTCCTTGGTGTAGATCAGGTTCTCGCGGGAGGAGTCGGCCAGTTCGAACTCGTTGGTCATCGTCAGCGCCCGGGTGGGGCAGGCCTCGATGCACAGTCCGCAGAGGATGCAGCGGGCGTAGTTGATCTGGTAGACGCGGCCGTACCGCTCGCCCGGGGAGTAGCGCTCCTCGTCCGTGTTGTCCGCGCCCTCGACGTAGATGGCGTCGGCGGGACAGGCCCAGGCGCACAGCTCGCAGCCGACGCACTTCTCCAGACCGTCGGGGTGACGGTTGAGCTGGTGCCGGCCGTGGAAGCGGGGCGCCGTCGTCTTCGGCTGCTCCGGGTACTGCTCGGTCAGCCGCTTCTTGAACATGGCCTTGAAGGTCACGCCGAAGCCGGCCACCGGATTCTGGAAATCAGACACCGTCCGTCTCCTTTCCATCACTCGCAGGAGCGGTATCGGGGGCGCCACTGGCAACGAGGTCCCGGTCCTGCCGCGGCCTGCGCCGGGGCACGGGCGGCAGGGACTGTCCGGGCTTGGGCGGTACGGGGAAGCCTCCGGCCATCGGGTCGAAGGAGCGGGTGTCCTCCGGCGGGGGCGCCGCGGCCTTCGCCTTCCGGTCGCGGAACACGTCGACCACGAAGGACAGCAGCAGCAGTCCGAGGACGGCTCCGGCGACGTACAGGACGATGTTGCCGAAGGCGATGTTCTCGTTCCGCAGGGCCCGGACGGTGGCGACCAGCATCAGCCAGACCACGGAGACCGGGATGAGGACCTTCCAGCCGAGCTTCATCAGCTGGTCGTAGCGGACGCGGGGCAGCGTGCCGCGGAGCCAGATGAAGAAGAAGAGCAGCAGCTGCACCTTGATGACGAACCAGAGCATCGGCCACCAGCCGTGGTTCGCGCCCTCCCAGAAGGTGGAGACCGGGTACGGGGCCCGCCAGCCGCCCAGGAAGAGCGTCACCGACACGGCGGAGACCGTCACCATGTTCACGTACTCGGCGAGCATGAACAGCGCGAACTTGATGGACGAGTACTCGGTGTTGAAGCCGCCGACGAGGTCGCCCTCGGACTCCGGCATGTCGAACGGGGCGCGGTTCGTCTCACCGACCATCGTGACGATGTAGATGATGAACGAGACCGGCAGCAGGATCACGAACCAGCGGTCCGCCTGCGCCTCGACGATCGCCGAGGTCGACATCGACCCCGAGTAGAGGAAGACGGAGGCGAAGGCCGCGCCCATGGCGATCTCGTACGAGATCATCTGCGCGCAGGAGCGCAGACCGCCGAGCAGCGGGTACGTGGAGCCGGACGACCAGCCGGCGAGGACGATGCCGTAGATGCCGACGGAGGCGACCGCGAGGACGTACAGCATCGCGATCGGCAGGTCGGTGAGCTGCATGGAGGTGCGCTGGCCGAAGATCGACACCTCGTTGCCGGCCGGTCCGAAGGGGATCACGGCGATCGCCATGAACGCCGGGATGGCGGCGATGATCGGGGCGAGGACGTAGACGACCTTGTCGGCCTTCTTGACGATCACGTCCTCCTTGAGCATCAGCTTGACGCCGTCCGCGAGGGACTGGAGGAGGCCCCAGGGGCCGTGCCGGTTGGGGCCGATGCGCAGCTGCATCCAGGCGACGACCTTGCGTTCCCACACGATGGAGAACAGCACGGTGATCATCAGGAAGGCGAAGCAGAAGACGGCCTTGATCAGGACGAGCCACCAGGGGTCCGTACCGAACATGGACAGGTCTTCGGCGGCGAGCGGCGTGGTCATGCCTGCACCTCCGTGACGTCGAAGGGGCTCGGGGTCGCCGGGCCGATGCGGACCAGGTCGCCGGGGTGGGCGCCGGTGTCGGAGAGGACACCGCGCCCGGCCGAGTTCAGCGGGAGCCAGACGACGCGGTCGGGCATCTCGGTGACCTGCAGCGGGAAGGCGACGGAGCCCGCGGGGCCGGTGACTTCGAGGGTGTCGCCGTCCTTGACGCCGGTGTCGGCGGCGGTGGCGGCGGAGAGCCGGGCGACGGCCGCGTGCCGGGTGCCCGCGAGGGCCGTGTCGCCCTCCTGGAGCCGGCCGAGGTCGAGGAGCATCCGGTGGCCGGCGAGGACGGCCTCGCCGTCGCCGGGCCGGGGCGCGGCCTGGCCGGGTTCGACGGGCTCGGAGGCCCGCTCCTCCGTCCAGCCGCCGAGCCGGTCGAGTTCCCGGCGTACGGCCCTGAGGTCGGGCAGCGCCAGGTGGGCGTCGAGGGCGTCGGCGAGCATGTGGAGCACGCGCGCGTCAGCCGGGGCCGGCGGCCGGGTCATCTGCTCGGGCTTGAGCGCGGCCTCGAACATCCGGGCCCTGCCCTCCCAGTTGAGGAAGGTGCCGGGCTTCTCGGCGACGGCGGCGACCGGGAGGACGACGTCGGCGCGTGCGGTGACCTCGCTGGGCCGCAGCTCCAGGGAGACGACGAAGGCCGCGTCGAGTGCCTCGCGCGCGCGTTCCGGGTCCGGGAGGTCGGAGACCTCGACGGCGCCGACGAGCAGGGCGGCGAGTTCGCCGGTGGCGGCGGCCTCCACGATCTGGCCGGTGTCGCGGCCGTAGCCGTGCGGGAGTTCGCGGACGCCCCAGGCGGCGGCGACCTCCTCACGCGCGCGTGGGTTGGTCGCGGGCCGGCCGCCGGGCAGCAGCGCGGGGAGCGCTCCGGCCTCGACGGCTCCGCGTTCGCCGGAGCGGCGCGGGATCCACACGAGCCGGGCGCCGGTGGCGGCGGAGGCGCGCAGGGCGGCGGTCAGGGCGCCGGGGACGCCGGCGAGGCGCTCGCCGACGACGAGGACCGCGCCTTCCTGACGGAGGGCCTCGGCGGCGGCGAGTCCGTCGCCTTCGAGGCCGACCCGGGAGGTGAGGGCGTCGAGCCACTCGGTCTCGGTGCCGGGGGCGGCGGGCAGCAGGGTGCCGCCCGCCTTCTCCAGGCCGCGGGTGGCGAAGGCGGCGACCGCGTAGGTCTTCTGGCCGTGCTTGCGCCAGGCCTTGCGGAGCCGCAGGAAGACGCCGGGGGCCTCCTCCTCGGCCTCCAGGCCGACGAGGAGGACGGCCGGGGCGGCTTCGAGCGAGGTGTACGTGACGCCCGTGCGGTCCAGGTCGCGGCCTCGTCCGGCGACGGCGGAGGCCAGGAAGTCGGCCTCCTCGCCGGAGTGGATCCGGGCCCGGAAGTCGATGTCGTTGGTGTCGAGGGCGACCCGGGCGAACTTGGCGTACGCGTAGGAGTCCTCGACGGTCAGCCTGCCGCCGGTGAGGACGCCGGTGCGGCCGCGGACGAGTCCGCGGGCGGCCGCCTCCAGGGCCTCGGGCCAGGACGCCGGCTCCAGTTCACCGGTGCCGGCGTTGCGGACCAGCGGGGTGGTGAGCCGGTCGCGCTGCTGGGCGTACCGGAAGCCGAAGCGGCCCTTGTCGCAGATCCACTCCTCGTTGACCTCGGGGTCGTCGGCGGCGAGCCGCCGCATGACCTTGCCGCGCCGGTGGTCGGTGCGGGTGGCGCAGCCGCCGGCGCACTGCTCGCACACGGACGGCGTGGAGACGAGGTCGAAGGGGCGGGAGCGGAAGCGGTAGGCGGCCGAGGTGAGGGCGCCGACCGGGCAGATCTGGATGGTGTTGCCGGAGAAGTACGACTCGAAGGGGTCGCCTTCGCCGGTGCCGACCTGCTGGAGGGCGCCGCGCTCGATGAGTTCGATCATCGGGTCGCCGGCGACCTGGTTGGAGAAGCGGGTGCAGCGGGCGCAGAGGACGCAGCGCTCGCGGTCGAGCAGCACCTGGGTGGAGATCGGGATCGGCTTCTCGTAGGTGCGCTTGACGCCCTCGAAGCGGGACTCGGACTGCCCGTGGGACATGGCCTGGTTCTGCAGGGGGCACTCGCCGCCCTTGTCGCAGACCGGGCAGTCCAGCGGGTGGTTGACGAGCAGCAGCTCCATCACACCGTGCTGGGCCTTCTCGGCGACGGGGCTGGTCAGCTGCGACTTCACCACCATGCCGTCGGTGCAGGTGATGGTGCAGGAGGCCATCGGCTTGCGCTGGCCCTCGACCTCGACGATGCACTGGCGGCAGGCGCCGGCGGGGTCGAGGAGCGGGTGGTCGCAGAAGCGCGGGATCTCGATGCCGAGCTGTTCGGCGGCGCGGATGACCAGGGTCCCCTTGGGGACGGAGATCTCGATGCCGTCGATCGTCAGCGAGACGAGATCCTCCGGCGGTACGGCCGGGCTGCCGCCGCCGGCGGGCTGGGGCGTGGTGACGGTCATGCGGTCACCTCCTTGTGGTTGTCCGCCCAGGCGGTCGACTTGGCCGGGTCGAAGGGGCAGCCGCGGCCGGTGATGTGCTGCTCGTACTCGTCGCGGAAGTACTTGAGCGAGGAGAAGATCGGCGAGGCGGCGCCGTCGCCGAGGGCGCAGAACGACTTGCCGTTGATGTTGTCGGCGATGTCGTTGAGCTTGTCGAGGTCGGACAGCTTGCCCTTGCCGGCCTCGATGTCACGGAGCAACTGGACGAGCCAGTACGTGCCTTCGCGGCAGGGTGTGCACTTGCCGCAGGACTCGTGGGCGTAGAACTCGGTCCAGCGGGTGACGGCCCGGACGACGCAGGTGGTCTCGTCGAAGCACTGGAGTGCCTTGGTGCCGAGCATCGATCCGGCGGCGCCGACGCCCTCGTAGTCGAGGGGCACGTCGAGGTGCTCGTCGGTGAACATCGGGGTGGAGGAGCCGCCGGGCGTCCAGAACTTGAGCCGGTGGCCGGCGCGCATGCCGCCGCTCATGTCGAGGAGCTGGCGCAGGGTGATGCCGAGGGGGGCCTCGTACTGGCCGGGCGAGGTGACGTGCCCGGACAGCGAGTACAGCGTGAAGCCCGGGGACTTCTCGCTGCCCATCGAGGTGAACCAGTCCTTGCCCTTGTTGAGGATCGCGGGAACGGACGCGATGGACTCGACGTTGTTCACCACGGTGGGGCAGGCGTACAGACCGGCGACCGCCGGGAAGGGCGGGCGCAGCCGGGGCTGGCCGCGGCGCCCTTCGAGCGAGTCGAGCAGCGCGGTCTCCTCACCGCAGATGTACGCGCCGGCGCCGGCGTGCACGGTGATGTCCAGGTTCAGCCCGCTGCCGAGGATGTCCCGGCCGAGGAAGCCGGCGGCGTACGCCTCGCGCACCGCCTCGTGGAGGCGGCGCAGCACGGGGACGACCTCGCCGCGCAGGTAGATGAACGCGTGCTCGGAGCGGATCGCGTAGCAGGCGATGATCATTCCCTCGATGAGGGAGTGCGGGTTGGCGAAGAGGAGGGGGATGTCCTTGCAGGTGCCGGGCTCCGACTCGTCGGCGTTGACGACGAGGTAGTGCGGCTTGCCGTCGCCCTGCGGGATGAACTGCCACTTCATGCCGGTGGGGAAGCCGGCGCCGCCGCGTCCGCGGAGGCCCGATTCCTTGACGTACGCGATGAGGGCGTCGGGGCTCATCGCGAGGGCCCGCCTGAGCCCCTGGTATCCCTCGTGCCGCTCGTAGGTCTCCAGGGTCCAGGATTCCGGCTGGTCCCAGAAGGCGGAGAGGACGGGCGAAAGGAGCTTCTCGGGGCTGCTGTTGTTGATCTCGGCGGCCAAGGTCATCACTCCCCCTCCTGACCGGAGGTCTCACCGCGCGGGTGGACGATTCGGTGGTGCGGCTGCTCGCCCTTGGCGAGTCGGAGTCCCACGAGCGAGGCCGGCCCCGCGCCGCCGGTGGCCTCGACGGCGCCGGGGCGCTCGTCGGGGAAGCCGGCGAGGATGCGGGCGGTCTCCTTGAAGGTGCAGATCGGGGCGCCGCGGGTGGGTTCGACGGTCCGGCCGGCCCGCAGGTCGTCGACCATGCGCTTGGCGGACTCGGGGGTCTGGTTGTCGAAGAACTCCCAGTTGACCATCACCACGGGGGCGAAGTCGCAGGCCGCGTTGCACTCGATGTGTTCGAGCGTGATCTTGCCGTCGTCGGTGGTCTCGTTGTTGCCGACGGCGAGGTGCTCCTTGAGCTCCTCGAAGATGGCGTCGCCGCCCATGACCGCGCAGAGCGTGTTCGTACAGACGCCGACCTGGTAGTCGCCGGACGGCTTGCGCCGGTACATCGTGTAGAAGGTGGCGACGGCGGTGACCTCGGCGGTGGTCAGACCGAGGGTCTCGGCGCAGAACGCCATGCCGGTACGGGTGACATGGCCCTCCTCCGACTGCACGAGGTGCAGCATCGGCAGGAGCGCGGAGCGGGAGTCCGGGTAGCGGTCGATGATCGCCCGGGCGTCCTCGGTCAGGCGGGCGTGGACCTCGGCCGGGTACGCGGGGGCGGGGAGCTGGGGCATGCCCAGGCTGATCTGGTCGGTCATCGGTCGACGCCTCCCATCACGGGGTCGATGGAGGCGACGGCGACGATGACGTCGGCGACCTGGCCGCCCTCGCACATCGCGGCCATGGCCTGGAGGTTGGTGAACGACGGGTCGCGGAAGTGGACCCGGAAGGGGCGGGTGCCGCCGTCGGAGACGACGTGCACGCCGAGCTCGCCCTTGGGCGACTCGACGGCCGCGTAGGCCTGTCCGGCCGGGACCCGGAAGCCCTCGGTGACCAGCTTGAAGTGGTGGATCAGGGCCTCCATCGAGGTGCCCATGATCTTCGCGATGTGGTCCATCGAGTTGCCGAGGCCGTCGGCGCCGAGCGCGAGCTGCGCGGGCCAGGCGATCTTCTTGTCGCCGACCATGACCTCGCCCGGCTCCAGACGGTCGAGGCACTGCTCGACGATCCGGAGTGACTGGCGCATCTCCTCCAGGCGGACGAGGAAGCGTCCGTAGGAGTCGCAGGTGTCGGCGGTGGGGACCTCGAAGTCGTAGTCCTCGTAGCCGCAGTACGGGTCGGTCTTGCGCAGGTCGTGCGGGAGACCCGCCGAGCGCAGGATCGGTCCGGTGGCGCCGAGCGCCATGCAGCCGGTGAGGTCGAGGTAGCCGACGTCCTGCATGCGGGCCTTGAAGATGGGGTTGCCGGTGGCGAGCTTGTCGTACTCCGGCAGGTTCTTCTTCATGGTCTTCACGAACTCGCGCACGGCGTCGACGGCGCCGGGCGGCAGGTCCTGGGCGAGGCCGCCGGGGCGGATGAACGCGTGGTTCATGCGCAGACCGGTGATCAGCTCGTACAGGTCCAGGATCATCTCGCGGTCCCGGAAGCCGTAGATCATGATCGTGGTGGCGCCGAGCTCCATGCCGCCGGTGGCGATGCACACCAGGTGGGAGGAGAGCCGGTTGAGCTCCATCAGCAGGACGCGGATGATGCTGGCCCGGTCCGGGATCTGGTCGGTGATGCCGAGCAGCTTCTCCACGCCGAGGCAGTACGCCGTCTCGTTGTAGAACGAGGTGAGGTAGTCCATGCGCGTGACGAAGGTGGTGCCCTGCGTCCAGGTCCGGTACTCGAGGTTCTTCTCGATGCCGGTGTGGAGGTAGCCGATGCCGCAGCGGGCCTCGGTGACGGTCTCACCGTCGATCTCCAGGATCAGCCGGAGCACGCCGTGGGTGGACGGGTGCTGGGGGCCCATGTTGACGATGATGCGCTCGTCGTCGGCCTTGGCCGCCGACTGGACGACCTCTTCCCAGTCGCCGCCGGTCACCGTGTAGACGGTGCCTTCTGTCGTCTCTCGGGGAGACGCGTGGGACGTGGACATCAGCTGTACGACCTCCGCTGGTCCGGAGCCGGGATCTGGGCGCCCTTGTACTCGATGGCGATGCCGCCGAGGGGGTAGTCCTTGCGCTGCGGGTGGCCCTGCCAGTCGTCCGGCATCATGATCCGGGTGAGGGCGGGGTGGCCGTCGAAGACGATGCCGAAGAAGTCGTACGTCTCGCGCTCGTGCCAGTCGTTCGTCGGGTAGACCGCGACGAGCGACGGCAGGTGCGGGTCGGTGTCCGGGGCGGACGTCTCCAGGCGGATCAGCCGGCCGTGGGTGAGCGAGCGCAGGTGGTAGACGGCGTGCAGCTCGCGGCCCTTGTCGCCCGGGTAGTGGACGCCCGAGACGCCGGTGCACAGCTCGAAGCGGAGCGCCGGGTCGTCGCGGAGGGTCCGGGCGACGCGGACGAGGTGCTCCCGCTCGATGTGGAAGGTGAGCTCGCCGCGGTCGACGACCGTCTTCTCGATGGCGTTCCCGGGGAGCAGACCCTGCTCCTCCAGGGCGCCCTCGAGTTCGTCGGCCACCTCGTCGAACCAGCCGCCGTAGGGGCGGGAGGCCGGTCCGGGGAGCCGGATCGAGCGGACGAGTCCGCCGTAGCCGGAGGTGTCGCCGCCGTTGTTGGCGCCGAACATGCCGCGCTGGACGCGGACCTCCTCGCCGTGCTCCCCGCGCTGCCCCGGCAGGTTCTGCGCGCTGAGGTCCTTCTCGGGATTGGGTGTCTCGTCGCTCACTGTGCTGAACCGTTCCCTTCTCCGCCCGCGCTGCGCAGAGGTGCCGGCATCGTTGCTTTCTGCGGCCCGGCGGCCGCGCGTGCGTCGCTCACCGGAGCAGACCCTTCAGTTCAATCGTCGGCAGTGCCTTGAGCGCCGCCTCCTCCGCCTCCCGGGCCGCCTCCTCGGCGTTCACGCCGAGCTTGGAGTCCTGGATCTTCTGGTGGAGCTTGAGGATCGCGTCGAGCAGCATCTCCGGCCGCGGCGGGCAGCCGGGCAGGTAGATGTCGACCGGCACGATGTGGTCGACGCCCTGGACGATCGCGTAGTTGTTGAACATGCCGCCCGAGGAGGCGCAGACGCCCATGGAGATCACCCACTTGGGGTTGGGCATCTGGTCGTAGACCTGCCTCAGGACGGGCGCCATCTTCTGGCTGACCCGGCCGGCCACGATCATCAGGTCGGCCTGGCGCGGTGAGCCGCGGAAGACCTCCATGCCGAAGCGGGCCAGGTCGTACCGGCCGGCTCCGGTGGTCATCATCTCGATGGCGCAGCAGGCGAGGCCGAAGGTCGCGGGGAACACGGACGCCTTGCGCACCCAGCCCGCGGCCTGTTCGACCGTCGTCAGCAGAAAGCCGCTCGGGAGTTTCTCTTCGAGTCCCATAGGTGCCCCTCAGCCCCTCAGTCCCATTCCAGGCCGCCGCGACGCCACACATACGCGTAGGCGACGAAGACGGTGAGCACGAAGAGCAGCATCTCCACGAGCCCGAAAAGCCCCAGGGCGTCGAAGGTGACCGCCCAGGGGTAGAGGAAGACGATCTCGATGTCGAAGACGATGAAGAGCATCGCCGTCAGGTAGTACTTGATCGGGAAGCGGCCGCCTCCGGCGGGAGTGGGTGTCGGCTCGATGCCGCACTCGTACGCCTCAAGCTTTGCCCTGTTGTACCGCTTTGGCCCGATAAGCGTGGCCATGACCACGGAGAAGATCGCAAACCCCGCACCCAGGGCACCGAGCACGAGGACGGGCGCGTACGCATTCACGCTCCTCGCTCCTTCCAGTCGTCCTTGACCGTTGGACCGCACGGCCGGACCGTGAAAGATCGCCCCCATGTGAGGCAGTTCACAAGCCCGGCTGCCCCGCATCTTATGCCTGCCCCTCTGTGATCTGCGACACGGGGTACACCAACGACTTTGTGATCTCCACCACCTGACGAAGGATCATGAAGTCGGATGAGCGGTGATCTTGTTGCGCGAAGCGCCCAGGTGATCACCAGATGTGACATCCGGACCGGAAATCGCAGATCGGAGGGAGTGTCGCACTATCAAGTGATGGTCACTACAGGCAAATTGGCGATGGACGCATCCGGGTGATAAAGGAACCGCCCGTCGCCCGGTCGGGGGGTCCCGCGTACGGCGGTGGACGCGTGCGCCCGTTCACGAGCGTTCGTGAGACAGGAGTGTGACCTGCATCACGCCTCGAAGCCTCGAAAAACATGGGGCTTGGCCACATGCGTCAAGAGATGGTAAGCGTCGGGCAATTCGGGCGTTTCATTGAAAACCCGTGATCAAGGGCCAGATGAGCTGTGCCCGATTTGCCCGTTACGGCGTCAATAAGGGCGTCACAGAAGCGGATTACGAGATTCCGAACGTAACTGTGGCGCAACCCACGTTTCTTGAAGGGAACCGTGAAGCCCTGATAGCGGTTGTCCTCATGTCCCACACCGCTCACATACCCAGCCACCGGAAGCCCCGCCGCAGCGCCTCGAAGCTCGCGCTGCGAGCCGGAGTTGCCGGTGGCGTCCTCGGCACCATCGCGGTGGCCGGTGCTGCCGGGCCGGCGAATGCCGAGCCGGTGACCGAGACCATCGAAATGCCCACCCTGGGCTCGCTCGAGACCGGCACCGGTCTCGCCTCCGCCGTCGCCGCCTCCGCCGAGGCCTCCCAGCAGGAGGCGCTCGACCAGAGCCTCCAGACGCAGGAGAACCTGGCGCTGCAGAAGGCCGCCAAGGAGGCCAAGAAGGCCAAGGCGGAGGCCGACCGCAAGGCCGCCGCCGAGAAGGCCGAGAAGGCCCGCCTCAAGGCCGAGGCCGAGGCCAAGGCCGAGCAGGAGCGCAAGGACGCCCAGGAGCGCGCCTCACGCACCAGTGAGCGCACCCAGCTCACCTCCACGTCGGCGAGCGGCGACTCCTCGGACTCCGGCTCCTCCGCCGGTTCCGGCGAGAGCCAGACGCAGGCCCCCTCCGGCTCCGCCGCCGCGATCGTGGCCTTCGCCCGCGCCCAGGTCGGCGACTCGTACGTCACCGGCGGCACCGGCCCCAACTCCTGGGACTGCTCCGGGCTCGTCCAGGCCGCCTACCGCCAGGCCGGCATCGACCTGCCCCGCATCTCGTACGACCAGTCGAGCATGGGCACCTCCGTCTCCCTGAGCAACCTTCAGCCGGGCGACATCCTGTACTGGGGCAGCCGCAGCGGCTCGTACCACGTCGCGATCTACGTGGGCGGCGGCAACTACGTCGGCGCGCAGAACTCGTCGACCGGTGTCGTCGAGCGCTCCCTGGACTGGGACATGCCCTCCGGCGCGGTCCGTCTCCTCTGACCGACCCGCACTCACGGCACACGAAAGGCCGTCACTCCTCGGGGGAGTGACGGCTTTTCCCTGTTCAGCCCGATTCCGTCGTGTACGTCCTACATGCGGAAGTTCTCGATGATCCGGGCGTAGCTGTCCCCTCCGTGCCCCGCCTCGACCGCCGCGCGCATCAGCTCCAGGTGCAGCTCCGGCAGCCGGTTGTCGATGCCCCGCGCCTCCCCCGCGTGCAGCAGGTGCCCGATCGTCGCCACCTGGACGTCGATCGTGGCGTCGTCTCCCGGGTACTTCCCCTCGTCGATCTGCTCGGCGTACGTCGTCATGAACCAGGCGACCGTCTTCAACCAGCGGGTGGCCACCGCCGTGAAGTCCCGGGCCGGCACCCCGTCCGCGCCCGCGAGGGCGGTCGCGTGCAGCCAGCCGCCGAAGACGGACCACATGAGGCCGAGCAGCCCCGCGTCGTAGAGCGAGGCGAGCCCCGCGTCCGGGCCGAGGTCCACCGGGTCGCCGAGGACGGCCAGCGTCGCGCGGTGCCCGGCGAGCAGCTCGGGCGAGCCCGAGTAGAGGAACATGCTGGCGCTGTCGCCGACCCCCGGCGGGGTCGTCATGACGGCTCCGTCGAGATAGCCGACACCGTGCTCGGCGGCCCACTCCGCCTCGGCGCGGGCCTGCTCCGGTGAACCGGAGGTGAGGTTGACCAGGACCCGGCCCCGCAGTGACCCGGCGACGGGGGCCAGGAGGCCGCGTACGGCCGGGTAGTCGAGGACGCAGAGCACGACGAGCTCGCTCGCCTCGACGGCCTTGGCGACGGAGGCGGCGCGGACGGCGCCCCGGGTGACGAGGGAGTCCGCCTTCCCCGGGGTGCGGTTCCAGACGGTGGTGCGGTGGCCGGCGGCGAGGAAGGCGCCGGCGAGGGCGGAGCCCATCTGGCCGAGGCCGATGACCGTGATGCTCTGTGCGTCGGAGTCGGGCGCGTCGGTGTTCTGTGGGTCGGTGTTCTGTGCGTCGGAGGCGGGCGCGTCGGCGTTCTGTGCGTCGGCGTCAGATGCGTCGACGTTCTGTGCGTTCATGGAATCCACGCTCTCAACGGCGGAATCCGGACGACAGTGGCAGGACCGACGACGACCGCACGATTCCTGCCGTACGGTCGGCGGCATGGACGCAGGGACCGTCGCCATCGCCGTCGTACCGGACCGGCGGATCGGAACGTCGTTGTGGGAGCTGTACGAACTCTCCCTGGCGCTCGGGGTCTTCGGCATCCCGCATCCGGACCTCGCCGACCCCTGGTACCGGCTGCGGCTGTGCGGGGACTCCGGCGAGGGCGGCGTCTTCTCCGTGCGGACCGACCACGGTCTCGACGGACTCGTGGGCGCGGACACCGTCATCGTGCCGTCCGTGCCCGACGCGGTCGTGGACGACGGCGAGGAGGTGCCGGCCGAGCTGGTCGGGGCGCTGCGCGCCGCAGCCGCCTCCGGCGCCCGGATGGTGTCGCTGTGCACCGGCGCCTTCGCGCTCGCCGCCGCCGGCATCCTCGACGGCCGCCGGGCCACCGCGCACTGGCAGCACAGTGCGCAACTGGCCGCCCGCCACCCCGAGGTGATCGTGGACGACTCGGTCCTCTACACGGACGAGGGGTCCGTCCTGACCAGCGCCGGAGCCACCGCCGCGCTCGACCTCTGCCTGCACCTGGTGCGTACGGACCTCGGGGCGACCGTCGCCGGGCAGCTCGCCCGTCGCCTCGTCGTCCCGGCCCACCGCCCCGGCGGCCAGGCGCAGTTCATCGAGGCGCCGCTCCCGCCGAGCGACGACGACAGCCTGGGGCCCGTCCTGCAGTGGGCGACCGAGCACCTGGCCGAGCCGCTGACCGTGGAGGAGCTGGCCGCGCGGGCCCGGATGAGCCCGCGCACCTTCCACCGGCGGGTGCGCGAGGAGTACGGGACCACCCCGCTGCAGTGGCTGCTCCAGCAGCGGGTGGCCCGCGCCCAGACCCTCCTCGAGTCCACCGACCTGCCCGTGGAGCTGGTCGGCGATCACAGCGGGCTGGGCTCGGCGGCCAATCTGCGCCGTCACTTCACCCGTGCCGTCGGGGTGTCCCCGTCCGGCTACCGGCGGTCGTTCAGGCCTTCGGGGCCACCTTCGAGAGTCCGTTGATGATGCGGTCCATGGCGTCGCCGCCCGACGGGTCGGTCAGGTTCGCCAGCATCTTCAGCGTGAACTTCATGAGCAGCGGGTGGGTCAGGCCGCGCTGGGTCGCGATCTTCATGACCTTCGGGTTGCCGATGAGCTTCACGAAGGCGCGGCCGAGCGTGTAGTAGCCGCCGTAGGTGTCCTTGAGGACCTGCGGGTAGTTCCGCAGGGCGAGTTCGCGCTGGGCGGGGGTCGCGCGGGCGTGGGCCTGGACGATGACGTCGGCCGCGATCTGGCCGGACTCCATGGCGTACGCGATGCCCTCGCCGTTGAACGGGTTGACGAGGCCGCCGGCGTCGCCGACGAGCAGCAGGCCCTTGGTGTAGTGCGGCTGGCGGTTGAAGGCCATCGGGAGGGCGGCGCCGCGGATGGGCATCGTCATGTTGTCCGGGGTGAAGCCCCAGTCCTCCGGCATCGAGGCGCACCAGGCCTTGAGGACCTCGCGCCAGTCCAGCTCGCGGAAGGCCTTGGAGGAGTTGAGGATGCCGAGGCCGACGTTGGACGTGCCGTCGCCCATGCCGAAGATCCAGCCGTAGCCGGGCAGGAGCCGGTCCTGCGGGCCGCGCCGGTCCCACAGCTCCAGCCAGGACTCCAGGTAGTCGTCGTCGTGCCGGGGCGAGGTGAAGTACGTGCGGACGGCGACGCCCATCGGGCGGTCCTCGCGCCGGTGCAGGCCCATCGCCAGGGAGATCCGGGTGGAGTTGCCGTCGGCGGCGACGACGAGCGGGGCGTGGAAGGTGACCTCGCGCTTCTCCTCGCCGAGCTTGGCGTGGACGCCGGTGATCCGGCCCGTACGGTCGTCGATGATCGGGGCGCCGACGTTGCAGCGCTCGTAGAGGCGCGCGCCGGCCTTCTGGGCCTGGCGGGCGAGCTGCTCGTCGAAGTCGTCGCGCTTGCGGACGAGTCCGTAGTCCGGGTACGAGGCGAGTTCCGGCCAGTCGAGCTCCAGGCGGACGCCGCCGCCGATGATCCGCAGGCCCTTGTTCCGCAGCCAGCCGGCCTCTTCGGAGATGTCGATGCCCATGGAGACGAGCTGCTTGGTGGCGCGGGGGGTGAGGCCGTCGCCGCAGACCTTCTCGCGGGGGAACGCGGTCTTCTCCAGGAGGAGGACGTCCAGTCCGGCCTTGGCGAGGTA
The DNA here is from genome assembly GCF_044752725.1 of Streptomyces sp. NPDC088707. Classification (NCBI taxonomy): domain Bacteria; kingdom Bacillati; phylum Actinomycetota; class Actinomycetes; order Kitasatosporales; family Streptomycetaceae; genus Streptomyces; species Streptomyces sp. NPDC088707. The sequence continues at coordinate 257,854 of NZ_JBIVLV010000011.1, read as the reverse complement.
GTACGCGGTGGTCGAGCCGGCCGGGCCCGCCCCGACGACGATCACATCTGCGCTGTGCTCGGAGAGGGGCTGCTCGGTCACGGCGGATTCTCCCGAAGACTCGACGGTAGGGGGCGGTACGGGCGTACCGGGGCAGTCTATGGGGGCGGCTCGCGGACCGTCCGGAGGGCCACCCGAAGGGACCGCGCGGAGGACCGCCCAGCGAGACGGAATCGAACCGGAATTCGTACATCCGTACGAAGGTGTCATGATCACCGATCGTGACCACCATGCGTAAGACCGATCTACGGCGGGGCTCGCTGATCACAGCCGTCCTCGCCCTCATCTGCTCGGCGTTCCTCGTCCTGCCCGCGAACGCCGACCCCGACCCCTTCGAGGACTGCGCCCAGGGCGTGTTCTGCCTCTACGACGGCTCCGGCGGCACCGGCACCCGCCTGGACGTCGCCGAGGGCGGCAAGGACGAGCAGTACCCCGGCACCGCCCTGTCCGTGCAGAACAACACCCGCATGTGGGCCTGCGTCTACACCAAGAGCCGGTACGGCGGCTCCCTCCAGACCGTCAAGCCGGGCAACGACGACGAGTACGTCACCGGCGGCACCCGCTGGGTCGTCGCCTCGTACAAGCTCGTGCCCACCCGCGCCCTGTGCTTCACCGGCTACGAGCGCTGCGAGAACGGCCAGGTCTGCACCTTCGCCGAGCGCAACGGACGCGGCGCGATGACCGTCCACGTCCCGGCCGTCGACCCCGCCACCCAGAACCTCGGCAACAGCTACGGCGCCGAGACCGCCCCCCAGTCCGTCTGGAACCGGACCGGCAAGCACCTGTGCTTCTACCCCAGGCCCGACTACACCGGCACCTGGACCGAAGGCACCCGGACGTACGGCGCGTACGTCGTCCTCCGCGGCGACAACATCACCGTCCCCCTCTCCCTCGCGGGCGCCTTCCGCTCCCACGAACTCGTCAACGGAACCTCGGAGTGCCAGTGACCACGCCCCTGCGCCCGGCTCTCGCCGCCGCCGCCGCGCTCACCGCGGCCCTCGCCCTGACCACCTCGGCCGCCGCCGCCCCCACCGCGGTGAAGCCTCCGAGCCTGCTCGCCCTGAACTGGGAACTGAACGCGGAGACCGACCTGAGCGTCCCCGGCGTCACCCGCACCACATGGACCGAGAAGAACCTCGACAACCGCACCAGACCCCGCATCCTCCAGATCGTCGAGATCGACCCGACCTCCGCCCCCGTCAGCCTGGAGAGCACCATCGGCGCGGGCGACGGCGTGGCCGAGACGCTCGCCGAGCAGCTCGCCGGGGCCGGCACCGCGGCCCGGCACCCCGTGGCCGGTGTGAACGGCGGCCTGTTCAAGTCGGAGAAGAAGCACGACGACCACGTCGTGCCCGCCCACACCGAGCCCGCCGACACCCTGCCCACCACCCTCCAGCACATGGGCGTCTCGGTCACCGACGGCGTCCTGCACAGCTCCAGCTGCCGGCGACCGGACGACAAGGGCACCTCGGGCGCCGTGATCCAGTACGGCGTCCCGTACATCACCACGCTCCGCACCAAGCTCGACCTCACCGCGGCCGACGGGGCCACCACGCGATTCGACGACATCAACCGGGACCCGGGCCGCGCCCGCGGCTGCGCCCGCGACACCGACGACCGGCTCGTCCCCGAGTCGATCACCGGGGAGAAGGGCGTCTACACCGACCCCGACGAGATCGTCCTGTTCACCGACGACTACAGGTTCCCGGTGCCGAAGCCCGATCTCGACAAGACGGTCACCACCGACGACGACCCCGGCTTCGAGGTCGTCCTCGACTCCACGGGCAAGGTGACGGCCGCCCGCGCGAGCCGCGGCGGTACGACCCCCGCCGATCAGGTCAAGGTGCCGGCCGGCGGCCGCATCCTCCAGGGGGTCGGCACGGGCGCCGCGTGGCTGCGCGCCCACGCCCTCCCCGGCACCAAGGTGACGGTCGACCAGAAGCTCACCGACACGCGGCTCGAACGGGAGATCCCCCTGGACCTGTCGGTCGACGTCGTCAGCTCCTTCCACCAGGTCCTCCGCGACGGCGACATCCCGCTCGAACTCCCCGACACCTGCAACCAGTCGGGCCCGGGCAAGGATCCCGGCACCGAGAACTGCACAGACTCACGGGTGGCCCTCGGCACCAACGTCCACGGCCGTCCGGTGCTCGTCACGCTGACCGGGCAGGTCCAGCCGAACAACACCACCACGCACGAGGACGGCGCGACCCTGGGCACGTTCGCCAAGCTCCTGGACTCCGAGGAGCTCGGCCTCATCGACGCGCTCAACCTGGACGGCGGCGGCTCGGCGACGCTGATGACGGGCGGCACGACGCACACCCCGCCGACGGACCGCGTGAACGGCACGTACGTCCACCGGCACGTGGCCGACGCCGTGTACGCGGGGATCAGCGGCTACGGCATGTACGCCAAGTAGCCGCCGGGACACCCCTCAGGCCTTGAACCCCCGGTGGAGGGCGACGATCCCACCGGTCAGGTTCCGCCACGCCACCTGCGACCAGCCGGCCTTCTGGAGCATGCCCGCCAGGGTCGGCTGGTCCGGCCAGGAGCGGATGGACTCGGCCAGATACACGTACGCGTCCGGGTTCGAGGAGACCGCACGGGCCACCGGCGGCAGCGCGCGCATCAGGTACTCCTCGTACACCGTGCGGAACGGCGCCCAGGTGGCGTGCGAGAACTCGCTGATGACGACCCGGCCGCCGGGCTTCGTCACGCGGTACATCTCGCGCAGCGCCTGCTCGGTGTCCTGGATGTTCCGCAGCCCGAAGGAGATGGTGACCGCGTCGAACACGTCGTCGCGGAACGGCAGCTTCGTGCCGTCGCCGGCCGTGAACGGCATCCACGGATGGTTCTTCTTGCCGACCCGGAGCATCCCGAGCGAGAAGTCGCAGGGCACGACGTACGCACCCGCGCGGGCGAAGGGCTGAGAGGAGGTCGCCGTACCGGCGGCCAGGTCCAGGACCTTCTGCGCGGGGCGCGCGTCGACCGCCTTCGCGACCTCCTTGCGCCAGCGCCGGTCCTGGCCCAGGGAGAGCACGTCGTTCGTGAGGTCGTAGTTCGCCGCCACGTCGTCGAACATCGAGGCGACTTCGTGCGGCTGCTTGTCCAGGGTGGCGCGGGTCACTGGCGTTCGGCCTCGCAGAATCGGGGTACGGGCGGGCGCGACCATTGTCTCAGGGCCGCTCCCGGCCCGACCGGCAGGGCGCGCTCAGCGGGCCCGGTACACCAGTTTGCCGCCGATGACGGTGGCGACGCAGGTGGCCGCGCCGAGGCGGGCCAGGGAGGCCCGGTCCGGGACGTCGAAGACGGCGAAGCGGGCCGGGGATCCCGGCGCCAGGGACGGCAGGAGCACCAGCGGCACCGGGGAGAACGACGGCCCGCCCGGGAGCTTCTCCGGGCGGCGGCCGACCGCGAGACCGGCCCGGCGTACGGCGTCCACGGCGGCCCGGTCGCGCAGTTCGCCGGCGACGGCGACCGTCCCGTGGGCGAGGAGCCGCTGCACGCCGCGGCGCGCGGAGGCGCCCCGGCGGGACGGGTCGGCCCGGAAGATCCGCTGCGCCCGCTCGCCGGTGATCGGTTCGGTGCCGAACCCCTCGGCCTCCCGGGGATCCGGGTGGTACATGCCTTCGAGCAGCTCGGGGCCGAACGGGTTGAGGAGGCCGGGAGTGAGGATGCCGGGCCACCGCCGCACCCGGGCCTCGGGGCGGACGGCGGCCAGGTCGTCGAACGGGCCGACGGCGGCGACACGGTCGCCGTCGACGAGGACCGCGGTCTCGGGCGTCGCCTCGGCGACGTGGATGGTCAGCACGGGCGCGTCAGTTGGCGTCGAGGAGCTTCAGCTCGGGGTGCGCCGTGCCGCCCTCGATCGCCGTGGACGAGATGTGGGAGGCGACGCGCTCGTCGACCGGGTCGTTCGCCGGGTCGTCGTGGACGACGATGTGCTCGTACGTCGTGGTGCGCTGCGCCGGGACGCGGTCCGCCGTACGGATCATGTCGATCATCTCGCGCAGGTTGGAGCGGTGCTTGGCGCCGGCCGAGGAGACGACGTTCTCCTCCAGCATGATCGAGCCGAGGTCGTCCGCGCCGTAGTGCAGGGTGAGCTGGCCGATCTCCTTGCCCGTGGTGAGCCACGAGCCCTGGATGTGGGCGACGTTGTCGAGGAACAGCCGGCCGATGGCGATCATGCGCAGGTACTCGAGGAGCGTGGCCTGCGTGCGGCCCTTCAGGTGGTTGTTCTCGGGCTGGTACGTGTACGGGATGAAGGCCCGGAAGCCGCCCGTACGGTCCTGCACGTCACGGATCATCCGCAGGTGCTCGATCCGCTCGGCGTTGGTCTCGCCGGTACCCATCAGCATGGTGGACGTCGACTCCACCCCGAGGCCGTGCGCGATCTCCATGATCTCCAGCCAGCGCTCGCCGCTCTCCTTGAGCGGGGCGATGGCCTTGCGCGGCCGCTCCGGCAGGAGCTCGGCGCCGGCGCCCGCGAAGGAGTCGAGGCCCGCCGCGTGGATGCGGGTGATGGCCTCCTCGACGGAGACCCCGCTGATCCGGGCCATGTGCTCGACCTCGGACGCGCCGAGGGAGTGGATGACCAGCTGCGGGAACTCGGCCTTGATGGCGGCGAAGTGCTTCTCGTAATACTCGACGCCGTAGTCCGGGTGGTGGCCGCCCTGGAACATGATCTGGGTGCCGCCGAGCTCCACGGTCTCCGCGCAGCGGCGCAGGATGTCGTCGAGGTCGCGGCTCCACCCCTTCTTCGTGTCCTTGGGGGCGGCGTAGAAGGCGCAGAACTTGCACGCCGTCACGCAGACGTTCGTGTAGTTGATGTTCCGCTCGATGATGTACGTCGCGATGTGCTCGGTCCCCGCGTACCGGCGGCGGCGCACGGCGTCGGCGGCGGAGCCGAGGGCGTGCAGGGGCGCCGAGCGGTAGAGGTCGAGCGCCTCCTCGGGGGTGATCCGGCCACCCGCGGCGGCGCGGTCGAGAACAGACTGGAGTTCGGCCTTCTCGGTCACCGGGTGTGTCCCTTTCGGAGGGGTTCTGTCGACCGAACCAGCCTACGCCAGCGCTCCTCACGGCTTCCGTCGGGTCGCGCGCGCGGGCGGGGCGGTAATAGGGACGGTCCGGACATGGATAAAGGGGTGAATTGCCGAACGGAGACGCGACGGCGAATTCGGAGAAGCCGACGGGAGACCGGCCGGAGACCGGCGGGAGATCAGACGGAGATCCGCCGGAGATCGACGGGAGATCAGACGGAGATCCGCCGGAGACCGGCGGAAGGCCGACCGGAGGGGCGCCGGGAAGCCGAATCGGGAACCCGGAACGCGCGCGCCCCGCTAATCCCGCGCGGGCCGGAGCAGTTCCACGGTGACGTCCGCGGGGAAGCCGGTCGTGGGGCCCGTGCGGCGGGCGAACTCACGGACTCCGGCGAGCTGCTCGGGGCCGAAGCGGAAGTCGAGCGTACGGAAGTACCGCTCCAGGAGTTCGGCGTCGAAGGTCTCCCAGCGGGCGGCCTGCTCGGCGACCTTGGCGACCTCCTCGAGGGAGAGGTCCCGGGAGGCGAGGAACGCCTGGTGCACCTCGTGGACGGTCTCCGGCTCGCGCGCCAGGAAGTCCTTGCGCGCCGCCCACACGGCGAAGACGAACGGGAGGCCCGTCCAGTCCTTCCACATGAGGCCGAGGTCATGGACCTGGAGGCCGAGCCGGGGCGCGTCGTGCAGCGAGGCGCGGAGCGCGGCGTCGCCGATGAGGACGGCCGCCTCGGCCTCCTGCATCATCAGCCCCAGGTCAGGGGGGCAGGTGTAGTAGTCGGGCGCCACCCCGTACCGCTCGGCGAGCAGCAGCTGGGCGAGGCGTACGGAGGTACGGGACGTGGAGCCGAGCGCGACGCGCGCCCCGTCCAGCTCCTCCAGGGGCCGCTGCGAGACGATCACGCAGGACATGACCGGCCCGTCGCAGCCGACGGCGATGTCGGGGAGCGCGACCAGGTCCGACGCGTTGCGGAGGTACTCGACGAGGGTGATGGGGCCGATGTCCAGATCGCCCCGGACGAGCCGCTCACTGAGCTTCTCGGGGGTGTCCTTGGTCAGCTCGAGGTCGAGGAGCGTTCCGGTCTTGGCCAGGCCCCAGTAGAGGGGGAGGCAGTTCAGGAACTGGATGTGCCCGACGCGGGGCCGGCTGCGCTGCTGGTCGTCGGTTGCATTGTCCACATCGTGAGGCTAGACCCGTCTCGTACCGTGGGCATCGCCGGGGCAGGCGCGTCAGCACCCGGAGCGAGATCAAACATGCGAGTGACGTGATCTTTCCCTCTACCGTCCTGGGCGACCTGCGTGCTACGCTCAACGCAAGTTGCAGTTTGGTTTCCCTTGCAGTACAGAGCCTGCGGAGCATGTGACCCGCAGGCTTTTGTAGTTTTCAGACTTGTTTGCAGGTTCTGGAGCAGGGCGACCCTTTGGCCCATAGGAGGGCTCATGGCTACCGGAACCGTGAAGTGGTTCAACGCTGAAAAGGGCTTCGGCTTCATCGCCCAGGACGGCGGCGGCCCGGATGTCTTCGTCCACTACTCCGCGATCAACGCGAACGGCTTCCGTTCGCTCGAGGAGAACCAGCTCGTGACCTTCGACGTCACGCAGGGCCCGAAGGGCCCGCAGGCGGAGAACGTCTCCCCGGCCTAAGGGCCAGGGTCGGCGAACACGCACGACTAGAGCAGTACCCAAGGAGCCCCGCTCCGTGCCTTCGGGCACGAGCGGGGCTCCTGCCCTTCGGGCCCCTTTCCGGGTCTTCGGGGCTCTTCCGGCTCCTCAGGGCCTCGGGGCGTTCCCGGGCGCCTTCAGGGCCTCGGGGCGTTCCCCGGCGCTCAGCAGTTCGGGATCACGGCTCCGTTGTTGTCGCGGGCCTCGTCGTTGCCCCAGCGGGACAGGTAGTAGGCGGAGACGTACGCCCCGCGCCCGTTCTTCCCCGCGTACACGGTGTCGAGGTCGGTCCTGAGCCACCAGTGGTTGTAGTTCCCGGCGGCGTCCCGGATCTCCTGGCCCCAGACCTTGCAGTAGACGTAGTTCGTGCCCTGGTTCAGGACGCCCTGGGCGGCGTTGGTGTTGGGCTGGGCGTAGCCGGTGGCGTTGGCGAAGGTGTCGACCCAGTACTTCCCGCCTCCCCCGCCCGAGCAGCCGTTGTCACTGGTCAGGGACTTGGAGCCGTACGAGCCGGGGTAGGGCGCGAGCGAGGAGCCGTTGATCACGATCGACTGGCCGACGCCGTTGTAGAGCTGCTCGTAGTGGATGTGGGCGCCGGAGCTGTTGCCGGTGCTGCCGGTGGTGCCGATCTGCTGGCCCTGGGAGACGGCGGCGCCGTTGGCCACCGCGTACGCGTTCAGGTGGAAGTAGTACGTCTTCCAGCCGCCACCGTGGTCGACCACGATGTAGTTGCCCGCGCCGGACGGCTGGGAGTAGCGGTAAGCGGTCCCGGACGCCGAGGCCAGGACCGCGGTGCCGGTGGTCGTACCGCCGTCGGAGCGGATGAAGTCGAGGGCCTGGCGGACCTCGGCCGAGTGATGGCTGTACGTCCAGGTCTGGCCGCAGGGGAAGGGCGCCTTGAAGAGCGGCGCGGCCTGGGCGGGGGTGGTGGTGACGAGCGCGGTGAGCAGGCCCGCGACGAGCGCGAGCAGGGTGCCGAGGGGGGTGATCCGGGCACGCATGCGTCCTCCGGTACGTGGGGGTCGGTGGCCTGTGGACAGGGGTCGACGCGCGTTGACCCACAGGGAACGCAGCACAGCGTGCCGGAAGATCGCGTCTCGCAGTAGACGGCGAAGACCACACCCGCGCCACGGGGCTTACGTAGTCTGGACACATGACCGAACGCAAACCGCCCGGAGTCAGCTTCGAGTCGTTCGTGGACAAGCAGATCCGCGAGGCGTCGGAGCGTGGCGAGTTCAGCAGCCTGTCGGGGTTCGGGAAGCCGCTCCCCGACGACTCGGCCCCCTACGACGAGCTGTGGTGGATCAAGGGGAAGATGCACCGCGAGGGCGCGTCCGTGCTCCCGCCGTCGCTGGCCCTGCGCAAGGCCGCGGAGGACGCGGAGGAGGCGGTGGCCGCGGCCGTCTCGGAGAGCCAGGTCCGCCGGATCCTCGGCGAGATCAACACCAGGATCGCCGAGGCGCTGCTCCGCCCGCCGGCCGGTCCGCCGCTGAACCTCAAGCCCTTCGACGTCGAGGCGACGGTCGAGCGGTGGCGGGCGGAGCGGAGCTCGTAACCCCCTGCTCAGCGGAGCCCGTAACCCCTGCTCGCCCGCCGTCGAGAGGAGCCCCTCATGTCCCCCATGAACAGCGCCGGTCTGCTGGTCGACTCGTTCGGCCGGATCCAGGAGGCCGTCCACGAGGCCGTCGAGGGCCTCACCGAGGACGAGCTCGCCGCCCGGGTCGATCCGGACGCCAACTCGATCGCCTGGCTCGTCTGGCACCTCACCCGGATCCAGGACGATCACCTCGCGGGCGCCTTCGGCACGGACCAGCTGTGGGAGGCGGACGGCTGGCGGGACCGCTTCGGGCTGCCCTTCGGGAAGGGCGCGACCGGCTACGGCCAGACGAGCGCCCAGGTGGGCAAGGTACGGGCCCCGGCCGACCTGCTGACCGGCTACTACGACGCGGTGCACGCGCGGACCCTCGACCTGGTGCGGTCGGTGACGAACGCGGACCTGGACCGGGTCGTCGACGCCGCCTGGGACCCTCCGGTCACCCTCGGCGTGCGCCTGGTGTCGGTGATCGCGGAGGACCTCCAGCACGCGGGGCAGGCGGCCTACGTGCGGGGTGTGGTGGAGCGGCGGTAGCGGCGCCGAAGGACCAGGCGATGGAGTCGATCGTCACCGCTCTCCCGGCGGATTTCCGGACCGTCCGGTACGACGGCTCGCGCTTCCCCGGCGCCGCCTCCGTGGCCGCGCGGCCGGGGCTCGCGGCCGGCGCCAACTGTCAGCTGTTCGCGTACGAGGTGCTCAGGCACTTCGGCCTGACGCCTCCGGCGCTGCGCTCCTCCGAACTGTGGAGCGACACCGGGACCACGGTCCACGTGCCGGTCGCACAGCCCCTGGACCTGGTCCTCTTCAACGCCACGGCCGACGCGTACGGGGCTCATGTCGGCGTCCACGTCGGGGACGACGCGATCCTCCACCTGTGCGCGGAGGTCGGGCACCCGGTGGTGTGGGGCACGGCGGACTTCGCGGCACGGGAGCGGTACGCCGTCCGGCTCGGCGCCAAGCGGGTCCTTCCCGGGCTGCCGGGGGCGCCCCGATAAACACATCGACAGGGAACGCGGTGATCGGGGACGCTTCGTGCGATGACCAGACTCAGTGACACTCCGTCCGCGTGGGACGAGCGCACCCAGCTCACCACGTTTCTCGACTACGCGCGTGACACCGCCCGCGCCAAGTGCGAGGGCGTCTCCGCGGAGAACGCCCGCTCGGCGCCTCTGCCGGGATCACCCCTGATGACCATGAGCGGAGTGATCAACCACCTCCGCTGGGTCGAGTACTACTGGTTCCAGGTGGTCTTCCTCGGCGAGGACGACAAGGGCCCCTGGACCGAGGAGGACCCCGACCGCGAGATGCGCATCGCGGTCGACTTCCCCCTGCCTCAACTGCTCGACGAGTACGCCGAACAGAGCGCCCGCTACCGCGAACTCGTCGCCGGCAACGACCTGGACACCCGGGCCGAGCGAACCATCCGCGACGGCCGGCACGTCGACCTCCGCTGGATCATCCACCACCTCGTCGAGGAGACGGCCCGGCACAACGGCCATCTGGACATCCTGCGCGAGCTGGTCGACGGCACGACCGGCGCCTAGCATCGGGCGCATGACCAGCACGTTCGTTCTCTTCGACGTCGACGGCACCCTCATGGACGCCGTCGCCAACCAGCGCCGCGTCTGGCACGAGTGGGCCGCGCGCTACGGGGTCGACGGGGACGAGGTGTACGCCGTCGCGCTCCGGACGCGACCCGTCGAGACGTTCGCGGCCGTGGCCCCGGGGCGGGACCCGGCCGAGTGCCTCGCCCTGCTGCACGCGCTGGAGGACGAAGACGTCCGGACGGGCTCGTACGCGGCCTTCGACGGGGCCGCAGAGCTGCTGAACTCCCTACCGGTGGACCGATGGGCACTCGTCACGTCGAACTACGAGCACCGGGTGCGGGGGCGGTTCGAGCGGACCGGGCTTCCGGCGCCGGGGCTGATCGTGGACGCGGCGTCGGTGGCCGAAGGGAAGCCGTCCCCGATGCCGTACCTGCTCGCGGCCGAGAAACTGGGCGCGGATCCAGCGGACTGCCTGGTGATCGAGGACGCGCCGTCCGGCGTCCGCTCGGGCCTTGCGGCCGGGATGACGGTCTGGACGGTCAACACCGAGGCACCGCATCCTGAGGCCCATCGACACTTCCGGTCACTGGCGGAGGCCGCGCCTCATATCGTGGGTGCGCTGGGCTGAGGAAGCGGCCAGTCTGGGCTGAGGAAGTAGCTGGCCTGGGCTGAGGAAGCGGCCAGTCTGGGCTGAGGAAGTAGCCGGCCTGGGCTGATGAAGTAGCCGGTCTGGGCCGAGGGTTGGCGTCTCGGTCGGCCTCGTCCCGGGGTTATGGAGCGGTCGCCCGAGGACCATGATGCGGGGATGAAGATTCCCGACCGACGGATCGAACTGTTCACCGGCGCCGAGAGCGAGCACCGGTTCGGCGGCCCTGCCACCGGCGACGAGAAGACCATGCTGGTGGCCATGCTGGACGCCCAGAGGGCCACGCTGAAGCTGAAGTGCTCCGGCCTGGGAGCAGAGTTGGCCGTGCGGTCCGTGCCGCCTTCCTCGCTGTCCCTGCTGGGCCTCGTACGACACCTCGCCGACGTGGAACGCCGATGGTTCCGGTCGGTGCTCGCCGGACACGACGTCGAGCTGCGCTTCTCGTCGGTCGAAGCGCCCGAGGGCGACTTCGACGGCGCGGGACCCGAACCCGAGATCGTCGCGGAGTCCTGGGCGGCGTGGGAGACCGAGGTCGCCTTCGCGGAGGCATTCGTGGCCGAGGCCACGCACCTGGACGTCGAGGGACATGACGGGTGGCGGGGAGCGGTCTCGCTGCGCTGGGTGCTCATCCACATGATCGAGGAGTACGCGCGTCACAACGGTCACGCCGACTTGATCCGCGAGCGGATTGACGGGGCGGTTGGGGTGTGATGGGGGGGCGGGGGTGCGGGTCTTTGGGTTCTTGGGGTGGGCCGACAAGTGGGCTTCTGGTGGGACCGCCCTCTTTCCGAGAGTCGCTCCTTCCGGTGGTGCGTCAAGGGCGCTCCTTCGTCGCGTCGGCTTCGCCGATTCCGCTGCGCTCCACCCTTGACCCACCACCTCCAGGAGCGAAAACACTCTCGGAGGGCGGTCCAGGGGGCCGGGTCCACGCCGGGCTTCGGGCAGTAGTCGGCGTCGGCTTGCGTGTGCCGGTCGGTGGGTGGGGGCTTGGTTTGTTGCGGGGGCCGGTGGGCTTCCGTCGGTGGGTTCGGGGTGCGCGGTTGTTGAATGGGGCGGTCGGGGTCCGGCTCAGCGTCGAAATGCCGGCTGGGGTGGGGCTTCAGGCCCCGCTGGTCACTCCCGGTGGGTGGGGGCGTGGACAACTGCGCACTACTCCGAGTAACACCCCCCGGAATAAGCCCCATACGGGGCGAATCGCCCTTATCGGGCGATGAAAGTGCAAGAAACTCACGCCACCAGCTCCCACCACCCACCAACACAGACCAGCGGGGCCTGAGGCCCAGCCCGAGGACTGCGGTCGGCCGCTAAGCCGAGCCGGGCCGCCCCATTCAACGACCGCGCACCCAGAACCCACGGAACTGCGCCCACCCCGCCCCGCCACAAACCAAGCCCCCACCCACTCACCGGCAGACGCCCGCAACGCCCGGCCACTGCCCGAAGCCCCGCGTGGCCACGCCCCCCGGCCGCCCTCCGAGTGTGAAAAGGCGGCCTCCGCCGCCGGGTCAAGGGTGGGCGCAGCCCATCGCGCAGCGACGCGACCGCAGGGAGCGCCCTTGACGCGGCGGCGGAGGCCGCCACACTCGGAAAGAGGGCGGCCGCACCCGAGGCTTATGCGGAACCCCCACCCCCAGAACCCCGCCCCCACGACCGCATCACCCGCCGTTCAACTACAGTCCAGAAACAAGCACTTGGCTTCGATTCAGATCACAAACCCCCTCCGCTACTGTGTGGCCCATGCAGGGGGAACTGGAAAACAACTCTAATTTGGGCAGTCTGGACGGCAGCGGGGCCATGCCTCTGGAACCGGGTGATCCCCGGCAGATCGGCGCCTTCAGGCTGCTCGGTGTCCTCGGGTCCGGCGGCATGGGGCGGGTCTATCTCGGCGCCGTGCCCGGGAAGTTCGCCGCCGTGAAGCGGGTGCTCCCCGTCCTCGCCGAAGACGCCGACTTCCTCAGCCACTTCGGCCACGAGCTCGACAACCTCGCCCGGCTCCCCGCCGGTGCCAACACCAAGCTGCTCGCCAGCGACCGCACGGCCAAGCCCCCGTGGTTCGCCACCGAGTACATCCCGGGCATCACCCTCAACGAGGCCATCCGCCTGCACGGCGGCCCCCTCCCGGGCCCCGCCCTCTGGCGGCTCCTCCACCGTGCCGCCGTCGGGCTCGGCGTCGTCCACGGCGCCGACATGGTCCATCGCGACCTCAAGCCCTCCAACGTCATGCTCACCTCCTCCGGCCTCTCCCTCATCGACTTCGGCGTCGCCCGCGCCGCCGACCAGAGCCGGCTCACCAAGACCGGCATGGTCATCGGCACCCCCGCCTACATGGCCCCCGAGCAGGCCGTCGCCGACCGGCAACTCACCGGCGCCGCCGATGTCTTCGCCCTCGGCAGCCTCCTCCTCTACGCGGCGAACGGCCGCCCTCCCTTCGGCGACGGCTCCGGCCCCGACCTGCTCTACCGCGTCGTCCACGCCGAGCCCGAGTTCGGCCGGCTCACCGAGACCGAGCCCGAGCTCGCCGACCTCATCCGCACCTGCCTCGCCAAGGACCCGGCCGACCGGCCCACGGCCGCCGAGCTCGTCGAGCGCACCTCAGAGCGCGCCTCGGGCTCCCTCTGGCCCTCCGCCGTCGGTGAACGCATAGCCGAACGGGCCGCCTTCGCCGCCGAGCCGCCCACCGCCGAGCATCTGGCGGAGCTCGCGCGGGCCGAACCCGCCGAGGACGTCGCCACCGCCGCTCTCACCCCACAGGCCCGCTCGCAGGAGCCCGCCACCGCCTCTCCCGATCCGCTCGCCGTCACCGGTTCCGCTGCTCGCGGGCCGCGCGAGCAGCGGCGCAACCGGTTCTTCATGTTCGCCGTGCCCGTCGTCGTCGCGACCGGCACCACCCTGACCGTGGCCCTCGGCCCGTACCAGATCGGTCAGCTCGGCGCGGGCCCCGGGCCCTCCTCGTCGCCGTCCTCCGTGGCCTCGCAGCCGGCCAACGTGCAGCTGCCGTCGACCCCCGGCTCGCCTTCCGCCAAGACCCCGCCCGGCTCCAAGCCGCCGTCGTCCAAGCCGCCGGCCACCTCCCCGGTTGCGCCGCCGCCCGCCGACGGTGATGGTGGGGGTGGCGGTGGTGCCGTGGGCACCGGCACCCAGCCCGGGGGCGGTGACGGCGGCGGCGGGAGCGGCTCCGGCAGTGGTTCCGGCGGCGGGGCCGATCCCTCCGGCGGCGGGACCGACCCCACGCCCCCCGACGGTGGCGGCACCACGACCCGTCCCCCGGCCACGCAGCCGCCCCGGACCACCAAGCCCGCGCCCCCGCCGGCCACCGGCGGCTCGGCGCCCTCGGGGACGTACTCCGTCGAGAGCGTCTCCAACGGCGAATGCCTGGCCGAGTCCAATCCCGGCTACGCCATCATGGTCGACACCGCGCCGTGCGGCGGCCCGCCCAACAGCGGCACGATCTCCTACACCTGGATCTACTCGCCCGGCGCGAACGGCACCTTCCGGCTGATCAACAAGGCGACCGGCCACTGTCTTCAGCCGGGCGGGACACCGGGCTTCACCGCCAAGGCGTGCAACGGCTCCAGCACCCAGGCATGGAAGATCAACACCAAGACGTCCGCCGGTATGACCATCAAGAACATGAACAGCGGCCAGTGCATGATCGCCGGGCCGCCGTTCATGATGTCGTACACCTGCGACCCGAGCAGCGCGACCCAGCTCTGGAGGAACGTCTCCCCCGTCTGACCGGGGTCGGCCCACCGCCCGGCGCCCGGCCCCTACCGCCGAGCGCCTCGCGCCTACGTCGGGCGGCCGGCGGCGGCTCTCGTGAAGACCGGGGCCGTCACCTCGCCTTCCGGCCGGAAGGCGACCTCCAGCTCCATCCCGATCCGGAGGTCGCCCTCCGCCACGTCGACGACCTCGGTCATCATGCGCGGGCCCTCGGCGAGATCGACGACGGCCGCCACGTACGGGACGCGCTCGCCGAAGGGCGGAAGGTCGTTCCGGTGGACGACCGACCAGGTGTAGAGGGTCGCGCGGCCGCTCGCGCGTTCCCAGGTCACGTCCTCGCTCCAGCAGTGCGGGCAGAACTCGCGTGGGTAGTGGTGGACGCGGTCGCAGGCCGCGCAGCGGCGCAGAAGGAGGTGTCCCTCCGCGGCGGCGTCCCAGTACGGGCGGGTGAAGGTGTCGATGTCGGGGTCGGCAGCCGTCATCAGAAGATTCCGATCGCGTGGTCGAGGGACCAGGTCTGCCAGGACATGGCGAGGAGCGCGACGAGCGAGATGAGCGCCATCATCGCGTTCTGCCCCTGCTCGGCCCAGTCGTGGATCATGAGGACGAGGTAGAGAAGGTTCAGGAGGAGGCCGCCGATCAGGGCGATCGGGGTCAGGAGGCCGACCACCAGGCCGAGCCCGAGTGCCAGTTCGGCGTAGACGACGACGTACGCCATGAGCTTGGGGCGCGGTGCGACGATCGTCTCGAAGCCCTTCCTGACCGGCGGCCACTTGTGCTTGCCCGCCACGTCGGCGGCCCAGGCTATGCCGGTGCCGCGCTCGAACCAGCCCTTCCTGTCCTTGTGGCGCCAGCTCTCCAGCCACCACAGGCCGAGGCCGATGCGGAGGACGGCGAGCCATTCGGCGCCGGTGAGCCAGACGGTCTGCATGCGCGCTCCCCCTCGTGGGACACCACTGGATCTGACGGTACGTCAGTTCAGCGCAGCCCCGCCTCCCGCGCAAGAGGCGGGCGCCCAGCGACCTGGGCGGGCGGGCGGAACGAGGAGCCGCGGCGAGGGGAGCGAGCGGTCGAGGCGAGCGGGGCGAGCGGTCGGCGTGACCGATTCGTAACCGAAATCCCTCTTGACCGAGACCCACAGCGTGTACACGTCATTACGCTCAGCATTCATGGCCACCACCCCCCTTGCACTCTCTCCACAGGCTGACCACCCCGTGTACGTCATCGGCGCGGGCCCCGGCGGGCTCGCGGTCGCCGCCGCCCTGCGCGCGCGGGGCGTCCGCGCCGTCGTCCTGGAGAAGTCCGACGCCGTCGGCGCCTCCTGGCGCGCCCACTACGACCGACTGCGGCTGCACACCACCCGGCGGCTCTCCGCCCTCCCCGGACTCGCGATACCCCGCTCCTTCGGGCGCTGGGTCGCCCGCGCGGACGTGGTGCGCTACCTGGAGAAGTACGCGGAGAAGCACGAGCTGGAGATCGTGACGGGCGTCGAGGTCTTCCGCGTCGAGCGGGCCGGGGCCGACTGGGTCCTGCACGCGACCGGCGGACGCCGGCTCACCGGGCGTGCGGTCGTCGTGGCCACCGGCTACAACCACACCCCGCGGCTGCCCGACTGGCCCGGTCGCGACGCGTACGAGGGGCGCCTCGACCACGCCCGCTCCTACCGCAACCCGGAGCCGTACGCCGGGAAGGACGTCCTCGTCGTCGGCATCGGCAACACCGGCGCCGAGATCGCCGCCGACCTCGCCGACGGCGGGGCCGCCCGGGTGCGGCTCGCGGTGCGGACCGTGCCGCACATCGTGAAGCGCACCACCGCCGGCTGGCCGGCGCAGCGCTCGGGCATCCTCGTCCGCCGCCTGCCGACGGCCCTGGTCGACCGGCTGGGCGCCCTCGCGGCCCGGGTCGGGACGCCGGACCTCTCGGAGTACGGGCTGCCCCGGCCCGACAAGGGCCTCGCGACGCGCCAGCGCGAGGGCGCGATCCCGGTGCAGGACGTGGGACTGATCGACGCGGTGCGGGCGGGGAAGGTCGAGGTCGTCGCGGCCGTGGAGGCCTTCGAGGGCGGTGAGGTGGTCCTCGCGGACGGCACCCGGATCGCCCCGGACGCGGTGATCGCGGCGACCGGCTACCGGCGCGCCCTGGAGCCGCTCGTCGGGCATCTGGACGTGCTCGACGAGCGCGGTCACCCGGTGGTGCACGGGGCGCGCTGCCCGCGCGAGGCGCCTGGGCTGTACTTCACGGGGTTCACGAACCCGATCAGCGGAATGTTCCGGGAGCTGGCGATCGACGCGGAGAAGATCGCGCGGCGGATCGCGCGGTAACCGCGGCCGGGCCATCCGGCGCCTCATGCAACCGCGCCGCCTCACACCTATTCCTGACTAGCCGTCAGTTCTGTAATCTGACTGAGCGTCAGGTGTATACGGATGGGTGAAGGGCGGGCGGAACACATGCTTGGATCGACTCACGGCACCTTCACCACCGATCTCCGCGCCCGCGTGGTCGCCTGCGGGGAGTCGCCCCGCACCACCGTGCACGGAGTCGCCGCCGCCCCCGGCGACCAGGACGTCAGCGGGCGCCCCCTGCACGCCGCCGTGCCCGACCTCGACCGCTTCTTCCGGCCCGAGTCCGTCGCCGTCGTCGGCGCGTCCGACGCCGAGGGCCGGCCCAACACCGGGATCACCCGGCAGCTGCTCGCCTGGGCCGAGCGGGTCGGCGCCCGGCTGGTGCCCGTGCACCCGACCCGTACCAGCGTGTTCGGGATCGACTGCGTACCCTCCGTCGGCGCGCTCACCGAACCCGTCGACCTCGCCGTCCTCCTCGTCGCCGACCCGCTCCCCGTCATCGAGGAACTCGCCGAGACCAAGGTGAAGTTCGCGGTCGCGTTCGCCTCCGGCTTCGCCGAGACCGGCGAGGCGGGGGCCGCCGCGCAGGAACGTCTCGCCGCAGCCGTACGCCGCTCCGGGCTCCGTCTCCTCGGCCCCAACACCAACCTCAACGCCTTCGAGCGCTTCCGCGAGGACCTCGAAGGCCCCGCCGTCGCCCTCATCACCCAGTCCGGCCACCAGGGGCGGCCCGTCTTCACCCTCCAGGAGCTCGGCGTCCGCCTCTCCCACTGGGCGCCCACCGGCAACGAGGCCGACCTGGAGACCTCCGACTTCATCTCGTACTTCGCCGGACGGCCCGAGGTCGGCGCCATCGCCTGTTACGTCGAGGGCCTCAAGGACGGCCGCTCCTTCCTCCTCGCCGCCGACCGGGCCGCCCGCCATGGCGTCCCGGTCGTCGCCGTGAAGGTCGGCCGCACCGAGACCGGGGCCCGTACGGCCGCCTCCCACACCGGCAAGCTCACGGGCGCCGACCAGGTCGTCGACGCGGCCATGCGCCAGTTCGGGGTGATCCGGGTCGACGGGCTCGACCAGCTCCAGGACACCGCGACCCTGCTCGCCCGCGCCCGTCGCCCGCGGGCCGATGGCGTCGTCGTCTACTCCATCTCCGGTGGTACGGGTGCCCACTTCGCCGACCTGGCCACCGCGGCGGGGCTCCGGCTGCCCACCCTCCCGCAGGCCAAGCAGGACGAACTGCACGAGTGGATCCCGGAGTACCTGAGCGTCGCCAACCCGGTCGACAACGGCGGCCACCCGGTCGGCGACTGGCGCGGCCGGAAGATCATCGACGCGATCCTCGCCGACCCGTCGGTGGGCGTGCTGATCTGTCCGATCACCGGGCCGTTCCCTCCCATGAGCGACAAGCTCGCCCAGGACCTCGTCGACGCGGCCGAGGCGACGGACAAGCTGGTGTGCGTGGTGTGGGGGTCGCCGGTCGGTACGGAGGACGCGTACCGCACGACCCTGCTGGGCTCCTCGCGCGTCGCCACCTTCCGTACGTTCGCCAACTGCATCGGGGCCGTGAAGGCCTATCTCGACCACCACCGCTTCACCACCGCCTACCGCTCCCCCTTCGACGAGGCACCCCGCACCCCCTCCCCCTCCTTCCGCAAGGCCCAGGCCCTCATGCGGCCCGGCCGGCGGCTCAGCGAGCACGCGGCGAAGCAGCTCCTGCGGGCGTACGGGATACGGGTGCCGCGCGAGCAGCTCGTCACCAGCGCGGCGGCGGCCGTCCGGGCCGCCGGGCTCGTCGGCTACCCGGTCGTGATGAAGGCCTCGGGCGCGCAGCTCGCCCACAAGACCGAACTGGGCCTGGTGAAGGTCGGGCTGACCTCCGCGAGCCAGGTCAGGGACGCGTACCGCGAGCTCACCGACATCGCTCGCTTCGAGTCGATCGACCTCGACGGGATCCTCGTCTGCCAGATGGTCGGGCGCGGCGTCGAGATGGTGGTGGGCGTGACCCGCGACGACCTGTTCGGTCCGACGGTGACGGTCGGGCTCGGCGGGGTCCTGGTGGAGGTCCTCAACGACACGGCCGTACGGGTCCCGCCGTTCGGGGAGTCCGAGGCGCGCTCGATGCTCGGCGAGCTCCGCGGCCGGGCCCTTCTCGACGGGGTACGGGGCGCGCCGCCGGCCGACGTGGACGCGCTCGTCGAGGTGGTGCTGCGGGTGCAGCGGATGGCCCTGGAACTCGACGGCGACCTCGCCGAGCTCGACATCAACCCGCTGATGGTGCTGCCGCGGGGGCAAGGGGCCGTGGCCCTGGACGCGCTCGCGGTCTGCCGCTGAGGAGATCAGGCTTCATGTCCGATGTGCTGCACGCCGTCGAGAACGGCGTCTCGTGGATCACCCTCAACCGCCCCGAGGCGATGAACGCGGTCACCTGGGACCAGCGGGAACGCATCATGGCCCTGCTCGACGAGGCCTCCGCGGACCCGGACGTCCGGGCGGTGGTGGTGACGGCGACGGGCCGGGGCTTCTGCGCGGGGGCGGACCTGCGGGGCGCGCCGGCGGTGGCGGAGACCGTCCCCGGGGACGTGGCGCGCACGATCCGGCGCGGGGCGCAGCGGTTCATCGGGGCGGTCATGGACTGCGAGAAGCCGGTGATCGCGGCGGTGAACGGGACGGCGGCGGGGATCGGGGCGCACCTTGCGTTCGCGTGCGATCTGGTCCTGGCGTCCGAGTCGGCCCGGTTCATCGAGGTGTTCGTACGACGGGGGCTCGTCCCGGACGGCGGCGGGGCGTATCTGCTGCCGCGGCTGATCGGGCCGCAGCGGGCGAAGGAGCTGATGTTCTTCGGGGACGCGGTGTCGGCGGCGGAGGCGCGGGAGCTGGGGCTGGTGAACCGGGTGGTTCCGGCGGAGGCCTTGGAGAAGACGGCCCGGGAGTGGGCCGAGCGCCTGGCGCAGGGCCCGACGCGGGCGCTCGCGCTGACGAAGCAGCTGGTGAACGCGTCCCTCGACACGGACCGCGCGGCCGCCTTCGCGGCGGAGGCGGCGGCGCAGGAGATCAACATGACGACGCGGGACGCGAAGGAGGGGGTGGCGAGCTTCGTGGAGCGGCGGGAGGCGCGGTACCTGGGGAGATAGTCGCGCGACGGTGGCGGACCTGGGCCGTATCGTGTGTCGCGCATATGCCACACGCTGCCGCTCCGGGGGGAACGGAATGCCCAACTCTGCGCGCTCGCGCCTGAGATCCAGACGATTCACAGGATCCGTACGATCCACGAGAGCGCTCCTGCTTGTCCCTGCCCTACTGACGGCCTTGCTGGGGTCCGCGGTCCCAGCGGGTACGGCCCTGGCCGCGACGCCCACGCCGCCGGCTGCCGCGGCAACCGATCCGGTGCCCACGCCGTCCGAGGACCCGACGCCCACCGACGAGCCCGTACCCACGCCGTCCGAGGAGCCCCTGCCGTCCGAGGAGCCCACGCCGACCGGCCCGCCCTGTCCCGACCTGGCGCTCACTCCTCTCGGCGCTCGTGCCGACGCGAGCGGTTCCTTCACGGTCGAGGGAGGTGCCACCGCCTGCTTCACGTTGACCGCGGAGAACCCGGGTCTGTACCAGATGCTCGTCGCCGGTCAGTCCGTGAACCCGGCGCTGTACTCGGGTGAGAACCACGTCGACTGCGAGGACCAGTACTACCGCTACACCTGGTGCAGGCTCGACGCCGGGACGTACACGCTCAAGCTCTACAACAGCGGTTGGTCGACCGCGCAGGACCTCGTCTCCATGGTCCCGCTGACGGCCGCCCCCGGCTGCCCGGCGCTCCCCGGCACGGCCTACGACTCGGTCCCGGCGACCGGGAAGGGCCACGGCCGGACGGGCGTCGTCTGCCACTCCTTCACGGCCTCCGCAGGTGACCGGGTCACCCTCGACGCCCAGCTCGGCGGCTACGAACCGGCCTCCTGGATCACCGACGGCACCGGCAAGCGCATCTGTCCCGTCCACAACGAGGACAACAGCAACGGCTGCGTCCTGCCGGAAGGCACCGACGGCTACCGGGTCCTCGCCATCGTGCCGGACGCGGACGACGGCACCGCCTCGCCGTACACGATCAAGGTCCGCCGTCTGTCGGACCCGGTGGGCTGCGCCCCCGTGACCGTGACCGCCTATGGCGCCGCCCCTGCCAAGGCCGCCCCGGGGACTGGGTGCAGGACGTTCACCCCGAAGGCGACCGGCCGCTACGACGTGGCCGAAATCGGCCCGGACACCAATGCCGGAAACCTCACGGTGTTCGCCGCGAACGGCACCACCGCCTGCCGCGAGGGCCAGAACTGCACGCTCACCGCAGGCGTCCCGTACACCCTCGTCACCGACAAGTCCGTACGCATCCTCGACCGCGCCTCTGCGGAGGGCTGCGCCGACGATGTCACGCTCGCGGCGACCTACCGGGGGACGTTCGACGCACGCGGTGCTGTGGACTGCCTCCACCTGCCTGTTCCTCAGGACGCGCACATCGCCGTCCTGACCGACCGTGCCGCCGATCTCACCGTCCTCGACGCGACCGGCACGGCCTTCTGCTCCGACAGCCTCATCATGGGCCCGTGCGAGCTGGGCGGCACCGCCCCGTACCGCCTGCTGGCATCCAAGGCCTACGAGGACGCCCCGTCCGACGCGTACCGTCTCGTCGTCCACCGCACGGACGCCCCGAGCGCCTGCCGGACCTTCGAGGCAGGCGACTTCACCACGAACCCGACGCGGATGGCCGTGCGGACCGGCGGCGGCACCTTCGCCGACTGTCTGGCCATCCCGGCCACGGGTCATTCGGCGCGCGAGCTCACGCAGATCCAGAAGATCTCGGGCACCCCGGGCGCCGAAGTCAGGGTCCTCGACACGAGCGGCAAGAGGGTCTGCTCGATCAGCACCTACTCCAGCACCTGGACCACGTGCGAGCTGACGCCCGGTCTCGCGCACACCGTCCTGATCCAGGGCCAGGACCAGCCGGCCGAGTTCGCCCTCACCCGCAGGGACGTCACCACCACGGCACGCGGCTGCGTCACCACCCCGGCCGTCGCCGTCGGCGGACCGTCCACCGGCGGTGTCCCGGCGAAGCCGGGGACCTTCCTCTGCCACCAGGTGACGACGGCGGACGAGCGGGACACCCTGCACCTGAACGCGCGGGACGCGCGGAGCTCCGCGCGGTTCGCCGTCTACGACGCGACCGGCGTGGCCCTGTGCGGCTACTTCACCAACGGCTGCGCGGTCACGGGCTCCAAGCGCTACCAGGTTCTCGTCGTCGTCCGGGAGGGCGAGACCGCCGCGCCCGCCTACCGCCTCGACGCCCTGCTGATCGGCACGGCCACCGGCCCCGCGCCCGAGTGCGTCACGGTGCCGAACGTCAGCTACGGCTTCGGGCCGCTGGTCGGCACGCTGTCGGAGCAGAAGACGGCGCTGTGCGCGGTGCTGCCGACGGCGACGCGCGACAGCTTCGACCTGAAGCTCTCGCCCACGGGGACGCCCGCGCAGCTGCCGACGCCGAAGCTGTACCACTCGTCCCCTTTGAAGGACGGCTGCAACCAGACCTTCGGCCCCGACGGCTACGCGTACACGTGCGGTCTGCCGACCGAGGACTTCGAGCGGGTGGCGCGGACGAGCACCCTGGTGGTCGGGCTACCGGAGACCCCGGCCCAGGCCACGACGGCGGTGCGTGTCGAGGCCAGGTGCGCCTCCAGCCTGTGCGGGCCCGAGGAGTGGACCGTCGGCAGCGTCGGCCCTGCCACCATCGGCCGTGGCAAGATCACGATGAAGGTCACCGGCACCGCTCTGCACGACGAGGACCAGCTGTTCCTGATGCAGTCGGGCTCGGACTACCGCGCCCTGTCGACCGCGACCACGGTCGCCCCGGACCGGCGGAGCATGACGGTCTCGGTCGACCTGACGAACGCACCGCTCGGGCCGCTCCTGACGAGGGTGTACACGCGCTACTCGTACTCCCGGGACAGCAACGCCGTCTCCGTCGTCGCGGCCCTCCGCAACACCGCCGCCGCCACCTTCTCCGGATCCTTGGTCGTCGGCTCGACGGTAACGGCGAAGCCAGGCTCGTGGTCGCTTCCGGTGGACTCGCTCTCGTACCAGTGGCGGGCAAACGGGGTCGCGATCGCGGGGGCCACGGCCGCCACGTACCCGATCTCCTCCTCCGTCCTGGGCAAGCAGCTGTCCGTGGCGGTGATCGCCCGGAAGGCGGGGCATCCGACGCTGACCTCCGTCAGTACCGCCGCGCTCGTCAAGGGCGCCGCCCCCAAGCCCACCAAGGTCCCGACCTTCACCGGCGCCACCCGCGTCGGGAGCAAGCTCACGGCCGTCGTCGGGACCTGGTCGCCGTCACCGACCTCGTACGCGTACCAGTGGCGGGGCGACGGGGTCGCGATCTCCGGGGCGACAGGGGCCACGTACACGCCCGTCGCCGCCCTCCGGAACAAGAAGCTCAGCGTGACCGTCACGGCGCACCGGACCGGCCACCTCAGCGGGAGCCACACCACCGCCGGGTACACCGTCGCGAGCGGGCTCGCGCCCAAGGCGACCAAGGCCCCGGCCCTCACCGGCACCGTCAAGGTCGGGCGGACGCTCACGCTGAACCGGGGGACGTGGACTCCGGCGCCCACCTCGTACGCGTATCAGTGGTACGCGAACGGGCGGGCGATCAGCGGGGCCACCCGTGCCGCGTTCACGCTCACCAAGGCCCAGCGCGGGACCAGGATCACCGTCAGGGTGACCGCCCATCGCACCGGGCACGTCTCCGGTGTCGCCTGGACCCGGGCGACGGGCGCCGTCGCCGGCTGATCCCGCGGCCGGATGGAGGGAGAGCCCCCGGGGCGGCGGTCCTGCCGCCGCCCCGGGGGCTCTCGCGTGCCCGGCGTCCCGCCGGGTCTTCACCGTCCCCACCCTGTTCATCTGACGACCCGTCAGGTTCAATGGGCGGTGTGATGGGACACGCGGGGATGGCGGCCACCGTCGTCCGACACCTGAGAGCGGCCGGTTCGCCGACGGCCGTGGAACCACTGCCCCGGCCGGTACTGCGCGCGGTACGGGAGGACGAGCGACCGCCCGTCGACCCGGCCGAGTTCCGCCGCGTCCTCGGCCACTTCGCGAGCGGGGTCACGATCGTGACCGCCCTCGACACGGCAGGACCGGCCGGATTCGCCTGCCAGTCCTTCGCCTCCCTCTCCCTCGACCCGCCCCTGGTCGCCTTCATGGTCGCCCGTACGTCGACGACCTGGCCCCGGATCGCGGGCGCGGGCACCTTCTGCGTCAACGTCCTCGGGGCCGACCAGGGTCCGCTGTGCCGGTCGTTCGCGGTCAGCGGCGCGGACAAGTTCGCGGGCGTCGACTGGACCCCGGCCCCGGTCACGGGCTCCCCACGACTCGCCGGCGCGCCCGCCTGGATCGACTGCGCGATCACCGCCGTGCACACCGGGGGCGACCATCTGGTCGTGGTGGGGCGGGTGGAGTCGCTGGGGGCGGAGGAGGACGGGGATCCGCTGCTGTTCCACCGGGGGAGGTTCGGGCGCTTCAGCGGCTAGACGCGCAAGCGCCTCAGTGCGGAAGCACCCTGTCGGGAAAGCCCCGGCGCGCAAGCGCCTCAGGTCTCGATCGCGCCCGTGTACAGGCCCAGGGTGCCGAGCAGGAACACGGTCAGCACCGCGACCGTCCCCCACACCAGCAGCGCCACGAAGTAGCCCCGCCGAGCGTGACGCGTGACGAGCGCCGCCACGGCCAGGCACACCGTGGCCACCAGCCAGCCCGGCCCGCCCGCGAGCGGCCACAGCAGGGCTCCGGCGGCGGTCGACAGGAGCAGCTGCCAGCCCGTCGGGCGTCCGCCCGCCCGGCGTGTCAGGGCCTCGCCCAGGAGCACGACCGGCAGCACGAGCGCGGCGGAGACCGCGAACGCCGGAAGCAGGAAGAACACCGCGAGGAACGGGAGCGCGAGGAGGGTCAGCGCGCTGAGGCGCTCCTCGCCCGGCTCCGGCTGCCCGGCGTCCCCGAACACCACGAGGAGGATCGTGGCGAGCGCCCCCTCCAGGGCCAGCGCGAGCACCGAGGCCCACAGCATGCGTAGGTACGTGCGGCCCTCGCCACGCTCGTCCACGGCCCGCAAGTCCGTTCCCCGCACGCCCATGTCCTGACCGCCCATGCGCGATCACCCCCTCGCAGCCATCATGCTCCGGCCAGCGGCACCACCTCCTTCGGGGGTCGGCGGATCACCAGGGCCATCAGCGCCGCCGCCGCGCACAGCGCCCCCGAGGCGTACCAGACGAGGTCGTACGAGCCGAAGACGTCGCGGGCCACTCCGCCCGCGAACGCGATGACCGCCGCGCCCACCTGGTGGGAGGCGAGGACCCAGCCGAAGACGATCGCCGAGTCCTCGCCGTAGTGCTCGCGGCACAGGGCGATGGTGGGCGGGACCGTGGCCACCCAGTCCAGGCCGTAGAACACGATGAAGAACAGCATCGGCGGGTGCACGGACGGGGCGAGCAGCATCGGCAGGAAGAGGAGCGAGACGCCACGGAGGGCGTAGTAGACCGCGAGGAGCCGGCGGGCCTCGAAGCGGTCGGTGAACCAGCCGGAGGCGATCGTGCCGACGACGTCGAAGACCCCGATGACCGCGAGCAGTCCGGCCGCCGCCGTCACCGGCATCCCGTGGTCGTGGGCCGCCGGGACGAAGTGGGTCTTCACCAGGCCGTTCGTCGACGCCCCGCAGATCGCGAACGTGCCCGCCAGGAGCCAGAACGGGCCGGTCCGGGCCGCCTTGAACAGGACCGTGACCGTCCGCCGGGCCGCGCCCGTCACGGGCGCCGGCTTGTCGGCGTACTCCCCGCCGTACGGGGCGAGTCCGACGTCCGCCGGATGGTCCCGGAGCAGCAGCCACACGAACGGGACCACCGCGAGCGCGGCGAGCGCCACGGTCACGGCCGCCGGGCGCCAGCCGTGGTGCTCGACCAGCCAGGACAGCAGGGGCAGGAACACCAGCTGCCCGGACGCGCCGGCCGCCGTGAGGATGCCCGTCACCAGACCGCGGCGGGCCACGAACCAGCGGTTGGTGACGGTCGCGGCGAACGCGAGGGCCATCGAGCCGCTGCCGAGCCCGACGAGCACGCCCCAGAAGAGGACGAGCTGCCAGGCCGCCGTCATCCAGACCGTGAGCACCGATCCCAGTGCGATGACCGACAGCGCCACCGCCACGATCCGGCGGATGCCGAAGCGGTCCATGAGGGCGGCGGCGAAGGGGGCGGTGAGGCCGTAGAGGGCGAGGTTCACCGAGACGGCGAAGCCGATCGTGCCCCGCGACCAGTCGAAATCCTCGTGCAGCGGCTCGATCAGCAGGCCCGGGAGCGACGCGAACGCCGCCGCGCCGATGATCGTGACGAAGGTGACCGCCGCGACGAACCAGGCGCGATGGACGCGCGGGGTGCGAACGGGGGGACGGTCGGACGGGCGGACCGCGCGCTCGGTTGTCTGGGCCATGCCACCGAGCATTCCGGGCCGGCCGGAGCCCGACCATTGGCCCGGATGACAGGTTTCCAAAGGATCGGGACACGCGGCCACGGGCGGCCGAGAACTACACCCTCGGCAGCGTCCTGATCGGGCGGACCGCGAGGAGCGCGCCCACCACGAGCACCGCGATCCCCGCCCCCACCAGCAGCACCTCCTCCGTGCCGACCGCCGCCGCCACCGGCCCCGACAGGGTCCGGCCGACGCCCATCATCAGGAGCGAGCCGGCCACGTCGTACGCGTGCATCCGGTTCAGGGCCTCCTGCGGTACGTGGGTCTGCACGGCCGTCGACCACATCACCAGCCAGAACGCGAAAGCCGCGCCGCCGATGAACTGGCCCGCGCCGAGCAGCGCCACGGGCGCGCCCAGGCCGAGCAGCGCGAGGTTCACGGGGAGGCCGAGGAGTGCGACCGCGCCCGCCGCGAGGGGGGCGCGCGGGCGCAGCCGGAGGGCGAGCAGGCCGCCGACGGCGCTGCCGGCGCCGTTGACGGCCATGAGCACGCCGTACGTGGCCGAGCCGTGGTCCCCGGTGACCAGGCTCGCGGTGAGCGGCACCATGGGGCCGGCCACGGTGAGCCCGTACACGGTCCAGATGGCGATGACACCCCAGAGCCAGCTCCGCGCCTTGAACTCCCGCCAGCCTCCGACGAGTTCGGCGCCGAGGGAGTCGCGCCGAAGGGAGTCGGAGGGGATCGGGGCGATTCGCATCAGGGTGAGGCAGAGGGCGCTGACCGCGAACGTCGCGCCGTTGACGGCGAAGGCGGCGCCCGCGTTCCACACGGCGACGAGCACGCCCGCCGCCGCCGGACCCGCCATGATCATGAGAGCCTCGACGACCCGGAGGACGGCGTTGGCGCGCTGCACGTCGGGGGCGATCCGCGGGATGGTCGAGGCGACGCCCGGCTGGAAGAGGGCGGCGCCGACGCCGCTGAGGACGGAGAGGGTGTAGACCGCCCAGAGCGGCGGGCCGCCGAGCGTGAAGGCGACGGCGAGGACGGCCGCTCCGGGCAGTCGCAGCAGGTCCGCGACGATCATCATGCGGCGGGCGGTGAAGCGGTCGGCGAGGACGCCGCCGAAGAGCACGAAGAGCGCGAAGGCGGCGGTCCAGCCGCCGAGCGCGTAGCCGACGGTGGCGCCGGAGTGACCGGCGCCGAGGAGTCCGGCGGCGAAGGCGACCGGGACCATGCCCTCGCCGAAGACGGCGACTCCCCGGGCGACGAAGAAGAGCCGGAAGTTACGGTTCCACAGCGCGGGCGGCTCGGCCGGGGCGGGAATCCGCTCGGCGGCCTCAGACTTGTACGTGTTGTCCGTCACGGAGAGGTAGACCTACCACCACGTGGTCTACACCACCACTGAATTTCGACCGATCTCCGGAGGGAGCACCGCCCGTGCCGCCGTCGTCCGAACCGCCCCCGCACCGCGTCGCCGTGCTCGCGCTGCCCGGCCTCCTCCCCTTCGAGCTGGGCATCCCGCACCGCATCTTCGGCCGCGCGAAGGACGCCGGCGGACGCCGGCTCTACGAGATCGTGACCTGCGCCCCGGTCGCGGGCCCCGTCCCCACCGACGCCGACTTCTCGATCCACGTCGAGCACGGCCCTGAGGCCCTCGCCACCGCCGACACGATCGTCGTACCCGCCTCGTACGAGCTCGGTCCGGTCTACGACGAGGGCCGCCTCACCGACGAACTGGCCGCCGCGCTCGCCCACATCCGGCCCGGCACCCGGCTCGTCTCCATCTGCACCGGCGGGTACGTGCTCGCGGCCGCCGGGTACCTGGACGGACGCCCGGCCACCACCCACTGGTCCTCGGCCGAGCACTTCCAGCGGCTCTTCCCTCGTGTACGGGTCGACGCGGACGTGCTGTTCGTCGACGACGGCGACGTCCTCACCTCGGCGGGCGTGGCCGCCGGGATCGACCTGTGCCTGCACATCGTGCGCCGCGACCACGGCACGGCCGTCGCCAACGACGTCGCCCGCAGGACCGTCGTACCGCCGCACCGGGACGGCGGTCAGGCCCAGTACATCGAGCGGCCCCTGCCGGAGGCCGGGACCCACACCACGACCACGGCGCGGGCCTGGGCCCTCGCCCA
This sequence comes from Streptomyces sp. NPDC088707, assembly GCF_044752725.1. Lineage (NCBI taxonomy): Bacteria > Bacillati > Actinomycetota > Actinomycetes > Kitasatosporales > Streptomycetaceae > Streptomyces > Streptomyces sp. NPDC088707. The sequence goes on along the minus strand of NZ_JBIVLV010000011.1, from coordinate 229,656 downwards.
TCTCCACGAGCCGATCCAGCTGCGGGACCTGGCCGAGAAGGAGGCGATGAGCGTACGGACGTTCACCCGCCGCTTCCGTGACGAGGTGGGCGTCAGCCCCGGCCAGTGGCTCACCCAGCAGCGGGTCGAACGCGCCCGGCACCTCCTGGAGTCCACCGGCCTGCCCGTCGACCGGGTCGCGCAGGACGCGGGGTTCGGCACGGCGCAGTCGCTCCGGGTGCACCTGATGAGCGCGATCGGGGTGACGCCGACGTCCTACCGGCGGACGTTCCGCACGGCCACGTCCACGCCCTCGGAGGCAGCTTCCTGAGGCCTGGGCCGGGCCCGGTCGCCGGCCTTCCGCTCCCGGACGAGCCGCCGCTCCCCCACCGCGCCGATCAGGATGAGCAGGCCGGTCAGACCGACCCCGCAGAGAATGGCCGTGGACGGCGCCACGACCTTGAGCAGACCGCCCGCGAGGGTGCCGCTGGCCGCGTAACCGGCGCCCACCGCCGCGTACATGACCGAGTAGCCGGCGGCGAGCGCCGACGGCGGCAGCAGCTCCCTGAGGGCCAGGTTCCGGGCCAGGCTCGCCGGGGCCTGGAGGAGCCCGGCCGCCACCAGGGCCACCGCGATCGCCGCCGCCGAGGGCAGTACGGCCACCAGGGCGACGCCCGAGGCGACCGCGAGGACCAGGACGAGGGACTGGACGGGCAGCGTGCCCGGCCAGCCGGCCCGGAGGCCGTACGCGAACGCGCCGACCGCCGAGCCGATCGAGAACCCGGCGAGCAGCAGACCCGCCCAGCCGATGCCGATCCCGCGCTGTTCGAGGAGCGCGGGCAGGATCAGCTCGGCGAGCGCGAGCAGCGTCAGACCGGCCGCCCCCAGGACGTACACAGGCCAGGCCCGGAGCAGCGCCCGCCGCGTCGACGCGCCGTCGTCCTTGGCCGCCTGCTGCCAGCCGGCCGGGAGCATCCACAGCCCGGCGACGGCCAGACCCAGCAGGACCGCCATGAGCAGCAGGGGCACGGCGGGGTCGACACCGAGCGCCAGGCCGGTGACGAGGGCGGGAGCGGCGGCCCAGATGGCGAAGACCAGCACCGACTCCATGCTCATCGCCTGGGTCACGGCCCGCTCGGGGACGAGGCTGGTGAGGAGCGCGCGCAGCCCGCCGGGCACGGCGGCGGGCCCGGCGCCGCCGAGCAGGGCGAGGGCGGCGAGCACGACGGGGTGCGCGCCCGGCAGCAGCCCGAGCCCCGCGAACCCGGCGGCCCCGACGGCGAGTCCGGCGACGAGCTGCGGCCGGGCGTGCTCGGCGTCGAGCCGCAGGCCGAGGACGGGCGCGGCGACGATCTCGCCGATGACGTACGCGGCGGCGAGCACGGCTCCGAGCGAGTAGCCGCCGGGGCGCTCCCGGACGAGGAACACGAGGGCGAGGGGGGCCATGGCGATGGGGAGCCGACCGGCGACGGTGACGGCGGACCAGGCGAGAACGGGGCGGGTGGCGAGCTCGCGATAGGACATGCTCAGGACCGTAACGACGTACACCCGTGAGGCCCACCTCGTTTTCCCCACCGCGTTCCGCGGCGCGCGCATCCTCTCCGCACTCCCCGGCGTCCTGTTCCACGGACTCCTGCCCGCCACCACCCCGGCCCGGCCACCGGACCGGGCTTCCGACGCGAGGTCGACGCATGAAGCACATCACCCATCCCCGTCACGTGGTCTTCGGCTCCGGTGCCGTCGGCACGGCCGTCGCCGAGGCGCTGGTCCGGCAGGGGGAGTCCGTACGGATCGTCAACCGGTCGGGGCGGGCCGACGTCTCCGACGGTGTCGAGGTGGTGGCCGGTGACGCGGCCGATCCCGCGTTCACCACCGCCGTCGCGGCCGGGGCTGCCGTCGTCTACCAGGCCCTCAACCCGCCGTACCACCGCTGGCAGCAGGAGTTCCCGGCGCTCCAGGCCGGCGTGCTCGCCGCGGCCGAGGCGAGCGGCGCCCGGATGGTCTCGATGGACAACGTCTACAGCTACGGGCCGCCCGGCGGCCGCCCGTTCACCGAGGAGACGCCCGACGCCGCGACCACCCGCAAGGGCGGGCTCCGGGGCCGGATGGCCCAGGAGCTGCTCGCCGCCCACAGGGCCGGTCGCGTGGAGGTGGCGATCGGGCGCGCCTCCGACTACTTCGGGCCGCACGGCGGCGCCCAGTCCAACCTCGGCGACCTGGTCGTCCCGGCCCTGCTCGCCGGGCGCACCGCCACCGTCCTGGGCGATCCGGACCAGCCGCACACCTACACCTACATCCCCGACATCGGGGAGGCGCTCGCCCTCCTCGGCCGCCACCCCGACGCCCCGGGTCGCGTCTGGCACCTCCCCAACGACCCGCACACCCGCACGACCCGGGAGCTCGTGGACCTGGCCCACCGCGCCACCGGCCGCCCCGGATCCGTCCGTCTGCGCCGGATGCCGACGGCGGCGCTGTACGTGCTGGGCGCGTTCAATCCGACGGTGCGCGAGCTGATCGAGATGCGCTACGAGTTCGCGGAGCCGTTCGTCGTCGACTCCGCGCTCGTCGAGGAGCGGCTCGGCGCCGTCGCCACCCCGGTCGAGGAGGCCCTGGACCGGACCGTGGCGGCGTACCGCGCCCTCAGAAAGTGAGGACCCCGCGGGCCACCTTGCCCGCCTCCGCGTCCTCCACCGCTCGCGCGAAGTCCTCCACCGGGTAGGTGGCGGTGACGAGTTCGTCGAGGAGGAGGCGGCCCGAGCGGTACAGCTCGGCGTAGAGCGGGATGTCGCGCTGCGGGCGGGAGGAGCCGTACCGGCAGCCCAGGATCGACTTGTCCAGGAACATCGCGGCGGGCAGGAAGCTCGCCTCGGCCTTCGGCGCGGTCATGCCGAGCAGGATCGCCTGCCCGTGCCGGTCGAGGAGGTCGATCGCGGTGCGGACGAGCCCGGTGTGCCCGACGCACTCGAAGACGTGGTCGGCTCCGGTGGGGAGGATCTCCCGTACGCCGTCGGTGGAGGTCAGGAAGTGGCTCGCCCCGAACTGCCGGGCCACCTCCTCCTTCGCCGGGTTCGTGTCCACGGCCACGATCGTCAGCGCGCCCGCGATCCGCGCGCCCTGGAGGACGTTGAGCCCGATCCCGCCCGTGCCGATGACGACGACCGTCTCGCCCCGCCCGACCCGGGCCCGGTTCAGGACGGCCCCGACGCCGGTGAGGACGCCGCAGCCCATCAGGGCCGCCGAGGTCAGCGGGATGTCCTGCGGGATCTTCACCGCCTGGACCGCCTTCACGACGGTCCGCTCGGCGAACGACGAGTTCGAGGCGAACTGGTAGAGCGGCCGCCCTCCCCGGGAGAACGGCTGCCCCGGCATCCCGATGGCCTTCCGGCACATGGTGGGCCGCCCGCGGTCGCAGTCCGCGCAGGCCCCGCAGTTGGCGAGGGTGGAGAGGGCCACGTGGTCGCCCGGGACGACGTGCGCGACCCCGGGTCCGACCGCCTCGACGACCCCGGCGCCCTCGTGCCCGAGGACGACGGGAGGGGGGAAGGGGATGGTCCCGTCGACGACCGACAGATCGCTGTGGCACAGTCCGGCCGCCGCGATCCCGACCAGCACCTCGCCCGGTCCGGGGTCCCGCACCTCCAGGTCGGCGACGACCTCGACCTGCTTCCCGTCGAAGACCACACCCCTCATGAGCCGTTCCCCGTCCCGGTGTCGGCCTTGCCGCTGCCCGCGCCCGGGCCCGCGTGGCCGCCCGTGCCAGGGTCGCCACCCCTGCCCGTGTCGCCACCCGGGCCCGTGGCGCCGCCCCTGCCCGTGTCGCCGCCCGTGCCCGCGCCGGGACCCTTGCCAGCGTTGGGGCGGTCGCCCGCCGCCGCGGCCCGGGCCATCTCCTCCAGGCGCGCCAGCATCGGCATCGGATCCACCCCCACCGTCCCCGGGAGGAAGTCCGCGATCCGCTCCGGGGTCCACGCGCCGCCCTCGGCGTATGCCGCCCGCAGCTCCCTGGGCTGCGCCCAGACCGCGATCTTGGGGCCGGCGATCGTGTAGACCTGGCCGGTGATCCTCTCCTCACGGGCCCGCTCGGAGAGCAGGTAGACCACGAGGGCGGCCACGTCCTCCGGCTCCCCGATCTCCTTGAGCTCCATCGGGACGTTCGCCGACATGCGGGTCCGCGCCACCGGCGCCACCGCGTTCGCCGTGACCCCGTACTTGTGGAGGCCGAGCGCCGCCGACCGTACGAGGGAGATGATCCCGCCCTTCGCGGCCGAGTAGTTGGCCTGCGCCACCGAGCCCTGGTGGTTGCCGCTCGTGAAGCCGATCAGCGTGCCGGTCCCCTGGCGCCGCATGATCGCCGAGGCCGCCCGGAAGACCGTGAAGGTGCCCTTCAGATGCGTCGCGACGACCGGGTCCCACTCCTCCTCGGACATGTTGAAGAGCATCCGCTCGCGCAGGATGCCCGCCACGCACACGACCCCGTCCAGGCGCCCGTACTCGGCGAGGGCGACGTCGACGACCCGCTGTCCTCCCGCCATCGTCGAGATGTCGTCGGCGACCGCGACCGCCGTGCCGCCGCCCGCCTCGATCTCCTTCACCACCGACAGCGCGACCTCCGAGGTCGGTTCACCGCCCTCGATGGACACCCCGTAGTCGTTGACGACGACCTTCGCGCCCTCCGCCGCGCACGCGAGGGCCACGGCGCGGCCGATGCCCCGTCCCGCGCCCGTCACGGCGACGACCTTGCCAGCCAAGAAGTTCCCCACGCCCGGCCCCTCCCGCAGTTTCTGACGGTCCGTTAGATTTATTCGTCGTCAGGATTCTACGGTCCGTCAGATACCGGAAAACAAGACCCCGGAGGCCCCGATGTCTCTGCCCGCCGCATTCCACGAGATCGCCAAGCGCGTCAGCAACTGGGGCCGTTGGGGACAGGACGACGAGATCGGCACCCTCAACCTCGTCACCGACGAGGTCGTACGGGAGGCCGTCGCCACCGTCCGCACCGGCCACCGCGTCCCCCTCGCCGTCGACCTGAAGCAGGACGGCGTCCAGACCGGCATGATCCCCGGCCGGGTCAACCCGCTCCACGTCATGGTCCAGATCAACCAGGAGCTCTTCGGCCCCGGCACGGTCGCCACCAGCGACGACGCCGTGACCCTCGGCCTCCAGGCCGGCACCCACTGGGACGCCCTGACCCATGTCTCCCACTCGGGCCACATCTACAACGGCCGCCCCGCCGCCACCATCACCCCGCACGGCCGCTCCCAGTTCAGCGGCATCCACACGGCCCGCCACCTCGTGAGCCGCGGGGTCCTGCTCGACGTGGCCGCCGCCAAGGGCCTGGACCGGCTGCCGGGCGACCACGCCGTCACACCCGAGGACCTGGACGAGGCCGCCGACTTCGGCGGGGTGACCGTGCGGTCCGGCGACATCGTGCTCGTACGCACGGGTCAGATGCAGTCGTACCTGGCCGGCGACCGGCACGGATACGCCTTCCCGTCACCCGGACTCTCGATCCGCACGCCGGAGTGGTTCCACGCCCGGGACGTCGCGGCCGTCGCCAACGACACCCTCACCTTCGAGATCTTCCCGCCGGAGATCGAGGACCTGTGGCTGCCCGTGCACGCCCTCGACCTGGTCGAGATGGGCATGCTCCAGGGACAGAACTGGAATCTGGAAGCCCTGTCCACAGCCTGTGCACAAGAGCGGCGCTACGCCTTCCTGCTCGCCGCGATGCCCGAGCCCTTCGTGGGCGGTACGGGCACGCCGGTGGCACCCGTCGCCGTCCTCTGAGCACCGATACGACGACGGGTGGCGGCGCGCACGGCTCGGCACCGTCCCCCGCCACCCGGCCGCGATCCGTCAGCAGTGCACCCGGCCGGGTGCCACCGACGCCCCCGGACCCGGCGAAGGCGCGGCCGGAGCCGGGTCCACCTCGCACCAGATGCTCTTGCCGGCGCCCTCGGGCTGCCAGCCCCACCGGTCCGCGAGGCCGTCGACCAGCTCCAGTCCGCGCCCATTGGTGTCGTCGCCCTGAGCGTGCCGGGGCCGCGGCGGGCGGTCGCTCGCGTCCGCCACCTCGACGCGCACGCCGCCCTCGGCCGCGAACAGCATCCGCAGCACGGCCGGACAGCCGGTGTGCACCACGGCGTTGGTCACGAGCTCGGAGATGAGCAGCACCAGCGTCTCGGCCAGCGGCTCGTCATCACCTATGCCCGAGCCGGCGAGCCGTGACCGGGCCCACCTCCGGGCTCGCCCCACCTCCGCCGGGTCCGGCCCGACCTCCAACTGAACCTGAAGCACCTGCACCGCTCACACCATCCGAACCGGCGGACACATCGCCTCGCGCCTCACAGCCATCGACGCCCTTACGGAACGTGATTCCCTTGTGAGACAGCATGGTTGACGTACAGTCACCGCAACAAGCGCTTCGGGCATATTCCAGCGCGAAGGAGTACGCGTAGTCCATACTGTGCGACGCACGCTGCGGGGAGTCGAACAGGAGCGCGCGGAGCGCCTCCTCGGGGCGCGAGCGGCGCGCATTCCCGGACCCGGAGTCACCTCAGGGGCGACACCGGGACGATCCGGGCCAACGAGCACTCGCATCCCACGGAGCGTACCGGAGGCGGAGGCCGACTCCGGGCCGTGACGGCCCCGCCGAAGGACACAACCAGATATCAACATTCCGTGACCCGGCGGGCGCGGAGAGCGAACCCGGGAGTCACAGTCCGGCGGCCACCGCCTCCTCGGCGCGCGCGGCGGGCAGGCGCAGCTCGGCCCGCACCCAGGCGCGCTTGAGGTGCAGGTGGACGTCGGCCTCCCAGGTGAAGCCCATACCGCCGTGGACCTGAAGGCAGTCGCGGGCGTTGGCGGTCGCGGCCTCGTCGGCGAGGAGCTTGGCGCCGGCGATCTCGACGGGGTCGGCGGTGAGGGACGCGGCGCGGACGGCGGCACGGGCGAGCTCGGTACGGACGAGCATCCCGGCGCAGAGATGCTTGACGGCCTGGAAACCCCCGATGACCTGCCCGAACTGCTCCCGCTCACGGGCGTGCGAGACGGCCGCCCCGGTGGTGGCCTCCGCACTGCCCACCTGCTCGGCGGCGGTGAGCAGGACGGCTTCGAGACCCGCCGCTCCCCCGTCGCCGGTGGGTGCGGGCACGGGGACCCGGTGCAGCGGCGTCAGCGGATCGACCGACCGGATCGGTACGGCTCCCTCCGCGTCCCCCAGCACCACGTCGGCCTCGTCCAGCCACGGGACCAGGCCTTCGTCCACGGCGGTGACGACGACGGCCCCCTCCGCCGCCCCCGGGACCGCCCCCGCCGCCAGGTGGGTGGCGACCAGCGGCCCCGGCAGCAGCACCCGGCCCGCCTCCTCGAACACCAGGACCGCCTCCGGAAGGCCGAGGCCCACGCCCCCTTCCTCCTCGGGGAGGCGCAGCGCGAAGAACCCGGCCGCGCCGAGCTCCCGCCACAGGTCGCGGTCCAGGGTCCCGCCGGAGTCGACCGCCGCCCGCAGCGCCTCACGGTCGAACCGGCCCGCGAGGAGGTCCCGTACACCGCGCCGCAGGGCCTTCTGGTCCTCGGTGAGTCGGAAGTCCATGGCGGGGTTCACCGGCCCTTCGGCAGGCCGAGGATGCGCTCGGCGACGATGTTGCGCTGGATCTGGGAGGTGCCGGCCGCGATCGTGTACGAGAGCGAGGACAGCCGGTCGAGGGTCCAGTCGCGGCCGAGGTCGAGCGCGTCGGGGCCGAGGACGGCGGCGGCCGTCTCGTACAGCTCCTGGCGGGCGTGCGAGTAGTGCAGTTTGAAGACGGAGCCGCCCGCGCCGGGCACCCCGCCGGTCGCCTGGGCCTCGCTGACGTTGGCCTGGACGATCCGCCACAGGGCCCGGAACTCGGCGGAGAGCCTGCCGAGGCGGCGGCGCAGGACGGTGTCGTCCCAGGTGCCGTTCTTCCGTGCGGTGCGGGCGAGTTCGCCGAGGAGGCGGCGGCAGGCGACGACCTCGCCGACGAACGCGGTGCCGCGTTCGAAGGAGAGGGTGACCATGGTGACCCGCCAGCCGTCGTTCTCCTCGCCGACCCGGTTCTCGACGGGCACCCGTACCTCGTCGAGGAAGACCTCGGCGAACTCCGTGGAGCCGGCGAGCGTCCGCAGCGGCCGTACGGTGATGCCGGGGGCGTCCATGGGCATCGCGAGCCAGGTGATGCCCCGGTGCTTGGAGGGCGCGTCGGGGTCTGTCCGTACGAGCAGTTCGCACCAGTCGGCGACCTCCGCGTGCGAGGTCCAGATCTTCTGGCCGGTGACGACGTACGCGTCCCCGTCCCGTACCGCCCGGGTCCGCAGCGAGGCGAGGTCGGAGCCGGCGCCGGGCTCGCTGAAGCCCTGGCACCAGACCTCGTCGCCGCGCAGGACCGGCGGCAGCCAGCGGGCGCGCTGCTCGGCGGTTCCCTCGGCGGCGATCGTCGGGCCGGCGTGGAGGAGGCCGACGAAGTTGGCGCCGACGTAGGGCGCCCCGGCGAGTTCGGTCTCCTCCAGGAAGATCAGCCGCTGGGTCGGGGAGGCGTCCCAGTGCACGTCGGCGTACCCGGCGTCGTACAGCCGTCGCTGCCAGCCGCAGTCGTACGCCCGGCGGCCGGGCCAGTCCAGCGGGTCGGGTCTCGGCGGGAGTCCGGGCAGGGTCGCGGTGAGCCATTCCCGGAGCCGGGCGCGGAACTCCTCCTCCTCGTCGGTGCAGGAGAGGTCCATCAGACCGTGCCCCGCCCGAGGTCGGCACCACGCCCGAGGTCGGCAGCCCGGCCGAAGTCGACGCCCCGGTCGAGGTCGAGGCCGAGCATGCGGATGGCGTTGCCCCGCATGAGCTTGTAGACCGTCTCGTCGTCGAGGCCCTGGACGTGGTCGAGGGCGACCTCCTTGGTGTGCGGGAAGGTCGAGTCGACGTGCGGGTAGTCGGTCTCGAAGGTGGCGTTGTCGCGCCCCACCACGTCCAGGGAGGCGATCCCGTGCTTGTCGCGGAAGAAGCAGCAGAAGATCTGCCGGTAGTAGTACGTGGACGGCGGCTCGGGGATGAGGTCGCGGACGCCGCCCCAGGCGCGGTGCTCCTCCCAGACGTCGTCGGCGCGCTCCAGGGCGTACGGGATCCACCCCATCTGGCCCTCGCTGTAGGCGAGCTTGAGCCGGGGGAACTTCACGAGGACCCCGCTGAAGAGGAAGTCCATCATCGAGGCCATCGCGTTGTTGAAGCTGAGCGAGGCCTGTACGGCGGGCGGGGCGTCGGGTGAGGCGGCGGGCATCTGGCTGCTGGAGCCGATGTGCATGTTGACCACCGTGCCGGTCTCCTGGCAGACGGCGAAGAAGGGGTCCCAGTACCCGGAGTGGATCGACGGCAGGCCGAGGTGGGTGGGGATCTCGGAGAAGGTGACGGCCTTGACGCCGCGGGCGGCGTTGCGCCGGATCTCGGCGACGGCGAGGTCGATGTCCCAGAGCGGGATGATGCAGAGCGGGATGAGCCGGCCGCCGCTGTCGCCGCACCATTCCTCGACCATCCAGTCGTTGTAGGCGCGCACGCAGGCGAGGGCGACCTCCTTGTCGTGGGCCTCGGCGAAGGTCTGGCCGCAGAAGCGGGGGAAGGTGGGGAAGCAGAGGGAGGCCTCGACGTGGTTCAGGTCCATGTCGGCGAGGCGCGCCTCGGGGTCCCAGCAGCCGCGCCGCATCTCGGCGCGGGTGATGCCCTCCAGGGTCATGTCGTCGCGGTCGAAGCCGACGGCGGCGATGTTGCGCTTGTACGGGAACTTGAGGTCCTCGTAGATCCACCAGTCGGTCGGGGGGCCGTCCGGGTCCATCGTGATCTGGTACTTGCCGGCGACGTAGGCGAGCTCCCCGATGCCGGCGGTGAGGGGCTGGGGCCCGCGGTCGCGGTACTTCTTCGGGAGCCAGGTCTCGAAGAGGTGGGCGGGCTCGATCACGTGGTCGTCGACGCTGATGATGCGGGGCAGTTCCGTCATGACCCCTCCATGTTTCTGATGGACCGTCAGATCTGACGGCATCAGGCTAGCCCCGCACCCCTGGACCGACAAGCGCCCGGCCTCTACGCTCGCCGGACGATCTGACGGAACGTCAGCCAAGAGGAGTCCGGTCATGGATCAGACCGCACACGCCCTGGGCGCGGCCCGCACGCTCTGGGAACTCGTCGAGCGCCGCGCCGCCCTCACCCCCGACCTGCCCGTCCTCCTCCAGGGCGACCGGGTCCTCACCTTCGGCGGGCTGCGCGAGCGCGCCGAGCGCTGCGCCGCGGGGCTCCACGCCATGGGCGTGCGTCCGGGCACGGTCGTCGCATGGCAGCTGCCGACCCGCATCGAGACCGCGGTGCTCTCCTTCGCGCTGGCCCGCATCGGAGCCGTACAGACGCCCGTGATCCCCTTCTACCGGGACAAGGAGGTCGGTTTCGCGCTGCGCGAGTCCAAGGCCGAGTTCTTCGCCGTCCCCGGAAGATGGCGTGGATTCGACCATACGGAGATGGCCCGACGGCTCGGCGCGCACGGGATCTTCGAGGCGTACGACCCCGATTCCCTGCCCGACGGCGACCCGGCGGTGCTGCCGCCGCCGCCCTCCTCCGGGACCGACGTCCGCTGGATCTACTGGACCTCGGGCACGACCTCCGACCCCAAGGGCGTCCTGCACACCGACCGCTCGCTCCTCGCGGGCGGCTCCTGCCTCGCCCACGCGCTCCGGCTCACCGGGTCGGACGTCGGCTCGATGGCCTTCCCGTACGCGCACATCGCCGGGCCCGACTACACGGTGATGCTGCTGCTGTACGGATTCCCGGCCGTCATGTTCGAACAGTTCGCGCTGCCCGACGCCCTCGACGAGTACCGGCGGCACGGGGTGACGGTCGCCGGCGGCTCCACCGCCTTCTACTCGATGTTCCTCGCCGAGCAGCGCAGACAGCCGGGCGTGCCGGTCATCCCCACCCTGCGGCTGCTCGCGGGCGGCGGGGCGCCCAAGCCGCCGGAGATCTACCACGCCGTACGGAAGGAACTGGGCTGCCAGCTCACCCACGGGTACGGCATGACCGAGGTCCCCATGATCACCATGGGCACGCCCGACGACACGGCCGAGAACCTCGCCACCACGGAGGGCCGCCCGCCGGCCGGCATGGAGATCCGGATCACCGGCTCCGGCGAGGTGCGGCTCCGCGGGGAGGCCGTCTGCCGGGGCTATCTGGACCCGGCGCAGACGGCCGCCGCCTTCGACGAGGACGGCTTCCTCATCACCGGCGACGTCGGACACCTCACCCCGAGCGGGCATCTGGTCCTGACCGGCCGCATCAAGGACATCATCATCCGAAAGGGAGAGAACATCTCGGCCAAGGAGATCGAGGACCTCCTCCACCGGCACCCGGACGTCGGGGACGCCGCCGTCATAGGCCTCCCGGACGCCGAGCGCGGCGAGCGCGTCTGCGCCGTCGTCGAACAGCCCCCGGGAGCCGCCCCGCTGACGCTGCCGGTGGTGACGGCCTTCCTGCGGGAGGCCGGCCTTTCGGTCCACAAGCTGCCGGAGCAGCTGGAGGTGGTGGAGGCACTCCCCCGCAACGAGACGCTGCGGAAGGTGCTGAAGTACAGGCTCAGGGAGCGATTCGGTCGGTGACCTGCTGTCTGGGGAGGGCCACGTCCGCGAGTTCCGCCGGCCCCGCCGGCTCCGCCGTCCCCGCCGTCGCCGTGAGCGCCCCCGGCACGTCCTCGTACACCTCGAAGAGGCGCCGGACGCCGAGCGCGGCGAGGACCCGGCCGACGTGACCGACATGGCCGACGTGGCCGTCCCGGTCCTCGGGGAGGATCAGGCGCAGCCGGCCGCCGCAGGAGCGGAGCAGTCGGCGGGCCGCGATCAGCACGCCCACCCCGCTGGAGTCGCAGAACCGCACCGCGGACAGGTCGATCACCAGGTCGTGGCGGCCGCCCGCCACGGCGTCGTGAACGCGGCGGCGTATCCCGGGCGAGGTGACCAGGTCCATTTCGCCCCGCACGCGGAGCACCGTCCAGGAGCCGTACTCGTTCTCGTCGACCTCGATCGTCGTCACGCTCGCCGCCTGCCCCACGGGCGCGGTCCGAAACCCCCGGGCGCCAGGATGACGCTTTCCTTACCATCCGGGGCCGCGTCAAGGGCGCAGTTGCGGCAAACATGCGTGCGTTCTCGGGGCGGCGCACTACTTTGGAGTAGAGACGGGGAGCCGCCGGAGCCGGGAGGGGCGAGGGTCGCATGGCGATGGACACACCACCGCGCTGGGACCGCAGGATGCAGCAGCGGCTGGCGCGTGGCGAGGCGGCCGCGCTCGGTGAGCTGTACGACCGGTTCGCCGCCCTGGTGCACAGCCTCGCCCACCGCGTCCTCGACGACGACGACGCGGCCGACCAGATCACCCGCGAGGTCTTCGGCTACATCTGGGAGAACCCGGACGCGTACGACCCCAAGCAGGGGAACCTGCGCTCGTGGGTGGCCAAGCTGACGCAGCGGCAGGCCGTCCACCGGCTGCGGCAGGCCGAGACGACGGCGTACGCGGAGACCGGCCGGGGTTCGGCGGAGGAGCTGGAGCAGAAGGTCCGGCGGGCGTCGGTCGCGGCCCGCGCCGACTACATCGTGACCTCCATGCCGACGCCGCTGCGGGCCGCGCTCGAACTGGCGTACTTCCAGCGGCGGGACTACCGCCAGACCGCCGCCGACCTCGGCGTCACCGAGGACGAGGCGCGGCGGCGCCTGCGCCTCGGACTCCAGTTGCTCTCCTCGGCGAACCGGCCCTTCGCCGAGGGCGGCGGACCGCCCGGCTACGGACGGGCGCGGTGACCCGGGCGAACGGCGACGACGCGGACGACGTCGCACGCGCCCCCTGGATACCGGGGCCGCGTCGGGCGGCGGACGACCACGCGGACCTGACGGCCGACCCGGGTGGAGCGCCGCAGGAGGAGAAGCCCGGAGTGGCACCCGAGGCCGACGTGCCCGTCCTGACGCACGGGGTGCTCAAGTCCCTTCTCGGGGCCTGGGCGCTTTCGGCGTGCTCGCCCGGGGAGACGCAGGCCGTCGAGGACCACCTGACGGCCTGCGCGCCGTGCGCGGACGAGGCGCTGCGGCTGCGGGACGCGGTGGCGCTGCTGCACGAGGACCGCGATCTGGACCTCGACCCGCTGCTGCGGTCCCGGGTGATCGAGAACTGCCTGGGCCGGCGGCCGGCCCGCATCCCGGTGCCGGGGTGGGTCACGCCGTACGACGCGGAGACCGCGCGGCTCGACGCCCTGCTCCGGGACATCGGCGAGTCGGAGTGGCACGCGCCGGTCCGGCTGAAGTGGTACGAGGAGGGCCGGATCGTGCGCCGCAAGGCGACGGTCGCCGCGGTCATGGGGCACCTCCTGGCGGTGGACGGGCTCGTGTCGGCGGCGCTCGGTCTGGAGGACCCGCTGGGCGCGGGGACCCCGGAGCTGTCGCCGTCGGAGCGGACGGAGGCGTTCTGGTCGGGCCTCGACCGGCCGCCGAACCGCTCGATCCGCGGCCCCTGGCGGGACCAGAGCCACACGCTGATCCGGACGGTGTCGTTCGCGGGGCGCGGCGTGGCGGACCTGACGGTCACGTACAAGGACTTCGCACTGCCGCTGAAGGACTCGCTCCTCGAGCGGGCCTTCGAGTGCTGGGTGCACGCGGACGACATCGCGAACGCGGTGGCGTACCCGTACGCGGCGCCGAGCGGGGCGCATCTGCACAGCATGATCGACCTGGCGGCGCGGCTGCTCCCGGGCGCCCTGGCGAACCGGCGCCGCACGGGCCTCGCGTCACCGGCCCGCCATCTGGTCGAGGCGGGCACGCCGGGCCGCTCGCTGCACCTGGAGGTGGAGGGCGCGGGCGGCGGCCACTGGTACATCGCGCTGGACTCCCCGGCGGCGCTCGGCTCGCCGGAGCGCGTGGTGGCGATGGACGGGGTGGAGTTCTGCCAGCTGGTGGCGGGGCACATCTCCCCGGCGGAGGCGGCGGCGGGCCAGGACGGCGACCGCGAGGCGATCGGCGACGTCCTGTCGGCGGTGGCGTCGTTGAGCCGGCTGTAGGTCGCGCCGTCCGAGGTCCACGACCGGACGCACCACCTCGCGGACGACACCGCGCCCATCGCCCCCGCCCGCCAGAAGCCCGGGCCGACGCGCGGTCACGGGCGTCGCGCGGTGACGGGCGTCGCCCGGTGACGGGCGTCGCGCGGTGGCGCCTGCTACGCGAAGACCACCGTGCGGCGGCCGTTCAGCAGGATGCGGTGCTCCGCGTGCCACTTCACCGCACGGGCCAGCGCCTGGCACTCCACGTCGCGGCCGATCGCGACCAGCTGGTCCGGGGTCACGTCGTGGGCGACGCGCTCGACCTCCTGCTCGATGATCGGGCCCTCGTCGAGGTCGGCCGTCACGTAGTGGGCGGTCGCGCCGATCAGCTTCACGCCGCGCGTGTGCGCCTGGTGGTAGGGCTTGGCGCCCTTGAAGCTCGGGAGGAACGAGTGGTGGATGTTGATGATCCGCCCGGAGAGCTGCTTGCAGAGGTCGTCGGAGAGGACCTGCATGTAGCGGGCGAGGACGACCAGTTCGACGTTCTCCTCGCGGACCAGGTCCAGGAGCTCGGCCTCGGCCTCCGCCTTGGTGTCCTTGGTGACGGGGATGTGCCGGAAGGGCAGCCCGTACGAGCCGACGAGTGCCTCGAAGTCGGTGTGGTTGGAGACGACGGCCACGATCTCGACGGGCAGCGCGCCGATCCGCGAGCGGAACAGCAGGTCGTTCAGGCAGTGGCCGAACTTCGACACCATGAGGACGACCCGCATGCGCTGGTCGGCGCGGTGGATCTGCCAGTCCATCTCGAAGGAGTCGCCGACGGCGACGAAGCTGGCGCGCAGCTTGTCGACGTTCACCGGGGCCTCGGCCGAGAAGTGGACCCGCATGAAGAACAGCCCGGTGTCGCGGTCCCCGAACTGCTGACTGTCCTCGATGTTGCACCCGGTGATGAACAGGTAGCTCGACACGGCGTGCACGATGCCCTGCTTGTCGGGGCACGAGAGGGTGAGGACGTACTGGTCGGTCATCCCGTCAGCCTGCCATATCCGGAGGTGCGCGGTGACCCGCCGTCCGTCAGACGGACCCCGTCATGATGTGCAGCACGTCGAGGGAGCGCGGCGGCGTGTCCGGGTCCTCCCCGTCCGCCTGCGCGAGGCGTACGTGGGCCTCGCGGGCGGCCCGTACGGCCTCGGGCCATCCGGGGTGCTGGAGATAGGCGGAGACGGGGGCGTCGGGGCCCACCTGGTGCATGATGCGCAGCACCCGGAGGACGGCGACGTCGACGAGGGCCGCCTCGCCGGTGTCGCGGAAGATCGAGCCGACGTACTTCTCGGCGGACCAGTTGTCGAGCCAGGTGTCCTCGACCAGGCGGTAGACGGCGTCGGTGACGTCGCCGTACCCGTCGAGGCCGGCCAGCCAGGTGGTCTCGTGGAACCCGGGGTCGGAGAGCATGTGCAGCGCCGAGCGCACGTTGCTGCGCCAGCGCCACCACGGCATGTCGTTGAGCGGCATGCCGCCCATGGTGGAGGAGCGACGGCCGCGACGGGAAGAGTTAACCGAACCGGAGACTGGACTGGACACGTTTCGATCGTACGTTCCCCTGTCCGGCAGCCGGAGCCGCCCCCTCGCAGCCCCCGTAATTCACCTGTACGTCACCCGTTGTCGAACCATGCTCACTCCGGCGTTACCCATGAGGCGGAAATGTGCGTGTCCATGACCGGACGGCGACTGACCTCACTCCTCGCGTACGTCACGACCGCGACGGCCGGAGCCTCGTTGCTCACCGGTTGTGGCGTGCTCCCTGGAACCACGGGGGGTTCCAGGGAGCCCGTCACCGTGATGACGTGGGCTCCCGATCAGACCCGAGCCACCAATATGCCCGGAATGCCCGCGATGGCACAGACCTACGCCCGCTGGGTCAACTCCCAGGGCGGCATCGGCGGCCACGAACTGCGCATCCTCACCTGCAACGAGCGCAACACCACCGCCGGCGCCGCCGCCTGCGCCCGCCGCGCCGTCCGGGAGAAGGCGGTCGCCGTCGTCGGCTCGTACAGCCAGAACGGGCGCGCCTTCATGGCCCCCCTGGAGGCCGCGGGCATCCCGTACATCGGCGGCTACGGCATTTCCGAGGACGAGTTCACCAGCCCGCTCTCCTACCCCGTCAACGGCGGCCTGGCCTCGCTCATCGCGGGTCACGGCATGCAGCTCGCCGCGTCCTGCCGCAAGGTCTCGCTCGTCCGGCCCGACACCCTCGCCGGCGACAAGTTCCCCGAGCTCCTCAACTCGGGCCTGCGCAGGGCGAGCCACCGCAGCGCCGTCGACATCCCCGCCGTCGAGGACGCCGCCGAGTACACCGAGCCCGCCACCGAGGCCCGCGAGAAGGCCGGTGCCGAGGACGGCTGCGTCACCGCCGTGCTCGGCGAGCGCACCCAGACCTTCTTCGACTCCTTCCGCCGCCTCCCGCAGGAGGGCGGCGACGGCGGGAACGGTGACGGCTCGGGTGACGGCTCGGGTGACGGCTCCGGTGACGGCTCCGGCGAGAACAAGGACGGCGTGCGGATCTCGTCCGTCCTCGGCAGCGTCGGCCAGCCCGTGATCGACCGCACCGGCGGCGCCCACAGCCCCTTCGAGGGCGCGTTCGTCACCGGCTGGTACCCGGAGGCGTCCGACAAGAGCTGGGCGCCGATGCGGAAGGTCATCCAGGAGCACGCCTTCGCCGACAACCGGGTCGACCCCGCCGACGCGGGCGTCCAGACCACCTGGATCGCCTACACCGTCCTCAAGGAGGTCGTCGAGTCCCTCGACTCCGGCGAGATCACCGCCACCCGGATCGCGTACGCCCTCGACCGGGGCGCGCGGATCGACACCGGCGGCCTGACCCCGACCCTGCGCTGGAAGTACGAGGACCTGCTCGGCGCGCCGGGCTTCCCCCGGATCGTCAACCACGAGGTGACGTTCCAGGTGGTGCGCAAGGGGCGGCTGGTGGCGCAGCAGCCCGGTTTCGTCGACGTCGGCGAGACCGTCCTGAGCGCCCCCTGAGCCCCTACAGCTGCGTGGGGCTGCGCTTCTCCAGTCCGTACTTCTCGGCGGTCGGGTTCCACAGCCCGGCCGCCTCGCGCTTGGCCTTGGTGGCCTCGCCGCTCTTGGTGTTCGCCGCGGAGAGCTGGTTGGTCCCGCGGGCCTTGCCGCCCTTGCAGGCCTTCTTGTCCTTCATCTGGTCCGCCCAGGCCGCGTAGTGGTCGTCCGCGGAGGCCGAGGCCTCCCAGGCCTTGGTGAGCGCGGCCGTCAGGGCCGGGTTGTCCGGGATCTTGTCGACCGACAGCGACTGGAGCCTGGTGACCAGGCTCCGGCGCTGCTCGGCGGCGCCCCGCAGGTCGCTCGCGGCCTTGTCCAGGTTCTTGCACTGCTTGATGGACTCGACCGAGCTGATCACCGTGTCACGGCTGTTGCTGCTGGTCGCGAGGAGCTTGCTCAGCTCCCGTGCCTGCGGCTCCGCCGGGTCGGCCGGCTTCTCGGTGGGGTCGGTCGTCGCCTCACCGGACGGGGCGGCGGAGCTCTCCGCCACGGTCTGGGGGCCCTTCTCGGGGTCCTTGTCCTCGTCGCCGCCGCTGAGCAGCGCGCCGGCCCCGAGGCCGACGACCGCGCAGCCGACGACGACGGCGGCGATCAGCGCGACCGGGGACTTGCGGCGAGGGGGCTCGGGGTCGGCACCGTCGTCGTAGTAGGCACCCTCGTACGCGTACTGCTGCGGGGGCGCCGGCGGCTGGTGGTGCTGCTGGTGCTGCGGCGGCTGCTGGTACGGGGCCGGGCCGGGCTGCTGGTACGCCTGCGCGTGCGGCTGCTGCGGGGCCTGCGGCGCCCGCGGCGCCTCCGTACGGAAGAGGTTGTCGAACTCGGCGGGCGGCTGCCGCTCACCGGGCTCCTGCGCCGGTACGGGGGCGATGTACTGGGTCGCGTCGGAGGCGCCCCCGGGCCCCTGGCCCTGCGCCTGGAGCGGCCCGGTACCCAGGAACTGGGTCTGGGCACCCCCGCCCGGCTGCGGCGGCACGGGGGCGATGTGCTGGGTGGCCTGCATGTCCCCGGCCGGCGGCGGATAGCCGTACCCGGGCCGCTGACCGGCCTGCGGCATCCCGCCTGGCGCCTGCTGCGGGTACCCGTAGCCCGGCTGCTGCCCCGGAGCCTGCGGCATGCCGCCGTGGACCGGGGACACCGGCGGCATCCCGCCCGGGACCGGCGCTATGTGCTGGGTCGCCTGCATGTCGGCGCCGCCCGGGGCGCCCGGCCCCGGGTAGCCGTAGCCGGGCTGCGGCTGCCCGCCCTGCGGCGGGACCGGCGGCAGGTACTGGGTGGACTGCATGTCGGCGGCGCCGCCCGGCGCCGCCTCCGGAGGCAGGGGCTGCGCGGGCGGCAGCGGCTGCCCGCCCGGCGCCGCACCGGCGGGACCCCAGGCGCCACCGTACGGCTGTGCTCCCCCTTGGCCGTTCTGCGCGGGGGGCACCGCCGGGTACTGCGGCTCCGGACCCTGTCCGTTCTGCGTCACCGGGACTCCTACTGATGGACCTACGGAATCGTCGGCTCACGCTACCGGGTGCGCCCGGGGCTCCGCACACACGTGTGAGCCCGGTTACACAACCTTCTCGAACGGCACCGCGCCCACGCCCTAAGCGGCGTAGAGCTCCATGCGCGCCCCGAACTCCCGCACCACCGCCTCCCCCGCGTACGGCTCCAGACGCTCCCGCAGGTCCTCCAGGTACTCCGCGCCCCTCGACGACCGCAGTGTGCCGAGCAGTTCGAGCGCGCGCGTGCCCGTGCGGCAGGCCTGCTCGACCTCGCGCTGCTGGACCTGCGCCGAGGCGAGCAGGGCGAGGCCGATCGCGCGGCGCCGCGCGCGCGTCTCCGGGTGTCCGGCGATCGACTCCTCCGCCGCGCGCGCCGCGGCCTCCGCCTGCCCCAGGTCCCGGTAGCAGTGCGCCAGTTCGTCCGCCAGGTACGCCTGGTCGAAGTGCGCGATCCACGCCGGGTCGTCGCCCGACTCCGGATCGGCCTGCTCCAGGGCCCGCACGGCACGGCCCGCCGCCGTCTCGAAGGCGCTGAGGTCCCCGAGCAGGGCGTGCCCGCGGGCCTCGGCCGCGTGGAACATCGCCTCAGCGCGCGGCGGCACCTTCCCGCGCGCCCCCTCCTGCGCGGCCCGCGCCAACTGGGCGATCTCCCGTGGGTTTCCGAGCTGTGCGGCGAGATGGCTCATGGAGGCGGCGAGGACGTAGCCGCCGTAGCCCCGGTCGCCGGCGGCCTGCGCGAGCCGCAGCGCCTGGATGTAGTACCGCTGGGCCAGGCCCGGTTCGCCCGTGTCCACCGCCATGTACCCGGCGAGTTCGGTCAGTCGGGCGACCGCCGCGAACAGCTGCCGGCCGACCGCCTCCCGGTACGAGCCGGACAGCATCCCCGACACCACGCTGTTGAGGTAGTGGACGACCACCGGGCGCACATGCCCGCTGCCGAACCGCCGGTCGAGGTCGACGAGCGCCGCCGTCATCTCTCGTACGGCCGCCACGTCCGCGACCCCGACGCGCGCCCCCGCCATCCGGGCCACATGCGTGTCGGGGCCCGTGATCAGCCAGTCCCGGCTGGGCTCGACGAGCGCGGAGGCCGCGACCGTCGAGCCGGAGAGGAAGTCGCGGCGGCCGACGTCGCTGCGCCACAGCTCGCAGACCTGCTCGATCGCGCCGGGCACGGTCGGCGCGAACTGGAGCCCCACCCCGGCCGCGAGGTTGCGGCCGTTGGCCATGCCGACCTCGTCGATCGTGACCGTACGGCCCAGCTTGCGGCCGAGGGCCTCGGCGATGATCCCCGGTGCGCGCCCCCGCGGCTGCTGCCCGCGCAGCCAGCGCGCCACCGATGTCTTGTCGTACCGCAGGTCGAGGCCGCGCTCCGCGCCGACCATGTTGACCCTGCGGGCGAGGCCGGCGTTGGAGCAGCCCGCCTCCTGGATGAGCGCCTGGAGCCGTTCGTTGAGCTGACGCGGAACGAGTGGCCTGGCTGCCATGAGTACCCCCTGAGGCCGTGCGGTGATCACCGGAGAAGGGATCACTGCCCGGTGGATATCCGGTCAATGCCGATGTGAACACGCGAAACCGGACACGTCGGTTGCGACTTCGCCGCCGGCGCCCCCACCTGTCCGTACCCACCCCAGCTCTCCGGCCCCCCGCGCGCCCCCGCCCGTGCACCGATGCGCCCCGCATGCAGGATCGATGCCTCACACCGCTCGACACCCTGGCCGTAACCCCAGGTGGCGGGGGAAGTTGTGTTCCACGTGGAAGAGACCATCGGAGTCACGGAAGCCGCACAGATCCCCAAGCAGCGCGGCGAGCAGCTGCTGGACAGTGCCGTGCGGTACGCGGAAGAGCGGCACTGGGACGTGTTTCCCGGGACCTGGTTGGAGGCCGTCGAGGGCCGGGAGCGCTGCTCCTGCGGGGCGGACGCGTGCGCCGTGCCGGGCGCCCACGCGGTCAGGCCCGACTGGTCGACCCAGGCGACCGGCAGCGGGGTCGGGGCCCGGCGGATGTGGTCGAAGCAGCCGAAATCGTCGATCCTGCTGCCGACGGGCCGTACGTTCGACGCGATCGAGGTGCCCGAATCGGCCGGGTTCCTGGCGCTCGCCCGGATGGAGCGGATGGAGCTGACGCTCGGCCCGGTCACCTGCACCCCGGACCGCCGGATGTTCTTCTTCGTCCTGCCCGGCGCCGCGGCCAAGGTGCCCGACCTCGTCCGCAAGCTCGGCTGGGTCCCGGCCTCCATCGACCTCACCACCCGCGGCGAGGGCCACTACGTGGCGGCCCCGCCCACCCGGATCGGCGGCAGCGGCGCGGTCCAGTGGGCCCGGCGCCCCACCCCGGCGAACCGCTGGCTCCCCGACGCCGAGGAGCTGATCAGCGCCCTCGCGTACGCGTGCGGCCGGGAGGCGGCGGAGGCGAGAAGCCGCACGTCCTGACCCTGGGTCCCCCGCGGGCCTCACCCTTAGGGTGGGGCCCGTAAGACACACGGGGACGACGAGGGGCAGACAGACCATGCCTGACCAGGCATTTGACGGAGCGTTCGACACGGCGGGCGCCGCACCGGGGGACGGTGCGGCGCCCGCCGTACGCATCGAGGGCCTGTGGAAGCGGTTCGGCCAGCAGATCGCGGTGAACGGCATCGATCTGGTGCTGCCCGCGGGCAAGTTCATCGGGCTCGTGGGGCCCAACGGCGCCGGCAAGACCACCACCCTCTCGATGATCACCGGCCTGCTCCGTCCCGACCAGGGACGCATCCAGGTCGCGGGGCACGACGTATGGGCCGATCCCGAGTCGGTCGCCCAGGTCAAGGCCAGGATCGGCATCCTGCCCGAGGGCCTGCGGCTCTTCGAGCGGCTCTCCGGCCGTGAACTCCTCGCGTACAGCGGCCGGCTGCGCGGGCTGCCCGGCGCGGAGGTCGACAAGCGGGCCGCGCAGCTCCTCGACGTCCTCGACCTCACCGGCTCGCAGAACAAGCTGGTCGTCGACTACTCGACCGGTATGCGGAAGAAGATCGGACTCGCGGCGGCGCTCCTCCACAATCCCGAGGTGCTCTTCCTCGACGAGCCCTTCGAGGGCGTCGACCCGGTCTCGGCGCAGACCATCCGCGGCGTCCTTGAGCGCTACACCTCCTCCGGCGCCACCGTCGTCTTCTCCAGCCACGTCATGGAGCTCGTCGAGTCGCTCTGCGACTGGGTCGCCGTGATGGCGGCGGGCCGGATCCGCGCCCAGGGCACGCTCGCGGAGGTACGGGGCGACGCGCCGTCGCTGCAGGCGGCGTTCCTGGAGCTCGTCGGCGCGAACGGGCGCGCGGCGGCGGGCGACTCCCTCGACTGGCTGGGCGGCGGGGCGGGGGCTGCCGGCGGGGCCGGCGGCGCCGGCGCTTCGGGTGGGTCCGGCGCTTCGGGTGAGGCACGGCGATGAGTGCCTTCCCGACCACGGCCACCAGCGGCACCGCGACCCCGGCCGGCCCCGTCCCCTCCCTCACCTCCGTGTTCGTACGGCTCAAGCTGAGCCTGCTGCGCAACGGGCTGCGGCAGTCGGGCGGGCGGACGGCCGCGTACATCCTGTCCATCGTCTTCGGGGCGTTCTTCGCCGCGGCCCTCCTGCTTGCGTTCGTCCTCATGCGGGGCAACGCCGACGCCGACAGCGTCGCGATCCTCCTCACGGGAGCGCTCGCGCTGTCCTGGACGGTGATGCCGCTGTTCATCCCCAGCGGTGACGAGACCCTCGACCCGTCGCGGCTCGTCATGCTGCCGCTGCGGCCGCAGCCGCTGATCCGCGCGCTGCTCGTGGCCTCCCTCGTGGGTGTCGGCCCCGTCCTCACCTTCGTCCTGGCCCTGGGCGCCGCGCTGTCCGTCGCACACGGCGCCGCCGGCACCGTCGTCGCCGTCCTCGCCGTACCGCTGACGGCCGTGACGTGCGTGGCACTGTCCCGGGCCGTGGCCGCCGCCAACGTCCGGCTCCTCACCTCCCGCAAGGGCCGGGACCTGGCGCTGCTCAGCGGCCTGCTCATCGCCGTCGGCATGCAGGTCGTGAACTTCGGCGCCCAGCGCCTGGGCGAGGCCGGCGGTCTGGAGTCGCTCGAACCGGCGGCGGCCGTCGTCGGCTGGCTGCCGCCGGCCGCCGCGATCGCCGCGGTCGACTCCGCGGGCCAGGGCGACTACGCGGTGGCGGCGGTCCGGCTGCTGCTCACCGCGGGTTCGCTCGCGGCCCTCCTGTACTGGTGGCAGCGGAGCCTCGTACGGCTGATGGTCGAGCCCGACGGCTCCACGATCGGCGCGGCCTCCGACGCGGGCGGCCGTGACAAGGCCGACGGTGCGGGGCTGCTCGCCCGGATCCTGCCGGGCGGGCGGACGGGCGCGGTCATGGAGCGCAGCCTGCGCTACCTGTGGCGCGACCCGAAGACGAAGGCCGGGGCCGTGACCTCGCTCGCCCTCGGCCTGATCGTCCCGCTCGTCAACGCCCTCCAGGGCACGGGCTCGATCTACTGGGCGTGCTTCGCCTCCGGCATGCTCGGCATGCTGATGTACAACCAGTTCGGACAGGACACCTCGGCGTTCTGGATGGTCGCCCAGACCATCTCGACGACGGCCGACGCGTACGCCGAACTCAGGGCGCGGGCCCTGGCCCTGCTCATGATCACCCTTCCGTACGCGGTCTTCGTCACCGTCCTCACGGTCGCCGTCCTCGGCGACTGGGACCGGCTCCCGGACGCCGTCGGCCTGGCGCTCGGCCTGCTCGGCGCGATGCTGGCGACGGGCTCGGTGGTCTCGGCCGTCTTCCCGTACTCGATCCCGCAGGACAGCGGCTACAAGAACGTGGCACCGGGGCAGGGCGCCCTGGCGTGGATCTCGATCCTCGGCGGCATGCTCACGGCCCCGCTGCTGTGCGCGCCGCTGATCGGCGCGACGATCTACCTCCACGTCTCCGACCAGCAGTCCCTCCTGTGGCTGCTGCTGCCGGCCGGCACGCTCTACGGCGCGCTCCTGATCTGGGTGGGCCTGAAGGTGGCGGCACCGCGGACGGCGAGACGACTGCCGGAGATCCTGGCGGCGGTCAGCAAGGGCTAGCGGTCGGCAGGGGGTGGCTGCCGCCGCCCCCTGCACCCCCACCGACGGCCGGGGCGGGCCGGGCGGCGTGAACGTGGCGGCTCACGGGCGGTACGAGGCGACCAGTCGGGCCAGGTGTTTGCCCGCCGCCTCCAGGGGGGTCGCGCTGCGGGCGACCTGGGACGCCAGTTCCGCGCCCTCCAGTGTGGCGATCACCGTGTGCGCCAGTTCCTCCGCGTCCGTCTCCGTGAAGCCCGACGCGGCCAGTTTCCGGGCGACCACCGCTCGCCAGCGGGCGAACGCCTCGGCTGCCGCCTCCTGGACGCCGGGTGCGCTCTTCGCCGTACCGACGACCGTGGACGTGACCGGGCAGCCGTCGAGCCAGTCCGAGTCGCGCAGCCCGTCGACGAGGGAGGCGGTGAGCGCGACGAGCGCCTTCTCGGGCTCCGGTTCCGCGTCCAGCGCCTCGGCCAGGAGCTCGGCGAACTCCTCGTCGCCGAGCCTGACCGCCGCCGTGCCGAGCTCCTGCTTGCCGCCGGGGAAGAAGTGGTACACGGAGCCGAGGGTGGCCCCGGCCTCGACGGAGATCTGCTTGATGCCGGTGCCCTCGTAGCCCTGGCGCTGCATCAGGCGTGAGGTCGCGCGGACGATCCGCTCGCGGGTGCCGGCGGTCTCGGGATCGTGCGGGGCCTTGGTCTTCACGCCACCAGGGTACCGAACTAGAGCGATCGTTCTAGCCCTGTGCTACGTTCCTCTCTAGATAGAGCGTTCGTTCTAGTGATTCGGGGAGAATCCTGTGAGCACGTCCGCCGTGAACAACCCGCCCGCGTCCGTGACCGTCGTCGGCCTCGGCCCCATGGGCCGCGCCATGGCCGGCGCCTACCTCGACGCCGGCTACCGCGTCACCGTCTGGAACCGCACCCCGAGCCGCGCCGACGACCTGGTCGCCCGGGGCGCCGTCCGCGCCGCCACCGCCGAGGAGGCGCTGCGCGCCAACGAGGCGGTGGTACTGAGCCTCACCGACTACGCCGCCATGTACGCGATCCTCGGACCCGCCGCCTCCGCCCTGGAGGGCCGCGTCCTGGTCAACCTCAGCTCGGACACCCCGGAGGAGACCCGCAAGGGGGCCGCCTGGGCGGCGAAACACGGAGCCCGGCACCTCACCGGCGGCGTCCAGACGCCGCCGTCCGGCATCGGCACGACGGACTCCAGCACGTACTACAGCGGCCCCCGCGACCTCTTCGAGGAGTACGAGGGCCTCCTGAAGGTGCTGACGGACACCGACTACCGGGGCGAGGACCCGGGGCTCGCCGCGCTCTACTACCAGCTCCAGATGGACCTCTTCTGGACCGCCCTGACCGCCTGGCTGCACATGGCGGCGGTGGCGGACGCGAACGGCATCGGACTCTCCGAGATCAAGCCGTACGCGACCGAGACGCTGACCGGGATGGGCCGGTTCGTCGACTTCTACACACCCCGGATCGAGGCGGGCGACCACGGCGGCGACGTCGACCGGATCTCGATGGCCGTGGCGAGCCTCGACCACGTCGTCCACACGACACGGGACTCGGGCGTGGATCCGGCGCTGCCCGCCGCCGTCCTGGAGACGTTCCGGCGGGCGGCGTCCGCGGGCCACCAGGACGACAGCCTGACCCGGCTGTTCGAGGTCTTCGGCCGACGGCCCTGATGCCGCGAGCCGGTCCCGCTACGACCGGTAGTACGCGTCGATCGGTGCGCGCGCCTCGTCGAACAGGGCCGGGCCGTCCTGCGGGACCGTCGGCCACTCGCCCGACCGCGGGTTGAGCTCGACCAGCTGCTCGGTGGCGAGCGCGTACACGACCCGGCCCAGACCCGAGCGCACGATGCCGCCCGCGCACATCCCGCACGGCTGGCAGCTCGTGTACATCGTGGTGCGCGCGGCGGTGTCCGGGTCGAGTTCGCGGGCCGCCCAGCGGGCCAGCTTCAGTTCCGGGTGGGCGGTGATGTCGTCGTCGCGCCGCACCGTGTTGTGGGCCTCGGCGAGGATCTCGCCGTCCGGGCCGGCGAGCAGGGAGCCGTACGGCGCGTCCCCGAGGGTCACGGCGCGGGCGGCGAGGCCGATCGCGCGCCGCAGGAGCGCCTCGTCGGCGGTGGTGATCATGGGGTGGTCCTCCAGTGGGTGGCCACGGTGGTGAGCGCCCGCCAGGCCTCGTGGGGCCTGCGGGTCTCCTCCGGATCTCCGTGGTACGGGTCGAGTACGACGGTGTCGGCGCCGAGCAGGCGGAGCCGGTCGAGGTCGTCGAGGATCTGCTCGACGGTGCCGACCCCGGCGGGCCGTTCGGGGTCGTCGACGGGAGTGGTGGTCAGCCGCAGCGCGATACGGGGCGCGAACCCCGGCAGCGTGTGGTCCGCCAGCACGGCGCGCATCCGGTCCATGGGCAGCCGCAGCGGGTGCCAGGCGTCGCCGAACCTGACGGCCCGGCGGATCCCCGCCTCGCTGTTGCCGCCGACCCACACGGGGATGGCGGCGGGGGCCGGGGCCGTGGTGTTCTCGTCCCGCGACGCGCGCCACACCTCCCTCAGCGTCCCCAGGTACGCGTCGGTGAGCCTGCCGCGCGCGGTGAACGGCACGTCGAGCGCGTCGAACTCCGGGCGCGACCAGCCGACGCCGACCCCGAGGACGAACCGGCCGCCGCTGAGCTGGTGGAGGTTGGCCGCCATGCGCGCCACGAGGAGCGGATGCCGGTACGGCAGCACGAGGACGGTGGTGCCGAGCCGCAGCCGTGTGGTGAGGCCGGCCAGCCAGGACAGCGTGGTGAACGGCTCGTAGAACGGCTCCGGGTACCGCTCGGCGACGTCCGGTGTGACGGCCACGTGGTCCGAGACCATGAGCAGGTCGAAGCCGAGGCCCTCCACCGTCCGCGCCCATTCGCGCAGCACGCCGGGGTCGGTTCCGGGCCCGAAGTTCGGGACGTTGACGCCAAGTTGCATGCTTCGAGGCTATCCTTGCGATCAGGGGATACGGAACCGAACTCTCCCGGTGATACCGACTTTCTCTCGTGCTTCTGCCGGTAGAATCGTCGTATGGCCGTGAATCTCGACGCACTCGACTGGGCGATCATCGAGCAGCTGCAGCAGGAGGCCCGCATCTCCCTCAGCGAGCTGGGGCGGCGCGTGAACCTCAGCCCGTCGGCCACCACGGAGCGGGTGCGGAACCTGGAGTCGCGGGGCGTCATCACCGGCTACCACGCGGTGGTGGACCTGGCCAAGGCCGGTTACCCCGTCCTCGCCGTCGTACGGCTGAAGTACCCGGGCAACCAGCACCAGCCGCTGCGCCGGCTGCTCGCCGAGCGGCGGGAGATCCTGGAGTGCCTGCGGACCACCGGCGACGACTGCTACACGCTGAAGGTGGCCGCGACCTCCATGGAGCACCTGGAGACCCTGGTGGACGAGCTCGCGGGCTTCGGCAGCACGACCACCAGCGTCGTCTACAGCCGGACGCTCCCCCAGCGCGGCCCCGGCCGCCCCTGGACGCCCGCCCCTGGACGCCCGCTTGCCGCCCGGCGCCGCAATTCGGATGCGCGAAGTCCCGTCGTCTGCGAGCCTCGCGCCTTGTGACCCTTGACGACCTTGAGATTCGACGTGCCGGCGACTCCGACGCGACCGCGACGGCCGATGTGTGGCTGCGCTCCTTCGACGACGCGCTGCCGACCGTACGCCGCGCGCACGACGACGACGCGGTACGGGGCTGGTTCACCCATGTCGTCGTGCCGCACCACGAGACGTGGGTCGCGGTGGCCGGCGAGGCCGGCGTGGTGGGACTCCTCGTACTCGACGGCGGGGACCTGGAACAGCTCTACCTCGACCCG
This sequence comes from Streptomyces sp. NPDC088707, assembly GCF_044752725.1. Lineage (NCBI taxonomy): Bacteria > Bacillati > Actinomycetota > Actinomycetes > Kitasatosporales > Streptomycetaceae > Streptomyces > Streptomyces sp. NPDC088707. The sequence goes on along the minus strand of NZ_JBIVLV010000011.1, from coordinate 202,174 downwards.
TCGTGGCGCGGGCGCGGCCTGGGCGACCGCTTCGTGGAACTGGCCAAGCGGCAGCGGCCGGAGGGCCTGGACCTGTGGACGTTCCAGGTCAACGCACCGGCCCGGAGGTTCTACGAGCGGCACGGCTTCGTCGAGGCGGAGCGGACGGACGGGCAGCGCAACGAGGAACGCGAGCCGGACGTCCGCTACGTGTGGCGGCCGGTGAAGGACTGACCGGAAGAGATTCCTGAGTCCTGTCACAACTTCGCGGGGCGCTCCGTCAGTGCTGTGAAGACGCCGACACGGGCACGACGAAGGAGAACAGCGATGACGCACACGAACTCCACCACCGGCACCACGACCGCCACCGCCCCCGGGTCCCTCTCCCGCATGTCCAACCCCGGTGAGTTCGTTCCCGAGTTGAGCGACATCAGCGCCGCCCTCTTCCGGGCCACCGGCAACCGCTCGGTGCCGCGCGCCACGATGAGCCTCGTCCACCTGCGGGCAGGGCAGATCGTCGGCAACACCTACCTGACGATCCTGAACACCGGTTTCCTCCGCAAGGCCGGCCAGTCCGAGGAGCGCATCACCGCCGTCTCCTCCTGGCAGGACGCCCCCTACTTCACCGACGCCGAGCGCGCCGCCCTCGCTCTGGTGGAGGCCACCCTCCAGCCCGCCCCGCACGGCCGGGAGCGCGTCTCCGACGAGCTGTACGCCGAGGTCGCGAAGCACTACGACGAGAAGGCCCTGGCCACCCTGACCATCGCGATCGGCCAGATCAACTTCTTCATCGCCCTGGCCGTCATCGGCAAGCCGCAGCCGGTCGCCTCCCTCGCGGACGAGCAGTGGGACTGACCTGCCCCTGAGCGCGCAAGCGCGTACGGCGAAGGCCCCCGCCCCCGGGTGATCCGGGAGCGGGGGCCTTCGACCGTCAGGAGCGGTGGATCAGAACGTGGTCAGGTTCCACCAGGTGTCCGTCTCCAGGGAGCCGGCTCCGAACTTGCCCGTGCCCGTGCCCGCGTACATGACCAGCGCGCCGTCGCCGCGGTGCTCGGCGGAGACGAAGCCGGCGTTCGTGATCGCGGACAGGTCGTTGCGGCCGTCACCGTTGTGGTCGCCGACGGCCAGGAACGAGCCCATGACGTTCCAGCCGCCGCCCACGAGCGTGCGGGTGCCGACGGCACCCGCCTTGCCCGGGTAGACCCACAGCTTGCCCGTGGACGCCTCGCGGGCGAGCAGGTCGGCCTTGCCGTCGCCGGTCAGGTCGCCCGGCGCCGCCAGGGTGTTCATGACGTTCCAGCCGCCCGCGCCGATCAGCTTCCGCGCGCCGAGCGTGCCCGTGGACGTGCCCGGGTACAGCCACAGCTTGCCCGTGGACTTCTCGACCGCGAGGACGTCCGAGCGGCCGTCGCCGGACAGGTCGCCGAAGGCGGTGATGCTGTTCATGGCGTTCCAGCCGCCCGCGCCGATCAGCTTGCGGGCGCCGAGCGCGCCGGTGCCGGTGCCGGGGTAGAGCCACAGCTTGCCGCTGGCCGTCTCGCGGGCGATGACGTCCTCGCGGCCGTCGCCGGTGAGGTCGCCGTGCCGGGTGAGGGCGTTCATGACGTTCCAGCCGCCCGCGCCGACCAGCTTGCCGGAGCCGTCACCGGCCATGAACCAGAGACGGCCGGCCTTGTCGCGGGCGAGGACGTCCGAGGTCCGGTCGCCGTTCAGGTCACCGAAGCCGCCCGCCTTGGGAGCCTGGGCCGCGTACCACTCCGGGTACGCGTCCATGGCGCACTCGCGCTCGGTGGGGACGAGCTTCACCGAGCTGACGGAGGTGCTGCCGGGACCGCCCCATTCGGTGCCCGTGGGGTTCGGGTCCATGACGCCGACGCTGCCGTCGAGGCCGTGGTCGGCGTCGTCGTACAGGCAGGCGAACTTGTTCGTGCGGTTCATCACCGACCGGAACGTGTTGTCCCAGGCCCCGAGCGTCGCCACGCTCGCGTTGGTCTTGTACATCGTCCCGGAGCCGTTGTCGGTCTTCCAGGCGCAGAAGTAGCCCGACGGGCAGTCGCCGAGCGCGGCCTGAGCGGGCGCCGCGCCCGCGCCGAGGAGCCCGGCCGAGCTGAGCCCCAGCGCCGTGGCCACGGTGGCCAGGCGCCGCAGCATTGAAGTGCGCATGCATTTCCTCCCTGAAGCGGCGCGGAGAAGGCCTCGAACGCGCCGCGACAGGGAAGGTACCCTGCCCTGCCCGCGCGCCCTTCAGGAGGGTGGCCTCTCACCGGTCTCGGCCCGCCGAATCCTTTCCTACGAGGTCAGGACGCCGTTCAGGAAGGGGCCGACCGCCTCGCGCCAGGCGTCCGGGTGCTCGTAGTGGAGGAGGTGCCCGGCGTCGGGGATCTCCGCGTACGCGCCGTGCGGCAGTACGCGGACCATCTCCTGGGCCTCCGCCCTGCCCAGCTCGCCGTCCAGGCCGCGGACGACCAGCGTGGGGCAGCGGACCTGGGCGAGGGACTCCCAGTGGGCGTCGTGCACCCAGGTCTCCCGGGAGGTCAGCATCTGCTCCGGGTCGAAGACCGGACGCCAGCCGTCCGGGTGCTCGGCCATCACCTCGGCGAAGAAGGCGCCCCGGGCGGGATGGGGGCGCTCGACCCACGGGTCCTCCTCGCCGAACCAGCGGCGGGCGGCTTCGAGCGAGGGGAACGGGGCCGGCCAGCGGCGGAACCAGTCCCGCCACTCACGCTGCGAGGCCGCGCCGAGTGCCGAGGCGCGCATGTCGCAGATGACGAGGGCGTGGACGAGGTCGGGGCGCTCGGCGGCCAGCTGCCAGGCGGTGAGGGCGCCCATGGAGTGGCCGATGAGGGTGACCGGGCCCAGGCCGAGCTGCTCGACGGCGGCGGCCGCGTCCGCCACGTACGCCTCGCGGGTGAAGGAGGCGGTGGGGGGCTTGTCGCTGTGCCCGTGGCCGCGCTGGTCGAGGGCGACGGTGCGGGGACGGTGGTGGGGGGCCGCGTCGGGGTGGACCGCCGCCTCCGCGAGGCGGCTGATCGCCGGGGACCAGTGGGCCGCGTGGCCCATCAGGCCGTGGAGGAGTAAGACGCCGGGGCCCGCCTGCGGGACGGTCCCGGGCGTGAAGTCCCAGGCCGCCAGCCGTACGCCGTCGGCCCCGGTGACGTCGAGTCGTCGCGCCATCCCTGGCACCCCCTCTTCTTGCCGTCGAACCACGCCAGACTATCGAACTCGCATTCGAAAATGCGCTCCTGCCGCGCAACACCCCTCGTTCGAGTGACAGGCCTCAAGGATTGACGGCCGCTGCCGAGGGGAGATCTTGAACGGGAGGCGGACCGCTCGGGGAAAACGGTCCGAGGGGATTGACCTTGAGAGCTCGGGGCTCCAGGTCAGCTCAGGGGAGGACAGGCCCCGGCGCCGCGAGGCGCCGGGGCCCTCTGCCGTCCGGACCGGGCAGGAGCCCGCCGCCGTGCGCTGCGGGCGTGAACCCGCCGCCGTGCGCGGCACACGCGAACCCGTCGCCGTCAGGGGCTCGCGGGCAGCCCGGGCGGGCGGCGTCCGACGCACGGCTTCCGCTTGCTGCACCGCCCCCACCCCTCCCCGGTCTCGCACCGCTCCGCCCCTCGTATCGCACCACGTCGCCCCAGCGTGGCACGAGGACGGCGCGGGCGTAGCCATTCCGGCGTAAACCGGGGCGCACAAGGGCCGTTGACCCGGAAGCGACACTCGAACGTGTCCTATTCCGTCGCGACCGGTCGCCGGTTCCCGGACCGGGACGCCGAAGGGTGTCCCACCGGGCGTCGCGTACGACGACCGGTGGGACACCCTTCCCGCGAGACGCGGTGTCGGCCGGGGTGCGGCGTCAGCGCGTCAGCGCTTCGCCACGAACACGTGGGCCGCGACGTCCGCGTCCAGTTCGGCCGCCTCGCCGCTGCTGCCGACAAGGATGCCGCCCGCGGACTCCGTCACCGACACCACGGAGCCGGGCTGCACGCCCGCACGCCGCAGCGTGTACATCAGCTGGGCGTCCGTCTGGATCGGCTCGCCGATCCGGCGGACGACCACCGTCTTGCCCTCGCTCGCGTCCAGCTCGGCGAGCGACACCATCGAGTCGTCGAGGAAGGCCTCGGCCTCCGCCTTCTCGCCGAGCTCCTCAAGACCGGGGATCGGGTTCCCGTACGGCGACTCCGTCGGGTGCCGCAGCAGCTCCAGGACGCGCCGCTCCACGGCCTCGCTCATCACGTGCTCCCAGCGGCAGGCCTCGGCGTGCACCTGCTCCCACTCCAGGCCGATGACGTCGACGAGCAGGCACTCCGCGAGGCGGTGCTTGCGCATGACGCGGGTGGCGAGGCGGCGCCCCTCGTCGGTCAGCTCCAGGTGCCGGTCGCTGGCGACGGCCACCAGTCCGTCGCGCTCCATCCGGGCCACCGTCTGGCTCACCGTTGGGCCGCTCTGGTCGAGCCGCTCGGCGATCCGGGCACGCATGGGGACCACACCTTCCTCCTCAAGCTCGAGGATGGTGCGGAGATACATCTCCGTTGTGTCGATCAGTCCGGACATACGTGCCCCTCGATGAGTCGTGCGCTGGCCCTGCACCAATTCTGACGCATCGCGCCGACAACCGGGCCTCACCGGCCCAAGGCGGTATTGACAGAGCAATGGTCCAGACCGCACCGTGATCGGCGACCGGGGCAGGACCAGGGCACGACCACGACATGACGCGACGACGCGACGGCGACGAGAAGGAGCTTCTGGAATGGGCGACAGCGCGGGCGAGAGCAAGCTGGCCGGACAGTTCTTCGACGCCGCGATCGGCCTGCTCCAGCAGGTGCGCGACGGCGACTCGGCCGAGATCGCCGCGGCCGGCGCCGCGATCGCCGAGGCCGTCGCCAACGGCAACCGGCTCTTCGCCTTCGGCGCGGGCCACTCCTCGCTCGCCGCCCAGGACGTCGTCTACCGGGCCGGCGGACTCGCCCTGATGAACCTGCTCGTCGTCCCCGGCGTCGTCGGCGTCGACGTCATGCCGGCCACGCTCGGCTCCGCCCTGGAACGCGTCGACGGCCTCGCCGGGGCGGTCCTGGACTCCTCCCCCGCCACCGCGGGGGACGTCCTGATCATCATCTCCCTCTCCGGGCGCAACGCGCTGCCCGTCGAGATGGCCATGAACGCCCGCGCGCTCGGCCTCACCGTCATCGGCGTGACCTCGGTGGCGTACGCGACGGAGACCAGGTCCCGGCACGTCTCGGGGACGTACCTCAAGGACCACTGCGACATCGTTCTCGACTCCCGGATCGCCGTCGGCGACGCCGAGCTCACCCACGAGGGCATCGAGGCCCCGTTCGCGCCCGCCTCCACCGTCGTCACCAGCGCCCTCATGCAGGCCACGCTCGCCGCCGCCGCCGAGGACCTCGTCCGCCGCGGCATCGAGCCGCCGCTGCTGCGCTCCGGGAACGTCGACGGCGGCCACGAGTGGAACGGCCGCGTGATGACGGAGTACGGCGACCGGATCTTCTACCGGCACTAGACCCTGTCGGGCGCGGCCGGGAGCAAGGCGTCGAGGGCGGCGCAGCCGGGGCCGCCCTTGGACCGCGGAGCCGGAACGGGCGCGCGCCTGGACCGCGGAGCCGGAACGGCGGCGCCCCTGGACCGGATCCGCTAGACCGAATCCGCCCGCTCCCCCAGGTCCAGCGCCGCCGCCACCCTCGACGCCACCGCCTCCGCGAAGACCACGTCCTCCCGCTCGAACGGCTGCCGGCACGCGGCCCGCAGGAACGTCACCACGCCCAGCGTCCGGCCCCGGGAGCGCAGCGTCACACAGACCGCGTGGGCCGCGTCGGCGGGCCACTGGTGGGCCTCCGCCCACACCTCCGCCGTGCGGCCCGCGCTCGCGCGGACCGTGCCCACCCGGTCCCAGGCCTGCAGCGCCGGGTGCCTCGGGCCGTACCGCAGCGGGATGCCGCCGCCCACCACCGGCGACGCCGGGCCGGGCGCGCCCGCCGGGGTCACCAGGGCCCGGGTCAGCCGCCGCTCGCCCGCGACCCGGTCGACCAGGCCGTGGTCCGCGAACCCGGCGAGCGCGAAGTCGAGCAGCACCGCCGCCGCCTCCGCCGGGTCCTCGCACTCCGCCGCCGCCGCGCCCGCCCGGTGCAGCTGGCTCCACCGGAACCGCAGCCGGTCCGCCTCGCGCGCCGCGAGCCGCTCCTCCGTCACGTCCTGGAACAGCCAGGCCACACCCAGCGGCACCGGCTCCTCCGCCATCGGGGAGGACAGCAGCAGGAAGCCGCTGCGCCAGCACCGGCGCCGCTCTCCGGCGGAGGTCCGCAGCGTCACCCACACCTCGGCGGGCGCCGGCGGCGTGCCCTCCGCCAGGACGTGCTGGAGGGCGGCCTCCAGCTCCTCCGCGCCGTGCACGACGACATCGCCCAGCGGGCGTCCGAGCAGGGCCGTACGCCCGGTTCCGAAGGCCCGGGCGGCGTGGCCGTTGACCATGGCGGGGCGCAGGTCGGCGTCGACGAGGACGACGCCCCAGGACGCGTCCTCGAACAGCGCCTCGCTGAGCGCCACCGACCGCTCCAGGTCCAGCTGGACGTGGACCTCGCTGAACGCGCAGTACACCCCCGCCGGGCTGCCGTCCGCCCCGCGTACGCCGGCGGCCTGGCTCCGTACGAGCACCCGGCCGCCGTCCTTGCGGAGCAGCGCCAGCTCGTGGACCTGCCGGCCGGGGCCCTTCATGGCCCCCATCAGCCGCTGCAGGGTCTCCTCTGCGTCGGCGCTGCGCGCCGCCCAGCCCTCGAACCCGCGCCGTCCGACCGCCTCGGCGGCGGACCAGCCGAGGATCCGCTCGGCCTCGCGGTTCCAGTGCGTGACCGTCCCGTCGGCGTCGAACGCGCAGAGCGCCGCGTCCATCCCGTCGAGCAGTGCGGCCAGCAGATCGGCCCCCGCCCCGGGAACGGAAGCGGTCGCGCTCGCGGACCCCGTGAAAGCACTCATCCCGGCACCCCCCATACTGCCGCCATTCAACTGGAACGTGACGCAGAGCACATCACCTTCAGGGAAATCGTTGCACCGCGGAAACGCATTCCGGCACGGGGGCGCGAGCGGCCGCGTGAGCGGGTACGCCAGCGGCATGTGCGCCGGTCAGGGCGCCAGGCGCTCCACCCGCCAGGTCTCGCCCGCCGTACCGCCCGCGCCGTCCCCGCGGACGTACCGCAGCCGGTCGTGGAGCCGGTTCTCGTGCCCCTGCCAGAACTCGACCGCGTCCGGCACGACGCGGATGCCGCCCCACTCCGGCGGGACGGGCACCTGGGTGTCGCCGGGGTAGCGGGCGGCGAGCTCCCCGTACCGGGCGAGGAGTTCCGCGCGGGAGGCGATCACCGAGGACTGCCGGCTCGCCCAGGCTCCCAGCTGGGAGCCGTGCGGGCGGGTGCGGAAGTAGGCGACCGTCTCGTCACGGCCGATGCGCTCGGCGCGGCCCGTGATGATGACCTGGCGGGCCAGCGGGTGCCAGGGGAAGAGCAGCGAGACGTACGGGTTGGCCGCCAGCTCCGCGCCCTTGCGGGAGTCGTAGTTGGTGAAGAAGACGAAGCCGGCCTGGTCGTAGTGCTTCAGGAGCACCGTGCGCGAGGACGGACGGCCGTCGGGGGTGGCCGTGGAGACGATCATCGCGTTCGGCTCGTGGATCGCCGGATTCTCGGCGGTCTCCTTGAACCAGCGGGTGAACTGCGCGATCGGTTCGGGCGCGAGGTCGGCGGCCGACAGCTCTGTGGTGCGGTACTGCTCGCGCATGTCCGCGGGATCCAGGGCGTCGTTCACAGGATCGGTCACGGGCCCATCCTGCCGCAGCGCCTCAGTTTGCCCGGCACCGCGTGCCGCCAATCCTTACTCGCCGGATCGGCGGAGTGTGCCGGATGTCACGCTTCCCCGCATCATCGGAACCGTACAGACTCTTGGGCTGGACGACTGTTGAATCCCCACCATCGACCACCACTCGGTTGATCGATCATCGATAGAGGAGCCGCCTGATGTCCGACTTCGTACCCGGGCTCGAGGGAGTCGTCGCGTTCGAGACGGAGATCGCCGAACCCGACAAGGAAGGCGGCGCCCTCCGGTACCGCGGCGTCGACATCGAGGACCTGGTCGGCCACGTCTCGTTCGGCAACGTCTGGGGTCTCCTCGTCGACGGCGCCTTCAACCCCGGCCTGCCGGCCGCCGAGCCCTTCCCCATCCCCGTGCACTCCGGCGACATCCGTGTCGACGTGCAGTCCGCCCTCGCGATGCTCGCGCCCGTGTGGGGCCTCAAACCGCTCCTCGACATCTCCGCCGAGCAGGCCCGCGACGACCTCGCCCGCGCCGCCGTCATGGCGCTGTCGTACGTCGCGCAGTCCGCCCGCGGCCAGGGGCTCCCCATGGTCCCGCAGAGCGAGATCGACAAGGCCGAGTCCGTCGTCGAGCGCTTCATGATCCGCTGGCGCGGCGAGCCCGACCCGAAGCACGTCAAGGCCGTCGACGCCTACTGGACCTCCGCCGCCGAGCACGGCATGAACGCCTCCACGTTCACCGCGCGCGTCATCGCCTCCACCGGCGCCGACGTGGCCGCCTCGCTCTCCGGCGCCGTCGGCGCCATGTCCGGCCCGCTGCACGGCGGCGCGCCCTCCCGCGTCCTCGGCATGATCGAGGAGATCGAGCGGACCGGCGACGCCACCGCGTACGTGAAGCAGGCCCTCGACAAGGGCGAGCGCCTCATGGGCTTCGGCCACCGCGTCTACCGCGCCGAGGACCCCCGCGCGCGTGTGCTGCGCCGGACGGCCAAGGAGCTGGACGCCCCGCGCTACGAGGTGGCCGCCGCGCTGGAGAAGGCCGCCCTGGACGAGCTGCACAACCGCCGTCCCGACCGCGTCCTGGCGACGAACGTCGAGTTCTGGGCGGCCATCGTCCTGGACTTCGCCGAGGTCCCGGCGCACATGTTCACGTCGATGTTCACCTGCGCGCGTACGGCCGGCTGGTCGGCGCACATCCTGGAGCAGAAGCGGACGGGCCGGCTCGTCCGCCCGTCGGCCCGCTACACGGGGCCGGGGCAGCGGAACCCGCGCGACATCGAGGGATACGCGGACATCGCGGGCTGAGTCCCCGAGTCCCGTCCGTACGGCGACGGCCCGACCCGCACAGTCAGGGCCGTCGCAGGAGACGTCGCAGGAGACGTGGCATGAGGCACCGCATGAGACGTCGCCGGGTACGACAGGACGGCGTACCCGGCGGGGCGACAGGGCCGGCTAGGACGACAGGGCCGGCTGCGCCTCCGGGTGCAGCAGCAGGTCCGCGTGGTGGCGGGCCGTCGTCAGCGGGTGGGCCCGCAGCTTGCCCTTGAGCTCGTTGCGCCCGTACTCGGCGAACAGCGGGTTCGCCGGATCGGCCGTGACGCCGGGCGCGGTCTCGGCGTACGGGAAGGTCAGCGGGTTGATCCGGGCGTCGAGCCGCGGGTTGTAGAAGAACGGCACCGAGTAGCGCTCCGTCGCCCCGGGCGGCGAGACGACCCGGTGGTTGGTGGCGATCAGGTAGCCGTTGGTGGCCACTTCGAGGAGCTCGCCGAGGTTCACGACGAACGCGCCCGGCAGCGGCGGCACGTCGTGGAAGTTCCCGTCCTCCCGCTGGACTTGGAGCCCGCCCACGTGGTCCTGGAGGAGCAGGGTGAGGAAGCCGTAGTCCTTGTGCGCGCCGACGCCCTGGTCGTCGCCCTCGCCGCTGCTGCCCGGGTAGCGCACCAGCTTGAGGTGCGGGTGGGCACGCGGCCCGAAGATGTCGTCGTAGAAGTCCTCGGACGCGCCGATCGAGGCGAGCAGCTCGTGCAGCAGCCGCTCGGCGACCCCGCTGAGCCGCTCGATCCAGTGCAGGGCGGCGGTCCGCAGCTCGGGGAGGGCCTCGGGCCACTGGTTGGGGCCTTCGAGCCACCAGTACGGGGCTTCCCAGGGCGCGGGGGTCCGCGCGGGGCGCTCGGCGCCGATGTCGAGCTGGTCGCGCCAGTCGCGCGCGCCCGCCGTGCGCTCGTCGCCGATGCGGGTGTAGCCGCGGAAGTGCGGCGAGTTGATGTTGTCGAGGGCCAGCCGGTCGGCCTCGGGCAGGGCGAAGAAGGCGTGCATCGCGGAGGTCAGGGCCCGCGTCTCGGCCTCGGTCACCCCGTGCCCGATCAGCTGGAAGAACCCGACGTCGTGCGCGGCCGAGTGGAGCTGGGCGTGCAGCAGGCGCCGGGCCTGGGGGTCACGGTCTGCGGCGGAGAGGTCGACGATGGGGAGCTGCGAGGAGTACGAGCTGCGAGTCATGGGTGCGTCCGCGGGGTCTACGGGTGCCCGGGGCGGCCGCCGAGGGTGGGGCGGGGGCCACGGGTGCCGGTCGGCTTGGGCTCTGAACGAGGGACCCGGTGGGGGCGCTGGTGGTGCCCCTTGGGGTCAGGCGGAGCGGCGACAGCTCATGGACGTGACGCGGAGGAAGTCCACGTGGCGACGGCGTACGAGCGTAGGCATGCGACCAGAGTACTGCGGTGGGGATGGTTGGACTGTGGCGCGGGTCACGTCGCACGGGAGGACTTGCGGCCATGACGGGCTTCGGGAGGACGATTCCCAGGTGGGGACCTCGGGTGGGCCCGAATCTTTACGCCGGTGTTTCGGGCGGGCCCGAATCCCGCCTACGCGAGCGCCTCGTCGAGCAGCAGGGCCCACTGGGCGACGACGCGTTCGCGGCGGGCGCGGTCGTCCGTGAGGAGGGTCGCGAGGCCGAGGCCGCGGGCCATGTCCAGGAGGCCCTGGACGGTCTCGCGGACACCGGGGCGGGACTCGTCGGCGCCGAGGACCTCGACGGCGATGCGGTGGGACTCGCGTCCGACGCGGGCCTCCAGCTCGGTCACGCGCGCGCGGAGCTGGTCCTCGCCGGAAGCGGCGACCCACAGGTGGAGGGCGGCCCGGAAGAGGGGCCCGGTGAAGAGGTCGACGAGCGCGGCGACGGCCTCGTGACGGTCGCGGGACGGCAGGGTCCGCAGCGCCTGGGAGCGTTCCTCGGCGACGTACTCGACGGCGGCCGTGAACAGGTCCTCGCGGGTCGGGAAGTGGTGCTGGGCGGCGCCCCGGGACACGCCGGCCCGTTCCGCGACGACGGCGACCGTGGAGCCCGCCCAGCCGTGTTCGGCCAGGCAGGACACGGCCGCCTCCAGGAGCCGCTGCCGGGTGGCGCGGCTCCTGTCCTGCTTGGGTGCGGTCACAGCCGCCATGCGGGGTCCCGTCGTTCGAGGAAGGCCGTCATCCCCTCGCGCGCCTCGGCGGAGGCGAAGAGCGTGGCCGACCTCTGCACCAGGTCCTCCGCGTCACGTTCGAAGGTCTCCAGGACTCTAGCGGTGACCAGCCGCTTCGCCTCGCGCAGGCCCTGCGGGGAGGCGGCGCGGAGGGAGTCGAGGACGCCGGGCAGGGCGTCCTCCCGGTCCGTCACGAGCCCCATGGCGATCGCCTCCTGCACCCCGAACCGCTCGCCCGTCAGGTAGTGGCGGGCCGCCGCGCGGGGTTCGAGCCTCGGAAGCAGGGTGAGGGAGATGACGGCCGGGGCGACCCCGATCCGTACCTCCGTGAGCGCGAAGTCGGCCCCCTCCCCCGCGAGGACGATGTCGGCGGCTCCGAGCAGGCCGAGGCCGCCGGCCCGGGTGCGGCTGCCCGCGGTGACGTGGGCGACGACCGGTTTCGGCAGTTCGACGATCTGCCGGAGCAGGTCCACGAAGGCGTACGGGCTCGGCGGCGCCTTGAGGTCGGCGCCCGCGCTGAACGTGCTGCCGCTGTGGGTGAGCACCACCGCCCGGACCGCGGGGTCCTTGCCGCAGACGGTGAGCGCGTCGGCGAGCTCGGTGACGAGCGCCGCGGAGAGCGCGTTGCGGGTGGCCGGGGAGTCGAGGGCGAGGGTGGTGATCCCCCGCTCCTCGGTGACGACGACCAGGGTCATGTACGGTCCCTCGACTCTCGGTCTCGGAGTTCTCGGCGGAGGATCTTCCCGGACGCTGCCCGGGGCACCGCCTCGATGAACTCGACGTCGCGGACCATCTTGTACGGGGAGACCCGGGCGGCGACGTGCGCCATGACGTCCTCGGCGGTGAGACCGGACGCGGCCGCCTGGCGTACGACGTAGGCCTTGGGGATCTCGGTGCCGTCCGCGTCCGTGACGCCGATGACGGCGGCGTCGGCGACGCCCTCGTGGGTGAGGAGCAGCGCCTCGAGTTCGGCGGGGGCGACCTGGAAGCCCTTGTACTTGATGAGTTCCTTGACGCGGTCGACGACGTACAGCCAGCCGTCGTCGTCGACCCGGCCGATGTCGCCGGTGTGCACCCAGCCGTCGGCGTCGATCATGGCGGCGGTGGCGTCGGGCCGGCCGAGGTAGCCCTTCATGACCTGCGGTCCCCGGATGGCGACCTCGCCCTCCTCGCCGGGCGCCGCGTCCTTCGAGGGGTCGTCGAGGGAGAGGATCCGCATCTCGGTGGAGGGCAGCAGCTTGCCCACGGTGCCGGGCGGAGGGTCCTGGGCGGTGAGCGGGACGACGTGGGTGCCCGGGGACAGCTCGGTCATGCCGTACGCCTGGAGGACCGGCGGCAGCCCGAGCCGCGCCGAACAGGCCTGGGCGAGGGCCGCGTCGAGCGGGGCGGCGGCGCTGACGATGTACTCCAGGGAGGACAGGTCGTAGTCGGCGACGGCCGGGTGCTTGGCGAGGGCGAGCACGATCGGCGGGGCGACGTACAGGCCGTTGATGCGGTGCTTCTGGATGGCGCCGAGGAAGGTGTCGAGCTCGAAGCGGGGCAGCACGACGACGGTGGCGCCCTGGCGGAGGGGCGCGTTCATGAGGGCGGTGAGCCCGTAGATGTGGAAGAACGGGAGGATCGCCAGGATCCGGTCGCCGGGCCCCATCGGGATGACCGGCTCCAGCTGGGCGAGGTTCGTCGCGATCGAGGCGTGGGTGAGCATCACGCCCTTGGGGACGCCGGTGGTGCCAGAGGAGTACGGGAGCGCGGCGATGTCCTCGTCGGGGTCGATGGCGGGCTCGGGCACGGGGCCGGTCGAGCCGAGGAAGGCCTGCAGCGAGCGGACGCCCTCGCCCTCGGGCGCCGTGTCGCAGACGAAGATCTCCTCGACGCCGCCCGCGAGTTCGGCGGCGGCACGGGCCGCCGGCAGGAGCGGCGAGACGGTGACGATCCAGCGGGCCGAGGAGTCGCGGAGCTGCTTGGCGAACTCCTCGGGGGTGGCCAGCGGATGCACGGTGGTGACGGAGGCACCCGCGCGCGTGGCAGCGTAGAAGGCGACGGGGAAGAGCACGGTGTTGGGGCTGTGCAGCGCGAGCACGTCCCCCTTCCGCACGCCGGCCTCGGCGAGTCCGGCGGCGACCCGCCGGTGGAAGGCGTCGACCTGTCCGTACGTGAGGGTGAACTCCCCTGCGCCGTCGATCAGCGCGGGGGTGTCGCCCCGCTCGGCCGCGCGCCCGAGCACCGCGTCGTGGATCGGCACGGAGACGGCGGCAACGGCCTCGTACTCGCTGTGGAACACCATGCAAGCCCCCTGGAGAGGTGGGAGTGGTGGAAGGTGGTCGCCAGGATCGCGTGTGGGGGTACGACTTGGGGAGACCTTGTCAGCACTCCGGGGAAACAATCAAGCATGCATGCATGATTCTTGGGAGCGGCGACGGCCCGCCCCCGAGCGCGGCGACGGGCCGTCGACCGCGTGCGGGTACGGGCCGCCGCGCGTCGCGTGCGGACACGGGCCGTTCGGCGGCCGTCCGGGGTCAGCCCTCGCAGGCCACCCCGTCGCCGTCGCGGTCGAGGTGGCGGCCGTAGCCCGGCTCGCCCGCGTGGATGGGGGCGGCGCCGGCGGCGCGGACGGCCGTGCAGTTGCGGTAGGAGACGCTGCCGCGCCGCCGCCGGAGGACGAGTCGTCACCGGCGTCCTCGGTGGGCGTCGCCTCCTGCGTGGGCACGGGCTCCGGGGTGCGCGTCGGCTTCGGGGTGGTCGGCTCGGGCTTGGGCGTCGGGGTGGGCTTGTGGAGCACCTCGTCGGGCGACTTCGGGCACGGAACGCCCGGTGCCGTCAGGTACACCACCGGCACCGCCGACGGCTCGCGCCGCACCGGACGGGGCCCTCCCGGAGCCCCAACTTCCGCTCCCTCCACGGTCATCAGCCGGTTAACCTGCGCGTATGGTCTTCAAGCGTCTTCTGGGCATGGGCGGCATACCGCTCGAGATCGACACCGTCGTGCAGTCCGAGCCGGCACTGCCGGGCGGCATCCTGAGCGGCGAACTGATCCTTCGCGCACCCGACCGCCGCATCGAGGTGAAGTCGATCTGGCTGAGGCTGGTGACCGACGCGCCGGTGGCCCACAAGGGCGACGGCGACGGATCCAGCGGCGACACCTTCGACTACCCCACGGCGAGCGGCCACTTCACCCTGGAGAAGGGCGAGGAGAAGCGGCTCCCCATCCGCCACCGGCTCAAGTGGGAGACCCCGCTGACCGAGGTGAAGGGGCAGAAGCTCGGGGTCCACCTGGGCATCCACACCGAGGTCGAGGCCGAGGGCGTCAAGGCCCAGACGGACGACGACCCCGTGTACATCGGCGCGCTGCCGCTGCACGAGGCCGTTCTCGACGCCTTCGCCGCCGAGGGGTACGCCCTCCGGACCTCGCGCATCCACAGCGGGAACATCCCCCGCACCGAGTACCACGTCTACCGGGCGCAGGGGTTCCTGCTCGTCGACGAGCAGCCCGGGCAGAACCGCCCGGAGAAGCTCGAACTCCACTTCCACACCAACGCGGTCGGCTGCGAGATCTTCCTCCGCGAGGCGAAGCTCGACGAGCGCTACTGGAAGAACAAGCCGCCGGCCCGGCGCTTCGTCGCCGCCCACCACGAGGTCGGCCGGGTGGACTTCGCCGAGGCGGTCCGCCGCTGGATCGACGAGGTCGGCCTCACGGACGGCAGCCACCCGACCAGCGACCACGAGGACTGAGCCGACCGCGGACGGGCGCCCGCACCGTGCGGTCGTCAGCGGCGGGCGCCCGCACCGTACGGTCGTCAGCGGCGGGCGCCCGCACCGATGCCCCGGCCGGTGCGGGCCGGGTGCGAAGGCCCGCCCGTACGGCAGCCGGCCCGTACCCGCGTCACTCCGTACGCGCGGGCCGCGAAAGGTTGTACGCGGAAGATCTTCCTTTCCGATTTCCGCGGACTTTACGATCCGGAGGCCTTCGGGCCCCGTTTCCACCACCCGTCCCGGGAGGGACTTTGCTCCACACGCACCATGGGCGTCGCATCCGTCGGCTCGCGGCCTGCACGGCTGTCGCGCTCGGTCTGGGCCTGCTGTCCGTCGGCCTCACCTCGCAGACGGCGGACGCGGCCCCCGCCGCGACCCCCGCGAAGCCCCGCTTCGACCGGGACGGCGACGGCCGGAGCGACCGGCTCTACCGGTCCGCCGCGACGGGCGAGCTGCGGATATCCCTGTCGAAGACCGGCGCCAGCGCGCCGTTCGCGATCGGCGCTCCCAGCGTGGAGATCCTGCCGGCCGACGACCTCACCGGAACCGCGACCCCGGAACTGCTGACGCTCCATGCCGACGGCGCCCTCCGGCTGCACCGCGGCGACAGCCCCACCTCCGCCACCACGGCCGACTGGGCCGGATACGGCTGGCAGATCTACAACAAGGTCCTCGCCCCCGGCGACCTGACCAAGGACGGGCACCAGGACCTGCTGGCCCGTACCCCGGACGGCACGCTCTACCTGTACGCGGGGAAGGGCACGGTCGACAACGGCGGCCCGTTCAGGACCCGCGCCGAGGTCGGTGCCGGCTGGCAGGTCTACGACCAGCTGGTCGGCACCAACGACCTCGACGGCGACGCGATCGCCGACCTGGTCGCCAGGACGACCGGCGGCGACCTCTACTTCTACAAGGGCACCGGCTCGGCCACCGCCCCCTTCAAGGCCCGCGTCCTGATCGGCGGCGGCTGGTACGCGTACAACCAGATCATCGGCGCCGACGACCTCGACGGCGACGGCAGGGCCGACCTGCTGGCCCGCTCGTACAGCGGCGCCTTCTACCGGTACCTCTCCGTCGGCGGCGGGAAGTTCGGGGCGCCCACGGCCTTCGGTGGCGGCGGCCAGAGCCTCTCGTACTACCTCGGCCAGGGCGGCGTCCCCGCGTACGGGAAGCACAACCTGTTCACCGTGAACGCCGCGGGCACCGCCTTCACCCACGGGACGCTCGCGGACGGCAAGCTCACCGCGCCCCGGCAGTACGCGGGGGCCGGAGACTTCGCCTACCACTGGCCCACCGTCAACGGATACGCCCTGGACGGGGTCGACCGGGCCAACCTGCTGACCGCCGACAACCGCGGCCTCATGATGTGGCGCGAGGAGGGCGGCACCCCGATCGGCAACCAGGTCGGCAGCGGCACCGCCTATCAGAACTACCAGTTCAAGGTCTCGCCCGGCGATGTCAACGGCGACGGCGAGGCCGACTTCGTCGGCATGGACCACCAGGGCGACGTCTTCCTCCACCTGGGCCTGAAGAGTCACTCGCCCGCGTACCTCGGCCCGGCCGTGCGGATCGGCTCGATCGGCACGAGCGACATGCTGATCGGCCCCGGGGACGTCACGGGCGACGGCCGCCCCGACCTGGTCTCCCGGGACGGCTGGTCCCTGTACGTGCACGCGGGCACCGGGTCCGCCACCGCTCCGTTCGCTCCGCGCGACTACGTCGGCCATGGCTGGTACGCGTACGAGCACCTGGCCTCGCCCGGCGACATGGACGGCGACGGCCGGGCCGACCTGGTCGCCGTCACCCCGACCGGTGACGTGTACCGCTACTCGGCCCGCGGCCTGCGCGGCCAGTACACCTTCAAGGCCCGCGTCAAGATCGCCTCGGGCTGGAAGTACGACCACGTCAGCTGACGTGGCCCGGGGGGCCGCCCGGGTCAGTACGACGGGGGCAGCCCCAGCGCGTCTGGCGGGCCGCCCCGGTCAGTACGACCTGGGCAGCCCCCACGCCTGGTGGGCCGCCCCGGTCAGTACGACTTGGGCAGCCCCAGCGTCTGGTGTGACACGTAGTTGAGGATCATCTCCCGGCTGACCGGGGCGATCCGGGCCACCCGCGCGGCCGTCACCAGCCGGGCCAGGCCGAACTCCTTGGTCAGGCCGTTCCCGCCGAGCGTGTGGACGGCCTGGTCGACGGCCTTCACACAGGCCTCCGCCGCCGCGTACTTCGCCATGTTGGCGGCCTCGCCCGCCCCCATGTCGTCACCCGCGTCGTAGAGGTGCGCGGCCTTCGCCATCATCAGCCGGGCCAGTTCCAGCTCGATGTGCGCCTGGGCGAGCGGGTGCGCGATCGCCTGGTGGGCGCCGATCGGGGCCTTCCAGACCTGGCGCTCCTTCGCGTACTTCACGGCCTGCGCGAGCGCGAACCGGCCCATGCCGATCGCGAACGCGGCCGTCATGATCCGCTCCGGGTTCAGGCCCGCGAAGAGCTGGAGCAGACCCGCGTCCTCGTCGCCGACGAGCGCCTCGGCCGGCAGGTGCACCTCGTCGAGCGTCAGCTCGAACTGCTTCTCGTGCGCGTCGAGTTCCATCTCGATGTGTCGCCGCTGGAAGCCGGGGGCGTCGCGCGGGACGATGAAGAGACAGGGCTTGAGGCTGCCCGTGCGGGCGTCCGACGTGCGGCCCACGATCAGCGTCGCGTCGGCGATGTCGACCCCCGACACGAACACCTTCCGCCCGTTGAGGACCCAGCCCTCCTCCGTACGGGTCGCGGTCGTCGTGATCCGGTGCGAGTTCGAGCCCGCGTCCGGCTCCGTGATGCCGAACGCCATCGTCCGCGAGCCGTCCGCGAGCCCCGGCAGCCAGGCCCTCTTCTGCTCCTCCGTGCCGAAGCGGGCGATGACCGTGCCGCAGATCGCGGGCGAGACCACCATCATCAGGAGCGGCGCACCGGCCGCGCCGGCCTCCTCGAGGACGACGGACAGCTCGGCCATTCCGCCGCCCCCGCCGCCGTACTCCTCGGGCAGGTTGACCCCCAGATAGCCGAGCTTGCCGGCCTCCGCCCACAGGGTGGCCCGGTCGAAGCCGGGGCCGTGCCGGTGGCCGAGCGCGGAGACGGCGGCGCGGAGCGCGGTGAGCTCTTCGCTTTCGATCATGGTGCTCATACGGTCTGGTCCTCCTGTGCTGCTTCGGTCGTGGCGTCGTCCGAGACGACGGCGAGCAGGGCGCCTACCTCGACCTGGCGGCCGGGGGCGGCGTGGAGCGCGGTGAGCGTGCCGGAGGCGGGGGCGATGACGCGGTGCTCCATCTTCATGGCCTCCAGCCAGAGGAGCGGCTGCCCGGCGGTGACGCGGTCGCCGACGGCGAGGCCGTCCGCGACCCGGACGACGGTGCCGGGCATGGGGGCGAGCAGAGAGCCGGGGGCGGTCTGCTCACGCGGGTCGGCGAAACGGGGGCGGACGGTGAGCCGGTGGTGTCCGGCGTGCACGATCCCGTCTCCGTACGCGGCGACGTCGACGTCCCGTACGACACCGGCGACTTCGAGGCGCACCCGGCCGGGTTCCGCCGAGACCGCCCGTACGCCCTCGGGAGCCGTGATCTCGAAACCGCCGTCCCGCGTCGGCCGGTAGCGGACCTCGTGAGCGCCGTACGTCCGCGTCTCGTCCTGGGACCGCAGGTTGCGCCAACCGCCGCCGAAGCGACCCCTGTTGGCGGTGGCCTCGGCGAGGGCCGCGGCGACGGCCGCGTACTCCCCACCGGGCCGGGGCTCCGTCAGCGCGTCGAGGTTCCGGTCGTAGAAGCCGGTGTCGAGGAGTCCGGGGTCCTGGAACTCGGGGTGCCGGAGCGAGGCGACCAGCAGGTCCCGGTTGGTGACCGGGCCATGGAGCCGCGCCCGCTCCAGGGCACGGGCCAGCTTGCGGATCGCCTCCGTCCGGGTGGGGGCGTGGACGGTCACCTTGGCGAGCATCGGGTCGTAGTGGACCCCGATCGCGTCCCCGGAGGCGTACCCGGTGTCGAGGCGCGTCCGGCCCTCCCCGGGCAGCTCGAAGAGGTGCAGGACGCCGGTCTGCGGGGCCCACGCGCGCGCCGGGTCCTCCGCGTACAGGCGGGCCTCGATCGCGTGGCCGCGCGGGGCGGGGGGCTCCGGCGGCAGGGCGCGGCCCTCGGCGACGGCGAGCTGGAGGGCGACGAGGTCGACGCCGAACACCTCCTCCGTCACCGGGTGTTCGACTTGGAGGCGGGTGTTCATCTCCAGGAAGTGCGCCCGGCCCTCCGCCACCAGGAACTCGACCGTGCCCGCGCCGACGTAGCCGACGGCCTTCGCCGCCCGGACGGCCGTGTCCAGGAGGGACGCTTCGAGCGCGGCGGGCAGACCGGGCGCCGGCGCCTCCTCGACGACCTTCTGGTGACGCCGCTGGAGGGAGCAGTCGCGGGTGCCGAGCGCCCAGGCGGTGCCGTGGGTGTCGCAGAGGAGCTGGACCTCGACGTGCCGCCCGTTCTCGACGTAGGGCTCGACGAACACCTCGCCGTCGCCGAAGGCGCCGAGCGCCTCGGCGGAGGCGGCGGCCAACTCCTCTTCGAGCCGGTCGAGTTCCCGTACGATCCGCATCCCGCGGCCGCCGCCGCCCGCCGCCGCCTTCACCAGGACGGGCAGGTCGGCCTCGGTCACGTCCGTCAGGGGCGCGATGCCGAGAAGTTCCTTGGCGCGGGTCTTGGACGCCATCGCCTCGATCGCCTCCGGCGGCGGGCCGATCCACACCAGTCCGGCGTCGGCCACCTGCCGGGCGAAGTCGGCGTTCTCGGAGAGGAAGCCGTAGCCGGGGTGGACGGCGTCCGCGCCCGCGGCGAGCGCCGCCTTCACCACCAGGTCGCCGCGGAGATACGTCTCCGAGGGCGCCGCCCCCGGCAGCCGTACCGCCGTGTCCGCCTCCCGTACGTGCAGGGCGTCGGCGTCCGCGTCCGAGTACACGGCGACGGTGGAGATACCCAGCTCACGGCAGGTGCGGAAGACCCGGCAGGCGATCTCGCCGCGGTTCGCGACGAGGACGGAGGTGATCGTCGAGGGCTCGATCATGTGGAGGGGCCTCACATTCGGAAGACGCCGAAGCCGCCGCGCGCGCCCTCGACCGGTGCCGTGTGGATCGCGGAGAGGCACAGCCCGAGGACCGTGCGGGTGTCGCGGGGGTCGATGACCCCGTCGTCGTAGAGCCGGCCGGAGAGGAACATCGGCAGGGACTCGGACTCGATCTGCGCCTCGACGAGCGCCCGGAGACCGGCGTCGGCCTCCTCGTCGTACGGCTGCCCCTTCGCGACGGCGCTCGCCCGCGCCACGATGGACAGGACACCGGCGAGCTGCTGCGGGCCCATGACGGCGGACTTGGCGCTCGGCCAGGCGAAGAGGAAGCGCGGGTCGTACGCCCGGCCGCACATGCCGTAGTGCCCGGCGCCGTAGCTCGCCCCCATGAGGACGGACAGGTGGGGGACCCGGGAGTTCGACACGGCGTTGATCATCATCGCGCCGTGCTTGATGATGCCGCCCTGCTCGTACTCCCTGCCGACCATGTAGCCGGTGGTGTTGTGGAGGAAGACGAGCGGGATGTCGCGCTGGTTGGCGAGCTGGATGAACTGCGCCGCCTTCTGCGACTCCGGGCCGAACAGGACGCCCTGCGCGTTGGCGAGGACGCCGACCGGGTAGCCGTGCAGCCTCGCCCAGCCGGTGACCAGGCTCGGCCCGTACAGCGGCTTGAACTCGTCGAAGTCCGAGCCGTCGACGATCCGGGCGATCACCTCGCGCGGATCGAAGGGGGTCTTGAGGTCCCCGGGCACGATCCCGAGCAGCTCGTCCTCGTCGTACTTCGGGGGTTCCGCGAGGCCGGGGTCGGGCTGGGCCTTGCGGTGGTTCAGCCGGGCCACGATGCGGCGGGCCTGGCGGAGCGCGTCGGCCTCGTCGACGGCGTAGTGGTCGGCGAGCCCGGACGTCCGCGCGTGCATCTCGGCGCCGCCGAGGGACTCGTCGTCGCTCTCCTCCCCCGTCGCCATCTTCACCAGCGGCGGACCGCCGAGGAACACCTTCGACCGCTCCTTGATCATCACGGCGTGGTCGGACATGCCGGGGACGTACGCCCCACCGGCCGTCGAGTTGCCGAAGACGACCGCGACCGTGGGGATGCCGGCGGCGGAGAGCCGGGTGAGGTCGCGGAAGAGCGCCCCGCCGGGGATGAAGATCTCCTTCTGGGAGGGGAGATCGGCGCCGCCGGACTCGACGAGCGAGATCACGGGCAGCCGGTTGGCGAACGCGATCTCGTTGGCCCGGAGGGCCTTCTTCAGCGTCCACGGGTTGGAGGCGCCGCCCCGCACGGTCGGGTCGTTGGCGGTGATCAGGCACTCGACGCCCTCGACGACCCCGATGCCGGTGATCAGGGAGGCGCCGACCGCGTAGTCACTGCCCCAGGCCGCGAGCGGCGACAGCTCCAGGAAGGGGGTGTCCGGGTCGACGAGCAGCTCGATCCGCTCACGGGCGAGCATCTTGCCGCGCTCGCGGTGCCGCGCGACGTACTTCTCGCCGCCGCCCGCCAGCGCCTTGGCGTGCTCGGCCTCCAGCGCGGTGAGCTTGTCGAGCATGGCCGCGCGGTGGGCCCGGTAGTCGGAGCCGCCGGTGTCGAGGGCGGAGGCGAGGACGGTCACAGGAGTCCCTCCGGGATGTCGGTTGCGCGGGAGCGGAGCCACTCGCCGAGGGCCTTGGCCTGGGGGTCGAAACGGGCCTGGGAGGCGACGCCCTCGCCGAGGATCCCGGCGAAGGTGAAGTTGAGCGCGCGCAGCCGCGGAAGAACGTGCGGGTGATGTCCAGGTCGGCGGTCTCCGGAAGGAGTTCACGCACCCGCTCGACCGTGAGGGCGTGCGCGAGCCACCGCCACTCCTCCTCGGTGCGCACCCAGACGCCGACGTTCGCGTCGCCGCCCTTGTCGCCGCTGCGGGCGCCTGCGATCCGGCCGAGGGGCACCCGCCGGGTGGGCCCCGGCGGGAGCGGCTCGGGAAGGTCCGGCTCGGGGACCGGCTCCAGCTCCCGCGTCCCCCGTGGTACGGGGACGGGGACGCGGGTCCCGTCCGGCAGCACGGCCGTGTGGGGGACGTCGGCGGCCGGTACGTAGACGCTCTCGAAGACCCCGTAGGGGGCGCCCTTCCCGGGCGGCGCGGTGACATGGAAGCCGGGGTAGCTGGCGAGGGCGAGTTCGACGGCGGCGCCGGTGAGGGCGCGGCCGACGGCCTCGGGCGCGGGATCGCGGACGACGAGCCGCAGGAGGGCGCTGGCGGTCTCCTCGGTGCCGGCGTCGGGCCGGTCGGTACGGACGAGCTCCCAACGGACCTCGCGGGGGCGGCTTTCGGCGAGGGCGTCCTCGATCTGCCCCCGCACCAGCGCGGCCTTCTCCTCGATGTCGAGGCCGGTCAGGACGAACACGACCTCGTTGCGGAAGCCGCCCAGCCGGCTGAGCCCGACCTTGAGCGTCGGGGGCGGCGCCTCGCCCCGTACCCCGTCGATCCGGACCCGGTCGGGCCCCTCCTGGGTGAGCCGGACACTGTCGAGACGGGCGGTGACGTCGGGCCCGGCGTAGCGGGCGCCGGCCGTCTCGTACAGGAGCTGGGCCGTGACCGTACCGACGTCGACGAGGCCACCGGTGCCGGGGTGCTTGGTGATGACGGCGCTGCCGTCCTCGTGGAGTTCGGCGAGCGGGAAGCCGGGGCGGCGGAGGAGAGCCGGGTCGTGCTCGCGGAAGAAGGCGTAGTTGCCGCCGGTGGCCTGGGTGCCGCATTCGAGGACGTGCCCGGCGACGACCGCGCCCGCGAGCCTGTCGTACTCCTCGGGCCCCCAGCCGAAGTGCCACTGCGCGGGCCCGGTGACGAGGGCGGCGTCGGTGACCCGGCCGGTGACGACGACGTCGGCGCCGGCGGCGAGGCAGGCGGCGATCCCGGCGCCGCCGAGATAGGCGTTGGCGGCCAGCGCGCCGTCGACGGCAGGCAGCCGGTCGCCCTCCACGTGCGCGACCCGCGTGGGCAGCCCGAGCTTGGCGGCGAGGACGCGCAGGGCGTCGGCGAGACCGGCGGGGTTGAGCCCCCCGGCGTTGGCGACGATCCGGATCCCGCGGTCGTGGGCGAGGCCCAGACCCTCCTCCATCTGCCGCAGGAAGGTCTTGGCGTACCCGGAGGCCGGGTCCTTGAGCTGGTCGCGGCCGAGGATGAGCATGGTCAGCTCGGCGAGGTAGTCACCGGTGAGGACGTCGATCGCGCCCTCGGGCCCGCCGCCGGTGAGCATCTCGCGGACGGCGTCGAACCGGTCGCCGTAGAACCCGGAGGCGTTGCCGATACGGAGCACCATCACCGGGCCCCTTCGGCAGTCCGGCCCGGACCCGCCGGTCCGGCGAAGGCCTGGGCGATGGTGAGCCACCGCGCGGCGTCCGGGCCGACGGCGACCAGCGAGGTGTCGTCCCGGTGGACGCGCTGGGTGGCGAGCAGACAGAACTCCAGCGCCGACCCGGTCACCGTCTGAGCGGCGTCCTCGGGCCCGTAGACCCACGACTCCCCGCCGGGCGATACGAGTTCCACCCGGACGGGCTCGGCGGGAACGGGCAGGCCGCGCACCAGAAAGGCGTAGTCCCGGGCCCGGTGACCGATCCAGGCGACGTGCCGGAGGCGGTCGGTCGGCGTACGGACGACCCCGAGGGCGTCGGCGACGTCCTGCCCGTGCGCCCAGGTCTCCATGAGCCGGGCGGTGGCCATGGCGGGGGCGCTCATGGGCGGCCCGTACCAGGGGAACCGCACACCGGCCGGGACCCCCCGAAGGACCTCCTGGAGCAGCTCGCGCCCCTCGCGCCAGTGGGCGAGCAACTCGCCGGGCGGGAGCTTCGCCCCCTCCTCGGCACCCTCGTCGACGAATCGCTCGGGGGCGGCGAGCGCCTTGGCGGCCTCGGCGGCGAAGCCGTCGGCGTCGGTGACGGCGAGGAGCGCGGCCCGGTCGGTCCAGGCGAGGTGCGCGACCTGATGGGCGACGGTCCAGCCGGCGGCGGGGGTGGGCGCGGCCCACCGCTCCTCGCTCAACTCGCCGACAAGGACGTCGAGTGCTTCGCTCTCCTCGCGCAGATCATCGAGGACGACGGCGGGGTCGGACACGGTGCGCTCCCCTCGGGACACGGCGGCGTGCCCCGGAGCATGACAGCGAACCAGAAAACAATCAAGCATGCTTGCTTTGATTGGTGCAGATGCGCGGGCGCGGGGGTGGGCACGGGGCCAGGGCGCGGGTCGGCAGGCACCTGCCACCCCGCCGGCGCGGCTACCCGGCCACCCCGCCGGCGCCGCTACCCGGCCACGCGCCGAGGCCGCGCCACAAGCTCGCCCCCGCAGTTGGGGCAGACGTCACCCATCACGTCGGCGCACGCCACACAGAAGCTGCACTCGTGCGAACAGATCCGCGCGGGGCCGTCCGCCACCAGCACCGCCGTCTCGCACCGCTCGCACCGCTCACGCATCTCCAGGGCCATGACGCCCTCCCCTCTTCACACCTCGGACAACAGCTCCATCGTCCGAGGCGCCCCGGCACCCCGGAAACAGCGGGAAGGCCAAAGATCAACGGAATCGGGTCAGAGGAGGTGGTCAGAGGTCAGTGCCTGACCAGGCAGAACGGGTGCCCGGCGAGGTCGGCGTACACCCGCCAGCTCCTCTTGCCCTCGCCGCCGTCGAGAAGCCGGGCGCCGAGTGCCACGACCCGGTCGTGCGCCGCGTCGAGGTCGGCGACACCGAAGTCGAGGTGGAACTGCTGGGGACGCTCGGGGTCCGGCCAGGTCGGCGGGCGGTGGTCGGTGACGCCCTGGAAGCAGAGGACGAGGCCGCCGGGGGTGTGCAGCGTGGACCAGGCATCGCCGAGGGACCAGCGGCGGTCCGGGCGGTCGACCTCGCCGCCGAGCACCGAGCGGTAGAACTCGGCGAGTTCGGCGGGGGCCGGGCAGTCGATGACGAGGCACTGCAGTTCAGCGATCATGCGCGGATCCTAGGGCCCGAGCAGATCGAGAAAGCTCGCGGCATCGGCCGGTGAGAGGTGACGCATCGACGGTGAGGGATGACGCATCGACCGGTGAGGGCGAGACACCCCACCCACGAGGGGCGAGCCACCCCACCCACGACGGGCGAGACACCGCCCCGCGAGGGCGACCGGCTCTAGCCCGCGACCCTCCCCCGCTCCCGCGCGGCCGCCCGTACCTGCGTCCGTACCGCTCCCATGCTCGCCGCGATCACCAGGGCGATCGCGAGCGCGTCGGTCAGGGACAGGGCCTGGCTGAGGATGAGGAAGCCGGCCGTCGCCGCGATGGCCGGTTCCAGGCTCATCAGGATCGCGAAGGTGGGGGCGGGCAGGCGGCGCAGGGCGAGGAGTTCGAGGGTGTACGGCAGCACCGACGACATCAGCGCGACCGCGAGGCCGAGACCGATCGTCGAGGGTACGAGCAGCTTGTCGCCCGCCTCCGCGATGCCCAGCGGCAGGCTGAGGACGGCGCCGAAGGCCATCGCGAGCGCGAGCCCGTCCGCCTGCGGGAAGCGCCGGCCGGTGCGCGCGCTGAACACGATGTACGTGGCCCACATCGCGCCCGCCGCGAGCGCGAAGGCCGCACCCAGCGGGTCGAGCCGGTCGAAGCCGCCGCCGCTGAGCAGGACGACGCCGCCGAGGGCGAGCCCCGCCCAGAGCAGGTTCATCAGCCGGCGGGAGGCGACCACCGAGAGGATCAGCGGGCCGAGGACCTCCAGGGTCACCGCGGCGCCCAGCGGGATCCGGTCGGCCGCCTGGTAGAAGAGGATGTTCATGCCCGCCATCGCCGCGCCGAAGGCGACGATCGTGCCCCAGTCCGCCCGGCCGTAGCCGCGGACCTTCGGACGGCAGACGATCAGCAGGACGGCGGCGGCGAGCACGAGCCTCAGGGTGACGACGCCGAGGGCGCCGGCCCGGGGCATGAGGAGGACGGCGAGAGCCGAGCCGAACTGCACGGAGAGCCCGCCCGTGACGACGAGCGCGACGGGCCCGAAGCGGTGGCCCGCGAGCCCCTTGGGCCCGCCGCCGCCCTGGGCGCCGCCGACGGGGGCAGCCGGCGACTCGGGGCCGACCGCGGTCCCCACCGGGCCCGCCTCCTTGACCGGACTGATGTCCACCGACACTCCTCAGCTGTTCATTGCATTGAACTTCCAGTCCAGAATAATGCACCAGCGGTCGACTGTCACCGGAGTTCCCCTCTCACGCTACGAGCCCCCGCGCGGCACCGGAAATGCCGATTGCGCTGCGGTTATGCTCCGGACGCATGAGCATCGAGCTACGCCACCTCCGCTGCTTCCTCGCCATCGCCGAGGAATCCAGCCTCACCAGGGCGGCAGCCCGGCTCCACCTCACCCAGCCCGCCGTCTCCCGCACGCTCGCCGCCCTGGAACAGCACCTCGGGGCCCGGCTCGTGGACCGCTCCACCCACCACCTCGCCCTCACGGCCGAAGGCCGCGCCTTCCAGGACCGGGCCGCGGCGGCCCTCGCCGCCTCCGAGGCGGCAGTCGACCCGGCCAGGCTGCGCCACCGGCCGCTGCGCCTCGGACACGCGTGGTCGGCCTTCGGCCCGTACACCACGCCCCTGCTGCGGCGCTGGCAGCGCGAACACCCCGAGACCCCGCTCGAACTCCTCCGCATCGATGACCGCACAGCCGGCCTGACCCGAGGAGAGGTGGACGCGGCACTGCTGCGCGGCCCGGTCGACGCGCCGGGCCTGGTCACGGAGGAACTCACGACGGAGGAACGCGTCGCGGCCGTACCGGCCGACAGCCCGCTCGCGGAACGACCGCGACTCACCCTGGACGACCTGGCCGGCGGAACCGTCGTCCTGAACACGGTGTCGGGCACGACGACCCTCACCCTCTGGCCGGCGACGGCGCGCCCGGCGGCGACGGTCACGGTGGCGAACACCGACGACTGGCTGACGGCGATCGCGGCGGGCAGGGGCGTCGGCGTCTCGTCCGCATCGACGGCGTCACTGCACCCGCACCCGGGCGTCACGTACCGCCCGCTGCCGGACGCCCCACCGCTCCCGGTGGTACTGGCCTGGCGGGACGCGTTCCCGCACCCGGCGACGGGGGCGCTGGTGGCGATGGCGCGGGAGGTCGTCAGCGGGGAGTGACGTCCCCGGTTCGGGACGAGGTTAGAACCGGCCCTGTGCGGCGGCGGCCACGAAGACCGCGAAGGCGGAGGGGGTGGCGCGGAAGTGGGGGCCGTCGGGGTTCTTGGAGTCGCGGACGGCGATGTGGGGGGCGAGGGGGGCTACTTCGACGCAGTCGCCGCCGGTGTTGCCGCTGTGGGAGGACTTGAGCCAGGTGGTGGGGCCTAGGGGGGCGCATTCGATGCACTCGCCGCCGTCAGAACCGCTGTATGACGACTTACGCCACTGCACCGTGTCCATACCGCTCCTCCATGACGCGAGAGATCAGCTCGGCCGACTCCTCCACGGAGAGGGCTGTGGCCTGGAGGCGAGAGTAACCGACAGAACGTTCCCTGATCACTTGCGGATTGGCCGTCATGTGCCCATGCCCATAGCTGGGCGTGTAGAGGATGTCAGGGTTGTCGTCGAAGCGCAGGACGGTGAAGGACCCCATCCCCCCTGCGTGTTCCCCGGCCTCGAACGGCAACACCTGGACTTGCACCCAGGGCGCGCAGGCAAAGCTCAGCAGATGCGCCAACTGCGCCTGCATGACCACGCGTCCGCCGACTTCTCGGTGAAGGACGGCCTCGTCCAGCACCACCCACAGCACGGGCGGGCGGTCGCGCTCCAGGATTCGCTGTCGTTCGATCCGAGCGGCGACCATCTCGTCCAGCAGGTCGGAGTGCTCGACGCTCAGCACCGCACGGGCGTACGCCGGGGTCTGGAGGAGTCCGTAGACGAGCTGACTCTGGTACGTCGAGATGTACGCCGCCTTCGCCTCCATCTCGGCATACGGCTGGAACCAGGTCGGCAGTTGGCTCCGCAGTACCAGCCCTACCAGGCGCGTGAAGAACCCGCCCGTCATCAGTGCCGCATCGATCCGTTCCGAGAAGTCCCGTGTAGGGACCTTCTTCGCCGTCTCGATCTGGCCGATCAGGGACCCCGTGCAGAAGACGATGCCGCCGAGCTGGCTCTGCCCGAGCCCGGCGGCCTCCCGAAGGCGGCGGAGTTCGGATCCGTAGTAGTCCAGCGGTGAGGCGGACGGGTCAAGGCTGCGGATGTTGACCACGAGGAGGTCACCCCCAATGTCGGCTCTCGCCGACAGTAACGGGGCACCTCGTGCGCGAGGTCCGAATCAGGCAACCGGCCCTCTTTCGAAGGAACTTGGATCTGCGGGCGCATGAACGCAAGCCGGGCGGCAACGACGCGGCCGACAAGTGCGCTTCTGGTGGGACCGCCCTCTTTCCGAGAGTCGCTCCTTCCGGTGGTGCGTCAAGGGCGCTCCTTCGTCGCGTCGGCTTCGCCGATTCCGCTGCGCTCCACCCTTGACCCACCACCTCCAGGAGCGAAAACACTCTCGGAGGGCGGTCCAGGGGGAGGGGTCCACGCCGGGCTTCGGGCAGTAGTCGGCGTCGGCTTGCGTGTGCCGGCCGGTGGGTGGGGGCTTGGTTTGCGGCCGGGGTGGGTGGGCTTCTGTCGGTGGGTTCGGGGTGCGCGGTTGTTGAATGGGGCGGTCGGACTCCGGCTCAGCGGCGGACGGTGGTCCGTGGTGGGGCTTCAGGCCCCGCTGGTCACTGCCGGTGGGTGGGGTTGGGTCAGGCGTGGACAACTGCGCACTACTCCGAGTAACACCCCCCGGATTAAGCCCGATAAGGGGCGAATCACCCTTATCGGGCGGTGAAAGTGCAAGAAACTCACGCCGACAGCCCCCAACCACCCACCGGGAGTGACCAGCGGGGCCTGAGTCCCAGCCCGAGGACGGCGGTCGGCCGCCAAGCCGAGCCGGGCCGCCCCATTCAACGGCCGCGCACCCAGAACCGGCGGAACAACACCCACCCGCCCCCGCCACAAACCAAGCCCCCACCCACCGACCGACAGCCGCAAGCGGCGAGCGGCCATTACCCGAAGCCCCGCGTGGCCACGCCCCTCGGCCGCCCTCCGAGTGTGAAAAGGCGGCCTCCGCCGCCGGGTCAAGGGTGGGCGCAGCCCATCGCGCAGCGACGCCGGAGGCGCCCTTGACGCGGTGGTGGAGGCCGCCACACTCGGAAAGAGGGCGGCCGCACCCGCACCCCACCAGGCACGCTCACCTCCTGGGCCTCAAAGACCCGTCCCCCTCTCATCCACCCCCTCCGCCAGCACCTCCGCCAGGTGCCGGCCCCGCACCCGCGCCAGGTCTCCCATCTGCGTCCTGCACGAGAAGCCGTCCGCCAGGACGGTGGCCTCCGGGGCCGCTTCCCTCAGCGCCGGCAGCAGCTGGTCCTCCGCGCACGCGACCGAGACCTCGTAATGGCCCGGCTCGAAGCCGAAGTTGCCCGCGAGTCCGCAGCACCCGCCCGCCAGCTCGCCCGTCAGGCCCGCGCGTGCCCGCAGGCGGCGGTCGGCCGCGTCGCCGAGGACCGCGTGCTGGTGGCAGTGCGTCTGGCCCGTCACCGGGCGGTCCAGGCGCGGCGGCTCCCAGTCCGGCGCCAGCGTCTCCAGAGCCTCCGCGAACGTCCGCACCGACGCCGCCAGACGGGCCGCCCTCGGGTCGTCCGGCAGCAGTTCCGGCAGGTCGGTGCGGAGCGTCGCCGCGCAGGAGGGTTCCAGGACCACGACGGGCCCCGTGGGCCCCGTGGCCGCCCCGCCGTCCCCCTCCATCACGTCCAACGCCCTCCGCATCACCCTCCGCGCCGCCCCCAGCTGCCCCGTCGACACATACGTCAGCCCGCAGCACACCCTCCCCGGTGGCAGCTCCACCCCGATCCCCGCGTCCTCCAGAACCCGGACCGCCGCCTGGCCCACCTCCGGCGCCAGGTGGTCCGTGAACGTGTCCGGCCACAGCGTCACGTCCGCCGGGCGGGTCGAGATCCGCTCGGCGAACCACGACGTGAACGACCTCCCCGCCACCCTCGGCATCGTCCGCTCCGGTGTCACCCCCGCGAGCCGCGCCGCGAACGGCAGTCTCATCCCCGCGTTCAGGCCCCGCCCGAACAGGTCCAGCCAGTGCGGCAGCCTGCCCATCGTCCAGTGCGAGCGCGGCCTGCGCAGGAAGCCGAACGGCCCCGCGTAGTGCCGGTCCAGGAACTCCGCCTTGTACGCGGCCATGTCGACGCCCACCGGGCAGTCGCTGCGGCATCCCTTGCACGACAGACACAGGTCCAGCGCCTCCCGGACCTCCTCCGAGCGCCAGCCGTCCGTGATCACCTCGCCGAGCGCCATCTCGTGGAGCAGCCGCGCACGCCCCCGCGTCGAGTGCTTCTCCTCCCCCGTCGCCCGGTACGAGGGGCACATCACCCCCGACCCCGAACTCGGGCCGCCCACACGGCACTTGGCGACTCCCACGCACCGGGCCGCCTCCCTTCCGAGGCCCACCAGCGGCAGCCCCGTGAACCGCAGGCCCTCGTCGAGCGGGCGCGGTCGGACCAGCATCCCCGGGTTGAGGCCGCCGTCCGGGTCCCACACGTCCTTGACCGCGCCGAACAGGGCGACGAGCTCCTCCCCGTACATCCTCGGCAGCAGCTCGGCCCGCGCCTGTCCGTCGCCGTGCTCCCCGGAGAGCGAGCCGCCGTGGGCGACCACGAGGTCGGCCACCGCCTCCGAGAACCGGCGGAAGTCCCGTACCCCCGGCTTCGTCCACAGGTCGAAGTCGATCCGGACGTGGACGCAGCCGTCACCGAAGTGCCCGTACGGCACTCCTCGGAGGCCGAAGTCCGCGAGCAGCGACCGGAATTCACGGAGGTACGCGCCGAGCCTCGCCGGCGGCACCGCGCAGTCCTCCCATCCGGGCCAGGCCTCCCCGCCCTCCGGGGTCCTGGTCGCCGTGCCCGCCGCGTCCTCGCGGATCCGCCACAGCGCCCGCTGCCCCGCCGGGTCCCGCACCACGGCGGAGTCGATCGCGTCGGCCGCCCGCACGAGCCGCCGCGCCTCTCCCTCCCCGTCCGTCTCGCAGAACAGCCACGCCGCACCGCGAGGGAGCCCGGCGGTGCCCCGTACGAGATCGGCCGCCATCCCCTCCACGGTCAGCGGCCCGAGCGGCAGGAGCCCCGCCGCCGCCTCCGCCGCCGCGCTCTCGTCCGCGTACCCCAGCACCACGAGCACCGGCTCGGCCGGCAGCGGGACGAGCGTCACCGTCGCCTCGGTGACCACGCCCAGCGTCCCCTCGCTGCCGCAGAACGAGCGGGCGACGTCCACGCCCCGCTCGGGGAGCAGCGCGTCCAGCGCGTACCCGGAGATGCGGCGCGGCAGACCGGCCGGGTAGCCGGTCCGCAGGAGGGCGAGATGGCGGTCGACGAGGTCGAGGAGTCCGGCGGGTGCGCCTTGCCCTCCCCGGCCCAGTGTCAACGCGGTGCCTCCGTAGGTCATCACGTCGAGCGAGCGCACGTTGTCCGCCGTGGTGCCCCAGGCGACCGAGTGCGCCCCGCACGCGTTGTTGCCGATCATGCCGCCGAGGGTGCAGCGGCTGTGCGTGGACGGATCGGGGCCGAAGGTCAGGCCGTACGGGCGTGCCGCCTCCCGCAGCCGGTCGAGGACGAGCCCCGGCCGGACCACGGCCGTCCGCGCCTCCGGGTCCAGGGAGACGGTGCCGCCCATGTGCCGTGTGAGGTCGAGCACGACGCCGGTGCCGGTCGCCTGGCCGCCGATCGAGGTCCCGGCGCCCCGCGCGACGACCGGCGTGATGTCGTGCGCCCGGCACACCCGCAGGACGGCCGCGAGGTCGTCGGCGTCGCGCGGCGCGACCGTACCGGCCGGAACCCGGCGGTAGTTGGAGGCGTCCATGGTGGTCAGTGCCCTGGCGGTGGCGGAGAAGTCGACCTCTCCGGCGACCGCGGCGCGCAGGTCGGCGGCCAGCCCTGACGCGTGTTCCTCGTGTGTTCCCACAAGCCCAGGATGTCTCAGTGCTCGTCTCATCGGGCGGACATCCGGCGACCGGCCCCTTCCCGACCCGATACTCTCCGCCTCGTGGCTGATATCCAGATTCCCGCTGACATCAAGCCCGCCGACGGCCGTTTCGGCGCGGGCCCCTCCAAGGTGCGTACGGAGGCGCTGGACGCCCTGGCCGCCACCGGCACCTCTCTCCTCGGCACGTCCCACCGCCAGGCTCCGGTGAAGAACCTGGTCGGCGAGGTACGTACCGGCATCCGTGACCTCTTCTCGCTCCCCGAGGGCTACGAGGTGATCCTGGGCAACGGCGGCTCCACCGCCTTCTGGGACGTCGCGACCCACGGTCTGATCGAGCACAAGTCGCAGCACCTGACCTTCGGCGAGTTCTCCTCCAAGTTCGCGAAGGCCGCCAAGCTGGCCCCGTGGCTGGCCGAGCCGACCGTGATCTCCTCCGACCCGGGCACCCACCCGGAGCCGGTGGCGGAGGCGGGCGTGGACGTCTACGCGTACACGCACAACGAGACCTCCACCGGTGTCGCCGCCCCGATCAAGCGGGTCGCGGGCGCCGACGAGGGCGCGCTGGTCCTGGTCGACGCGACCTCCGGCGCGGGCGGTCTCCCGGTCGACATCACCGAGACGGACGTCTACTACTTCGCCCCGCAGAAGTCCTTCGCCGCCGAGGGCGGCCTGTGGCTCGCGGCCTTCTCCCCGGCCGCCCTGGAGCGTGCGAAGAAGATCCAGGAGTCCGGCCGGCACATCCCGGAGTTCTTCTCGCTGCCGACGGCGATCGACAACTCGCTGAAGAACCAGACGTACAACACCCCGGCGCTCTCGACCCTCTTCCTGCTCAACGAGCAGCTGAAGTGGATCAACGGCCAGGGCGGTCTGGACTGGGCCGTGTCCCGTACGAAGGAGTCCTCGGACGCCCTGTACGGCTGGGCCGAGGAGTCCAAGTACGCGACGCCGTTCGTCACGGACGCGGCGAAGCGCTCGCAGGTCATCGGCACGATCGACTTCGCGGACGAGATCGACGCGGCGGCGGTCGCGAAGGCGCTGCGCGCGAACGGCATCGTCGACACGGAGCCGTACCGCAAGCTGGGCCGCAACCAGCTGCGCGTCGCGATGTTCCCGGCGATCGACCCGGCGGACGTGCGCGCCCTGACGGCCTGCATCGACTACGTCATCGAGAAGCTCTGACCGCCTGTCGTACGTGCGAAGGGCCCGGCACCGGAGAACTTCCGGTGCCGGGCCCTTCGGCGTGTCCGCCGCTCAGCCCCGCCGCAGGAGTCGCTTGATGCCGAAGACGAGGACGAACGCGCCCGCGAGGACCAGGAAGCCGACCGTGACGTTCCCCTTCTCGCCGTCGGCCGCCGGGGACTGCGGCGCCTGCGGGGCGCCCGGGGTGTCCGGGCTGCCGCCCGGCTTCTCCGGGGAGCGTCCGGCGTCCTGCCGGTCCAGCCGCACCACTCGGCTCTGCTGCCCCTCGGAGCCGAGCATGAACGCCGAGCCGTCCGTCGTGTACGTCACCGATTCCGCCTGGCCCTGGAACGGGGCGCCGATCGACGTGCCCTCGTCGCCGAGCCGGCCGTCCTGCCACGTGTACTCGCGCGCCATGAGGTAGCCGCGCAGGACCAGCCGGTCGCCGTCCGGCGAGAACGCGCCGTCGGTGACCCACGGGACCTCGCCGATGCGCCGGAAGACGTTCGTCCCGGACGAGGAGAGCCGCTCGGGTCCCGCGTACAGGCCGCCACCGTCCTCGTTCTTGCTCGCGATGTACACCCGCCCGGTCTTCGGGTGGACCATGAGCGCCTCGGCGTTGCGCGCGCCGTCGGCGTACTTCACGACGTACTGCTTCGCCGCCACCTTCTGGTCCTTGAGGACCTTCGGCTCGGGGAAGCGGTAGACCCAGACGTGGTCCCAGGAGCCGTCGAGGTTGTCGCCGATGTCGCCGACGTAGATGTCGCCGTCCGGGCCGACGGCGATCGCCTCCATGTCGCGGGGGGTGCCGACGCCCTGCATGGTCAGGGTCGCGACCGTCTTCCCCGTGCGGGAGTCGATGCCGTAGATCAGGGGGGCGTCCTGGTCGTTGTGCGTCCAGTAGATCCCGGGGTGGGCGCGGCTCGCGGCGAGGCCGCTGGACTCGGTGACGCGGGAGTCCTCGATGGTGAAGTCCCGGTCCGGCTCCTGTCCTTCGGCACGGGCATGACCGGCCGGGAGCAGCACCAGGGCCGCCGCCGCGCCGAGGGCGCACAGAGCAGATCGCATGTCCCCCAGCCTGCCACGACGTGGCCGACGACACCGGACGGGAAGATCGTCCGCCGTCCGGAGACCCCCGCCCGCCCCCGGGTGAAACCCACTTGACCAGCCCCTCGGCCGCTGCCAGGGTCGCGCTCATGCCCACCCCGCAGACCTTCTCCGCGCCCGACGGCACGACACTCGCCTTCCATGTGTCCGGCACCGGCGCCCCGCTCCTCTGCCTCCCCGGCGGCCCGCTCCAGGACTCCGCCTATCTCGGCGACCTCGGCGGACTGACCGCGCACCGGCGGCTGATCCGGCTCGACCTCCGGGGGACGGGCGCGTCGGCCGTGCCGGACGACTCCTCCTCGTACCGCTGCGACCGGCTCGTCGAGGACGTGGAGGCGCTGCGCGCGCACCTCGGGCTGGACACCGTCGACGTCCTCGGGCACTCGGCGGGCGCGAACCTCGCCGCCCTGTACGTGACCCGGTACGCCGAGCGGGTCGACCGGCTCGTGCTCGTCACCCCGGGCACGGCGGCCGTCGGGCTCGACACGGCGCCCGAGGAGCGGCTCGCGGCGGCGCGGCTGCGGCGCGACGAGCCGTGGTTCGGCCCGGCGTACGCGGCTCTTGAGGACGTCACGGCGGGGCGTGGGACGGGCGAGAGCTTCCAGGCCGTGGCGCCGTTCTTCCACGGGACCTGGGACGAGGCCGCGCGGGAGCGGCACGCCGCCGGGGAGGGGCAGCGGAACCGTGAGGGCGCGGGTGTCTTCGCGGGCGAGGGGGCGTTCGACCCGGAGGCGACGCGCGCGGTGTTCGCGGAGTTCGCGCGGCCGGTGCTCGTGGTGGCCGGGGAGGGGGACGTGAACACCCCGGTCCCGACGGCGGCCGCGTACGCGGAGCTGTTCCCGAAGGCGGCTTTCGTCGTCCTGGACGGGGCGGGGCACTTCCCGTGGCACGACGACGCGGAGCGGTTCACGGGGGCGGTGTCCGACTTCCTGCGGTAGGCGTGTCCTGCGGCAGGCGCGTCCTGCGGCTGGCGTGTTCCTGCGGTAGGCGTGTCCTGCGGTAGGCGTGTCACCGGAGGCGTGTTCCTGAGCCCGTCGATCTGCCCCGGCGTTCCGGCGTTCGGCCCGTGTCCCGGATCACGTCGCAGGTCCGGGACGCCGTCCGCGATGATATGACCATGCGTTTTCTGTTCGTCGGCGACAGCATGACCATCGGACGCGCCGGCGACTGGACCTGGCGGTACCGCATGTGGCGGCATCTGGAGTCCACGCTGCCCGGCGGGTACGAGATCGTCGGCCCCCGCACCACCCTCTACGACCCCGCCGTCGACGCCCCGGCCTCGGAGACGTACGCCGACCCGGCCTTCCCCGCCCCCGCCCGGCGCCATCTGGCCGGCTGGGGCGAGGGCTGGCTGCACATGGCGCCCGTGATCGGTGACACGGTCGCGGCGACCGGTGCCGACGTGCTGCTGATCTCGCTCGGCCTGATCGACCTGGGTTTCTACACCAACAGCGAGCAGACCGAGGAGAACGTCCGGGCGTTCGTCGCCGCGGCCCGCGCCGCGAACCCCCGGGTCCGGGCCGTCCTTCTGCCGGTCATCCCCAACGTGCGCGCCGGGTACGACGCGCCCTTCGCCGTCGAGTGCGCCCGCTTCAACGAGCTGCTCGGGAAGGCGGTGGCCGACCTGGACACGGCGGCCTCGCCCCTCCTCCTGGCGTCGATATCGGAGTCGTACGACCTCGACGCGGACACCTACGACGGCACCCACCCGGGGCCCTCGGGCGAGCACAAGCTGGCGGCCGCCTTCGCCGGCGCGATGCACCAGGCGTGGGGCCTGGGCGGCCCGTACGCCGGGTAGCGCGGCCGGGTCTCAAGCGGCCCGGGTGAGGCGGTTCGCGAAGGTGGAGAGCGTGTACGCGCCGATGCCGAGGACGACCTCCAGGGCGTTGCGGCGGGTGTGGCCCGCGGCCTCGAAGGCGGCCAGCTCCTCGTCGCTCACCGCCCCCGCGGAGGCGAGGACCCGGAGGGTGAACAGGCGGACGGCGGCCAGGCGTTCGGCGTCGGGCGCGGGGCCGAGGGCGGCCAGCTTGGCCTCGTACATGTCGACGCAGAGGTGGCACTGGTTGCGTTCGGCGACGGTCAGGACGACCGTCTCGCGGGAGTGCGGGTCGAGGGTGGTGGACTCGAAGGTCTGGCTGAGTTTCAGGAAGCCGTCGAGGGTCTCGGGCGACTCCTTGAGGAGGGCGACGGCGTTGGCGGTACGGGCGGACATGTCCACGGACAAGGCGTCTCCTGGATCGGGCGGATGGAACGCGTAGAATCGACAACATGGTTGACTATGCGGCGAAGGAAAACGTAAACCAGGTTGTCGATAACGGCAAGGGAGAAAGCGCACCCGAGGGCGGCGGCAGGGGCTACGAACTCCCCCTGCTGCTCTTCGGCGGCTTCCGCACTCTCATCGACCGCCTCCACGCCCGCCTCGCCACCGAGGGCCATCCCGACCTGCGCCCCGCCCACGGCTTCGCCATGCAGGCCATCGGCGCGCGGGGCGCCACCGCCAGCGAGATCGGACGCCGCCTCGGCGTCTCCAAGCAGGCGGCCGGCAAGACCGTCGACCGGCTCCTCGCCCTCGGCTACGCCGAGCGGGCCGACGACCCCACCGACGCCCGCCGCAAACTCGTCCACCTCACCCCACGGGGGTACGCGGCCCTCGCCCGCTCCGCCGCGATCTTCGACGAACTGCGGGCCGAGTGGGCGGCGACCCTCGGCGCGGACCGCGTCCGGGACCTGGAGGCGGCCCTGCGGAACGTCGTCCCCGCGGAGACGGCGTTCCGCCTGGACGCCACCAGCTGGCTGGGAGCTCCCTGACCGGCACGACCGGTCAGGACGGTCACCAGGCGAAGGCCTCCGGCGACGGCCCCGGGCCCGGGAAGATCTCGTCGAGAGCCGCCAGGACCTCCTCGCTCAGATCGAGCTCCAGGGCGCGCAGCGCGCTCGCCAGCTGCTCGGGCGTCCGCGGGCCGACGATCGGGCCCGTCACACCCGGCCGGGTGAGCAGCCACGCGAGGGCCGTCTCGCCCGGCTCCAGGCCGTGCTTGTCGAGCAGGTCCTCGTAGGCCTGGAGCTGCGCACGGGACGCCGGGTCGGCGAGGGTGGCCGCCGCGCGGCCCTCCGTGCGCCGCTTGCCCTCGGCCTCCTTCTTCAGGACGCCGCCGAGCAGACCGCCGTGCAGCGGCGACCAGGGGATGACCCCGAGGCCGTACTCCTGCGCGGCCGGGATGACCTCCATCTCCGCGCGCCGCTCGAAGAGGTTGTAGAGGCACTGCTCGCTGACGAGGCCGACCGAGCCGCGCCGGGCGGCGGTCTCGTTGGCCTGGGCGATCTTGTAGCCGGGGAAGTTGGAGGAGCCGGCGTAGAGGATCTTGCCCTGCTGGATGAGGACGTCGACCGCCTGCCAGATCTCCTCGAAGGGGGTCGAGCGGTCGATGTGGTGGAACTGGTAGAGGTCGATGTAGTCCGTGCCGAGGCGCTTGAGGCTGGCCTCGACCGCGCGGCGGATGTTCACCGCGGAGAGCTTGTCGTGGTTGGGCCAGGCCTCGCCGTCGGCGCCCATGTTCCCGTACACCTTGGTGGCGAGAACAGTACGGTCGCGACGGCCGTCGCCCTTCGCGAACCAGGAACCGAGGATCTCCTCG
The DNA here is from genome assembly GCF_044752725.1 of Streptomyces sp. NPDC088707. Lineage (NCBI taxonomy): Bacteria > Bacillati > Actinomycetota > Actinomycetes > Kitasatosporales > Streptomycetaceae > Streptomyces > Streptomyces sp. NPDC088707. The sequence continues at coordinate 164,178 of NZ_JBIVLV010000011.1, read as the reverse complement.
GTCCGGCCCTTGTTCTCACCCCAGCCGTACACGTTGGCGGTGTCGAAGAAGTTGAGCCCCGTGTCCAGCGCCGTGTCCATGATGGCGTGGCTGGTGGCTTCGTCCGTCTGGGGTCCGAAGTTCATCGTCCCGAGGACGAGTCGGCTGACCTTGAGTCCGGTGCGTCCGAGCTGCGTGTACTCCATGGACGCCAAGCCAACTGCTTGGAGTGCGCTCGAAGCAAGGGGGTTCCCACGGGGTGGGCAGAGGGTGCTCCGGGCGAGGAGTACGGGCTACAGGCCGGTCACCGACGCCACCGCGATGATCGCGAACATCAGTACGAGTACGCCGGCCATGATGCGGTTACGGGTCTTGGGATCCACCCTTCGAGGTTACCCGGCCGTTCACCACGGCCTTCACCCCGGCTCCCCGGGCCGCCTCCCCCACCCCGCCCCCTCAAGCGGCCAGCCGCCGACCCTCTCGTACCTGGGCTGCTCGCCCCGCACCCCGCTCACCGGCAGGTTCGACCGCACCAGGACCAGCTCTGCCACCTCCCAGCGGGCGCCCTCGAAGGTCCCCATCCCGTCCAGGAAGGGATGCAGGTCCACCTCCTCCCCCCGCGCGCGGGCCACCGTCAGATGCGCCTGGTAGCGGCGGTGCTCGTCCATCGCGACCCCGGACCTGCGCGCGGCCGCGTCGGCGCGCTCGGCGAGCAGCCGCAGCTCGTCCAGACCACCGGCGACCCCGGCCCACAGGGCGCGCCGCCCGAAGTGCCCGCCGCCGTGGAGTCGCAGCGGGAAGGGCGGTGTGCGGTGCGCGGCGCGGGCGAGCCGGACGCGCAGCTCGGGCAGCAGCTCCTCGTCGACCTCTCCCATGAACGCGAGCGTGAGGTGCCAGCCGGGCCGGGAGGTCCAGCGGAGCGCGTCCGCCCCGGGCAGCCGGTGGAGCCGGTCGACGACGTGTCCGAGTTCGTCCAGCCGCTCGGGCGGCGGCAGGACGGCGGCGAAGAGCCTCATGAGGCGAGTGTGGCAGCGGTTAGCCTCTGCGGCATGAAGATCTCCATCAGGAAGGGCGGGGCGGCGGACCTCCCCGCGATACTCGACGTCCTCGACGGCGCCGTGGTGTGGCTCAACGGCAGGGGGATCACCGCGCAGTGGGGCACCGAGTCGTTCTCCGGCCGCCCCAGGGCGGTGAAGCAGGTCGAGGACACGATGGCCGCGGGTGATCCGTGGATCGCCGAGATCGACGGCGTACCGGCGGGGACGATGACGCTGACCCCGTTCCCCGGGCAGCACATCGCACCGGCGGACGAGCCCGAGGTGTACGTACGGCTGCTCGCGACCGACGCGCGGTTCCACGGCCACGGGGTGGGCGCGGCGCTGCTCGCCCACGCGGCGGAGGAGACGCGGCGCCAGGGTGTCTCGCTGCTGCGGGTGGACTGCTTCGCGGGCAGCGAGGGCCGGCTGGTCGCGTACTACGAAGGCCAGGGCTTCACCCCGACGGAGACGTTCCTGGTCGGCGACTGGGCGGGCCAGGTGCTGGAGCGGCGGGTCTGAGGACCCGCCGCTCCGGTGTGCGGGCGGTCGGGCCCGCTCGCGTGATCAGGCGGTCACGCGGCCGGCCCGGCGGGGTCAGCTGGTGAAGTAGCCGGCGTCGAGCGCGATCCAGCCCTTGAACCCGCGCTCGTCGTAGATGCGCAGGGAGCCGTCGGGGGTGACCTCCCAGCGCACGGTGAGGGGGCCGGTGATGTCTCCCGCGCCGGTCGCCGTGCCCACCATGCCCTGGGTACGGATGGGGTGGAGGTGGTCCGGGAGCGTGAGGATCGTCTCGCCGCTGGTCCACGGGGTGTTGGTGTTGCGGGTCACCCGAAGGCGGAGCTCGACGCGGTCGCCCGTTCGGCGGTACTGCGGCTTGTAGCTGTTGGTGGCCCCGTAGACGTTCTCGTCGTAGGTCAGAGGGGTCCACGGGGTGGTGCTGGAGAGGCCGTAGAGGGCCATGCGTCGATCTCCTTGGGTGGCGAAGCCGAACACGAGCTGCGGCCCGTCGGACGTTCGGCGGACGGTGATGGCTTCGGTCTCCCGGTGCGCGAGATCGAGGGCGGTGCGGTTGAAGATCCGCTCGATCACTGCGCCCGAGGCGACGTCGTAGACGGTCCACCAGGAGTTGCCCGGGGACGGGTTGTCCGCGTCGTAGGCGGTGCCCGCGTTCTGGTAGACGAAGTTTCCGTACAGGCACCAGGACTGGATGCTGTGCTTGCCCGGGAAGTCGACCAGGGTGGTGAAGTCGTGGCGCTTGAAGGCCTCGAGTTCGTAGACGCGGTACTCGGCGGTACCGGCCGTCACGTGGCGCACCGCGATGTGGCCGTGGTCGAGGTCCAGGGAGGGGGTGACCGCGGAGTCCTCGCCGACGGGCTTGAACACCTCGACGGGGCCCTCCTTGGCATCGACGAGGGCGCCGGGCTGGAAGGCGAGTCGGCCGATGTACTTGCCGTGGGCGTTCTTGCCGGGGGCGGCGATGTCCGCGTGGGTCTCCAGCCACAGCCACACGGTGCCGTCGACGTTCTCGACTCCGAACCCGGCGCCGTGGCCGAAGCCCGTCAGGTGCATGACGGCGAGGACGGTGCCGTCAGGCGCGACCTGGTTGACGCACAGGTCTCCCCGCCCGTCGTGGTCCGCGAGGCTGACGACGGTGTCGCCGGCGGAGAGCCTGACCCCGTCGCTGATGCCCTGCACGGCGTAGGTGAGGCCGGTCACCGGATCGAAGGCGACCTGCTGGTGCACTCTCTTGTAGTGGAGCCGGACCTCCCTGCCGAGGAGGTCGACGGGCTCGTCCCTCAGGCTGAACCTGTACCCCGGGGACAGGCCGGGCCCCGCCGGGACGGCGGCCGGCGAGGGGCCGGCGAGGGGCGCGGCGCCGGGAGCGACCTTCGGCGCGGCCGCCCGGGCGGGTCCGACGGAGGCGAGGAGCGGAGTGGCGGCCGCTGTGGTCAGGAGGCTGCGGCGGGTCAGTGACATGTCGGAACGGCTCCGTTCCGACGGCACGAAGGCGCGGCGGTGACCGCCGGCTCCCGCGCCGGGCCGTAGCCCGGTATACGGGCGAAACGCATGGTCATGGGTGTGCAAGCCCCCCCTTTTCAAGATCTTTGCCTGCACGGCGCCGCGATCTTCGCACACAGGTGCGAGGGGGTGAAAGGGGAGACTCGGGGGCCCGCACGGGAGGCGGGGCGGAGGCACGGCCTCCGCCACCGCCCCGGACGTCACGCCGCCGTCGCCAGCCGTTCCCGCGCCACGAACCGCACCTGCGGGTGCCCGTGGCGCCACGCCCAGGCGACCTTGAGGCCGCCCACCCGGGCCAGGACGAGGCCCACGACGACCGCCGCCGCCAGGGAGATCACTCCGCCCGTCGCGAAGCCGACGCGGGCGCCGTACGTGTCGGTGACCCAGCCGAGGAGCGGCGCGCCGATCGGCGTGCCACCGGCGAAGACCATCATGTAGAGGCTCATCACCCGGCCCCGCATGGCGGGGTCCGTCGCCATCTGGACGGCCGAGTTCGCGGTGATGTTGACCGTGAGGCCGATCATGCCGATCGGGACGAGCAGCAGCGCGAACAGCCAGAACGCCGGCGACAGGGCCGCCGCGATCTCCAGGACGCCGAAGACCGCCGCCGCGATCACCAGCATCCGCAGCCGGGTCGAGCCGCGCCGGGCCGCCGCGAGGGCGCCCACGAGCGAGCCGGCCGCCATGAGGGTGTTGAGGAAGCCGTACGCGCCCGCGCCGACGTGGAAGACGTCGCCGGAGAAGGCGGTGAGCCAGATCGGGAAGTTGAACCCGAAGGTGCCGATGAAGCCGACGAGGACGATCGGCCAGATGAGGTCCGGTCGCGCGGCCACGTAGCGCAGGCCCTCCCGCAGCTGGCCCTTGCCGCGCGGGGCGCGCTCCACCTTGTGGAGTTCGCTCGTCCGCATGAGCAGGAGGCTCACGAGGGGGGCGAGGAAGGACAGGCCGTTGAGGAGGAAGGCCCAGCCGCTGCCGACTCCGGCGATGAGGACACCGGCGACGGCGGGGCCGACGAGCCGCGCGGACTGGAAGTTCGCCGAGTTCAGGGAGACTGCGTTGCGCAGCTGGTCGGGGCCGACCATCTCGGAGACGAAGGCCTGCCGGGCCGGGTTGTCGACGACGGTCACCATGCCGAGGAGGAAGGCGATCAGGTAGACGTGCCAGACCTGGATGTTGCCGGAGAGGGTGAGGACGGCGAGCGCGATGCCGCAGAGGCCGAGGGCTGCCTGGCTGACGAGCAGCAGGCGCCGCTTCGGGTAACGGTCGGCGATGACTCCGCCGTAGAGGCCGAACAGCAGCATCGGCAGGAACTGCAGGGCCGTCGTGATGCCGACGGCGGCGGCCGAGCCGGTGAGGCTCAGGACCAGCCAGTCCTGGGTGATGCGGGCCATCCACGTACCGGTGTTGGAGACGATCGCGCCGGTGAAGAACAGCCGGTAGTTACGGATCCTGAGCGAGGAGAAGGTTTCCCCCCGCCCGCGGGTGTCGAGGGTGGGTTTGTGGACGGGTGCGGAGTCTGCTCCGGGTCCCGTACTCAAAGTGCGTCGCCTCCTTGGCGCGTGGATTACAGGTGGGCGAGCTTCTCCAGGACGGGAGCGGCCGCGCGCAGCTTGGCCCACTCGTCCTCGTCCAGACCCTCGGCGAGGGAGGCCAGCCAGGCGTTCCGCTTGCGGCGGGACTCTTCGAGCATGGCTTCGGCCTGCTCGGTCTGGCTGACGACCTTCTGCCGGCGGTCGTCGGGGTGAGGCTCCAGCCGGACCAGTCCCTTGGCTTCGAGCAGCGCGACGATGCGGGTCATCGACGGCGGCTGGACGTGCTCCTTGCGGGCGAGTTCGCCGGGTGTGGCGGAGCCGCAGAGCGCGAGGGTGCCGAGCACCGACATCTCGGTGGGGCTCAGCGATTCGTCGACACGCTGGTGCTTGAGGCGTCGGCCCAGTCGCATGACGGAGGAGCGGAGCGCGTTCACGGCCGCGGCGTCGCCGGCTGTGCCGTGGGACAGGTCAGGCATGTTTGTTAGCCTAACTCATTACTCTTCCTAAATACCAACGGGAACGCGTCGACGTCGCACGGATCACACCCGTGTACCCCCGCACGCCTGCCCCCGCGCGTGAACCGCACGCACGCAGATCACGCTTCAGCATCCATGTATCACCCAAACGAGTGAGTCGGATCCAGAAAGTGACGCAAAGGAGCCCCGGCTGCCCCGACCCTGAACGACATGGGATCGACAGTGCTCAGCCTGCGCATCGACGGTGAGCTGCTCGACCGGCTCAGAAGTCACGCCGCGAAAAGAGGAATGAGCGTCCAGGACTATGTCGTCCGGACGCTCATTCGCGAGGATTTCGACGAGCGGTTCAAGACCGCCGTCGACGAGACGGAAAAGTTCTACGGGGAGGCGGACGGGGAACCGGTGGCCGACACGGCCACCGACACCCCCCGCGATCACGTGAGGCCGAGCGCCGGCATCGCGTAGTAGAAGACGAAGACCGCCGACACGATGTACATGGCCACCGGGACCTCACGACCCCGGCCCGCCGCGAGCCGCAGCACGCTGAACGCGATGAAGCCGATGCCGATGCCGTTCGTGATCGAGTACGTGAACGGCATCATCACCATGGCCAGGAACGCCGGCACCGCGATCGTGTAGTCGCTCCAGTCGATGTCCTTGATCGAACCGGCCAGGATCAGGAAGCCGACCGCGAGCAGCGCGGGCGTCGCCGCCTGGGACGGGACCATCGTGGCCAGCGGCGTGAGGAACAGCGCCACCGAGAACAGACCACCGGTCACGACCGAGGCGAGCCCCGTGCGCGCGCCCTCGCCGACGCCCGCCGTGGACTCCACGAAGCAGGTGGTGGCCGAGGAGGAGGTCGCGCCGCCGGAGGCGACGGCCAGGCCGTCCACCAGCAGGACCTTGTTGATGCCCGGGAAGTTGCCGTCCTTGTCGATCAGCTTGGCCTCGTCACCGACGCCGAGGATCGTGCCCATGGCGTCGAAGAAGCAGGACAGCAGCACCGTGAAGACGAAGAGGACGCCGGTCAGGTAGCCGACCTTCTCGAAGCCTCCGAAGAGGCTGACCTCGCCGACCAGACCGAAGTCGGGCGAGGCGACCGGGTTGCCCGGCCACTCCGGGGTGGTCAGACCCCAGGACGGGACGGTCGCCACCGCGTTGACCACCATCGCCACGATCGTCATGACGACGATCGAGATGAGGATCGCGCCCGGCACCTTGCGGATGATCAGCGCGAGGGTGAGGAGCGTGCCCAGGATGAAGACGAGCACCGGCCAGCCGGTGAGGTGGCCGTCGCCACCGAGCTGGAGCGGGACGGTGGTGTGCGCGGCGTCGGGGATGCGGGAGACGAAGCCCGAGTCGACGAGGCCGATCAGCATGATGAAGAGGCCGATGCCGATCGCGATGCCCTTGCGCAGACCGACCGGGACCGCGTTCATCACGCGCTCGCGCAGACCGGTCGCGACGAGCAGCATCACGACGACACCGGCGAGGACGACCATGCCCATGGCGTCCGGCCAGGACATCTTCGGCGCCAGCTGGAGCGCCACGACCGTGTTGACGCCGAGGCCGGCGGCGAGGGCGATCGGGATGTTGCCGATGACGCCCATGAGGAGCGTCGAGAACGCCGCCGTGAGGACGGTGGCGGTGACGAGCTGGCCGCCGTCGAGCTGGTGCCCGTACATGTCCTTGGCGCTGCCGAGGATGATCGGGTTCAGCACGATGATGTAGGCCATCGCGAAGAAGGTGGCGAGACCGCCGCGGACCTCACGGGCGACGGTCGAGCCGCGCTCCGAGATCTTGAAGTAGCGGTCGAGGCCCGAGGTCGGCTCCTGGGGAGCGGAAGGCTCGGGGGGCATGGCCTTGGCGGTGGCCGTGGTGCTCATGGGGTGGGTTCCTCTTCGGGAGAGACGTCCGTTTGGCGGTTCATACGAAGGAAACCCGCCAGAGGCAAACCGTTTCAGTATGAACACATGAACGAGCGAGCGTCTATCTCCGCGCGTAGATACGATTTCCCGCCACCTAGACTGACCCTCATGGCGAAGTGGACACCGAAGCACGAGGCACCCGAGCCCCTCGAAGGGCCCGTCGTCGCCACCATCACCGGCGGAACGATCCTGTGGTTCGTCCTCTTCCTCGTCCAGGTCCCGTTCTACGGCTGGTTCGACGACCGGGACCTGACCTGGTGGGTGTGGACCTGCCTCGCCGGCGCCGGACTCGGCCTGATCGGCATCTGGTACGTACGCAAGCGGGACGCGGCGATCAAGCGGCACGAGGCGGCGCGGACCGCGGAGGCCGCAGCGGGCACCACGGCCGGAACCGCCGCCGGTCCGGAGTCGCCCCAGGACCCCGAGACGCACCCCGGCACGTAACACCGAGGGGCCCCGGCGCGTAACACCGAGGGACCCCCGCGCGTAGCACCGGGGGACGATTCCCCTCCTCCCCCGGTCTGATCTTCGCCCTTCTCGGCAGGTGAACGGTCGATTCCGGTCGTACCGTCGAAAACATGACTCAGCGGGCGAAGATCGACACCGACGGCAGCGAGGCCGAGGCGGTGGGGCCGCCCGTTGTCCACCGCCCCGCCGGACTCACCTCCGCAGAGGTCGCCGAACGCGTCGCCCGCGGCGAGGTCAACGACGTCCCCGTACGGAGCTCCCGCTCGACCACGGACATCGTCCGCGGCAACGTCTTCACCCGCTTCAACGCCATCATCGGCGTGCTCTGGGTGATCATGTTCTTCGTCGCGCCCATCCAGGACAGCCTCTTCGGCTTCGTGATCATCGCGAACACCGGCATCGGCATCATCCAGGAACTCCGCGCCAAGAAGACCCTCGACGGCCTCGCCGTCATCGGCGAGGCGAAACCCACCGTCCGGCGCGACGGCGTCGCCGCCGAACTCTCCACCTCCGAGATCGTCCTCGGCGACCTCATCGAACTCGGACCGGGCGACAAGGTCGTCGTCGACGGCGAGGTCGCGGAGGCCGACAGCCTGGAGATCGACGAATCCCTGCTCACCGGCGAGGCCGACCCCGTCGTCAAGAAGCCCGGCGACCGGATGATGTCGGGCTCGTTCGTCGTCGCCGGCGGCGGCGCGTTCACCGCCACCAAGGTCGGCCGCGAGGCCTACGCCGCACAGCTCGCCGAAGAGGCCTCCCGCTTCACGCTCGTCCACTCCGAACTGCGTACGGGCATCTCCACGATCCTCAAGTACGTGACGTGGATGATGATCCCGACCGCGATCGGGCTCGTCGTCAGCCAGCTCGTCGTCAAGGACAACAACTTCAAGGACGCGGTCGCCCGCACGGTCGGCGGCATCGTCCCGATGATCCCCGAGGGACTCGTCCTGCTCACCTCGGTCGCCTTCGCGATCGGAGTCGTCCGTCTCGGGCGCAAGCAGTGCCTCGTCCAGGAACTGCCGGCGATCGAGGGCCTCGCGCGCGTGGACGTCGTGTGCCTGGACAAGACGGGCACGCTGACCGAGGGCGGCATGGACGTCACGGAGCTCCGCCCCCTCGACGGCGCGGACGAGACGTACGTCCGCAAGGTCCTCGGCGCGCTCGGCGAGTCGGACCCCCACCCGAACGCCTCCCTCCAGGCCATCATCGACGCCTACCCGGACACGGTGGAGTGGCGGTGCACGGAGGCGCTGCCGTTCTCGTCCGCGCGGAAGTACAGCGGGGCGGCGTTCAGCGAGGGCAACGGCGAGAACTCGACATGGCTGCTGGGCGCCCCGGACGTCCTCCTGCCCGCCGGGGACCCGACGCTCACCGAGATCGACCACCTCAACGAACAGGGCCTGCGGGTCCTGCTCCTGGCGCGGACGGCGAACGAACTCGACTCCCCCGAGGTCGCGACCGGCGCCCACCCGACGGCCCTGGTCGTCCTGGAGCAGCGGCTGCGCCCGGACGCCGCGGACACCCTCGCGTACTTCGCCGACCAGAACGTCGACACCAAGGTCATCTCCGGCGACAACGCGGTCTCGGTCGGCGCGGTGGCCGGAAAGCTCGACATGCCGGGCGCGGCGAACACGGTGGACGCCCGCACGCTCCCCACCGACCGGGAGGAGATGGCGAAGGTCCTCGACGAGAACGCCGTCTTCGGCCGGGTCACACCGCAGCAGAAGCGGGACATGGTGGCGGCGCTGCAGTCCCACGGGCACACGGTCGCGATGACGGGCGACGGCGTGAACGACGTCCTGGCCCTGAAGGACGCGGACATCGGCGTCTCGATGGGCTCGGGCTCCGAGGCGACGAGGGCGGTGGCCCAGATCGTCCTGCTGAACAACAGCTTCGCGACACTCCCGTCGGTGGTGGCGGAGGGCCGGAGGGTCATCGGCAACATCACCCGAGTGGCCACCCTCTTCCTGACGAAGACGGTCTACTCGGTCCTCCTGGCGGTCCTGGTGGTGTGCTCGCAGGTGGAGTACCCCTTCCTCCCCCGCCACCTGACCCTGCTCTCCACCCTGACGATCGGCGTCCCGGCCTTCTTCCTGGCCCTCGCCCCCAACAAGGAACGGGCGAAGCCGAACTTCGTACGCCGGGTGATGCGGTACGCGATCCCGGGCGGCGTCATCGCGGCGGCGGCCACGTTCACGACGTACCTCCTGGCCCGCCACCACTACAGCGGCGAAGGCGCCCTGGAGGCGGAGACGAGCGCGGCCACCCTGACCCTCTTCCTGGTCTCGATGTGGGTCCTGGCGATCATCGCCCGCCCGTACACGTGGTGGCGCCTCGCCCTGGTCACCGCGATGGGAGGCGCGTTCCTCCTGGTCCTGGTCGTCCCCTGGCTCCAGGACTTCTTCGCCCTGAAGCTGGTGGGCACGACACTGCCGTGGGCAGCGGTGGCGATCGCGGGGGCGGGCGGGCTGCTCCTGGAGGTCGCATGGCGCTGGGTGGACCGGAGGTTCCCGGCGTAGGGCCGAGCGAGGGCTCAGGCGGCGGCCCGGCAGTCGGCACAGCCGGCATCCGGGTCGTGACTGCGGAAGGCGCGGTCGCATCCGTCGCAGTTCACGAGCGGTGCGGGCCCGTCGGTCACCGACGGCGGCGGTACGGCGGCCAGCGGAGGCGGCAGGAGCGCGGAGAGCCGGAACTCGACGAACCGGCCCGGATGGTGGATGGGCACATGCGCGGGCGGGAGGGCGGCCGTGAGCGTGCGGAGCACCTGCGCGGGGCTCGCCGACCTGGCCAGCCACTCCTCGACAGACGGGGCGAGCCGCAGGACGTCCCGCCAGGAGAGCAATAACCGGGAGTCGACGGTCCGGAGGCGGGTGAGGATGTCGGCGGCGGGGCTGTGGAGCACGGACGACTGAGGTGGCGCGGGATCCGGGGCGGGGGCGTGCGCGGCCGCGGGGGCGGACTCCGGGGCGGCGGTGTGCTCGGCGGCCGGGGCGGGCTCCGGATCTTGTACGTCCTCGGAGGCGGCGGGCGTCCGGCGCCGCCGGGCCCCACACCCGGGCTTGTCGTACGACAACGTCCGGGTGGCGAACCGTCCCCCGCCGAGCGGCACACGGCGACGCTCCAGGTACCCCTCGGCCACCAGTTCGTTGAGAGCCCGTCGAATGGTGATCTCGCCCTCGCGGAACCGCAGGGTGAGCGTCCTGACGGTGACGTCGGCGCCGTCGGGGAGCGACTGGATGTACACGCCGAGCCCGATCGCGACGGCCGAGAGGCGGGGATGCCGGACGAGGTGGTTCCCGACGACCGTGAACCGGTCGGTGTGCCGGTGCCGTACGCGGATCACCCCGGAGGAAGGCGCGTCGGCGGGAATCGCGAACGGGACGGACTGCGCGGACGGGGCCGCGCTAGACTGCGGATCAGCCATGGGGAAGCGGTACTTCCTACTTGGTCAGGCCCTCGCCAGGATGCCAGTCCTGTCGGGGGCTGATTTGTCATATGCCGCTGTTACGAGGCCGACCGTACCGCACCCACTCGCCACCTGTTCGCCATCCGGACACTCCTTCACCCAATCGTGTGGCCAAGGGAGTTGGGGAGCGGGAGGGGTTGGTTTGGCAGTCCTCTCCCGTTAATTGCAGGGGGTCGAGCAGAACCGAGACGTGGGGACCCACGCCCCGGCCAGAGCGCCCGCCCCTCCAGAACAAGGGTCTCGGGGTGGGCCGGGTGTATGGGCTTCTGGTGGGACCGCCCTCTTTCCGAGAGTCGCTCCTTCCGGTGGTGCGTCAAGGGCGCTCCTTCGTCGCGTCGGCTTCGCCGATTCCGCTGCGCTCCACCCTTGACCCACCACCTCCAGGAGCGAAAACACTCTCGGAGGGCGGTCCAGGGGACCGGGTCCACGCCGGGCTTCGGGCAGTAGTGCTCGCCACGTGCGTGTGCCGGTCGGTGGGTGGGGGCTTGGTTTGCGGCCGGGGTGAGTGGGCTTCCGTCGGTGGGTTCGGGGTGCGCGGTTGTTGAATGGGGCGGCTCGGCACGGCTTAGCGAGTCTCGGTCGCACGTGGTGGGGCTTCAGGCCCCGCTGGTCACTGCCGGTGGGTGGGGGCGTGGACAACTGCGCACTACTCCGAGTAACACCCCCCGGAATAAGCCCCACAAGGGGCGAATCGCCCTTATCGGGCGATGAAAGTGCAAGAAACTCACGCCGACCGCTCCTCACCACCCACCGGGAGTGACCAGCGGGGCCTGAGTCCCAGCCAACCGGCTACCGCGACTCGCCAAGCCGAGCCGGGCCGCCCCATTCAACAACCGCGCACCCAGAACCCACCGGACAGAAGCCCACCCCGCCCCGCCACAAACCAAGCCCCCACCCACCGACCAGCAGACGCAAGCGACGCCCGGCCACTACCCGAAGCCCCGCGTGGCCACGCCCCCCGGCCGCCCTCCGAGTGTGAAAAGGCGGCCTCCGCCGCCGGGTCAAGGGTGGGCGCAGCCCATCGCGCAGCGACGCCGGAGGCGCCCTTGACGCGGTGGTGGAGGCCGCCACACTCGGAAAGAGGGCGGCCGCACCAGAAGCCCACTCGACACCCCCACCCCCAGAACCCCACCCCCGCTGACCTCAGTCGAACCAGCGGTCCCTCGCCAGTTCCGCCGTCCTCGACGGGTCCTCCAGCAGGGCCGCGACCTCGAAGCGGCGCGGCCACTGGCCCGCCGACCAGGCCAGGCCCGCCGCCACGCCCTCCAGGGTGGAGGCGTGGACCACGCCGTCCGCCGTGCGGCGCCAGTCGAGTTCCGTGTCCGCCGCCCGGAGTTCCTCGTGTTCGACGTACGTCGTGGGGGTCGTCGGGCCCAGGAGCGTGCGGACCGAGTCCGGCACCTCGTGCTCCTCGCCCACCGTCGCCACCTCCGCCTCGACCGCCTCGCTCAGCCGCCTCACCTGGAACAGCTCCGCCAGGTCCGCCGCCCGCGCCGGGGACACCGGCAGCAGCGGCACCCCGCCCGTCAGCGGCAGCAGGTCCGGCGCGTCCGCCACCATCGCCTCCGCCGCGTCCACCACGACCACCTCGCCGTCCACCACCGCGCGCAGTTCGTCCGGCAGGGTCACCTGCTCCGGGTCCAGGTCGGCGAGGGCCGTGTACAGCGCGTGGAGCTGGGCGTCCGTGACCTCGCGGGAGGGGTCCGCGAGGCGTGTGAGGAGTTCCGCCGCCCCGCCCGGCTCGTCGAGCAGCGCCGCCACCGACGTGCGGACCCCCAGGGCCCGCAGGACCTGCTCGTCCTCGAAGCCGGTCGCGTCGGCGGAGTCGTACAGACCGATCAGGAGCGGGTCCGTGCCCGCCGCGCGCAGGCCCGCCGGTCGGCGGCCGTCCAGGACGGGGTGGTCGCGGAGCCACCACGCCGTGTACGAGCGCACCGTCTCCGTCGTGCCGTCCGGCAGGAGGATCCGTACGGGCTGGGTGAGGGCGTCGCGGAGCGGGGGCTGCGCCAGCAGGGCCAGCGCCTGCGGCCAGGCGTCGTCGTCGACCAGGTCCAGGTCCCGTACGGCCACGATCTCCGTCGCCACCGGCGGCACCGGCGTCTCCGGCAGCCGGTCGAGGACGTCCTCGCACCACACGTCGACCGCGTCCAGGAGCCCCGCGTCGTCCGGCTCCGGGTAGTCGCCCTCGCGCGGCTCGACCTCGTCCGGGTCGAGGAGCAGGTCGGTGGCGCGGACCAGGGCGAAGGTGGCCAGCACTCCGCAGGCGGCGAGGGGCTGTTCGCCCCAGCGGGCGGCCAGTTCGCCGTCGACGTAGGCCAGTTCGTCCTCGCGCATGACGGCGGCGAACGCCGAGCCCGGCATCACCAGCTCGCCCGCGGGGGAGAGTTCGCCGTCCTCGTCGGGCAGTGCCAGCGCGCCCAGCCAGGGCTCGTCGCCCGGGTCGAGTTCCGCGTCCCGGACCAGGGCGAGGACGGTCTCGACGAGTTCGTCCGCGTCGAGGGTGTCGGCGTCCTCGTCCCAGATCTCGCCCGCGTCGAGGGAGGCCGCGACCGCCGCCCGTACCTGCGGGGTCGTCAGGACCGCGCGGGGCGTGGCGGGCAGGGCGCCCAGCTTCTCCAGGAGCGGGTGGGCGGCCTCGGGGTGGGCGACCTTCAGGCCGAGCCGGGTCAGCTCGGCGGGGGTCCTGTCCTGGGGCAGGAGGACCTGGCGGGGGCCGATCGCCGTACGGATCCGGGCCCCCTCGGCGGTTTCCGCGAGCGGCACCGGGAGGCCGGACAGGCGGTCCGGGTCGACGCCGGCGAGGGAGTCGTACAGGCGCCACCACCACGTCGGGGGGCGGTCCACCCCGGCGAGGCGGTCGATCGCCTCGGTCAGGGGCACGCGGCCGACGCCGAGGGTCCGGAGTTCGGGGCGGCGCTCCAGACCGGCGGGGAGCAGGGTCGGGAACACCTCGGCGAGGACCTCGACCGTGTCGGCGCCCGCGCCCTCCGCGACCTCGGCCTCGATGGGGCGGAGGGCGGGGAGTTCCTCGGTGGGGGCGGCGGGTGCCAGGAACGCGACCCTCGGCAGCCGGTCCAGGATCGCCTCGCGCAGGGCCCCGTCGAGGGGGCCCTTGCCGAGCGGGCCGGGGACGAGGTCGAGCGTGGCGGTCGTCACCGGCTGCCACTCGGCGAGGAGTTCGGCGTACGCGTCGGCGGCGCGCTGCACCAGGAAGTCGGTGAGCCGGCCGGGCGCCGGGTGCCGCCGCGCGGTGTCCAGGGGCAGGGAGGCGATGAGGAGCGCGGGGATGCCGAGGGGTTCGTCGGTGGGTGTGGGGGCGTGCACGACCGGGGTCGTACGCGGGTAGCGCGGGGCTCCCTCCGGGTCCACGGGTACGGCCCAGGTGACGGCCCAGTGGGGGCGCAGGCGCTCCTCGACCGGGCGGTCCTTGAGGAGTTCGGCGTCGAGGGGGCCGCCGTGGGAGACGGTCCGCCAGCGGTGGGTTCCGGTGGCGGAGTCGGTGATCTGCACGTATCCGTCGTCCTCGGAGCGGCGGAGGGTCCGTACCCCTTCCGGGGTCTCCACGACGATCTCCGCGAGCCCCGGAAGGGTGAGGAGGAGCGCGTCGTCGACGGAGGCGAGGAGCCGCTCGGCGAGGTCGAGGGCGGCGGTGTCGCGGAGCGGGAGGACGACGACGGTGTCGTAGCCGTCGGGGGCGGTTCCCTCGGCGGGCAGCGGGAGCCGGAGCAGGGGTACGTGGCCGTCGCGGCGGCGCAGTTCGTCGCCGAGGCCGGGGCTGTACCGGGCGGAGTCGGCGGCGAGTTCGCGGGCTTCGGCGAGGGACCAGCGGACGCCGCCGTGGCGGCCGAGGACGGCGGGCTCGTCGGTGACGGCGAGGACGGCGGCGAATCCGACGCCGAACCGGCCGACCGCGCCGTGGGCCTGCTGCTCGCGCTTGGCGGAGGCGCGGAGGGTCGACAGGGACTCGACGCCGGTGGCGTCCAGTGCGGCGCCGGTGTTGGCGGCGGCGAGGACGGCGGGGCCCTCGGGGTCCGCGGGGTGCAGGGTGAGCCTGAGGCGGCCGGGGACGCCGGCGCGGTGGGCGGCGTCGGCGGCGTTCTGGGCGAGTTCGACGACGAGGCGGTCGCGGTAGCCGCCGAGGGCGAGGTCCTCCTCGGCGTTGGCGTCCTCCCGGAACCGGGCGGGGGACGCACCCCAGGCGTCGAGCACACCCCGCCGCAGCCGGGCGGTGCCGAAGGGATCGGTTCCGTCGGTCGTCGTCCGGACGCTGACGCTCACGTCTGACTCCACTCTGCGGGGCGGTGATGGTGCGGGACCCGGGCCGGGGGCGAGGGTGTGAGCCCTTGGACCTGGGGCCCGAAGGTACCGCGCTCGGGGGCGGGGCTTTTGCCGGGGCGCGGTCGGGGGTGGGGGCGTGCGGGGGTGTGTGCGTGGGTCCGGGGTGCGTGGGGGCGGCGCGTCACGGCGCGACTTCCGGTCACCACGAGCCTCCCTTTGGCCGGGCGCCGACGCGGGCCCCGCTCGCCCGGGCGGTGACCCGGCCCTGTCGCGGGCCATCGCCCCCCGGGCCCCGGCGGTGCCCTCGCCCGGTCACGAGCCTTCGCCCCCGGGGGGCCGCCGGTCTCCCGGGGCCGCGCCCGCACCCTCGCCCGTCGTGTGGGCAATCGTCCCGCAGGGCCCGGGGGTCCCCCCGGACGGAGTCTGGGGGAGGGTGCGGACGCGGGAGGGGCCGGGATCGGCGGTGCCACGACCCCGGTCAGCGGCGGAGGCCGGCCGGGGTCGGGTGGGGAATCGGCCCGTGGGGCGTGGAGTCCGGGGCCGTCGGGTTACGAGTGGCCCAGGTCTTCCGAGGTGGCGTCCGGTTCTGTCGTCGAGCCGGAGTCCTTCGCCGGGCGGAGGGGGAAGGCGTCCGCGCCCATCGAGTCCAGGACCGGCGGCGCCGGCCGCGGCGGCTTCGGCATGATCGCGGCCTCCGAGTGGCCCCCGCAGCCGTACGCGAGGGACACGACCCGCCCGTCCGCCGGGGCGAACTCGTTGGCGCAGATGCCGAAGGTCTGCTTCAGGGAGCCGGCCAGCGGCACCAGGAACGCGCAGGACTCGCAGGTGGCCGGAGCCGCCTGGGCCATCGGCGTGCCGGCGCCGAAGGACTCCTCCCAGCGGTCCGCGGCCAGGTGGAGCCCGTACCGGGAGAGGACCCTGGCCCGGCGCATGCCGAGCTCCTCGGCAACCGCGGCGATCGCGCCCCGCGAAGGGGTACGGGTGACGATCTCGGCGTCCTCGACGTCGAGGTGGTCCGCCAGCTCCTCCGACACCACGGAGTTCGGCGGCGGCGCGTCCTCGCCCGTGTAGCCGGGCTCCAGGCGCAGGTCGTCCGCCTCGGTCGGCAGGAGGTCGCCGGGGCCCATGTCGCCGGGTCGCAGCCGCTCGCTCCACGGCACCCACTCGGGGGCGAGGAGGGCGTCGGACCCGGGCAGCAGGACGGTTTCGTCAAGCGTGACGTTCTTGGCGCGGGAGGCGCGGGTGACCGTCACCGCCCAGCGCCAGCCGCGGTAGCCGGGTTCCTTGGACTCGAAGTAGTGGGTGACGACCCGGTCACCCTCGGCGATCACTTCGACGTGGGCGCCGACGATGCCGGGGAAGGCCGCCTCCTCGGCAGCCTCCCGCGCAAGGTCTACGGCCTCGGCACACAGGCGGTCGGGGATACGCGTGGCTCGCGGGGTACGCGGGGTACCGCTTCGCGTCGTCGCAGCACTCACAGGTCTCGCTTCTCTCCTACGCCGTCTCACGGGTGCGCCGGCCGAGGGGCGGGAGCGAAGCCACGGGCGGCGGGCGGAGCGGACCTGTGGGCCGCATCGACGTCCGCGCACCCGACCTGTCTCGCGTGTCTCGGGCACACCTATCGCCATCCATTCTGCGGGATGCCGAAGAGGCGCGCGGCCGAGAGCTTCCGCCGGTGACGCGCTACGCACGCTACCCCGTTCACGGGCCTCAGCCCACCTGCCCGCCCCAAGTGGCCCGGATCGCGGACGTCCGGGGAGGGGCCGGAGCGCTGTTCCGGGGGTGGACGGGAGGGTGCGAAGGCGGCCCACGCCCCCCTCCTGCCGCCCCTGACGCGGCCGATGACATCGCCCGAAGTCGCCGTCCCCCGCCGCGCCACGGTTCGTCCGGCGCGCCGGTGGGGCACTATGACGGAGTGGCAGCCGCACGGTCCCCCGCACGATCCGAAGATCATGCCGGGCCGCTCCGCCGAGCGGGCCGGAAGGTCGGTCGCGCCCTGCACCTGCCGTTCACGGGGACCGCGAAGGGCATCCGCAAGGCCACGCACGCCCATGGCGCGGGCGAGTCGGGGCTCGGGAAGCTGATCGAGCTGCACGCGGTGAACGGCGCCGGCGATGTCATGATCACCGTCGCGCTCGCCTCCACCGTCTTCTTCTCCGTCCCCACCGACGAGGCGCGCGGCCGCGTCGCCCTCTACCTCGCCGTCACGATGGCGCCCTTCACCCTGCTCGCTCCGGTGATCGGCCCGCTCCTCGACCGCATCCCGCACGGGCGGCGGGCCGCGATGGCCGGCGCGATGCTGACCCGGGCGGTCCTCGCGATCATGATGTCGGCGGCGGTCGTCACCGGCGGCGTCGAGCTGTATCCGGCGGCGCTCGGGGTCCTGGTGGCCTCGAAGGCGTACGGGGTGGTGCGCAGTGCGGTCGTGCCCCGGCTGCTGCCACCGAACTTCTCGCTGGTGAAGGCGAACTCCCGGGTCACCCTGGCCGGGCTGCTCGCGACCGGTGTCGCCGCGCCCATCGGCGCGGGGCTCCAGGTGCTCGGGCCGCGCTATCCGCTGTACGGGGCGTGCGCGCTGTTCCTGCTCGGGGCGTTCTGGGCGCTGCGGATGCCGCCCAAGGTGGACTCGGCGAAGGGTGAGCGGCGGGCGCATCTGCTGACCCACGGCGAGCGGAAGCCGAGTCTGCGGACGGTGGGGCCTTCGGTCCTGCACGGTCTGCAGGCGAACGCGGCGCAGCGGATGCTGTCGGGTTTCCTGATCTTCTTCCTGGCGTTCCTGCTGCGCGAGCATCCGCTGTCGGGGCAGAGCGCCGCCGTCTCGCTGGGGATCGTGGGCGTGGCGGCCGGGGTGGGGAACGCCTGCGGTACGGCGATGGGCTCGCTTCTCCGGGACCGCGGGCAAGGGCCGGAAGTGATCATCGCCACGATGATCAGCGTGGTCTGCGCCACGGCGATCTGTACGGCGATCTTCTTCGGCGGGCTGATGGTGGCCGTCCTGGGCGCGGTCGCGGGCCTCACCCAGGCCTTGTCGAAGCTGTCCCTTGACGCGTTGATCCAGCGGGACGTGCCGGAGGCCGTACGGACGTCCGCGTTCGCGCGCTCCGAGACGGCGCTGCAGATGGCGTGGGTGGTGGGCGGCGGGATCGGCATCGCCCTGCCGCTGAACGGGGCCCTGGGGATGGCCGTCGCGGCCGGAATCCTGGCCACGGGTGCGCTCCTCGCCGTACGGGGGCTGCTCGCGGAGGCCCGGCGGAGGCCGGGGCCGAAGGGCCGGTCGAAGACGCGGGTGGCGTAGGGATCGCGTGCACCGGCCGCTTCCGCACCGCTTGCCCGCCGCTTCCCCGCCGCTTCGTCCCCGCTCCCTGCGTGCTCCCCCGCCGCCACCTGCGCGCTCCTCCGCCGCCCTCGTTCCGGTACCGGACAGCGGCACGCCGTACCCCCGCGTGGCGCGGGCGCGGCGGCCCGATAGCCTTCGGCTCATGACCGTTGCGTTCTTCTCCGGCTCGCGCCGCCGGGCCGCCGTCGCCCTCGGGGCCGTCTCCGCCGGGCTCCTCGTTCTCTCCGCCTGCGACAAGCCGACTCCGATCGCGACCGTGACGGTCGGGTCCGACTCGATCCACTCCGAGGCCGCCTGCTACAACGACGGCGACGCCATCAAGGAGTCACAGATCCAGCAGTGCCTCAACAAGAAGGCCGAGAAGTCCATCACCGTGGCGATGGACGACAAGATCCGCTTCGGGGTCGACCCCGAGATCGCGGACAACGGCTGGACCATCTTCCTCGGCGGCCAGCAGGCCGAGCCCGAGCCGTACAAGAAGACGTACCGGACCATTCCGGCCAGCGCCTTCTTCTCCAGCCAGACCGGCGAGGCCACCGACAACTCGCAGGTGACCATCGTCGAGAACACCGGCAAGAAGCTGACCGGTGTCTGGCACTTCCAGCTGAAGAAGGAATCCTGATCCTCCGGTGGTCCACCGGATCCTGATCGTGACGGCCGTTGCGGCGGAGGCGGACTCCGTCTCCGCCGGCCTCGGCCTCGGCGCCCCCGAGCTGCTTCCGCTGCCGGGGGGTCTCGTCCTGCGTCGGCACACGGACGCGCCGGACGATCGCGTACTGATCGACGTACTCGTCGGCGGGGTCGGACCCGCCGCCGTCGGCGCCTCGACCGGGACCGCGCTCGCGTACGCGGCGCTCACCGGCACCGGTTCCAGTACCGGCTCCGGCACCTCCTACGGTCTCGTCGTCTCCGCCGGGATCGCCGGCGGGTTCCAGCCCCTCGCGCCCCTCGGGTCCGTCGTCGTCTCCTCGGCCGTCGTCGCCGCCGACCTCGGCGCCCAGACCCCCGACGGGTACCTCACCGTCGACGAGCTCGGCTTCGGGCGGTCCGTCCACCCCGTGCCGGAGGCCCTGACCGGCCGCATCGCCGCCGTCCTGGAGGCCGCCGGCCGAACGCACACCGTCGGACCCGTGCTCACCGTCTCCACCGTCACCGGAACCGCCGACCGCGCCGCCGAACTGGCCGGGCGTCATCCCGGGGCCGCCGCCGAGGCCATGGAGGGCTTCGGTGTCGCCGAGGCCGCCGCCGCCTACGGCGCGCCCGTGGTCGAGATCCGGGCCGTGTCGAACGCCGTCGGCCCCCGCGACCGCGCCGCCTGGCGCATCGGCGAGGCCCTGCACGCGCTCCGGCACACCTCCGATCTGCTCAGCAAGACCGTCTTCCTGGAGCTGGAGCCGTCGTGACCAAGCTGAAGATCGCCTACTCGCCCTGCCCGAACGACACCTTCGTCTTCGACGCCTGGGCCCACGGCCGCGTCCCGGACGCCCCGCGGCTCGACGTGACCTTCGCCGACATCGACATCACCAACGGGTGGGCCGAGAGCGGCACCGACGGCCACGACGTCCTCAAGGTGTCGTACGCCGTGCTGCCCTGGATCCTCGACGAGTACGCGCTGCTGCCCTGCGGCGGCGCCCTCGGCCGGGGCTGCGGGCCGCTCGTCCTCACCCGGGAGGACGCGACCGGCGCGGACCTCGCGGGGAAGACGGTGGCGGTGCCGAGCGAGCGCTCCACCGCGTATCTGCTGTTCCGGCTCTGGGCGGCGGAGAAGGTGCCGGGCGGGGTCGGGAACGTCGTCGTGATGCCGTTCCACGAGATCATGCCCGCCGTGCGCGACGGCAAGGTCGACGCCGGGCTCGTCATCCACGAGGCCCGCTTCACGTACAAGGACTACGGGCTGTACCGCCTCGCCGACATGGGCGAGCACTGGGAGTCCACGACCGGTCTGCCGATCCCGCTCGGCGCGATCGTCGCCCGCCGCTCCCTCGGTGCGCAGACCCTGCGGCGGCTCGCCGAGGCGGCCCGTACGTCGGTGCGGATGGCCTGGGACGATCCGGCGGTCTCCCGCCCGTACGTCATGGAGCACGCGCAGGAGATGGACCCGAAGGTCGCCGACCAGCACATCGGGCTCTACGTGAACGAGTTCACGGCCGACCTCGGCGAGCACGGGTACGCGGCGGTCCGCGGACTGCTCACCCGCGCCGCGGCCGAGGGACTCGTACCGCCCCTCGGCCCGGACGCGCTCGCCTTCCCGTAGCGGGCGACGAACTCAGACGTCCAGCTGGTCCGCGACCGCGCGCAGCAGACCCGCGATCTTGGCGCCCTGCGCCTTGTCGGGGTAGCGGCCGCGCTCCAGCATCGGCGTGATGTTCTCCAGGAGCGTCGTCAGGTCCTGCACGATGGACGCCAGTTCGTCGGGCTTACGGCGCTGCGCCGCGGCGACGGACGGCGTCGGATCGAGGATCGTGACGGACAGTGCCTGGTCGCCGCGCTGGCCTGCGACGACTCCGAACTCGACCCGCTGCCCCGGCTTCAGTGCGTCGACTCCGGCAGGGAGTACCGACGAGTGGACGAAGACGTCGCCGCCGTCGTCGCGGGAGAGAAAGCCGAAGCCCTTCTCGCTGTTGAACCATTTGACCTTGCCGGTAGGCACGTCTGTCCTCGTCCTCGTCCTCGTCGGGGGATAGCAAACAGCGGGTCGACCGACCCGCCGGGACCAGGCTAATGGTCCGGAGGCCGGTGACAAGACGTCGCCGATGTGTTCCTTCGGCCTGGGAACTACCCTGGCCGGATGCGTAGTGAAACCCCTGCCGCACAGGCGAACGACAGCGCTCCGGGTGACGGCCTCGTCAAGGCCGGTGTCATCCTCTTCGCCATCGGCGCGGTGGCGACGCTGGTCACCGTGGCTCCGCTGTTCTTGGGGACGGACCCGTTCCCCACGGTCGCGTACACCGTCTCCATGCTCATGGGCGTCGGATTCGCCGTCGCCGCCGCCGGAGTGCTGCGCTCGATCGCGGCTCAGCGGCGGCAGGCGCGGGAGGGTGCGGCCTCGCCGGTTCGGGCCGGATAGCGCCCTCGTTCAGGCCAGGTACCCCTCCCACCAGGCGCGGAAGTCCGTCAGGTCCGTGAGGACGACGTCGGCGCCGGCCTCCGCGAGTTCCCCGGGGGCGCAGGGGCCGGTGGCGACGGCCACCGAGAGGGCGCCGGCCGTGGCGGCGCCGCGGACGTCGCCGATGTGGTCGCCGACGTACACCTGGGCGCCGTGGGCGCGCAGGGCCTCGGCCTTGCCCTCGGCCCACAGGCCGCCGACGAGCGCGTCGGGCTCGATGCCGAGGTGCGCGAGGTGCAGCTCGGCGTGCGGGCCGTTCTTCGCGGTGACGACGATGGTGCGGCCGCCCGCTTCGCGTACGGCCTGGATCGCGTCCCTCGCGCCCGGCATCGGCGCCGAGGGCTCGATCGCGTACGCCGGGTAGAGCGCGCGGTAGCGGGCCACCATCTCGGTGACCTGGTCCGCGGGGACCCAGTGGGCCATCTCGTGCTCCAGGGGCGGGCCGAGGCGGTTGACGACGAGGTCCGCGTCGACGGGGACACCGGACTCGGCGGAGAACGCCTCCCAGGCGGCCTTGATGCCGGGGCGGGTGTCGACCAGCGTCAGGTCGAGGTCGAAGCCGACGGTGAGCGGGGCGGAGGCGTTGTCCGTGGAGCGCGTCATACCGCCATTCTCGGGGAGCCTTCCGGGGGACCTACGGCCCGGGTGCTCGCATATGGCTGCTGCTTACACTGAGCCGAGCCTCACCCGACCGAACCCGCGCCACCCGCTCCCCGCACCACCCGATGGGTCCTGATGCCAGCCGCTTTCCGTTCCAGACGGGTCCTCGCGACCTCGGCGGCTCTCGTCGCCCTGCTCCTCGCCGTGCTCCTGAGCCTCGCCGTCGGCGCCCGGCCCATCGCCCCGTCCACGGTGTTCGACGCCCTGCTGCACGGCAGTACGAGTCCCGACGCCGAGGTCGTGCGGCAGCTCCGGGTGCCCAGGACCGTCATCGGCCTGATGGTCGGCGCGGCGCTCGCGCTCGCCGGTACCGCCCTCCAGGGCATCACCCGCAACCCGATCGCCGACCCCGGCATCCTCGGCATCAGCCAGGGCTCCTCGGTGGGCGTCGTCCTCGCGATCGCCTTCTTCGGGGTGCACTCGCTCACCGGGTACGTGTGGTTCGCCTTCGCCGGCGCCGCGCTCGCCGCGGTCGCCGTCCACGCCATCGCGTCCAGCGGGCGCGGCGGGGCGACCCCGGTGAAGCTGGCGCTCGGCGGGGCCGCGATCAACGCGCTGCTGCTCTCCGTCACCACCGGCATCCTCACCACCAAGGCCTCCGCGCTCGACGAGTTCCGGTTCTGGCAGATCGGCTCCCTCGACGGGCGGGACGCCCAGATCGTCGGCCAGATCTGGCCCTTCCTGCTGCTCGGCGCGGTCCTCGTCGTCTCCGTGGCGCGCGGACTCGACGCGCTCGCGCTCGGCGAGGACGTCGCCAAGGGACTCGGGCAGCGGGTCGCGACCGTGCGGATCGTCGGCGGGATCGGCGCGACCGTCCTCACCGGCGCGGGCGTGGCGGCCGCCGGGCCGGTCGCCTTCGTCGGCCTCGCCGTCCCGCACATCGCGCGGGCCGTCGTCGGCTCCGACCACCGGTGGGTGCTGCCGATGGCCGCGGTCATCGGACCCGTGATGCTGCTCGTGGCGGACGTCGCCGGGCGGATCGTGTTCCCGCCGGGCGAGGTGCCGGCCGGGGTGATGACGGCGCTGATCGGGGTGCCGTTCCTGGTGATGCTCGTCCGCCGCAAGGCGGTGGCGGCGTGAGCACCCTGTCCCCCGTGCGGCCCGCGAAGGGCACGCTGAGGCCCGCCGGGTACGGGCTCGTGCGCGCCGGGCGCGCCTCGTTCCTGGTGCACCGGCGGTCCGCAGTCGTCACCGTGGGCCTGCTGCTGCTCCTGGCCGCGGCCTCCGTGGCGTACCTCTGTGTCGGTGAGCGGTTCGTCGCCCCCTCCGAGGTCGTACGGATCCTCCTCGGGGAGTCGTCGCCGTCGACGTTCGTCGTGGCGGAGCTGCGGGAGCCGCGGCTCGTCGTCGCCCTCGCCGTCGGCGCCGCGTTCGGGGTGGCGGGCGCGCTGATCCAGACCGTGGCCCGCAATCCGCTGGCCAGTCCCGACATCATCGGCATCAGCCAGGGCGCGGGGGCGGTCACCGTCGCCGCGATGACCTTCGGGCTCACCTCGTACACCGTGCTGCCGTACCTCTCGATCGCCGGCGGGGTCGTCGCCGCGGCGCTCGTGTACGTGTTCGCGTGGCGCGGCGGGCTGCACGCGACGCGGTTCGTCCTCATCGGCATCGGGTTCGCGATCGCCCTGCGGTCGCTCACCACCCTCTTCATGACCAAGGGCGACTTCCTCGTCGCCCAGCAGGCGCAGATCTGGATGACCGGCTCGCTCAACGGGCGCGGCTGGGACGAGTCCGCGCCGATCCGCTGGACGCTGCTGCTCATGCTGCCGGCCGTGCTGTGGGCGGCCCGCGCCCAGCGGACCGTCTCCCTCGACGACGACACGGCGACGGCGCTCGGCGTACGGCTCGGGCGGGTCCGGCTGGGGCTCGTCGCGGTGGGGGTCGTGCTCGCGTCCGTGGCGACGGGCGTCGCGGGCCCGGTCGACTTCGTGGCGCTGCTCGCGCCGCAGATCGCCCGCCGGATGACCCGTACGGCGCAGATCCCGCTGCTCGCCTCGGCGCTGACCGGCGCCGCGGTGGTCGTCCTCGCCGACCTGCTCGGCCGGCGGCTCCTGTCGCCGATCGAACTACCGGTGGGCGTCCTCACGGCGGCCGTCGGCGCCCCGTACCTGATCTGGCTCATCGTCCGGAGCCGTACCGCATCCGCAGGAGGCAAGGCGTGAGCAGGCTGACCGCGCGCGAGCTGACGCTCGCCTACGAGGACCGCACCGTCGTCCACGAGCTCGACCTGGCGATCCCCGACGGCGAGGTGACCGTGATCGTCGGACCCAACGCCTGCGGCAAGTCGACCACCCTCCGGGCGCTCGGCCGGCTCCTCAAGCCGGCGGGCGGCGCGGTCCTCCTCGACGGGGAGGAGCTGGCGAAGCTCCCGACGAAGCGGATCGCCCGCTCCATCGGGCTGCTTCCGCAGACGCCGGTCGCGCCGGAGGCGATCACCGTCGCCGACCTGGTCTCCCGCGGCCGCCAGCCGCACCAGGCCTGGTGGAGGCAGTGGTCGGAGGAGGACGAGCGGGCGGTCGTCGAGGCGATGGACCGCACGGACGTGGCCGCGCTCGCCGACCGCTCCGTGGACGAGCTGTCGGGCGGGCAGCGGCAGCGGGTGTGGATCGCGATGGCCCTCGCCCAGGAGACGGACCTGCTGCTCCTCGACGAGCCCACCACCTATCTGGACATCTCCCACCAGGTGGAGGTCCTCGACCTGGTCCGCCGCCTCAACCGGCTGCGCGGCCGGACGGTCGTCCTCGTCCTCCACGACCTGAACCAGGCGGCCCGGTACGCCGACCACCTGATCGCCATGAAGGCGGGCCGGGTGGTGGCGGAGGGGCCGCCGGGGGAGATCGTGACGGAGGAGCTCGTGCGGGACGTCTTCGGGCTCGCGTCGGTCGTGGTCCCGGACCCGGTGACGGGGTCGCCGCTGGTGGTGCCGGGGGCGCCGTGGCATGCGGATGCCGATGCGGACGCGGGCGCGGGCCTGGAGGACGGTGCCGAGGTGCGCGCCGGCTGAACCGGGCAGCCCACCCCGGTCGGTGCCTGAGCCGGGCTCCCGGTCGGTGACCGAGCCGGGCCCACCCGGTCGGTGCCTGAGCCAGACTCCCGGTCAGTGCCCGAGCCAGGCCCCCGGTCAGTGCCTCCTGGACCTCCACAGCAGGAACAGGGCGGACGCGACCGCCGCGCCCCGGAGGACCCAGGGCCAGGTCTCCGAGATCGCCGCGCCCATCGCCTCGCCGCCCGCGGCCACCGGCTCGCCCCAACGGCCCTCCACCCGGCCCCACAGCCAGGCCATGCCGGAGGCAGCGGCCAGGCCCGGGATCACCAGGACGGCGCCCTTGACCTCACCGGGGGTCAGCCGGCGGGAGGCGTACGCGATGAGCCAGCCCGCGGCCAGGGCGACGAGGGAGCCGAAGAGCGCACCGCCGAGCAGGAGGAGCGCGGCGAGCAGGACGAAGGGGTTGGCGAGGCGGAGCCGGGAGCCCGGGGCCGCTTCGGGCCCGGTGTCCGCGTCCGCATCCGGCTCCGCCCCGGGGGCCGGCCGCTTGCGGCGGAGGAGGACACGGGCGAGGCGGCGGCGCTTCCCGGAGGACGGGTCCGGTTCGTCTCCGGCGCCCTCGCGGTCCTCGTCGTCCTCGTCCTCGTCGTCCTCGGCGACGGGTTCCCTGAACAGGTCCGGCCGCTCGACGCCGCCCACGAAGCCGGGGAGGCCGTCGGCGGCGTCGACCTGCCACCAGTCCGTACCGAGGTCGGAACCGGCTCCGGCTCCGGCCAGGCCGAGGGTGCCGGTGGTGTCGGGGGTGTCGGCGACCGCGGCGTCCGGGGCGGGAGTCGGCTTCGGCACCGCCGCCGGGGCCGCTGCCTCGCGGGACCGGCGGCTGCCCGGCACCCACGGGAGGCGCTTCCTCTCGGGCTTGCCCTCGCTCTTCGGCGTCCGCTCCCCCGCGCGAGGCTTCGGCACGGGCTCGCCCGCCGGCTTCTTCGCCGCTGCCGGAGGCGCCGCCGGGGCCGACGGCGGCGCCGCGCCCGGGCCCTCCGCCCGTTCCACCACCTCGTCCGGGGTTCCCAGCGCGCCGAGGATGCCCCGTATCGCCGCCGGGCTCTCCTCGCCGTGCGTGGCGCGGCGGCGGTCGATCTCGTTGCGGAGGGTGGACACCAGCCGCATCCGGTCGCTCGCCGGCAGCTGGCGCTGCTGGGCCAGATCGCCGACCCGGCTCAGATAGTCGTAGACCAACTGGTCGCTCTCGATCCCCACGGTGCCCCTCCACGGCCGGTTCGCCCGGTACGGCCCGACGTTAGCGCCTGCGCAGCGGCTAACGTGGGGCGGATGGGGATCGGTGAGCTCGACCGGGAGGCGCACGTGCCCGAGGTAACTGGCGCCGCCGCGGCGCCCCGCACACTCGCTGAGGCGCTGCGCGCGCGGGGCGACGAGGGGCTCGCCGCGCTGTTGCGTGCCCGGCCCGATCTGTTGAGTCCGGTGCCGAACGACCTGACGCAGCTGGCGACGCGCGCCGGGACGCGGGGTTCGGTGGTGCGTGCCCTGGAGCGGCTCGACCGGTTCGCCCTGCAGACGGCCGAAGCGCTCGCGGTGGCTCAGGACCCGGCGCCGTACCCCGTACTCCTGGGGCTGCTCACCGGCGACGAGGGCGACCCGGAGATCGAGGCGGCGCTGCCGGGTGCGGTGGCGCTGCTGCGCGAGCAGGCGCTGGTGTGGGGCGAGGACGACCGGCTGCGGCTGGTGCGGACGGCGCGGGAGCTGCTCGCGCCGTCGGCGCAGCATCCGTCGCCGACGGGTCTGGGGCCGACGGTGGCCGAGGCGACGTCGGGGATGTCGCCTGGCCGGGTGCAGGAGATCATCGCGGCCGCGGGGCTGCCGGCGACGCACGATCCGGTGTCGGCGGTGGCGGCGCTGACCGGGCTGTTCACCGACCGGGACCGGATGGGGGCGCTGCTGGACACGGCGTCACCGGACGCGTTGTCCGTGCTCGACCGGCTGGTGTGGGGTCCGCCGTACGGCGAGGTGACGGCGAAGCCGGCGGCTCCCGTGCAGTGGCTGCGCGACCACGGCCTGCTGCTTCCGGTGTCGCCGCGGACGATGGTGCTGCCGCGTGAGGTGGCGCTGCATCTGCGGGGCGGGCGGGCGCACCGGGCGCCTGAGCCGGTCGCGCCGGTGCCGGCGGTGCTGCGGGAGTACCGCCCGCAGGTGGTGGACAGTGCGGCGGCCGGGCAGGCGCAGCTGGCGCTCGCGACGGTCGAGGAGCTGCTGAAGTCCTGGGACCGGGGCGGGCCGCCGGTGCTGCGGGCCGGCGGGCTGTCCGTACGCGACCTGAAGCGGACGGCGGCGGCGCTCGACGTGTCGGAGGAGACGGCGGCGTTCTGGCTTGAGCTCTGTTACGGGGCGGGGCTGCTCGCGTCGGACGGTGAGGCGGACGAGCGGTACGCGCCGACGCCGGCGTACGACGACTGGCTCGACCTGCCGCCGGCGGAACGCTGGGCACGGCTCGTCACGCCGTGGCTGACGGCGACCCGGACGCCGGGCGTGGCCGGCGGTCAGGACACGAAGGGCCGGACGCTGTCGGTGCTCGGCCCTGATCTGGACCGGTCGCCCGCGCCGGAGGTCCGGCACCGGGTGCTCGGACTGCTCGCGACGCTGCCGCCGGGTTCGTCGGTGGAGCCGGAGTCGCTGTTCGCGCGG
The DNA here is from genome assembly GCF_044752725.1 of Streptomyces sp. NPDC088707. Classification (NCBI taxonomy): domain Bacteria; kingdom Bacillati; phylum Actinomycetota; class Actinomycetes; order Kitasatosporales; family Streptomycetaceae; genus Streptomyces; species Streptomyces sp. NPDC088707. The sequence continues at coordinate 136,209 of NZ_JBIVLV010000011.1, read as the reverse complement.
CTGCGGTGGGAGCGGCCGCTGCGGGGGGCGTCGGCCGCGGAGGAGGGCGGCGACCTGCGGTCGCGGCTGGCCCGGTGGGCGCTGGCGGAGGCGGAGCTCCTCGGTCTCACGGGGCGGGGTGCCCTGTCGGGGCCGGCCCGTGCGCTGCTGAACCTTCCGCTGGCGGAGGCGGCGTCGGCCGGGGCGCTGGGCGGGGGCGTGGAGCTGTCGGTCGCGGCGGAGCGGGCGGCGACGCTCCTGGCCCCGCTCCTGCCGGAGGCCGTCGACCACATCCTTCTGCAGGCGGACCTGACGGCGGTGGCGCCGGGGCCGCTGCGGCGGCCGCTCGCCGACGCGCTCGCGGTGCTCGCGGACGTGGAATCGAAGGGTGGTGCGACGGTCTACCGGTTCACACCCGGGTCCGTACGGCGGGCGCTCGACTCCGGGCAGACCGCCACCGACCTGCACGAGTTCCTCAAGGCGCACGCGCGGACGCCGGTCCCGCAGCCGCTCGCCTATCTGATCGACGACGTGGCGAGACGCCACGGCCATCTGCGGGTCGGGGCGGCGTCGGCGTATGTGCGCTGCGACGACGACACGGTGCTGGGCGAGATCCTGGCGGACCGCCGCTCGTCGTCCCTCGGCCTGCGGCGCCTCGCGCCGACGGTGCTCGCGGCGCAGACGGACCCGACGTCGCTGCTCGACGGGCTGCGGTCGATGGGGTACGCGCCGGCGGCCGAGTCGACGACGGGCGACGTTCTGATCACGCGGGCGGACGCGTACCGCACGGGCGCGCGGACGGCCCCGGTGCCGGTGCCGGACGGCCCGCCGGCCCCCGACACGACGCTGCTCGGCGCGGCGGTCAAGGCGATCCGCGCGGGTGACCGGGCGGCGACGGCGGTCCGCAAGGAACCGACGGCCGCCCCGACGGCGGCGGGCGCCCTGCCGCGCACGTCGGCGGCGGAGACGCTGGCGACGGTCCAGGCGGCGGCGATGACGGGCTCGGCGGTCTGGATCGGCTATGTGAACGCGGAGGGCGGCGCGAGCCAGCGGGTGATCGCCCCGGTGCGGGTGGAGGGCGGCTTCGTGACGGCCTACGACCACACGGCGGACGAGGTCCGCACCTACCCGCTGCACCGGATCACGGGCGTGGCGGAACTGGCGGACGACCAGGTGTGACGGACGCGGCCGGGGGCGGGCCGAGGGCCGCGCCGGGGGCCGTGCCGAGGGCCGCGTCGGGGGCCTTCGCAGCATTCACCCCGGTCAGGCACACTGGAGGATTGGCCGTTACGGGAACGGCACGGTGTCGGAAGGACCTGATCACGTGAATGGACCTCTTATCGTCCAGAGTGACAAGACGCTGCTCCTGGAGGTCGACCACGAGCTCGCCGATGCCTGTCGGCGGGCCATCGCGCCGTTCGCCGAGCTGGAGCGGGCGCCCGAGCACATTCACACGTACCGGCTGACGCCTCTCGGGCTGTGGAACGCGCGGGCCGCCGGCCACGACGCCGAGCAGGTCGTCGACGCGCTCGTCGAGTACTCGCGCTATCCCGTCCCGCACGCGCTGCTCGTCGACATCGCCGAGACCATGGCCCGCTACGGGCGTCTGACGCTGTCCAAGCATCCGACGCACGGGCTCGTGCTGACCAGCACCGACCGGCCCGTCCTCGAGGAGATCCTGCGGTCGCGGAAGGTGCAGCCGCTCGTCGGGGAGCGGATCGACCCCGACACCGTCGTCGTGCACCCCTCCGAGCGCGGGCAGATCAAGCAGACGCTGCTGAAGCTGGGCTGGCCCGCCGAGGACCTCGCCGGTTACGTCGACGGCGAGGCCCACCGGATCGACCTCGCCGAGGACGGATGGGCCCTGCGGCCGTACCAGAAGCAGGCGGTGGAGGGCTTCTGGCACGGTGGGTCGGGCGTCGTCGTCCTGCCCTGCGGTGCGGGAAAGACGCTGGTCGGGGCCGGTGCGATGGCCCAGGCGAAGGCGACCACGCTGATTCTCGTCACCAACACCGTGTCCGCCCGCCAGTGGAAGCACGAGCTGGTCAAGCGGACCTCGCTCACCGAGGACGAGATCGGCGAGTACAGCGGTACAAAGAAGGAGATCCGGCCGGTCACCATCGCCACGTACCAGGTGCTCACCACCAAGCGGAAGGGGATCTACCCCCACCTGGAGCTGTTCGACTCCCGCGACTGGGGGCTGATCGTCTACGACGAGGTGCACCTGCTTCCCGCGCCCGTCTTCAAGTTCACCGCCGATCTGCAGGCCCGCCGCCGCCTCGGGCTCACCGCCACCCTCGTCCGCGAGGACGGCCGGGAGTCGGATGTCTTCTCGCTCATCGGGCCCAAGCGGTTCGACGCGCCCTGGAAGGAGATCGAGGCGCAGGGCTACATCGCGCCCGCCGACTGCGTCGAGGTCCGGGTGAACCTGACCGACTCCGAACGGCTCGCCTACGCCACCGCCGAGGCCGAGGAGAAGTACCGCTTCTGCGCCACGACCGCGACGAAGCGGAAGGTGACCGAGGCCCTCGTGAAGAAGTTCGAGGGGCAGCAGATCCTCGTCATCGGGCAGTACATCGACCAGCTCGACGAGCTCGGCGAGCACCTGGACGCACCCGTCATCAAGGGCGAGACGCCGAACGCCCAGCGCGAGAAGCTCTTCGACGCCTTCAGGACCGGCGAGATCAGCGTGCTCGTCGTGTCGAAGGTCGCGAACTTCTCCATCGACCTGCCCGAGGCGACCGTCGCCATCCAGGTGTCCGGCACCTTCGGCTCCCGCCAGGAGGAGGCACAGCGCCTCGGCCGGGTGCTCCGTCCGAAGTCCGACGGCCACCAGGCGCACTTCTACTCGGTGGTCGCCCGCGACACCATCGACCAGGACTTCGCCGCCCACCGGCAGCGGTTCCTCGCCGAGCAGGGGTACGCGTACCGGATCGTCGACGCGGACGAGCTGCTCGCGCCGTAGGACGGCCGCGTGAGCGGTCGCGTGGAGCAGCGGTCGCGTGGAGCCGCGGTCCCGTCCAGCGGTCGCGTAGAGCCGCCGGCTAGTCCATGAGCGCCAGCACGGGGGCCGTGACCGCCAGGACGTACTCGGCGACCACCAGGCCCTTGCGGGGCGCGATCAGGGCCGCCACTCCGGTGAGGGCTCCGGCGAACAGGGTCCAGAACGCCGCCGTGACGAACCCCTTGGCGACGCCGTCCCCCTCGACGGCGTCGCCGAGCACCACCACGACGGTGGCGACGAAGCATGCCGCCAGGAGGAGGAATCCGCAGCCCGCGATGACCCGCAGGGCGCGGGGGCTCGGGGCGTGGGGGTCGGTGAGGTCGGTGCCGTGGGGGCGGTCGGTCAGCGTCGTCGGCGTCGTCGGCGTCGTCATGGGTCGATCACATCAGCCGGCGGACCCGTGGCGGCAGGCGTTCTCGTACTCAGTCGGGGCCGGGCGCGTACTCAGGGCGCGGGTTCCTGACGCCGGCCTCCGGCGGGCCGTAGTCGCCCAGGAGGACGACGCCGGCCGCGGCGCCGCCGAAGGCGCGTATCGCGCGCAGGGCCGTGTGGAGGGGGCGGACCCGGGGGCGGGTCACGGTGGTCACGAGGGTGAAGGTCGTCGCGGTCATGTCTCCATGATGGAATTCGGACATTCATGACACATCGGTCTGGGGGGTGAACCGGGCCGGGGGCCGTGTCCGACGTGAGGCGGACCCCGTCCCCTACGGGATGGAGAAGGGTCGAAACCGTTCGCCCCCAGCCCCGCTCAGGAGTTACACTCGCCAGCTTCCCCGCCTCCCTCCGTGGAGAGCCGCCGCCCGGTCGGTAACCGGCGGCCACCTCGACGTGTCCGCGCACTACCCCCGGAGGCTCCGCCGTGTCCGTGTCCGTGCCCGTTTCCGACGATCCCCTCGCGCGCGAGCGGGCCCACCTGACGTCCTCCCGCGCCGCCCTGCGCGCGATGCGCGAGGACGTGGAGGCGCTCGACATCAAGGACGTCACCGCGAACTGGGTGAACTCGCTGGTGCTCGGGCGGCAGATCGAGGACCGGATCAAGGCGCTCGCGGACCTGTCCCACACCCCGCTGTTCTTCGGGCGCCTGGACTACCTGCACACCACGCAGGAGGGGCAGCGCTTCTACATCGGGCGGCGGCACGTGCACGACGCCGACGGCGACCCGATGGTGATCGACTGGCGTGCGCCGGTCTCGCAGCCGTACTACCAGGCGTCGAAGAAGGACCCGCAGGACGTCGGGCTGCGCCGGCGCTTCGGTTACACGGGCGGCGAGCTCACCGCGTACGAGGACGAGCACCTCTCCGACCCGGAGGAGCTCGAACAGACCAGCCGGCTGCTCCAGGCCGAGATCGAGCGGCCCCGCGTCGGCCCCATGCGCGACATCGTCGCCACCATCCAGCCCGAGCAGGACGGGATCGTCCGGTCCGACCTCTCCGGGACCGTGTGCGTCCAGGGAGGGCCCGGGACCGGTAAGACCGCCGTCGGCCTGCACCGTGTCGCCTATCTGCTGTACGCGCACCGGGAGCGGCTGGCCCGGACCGGGACGCTGGTCATCGGCCCCAACCGGTCCTTCCTCCACTACATCGAGCAAGTCCTCCCCGCCCTGGGCGAGTTGGAGGTCAAGCAGGCCACGGTCGACGATCTCGTCGGCGGGCAGGTCGAGGTGCGGGGCACGGACGAGGCCGCCACCGCCGTCGTCAAGGGCGACGCCCGGATGGCGGAGCTGCTGCGACGCGCGGTGCGTTCGCACGTGGCGCTGCCCAAGGAGTCCCTCATGGTGGTGCGCGGCTCGCGCCGCTGGCGGGTGCCCGCTTACGAACTGGAGGAGATCGTCCAGGAGTTGCTGGACCGTGACATCCGCTACGGGGCCGCCCGCGAGGCGCTGCCGCAGCGGATCGCGCACGCGGTCCTGGTGCGGATGGAGGAGGCCGGCGAGGCGCCCGACGACCGGGTGCAGAACGCCGTCGCGCGCAACACGGCCGTGAAGGCCGTCGTGAAGGAGTGCTGGCCGCTGGTGGAGCCCGCGAAGCTGGTGCTCCGGCTGCTCGGCGACGCGGAGTTCCTGGCGGAGCACGCCGAGGGGCTGTTCACCGAGGACGAGCAGAAGCTGCTGCTCTGGGCGAAGCCCGCCCGGAGCGTGAAGACGGCGAAGTGGTCGGCCGCGGACGCGGTCCTCGTCGACGAGGCGCGGGACCTGGTGGAGCGGACGCACTCGCTCGGCCACGTCGTCCTCGACGAGGCGCAGGACCTGTCCCCGATGCAGTACCGGGCGGTGGGCCGGCGCTGCACGACCGGCTCGGCGACCGTCCTCGGCGACCTCGCGCAGGGCACGACGCCGTGGGCGACGGCGAGCTGGGCGGAGGCGCTCGGACACCTCGGGAAGCCGGAGGCGGTGGTGGAGGAGCTGACCGCCGGTTTCCGTGTGCCGCGTGAGGTCATCGCGTACGCCTCGCGGCTCCTTCCGCACATGTCGCCGGGGCTCGCGGCCGTGGAGTCGGTGCGTGAGAACCCGGGCTCGCTGGACGTACGGCACACGGACGCGCTCGACCGGGACGTCGTCGCGGCCTGTGTCGAGGCGCTGGGCCACGACGGCTCCATCGGGCTGATCGCCGCCGACGCGCGGATCGCCCCGCTCGCGGAGGCGCTGACGGACGCCGGGCTCGCGTACCTCTCCCCCGGCGAGGAGACCACGGCCGAGTCCCGGCTGACGCTGGTCCCGGCCTCGCTCGCGAAGGGCCTGGAGTACGACTACGTGGTCCTGGACGAGCCCGCGGCCGTCGTCGACGGCGAGCCGGACGAGCGGACCGGCCTGCGCCGGCTGTACGTGGCGCTGACCCGTGCCGTGTCCGGGCTGACCGTCCTTCACTCCGCGCCGATCCCGCCGCAGTTGGCGCAGGCGTGAGCCGACCGGGTGCGCCGCATCACGTCGAGGTGTGGGTGGGGGATCTCGCGGTGGCCGAGGCCAGTTTCGGCTGGCTCCTCGGCGCCCTCGGGTACGAGCCCTTCCAGCGGTGGGAGGGCGGTCGCAGCTGGGCGCTCGGCTCCTTCTACCTCGTCGTCGAGCAGTCCCCGGCCCGCACGTCGGACCGGCACGACCGGCTGAGGCCCGGCCTGAACCACCTCGCGTTCCACGCCGGCGACCGGGCCGCCGTCGACGCGCTCGTCGACGCCGCGCCGTCGCACGGCTGGCGGCTGCTGTTCGCCGACCGCCATCCGTACGCGGGAGGCGAGGGCGTCTACGCGGCCTATCTGGAGAACGCCGACGGGTTCGAGGTGGAGCTCGTCGCCGCGCCGGAGAGCGACGCGGACGCGTCGGCCGGCGACCGATGAGTTTCTTCCGGAGCGCCGGTCTATAGGTTGTGTTCGCTGCTGAGCGCCAGGGCTGAGCGGCCGTCATGAACCCTACGGGAGAACCCAGATGCGCACGCTGATCAGCTCCGCCTTCGTCTCGCTCGACGGTGTCGTGGAGGCTCCGGGCGGCGAGCCCGGTTACCGGAACTCGGGCTGGACCTTCAAGGAGGTGGAGTTCGTTCCGGAGGCGTACGCGCTGAAGGGCCAGGAGCAGGAGGAGGCCGGCGCGATGCTGCTCGGCCGGGCCAGCTACGAGGCGTTCAGCGCCGTGTGGCCCGACATGGAGGACTTCGCCCGCTACAAGACGCTGCCGAAGTACGTGGTGTCCACGACCCTCACCGAGGACGACCTGGTCGACAACTGGGGCGAGACCACGATCCTGCGCTCGCTCGACGAGGTCGCCGCGCTGAAGGAGACCGAGGGCGGCCCGATCATCATGCACGGCAGCGCCACGCTGGGCCGTGCGCTGTCGGACGCCGGTCTGATCGACCGGTACCACCTGCTCGTCTTCCCGCTGCTGCTCGGCGCGGGCAAGCGTCTCTTCAGCCAGACGGACAAGGACGCGCAGAACCTGCGGCTCGTCGAGCACGAGGCGTACTCCAACGGCATCCAGAAGAACGTGTTCGACGTCGTCCGCTAGGGGGTGACCGACGCCGCGTACTCCGCGAGTGCCTCGGTGCGGGTGCGGCGGGCGACGGCCGCGAGCACCGGGTTCGTCTCCCGGTAGTAGTGCTCGGTCACCAGGCCCCAGGCCAGGGCCCAGCCGCGCCCCCGCGCCCAGGTCGCGTCGTCGACGCGGGCCGCCTCGCGGAAGAGCGGGCGGGTGGCGGCGGTGAACAGGGTCCAGGCGGGCATCGTGTCGCAGGCGGGGTCGCCCGTACCGACGCCGCCGAAGTCGATGACGGCGCTGAGACGGCCCTCGCGGCCGAGCAGGTTGCCCGGCAGCAGGTCGCCGTGGACCCAGACGGGCGGGCCGTCCCACTGCGGGAGCCGCAGGACGGCCTCCCAGGCGGCCGTGGCGAGGTCGGCGTCGATCAGGCCCTCGGCGCCGAAGTCGTGGATCACGCCCGGCAGGTGGCCCTCCTCCCAGCCGGTGACGTGACCGCCCCGGAAGGACGTGGGCCCGTCGCTCGCGTCGACGGCGCGCAGGGCGGCGCCGAAGCGGCCCAGTGCGACGGCCGCGTGGGCGAGGTCGGTGAGCGGGGCGTCGTAGGTGTCGTCGCCGTCGAGCCAGCGGTAGACCGACCAGGGCAGCGGGAACTCGGCGCTCGCCCCGGCCCGTCCCACCGGGACCGGGACGTCCAGCGGCAGGTGCGGGGCGAGCAGGGGCAGCCAGCGCTGTTCCTTCTCGACGTCGCGCGCGGCGTACGGGACGCGGGGCAGCCGTACGACGAGGTCGTCGCCGAGGCGGTACATCGCGTTGTCCGTGCCCGCCGAGGTGACGCGCCGTACCGGAAGGCCCGCCCACTCGGGGAACCGCCCGGCGACGAGCCGCGCGACGAGGGCGGTGTCGATGTCGAGTTCGCCGGGTCGCGTCGGGGTGGCTGCCATACCGGGGAGGCTAACGAGCGTTCGCCGCCAGAGGCGAGGCATTTTGGCGCCCGCCACGAGCCGGTCCCGGGCCTTACGGGCCGCGATCCGGTCCCGGGCCGCCCCGAGCCGTGCCCCGGGCCGGTCCCGGGCCGTCCCGAGCCGTACCCCGGGCCGGTCCCGGGCCGTCCCGAGCCGTACCCCGGGCCGGTCCCGGGCGCCCGCCGCCCCGAAGCCCCGCCGGCCCCGCCCCCGCCGGAACCCCTACGCGTCCAGCGCCTCGCGCCACGTCCGTACCGCGTCCGCCGAGACGGGGGCGGCCCAGCCCCGGGGGCGGGCCGCGCCGCCGATGTGGAAGGCGTCCAGGCCCGCCGCGCGCAGTCCGGGGAGGTGGTCGAGGCGGAGGCCGCCGCCGACGAGGATCCGGGCCTCGTAGCCGGGCTCGCCCGCGCGGGCGGCCTCGGCCTTGAGGGTGGCCAGGCCGTCGTCGACGCCGGTGGCGGCGCCCGCCGTCAGATAGGTGTCGAGGCCGGGCAGGTCGGCGAGCCGCTTGCGCAGTCCGTCGCGGTCGGCGGTGCGGTCGATCGCCCGGTGGAAGGTCCAGCGGCAGCCGTCGAGGACGGCGATGAGGCGCTCGACGGCCACGAGGTCGGGCTCGCCGTCGGGGGTGAGGAAGCCGAGGACGAACTCGTCGGCGCCCGCCTCGCGCAGGTCGAGGGCCCGGGTCACCAGGGCGTCGACGCCCTCGGGGCCGCCGGCGGCGAAGCCGTCGGTGAGGCGGAGCATCACGCGCAGCGGGATGTCGACGGCGGCGCGGATGGCGGCGAAGCCGGTCCGGGACGGGGTGAGTCCGTCCGCCGCCATGTCGGTGACGAGTTCGAGCCTGTCGGCTCCACCGGTCTGGGCAGCGACCGCGTCTTCCTCGTCGAGGGCGATCACCTCAAGGACTGCACGGTTGCTCATCGAGCCCATTCCTCCATGAATGCGTCTCTACAGGTCTAGTCCAATGACCAGCCTAGCCGTGCGCGTGGTCTCCCGCACCGTGCGTGGCCTCACCGGCTGCGGGTGCGGGCGCCTCGCCGCCGGTCGTGGGCCCGGTCCCGGCCGTGCCCGCCGTCACCGTGAAGGCCGCCGTCCGCACCTCGCCCTCGTGCTGGAAGTCGAGGAACAGGCGGTACGTGCCCGCGCTGGGTGCCGTCGCCGTGAAGGAGACGTCGGGGCCGGGGCCGCCCTCGTTCGGGTGCACATGGAGGTAGGCGAGGTCGCCGTCGCGCAGGGCGACGAGGTGTCCGTACGCCCCGAGGTACGGCTCCAGGTCGGTGACCGGCTTCCCGGCCCTGGTGACGGTGAGCCGGAGCTCGCCGGCCTTGCCGGGGTTCAGGGTGCCGCCGAGGCGGACCTGGTAGCCGTCGACGGTGGCGGTCGGTGCGACGGCGGGCAGCGGCTTCGGCGCGTACGCCCCCGGTACGGAGAGGTCGACGCCGAGTGTGATGCCCCGGGCGCCGGGCGCGGCGGGCTTGAAGTCGGCGAAGGCCTTGTAGCCGCCGGCGCGGGGCAGGTCCGCGACCACCGACCAGGTGCCGTCGGCCGCCTTCACGGGGTGCAGGTGGCGGAAGGTGTGGAGGTCGCGCGAGGCGACGATGAAGTGCAGTTCCCTGCCGTGCTCGGTGGTGAACGCGGTGACCTTCCGGCCGGCCGAGTCCTTGATGGAGAACTTCAGGGTGCTCCTGCCCGCGGCGGGGGCGGGCGTCTCCATGGCCAGGGTGTAGCCGCCCTCGGAGACCTGGAGGCCGCCGGGGGTGTCCGCGGCGGCGGTGTCGGGGGTGTCCGCGGGGGCGCCCTCCTCGTGCCCGCCGTGGCCGTCCGCCGCCGCGCTCTCCGTCGGCGCGGGCGCGGCCGCGTGCTCCCCGTGCCCGGCCTTCTTCGGCTCCTCGACGGGGCCGACGCCCGTGCCGACCCCGTACGCGGCCCCGAAGGTCGCGGCGAGCGCGGCGGCATAGGCGGTGATCTTCACTCCGGTGTTCATGGCTGCTCTCCCGTAGGTGGTGGCGGCGGCGTCGGTAGCCGTTCGCGGCACTTCGGTAACCGTTCGATGCACTTCACCATACCCCTGGGGGGTATCAAGTCAAGCCGGGGAGCTGCTTGCGCGTAATACGGGAGGGGGGTATACATGGAAGGAAGCCGATACCCCCCGAGGGTATCTTGCCCCATCGGAACCGACCGAGGAGAAGCCATGGGCTCCTGCTGCACCCCCGACAACAGCTGCTCGACCACCACGGAGGCCACCGCCGTCGCGGTCGCCGACAGCACCACCACCGTCTACGCCGTCTCCGGCATGACCTGCGGCCACTGCAGGACCGCGATCACCAAGTCCGTCAGCGCGCTCGACGGCGTCATCTCCGTCGACGTCGACGTCGACGGCGGCCTCGTCACCGTGACCACCGGCGGCGAGCCCGACGACGCGGCGGTCACCGCGGCGGTCGACGACGCGGGCTACGAGCTCACCGGCCGCGCCTGACCGACAGCCCCCTCGGCCGCCGTGCTCGCACACCCGCCCGCCCGCGTACCAGCGCCTCCACCCCCGGGGCCGGCGAGTGAGCCGAAGGGGCGCGCCGGGGGAACGGACCCGAGCGCGCGGAGCCTCCCGAGGAACGAGGCAGGCGAGCACGGTCGGGTCCGTGAGCCCGGCTCCAGCGCCCCGGAGGCGGACCGAGCCCCGAAATGAGGAGCAGGAAGAGCTAATGACAACGACGACACCGGGCAGCGCCCAGGTCGAGCTCGCCATCGGCGGCATGACCTGCGCCTCGTGTGCGGCCCGCATCGAGAAGAAGCTCAACCGGATGGACGGGGTCGAGGCCACCGTCAACTACGCCACCGAGAAGGCGAAGGTCACCTTCGACGCCGACATCGACGTCGCCGACCTCATCGCCACCGTCGAGGCCACCGGCTACACCGCCGCCGAGCCCGCGCCCCCGCGGTCCGAGACCCCCGGCGCCCCCGACGGCCCCTCCGACGAGGAGAGGGCCGACGAGGAGCTGCGCCCCCTCAAGCAGCGGCTGATCACCGCCGTCGCCCTCGCCGTGCCCGTCATCGCCATGGCGATGGTCCCGGCGCTGCAGATCGAGTACTGGCAGTGGCTGAGCCTCACGCTCGCCGCGCCGGTCGTCGTCTACGCCGCCTGGCCGTTCCACCGCGCCGCCTGGACGAACGCCCGGCACGGCGCCGCCACCATGGACACGCTGATCTCGGTCGGCACGATCGCAGCCTTCCTGTGGTCCCTGTGGGCGCTGTTCCTCGGGACCGCCGGCACGCCGGGGATGACCCACCCGTTCGAGTTCACGATCGCCCGCACCGACGGCGCCGGGAACATCTACCTGGAGGCCGCCGCCGGTGTCACCGCCTTCATCCTCGCCGGCCGCTACTTCGAGGCCCGCTCGAAGCGCAAGGCGGGCGCCGCGCTCAAGGCGCTGATGCAGCTGGGCGCCAAGGAGGTCACCGTCCTGCGCGGCGGCCGCGAGGTCACCGTGCCCACCGCAGAACTCCAGGCCGGCGACCGCTTCCTGGTCCGCCCCGGCGAGAAGATCGCCACCGACGGCACCGTCGTCGAGGGGTCCTCCGCCGTCGACGCCTCCATGCTCACCGGCGAGTCCGTCCCGGTCGAGGTCTCCGTCGGCGACTCCGTCACCGGCGCCACCCTGAACGCCGGCGGCCGCCTCGTCGTCGAGGCCACCCGCGTCGGCGCCGACACCCAGCTCGCCCGGATGGCCAAGCTCGTCGAGGACGCGCAGAACGGCAAGGCCGCCGCCCAGCGCCTCGCCGACCGGATCTCGGCCGTCTTCGTCCCCGTCGTCATCGCGCTCGCCCTCGGCACCCTCGGCTTCTGGCTGGGCACGGGACAGGGACTGACCGCCGCCTTCACCGCAGCCGTCGCCGTCCTGATCATCGCCTGCCCCTGCGCCCTCGGCCTGGCCACCCCGACCGCCCTCATGGTCGGCACCGGCCGCGGCGCCCAGCTCGGCATCCTCATCAAGGGACCCGAGGTCCTGGAGACCACCCGCAAGGTCGACACGATCGTCCTCGACAAGACCGGCACCGTCACCACCGGCCGGATGACCCTCCTCAAGGTCCACACCGCCGAGGGCGTCGGCGATGTCAGCGAGAGGGACGTCCTGCGGCTCGCGGGCGCCCTGGAGCACTCCTCCGAGCACCCGATCGCCCAGGCCGTCGCCACCGGCGCCGCCGCCAGGGTGGGCACCCTGCCCACTCCCGAGGACTTCGCCAACATCCCCGGCCTCGGCGTCCAGGGCGTCGTCGACGGGCACGCCGTCCTCGTCGGCCGCGAGAAGCTCCTCGACGAATGGGCCATGGCGCTCCCCGCCGGCCTCAAGTCCGCGAAGGACACCGCCGAGAAGGCCGGCAGGACCGCGATCGCGGTGGCCTGGGACGGCGAGGCCCGCGCGGTCCTCGAGGTCGCCGACGCGGTGAAGGAGACCAGCGCCGAGGCCATCAGGCGGCTCCGCGCGCTCGGCCTCACCCCGATCCTGCTCACCGGCGACAACAAGGCGGTCGCCGAGGCCGTCGCCGCCGAGGTCGGCATCGACGAGGTCATCGCCGAGGTCATGCCGCAGGACAAGGTCGACGTGGTCAAGAGGCTGCAGGCGGAGGGCCGTTCGGTCGCCATGGTCGGCGACGGCGTCAACGACGCGGCCGCGCTCGCCCAGGCCGACCTCGGCCTCGCCATGGGCACCGGCACGGACGCCGCCATCGAGGCCGGCGACCTGACCCTCGTACGGGGGGACCTGCGGGCCGCGGCCGACGCGATCCGGCTCTCCCGCAAGACGCTCGGCACGATCCGCTCGAACCTCTTCTGGGCCTTCGCCTACAACGTGGCGGCCCTGCCGCTCGCCGCGGCCGGACTGCTCAACCCGATGATCGCGGGCGCGGCCATGGCCTTCTCCTCGGTGTTCGTGGTCGGCAACAGCCTCCGCCTGCGGGGCTTCCAGGCCGCCGACAAGTGATCCGACGCCGACTCAGCGATGTGACGGGGAGACTGCCATGGCCGGTTACGGACAGCACAAGGAAGACGTCATCAGACGCCTGCGCCGGATCGAGGGCCAGGTCAGGGGCGTGCAGCGGATGGTCGACGAGGACGTCTACTGCATCGACGTCCTGACCCAGGTCTCCGCGATCAACGCGGCCCTCCAGTCCTGCGCGGTGGCCCTGCTCGACGAGCACCTGAGCTGCTGCGTCACGGAGGCCATCGCGCAGGGCGGGGACCAGGCGAAGGTGAAGGTGAGCGAGGCGTCGAGGGCGATCGCCCGGCTGATCCGGACGTGACCTGACGGACTAGGCGGGCGGTGTCAACCGCCCTTGCGTGAGGGACAGTCGGCGGACAGCGTGAGACTCAGCCGGAGACAGAGGCCGAGCAGCCGGCGGAGGAGCACCAGCTCCACCGTTCCGGGAGGACCGGAGTCGCAGACCTTCACGCAGGGGCGGTTCCGCGTAGGCGTCCTCAGGAGGGTCGACATCCCGCCACCGTACCCCTAGGGGGTATATCTGAGCGAGGGGACCGGCCCGTACGATGAGCCGCCCGTAGGGGGAGGGGATGCACGTGCGCCGGCTGGGAGAGCTGGAGGCCGAGATCATGGACCGACTGTGGGCCTGGCAGCGGCCCGCCACGGTCCGCGAGATCGTCGACGACATCAACCGCGGCCGACGGGTCGCCTACACGACCGTCATGACCGTCGCGGACATCCTGCACCGCAAGGGCTGGCTCCGCCGCGAGAAAGCCGGACGGGCCTGGCTGTACGAGCCCGTCCGCAGCCGCGAGGAGTACACCGCGGGCCTGATGCGGGACGCCCTCGGCGACAGCCAGGACCGCCCCGCCGCCCTCCTCCGGTTCGTCGAGGTCATCTCGGACGAGGACATGGACGCCCTCGACGCGGCCCTGCGCGCCGCCCGCGGCGACCACGACCCGCACCCCGGTGGCGGGAGCGGCGTGTGAACGTGAACCATCACGTCCTCGTCCCGCTCGGCCTCGTCGTCCTCACCGGCTTCCTCGTCCCCTGGCTGCTCGTCCGGGCGCGCTGGGCCCAGCAGGCGCCCCGGCTCGCCCTCGGCGTGTGGGCCGCGTGCGGCGCCGCCTTCGCCGCCGCGACCGCCCTGCTGTCGGCCCAGCTGGTCCTGTCCAGCGCCAGCAGCCATCGCCTCGCCGACATGATGTTCGCGTTCCGGCCGCCCACGGTCGAGCAGCTCCTGGGGCTCGACGGGCGGGAGCGGTTCGCCTTCGCGCTGTCCCTCGCCGTGCTCTCGATGCCCGCCGCCGCGTTCGTCCGCCGGCTGGCCAGGGCCCGCCGCGTGCGGGTGCGGCACGCGGGCGTGCTGCGGCTCGTCGGACGGTACGACCCCGCGCTGCGGGCCACCGTCCTCGACGACGAACGCCCCGCCGTGTACTGCCTGCCGGGCCGCTCGCGCCGGGTCGTCGTCTCCTCCGGCGCGGTGGACGCCCTCACACCAGCCCAGCTCGCGGCGGCGCTCGCGCACGAGCGGGCCCACATCGCGGGGCGGCACCATCTCCTCGTCGCCGCGGCGGAGGCCTTCGCCGCCGTGTTCTCGCGCCTGCCGCTCGCCCGGCACGGGGAGGGCTCCGTACCGCTGCTGCTCGAAATGGCCGCGGACGACCGGGCCTTGCGCCGGTGCACCAGGGACGCGCTGGCCACGGCGCTGTACGCGCTCGCCTCGGGGCGGGCGCCGCGGTCCGCGTTCGCGGCGGGCGGCCCGTCGGCGGCGCTGCGGATGCGGCGCATCCTCACCCCGCACAGCGCCGGACATCCCGTCCTGCGCGGTCTGCTGACCATCGCGGCCGCGGGTCTCGCGATGACGCCCTTGATCGTCGCCTGCTGTTCCTTCCCCGGTTAATCGACTCGCTTCAGTACCTGCGATCAGTACGTCCGACCTGCCGAACAGCGCTATTTACTAAGCGAATTCGTAGATTTCGCATCGGTCACGAACAACTGAATTCCCCGCTATTGTGGGTATGTTGGGGTTCGGGCTCGGCACGTCGAAGGGTACAAAACCGATGCAGCTGGCTGGCGTTCGGACGGCCGCGGCCGGCGATGCGACGACGATATCCAGGCTGCTCGCCGACGTCATTCGGAGCAGCTACGCGGGAATCCTGGACGAAATCCCGATGCGGCGACTGATCTCCGCACAATGCGCACTCCCCCGCATACGCGCGGAAATTGAAATTCCCGGGGGCGCGCCCGGCTGGCTCGGCTGGCTCGTCGCGACCGACGCGGAGGGCGCGGTCGTCGGTGTCGCCGCGGGCGGTGTCCCGGTGCCGGGCGAGGGCGAGGTGTACGCCCTCGCGGTGGCGTCCGGCTCCCGCCGCCGGGGGGTCGGTACGGCGCTCCTCGCGGCGGCCACGGACCGGATGCGGAACTTCGGGGCGCGGGACCAGCGGGTGGAACTCCCCGCGGAGGCGGACCCGGCACTGCCCTTCTACACCCACCTGGGCTTCGCCGCGCTCTCCGCCCGGCGCTGGAGCAGAACGCTGTAGCGGCGGCCGCACTCCGGGGCGTGGCAGATCCACGCCATCGCGTGTTCACGCAGCCCGATCCGGTGGATCGGGATTCCTCCCCCAGGTCAGGATGGGTCCAGCGACGCGGGCCCCGGCGGCACGGGTACCTCGTCCGGACGGCATGGACCGAGCGAGCCCCTGGAGGAGCGATGCACACACCGAGCGGCACTTCCCTGCACGTCGTGCCCGCAGCGTTCGCTCCGGTCCTGCCGTCCCGGTACGGCCGGGAGCCGGAACCCGCCCCCGGTGCCGGCGTCCGGGTCACCTCGGACACCCTGCCGGGACTCGAGTCCGTCTCCCCCGCCGACGAGAACTCCGTCTGGCTGCACGACGCCCTGCTCGGCCCCCACAGCGCGGACATCGTCCGGTATCTCAGCCTCGCCCGCTCCACCGGCGGACCCGTTCTGGACCTCGGCTCCGGCGCCGGGCGGCTCGCCGTCCCGTTCGCCCGGCACGGCTTCGCCGTGGAAGCCGTGGACCGGGACGCCTCGGCCCTGGAGCGCCTCGACGGCTGGGCCCGCCGGATCGGTCCCCAGGTGGCCGGGCTCGTCGTCACCCACCGGACGGACCTGACCGAGCTGCGGCTCGACGGCAGCTACCGGCTCGCGCTGCTCGCGGGCGCGATGGTCGCCGCCGTACCCCCGGCACGGCGGCCCGCGCTGCTGCGGGAGGTGGCGTCCCACCTGCAGACGGGCGGGGCGCTCGCCCTCGACTACACGGCGCACCAGCTGCCGGGACTCATCGCGGAGCCGCGGCGGACCTGGGCGTTCCAGGTGCCCCGCTTCGACGGCGTCGACGAGTGGGTGGTGGCCCGGCAGGTCTTCGACCTGCCGTCGATGAGCGAGCGGATCACGTACTACGCGGCGAGGACCGGGAAGCTGTCCACCGAGCGGGTCGTGCTGACCACCGACAAGTGGATCGTCGATCCCGAGCGGCTCGCGGCGGAACTGCACTCGGCGGGCCTGCACATCGAGGGCCGGCGGCGGCACCGGATCGACGAGCGGACCGAGTCCGTCCTGCTCGTGTGCCGGACGGAGGACTGACCGGACGGAGGACTGACCGGACGGACGGCTGACGGGACGGACGACGGTACGGACGGACGGCTGGGCGGACCGGCGGCTGGGCGGACCGGTGGCTGGGCGGACCGGTGGCTGGACGGACGGCTGGGCGGACCGGTGGCTGGACGGACGGCTGGGCGGACCGGCGGCTGGACGGACGGCTGGGCGGGCGGACGAAGAGCCCTGACGAGGTTGACGAGCAAGAGGTACGATGCCCACAAAAGTTTGAGCCGACCAGATGGCGGGCGGGCGGGCGGAGAAGATGGCAGTCGTGGAAGAGCTGACGGGCCGCGAGGCGGTGATCCAGCGCCTGCGCGACGTCGGGCTGCGGGTCACGGGTCCGCGCCTGGAGGTGCTCACGGTGCTCGCCGCCGGCGGCCATCTCGACGTCGAGGCGATCACCGCCACCGCCCGCGAGCGGCTCGGCACCCTGACCAGCCAGGCCGTGTACGAGATGCTGCGGCACTTCCAGGAGACGGGCCTGGTCAGCAAGTTCGACCGGCCCGGCCTGCCCGCGGTCTTCGAGATCTCGGGTCCCGCGCACCAGCACGCCCTGTGCACGGTGTGCGGCCGCGTGGAGAACGTCGCGGCGGCCGCGCCGAAGGCACCCGAGAGCGCCCTTCCGGAGTGGCGCCTGGACGACGCGGAAGTCGTCTTCAAGGGCCTGTGCCCCGACTGCCGGGCGAGCGCCCCCGCCGCCTGAGCCGCAGCCGGGCGCACGCGAGCGGCCGGCCGCCGGGCGCGCACGACGGCGGTCAACTCCGTGCGTGTCGTTCGAATATGTGGCAGGGTCTAGCGGGGCGATTCAACAGGGTCCGCGTGGATCCGAGGGGAGTCTGCTGCGCCGTGTCCAGAAACGCCGCCGTGTCCCGCGCGGGCAGCGAGCAGGCTCTCGCCGTGTACCAGGAGCTCCGCACCCGCCCCGGCACCACCTTCGACCAGGTCGCCGACGGCCTGCAGCTCTCCGCCGAGGAGCGGGAGCGATGTCGTGAGGAACTCGCCGCCTTGGGGCTCACCACCGCGGACCGCTCCGGCGCCCGGACCGTCGTCGACCCCGACGTCGCCCTGCTGCGGCTGCTCCGCCGGGAGCGCGACCGGCTCCAGGAGCGCCTCGCCGCGACCAGCCGCGCGCACACCGCCCTCGAATCCCTCGCCGGACCGTTCCTGCGCGCCGGAGCCACGCCCCGCTCCGAGGTCGAGGTGGAGATCGTCACCGACCCGCAGCGGGTGCTGCGCGAGCTGACCGAGCTGACCGAGTCCGTCCGTACCGCCGTCCACGTCATGCACACCGGGTCCGTACGCCGTGAGGACATGGCCGCCGAGCTGGACCGGGACCGCTGCCGGGCCGCCCGCGGGGTACGGGTCCGCGCCATGTACAGCCGACGGGTCGGCACCGTGCCCGAGATGACGCAGCACCTGGCCGACCGGGCCGCGCTCGGCGTCGAGCTGCGGCTCTCCCCCGTCGTACCGATGAACATGGTCCTCGCCGACGAGAACTTCGCCCTGCTGCCGACGGACCCGCACGACCCGGACTCGCCCACCATCCTGGCCCGCGGCCCCGGCCTCGTCCGCTCCTACCTCGCCCTGTACGAGTACTGCTGGCAGGCGGCGTCCCGGTACGGCGAGGAGCCCGGCGAGAGCGGGGGTGACGGCGACGGGCTGTCCGACCAGCAGCGGGCCGCGCTGCACATGCTGGCGTCGGGCATCAAGGACGAGCAGATCGCCCGGAGCCTCGGGGTGTCGCTCAGGACCGTCAGCCGGCTGCTCTCGGAGGTCATGCAGGAACTGGGCGCGGCGAGCCGCTTCGAGGCCGGGGTGAAGGCGGCGCGGCTCGGCCTGCTCGACGGCGAGGGGCCCGAACAGGGGGCCTAGTACGAGGAGTTCCGGTGCGAGACGGTAGGTGCAGGTACGGGTACGGGCACAGCAGGACGGACTCCCGCCGAGCCGTATGACAAGGTGAGGGCGGGGCGACTCGGAGGATGAGGGGGTCACTTCGCCATGGTCACTGGGGGCGACGACATCGGGGACGGCACGACCGAGGTCCTGCTTGCCGTGTACCAGGAGCTGCGCCGTCGGGGCGTCTCGGACTTCGAGGAGGTCCGCAGGGAACTCGGGCTAGCCGCCGAGGAGTACGAGCGATGTCGCGGCGAACTCCTCACCCTGGGACTGATCGTGCCGACCGGCCAGGCGCACGCCACCGTCACGGCCGTGCGGGACGGCAGCTGGCGTTCCGAGACGGACACGGTGGCGGCGATCGACCCGGAGATCGCGCTGCTGCGGCTCCTGGAGCGGGAGCGTGAGCGGCTGCGGGAGCACCTGGCGGAGGCGGACGAGGCGTACAGCACGCTGGAGATCCTCGCGGGTTCCTATCTGCGGGCCGAGGCGCTGACGAAGGCGGAGGCGCACGTCGAGGCGCTGACCGACTACCGCAGGATCCAGCAGGCCATCGAGGACATCACCGATGTGATGCAGGAGAGTTCGGCGGCGCTGCACCCGGGGACGCCGGGGCGGCAGAACCCGGACCGGATGCTCGACCGGGACCGGCGGCAGATCGCCAACGGGGTGCGGGTGCGGGCCATCTACGGCCGGCAGGAGGCCACGGACCCGCAGATGGAGAAGTTCCTGGGGCAGCGCGCGGAGCTGGGTGTGGAGATCCGTCTGGCCCCCGTCGTCCCGATGAACCTGATCATCGCCGACCAGCAGTTCGCCCTGGTGCCGATCCGGCCCGAGGAGCCGGGCGAGGGCGCGATCCTGGCGCGGGGCACCGCGCTCGTACGGCCGTATCTGAGCCTGTACGAGCACTGCTGGCACACGGCGACGCCGTACGGCAACGAGGCGACGGCCGAGGCGGGCGGCGACGGCCTTTCGGAGCAGCAGCGGGCCGCGCTGCACATGCTCGCCTCGGGGATGAAGGACGAGCGGATCGCGCGCACGCTCGGGGTGTCGCTGCGGACCGTCAGCCGGATGATCTCGGAGCTGATGCAGGAGCTGGGCGCGACGAGCCGGTTCGAGGCGGGGGCGCGTGCGGTGCGGCTCGGCTGGCTGGACTGACCGCCGGAACGGGGGAATGGGCGGAGGTCGTGGAAATACCGGGGCCCCACAATCGTGGCAGCGATTGCGGGGCCCGGCGGCGCGAGAACTTGTCTGGTGAAATGCGCTCGGAATGACGTCAGTTGGTCGGGGTCGGCTTCGGCGGAACGACCGGCCAGCCGTTGTCCTCGGCTACTCCGGCGATGGTCTGCGGGGTGACCGGGTGGTCGATGCCGGAGCCGACGGCGAAGGTGGCGCCGCCCGCGACGGCGGTACAGGCGGCCACCGCGACCAGGAGCTGACGGACGGCCTTGCGGATTCCGGTGTTCTGCGCAACGGACATGATTCCTCCAGGACTTGGAATGTGAATTCCGCCTTCCGGGGGCCCGTGCCGCCGGGCGTTCCCTGAAGACGTCTCCATTCTGTCCCGGCCCCCGAATCGAATCCATAGTTCGTCTCTGCGTGGACCCGCCATGGCGTGGATGCGTCAATCCGCCGTCCCCGCAACGGAATTGACGCATCCGGAGCTCTCCATATCTTTGGTCGAACCAAAAGAGATGCTAGACTTGTGCTACGGCCTTCTCGTTCCTCCAGGAGAGAGGGGCCGACGGGGCAGGGGCGTGCCGCCGCCCCTGCCCCACCACCCCTTCCCCGCCCGGCGACACCGGCCGGCGCGTCTCCGCCCGCGCCTGCCGGTACACCTCGACGGTGCGCGCGGCCGACGCCCGCCAGCTCATCCCCTGCGCATGCCGCACCGCCGCCTCCCCCATCGTCCGCACCACCTCCGGGTGCGCCGCGAGCCAGCCCAGCCGGCGCGCGTACTCCGCCGGGTCGTGACCCCGCACCAACAGCCCCGTCACCCCGTCCCACACCGCCGTCGGCAGCCCGCCCACCGCGGCCGCGAGCACCGGAGTCCCGCAGGCCTGCGCCTCAAGGGCCACCAGCCCGAAGGACTCGCTCCGTGAGGGCACCACCAGGACGTCCGCCGCCCGGTACCAGTCCGCGAGCCGCTCCTGCGGTACGGGCGGGCAGGACCGCAGCACGTCCGTCACCCCCAGATCCGCGGCGAGCCGCCACGCCGACCCCTCACGGGTCGCGCCCGAATGCCCGCCGACCACCGGCACCAGGAGCCGGCGGCGCAGGTCCGGGGAGTCCCGCAGCAGCTCGGCGACCGCCCGTACGAGCACGTCAGGCCCCTTCAACGGCTGTATGCGACCCGCGTACAGCGGCACGAACGCCCCGGCGGGCAGCCCGAGCCGGGCCCGCGCCGCCGCCCGCCCGTCCGCCGGGTGGAAGGTCCGCAGATCGACCCCCGGACGCACCACCTCGGTCCGCTCCCCCACCGCCCCGTACAGCGACCGCAGCGCCTCCGCCTCGTCCGCCGTGTTCGCGATCAGCCGGTCGGCGGCGCCCACCACCTGGCACTCACCCCTCACCCGCAGCTCCGGCTCCGGGGTGTCACCGGCGGCCAGCGAGGCGTTCTTCACCCGGGCGAGGGTGTGGGCGGTGTGCACCAGCGGGACCCGCCAGCCCACCGAGGCGATCCGGCCCGCCTGCCCGGAGAGCCAGTAGTGCGAGTGGACGAGGTCGTACCGCCGCTCCTCCTTGAGCAGGGCCAGCGAGAACGGCACCACCAGATCGGGCATGGCCTCCTTGGGCAGCGCCCGACGCGGCCCCGCGTGCAGATGCCGGACCCGCACCCCGGGGGCGAGCTCGACGAGCGGGGGCAGGCCCTCGCCCCGGCAGCGGGTGAACAGATCCACCTCCGCGCCCTGTTCGGCCAGGGCGCGGGAGAGCTCGACCATGTAGACGTTCATGCCGCCGGCGTCCCCCGTCCCGGGCTGGTGGAGCGGGGAGGTGTGGACGCTGAGCATGGCGACGCGCAGGGACACGAGAGGCTCCTGGGGGGAGGGAAGCCACGTGCCCCTGCGCGTCGCTCGCGCGCGCACGGTCACGCGGCAGGGTGGGGGATCGGACACGGAGGTGCTGGAGTGCTGATGCACTGGGCTGTGGGGCTGGGCTACTGCTCTACTGGCCTACTTAGTTGCTTAGTAGTGGGAGGCCGGAGGGAACGTCAGAATCCGAAGACCGGGCCCGACGGGGGTGCGAGCCGGGTCCCCGGGAGGGGTGCCGTCAGGGCGTGCCAGTCGACCGGGCGGCCCGGCGCCGCCTGGAGCGCCGCCGCCAGCCGGTCCGCACCCTCCGGCATCACCGGCCGCGACCACGCCGACAGGGCCGAGGCCACCGCCAACTGGGCTGCGAGCGCCGGGAGATGGCGGCAGGAGGTGCTGGGCCGGCAGCGTTCGTGGGCGTTGACGTGACCGAAGTCGGCGGCCGAGCGGACCATCTCGTCCAGGACGGCGACCGCCCGGCGCGGATCGAAGGCATCGGGGCCGTACGCCTCACGCAGGTCGTCGACGCCCCGGTGCAGCCGCCGCTCCAGGATCTCCCAGCCGGTGCCCCCGGGCAGCGCCTGCGGGGCGAGTCCGCCGCACTCCTCCCGTACGGCGGCGAAGAGCCGGGACAGCCAGCTGTTCCAGTTCTCGTCCAGCTCGCGGCGGGCGGTGGCGAGCCGCTCCCGGTGGAAGACGGTGCGGCGGCCCAGCGGGCGGGCCTGGAGGACATGACGGCGCAGGGTGTCGGAGCCGTACTCGGTGAGCAGGTCGAGCGCCCAGACGTTGCCCTCCTGGACGCCTTCCTCGATGACGTACGACTCGTTGACGTTGAAGTCCTGCGGCAGCTTGACGTCCTGCGCGAGGAGCAGCACCGGCAGCAGCACGGCGTGGCAGAAGGCGTGCCCGAAGCCGCAGAAGTGGATCGCGCGGCGGGGCAGCGGGCCGGTCACGTCGTAACCGAAGAGGTGCATCGCGGCCGCCTCGAAGCAGCCGTCGATCCGGTGGTCGGGGAAGCCCTCGACGGGCACCTGCAGGCCCCACTCGGCGGGGTGGCCGACGGCGATGTCCGGCAGCCCGTCCTCGACGAGCGACTCGCACAGCGCGGCCAGCCGCGGCGGCAGCCCGGCCGTCGCCCAGTAGTCGGCGAGCGTCTCCCGGAACGGCTCCAGGGGTACGTAGAGCCGGCGGCAGCGGCGGGCCACCGCCGGGGTGTCGCAGAGCGCGCAGCGGGCGCCGATGAGGTCGCCGCCGTCGTTCGGCCGCGCGCACTCGTGGCACATCCCGCCGTCGCTGACCGCACCGCAGTGCGGGCAGGTGCCGGTGGCGTGCGCTCCGTACAGCCAGCGGTCGCACGGCTCGCAGTACGGCAGGAGGCGGGTGCGGGGGGCGATGACGCCCTGTGCGAAGAGCCGCCCGAAGAGGTCCTGCACCCAGCGTCCGTAGCCCTTGTCGCGGCGCGGACGCACGATGTGGTCGAACTCCACGCCCGACCGCAGCCAGTCCGCGGTGATCGCGGCCCGGTAGCCCTCGGCGACCTCCTCGGGCTTGCGGTTGTGGCGCAGCGCCCGGACCTCGACGGAGCTTGCGTGGTCGGCGGTACCGGTGGTGAACCGGACGGCCTCGCCCTCGGCCCGCAGATAGCGGGTGAGGACGTCGGCGGCGACGTACGGCCCGGCGAGATGGCCGATGTGGAGTTCGCCGTGGGTGGCGGGAGGGGTCGCGGTGATCCAGACAGGGGTGCTCATGGGACCTCCTTGACGCTGTGGTGCGGTGGGCTTCAGCGGTCGCGTGCGGCGGAGCGCTGTCGGCGCAGGGCGGGTCAGCGGGCTCGGGCTCGAAGGGGTGGCGGGGTCAGCGGGGCTCGAAGTGGAAGGAGCGGATGAAGCAGTCGCGGGGCTGCTCGACGGCGTAGACGACGCATTCGAAGAGCGCCTGCGTCGTCAGCTTCTCGTCGGGAGCGATTCCGTCCGGGTTCGAGCCGTCCCATTCCGCGAGGCGCGGGTCGGAGGTCGAGAAGTCGGGCGGGAAGAGGGAGAACACGCGGACGCCGGAGGGGCGGAGGCGGCGCGCGAGGATGTCGGCGAACCCGGCCTGGGCGCTCTTCGCCGCCCAGAAGGCCTCGTGGGCGGCGCCGGCGGCCGCGGCGGAGGCGCCCTCGGCGTCGCGGACGGCGACCATGTTGACGATGTCGGGCCGCAGCGAGCCGCGCAGCAGGGGCAGGAAGTGCTTCACCATCAGGACCGTGCCGCCGGCCGTCGACTCGATCGTCTCGACGATCTCGGCGTCACTGGCCGCCTCCAGGTCCATGCCGTCGAGCCAGCGGGCGCCGTTGTTGACCAACAGGTCGACCCGGTCGGTGTGTTCGCCGACGCGGGCGGCGAACTCCCGGATCTCGGCGGGCCTGCTGAGGTCGCAGCCGAAGGCGTGGATACGGTCGCGGGCCGAGCCCATGACTTCGGTACGGGTGCGTTCGGCGGCCTCGACGGTCCGCGCCGAGACGTAGACCTCGGCGCCGAGATGCGCGAATCCGACGGCGAGCGCGCGACCGAAATAGCGGGACGCTCCGGTCACGACGACACGCAGGTTCTCGAATTTCATGTGCGTCTGCACTCCCCACGGAACGGATACCGATACCGATTGCCGGTCCGTTTCAGCGTGGCAGAGGAAGCGGACTCCGGGCCTGGTGAGAGGGGTGCGCGTTCACGCCGTTGCGTGGATACGCCACGGCAGCACGAGCCTTTCCAGGAGCTCGGCGCGCTTGTGGTGGACGCGCACGCGGTCGGGTCCGGTGGAGACGGTGACGGTACCGCCGGGGGTGCGGACCTCGCCCTCCACGGGCGGCACGACGGTCCCGTCGAGCGCACCGGCGGCGGCGAGGGCGGCGGCGCCGGTGAGCGCGAGCCGGGGGTGCCAGCCGCCGACGGTGAGCGCCCGGACGGCGATCCCGCCGGGTCCGGCGGTGAACGTGGCGATCTTGGGAAGGGCGGAGTGGGGCGGATGCCCGAGCAGCCGGGCGGCGTGGGCGCGGAGCCCTTCGAGCCGTTCCCGGAGCCTCTCCTCGGGCAGGTGCCGGGCATCGACGAAGACGTACGGGTTGCCGTACCGGACGAGCGACACGGGGATGTCGTCGAGGACGTCGACGGGGTGGCCGGTGGGGAGGGTGCCGGGGGCGGTGGGGGCGCGGAGGAAGTGCAGGGTGTACGCGTCCCGCCCCGGCTCGGGCACGCAGAGGACGGTGTCGCCGGTGGTCACGGCGCGGACGGTGACGGGCCCGGGGCGACCGTCGGCGACGACGCAGGCGAGGAGGGAATGGCCGCAGCCGGCACGGAAGTCGAAACCGCCGGCGGGGAGGGCCTGGACGAAACGGTGGTCGAGCCGGGCGGGGTGCGTGGCCCCGTACAGGGCGATCTTGCCGATCCCGGCGTAGGGCGTGCCGGCGAGGGCCCGCCGCAACCACGCGAGCTCGCCACCGAGAGCAAGCGCGCCGGGGGGCAGGTGGTCGAGACGGAGGACGAGGGTGGGGCCGGGGGCGTCGTGCGCTCGGACGAGGGCGGCGGTCGTGACGCCTGTGGCGCGTGCGCCACGCCCCACCGCCATCGTGGGCACCAGGGCGTCGGCGTCACCGCCCATCCCCGTCACGGGCGTTCGATCCGCTGGGGCGGTGCGGGGACCCCCCGCCGCTGGGGCGGTGGGGCTCCCCCCGGGCGGAGTCTGGGGGAGGACGGGGGCGGGACGCGGAGGGCCCGGGGGGTCAGGCCGCACAGCCGGTGGGGATGCGCATGCCCTGGACCACCTCCGTCCACAGTTCGTGGACCGCCAGGGCCCAGAGCGCCTGGGCGTCGTGGTGCGACGGCCGTTGCTCGTGGCGGGTGAGGAGGCGCCGCACGCGGTCCGCGCGGACCTTCCCGCCCAGGACGAGGCGGGCCGGGGACAGCAGTTCCCTGACCGTGTCCAGGAGCGGGCTGCCGGGTGCGAGCATCGCGGAGAGCGGCAGGGTGAAGGGCTGCTTGGGGCGGCGCAGGACCGCGGAGGGCAGCAGCTCCGCCCCCGCCGCGTACAGCGCCCGCTTGCCCGTCCGCGCCGCGGTCGGCAGACCGCGCGCGTGCGTCACCACCGCCGGCTGGCAGAACGGCATGCGCGCCTCGACCGCCCACGCCATCGACAGGTGGTCCACACGCCGCAGGTGGTACGCGGGCAGCCGCCAGCGCGTCTCGAAGGCCGTCATCGCGGTGAGCCGGTCCTCGCCGACGGCTTCCGCGGAGCGCAGTTCCTGCTCGATGCGATCGGCCGCGGACCCCTGATCGGCGATGTGTGCACGGTAGTCGGCGGTGTAGAGGTGTTCGCGGAGCAGCCGCGGCGCCGCCGAGAGGGCGTCCGCGTACGTCCCCGCCCAGTCCGTGCCCGCCGGCGCCGCGAGTGCCGCCCGCATCCGGTCGTACCCGCCGAAGAGCTCGTCGGCGCCGTCGCCGGTGAGCGCGACGGTGAAGCCGCTCTCGCGGACGGCGCGGAACAGCGCGTACGTGGAGAGGGTGATGGGGTCGGCGTTGGGCTGGCCGAGGTGGCGGACGGTCCGGGTGAGGAGGGAGCCGAGTTCGTCGGGGTCGACGGCCACCTCGTGGTGCACGGTCCTCGTGCGGCGGGCGACGGAACGGGCGTACGCCGACTCGGAGTCGGGCCATCGCCCCCGGTAGGTGAGGTGGAAGGTGTGCAGCGGCGGTGCGTCGGTCTCGCGGGCGTGTTCGGCGGCGAGCGCGGTGACGAGCCCGGAGTCGAGCCCGCCGCTGGCGATGGCGCAGACGGGCACCTCGGCCTCGGCCAGCCGCCTCACCTCGTGCCTCAGGACGTCCTGGGTGTCGCCGACGGGTGTGGTCCGGTGCGGCCCCCGGCGGCGGACGACGGGTGCGGCGCCGGGCCGTACGAGGGCGGTGGCTCCGGGCGGCAGGACGCTGACGCCGTCGAGCGCGGTGTGCGTGGAGAAGGACGTACGGGTGGCGAGGACGGTGTCGAGGGAGTCGTCGCGCGGAGCGATCCGTACCCCTTCGAAGGCGAGGAGCGCGGGGATCTCGGAGGCGAACCGGGTGGAGCCGTCGTACGGGTCGTGGTGGAGGTGGATCGGCTTCATGCCCATGTCGTCGACGGCGAGGACGAGTCGGGTGCTGCCGGGGCGCAGGTCGAGGACCGCGAGGGCGAACATGCCGTCGAGGTGCTCGGCGAACGCGGGCCCGTACTCGGCGTAGAGCGCGGGCAGCAGCGTGCCGTCGCAGCGGTCGGGGAACCGGTGGCCGCGGGCGGCGAGGGTGCGGCGCAGCTCGGCGTGGTTGTAGATCTCGCCGTTGAGGACGGCGAGGACGCCGGGGAGGTGCGGCAGCCGGTAGGGCTGCTGCCCGCCGCGGGGATCGGTGACGGCGAGCCGGTCGCAGCCGAGGGACCAGCCGGGTCCGGTGAGCACGGCGTGCTCGTCGGGTCCGCCGTGGCGTTGGCGTGCCGATGCGGCGGCGAGTTGCGCCGGGTCGGGGCGGTCGGCGTGGGCCGCCGCTCCGGCGGCGAAGGAGCCGAGAATCCTGCACACAGCGGTCACCCTCCAAGCACGTCACTCACTTACCCAGTTGAACCAATGATTTGAATCTACCAACTTTTTGAATGGCGCGTAAGCGCCATGTCCTGTTCACGCCACGGCGTGGCCTTGCGACGCCCCCGCCGCCCCAACAGGCTGACCTCATGAGGGACATGGAGGACTTCGACCACGCCGCCCGCACCGCGCCCGAATCGCTGCTCGTCGTGGCCGCGCACCCCGACGACATCGAGTTCTGCGTCAGCGGCACCGTCATGCAGTGGATCGAGCGCGGCACCCGCGTCACGTACTGCATCGTCACGGACGGCGGCGCCGGCGGTTACGACGACAGACTCCCCCGCCAGGCGATGGCGGATCTGCGCCGCGCCGAACAGGTCCACTCCGCCAAGCTCAGCGGTGTCGCGGACGTCCGCTTCCTCGGCTACCCCGACAGCTTCGTGGAGGCCTCCGTCGAACTCCGCCGCGACCTGTGCCGGGTGATACGGGAGGTACGGCCGCAGCGCGCGATCATCCCCTCCCCCGAGATCAACTGGGCGCGGGTCGCCGACCTCCACCCCGACCACCGTGCCGTCGGCGACGCCTGTCTGCGCGCGGTCTACCCCGAGGCCCGCAACCCCTTCGCCCACCCCTCCCTGCTGAAGGACGAAGGCCTTGAGCCATGGATCGTCCACGAGCTGTGGCTGATGACCGGCCCCACCCCGAACCAGTACGTGGACGTCACCCCGGTCTTCGAGCGCAAGGTCGAGGCGCTGCGCATCCACACCTCCCAGACGGCCCATTTCGACGACCTCGCGGGCCTCCTGCGCACCTGGCTCGGCGAACACGCGACGGCGGGCGGGCTGCCGGCGGGGCGGATGGCCGAGGCGTTCCAGATCGTGCGCATCGACTGAGCTTCACCCTTGTCGTCACGTCGGGCGGGTGGGAGGCGTACCTCGCGGTGCTGCGCTTCGGAACCCCGGGAGGCCTGGAGTACCTGCCGGCCTGCGCGGGTTGAGGCCGCGCGTTCGCGCACCCGCATCGCCCGCGCACGCTCCCCGGAACGCCCCTACGATCGAGACATGACCTCTCGCCACGGTTCGTCGCTGTCGCTCTGGTCGCGGGACTCGTTCCTGTCCGTCGCCTCGGTCGGGTCGACGCTCTCGATCGGCTCGGTCGGGTCGTTCCTGTCCGTCGGCTCCGTCGGTTCCGCGATGTCGGCCGTCTCCATCGGCTCCTGGGCGAGCGCCGGCTCCCTGCTCTCCGCCCAGTCGTGCGGGTCGGTGCTCTCATGGCGCTCGCGCGGCGGCGTGCTCGCGGCGGGCGCGGCCCTCGCGGCCGCCTTCACGGTCGCGCGAGCCGTGGCCGTGTCGGCCACGGCCCCGGCACCTGCGCCGGGCCCGCTCAGGCCGTCGCGCCGATCTTGTCCTTGAGCGCGGTCAGCAGTCCCTGCGCGAGCCCGATCGGGCTTCACGACCACGTCGGCGTCGATGCGGACGACAGGCTGTGGACGACGGACCGCTGGAGGTCGAGCCGGTCTCGCGCGCTGGCACGCTCGCTCAGGAGCGCGCCACGAGCCGTACCGCCAGGACGACGATCAGCGTGCTCGACGCGAGCACCGTGGTCAGCCGGCCCCGGGCCCCCGTCAGGGTCCGGCCGAGCAGCGTCCCGCCGAGGGCGAGGAGCAGCTGCCAGCTCGCCGAGGCGACCAGTGCCGCGAGCACGAAGGCCGTCCGGTCGGGGAGCGTCGCGGGCGCCGAGGGGCCCGTCGCGAGGATGAGCGCGACGAAGTAGATCACCGTCATCGGGTTGAGGATCGTGATCCCCAGGAACGTGAGGTACGCGCGGGCCGGGCCGAGAGCCGTCCCGTCGTCGCGGGAGGCGAGCCCGCCCGTCCGGTACGTGGAGAGGGCCACGTACGCCGCCCGTACCGCGAGCACCACGAGCACCACGGCCGACGCCCACCGCAGCGGGGTCATCACGGGCGTCAGCAGCGGAACGAGCGCCGAGCCGCCCGCCACCGCGAGCACGGCGTACACGCCGTCCGCCGTGGCCACCCCGAGCGCCGCGCCCGCGCCCGTACGCCAGCCGGTACGGGCCGTCACGGCCACCAGGTACGCCCCGACCGCGCCGACCGGGATCGCGATTCCGTAGCCGGCGAGCAGGCCGGCCACCACCGCGGCGGTCACGCGACGGCGGGGATCGCGCCTCCGGGGGAGCCGGGCTGCTGCTGTCGGCGGTACGCCGAGCCGTCCTTGGTCCGGGCGAGGAAGCCGCCGGTCACGAGATACCGCCGCAGGGCGGAGAAGTCCTCGTGGACGGTGAGCAGGGCCTGGTTGACCTCGGGCTCGCGGTAGTCCCGGTCGGGAGCGAAGAGGCTCTCGGTGAGGTGCGCGAGGAGGGCCTCACGACGGGCCGGCTTGCGCGGGATCGCCTTGAGGCGCCCGTCGGCGGCGAACAGGTCCGCGACCGGGCGGGAAGGACGGGCCGCGTCGGAGGGACGGGAGGGATGACTGGTCATGGCGGAGAAGCCTGACGGCCACGGGGCCGCCCCGCAAAGGGTTTTCGGCCCTCCCCTGCCCGTCCTCCGCCCGTCCCGTACTCGTCAGCGCCCGTCAGCGCCCGTCCGCACCCGGCCCCGCGCCCGTCCCCTCACGTCAGGATGACGTTCACGGCCTCCTGCACCGTGGGCAGGATCGTACGGAGCCCGGCCTGTTCGAAGATCGGCCTCGCCTTCTCCACGAAGGCGAGGAAGGCGTCCTCGGAGTCCCAGAAGTCCACGACCCGCCATCCCCCGGTCCCGTCGGGCCCTGCGGCGTGCGCGAGGAACCCCTCCGCCGGGAACCAGTCGGTGGCCTCCAGGAGCCGGATGGTCTCCTCGTACTGCTCCTGCGTGCCGCCGGGGATCTCGACGGTGACGATGACAGCCATGCCGCTGCTCCTGTACGTGGGGGATTCGGGCGCGGATGCGGGGAATCCCGACCAGCACACCAGCGGGCGGGACACCGCGCACGGCAGCGCGCCCCGAACGGGCGACGCCGCAGCTCCGGGACGTCAGCCGGCGGGGAGGATCTCGACGCCCCGCGCGGCGAGCTGTTCGATCACCGGGTCGTGGGGGTCCGCGTCGGTGATCAGTCCACTGGTCTCGCCCCACGGCAGGACCCGGAAGCGCGAGGCGGTGCCGACCTTCTCCGACGACGCGAGGACGTACGTGTCCGCGGCCCGGGCCGCGAGGGCGCGTTTCATGGCGGCCTCCTCGGCGTCACCGGTGGTGAGTCCCGCGTCGGGGTGCACGCCGGTGACGCCGAGGAGACAGAGGTCTGCGGAGACGTTCTGCGCGGCCTCGACGGCTGCGGCGCCGCACGCGACCGCGGAGTGCTTGTAGATGCGGCCGCCGATCAGGAAGACCTCCACCTGCGGGTGGTCGATCAGGGCGGCGGCGATCGTCGGGCTGTGGGTGATCACGGTGCAGGCCAGGTCCCGCGGGAGGGCGTGGACGACGGCGAGCGCGGTGGTGCCGCCGTCGAGGATCACGGCGCCGCCCGGCCGCACGAGGCCTGCGGCCACCGCGGCGACCTTCCGCTTGCCGTCGGGGGCGACGGACCGCCGGGTCCGGTAGTCCACCACGGCCGGCGAGACGGGCAGCGCCCCGCCGTACACCCGCTGGCACAACCCCTCGCTCGCGAGATCGCGCAGGTCGCGCCGCACGCTGTCCTCGGAGATGCCCAGTCCGGCGGCGACGTCCTTGGCGACGATCTTGCCCTCGCGGGCGAGCAGTTCCAGCAGGTGGTCACGCCGCTCGGCAGCCAGCATCCTCATTCCCTCCTGTTCTTGCACGTTTCTGCAGTATCGTAGCGCGGCATGGACGACCAGCGGACGCCCGACAAGCCCAAGCCCAAGCCCAAGGCCGAGACCGAGGCCGAGGCCGAACCCCTGCCCCTGCACATGCCCGCGCCCCTGCCCCTACCCGGCGTCGACGTCCCCGATCACCGGGGCCGGACCGGGCTCGACCGCGCCGGACGCGACCTCGACCGGAACCCCGGCGTCGTGATCCGCGACGTCGAGCTCACCTCCCGGGGCTGGCACGTCCTGCGACGGACCACCTTCGACTACCGCCGTCGCGACGGGCGTTGGGTCACCGAGCAGCGGGAGACGTACGACCGGGGGAACGGCGCCGTCGTCCTGCCGTACGACACCGAACGCCGCACCGTCCTGCTCACCCGGCAGTTCCGTTACCCGGCGTACGTCAACGGCCATCCCGACGGCATGCTCGTCGAGGCCGCGGCGGGGCTGCTCGACGCCGACGACCCGCTGACCGCGGTCCGCCGCGAGAGCGCCGAGGAACTCGGTGTCGCCCTCGGCCCCCTGACCCCTGTCCTCGACGCGTACATGAGCCCCGGGTCCGTCACCGAACGCCTCCACTTCTTCGCCGGCCCCTACACGCCGGCCGACCGCACCGGGAGCGGCGGCGGCCTGGAGGAGGACGGCGAGGACATCGAGGTCCTCGAACTGCCCTTCACCGAGGCCCTCGCGATGACCCGCGACGGCCGGATCGCCGACGGCAAGACCATCCTGCTGCTGCAGTGGGCGGCGCTGGACGGCCCGTTCGCCACTGCCTGATCCTCCTGACCCTCGCGATCCGCCTGATCCGGTGCGGCCGGGGCCGGGGTCAGTCGACGAGGGCCGCGCCGACCACCTGCTTGATGTGCTGGAGAGGACTGGCCGCCCCGGTCGAGTTCAGCGAGTACGCGACACGGTGCCGGAGGTCCTTGGTGGCGAAGAAGCCGTTGTCCCAGCCCGGCCGGGACCCCGTCTTGCCCCAGACGACCTCCTGGTCGCCGAGCCGGTAGCTCATGAGGCCGCCGACGCTGAAGCAGGCGGGCCCGCCGAAGCAGTTCGTGTTGCCGGCGGCGCTCTTCACCTGCGGCACGTGGAAGACCAGCTCCTGCTGGGCCGGCGGGAGCAGGCGCCCCCGGAACAGTGCGGTGAAGAACCGGTCCAGGTCGGCGGTGCTGGAGATCATGCCGCCCTCCGCCCACGGGTAGGGGCTCTGCTCCGTGACGTCGTGCCCGTCGACGTACACCGTCGCGTGGGGCGAGGGGATGCCCAGGTCGTCGGCGGCGGGGAGGCTGGTGTGGTGGAGGTGGAGGGGCCGGATGATCCGCCGCTCCAGCTCGTCGGCGAAGGAACGGCCGGTGACCTTCTCGACGAGCAGGCCGAGCACGAGGGAGTTCAGCCCGTTGTACTGCTGCTCGGAGCCGGGTGCGGGCGGCGCCTGGTGCGCGGCCGCCGCCGCGGCGAACGACGCCCGCAAGGAGTCCGCGGGCGACACGGAGTCGAACTGCCATCCGGGCCCGTCCTTCGGCCCCGGGGTCGGGGCGGGCATGGGCAGCCCACTCGTGTGGTCGAGGAGCTGGCGGACGGTGACCCGGTCATACGCCTCGGGGAGCAGCTCGGGGACGTACCGTCGCGCGGGTGCGTCGAGT
This sequence comes from Streptomyces sp. NPDC088707, assembly GCF_044752725.1. Classification (NCBI taxonomy): domain Bacteria; kingdom Bacillati; phylum Actinomycetota; class Actinomycetes; order Kitasatosporales; family Streptomycetaceae; genus Streptomyces; species Streptomyces sp. NPDC088707. The sequence continues at coordinate 103,752 of NZ_JBIVLV010000011.1, read as the reverse complement.
GCGATCCGGCGCTCGGCGACGAGCTGGAGCACGACGGTGCTGGTGAACGTCTTGGTGACGCTGCCGATCCGGAAGTGCGCGTCGGCGGTGACCGGGCCGACGGCGGCTCCCGCCCCGTCCCGTCTGACGAGCGCACCCGCGACGACCGGGTCGGGCATGCGGCCCAGGACGTCCTGGAGGGCGGGGTTCAGGGCGCCCGAGCCCTTCAGCGCCGCCGCCGGGGTGCCGGTGGCGGGCGTGGCACCGGCGCCCGGCTGAGCGGCACCGGCGGAGCCGGCGGTGACGGCCGCGACAGCGGTGACGGCGGCGGCCAGGGCGAGGCCGGTGGCGGCGAGACGAAGGCGCATGGGGTGCTCCGGAGCGGTGGGGACGAGTCGTTCTGACACCCTCAACTCTGGTGCGTACAAGGCTCGCGGCCCATCGGTGATCACCCTGACCGGCCCCCGACCGGCCCCTGACCCACCCCCACCCGCAGACGGGAGTTTGACGACAGGGCCTAGACGCCCGGGTTCGGCTTCCAGTCCTGGAGGAGGAGTCCGAGGATGACCTCGTCGAGGAACTCGCCCATCACCCAGGCCGAGGACCGCAGTACGCCCTCGCGGACGAAGCCGTTGCTCTCGGCGGAGCGGAGCATCGCGGTGTTGTCCGCCAAGGTCTCGATCTGCAGCCGCTGCAGGCTGCGCACGACGAAGCCGTAGTGGCACAGCGTCGCGACCACGTCGGTGCCGTAGCCCTTGCCGCGGGCGGACGGCAGCAGTCCCAGGCCGATGTGCGCGGACCGGTTGTGGGTGTCGATGCCCCACAGGTTCGCGGAGCCGATCAGCGTGCCGCCCTCCAGCTCGACGATGGAGAAGGGGACATGGCCCTCGGCCGTGTCGTCCACGACGAGCCGCCGGTCCTTCGAACCGGGCGTGATCGGCCGCCACGGCCCGGCTTCCGCTCGCGAGGCGTTGACCACGTCGTCGTAGAGCTCGGCCCGCAGGATCGGGATGTCTTCCTCGTGCCGGGCCCTGAGCCCGACCTTGCTACCCCTCAGCATGAGAGCTTCCTATCGGACCCGGTTCGCCGACGGCAAACCAATAAAGGGGCTGATCATGGCTGTTACGGTCGTTCCCATGGCCACCACGACACTGCGGATACCCACGCCCGACGGCCGGGCCGACGCCTTCGCCGCCTTCCCCGACGACGGCCGGCAGCACCCGGGCGTACTGCTCTACATGGATGTGTTCGGTCCTCGGCCTCGGCTCGAGGAGATGGCGCGGGAGCTCGCCGGGCACGGGTACTTCGTGCTCGTGCCCAACGTCTACTACCGGGAGGGGCCGGCGCCCCTCATCGAGCTTCCCGAGCACATCGGCGAGGAGGAGCGGCCCGCGCTCTTCGAGCAGCTCATGCCGTTCTACCTGGCGCACACCACCGACCGCGTCCTCATCGACGCCGACGCCTATCTCTCGTTCCTCGCCGGCCGGCCCGAGGTCGCCGACGGGCCCGTCGGCGTCGTCGGGTACTGCCTGGGCGGCGTCCTGGCGATGCGTACCGCCGCCGCCCATCCCGACCGGGTCGCCGCCGTCGCCGGTTTCCACCCCGGCGCCCTGATCACGGACGCGGCCGACAGCCCGCACCTCCTCGCCCCGAAGGTCACCGCCGAGGTGCACTTCGGGATCGCCGAGGGCGACATGACGCCCGAGGAGTTCGGCGGGCTCAACGAGGTCCTGGAAGCCGCCGGCGTCCGTCACTGCAACGAGATCTACCCCGGCACCGAGCACGGCTTCACCATGGCCGACACGAGCGCCTTCAGCCCGTCCGGGACGCGGCGCCACTGGGACCGGCTCCTGCCCCTCCTCAGCCGCACCCTCACGCACTGACCCCGCCGCCGCGCGGAGGCGCGGGAAGGCTTGGGTCGCGCCTCGGCACGTGGGGCGGGGGCTCGTCAGGGCGGCGGCGGGCACGGTCAGCGGTAGATCAGGAGCTCCTGTTCCGTCGCGCCCCTCAGTTCGTAGCGGGTTCTCACCAGCGGGCGGCCCGCGTAGATGCGGATCAGGGTCGACGCGTCGCCCCTGAAGGTGGCCGGGGGCCGGCCCTCGATCGCGTTGCCCAGGGAGACCCGGGGCAGCGTGCCGTCCTCCAGGACGCCCACCAGGCGCGGGGTCTCGCGCTTGCGGCTCGTCACCGTCAGGAGCGGGAGCGCCAGCTCCAGCGCCTTGCCGCAGTACGCTCCGGGTTCGCCGAAGGCCTCCCGTACGTCGCCCGCGTGGACCCATTCGCCGAGCGCCACCGCGTCGAGCCGGCCGTCCTCGCGTGCGGCGATCACCGGGCCCGCCTCCGTCAGGCCGCGTTCCAGTTCGTCGAGGATGCGGCCCAGCGGCCAGTCCTCGCGTTCGGCGACGTCGCAGGCGTTCGCCTCGGGCAGGAACACGCCCTCCTCCAGGCGGTCCTCGACGATCCTGACCAGGGCCGCGCCGCAGTGGGCGAGGACCTGCCTCGCCGTCCACCCGGGGCAGGCGGTGCGGAGCTCGTACGCCTCCTCGGGTGTCCGGCGCAGGAGCGGCATCAGCAGGTCCCGTTCCGTCCTGAGGAGGCGGTCGGGGAGCCACGGGTCGCGCCCGTCATCGTCCGTACACATCATCAGTAGCGGTAGTGGTCCGGCTTGTACGGGCCCCCCACCGGGACCCCGATGTACGACGCCTGCTCCGGGCGGAGGGTCGTCAGGCGGACGCCGAGCGCGTCCAGGTGCAGGCGGGCGACCTTCTCGTCCAGATGCTTGGGGAGGGTGTACACGCCGACGGGGTAGTCGGACGTCTTCGTGAAGAGCTCGATCTGCGCGAGGGTCTGGTCGGCGAAGGAGTTCGACATCACGAAGGACGGGTGGCCGGTCGCGTTGCCGAGGTTCAGCAGGCGGCCCTCGGACAGGACGATGACGACCTTGCCGTCCTCGAAGGTCCAGGTGTGGACCTGCGGCTTGACCTCGTCCTTCACGATCCCGGGGATCCTCGCCAGGCCGGCCATGTCGATCTCGTTGTCGAAGTGGCCGATGTTGCCGACGATCGCCTGGTGCTTCATGCGGGCGATGTCGGACGCCATGATGATGTCCTTGTTGCCGGTGGTGGTGATGAAGATGTCGGCCGTCTCCACGACGTCCTCCAGGGTGGCGACCTGGTAGCCGTCCATCGCCGCCTGGAGCGCGCAGATCGGGTCGATCTCGGTGACGATCACCCGGGCGCCCTGGCCGCGGAGGGACTCCGCAGAGCCCTTGCCGACGTCGCCGTAGCCGCAGACCACGGCCGTCTTGCCGCCGATGAGGACGTCCGTCGCGCGGTTGATGCCGTCGACGAGCGAGTGGCGGCAGCCGTACTTGTTGTCGAACTTCGACTTGGTCACGGCGTCGTTCACGTTGATCGCGGGGAAGAGGAGCGCGCCCTCGCGGTGCATCTCGTACAGGCGGTGGACACCCGTCGTGGTCTCCTCCGTCACCCCGCGGATGCCGGTGGCGAGGGTCGACCAGTCGAGCGGGCTGTTCTCCAGCAGGGCGCGCATGACGGCGAGTTCCTCGTTGGCGGCCTCCGGCAGCTTGCCGGTCTTCTGGTACTCGACGCCCCGGTGGACCAGGACCGTGGCGTCACCGCCGTCGTCGAGGATCATGTTGGGACCGTCGGCGTCCGGCCAGGTCAGCGCCTGCTCCGTGCACCACCAGTACTCCTCCAGGGTCTCGCCCTTCCAGGCGAAGACCGGGATGCCGGCGGCGGCGATCGCGGCGGCCGCGTGGTCCTGCGTCGAGTAGATGTTGCAGGAGACCCAGCGGACCTCGGCGCCGAGCGCGACGAGGGTCTCGATGAGGACGGCCGTCTGCACGGTCATGTGGAGGGAGCCGGTGATGCGGGCGCCGGCGAGCGGCTGCGTCTCCGCGTACTCGCGGCGGATGGACATCAGGCCCGGCATCTCGTGCTCGGCGAGCGTGATCTCCTTGCGGCCGAAGGCGGCCAGGGAGAGGTCGGCGACCTTGTGGTCCGTGAAGGTGTCAGACATGGACAACGCTCCTCGCGCTCATGATGGTTCGGTGGATTTCCAGGGCCGCCGTCGACCTGTTCAGCGTGATGTGGTGCAGGCCCGGCGCGCCCTCGTCGAGCAGCCGCAGGCCCATCGCGGTCGCGTGCTCGACGCCGATGCGGTACGCCGCCGCCGGGTCGTCCTTCGCCGCCTCCAGGCGGTGCGCCAGGTCCTCGGGGAACGCGGCGTCGCTGAGCTCCGCGAAGCGCCGGATCTGGCGTACGTCGGTGGCCGGCATGATCTCCGGGATGATCGGGGTGTCGCAGCCGGCGGCCGCGACCCGGTCCCGCAGCCGCAGATAGTCCTCCGGGTCGAAGAACATCTGCGTGATGGCGTAGTCGGCGCCCGCCCGGCACTTGGCCACGAAGTGCGCCAGGTCGTCGGCCGGACCCGCCGACCTCGGGTGACCCTCGGGGAAGGCCGCCACGCCGATCCGGAAGTCGCCCGACGACCGCACCAGTTCGACCAGTTCACGGGCGTACGTGAATCCCCGCGGGTGCGGTGTCCACGGGCCGCGCGGGTCGCCGGGCGGGTCGCCGCGCAGGACCAGGACGTCCCGTACCCCGGCGTCCGCGTACGCGCCGATGATCGACCGCAGTTCGGCGACCGAGTGGCCGACGGCCGTCAGGTGGGCGACCGGGCGCAGGGTCGTCTCGGTGGCGATCCGCTTGGTCACCTCGATGGTCCGGTCGCGGGACGAGCCGCCCGCGCCGTACGTCACCGAGACGAAGTCCGGGGACAGGGCCTCGACCCGGCGGATCGCCTCCCACAGCGTCCGCTCCCCCTTGTCCGTCTTCGGCGGGAAGAACTCGAAGGAGAACGTCGGGTCCACGGCGGTCGGGCTCATCTGCGGCCTCCCGCGTTGAAGTAGCCCGCCTCCGGGTGGTGGACGACGATCGCGTCCGTCGACTGCTCGGGGTGCAGCTGGTACTCCTCCGACAGCTCCACCCCGATCCGCTCCGGGCGCAGCAGGGCGGCGATCTTCGCCCGGTCCTCCAGGTCGGGGCAGGCCGGGTAGCCGAGCGAGTAGCGGCAGCCCTGGTACTCGGTGCGGAGCATGCCGTCCAGGGACGCCGGCTCCGAGGAGCCCGCGATGCCCCAGTCGGCGCGCACCCGCGCATGCCAGTACTCGGCCAGCGCCTCCGCCAGCTGAACGGAGAGGCCGTGCAGTTCGAGGTAGTCCCGGTAGGCGTCGGCGGCGAAGAGCTTCGCCGTCTCCTCGCCGATCCGGGAGCCGACGGTGACCACCTGCATCGCGACGGCGTCGATCTCGCCGGAGTCCTCGGCGCGGTGGAAGTCGGCCAGGCAGAGGCGGCGGCCCCGCTGCTGTCGGGGGAAGGTGAAGCGGGTCCGCTCGCCTCCGTCCTCGTCCAGGACGATCAGGTCGTCGCCCTTGGACACACAGGGGAACCAGCCGTGGACGACGGCTGCTTCGAGGAGGTGGTCCGTCTGGAGGCGGTCGAGCCAGGCGCGCAGCCGGGGCCGGCCCTCCGTCTCGATGGTCTCGGTGTCCTTGAGGCCCCACTGGCCCTTGAAGAGGGCGGTCTCGTCGAGCCAGGGGGCGTACTCGGCGAGCTGGATGCCCTTGACGACCCTGGTCCCTAGGAAGGGGGGCTCGGGTACCGGGTTGTCGGTGGCGACGTCGGAGCGGCCGGCCGGCTCGGGTTCCCGGACCTCCGCCGCGAGCAGCGGGGTCTCGCGCCTGGGAACACGGCGCTGCTTGAGCGGGGGCAGTACGGCCCCGGGCACGCCGCGCTTGACGCCCATGAGGGCGTCCATGAGGCGCAGGCCCTCGAAGGCGTCGCGGGCGTAGCGCACCTCGCCCTGGTAGATCTCGTGCAGGTCCTGTTCGACGTACGCCCTGGTGAGGGCGGCGCCGCCGAGAATCACGGGGAAGCGCTCTGCGAGGCCGCGGCCGTTCAGCTCCTGGAGGTTCTCCTTCATGATCACGGTGGATTTCACGAGGAGGCCGGACATGCCGATCACGTCGGCGCGGTGTTCCTCCGCCGCTTCCAGGATGGCGGAGACGGGCTGCTTGATGCCGATGTTGACGACGTTGTAGCCGTTGTTGGAGAGGATGATGTCGACGAGGTTCTTGCCGATGTCGTGGACGTCGCCGCGGACGGTGGCCAGCACGATCGTGCCCTTGCCGACCTCGCCGTCGGCCGTGCTCTCCATGTGCGGTTCGAGGTGGGCCACCGCGGTCTTCATGACCTCGGCGGACTGCAGCACGAACGGCAGCTGCATCTGGCCCGAGCCGAACAGCTCGCCGACCGTCTTCATGCCGTCGAGCAGGATCTCGTTGACGATCTCCAGAGCGGGCCGGGACGTCAGGGCCTCGTCGAGGTCCGTCTCCAGGCCGTTCTTCTCGCCGTCGACGATCCGCCGCTTCAGACGCTCGTCGAGCGGCAGGGCGAGGAGCTCCTCTGTCTTGCCGGCCTTCAGGGACTTCGCCGTCGCGCCCTCGAACATCTCCAGGAAGCGCTGGAGCGGGTCGTAGCCCTCGCGGCGGCGGTCGTGGATCAGGTCGAGCGCGACCTGCACCTGCTCCGGCTCCAGGCGGGCGATCGGCAGGATCTTCGACGCGTGGACGATCGCCGAGTCCAGGCCCGCCTTCACGCACTCGTCGAGGAAGACCGAGTTGAGGACGATCCGCGCCGCCGGGTTCAGACCGAACGAGATGTTGGACAGGCCGAGGGTGGTCTGCACGTCCGGGTGGAGCCGCTTGAGCTCGCGGATCGCCTCGATCGTGTGGATGCCGTCCCTGCGGGACTCCTCCTGCCCGGTGCAGATGGTGAACGTGAGGGTGTCGATCAGGATGTCCGACTCCCTGATGCCCCAGTTCCCCGTCAGGTCCTCGATCAGCCGCTCGGCGACGGCCACCTTGTGCGCGACACTGCGGGCCTGGCCCTCCTCGTCGATGGTCAGCGCCATCAGGGCCGCGCCGTGCTCCTTCGCCAGGGCCGTGACCTGCGCGAACCGTGACTCGGGGCCGTCGCCGTCCTCGTAGTTGACCGAGTTGACGACCGCCCGGCCGCCGAGCTTCTCCAGGCCTGCCCGCAGCACCCCGGTCTCCGTCGAGTCGAGGACGATCGGCAGCGTCGAGGCCGTCGCGAACCGGCCGGCCAGCTCCGCCATGTCCGCGGTGCCGTCCCGGCCCACGTAGTCCACGCACAGGTCGAGCATGTGCGCGCCCTCGCGGATCTGGTCCCGCGCCATCTCGACGCAGTCGTCCCAGCGGCCGTCGAGCATCGCCTCGCGGAACTTCTTCGAGCCGTTGGCGTTGGTGCGCTCGCCGATCGCCAGGTACGCGGTGTCCTGGCGGAACGGCACGTGGCTGTAGAGCGAGGACGCGCCCGGCTCCGGTTCGGGCCGTCGGTCGAGGACGGCCGCGCCCCGCACCCGCTCCACGATCTCCCGCAGGTGCTCCGGGGTGGTACCGCAGCAGCCGCCGACCAGCGCCGGGCCGTACTCGCGGACGAACGCCTCCTGCGCGTCGGCCAGTTCGGCCGGCGACAGCGGGTAGTGGGCGCCGTCGGAGGTGAGGACGGGCAGCCCGGCGTTGGGCATGACCGAGATCGGGATACGGGCGTGCCGGGAGAGGTGCCGCAGGTGCTCGGTCATCTCGGCCGGGCCCGTGGCGCAGTTCAGGCCGATCATGTCGATGCCGAGCGGCTCCAGGGCGGTCAGCGCCGCACCGATCTCGGAGCCGAGCAGCATCGTGCCCGTCGTCTCCACGGTCACCTGCACGATGACCGGCAGGTCCACGCCGACCCAGTCCAGGGCCCGGCGGGCGCCGATGACGGCCGCCTTCGTCTGGAGGAGGTCCTGCGAGGTGTCGATGAGCAGGGCGTCGGCGCCGCCCCGGATCAGGCCCTCCGCGTTCTGCCGGAAGGCCTCGCGCAGCGGCTCGTACGTGACGTGGCCCAGGGTCGGCAGTTTCGTACCGGGGCCCATGGAGCCGAGGACCCAGCGGGGGCGCCCGTCGGCGGCCGTGTGCGCGTCCGCCGCGGCGCGGGCGATCCGGGCACCTGCCTCGGACAGCTCGTACACCTGGTGCTCGATGCCGTACTCGGCGAGCGCGGCCAGGTTCGCCCCGAAGGTGTTGGTCTCGACGCAGTCCACGCCCACCGAGAAGTAGGCGTCGTGGACGGCGGCGACGATGTCGGGGCGCGTGAGGTTGAGGATCTCGTTGCAGCCTTCGAGGTTCCGGAAGTCGTCCAGCGTCGGGTCGGCGGCCTGGAGCATCGTGCCCATCGCCCCGTCGGCCACCACGACCCGCCGCCCGAACTCCTCCCGCAGGGACCTCCGTACGACGGTCACGTGAGCCCCCTCAGACGGGTGACGAGCGTGGCGGCGCAGCCGACGCCGTACGTCGTCCTGATCCGGTCCAGGAGCGGGTCCCGGTGCAGCCGGTACTCCTGCGTCCCCACGTAGTCGAGGACGGTCGCGGCCACCGCGCAGCCCAGCTGCGCCGCGCACCGCTCCGGGACGCCCCAGAGCCACCCGGCGAGGAAGCCGGACCGGAAGGCGTCGCCCACGCCCGTCGGGTCGACGACGGCCGCGACCTCCACGGCCGGCACGGCGAGCGGCTCGCGGCCCTCGCCCCGGATGCGGACGCCGGCCTCGCCGTGGGTGGTGACCCAGGTGCCGACCCGGCGCAGCACGTCCGCCTCGGTCCAGCCGGTCTTCTCCAGGAGGAGCGCCGTCTCGTACTCGTTGGTGAACAGGAACCGCGCCCCGTCCACCAGCTCCCGCACCTGCGCGCCGGCGAGCCGGGCCAGCTGCTGCGACGGATCGGCGGCGAAGGGAATCCCCAGGTCACGGCAGGTGCGGGTGTGCCGCAGCATGGCCTCGGGGTCGTCCGGGGAGACCAGGACCAGTTCCAGCCGGCCGGTGCGCGCCACGACCTCCCGCAGGTCGATCCCGCGCGCCTCGGCCATCGCCCCCGCGTAGAAGGTGGCGATCTGGTTCTGGGCCCGGTCGGTCGTACAGACGAACCGGGCGGTGTGGAGCGACTCGCTGACGCGCACCGAGTCGGTGTCCACACCGTGGTCCTTCAGCCAGACCCGGTACGGCTCGAAGTCGGCGCCGACCGCGCCCACGAGGGCGGGACGGAGGCCGAGGACACCGAGTCCGAAGGCGATGTTCGCTGCCACTCCGCCACGCCTGACCTCCAGGTTGTCGGCGAGGAACGACAGGGAGACCCGGTCGAGCCGGTCGGCGAGCAGCTGCTCGCTGAACCAGCCGGGGAAGGTCATCAGATGGTCGGTCGCGATGGATCCCGTGACAGCGATACGCACGGCCTACTCCCCCGCTGCCTTCTTCAGGGCCTCCACGCGGTCCGTGCGCTCCCAGGTGAACTCGGGGAGCTCGCGGCCGAAGTGACCGTACGCCGCCGTCTTCGCGTAGATCGGCCGCTTGAGGTCCAGGTCGCGGATGATCGCCGCGGGCCGCAGGTCGAAGACCGCGCCGACGGCCTCCTGGATCCGCTCGTCCGGCAGGGTGCCCGTGCCGAAGGTCTCCACGAAGAGACCGACCGGCTCGGCCTTGCCGATGGCGTACGCCACCTGCACCTCGCAGCGGCGGGCGAGACCGGCCGCGACGACGTTCTTCGCGACCCAGCGCATCGCGTACGCCGCCGACCGGTCGACCTTCGACGGGTCCTTGCCGGAGAAGGCGCCGCCGCCGTGCCGGGCCATCCCGCCGTACGTGTCGATGATGATCTTCCGGCCGGTGAGTCCCGCGTCGCCCATCGGGCCGCCGACCTCGAAGCGCCCGGTCGGGTTGACCAGGAGCCGGTAGCCGTCGGACTCCAGGCTGACGCCCTCCTCGACCAGCTCCTTGAGGACGTGCTCGACGACGTACTCGCGCACGTCCGGGGTGAGCAGGCCCTCGACGGAGATGTCGGCCGCGTGCTGCGAGGAGACGACGACCGTGTCGAGGCGGACCGGGCGGTCCCCGTCGTACTCGATGGTGACCTGGGTCTTCCCGTCCGGGCGCAGGTAGGGCACGGTGCCGTTCCTGCGGACCTCGGTGAGGCGGCGGGAGAGCCGGTGGGCGAGCGCGATCGGCAGCGGCATCAGCTCGGCCGTGTCGTCGCAGGCGTACCCGAACATCAGGCCCTGGTCGCCGGCGCCCTGCGCGGCCAGCTCGGCGTCCTCCCCCTCCGGGGAGGCTCCCCCGACCCGGGACTCGTACGCCGTGTCCACGCCCTGCGCGATGTCCGGCGACTGGGCGCCGATGGACACCGAGACGCCGCAGGAGGCGCCGTCGAAGCCCTTCGCCGAGGAGTCGTAGCCGATGTCGAGGACGGCCTCGCGCACCAGCTTCGCTATCGGCGCGTACGCCGTCGTGGTCACCTCGCCGGCGATGTGCACGAGACCCGTGGTGATCAGGGTCTCCACCGCGACCCGCGAGGACGGGTCCTCGGCGAGCAGGGCGTCGAGGATGGTGTCGCTGATCCGGTCGGCGATCTTGTCGGGGTGTCCCTCGGTCACCGATTCCGAGGTGAAGAGGCGGCGGCTCATGCCTGGGCCTCCACCGGGGTCTTGAAGAAGTGCTCCTCGATGGCGCCGAGGGTGCGGATGGACTCGACCTCGAGGGTCTCCATCTGGATCGCCGTGCCGCTCTCCTGCTCCAGGAGGAAGACGAACTCGACGAAGGACAGCGAGTCGATGAGCCGGTTCTCGATCAGGTCGAGGTCGGAGGCGATGTCGTCGCGCTCGGGGTGACGCTCGAGGATCCAGTTCTTCACCGTCTGCAGGCCGTCGGCCATGGGTTGCTCTCCTTTAGCTGCTCATGGATGGGTGTGTCGGCGCGATGATCGGTGCGGCCACCGCCACCGCGTAGTCCACGTCGTGGCTGATGGACACGGTGATCTCGGTGATGCCGGACTCGGCGGCCATATCGGCGGCCGCCCGGTGCAGTTCCACGAGCGGCCAGCCGCCCTCGGAACGCCGCACCACGATGTCCGGCCAGGGCAGGAACCTGCCCCTGACCCGTAAGGTCTTGAAGGCCGCTTCCTTGGCCGCGATCCGCCCGCACAGGCTCAGTACGTCGAGCCCGGAGGAGGTACGGCAGTCGGCGAGCTCGCCGGGGGTGAGCATCCGCTCGAAGAACCGCTCCCCGTACTGGGCGAGGAGCCTGCGGACACGGTTGACGGACACGATGTCCATGCCGAGGTTCGCCCACCCCAGGCCGCCCGCCGGCGGGGCGGCGGGACGGGCCGGCACGTCAGATCACCGGCCCGGCCGCGCCACTCGCCCCGGCCCGCGTGCGGGCGTTCGCGTCGAGCACCGCCTCGGTCGCCGCCTGCCAGCCGCCGTGGCGGCGGGTCAGCGCGGACAGCCAGCGTTCGAGGCCGAAGGCGACGCAGCTGGTGAAGGCCGGTCCGCCGGTCGACTCCAGGGTGATGGCGCAGCGGTCGCCGAAGAAGTTCCGGTGCGTGTTGACCGAGGCGATCGCCAGGTCCTCGTACAGGAACTCGTACTTCACCGGGGTGAGGCGCTGGAGCAGCGCCTTCGAGCCGCCCTTGTCGAAGAAGGGGTCGCAGGCGGCCTCCCTGCGCAGCGGCAGGTCGAGCGCCGCGGCGAAGGACCGGATGCGGGCGGTGAAGTCGGCGAGGTGCGCCTCGGCGTGCTCGCGCGTGCCGATGGCGACGATCTCCCGCATGCGGAAGCCTAGTTGGCGTCGCATGCCCTCGTAGTGGGTCTCCTTGCGGAAGCACCAGGAGCAGATCGTGACGAGGGTGTCGTCGGCGACCCGGGTGCCCTGGTGGTCGAGGTAGACGGCGTAGCAGGACGCGGAGGGCAGTCCGAGGCCCGCCGGTTCGAGGGCGGCGGCGGGCCACTGCCCGTGCTCGCGGTCGAAGGTGGTGGTGAGGCGTCCTTCCAGGTCGAGCGGGGCGGCGAGGACGGCCTGGTGCGGGAAGTTGTCGTAGTAGTCCAGCTTCGCCAGGTCGGCGGCCGGCAGGAGCGGGGGCATGGTCATCGGGCGGGCGCCCGCGGCCACGCCCCAGCTCTCGAAGGTGTCGTCGAGGAGCCGCAGCAGGCGGGTCCCCTCCGGCCCGAGCGAGGGGAGTCCCCTCGTCGAGCCCACGTTCTCCCCGCTGTGCGCGGGGGTCGTCACGGTCATGATCTCTTCACCTCTCGGGTGGGAGGTTCCGGTCCCGGCCGCTCAGACGACGGGCAGGGTGTCGTCGGAGAAGATCCCGGTCTTCAGGAAGAAGGCGAGCGGCTTGCGGATCGCCTTGCGCTCGTGGGGGCGGCGGCTCTCGTCGGCGACCAGCGCGTTGCGCAGGGCCAGCGGATCGGGGATGCCGGCGTCGCGGTACACGTGGGGGTTGTAGAGGGAGTTGACGCTGTAGACGACGTACCGCTTGAGGTACGCCTCCACCTCACGGACCCGCTCGGCGCTCACCGCCTGGCACATCCGGCCGTACAGCAGGGAGACCAGCTCGCGCCCGAAGGCGATGTGCCGGGACTCGTCCTGGTGGTGGATGCGGTTGACCTCGCGGATGGTGTGGCAGAGCGAGGTGTCCTTCGCCATCCGGGAGTTGTAGTGGTCGACGAGCTCCTCGAAGAAGAGGATGCGGGTGAAGACGAGGAAGTTCTCGACCTCGGGCTCCCAGGCGGCGTCGGCGCGCATGGCGGTGGAGCCGTAGATCTTGTGGCCGTAGCGGCGGCAGAACTCGGAGAAGAACCACATGTGTTCGTTCTCCTCACCGATGAAGTGGTGGAAGAAGTCCGAGGGCACCTCGAAGCCGGGCATGTGGATGCGGCCGACGACCTCGATGAGGAGCTCGCGGATGCCGTGCACGTTGAGGCTGTAGAAGTTGACGGACTCCCACTTCGACAGGCGCTGAAGCGTTTCCTCGCCGAGGGCGTCGTAGTGCCGGGTGCCGTAGACGGTGAGCAGCTCCGGGGTCATCCAGAAGCGGTTCTCCTCCAGCGTCTCGGGCCACTGGAAGGTCTGGTACGGGTTGTAGTAGTCCTCGACGGAGCGCTCGCTGAGCCGCTCCAGGACCTCCATGAACCGGTCGGTGACGGGCAGGGGGGCGGTGGCGCCCATGATGGTTCCTCCAGGCTTCGGTCGTTCAGGGCCGGACTTCGTAGACCGCGTTCACCGGGGTCTCGGTGGCACGCCGCCAGCGGGTGAAGCCGGCCTCCTCCGCGATGGCCCGGAAGGCCTTCTCACCGGAGTGGTTGCCGAGTGCGTGCGGGCCGCGCTGGGCGACCGCGACGGGCAGGCACATGACGGCGGACAGGGCCATGAACATGCGGGCGGCGGGCGTCTGCACGTCGATGTCCTGCGGGGAGACGTTCGACTCGACGAGCATCCACGTGCCGTCCGCGTCCAGGGACTTGTGGACGTGCTGGGCGGCGGCGACCGGGTCGCCCATGTCGTGCAGGGCGTTGAAGAAGCAGACCAGGTCGTAACCGGAGCCGGGGTAGTCGTCGGCCGAGGCGACCTCGAAGACGACCCGCTCGGAGAGGCCCGCCTCCTCGGCGAGCTCCCGGGCGATCGAGATGGCCTCCTCCGAGTAGTCGAAGCCGTGCACGGTGGCGTGCGGGAAGGCCTTCGCGATGAGCAGCGTGGTGTGGCCGACGCCGCAGCCCACGTCGGCGACGGTGCCGCCGGCGGCGAGCTTGCCGGTGACCTGGTGGAGGGCGGGCAGCCAGTCGGCGACGAGCTTGTGCTCGTACGTCGGCTGGAAGAAGGAGCCCATGCCGGTGTCGAGGGCCGCGTCGTGCTCGGCCCAGCCGACCCCGTCACCGGTGCGGTACGCCTCCACGAGCAGGTCCTCGGTGGCGTACAGCGCCTTGAGGGCGGTGAAGAACCCGGCGGCGTACGTGACGGCCTTCGGGTCCGCGAGCACCTCGACGTGGTCCGCGGGGAGCGTGTACGTGAGGGAGCTGGGGTGCCGCTCGACGTATCCGGCGGACAGCTGGGCGTGCAGCCACTCCTCGATGTACCGCTCGTTCGTGCCGGTCGCCTCCGCGAGCGCGGCGGAGGTGAGCGGGGCCCGTTCGGCCAGCGCCCGGTAGAGGCCGAGGCGCTGTCCGAGGGAGACGGTCAGGCCGCGGACGGCCGCTCCGGCGTCGGTGATGACCCTCTGGTGGAAGTCGTGGGCGCTCACGCGGCCACCTCCTCGTAGCCGTTCCCGCCCGGCAGGTCGCACGTGCTGTGCCGGCCCGGGGGACGACCCCCGGACCCCCGGTGGGCGCTCACGCGGCCACCTCCTCGTAGCCGTTCCCGCCCGGCAGGTCGCACGTGCTGTGCCGACCCGGGGGACGACCCCCGGACCCCCGGTGGGCGCTCACGCGGCCACCCCCTCGTATCCGTTCCCGCCCGGCAGGTCGCACGTGAACAGGAAGGAGCGGGGCACGCGCGGGACCGAGCGGGCCGGTACCGGGTAGGGCCAGCGGCCGAAGTCGGCGCCGTCCTCACCGGGCTGCCTGACCTCGCGTACGGCCCAGCCGCAGTCGGCGAGCAGCGCCTCGGGCTCCTCGGTGCCGAAGAGCCACGGGTTGCCGTCCTCGTCCAGGGCCTTCATGAACCCGCGGGCGAGCGGGTTCTCCAGGGCGGCCTTCGAGATGACGTCGCCGAGCAGCACGGAGCCGGGGGCGGCGTGCGCGGAGAGCGTCGACATGAGGGTCCGTACGGCCTGCTCGGGGAGGAAGAAGAGCAGTCCCTCCACCACCCACAGGACGGGCTCCTCGCTCTTCCAGCCCGCCTCCTTGAGGGGGCCGGTCCAGTCCTGGGTGAGGTCGACGGGGACGGTGATCCGGTCGCGCCCGGCCGGCTTCGGCTCCTTCGCCAGCATCTCGGCCTTGGCCTCAAGGAGGGCCGGGCGGTCGAGCTCGTAGACGGTGACACCGTCGGGCCAGGGCAGCCGGAAGAAGCGGGTGTCCATGCCGGCGGCGAGGAGGACGACCTGGCGGATGCCCCGCTCCTCCACGGCCCGGATGATGGCGCGGTCGAGGTAGGTGGTGCGGATGGCGAGGAACGGCACGGTGCCGCCGCCCGCGTAGCGCTCGAGCAGTTCGAAGCCGATCTGGTCGGCGACGGTGCGCGCGTAGGGATCGGCGAACAGCCGGTCCTCGCGCTCGGTCTCCAGGGCGCGCGCGGCGGCGGTCCACTGGGCGGTGCGGGATACGGCCTCCACAGGAGGTCCCCCCTTCACTTCGGTGGATGTACGGGCATACGGACGGCCGTGTTCGGGGGCCCGACGAAGGACGGTTCGTCAGGCGCTCATGACCGGGACACAGGTCTTGGCCGGTCGCCCACAGGCGACGGGGTCCTCGGCCGCGGGCATCGACGACAGATGGTCGGCCTCGGAGTCGGCGGGGCGCCGGCGGAAGATGCT
Organism: Streptomyces sp. NPDC088707; assembly: GCF_044752725.1. Taxonomy (NCBI): domain Bacteria; kingdom Bacillati; phylum Actinomycetota; class Actinomycetes; order Kitasatosporales; family Streptomycetaceae; genus Streptomyces; species Streptomyces sp. NPDC088707. Next base: position 88,340 of record NZ_JBIVLV010000011.1, on the reverse strand, counting down.
GTGCAGGATCATGCTGAACACGGCCGTCCCGTCGGAGGCCACCAGAGTGCACCGCGGTTTCACGGTGCCGGTGGCGGGATGGAACGGCGACGGGGTGGAGCCGAGGATCTCGACGCGCGCGGTGAGGACGTCGCCCGGGCGGACGGGCCGCAGGTAGCGGACCTCGTCGATGCCGGGCGAGCCCATACAGGCGCTGTAGGCGAGCAGTCCGTCGACGTAGCGGCGCATGAACATCGCCTGGGTGTGGAATCCGCTCGCGATCAGTCCGCGGAACGGCGACTGCTCCGCGCGCGCGGGGTCCGTGTGGAAGGGCTGCGGATCGAAGCGCCTGCCGAACTCCAGCACCTCCTCCGCCGTGACGGTGACGGCGCCCAGCTCGTGGACGTCGCCGGGCCGGAAGTCCTCGAAGTAGCGCATCGTGCGCCCCCCTTGACCTAGGAGTGGTGTTTCCCTGGCACACACCAATCTACGAATCAGTCATTTATTTTGTCAACCCAAAAGAAGACCCCAAGAGGCTTTGTCCGAGGGCCTGTTCGGCATCGGCCCACAGGTCCTCGACGTCCTCGATGCCGACCGACATCCGCACGAGCCCGGGGGCTATCCCCGCGGCCTCCAGGGCGGCCCCGTCGAGCTCCCGGTGGGACGTGGACGCCGGATGGGTCACGAGGGTCTCCACGCCGCCGAGGGAGAGCGCGAGCCGGGCCACCCGTACGCGCTCGATGAAGGCCCGGCCGGCCTCCCGGCCCCCCGTGAGCTCGAACGACAGCAGCCCGCCGCCGCCGTCCAGCACCGTGCGGGCGCGCTCGTACGAGGGGTGGCCGGCAAGCCACGGGTAGTGGACGGCCGAGACGCGGGGGTGGGCGGCGAGCCGCTCGGCGAGGACCGCGGCCCCGGCGCAGTGCGCGCGCATCCGCAGCGGCAGGGTGGGGATCCCGCGCAGGGTCAGCCAGGCGGCGAACGGGTCGGCGCAGGCGCCGAGTTCGACCGTGCGGGGCCAGATCCGGCGGCGCAGCTCGTCGTCGGCGAAGACGGCGGCGCCGCCGAGGACGTCCGAGTGCCCGGAGAGGTACTTGGTGGTGGAGTGGACGACGATGTCGGCACCGTGCTCCAGGGGGCGGCACAGGACGGGCGAGGCGAGGGAGTTGTCGACGAGGCCGACGACGCCGAGGGCGCGGGCCGCGGCAAGCAGTCCGGGCAGGTCGGGGACCTGCCCCGTGGGGTTGGCGATGGTCTCCAGGACGAGCAGCCGGGTGGCGGGGTGCGTGGCGGCGGCCTCGAACTCGGCCGGGTCGTCGCCGGAGATCCGTACGACCTCGATCCCGTACCGCTCGGCCAGGTCGGCGAGGACGGCATGGGTCCCGCCGTACAGGCAGCGCTGGGCCACCACGCGGTCGCCGGGGCGCAGCAGGGCGAGCAGGACGCCGCTGACGGCGCCCATCCCGGAGGCGAACGCGATGGCCCCGGCGCCGCCCTCAAGACCGGCGAGGGTCTGCTCAAGGGCCCGTACGGTCGGGTTGCCGCGGCGGCTGTAGACGTACGCCCCGTCGGGTCCCGCCATGGCGTCGGCGAGCCCGGCGGCCGACTCGAAGGCGAAGGCGGAGGACTGCACGAGGGGCACGGAGAGCGGCCGGCTGCCGGGCGGGAGCGGCTCGTTGACGACGTGGACGGCGCGGGTGCCGAGTTCCATGGCATTCCTTCCCTGGTACGGAGAAGGGGCCGCCCGACGTCCGGGAGGGACATCGGGCGGCCCCTCGGGGGCGGGCGTCAGGCGGTGACCTTCTCGCCCTGCGGCGCGGGGGCGGCGGCCTCGGACGCGACCGCCTTGTCGCTCTTCATCACGAGGAGGGTGATCACACCGCCGACGGCGGCGATGACCGCGGCGCCGACGAAGGCGGACGAGAAGCCGTCCGTCAGCTTCGGCAGGTTGCCGAGCTGGTCGGCGCCCTGGGACATGGCGACGGCGGTCAGCGCGGCGAGGCCGAGGGCGGAGCCGACGTTGTAGGTGGTGTTGACGATGCCGGAGGCGAGACCGGCCTGCTCCTGCGGGGCGCCGGACATGGCGGTCATCATCGTCGGGATGTAGGCGAGGGACATGCCGAGCGCGGCGACCAGCGAGGCCGGCAGGACGTCGACGAGGAAGGAGCCGGTGGGCGGGACGGCGGCGAGCCAGACCAGACCGGCGGCGAGGACCAGCAGGCCGCCGGCGATGAGCGGCTTGGCGCCGACCTTCATCATCAGCCGGGCCGTGATGGCCGTCATGAAGATCATGAGGAGCACGGTCATCGGGAGCAGGGCGGCACCGGACTCGAAGGCGCCGAAGCCCAGGACCTGCTGGAGGTACAGGTTGAGGAAGTACCACATCGGGATCCAGGCGGCGCCGAGCAGCGTCATGGCCAGGTTGGCCGAGCCGAGGCGCGGGACGCGCCACACGCTGAGCGGCATGAGCGGCTCGCTGATGCTCTTCTGGATCACGAAGAAGAGGATCAGGAGGGCGGCGGCGCCGATCAGCTGGAGGATCGTGCCGGTGGAGCCCCAGCCGACCTCGGGGGCGCGGACGACGGCGAAGACGGCGAGCGCGAGGCCGGCGGTGACGGCGACGGCGCCGAGGATGTCGACGGAGCCGCGGCGGGACTCGACGTTCGGCAGGAGCTTGGTGGCGGCGAGGGTCGCGAGGCCGATGGGGATGTAGACGATGAAGACCCACTGCCAGCTCATCCACTCGGTGAAGACACCGCCGAGGAAGACGCCCGCGGTTCCGCCGGCCGGGGCGGCGGCGCCGTAGAGCGCCATCGCCTTGCCGAGCTCCTTAGGGTCGTGCATGAAGAGGATCATCAGCAGGGTCATGGCGGAGGGCGCGATGAGCGCGCCGCCGACGCCCTGGACGGCGCGGCCCGCGATCTCGACCCAGGCGGTCTGCGCGGCGGCGGCGAGGACCGAGCCGGCGATCATGACGGCCCAGCCGGCGACGAAGATCCTGCGGGCTCCGACGAGGTCGGAGAGGCGTCCGCCGAGGAGCAGCAGCCCGCCGAAGACGATCACATAGGCGTTGAAGATCCACTGGAGCTCGCTCTGCGAGAAGCCCAGGTCCTTCTGCATCTCGGGGAGCGCGACCCCGATGATCGACGTGTCCATGATGACCATGAACTGTGCGGCGGCGAGCACGACAAGTGCCCACCAGCGCCGGGGATTGACGGTTGACATTGCCCTGACCCTTCACTCGCTGCGGCCCCCGAGCGGTCCCGACCGGGACTCGGGGCATACCCCTAGGGGGTACCTTTGCACAGCACCGTAGCATACCCATGGGGGGTATGTAAGAGTGAGGGGAAAGCGCTGCCGAGGACACGGGGTAAGCGGGCCTTCCGGCCCGCGAGCCGGGCAGAATGCCCTCATGACCGCCGAGGAACACCCCGAGCTGCTCCAGCGCTGGAACTCCACCCTGCACGCCGCCCGCGCCGGCCGCGAGGGCCCCGACCCCGCCCCGTACGGCCGCAACCTGCTGGCCCGATGGGCCGAGCCCCAGCGCCGCTACCACACGGTCGACCACCTCCGGGCGGTCCTCGCCCGGATCGACGAACTCACCGACCAGGGCGGCGAGGGCGGGGAGTTGGAGCTCGTACGGCTCGCCGCCTGGTTCCACGACGCCGTCTACCGCCCCGACCGCTCCGAGAACGAGGAGCGCTCGGCCGTCCTCGCCGAGAAGGCGCTCACCGAGGCCGGACTCACCCCGCACGAGGTCGCGGAGGTCGCCCGCCTGGTCCGCCTGACGGTCACTCACGACCCGGCCCCGGGCGACCTCAACGGCGAGACCCTCTGCGACGCCGACCTGGCGATCCTGGCCACCGACCCCGATACGTACAGGGGGTATGCGGCGGCGGTCCGCGAGGAGTACGGATTCGTCCCCGACGACGCCTTCCGCGCGGGTCGCGCGGCGGTCCTCCGCCAACTCCTCGACCTGCCCCGGCTTTTCCACACCCCTTACGGGGCGGCGGTCTGGGAGGGGAAGGCGCGGGAGAACCTGGAACGTGAACTCGCTGAACTTGCCGACATGTCAGGTACGGGGTGAGCACGAACACCGGCCGACGCCGAAATGTGACAAGGAACGACTTCTACCGCCGGTAAGATCATTTTCGTTTGTCTTCACCCGCGAGAGATGCCAGGAAAGCACATGAAACTGCGAAGGGCCCTTCCGATCGCCGCCGTATTGCCGGCCCTCCTCGCGATATCCGCGTGCAGCGGGGAATCGAAGGATTCCGGCAACGGGAAGCCGAAGACGAGCGCGAAGAGCTCCCCCGGCTCACCGAGCGCCGAGGAGAAGGCCGACGCCGAGGCCAGGCGTATGGGGGCCATGGCCCCGCAGGCCCTAGAGAAGGCGACCCTCTCCGGCACGAGCAACGGCTTCGAGATCAAGAAGGTCGCGCAGGCCGACGTCGAGGCAGGCCGCGACTTGAAGGCCGACAAGGCCGAGTGCCAGCCGCTCGCCAGCCTGGCCGGCGGCTTCACCCACCTCCCGGCGGTGAGCGTGGAACACCGCTCGCTGGAACCGACCGAGGCGAAGAACGCCACCGTCGGCTCGATGTGGCTGGCCTCCCACTCGCCGAAGAACGCCCAGAAGGTCATGACCGACCTGCGCACCTCCGTCAAGGAGTGTCCCGGCGGCTTCAAGACTCTCGGCCTCACGTACAGGGCGGTCGAGCCGGTGAAGGCGCCCGCTCTGGGGGACGAGGCCCTCGGCTACCGCATCACCAATGTCATCGGCAAGCAGAGCGTCACCATGACGTTCACAGTGGTGCGGAAGGACGGCGTGGTCGCGGTCTTCTACGGCGTGAACATGCTGACCCCGAAGAACAGCGCGATGCCGGAGGCGATCGTCAGAGCACAAGTGGAGCAGCTGGGCTGATCCGCCACCCGTCGTGGGCCACGAGCACGACGGACGGACGAGCACGACGGAACGCGAAGGAGGGGCCACCCCAGCGGGGTGGCCCCTCCTCGTTCCGTCACGGAATCGAGCTGCTAGGGAGCCCAGACGAACGGCCGTCCGGGCTCGGGGCCCGTCGGCCGTCCGGCGTTCAGCTCCATGAGCCGGTCGTACGCGCCCTCACCACCGAGCCGGATGCCCAAGGGGTATCCGGGGTCGGCGAAAAGGCATCCACCGTCCTCGAAGCGGAATTCGAGGCATTCGTACTCCGTCCCGGGATCCCCGGCCACTGAAACAGACGCTCCAGGCAGCACCCCCCGGATCCGAGTGACGCGCAGCGAGTCGTGTGCGTCCGTGAGGACGTCCAGACCGCGCGAGTCGAAACAGAACTCGTCCTCGTCGTCGAGCAGGGCTTCGGGAATCCCTGGTTCGGTGACGAATTCGACCGTCATCCTACCTTCGTCCTGGACCGTGGCGAGTTCAACGAACCCGTCCTCCAGTTCCAGAAAAACCGAGACCGGGAACGGCTTGAACAGCGGATGCTCCCGATCCCTGTCGATATACCCAGGGACCAGTACGTCCCGGACCGGGCCCCGGACCATTCGGTCAAACAGTGAATTGCTCATCACAGCATCACGATACCGAGGTCCATACCCGCACCGGACTGGAGCAGGGTCCACCACTCGCCGTTCGGCTTCACGATGAGCGTCAAACCACTGCCGCGGAACACGTGTGCGGCAGGCTGACCCGCCTTGAGCGTGCCCATACCCACATACTTGACCTTACCGCTAGTGATCAGCTCGAACAGGTCGCTGAGCAGTTCGGCGCCCTCATCGTCCTTCCACTTGGGGTAGGTCTTCCCGAGGAACTTGCCGAGCATGTCCTTCTTGCTCTTCCAGTGCTCCTTGAAGGACGCACCGCGGGTGAGCCCCTTGAAGCAGGGCACCTCCGGTTCGTCGGAGGCTGCAGCCGCCCTGTCCGAGATCCCGCTGAAGGACGCGATCGACATGGTCGCCCCCTTCACCAGACAGTGCGGCGGCTTGTGACCGTCCTTCCGCACCTTCTCGATGATCTTGCGCAGCTGGTTCAGCGTGCGCTTGCCCCACTCCGCCTTCTCGAAGAAGCGGGCGATGCCGGAGACGACCGTGGCGATCGCCTTGGTGACCGCGGGAAGTTTGCCGACGACGGCCACCAGGCTCGCCACGTTCACCAGCGTCCACAGACAGCTCTCCACATCGCCCTGGCCGAGGCAGCGCTTGAGATCGTTGACCCCGATGAACTCCAGGAGAACGTCGGCGCCGTTGGCGATGACCCAGTCGATGACGCTGGCTCCGACCGCCTGGAGGGCTGCACGGTAGTCGTCCACGCACTGTTGACCGCACTCGGCGAGAAGAATCTGCTCCTCATCGGCCGTCATCCCAGGCCAGGACGAGGAACCGCCCGTCACCGGGGTGCTGCCGTTCTCCATCGCGGCCTTGCGCTCGGCCTCGATCTCCCGGCGCTCCTCCTCCTCGGCATGCGTCGCGGCCGTCTCGGCCTCTTCGGCGTACTCCTGGGAGTTGGCAGCCGAGGCCTCGGCCTTCGTGGCGTCCTGCTCGGCCTTCGTGGCTGCGCCCTCCGCCATCGCGGCGTCCGCGCTCGCGGCGGTCGCCGCCGACCGCGCGCTGCTCGCATCCTTCTCCGCCTCGGTGGCGGCGCTGTCGGCGGCTACCGCGTCGGATGTCGCCTCGTTCGCCGCGAAGGACGCGTACATCGCATCCTCGCCCGCCTGCATGGCCCAGCCGTCGGCCCGCTCGGCGGCGGCCTGCGCGGCCTTGGCCGCCTTTTCGGCCTCCGCCGCGGCGATCTGGGCACGCTTGGCCGCCTTTGCCGCGCGTTCCGCGTCCTTGGCCGCCGCCGCTGCCGCCTCGGCCGCCAGCTTGTCGTCGACCGCCGCCTGATCGGCAAGACGCTGTGCCTCCGCCGAGTACGCCGCCGCCTGGACCGCTTTGGCCTCGGCGGCCTTCGCCTGCTGCTCCGAGAGGGTCAGCGCGTTCTGGCCGGTGAGGACCGCGAACGCCGCCGACGCGTCGGTCTCCTGGTACGGAGTACCGATGCCGATGGCCTCGTTGGCCGGCTTGATCACCTGGGTCGCGGTGTCCCGCGCCGCGCTCGCCGCCTGGGCGGTGGCGTACGCGTACCCAGCCGTCTTCGCCGCCCACTGGGCGGTCATAACCGCCTCGGTGTGCGCCGCCGCGGCCTCCTTCTTGGCCAGAGCCGCCGCAGCGGACGCCTTCTTGGAGTCGGCTTCGGCGTCCTTGGCGTTCTGCGCCGCCGCCTCCGAGGCGTCGATGGCCTCTGCCGCGGCCGCGTGTGCCGCCGCGGCGGAACCCACGGAGGTCATGTACGCCGACCACGCGCCCTCGGAGGCGGAACGGGCCCGCTCCGCCGCGCCATTGGCCACGGTTGCCGCGGAACGGGCGTTCTTCGCCGCCGTAGTGGCGGTGTTGGCCGCGGTCCACGCCGAAGCGGCCGCCGACACGGCCACGTCGGCCGCCGCACGGGCATCGGTCGCCGCCTGCCGCGCCTCGCCCGCCGACGCGCTGCCCTCGGCGGCGGCTGCGGCCGCCTCGAGCGCCGACGCGCGGGAGAGCGCGGCGTTCTTGGCCCGGTCTGCCTTCACGGCGGTGTCCCGCGCAGCCTCGGCGCGGCCCTCCGCACCAAGCGAGTCCTCCAGGTGCGCGAACGCACTCTGGCCCGCTGCTACGGCGCTGCCGCGTGCCGTGGCCGCGACGCCCCGCTGCTCCTGAGCCGCCTGTTCGGCGACATTCGCCTTGTCCCGCTCCGATTCTGCGGTGGCACGGGCAGCGGCCGCGTTGGCTCGCTCCATCTCAGCGACAGCACGCTTGCTCTGCGCCGTCGCCGCCGCCTGCTTGGCCTCCTGTTCCTCGCGCTCCGCGGTGGCCTGGGCCTCCTTGGCGATCTTCAGATTCGCCTCGGCCTCGGCCGCGTTCCGGTCCGCGCTGTCCGCCGCGGCCTTCGCCTGCGCGGCGGCCTCCTGGGCGGCGATGCGGTGGAACTCGGTCTTCACGGCGTGCGTCTGGGTCTGTGCCAGGGCCAGCAGCGTCTGGGACGTCGAGACCGTGGCGTTCGCCGCGTTCAGCGCCGTCTCCGTCGCCTTCGCGGCGGCCGTGGCGGCCGCGCCGGAGGCGCGGGCGACCTGCACCGACTGCTGGGCGTACATCAGGCCCCGGCCGCGCGGCGCCTCCGCGGCGTCCGCGATGGCCCAGGCGTCCTGCTGGGCGGTCACCGCACGCTGCGCGGCGGCGGTGGCCAGACCGGCCTGCTCCCGGGCCGTGGTGACGAGCGTCCGGACCTTGCCGCGGGCCTTCTCCAGGTCGGACTTCGCCTGGTCGAAGAGGGCCTGCTTGGGCTTGAGGATGTGGTCCGGGTCGGCCGCGAGCTGGTCGTGCCAGTACTTCTGCCAGCGCAGGATCTGGTCGGCGAGCCACGCCTGGCCGATGGCCTCGATCATGTTGTCGGTGGCGGCCTTCGTCGCCGCGGCGGCGTCGGCCTCCGCCCGCATGATGATCGTGCGCTGCGTGTTCTGGCCGGCGTACTCCGTCTCCCACTCGGCCGAGGCCTGGGAGACGACCTCGCTGAGGGCGTTGCGCGGGTCGACCGGGTCACCGTGGTTGCACGTGGCCCAGGCCTGCTTGAGGTTCTCGACCTCGACGCGGAACGCCGCGGTGCCCTCGGTGACCTTCTTGGCGGGGAAGCCGCCGTGCCGCAGATAGGTGGCGATGTCCGTGGAGGTCGTACCGCCGAAGAACTGGTTGTCGGTCGTACTGGCCGACCGCAGCATGGATTCCGCCGCGAAGTCGTGCCAGTCGTCCTTGCCCCGGTTCTATGCGGTGATCTCCCGGGCCTTCGCCAGGGACTCGGCACTCGGGTTGGTGTGCCCGTCCCAGCCGAGACGGGCGGACAGCTTCGGCTGCGAGGCGTGGGTGAACGCCATGATCTCCGCGCCGAACTGCGGTGCGTGCAGCGTGATCCCGTCGTCGAACGAGCTCATCGCGTACGGCCGGTTGGCATCCTCCAGGACGGCCTTGCGGGCCGCGATCGCGTCCGCGTACTCGTACGCGGCCGCCTTGTCCTGGCTGGTCGCCTGGCCCAGGGCCATGAGCTGCAGCCAGCTGAGGTCGCCGATGACCTCGTGCAGCTGGGCGTTCGACCCGGACAGGCCCTGGATGGCCACGGCCTTCGTCCTGGCGCCGCCCGCGTGCAGGGCGACTCCGGCGAGGCAGCGCTCCAGGCGCGGGGTGCCGCGGACGCTCTTCAGAACGGCCGTCAGCTCGTTGAGGCGGCGCAGCGCGTCGTCGGCCTCGCGGAAGATCTTCCGCATGCCGTCGGAGACCTTCTCGATCGCCAGCGCGAGCGCGGGTATCCGGCCCACGATCACCGACGACGAGGGCATGTCGACCAGGGCCCAGAGGCAGTCGTCCACGTCGGACGAGGCCAGGCACTTCTTGACCTTGGCGGCGTCGAGCTGCTCGAAGAGGATCTGTCCCCCGTTGGCGGCGGCCCATTCGACGACGTTCACGGAGACGGCCGCGAGGCCCTTCCGGTAGTCGTCGACGCAGGTCTGGCCGCAGGCGCCGAGAAGGATCTGCTCCTCCCGCTCACCGAGCGCCGGCCAGTTGGAGGCACCGCCCTCGATGGGCGTGACGCCTTCAGCGAGGGCCTCCTCGTGGGCGGCCTCGTTCCTCTCCCGCTGCTCCTGCTCGGCCTTCTTCGCGGCCTCCTCGGCGGCGGAGCTGTCGCCCGCGGCGTCGGACGCCTTGTCCTCGGCCTCCTTGGCGGCCTTCTCGGAGTCGGCGGCCTTCTTCGCGGCCTCCTCGGCGGCCTCGGAGGACCGGCCGGCCTTCTCGTTCGCCTCCGCGGCGTGCTTCTCCGCGTCGGTCGCCTCACGGGCGGCTTCGGCGGCGATACCGCTCACCGCGCCGGCGGTGGATCGGGCGCTGAGGGCGTCCGTCCCGGCCTGCTCGGCGTGGCCGGCGGCGGCGTCGGCGGCGTCCTTCGCACCCTTCTGGGCGTCGGAGGCCTGGGTGGCGGACGCCTGGGCCCGGGTCGCGGCCTCGACGGCGCGCACCGAGTCGCTCGCGGCGCGGGCGGCGGCCTCGGCGGCGAGCTTCGCGTCACCGGTGGCCTGCGCGGCGGTCTGCTGCGCGGACTCCGCGGCGGCCGCTGCTGCGGTGGCCTTGGCGGCGGCGGCGGCCGCCTGCTGCTCGGCGGCCGTCTTCGACGACTGTCCGACCAGTACGGCGAACGCGGCCGCGCTGTCCTTCTCCTGGTACGGGCTGCCGAGGGCGACGGCCTCGGCGGCGGAGGTGATCGCCTCCTGGGAGGCGTCCCGGGCGGCGAGCGCGGCCTGAGCGGCGGCATGGGCGCGGCCGACGACGGTCGCGGCCGACTTCACGGCCTCGGCGGCACTCGCGCCGGCGGCGTCCGACTCCCGCTGGGCCTTCCTGGCCAGTTCGGTGGCGTTCTCCGAGGCGGTCGCCGCGTGGTCGGCGCGGATCGCGGCGTCCTGCGACGCGTCGAGGGCGGTGGCCGCGGCGGCGTGCGCCGTGGAGGCCTCGCCCTGCGAGGCGTAGAAGGCGGACCAGGCCGTGGCGGCAGTGGTCTTGGCCCGCTCGGCGGCGCCCTCCGCCGTGGTGGCGGCGGTGCGCGCGGAGACCGCGGCGGCGGTCGCCTGGTCGGCGGCGGTCTGCGCGGCGGTCGCGGCCTGGACGGCCTCGTTCGCGGCCGTGCGGGCGGCGGTGGCCGCCGCCCGCGTCTCGGCGGCGGCGGCGCTGCCCGCGGCGGCGGTCGCGGCGGCTTCGAGGGCGGCGGCGCGGGCCGCGGTGGCCTGCTTGGCCCGGAGCGCGGCGGTCGCCTTCTCGCGTGCGGTCTGCGCGGCCTTCGCCTTCTCGTCGGCGAGCTTCCGCTTCGCCGTGGCGTCGGCGGTCGCCGTCCCGGCAGCCGTTCCCGCGCCGGTGGCGGTGGCCTGCTGGGCGGCGGCCTTCTCCTCCGCGGCCTTGGCCTTGGCCCGCTCGGTGGCGGCCTTGGTGCGGGAGGCGACGGCCGTGGCCTTCTCGGCCTCCGCCTTGGCACGCTCGGAGGCGGCCGTGGCGGCGGCGGTCTTGGCCTTGTCGCGCTTCTGCTCCGCCGTCGTCCGCGCAGCCTTGGCGGTGTCTGCGCTGTCCGCGGCGGCCGTGGCGTTGGCCACGGCGCTGTCGGCGGCGGCCTTCGCCTGGGCGGCGGCCTCCTCGGCGGCGACCCGGCGGAACTCCGTGGTGAGCGCCGCCGACTCGGTCTTCGCCTTGGCGAGGAGCGCGTCACTGGTGGCGACGGTCGCGTTCGCGGCGCCGAGCGCCGTCTCCGTCGCCTTCGCGGCGGCCGTGGCGGCGGCCGCGGAGGCGCGGGCGACCTGCACCGACTGCTGGGCGTACATCAGACCCCGGCCGCGCGGCACGTGGGTCGTGTCGGCGACGGCCCATGCCTGCTGCTGCGCCGTGGTCGCCTTCTGGGCGGCGGCGGTGGCCTTGGCCGCCTGGGCCTTCGCCGAGGTGGCGAGGGCGGCGACGTTGGCGCGGTAGCGGGCGAGGTCGGCGTCTGCCCTGTCGTACGCGGCCTGGTCGGGCTGGCCCGGATAGGTGGGGAAGGGCCAGTCGGCCAGCGTGTCCTGCCAGTTCTTGCGCCAGCGCAGGAGCTGTTCGGCGAGCCAGGCCTGTCCCAGGGCCTCGACGAGATCGTCGGTGGCCTCGCGGGTGGCCGCCGAGGCCTCGGCCTCCGCGCGCATGATCGTGGCGCGCTGGTCCGCCTGACCGGCGTACTCCAGCTCCCACTCGATCATGGCGGCCATGACGAGCTCGTTGAGCTTGCGCGAGGGGTCGTACGGGTTCGCGTAGTCGCAGGCGGCCCAGGCCTGCTTGAGGTCCTCGACCTCGACGCGGTACTCGGGCGAGTCCTTGACGGGCGATACGGTCGGGAAGCCGCCGCGCTTCAGGTACGACGCGATGTCGGTGGAGGTTCTGGAGCCCCAGCCGACCTGGCTGTCGCTGAGCATGCTCCTGGACGCCCAGTCGTGCCACTCGTCCTTGCCGCGGTTCTCCTCGGCGATGACCTTGGCGCGGGCGAGGGCTTCGGGGCTGGCCTTGCTGAGGGTGTCGTCGTCGAGGTGCTTGGCCATCTCCCGCTGGGTGCCGATGGTGAAGTTCCAGACGGCGTCGCCGAACTTCGGCGCCCACCAGTCCAGCCGGTGGTCGCCGGCGTCGTTCTTGGCGTACACCTGGTTGGCGAGGGACAGGGCCTCGTCGCGGTCCCGGACGGCGTTGGCGTAGACGCCGCCGGCGTCCTCGTCGGCGTCGGCGGCGACGTCCAGGGGGCTGTCGAGCCACCAGTCGAGGTCGTCGCCGAGGACGGTGTCGAGGTCGGTCTCGGTTCCGGCCAGGCCCTCGATGGCCTTGGCCTTCAGCAGGGGGCCGCCGATGCGCAGCGCCTGCGCGCCCTGGCAGCGGTCGAGGCGGCGCTCGGCGCCGATGCTGTTGCGGTACTGGGTGGGGTCGTCCTGCTCGGGCTCGGTCGCGGCGGCGACCGGCGAGCTCTGGATCATGCCGACGAGGACGGCGGAGGCCGTCATCATGGCGGTGGTCGCGGTCGCCTGCGTCAGGGCGGCCCGTATGCGACGGCGGCGTCTGCCGACGTCTCTGAGCAATGACATGTTCTGCCTTGCAATCTCACGATCGTCCGGCAGCACTCTGAGCATGGGCATGGCACCCACGGGCGCGGCAGCCCACCAGGCAGAGTTCCCCCCTGGTCACGACAGTGCCGGCACGCTCGCCCCCCACGACCGGCGCTGCCGCTTACTCCGCGACCATGTCATGTCCCGCGCCGCACGTGAAGATCAAATAACCTTCACGAAGGGCACACAGGCTGCCACTCCCGGTCAAGACGGGCGCCTGGTTGATCGTCTTGTTACCGGGCGTAAACCAGCGCGGGGGCGGCCTCCGTCCATATGCCGAGATCCCCGGCGCGCCGGGAATGACAGGCACAAACCCCGGGTTGACCCATGTCATGCCGTCTTCCTCCGCCGAGCCCACGCCCCCCGCTCCCGAGCCCGCCGCACAGGACTTCGAGCCCGCCGCACAGGCCCCCGAGCACGCCCCCGCGAGCACCGGATCCGCCGGCCGCATGCCGCTGGCCGTCTACATCCTCGGCCTGTCCGTCTTCGCGCTCGGCACGAGCGAGTTCATGCTCTCCGGACTGCTGCCGCCCATCGCGGAGGACATGAACGTCTCCATCCCCCGCGCCGGGCTGCTCATCTCGGCCTTCGCGATCGGCATGGTCGTCGGCGCGCCGCTGCTCGCCGTCGCCACCCTGCGGCTCCCCCGCAAGACCACCCTCATCGCCCTCATCACCGTCTTCGGCCTCGGCCAGATAGCCGGCGCCCTCGCGCCGAACTACGCAATCCTCTTCGCCTCCCGCGTCATCAGCGCCCTCGCCTGCGCCGGATTCTGGGCGGTCGGCGCGGCGGTGGCCATCGCGATGGTCCCGGTCGGCTCGCGCGCCCGCGCCATGGCGGTCATGATCGGCGGCCTCTCCATCGCCAACGTCCTCGGTGTCCCGGCCGGTGCGTTCCTCGGCGAGCACCTCGGCTGGCGCTCCGCCTTCTGGGCGGTCGGCCTCGCCTCCGCGATCGCCCTCGTCGGCGTGGTGACCCGCATCCCCCGCATCCCCCTCCCCGAGACGAAGCCCCGCCTCAAGAGCGAGGTCGCCATCTACCGCGACCGCCAGGTCCTCCTCTCGATCGTCGTCACCGCCCTCGCGGCCGGCGGCGTCTTCTGCGCCTTCTCCTACCTGGCCCCGCTGCTCACCGACGTGTCCGGACTCGACGAGGGGTGGGTCTCCGGCGTCCTCGGACTCTTCGGCATCGGCGCCGTGATCGGCACGACGATCGGGGGCCGGGTCGCCGACGCCCACCTCTTCGGCGTGCTGCTCACCGGCATCGCCGCCTCCACGGTCTTCCTGGTCGCCCTGGCCCTCTTCGCATCCAGCCCGGCCGCCACGATCGTCCTGACCTTCCTCCTCGGCGTCTCCGCCTTCTACACGGCCCCGGCCCTCAACGCCCGCATGTTCAACGTCGCCGGCGCCGCCCCCACCCTCGCGGGCGCCACCACCACCGCCGCCTTCAACCTCGGCAACACCGGCGGCCCCTGGCTCGGCGGCACGGTCATCGACGCGGGCCTCGGCTTCGCCTCGACGGCCTGGGCGGGCGCGGCGATGACGGTCGTCGGCCTGGCGACGGCCGCGGTGGCCCTGAAGCTCCACAGGTCCCCGTCCCGCGTGGTGACCTCCGGCATCCCGCAGCCCGAGAAGGCCGTGCCGTCCACGTCCCGCTGACGCCCCCGGCATCGGCCGAAACCCTTTTCGTACGGCGCCGTCACCGCCGTACGGTGGCGCGATGACCACCCAGATCATCATCCTCAACGGCGGTTCCAGCGCGGGGAAGTCCGGCATCGTGCGGTGTCTCCAGGCCGTACTCCCCGACCCCTGGCTCGCGTTCGGCGTCGACTCGCTCATCGACGCGATGCCCCTCAGGATGCGGAGCTCCGACGACGGCATCGCGTTCGACGCCGACGGCGGAGTGAACATCGGGGCCGACTTCCGCGCCCTCGAAGGCGCCTGGGCCCAGGGGGTCGCCACCATGGCCCGCGCCGGCGCACGCGTCATCGTCGACGACGTCTTCCTGAGCGGAGCGGCCGCCCAGGACCGCTGGCGGGCCTTCGTCGGCGACCTCGACGTGCTCTGGGTCGGCGTCCGGTGCGACAGCGCCGTCGCCGAGGGCCGCGAGGTCGCGCGCGGCGACCGGGTCGCCGGAATGGCCGCGAAGCAGGCGGACATCGTGCACCGGGGCGTCGACTACGACGTGGAGGTCGACACCACCCGCACCGAATCGCTGGAGTGCGCCCGCGTCATCGCGTCCCACGTCGTCTGACCCCCACCGCGGCCCCGGTCAAGAGGGCGCCGGTCGGCCCTTCGGTCGTCGCAGCCCCGCCGCCGTGAGGCGCCGCAGCAGTTCCTTCGACCCGACCTCGACCGCACCGCCGGCCACGGCGTCCGCGTACCGGTCGGAGGGTATGTCGTAGTGGTCCCGCTCGAAGGCGCGGGGCGGGGCGCCGATCGAGGCGGCGAAGGTGTGCAGCTCCTCGAAGGAGACGTCGCTGACCAGGTGCGACCACATCCGGCCGTGGCCGGGCCAGGTGGGCGGGTCGATGTAGAGGGTCACGCCGGAACCGCCTTCGCCTCGGCCCGCCCGCTCACGTCAGCCCGCCCGCTCAGGTCAGCCCGCCCGCTCACGTCAGCCCGCCCGCTCACGTCAGCCCACCCTGTCACGGCAGCCCGCCCGCTCACGTCAGGCCGCCCACCGGCGCCACCACGACGCCCTGCTTCCCGCAGACCCAGTGCGGGTCCGGCCCCAGCTCGGGCTCCACGTCCAGGGCGTGCGGGTCACCGGTGGAGCAGACCGGGCAGAGGGGCCAGCGGCCGTACCGTTCGAGCAGGGCGTCCTGGACGTCCTGGGCGACGAGACCGGCGACGTACGCCAGGCCCTCCGGCCACTGCTCGACCCACCAGCGCCGGTGGGTCACCGAATCCTCCACCATCGACACCACCTCGGCGGCGGCGACCTCGCGGGCCACCAGGTCGGCCAGTACCAGGGCGCGGGCGGCGTGCAGCGCCTGCTCCACGGGGTCGATGTCGTCCATGCACCCATTGTCACCCGGGGCCAGCGCACCCTGCGAAGGGCCGAAGGTCCCGCCCCGATCCGGGACCGACGAGGTCTTGTCGCACCCCCCGTCCGAAAGTATCTTTCAGATGTGACCAATGAAGTGAAGGAAAGTTTCACGGGTGACGCGCCCCCCGCCCCCGCCGCGCTCGCGGCCAAGGTGCGGACCCTCGCGCCGTCCATGACCCGCTCGATGCAGCGGGTCGCCGAAGCCGTCGCCGGAGACCCCGCCGGCTGCGCCGCGCTCACGGTCACCGGCCTCGCCGAGCTCACCGGCACCAGTGAGGCGACCGTCGTCCGCACCGCCCGCCTCCTCGGCTACCCCGGCTACCGCGACCTCCGGCTCGCCCTCGCCGGACTCGCCGCCCAGCAGCAGTCCGGCCGCGCACCCGCCGTCACCGCCGACATCGCCGTCGACGACCCGATCGCCGACGTCGTCGCCAAGCTCGCCTACGACGAACAGCAGACCCTCGCCGACACCGCCGCGGGACTCGACACCGTCCAGCTCGGCGCCGCCGTCGCCGCCCTCGCCACCGCCCGCCGCATCGACATCTACGGCATCGGCGCCTCCGGCCTCGTCGCCCAGGACCTCGGCCAGAAACTCCTCCGCATCGGCCTCATCGCGCACGCCCACAGCGACCCGCACCTCGCCGTCACCAACGCCGTGCAGCTCCGCTCCGGCGACGTCGCCATCGCCATCACCCACTCCGGCTCGACCGGCGACGTCATAGAACCGCTCCGGGTCGCCTTCGACCACGGGGCGACGACGGTCGCGATCACCGGCCGCCCGGACGGGCCGGTCACCCAGTACGCCGACCACGTCCTCACCACCTCCACCGCCCGCGAGAGCGAACTGCGCCCCGCGGCGATGTCGTCCCGGACCAGCCAACTCCTGGTCGTCGACTGCCTGTTCACCTGTGTCACACAGCGTACGTACGAGACGGCGGCCCCTGCCCTCGCCGCCTCGTACGAAGCCCTGGCGCACCGCCACTCACCCCGCACCCGCTGACGACCACAGCACCGAAAGAGCCGCACGTGTCTGCTACGTACTCCGAACTCCGCGCCCAGCTGGCCACCCTCACCACCGAGGCGTTCCGTCCGGAACTGGCCGAGATCGACCAGCTCCCCACCGCCGAGATCGCCGCGCTCATGAACGGCGAGGACGCCACCGTCCCCGCCGCCGTCGCCCAGCAGCTCCCCGCCATCGCCGCCGCCATCGACGCCACCGCCGAGCGCATGGCCCGCGGCGGACGCCTCATCTACATGGGCGCCGGCACCGCGGGCCGTCTCGGCGTCCTCGACGCCAGCGAGTGCCCGCCCACCTTCAACACCGACCCGAGCGAGGTCGTCGGCCTCATCGCCGGCGGCCCCTCCGCCATGGTCAAAGCGGTCGAAGGCGCCGAGGACTCCAAGGAACTCGCCGCCGAGGACCTCACCGCGCTCGGCGTCACCGCGGACGACACCGTCGTCGGCATCTCCGCCTCCGGCCGCACCCCGTACGCCATCGGCGCCGTCGAGCACGCCCGTGCACACGGCGCGCTCACCATCGGCCTCTCCTGCAACGAGGACAGCGCGCTCGCCGCCGCCGCCGAGCACGGCATCGAGGTCGTCCCCGGCCCCGAGCTGCTCACCGGCTCGACCCGGCTCAAGGCCGGCACCGCCCAGAAGCTCGTCCTCAACATGATCTCGACCATCACGATGATCCGGCTCGGCAAGACGTACGGAAACCTGATGGTCGACGTCCGCGCCTCCAACGAGAAGCTCCAGGCCCGCTCGCGGCGGATCGTCGCCCTGGCCACCGGCGCGCCGGACGAGCAGATCGAGACCGCCCTCGCCGCCGCCGACGGGGAGGTGAAGAACGCCATCCTCATGATCCTCGCCGACATCGACGCCCCCACGGCCACCGAGCGGCTGAAGGTCTCCCGGGGCCACCTGCGCGCGGCGCTGCACGCGACCGGCCCCACGCCGTAACCCCCAGGGGGCGCCACCCCGTCGGCCCCTCCCCCAGAGGCACCCCTCACAGCAAGGCACCACCGCACCATGAGCACAGACGACAAGAACCGCGCCATCGCCGCCGCGATCCTCCCCCTCGTCGGCGGCGCCGAGAACATCGGCTCCGTGGCCCACTGCATGACCCGCCTCCGGCTGGGTCTGCGCGACCGCTCGCTCGTCCAGGACGAGGCCCTCAAGGCACTGCCCGCCGTGATGGGCGTGGTGGAGGACGACACGTACCAGATCGTCCTCGGCCCGGGCACCGTCGCCCGCGTGACCCCGGAGATCGAGGCCCTGGTGGCGGCGGCCCCGCAGCCGACGCACTCGGCGGAGGACCTCGCGGCGCAGGGCGCGGCCCTGAAGGCGGCGCGGAAGGCGAAGAACGCCACCCCCTTCAAGCTCTTCCTCCGCAGGATCGCGAACATCTTCGTCCCGCTGATCCCCGCGCTCATCGGCTGCGGCATCATCGCCGGCCTCAACGGCCTGCTGATCAACCTCGGCTGGCTGCCCGGCGTCACCCCGGCGCTCGCCGCGATGGCGAGCGGCTTCATGGCCCTCATCGCGGTCTTCGTCGGATACAACACGGCGAAGGAGTTCGGCGGTACGGCGATCCTCGGCGGCGCGGTCGCGGCGATCATCGTCTTCCCGGGCGTCGCCAAGATCGAGGCCTTCGGCCAGACGCTCTCCCCCGGCCAGGGCGGTGTGCTCGGCGCGCTCGGCGCGGCGATCCTCGCGGTGTACGTGGAGAAGTGGTGCCGCCGCTGGGTGCCGGAGTCCCTCGACGTCCTGGTCACCCCGACCCTGACGGTCCTGATCTCGGGCCTGGTCACGATCTTCGGCCTGATGTTCGTGGCCGGTGAGATCTCCACCGCCATCGGCGAGTTCGCCGACTGGCTCCTCGCGCACGCGGGTGCCGGAGCGGGCTTCGTCCTCGGCGGCCTGTTCCTGCCGCTGGTGATGCTGGGCCTGCACCAGGCCCTCATCCCGATCCACACCACGCTCATCGAGCAGCAGGGCTACACGGTCCTCCTCCCCATCCTGGCGATGGCGGGCGCGGGCCAGGTCGGCGCGGCGATGGCCGTCTACCTGAAGCTCCCGCGCAACGGCTCGATCCGCCGCACGATCAGGTCCGCGCTCCCGGCCGGCTTCCTGGGCGTCGGCGAGCCGCTCATCTACGGCGTCTCCCTCCCCCTCGGCCGCCCCTTCGTCACGGCCTGCGTCGGCGGAGCGTTCGGCGGCGGCTTCGTCGGACTGTTCAGCATGCTGGGCGACACGGTCGGCTCGACGGCGATCGGCCCGTCGGGCTGGGCGCTCTTCCCGCTCCTCGACGGCGACAAGGGTCTGGGCGAGACGATCGCGATCTACGCGGGCGGCCTGATCGTCGGCTACCTGGCGGGCTTCGTGGCGACGTACTTCTGGGGCTTCAGCAGGGAACTCCTGGAGGAGTTCAACGTGGACACGGAGACGGAGCAGGCGGAGGTGACGGTGGCGAAGGGCGGCCCCGCGCCGGAACGCGAGCCGGAGCCGGCCAAGGTCTGAGCGAAGGCGAGAAGGAGCCCGGCCGGAAGGATTCCGGCCGGGCTCCCGCGTCTCCGTGGGGTACGGGGGAGGCTTAGCGGCAGAGAACGTCCCCGTCCGGGCGGACGCCCTCGGTGAGGAAGCGGGTCACGGCCCGGTCCCCGCAGGCGTTGCCGTTCCCGAGGTAGACCCCGTGCCCGCCGTGGTCGACGGAGACGAGCCGGGCGCGGTCACCGAGGGCGCGCCGCATCCCCATCCCTTTGGAGTGCGGGGTGGCGGGATCCCGCAGGTTCTGGATCATGAGGATGTTGGAGGGCCCGCGGTCGGTGATGCGGACGGGCTTCTCCGCAGCGCCGCCCTTCCAGAAGGAGCAGGGGGTGATGTTCACCGGCATCCCCGCCGTCAGCGGGAACCGCTCGCGGTTCTTCGCGACGGCCCGCTCGTGCGCGGCCACGGACGCGGGCCAGTTCACGTCGTTGCAGATCACACCCACGGTGATGGCCGCGGCGTCGTCCGGCATCGCGCCCGCCAGCTCACGCGGCAGCACCGGCCGGCCCTCCGGGTCGAGCGCCTCCGTCACCAGCTGCGCGAAGGACGGGAAGAAGCCGTCGGAGTAGAGCGCGAGCTGGAGCGACTGGAGCAGCATCGAGCCCGTGAGCGGAGGGCCCGGCTTCGCGGGCTCGCCCGGCGCACCCGGCAGCACGGAGGCATGCGGCTCCCGGTCGAGCCGGCCCGCCAGATCCATGACGACCGCCCGGACGTCCTCGGGCCGCTCCGCGAGCCGCACCCCCTCGACCGCCCGGTCCGGATGCGCCGCCCAGTCCGCGAAGTCGGGGAACCGGTCCTCGGCGCCCTGCGCCAGGCCCTCCAGCCAGCCCCGGGCGACCCGCTTCGGGTCGGGGTCGTTGCTGCTGTCGAGTACCCAGCGATCGGTCCGCCCCGGGAACTTCTCGGCGTACGCGGCCGCCACGTACGTCCCGTACGACACGCCCCACGCCGACAGCTTCCGCTCGCCGAGCGCCTTCCTCAGCTGTTCCAGGTCCCGCACCTGGTTGGCGGTGGTCAGCCCGCGCAGCATGGCACCCCCGTTCCGGGCACAGGCCTCGGCGGTCCGCTTCGACCGGGCGACGTTCTCGTCGATGCCGCCGACCGCGCTCGGCCACGACCGCAGCGTCATCATCCACCGGTCGCCCTCGTCGAGCCCGCACCGCGCCTTGGCCGAGCCGCCGATGCCGCGCGGGTCGAACGCCACAAGGTCGTACGCCCCGTCCATCTCCCGCGCCAGAGCGGCGCCCTTCTGCGCCAGCCGCTGCACCCCGGAGCTGCCGGGCCCGCCGGGAATGACCATGAGGGTCCCGCGCCGGGCGTCGGGGCGGGTGCCGGCGATCCTGGACACGGCGAGCTGGATCCGCGGCCCGTCGGGATCGGCGTAGTCGAGGGGTACGGAGAGCTTGGCGCACTGCTGCCCGGGAAGCGGTTTGACGGCAGGGTCGCACACCCCCCAGTCGAGGCCGGCGGCGGAGGCGGGAGCGACGCCGCCGGCGGCGAGGCCGAGCCCGGCGACGAGGGCGACGGAGAGACCGAGGAGGGAAGCGTGACGTCCGTGATTCGCTGTCATGCTCACAGCCTGTCGAAGCCGGAGCCCCCGCCCCATCCGGCAGGCACGCGGCCCGGAGGTGGGGCCAACCCCCGCAGACACGGGGGGTGTTCGGCCAGAGGGCGCGGGATAGGGCACAGGAGAAGGGGGAGGCCGGAGCCGAGACGCCCAAGCGGAATCCCTTATCCGATGGCGGTCCCCCGTCCCCTCGGGAATCATCCCCCGCATGACCACCACCCCCACGTCCACCACCCCTCCCACCCTCGCCTCCGCCGCCGGTACCTGGGTCCTCGGGGACCTCACGGTCAACCGCATCGGATTCGGTGCCATGCGGCTGCCCCAGCGCGGCGAGGCACTCGTCGAGCACGCCGTGCCCCGCGACCGCGACGAGGCGATCGCCGTGCTGCGCAAGGCCGTCGACCTCGGCGTGAACCACATCGACACCGCCGCCTTCTACTTCTCCCCGCTCCGCTCCGCCAACGAGCTGATCAGCAGCGCCCTCGGCGGGCCCTACCCCGACGACCTCGTCATCGCCACCAAGGTCGGCCCCTGCCGCGACGCCTCCGGGGCCTGGGGCACCCACGCGCGCACCGCCGCCGCCCTGCGCGGCCAGGTCGAGGAGAACCTGCGGCAGCTCGGCCGCGACCACCTCGACGTCGTCAACCTCCGTATCGTCGGCACCGATTCGATCGCCGAGCGCTTCGGCGCCCTCGCCGAGCTCCGCGAAGCCGGCCTCGTCCGCCATCTCGGCGTCTCCAACATCACCCCCGAGCAGCTCGCCGAGGCGCAGGCCATCGCCCCCGTCGTCTGCGTGCAGAACATGTACGGGATCGGGGTCCGCCCCGAGTACCAGGACTTCGTGCGTCACTGCGGCGAGCAGGGCATCGCCTTCGTGCCCTTCTACGCGATCGCCGCCGCGGGCCGTCAGGGCGGAGCCACCGCCCCCGAGAGCCCCGAGGTCCTCGCCGTCGCCGAGGCCCACGGCGCGAGCCCCGCCCAGATCCGGATCGCCTGGACCCTGCACCAGGGGCCGCACCTCCTCGCCATCCCCGGCACCGGCGACCCCGGCCACCTCGCCGCGAACGTCGACGCGGGCGCGATCCGGCTCACCGACGAGGACCTGGCCCTCCTCGGCGGACTGCACCGCGAGCCCGCCGCCGACGCTTCCTAGACTCCACCTCCATGACGCACACGCCGAGCCGCCCCACCCCCGCCCTCGCCGCCGACCTCGCTCCCACCGGCACCCTCCGGGCCTCCATCAACCTCGGGAACCCGGTGCTCGCCCAGGGCACCCCCGAGGCGCCGTCCGGGATCACCGTCGATCTGGCGAGGGAGATCGGGGCGCGGCTCGGGCTCGCCGTCGAGCTGCTCTGCTTCGACGCGGCGCGGAAGTCCTTCGAGGCGATGGCCGACGGCCGGGCCGACCTCTGCTTCCTCGCCGTGGATCCGGCGCGGGAGACGGAGGTCGCGTTCACCGCCCCGTACGTCGTCATCGAGGGCGTGTACGCCGTCCCCGTCGGCTCCCGCCTCGCCACCGTCGAGGACGTCGACGCGCCCGGCGTCCGGATCGGCGTCAAGCAGGGGTCCGCGTACGACCTGTTCCTCTCCCGCTCCCTCACGCACGCGACGGTCGTGCGCGGCGCGGAGGGCGTCGACACCTTCCGCGCCGAGGGTCTCGACGTGGGCGCCGGGATCCGCCAGCCCATGACGTCCTACGTGCGGGAGCACCCCGACGTCCGGCTGATCGAGGGCCGGTTCATGCAGATCCGGCAGGCGGTCGGCACGACGGTCGACCGCGCGCCCGAGACGGTCGCCTTCCTCCGCTCCACCGTCGAGGAGCTGAAGGCCGACGGCTTCGTGGCGGACTCGCTCCGTCGCGCCGGCCAGGACACCGGGCTGCTCGCCCCGCCCGCGGCCTGACGCCGGCAGCGACGGGACCCGCTTCACCCCACGACGTCCGCAGCCGTCAACGGCTCCCCCGGGATCAGGATCCGGTCCCGGAGCCCGTACGGGGTCAGCTCGTCCCACCACCTCGCCGCCGGGTCGAAGCGGGCGTGCGCCACGGCGCCGGCCAGCGCGGGATCGCGGGCCCGGAGCGCACGGAGGGCGAAGGCCGGCCCCTGGCCGAGGCCGACGACACCGTCCACGGCCAGGGCGCCCAGCTCCGTGGACATCACAGGAGCTCCGACGACGGGCACGAGCCCCCGGCCCCGCTGCCGTACCGCCGCCGCGTGGACGTCCAGGACCTCCGCGAGCGGCAGCCCGAAGCAGCGGCGGGCGCCCGAGCCGCGCTCGACGAGCATGCGGTACGGGACGAGGCCGAGCGCGGTCTGCTCCCGCCACATCCGCGCCCAGACTCCGGCGTCGTCGTTGACATGCCGGAGGACGGGGCCCTGGGTGCGGATCGCCGCTCCCGTCGCGAGGACGCGGGCGAGGGCCCGGCGGGTCGGCGCCGGGTCGAGCTCCCGGGGGTGGGTGAGGTGGAGGAGCAGCGAGAGGCGGCGGCCGGCCGCGACGACCCGTTCGAGGACGCGGAGGAGGTCGTCGGCGTCGGCGAGGTCGTCGCTCGCGAAGCGCTCCGGCGCGTGGATCACGGCCCTCGTCCGGATGCTGATCGTCCGCACCCGGGGCGTGGCCAGGAGCGGCGAGAGGTACGCGTCGAGCTCAGCCGCCCGCATGGCGAGCGGGTCCTCGCCGTCGAGGACGACGTCCGTGATCTCCGGGTGCCGGGCCAGGCGGGCCGTCATCGCCTCGGGCCCGCCCCGCGCCGGACCGCCGGCGTCCGGGGGCCGGCGGAAGCAGGACGCGCAGGGGGCGGGGCAGCCGCGGCGCCGGTCGGGGAGGACGAGCAGGGTGCCCGGATAGGTGTGCCGGACGGCCTCGGTGTCCCGGCCGGCCGGGTGCGGGTCGAGTCGTTCGCGCAGGCCGTCGACGACGAGCCGCAACCGGTCGCGGTCGCCGTCCCGCAGGGTCTGCTCGACGGCGGCGAAGTCCGCGGGGGCGAGCAGGTCGCGGTGGGGCACGAGGAGCCGGTAGAGGGGGTCGTCGGGGGCGCGCGACCAGTCGATGAGCTCGTCGGCGGCGTGGGAGCCGACCCGGAACGGCAGCACGCGGCCGACGACGTCGGCGTCGTGCGCGAGGGCGGGCCGCCCGGTGCGGTCGGCGATGAGTCGGGCGAGGCGGTGACCGGTGAGGACGGTCACCCGTTCCCCACCACCGGCACGTCGGTCGTCTGCACGGTCGTCGCCTCCTCGAAGGCCTCACCGATCGCCGGTGCGGCGCACCCCGGACGATGATGGGGAGGGGAGACCCCGGCCGCCAATGGCACTAGCGGTGGCCCGACGTGGGGGCAACGGAGGAGTCCGGCCAATCGCGCGCGACACGTACCGGACAGCACGATGTGACGCGGACATCCGTTCTCCACCCATCCGTCCCGCTTCGCACCCGAGGCCTTTCAGCCTGGCGTAAGCCCGCGGCATCTGCCAGATTGGCGCCTTTCCTCCGGGAGGAACGGGTGCGCCGGGCCGGCCCTCACATCGACCTCAGGTGTTCCGCGAGCCGGTCGTACTGCTCCCGGACCCCCGCCTCCATGCCCGCCGCCAGCGACTGGTCCCTGATCTCGTTCGACGGCCAAAAGGACGTGCTGGTCAGGGCCGTGCCGCCGTCCGGAGTCGAGTCGAACGTGAGCGTGACGCGGACCGGCTCCCCGTCCGGCATCTGCTCGAAGACCTCCGTGTAGTCGAGCCGCTCCACCGGTACGACGTCCTCGTACATGCCGGAGAAGACGATCTGCTGACCGTCCGGGGCGGTCTGGCCCCAGCGCCACGCACCGCCCACCCGCAGATCGATGTCGACGACCGTCGTGGTCAGTCCGGACACCCCGTACCACTCCCGTACGTGCGCGGGGACCGTCCACGCCTCCCAGACCCTGGCCGGCGGGGCGTCGAAGGTCCTGGTGATGACCAGCTCGCGATCGGCGGGTGTCGTCAGCAGGGTGACCATGGCCTCGGCCCTTCCACCGTGTCCTTTTCGGTCTCTTCCAGGATCACTCGGGCACGCCCGGCCGGCCACTCCCGGAAAGGGAGTGAACATGTTCAACAGGTGAGCGCTAAAGTTCTGCCACGCGGCCGCCCCCGATCACGGGCGACGCCGCCATCACAGACCTGTGGGGGGTCCCTTTGCCGCGCTCAACGCGCAGGCTTCCGCACGCCTTCGTGCGTGCCGCAGCCGTCTTCGCTCTCTCGGCGGGCGTCATCGTGCCCGCCGTCGTCCACGCCCCGACCGCCTACGCGGATGCGCCGCTCCTGTCCGGCAAGACGCTGGACAACGGGCGCTACCGCGTGGATCTGCCCGCCAACGCGCTCTGGATCAAGGTCAGCGTCCTGGCCTCCACCGACCCTGGCGCCGCCGTGCTCGCCTCCACGGAGGCGCTCACCACGGACAACATCCGCTGGGAGACGGAGGCGCCCTTCACGCTCCCGCAGGGCACCGCCTTCCAGGACTACCCGGTACGCGTCGAGTACCGGATGCCCGGCGGCACCACCCAGCGGACCGCCGGCGCCACCTACAGCTACCGGCCGCACGTCGGCGTCACCGACCTGTCCTGGGACCGCGAGAACACCAGCTACGACCAGCGCCAGGCCGTCCTCTCCGGCAGGACGACCCTCTGGGACCCGGCCACCGGCGCCCGCACCACCGCGCCCGCCGGCACCCAGGTGGCGATCGCCCTCAACGCGCAGGACGGCACCGGCAGGGTCATCCGCTCCACCGCCACGACCCTCGCGGACGGCACCTTCTCCGTGACGGTGACCCCGGGCGGCTGGGTCTCCGGCACCGCGACCGTGGTCACCGCCGGCACCGGCAACGACCCGGACGACGCCGCCTTCGTCCCGAACCTGGGCGTGGAACGGCTCCTGTACCGGATCAGCACCAACGTCAACAAGTACCGCGTGCTCGCCGGTACGGACGTGCGGGTCAGCGGGCACGTGGAGCGGTACACGCCGACCGGCTGGAAGCCCTTCCCCGGCGCCTCCGTCGTCGCGACCGGATCACAGCCCTACGGCTCCAACCCGGCGACCGTCCTGGGCAGCACCACGTCCTCCGCGACCGGCGCCTTCTCCTTCAACGCGCGGCCCCAGTACAGCACCGAATTCGTGTACACCTCGCTGCGGTACTCGCCGTACTTCGACGACGCCCGCGCCTACGCCAAGAGCGACATCGTCGTACCGCAGCAGTTCTCGTACTCCCCGCACACGATCACCCTGGACGAGTACGGGAAGCTCACCGCCACGGGCGGGTTCGGCTCGGCCTACTGCCGCAACGGGCAGCCCGTGCAGCTCCAGGTCTCCTTCGACGCCGGTCGCAGCTGGCGCGTCATGCGCAGCGGCATGACCGACAGCGGCTGCTCCTACCGCTTCACCACCCAGGGCTACGAGAGCGCCCTCTACCGGATCCACCACCCGGAGACCAACGAGCTGGTCGCCAAGGGCAGTACGTCCCTGAAGCGGGGCCGCACGCCCACCCGCTTCTCCGCCTTCACCATCAGCCCCACCCGGCCCACCGTGAACGGCAAGATGACCGTCTCCGGCACCGTCCAGCGCAAGGTGGGCGGCGTCTGGAAGCCGCTCGCCGGAGCCAAGCTGACCCTGGTCTACAAGCCCAGGAACGAGAACCAGTGGTACTGGGTGACCAAGAGCATCACCACCAACAGCAGCGGCCGGTTCAGCTACCGCGCCACCGCCTACGGCGACGGCTCCTGGGCCGCGTACCTCAACACCACGGGCACCTACTTCTACAGCGACACGAAGGCGATCTACATCGATGCGCGCTGACCTCCGCCCCTCCCGCGCCCTGACGGCGGGCCTGGCCGCCGCAGCCCTCGCCGCGACGACCCTCGCCGTCACCGCCGCGCCCGCCACCGCGGCCGACCCGCTCGTCGGCATCGGCCGGGCCCTCACCGACGACACCCAGCGCGGCATCTTCCAGGTCACCGCCTGGACGGACGCCCCTCAGGCGAAGATCACCAAGGTCTCGGCCCAGGTCCGGCAGGGCGACACCGTCCTCGTCGACATCCCGACGCTCGCGGGCGTGACCGATCCCTGGAACCCCTCGGCCCAGGCCACCACCTTCCGCCTGCCCGACGCGGCCGTGCTGAAGCTCGTCGAGGACGGCGGCCGCATCCCGGCCCTCGGGACGTACGCCATCGACGTCACCGCCACCGACTCGCTGGGGAACAAGCAGACCCGGACCGACGCCGGACAGCTCGACTTCCGGCTCCGCCCCGAGATCACCCTCGTCCCCACCAAGCCCACGTACGCCGACCGCAACGCCCGCCCCTCGGGCACTGTCGTCGGCATCCAGCCCGGCTCCGGGGACCGGGTCGCACTGGCCGACCTGCCGGTGACCGTCAAGCGGCTCGACCCGCCGCGGGACGGGACGCAGAGCCCGCCCCGACAGGCGGTCACCGACGCGGACGGCCGCTTCACGTCGCCACCGTTCCCGATCTCCAGCGCGGACCTGAACATCCCGAACCTCGCCTTCTGGGCGACGGTCACCGCCGACACCTCCGAGCTCCACGGCACCGTGACGGATCACCTCAGCGTCTACCAGCACGAGTCGCGCAAGGTGGCCGTCACTGCCACCGCCGACAAGAAGCGGGCGCTCGACGGGGAGACCGTGACCGTCAGCGGCCGGATGACCGACCCGGCCGCGGCCGGCGCGCCCGTCGCGAACCACGAGGTGCGCGTGCGGCTCGGCGGCCCCACCTGGGGAACGGGCTCCAGCACCGTCGTCCGGACCGGGACGGACGGCCGGTTCACCGCCCGGCTCATCGCCGTCGCGGGCAAGGAGTCCGGCGGCTTCGCGGTCGAGTCGCCCGACCGGTACGTGGAGTTCCCCGCGCACTACGGCGCCCTGGCCATCCCCCTCGACTCCCGCACCGACCTCCGCACGTACGGGCTCTCCGCCGACGGCCGGGTCACGGTCTCCGGCACCTTCGGCGCCCGGTACGAGGCGGAACCGAACTTCACGACGGCCCAGTTCGTCCGGCTGGAGCAGCTCGTCGGCGGCGCCTGGAAGGCGATCGCCTGGGGAAACGTCAACTCGGCCTACTACAACGAGTTCACGGCCTCGGCGGCGAGCCGGGGCGGCACCTTCCGTCTCCGGCACCTCACCACCGACCAGTTCGCCGAGTCCAGCACCGGCACGCTGCGGCTGACCCGCATCGACACCCGGATCGTCTCCCTGAACGCCGGCCCCGAGCCGGTCGCGAAGGGCGGGTACGTGACGGTCACCGGCGGGCTCCAGCACTACACGGACAACAAGTGGCGCGCGTACGCGAACGCCCCGGTCGTCCTGCAGTTCCAGCCGCGGGGCTCCACGACGTGGAAACAGGTGGCGACCGGCCGGTCGAACGCGAGCGGCAACGTGTCCCTGAAGGCCAAGGTCACCGGGGACGGCAGCTGGCGCCTCCGCCACTACGGCGACGGCAAGCACTTCAACACCCCGGCCTCGGCCGGCGGTGACTACGTCGACATGCGCTGACCGCGGCGCTCCCCAACGCCCGAGGGCGGCACCCCCCTGCCGGGGAGTGCCGCCCTCGTTCGTGCTGAGCTTCGCGTTCAGCGATGAACCACCGATCCCGGAGGATCAGAAGTCCATGTCACCGCCCGGCATGCCGCCGCCGGCCGGCGCGGACGCCTTCTCCGGCTTGTCGGCGATGACGGCCTCGGTGGTGAGGAACAGCGCGGCGATCGACGCGGCGTTCTGCAGCGCGGAGCGCGTGACCTTCGCCGGGTCGATGATGCCCTCGGCGATGAGGTCGACGTACTCGTTGGTCGCGGCGTTCAGGCCGTGACCGACGGGCAGGTTGCGGACCTTCTCCGCCACGACGCCGCCCTCGAGGCCGGCGTTGACCGCGATCTGCTTCAGCGGGGCCTCAAGGGCCAGCTTCACGATGTTCGCGCCCGTGGCCTCGTCACCCGCGAGGTCGGCCTCGAGCTTCTCGAAGACCGAGGAGGCCTGGAGCAGGGCCACGCCACCGCCGGCGACGATGCCCTCCTCGACGGCCGCCTTCGCGTTGCGAACGGCGTCCTCGATGCGGTGCTTGCGCTCCTTGAGCTCGACCTCGGTCGCGGCACCGGCCTTGATGACCGCAACACCGCCGGCGAGCTTCGCCAGGCGCTCCTGCAGCTTCTCGCGGTCGTAGTCCGAGTCGCTGTTCTCGATCTCGGCGCGGATCTGGTTCACGCGACCGGCGACCTGCTCGCTGTCACCGGCACCGTCGACGATGGTGGTCTCGTCCTTGGTGATGACGACCTTGCGGGCGCGGCCCAGCAGGTCGAGGCCCGCGTTCTCCAGCTTCAGGCCGACCTCCTCGGAGATGACCGTGCCGCCGGTGAGGATGGCGATGTCGTTCAGCATGGCCTTGCGACGGTCGCCGAAGCCCGGGGCCTTGACCGCGACGGACTTGAAGGTGCCGCGGATCTTGTTGACGACCAGGGTCGACAGGGCCTCGCCCTCGACGTCCTCGGCGATGATCAGCAGCGGCTTGCCCGACTGCATGACCTTCTCCAGGAGCGGGAGCAGGTCCTTCACCGAAGAGATCTTGGAGTTGACGATCAGGAGGTACGGGTCGTCGAGTGACGCCTCCATACGCTCCATGTCGGTGGCGAAGTACGCCGAGATGTAGCCCTTGTCGAAGCGCATACCCTCGGTGAGCTCCAGCTCCAGACCGAAGGTCTGGGACTCCTCGACGGTGATGACGCCTTCCTTGCCGACCTTGTCCATCGCCTCGGCGATGAGCTCGCCGATCTGGGTGTCGGCGGCGGAGATGGAGGCCGTGGAAGCGATCTGCTCCTTGGTCTCGACATCCTTCGCCTGCTCGAGCAGGGCGCCGGAGACGGCCTCGACGGCCTTCTCGATTCCGCGCTTGAGGGCCATCGGGTTGGCACCGGCGGCCACGTTGCGCAGGCCCTCGCGGACGAGCGCCTGGGCGAGAACGGTGGCGGTGGTCGTACCGTCGCCGGCGACGTCGTCCGTCTTCTTGGCGACTTCCTTGACCAGCTCGGCGCCGATCTTCTCGTACGGGTCCTCGAGCTCGATCTCCTTGGCGATGGAGACACCATCGTTGGTGATCGTGGGGGCGCCCCACTTCTTCTCGAGGACGACGTTGCGACCCTTGGGGCCGAGGGTGACCTTGACGGCGTCAGCGAGCTGGTTCATGCCGCGCTCGAGACCGCGCCGGGCCTCCTCGTCGAACGCGATGATCTTGGCCATGTGAAGTGGTCCTCCCGGACATGGGGTGGATAACGCTCCAGGACCGCGCCGACGCCCGCGACGGACGGCCTCCGCAGCTCCGCGTGGTTCCTTGCCCCACCCGGCCGGCGGCCTCGTCTGCCCGATCCTCGTAGCACTCTCACCTTCCGAGTGCTAACGCCAATGATTAGCACTCGCCCTATGAGAGTGCAAGCGACTCTCGAGTTTCGGGAGGTGGACGGGGGGCGCGAGAGGGGCGCGGGAACGCGCGAGGGGCCCGCTTCCCCTCAGGGATGCGGGCCCCTCGACGTCGTTGCGTCGGTGGCCGATCGCGCCGCGCTCAGACGGCGAGCTTGACCATGTCCGCCTGCGGACCCTTCTGGCCCTGCGAGATCTCGAACTCGACTCGCTGTCCCTCTTCGAGGCTGCGGTAGCCATCCATCTGGATCGCGCTGTAGTGGACGAAAACATCCGCACCACCGTCGACCGCGATGAAGCCGTAGCCCTTCTCCGCGTTGAACCACTTGACGGTGCCCTGAGCCATGCCTAACTCCCCTATTACTGGCCCTTGCGCGGGACCCGCACTTCGCGGAACCCGGGTCAGACCCTGCGCCGGAACGCGTCGACCGCGGCTGAATGTATCTGCCCAACTGCCCTCTGCAACAGGTCAATCGAGCGAGAATTCTGGGCGCCACGGAAAGGCGAATTGGGGAGATTCCCTTGGATGACCGGGCAAGTCGGGCCCGGCAAAGCGCGCAGAAGGTACACAACGCGCACACACTTTGGCTGCTTCTTGTCGCGCGGGGACGCATTCTCATATGCGCCTGGCATGAGCAGCGGAGGGGACTTCCCCAACTCTACCGCGCTCAACCATGCAGAATTGCCCCTTCCGCTTTATGGCGCGGAAGGGGCAATTAAGAAAGACGGGGACAACCGGTGGGCCCGCGAAGGCCCACAGCCTCCGGCACCGAGTTCGACGGTCAGCCTCCGGCGACGGCCGGGATGATCGAGACGCCGGCGCCGGCCGGGGTGGCCGTCTCCAGGCCCTGCTCGAAGCGCACGTCGTCGTCGTTCACGTAGACGTTGACGAAGCGGCGCAGCTTGCCCTGGTCGTCCAGGACGCGGGCGGCGATGCCCGTGTGGTTCTTCTCCAGGTCCGCGATGACCTCGGCGAGGGTCGCGCCCTCGGCCTGGACCTCGGACTGACCGCCCGTGTAGGTGCGGAGGATGGTGGGGATGCGGACGTTCACGGCCATGTCTTCGAAACCTTTCAGAGGGCCAGGCCGGCGTCGCGGAACGCGTCCAGGCTCGGGCGGATGGTGACGGTCGCCTGAGAGGTGTCGGCCACCGCGTCCAGGGTCTTGAGTCCGTCGCCGGTGTTGAGGACGACGGTCGTGAGGTTCGGGTCGATCAGCCCGTTCTCGACGAGCTTCTTCGTGACGCCGACGGTCACGCCGCCCGCGGTCTCGGCGAAGATGCCCTCGGTCTGCGCGAGCAGCTTGATCGCGTCCACGACCTGCTCGTCGTTCACGTCCTCCACGGCGCCGCCGGTGCGGCGGGCGATGTCGAGGACGTACGGGCCGTCGGCCGGGTTGCCGATCGCGAGCGACTTGGCGATCGTGTTCGGCTTCTGGGGCCGTACGACGTCGTGGCCGGCCTTGAAGGCCACCGACACCGGGGAGCAGCCCTCGGCCTGCGCGCCGAAGATCTTGTACGGCCTGTCCTCGACGAGGCCCAGCTTGACGAGCTCCTGGAGACCCTTGTCGATCTTCGTGAGCTGGGAGCCGGAGGCGATCGGGATGACGAGCTGGTCGGGGATGACCCAGCCGAGCTGCTCGCAGATCTCGTACGCCAGCGTCTTGGAGCCCTCGCCGTAGTACGGGCGGAGGTTGACGTTGACGAAGCCCCAGCCCTCGCCCAGCGGGTCGCCGATGAGCTCGGAGCAGAAGCGGTTGACGTCGTCGTAGTTGCCCTCGATGGCGACGAGGTCACCGCCGTAGACACCGGCCATGACGACCTTGCCCTGCTCCAGGTCGTGCGGGATGAACACGCAGGAGCGGAAGCCGGCGCGGGCGGCGGCGGCGCCGACGGCGCCGGCCAGGTTGCCGGTGGAGGAGCAGGAGAGGGTGGTGAAGCCGAAGGCGCGGGCGGCCTCGATGGCCTGGGCGACGACCCGGTCCTTGAAGGAGTGGGTCGGGTTGCCGGAGTCGTCCTTGACGAAGAGCTTGCCGGGGGCGACGCCGATCTCGCGGGCGAGGTTGTCGGCCTGGACGAGCTTGGTCCAGCCCGGGTTCAGGTTGGGCTTGTCGGCGACGTCGGCGGGGACGGGCAGCAGCGGGGCGTAGCGCCAGATGTTGGCGGGGCCGGCCTCGATCTGCTTGCGCAGTGCCTCGGGGTCACCGGTGGGGAGGTCGTACGCGACTTCGAGCGGTCCGAAACAGAGTTCGCAGGCGAAGATCGGGCCGAGCGGGAAGACTTCACCGCATTCGCGACAGGAGAGTCCGGACGCGGGACCGAGGTCGACCGAGGTGGCGGGGGTAGCAGTCTGTACAGCCATGGAGGCGAGGCCCTTTCTCCTCATCTTTCCCATGACGAATTTTTCGTCATGAGACGGATTTGGCACCTTCCCTAGCCGGGGGCCTCGCGCATGAAAGCTGTGCCCGTCAGGGCTCCACCTGGGGTGGTGGCCGGGAGACGGGTGGGCGAGACAAACCGACTGGAGGGTTGCCGGGGCTTCAACGGGCCGTTTCCCTCTGCCCCTCTGGATGAGCGGTATTCGATTGTGAAGCGCGGTGGACTTTCGTTCCTGCGCTCCGACGCGGGCGGCACCCCGACGTGCATCGGGCATCCGCGTTGTTCAAGACTGTAACCGAAGGCCCGGACGCTTGGACCGGCCGTCCGAACCGCGAGATGGAGATCACGTGCTGGAAGAGGTGGAGCGCTGGCTGGACCGGCGGTCCTGGTCCGTGGCGGACCGGCCGCTGGAGCGGATCCTCGCCGCGAAGCGGAACACGAAGGTCAGCGTCGTCCTGCCGGCGCTGAACGAGGAGGCGACGGTGGGTGACATCGTCGCCGTGATCCGGCGCGAGCTCATGTCGGAGGCGGTACCGCTCGTCGACGAGCTGGTGGTGATCGACTCGGGCTCCACGGACCGTACGGCGGTGGTGGCGGCGGCGGCCGGGGCGCGGGTGGTCGCGCGGGACGCGATACTCCCCCGGATACCGGCCGTGCCGGGCAAGGGCGAGGTCCTGTGGCGGTCGCTGATGGTGACCACGGGGGACGTGGTGTGCTTCGTCGACGCGGACCTGCGGGACTTCTCGGCGGACTTCGTGTCGGGGATCGTGGGCCCGCTGCTCACCGACCCGGACGTGGACTTCGTGAAGGCGATGTACGACCGCCCGTTCGGAGACACCCCTGGTCAAGGGGGTCGGGTGACGGAGCTCGTGGCCCGCCCTCTGCTCAATCTGCACTGGCCGCAGCTGGCCGGCCTCGTACAGCCGCTGGGCGGCGAGTACGCGGCGCGCCGGTCCCTGCTCGAACGGCTGCCCTTCCCGGTCGGTTACGGGGTGGAGCTCGGGCTGCTCGTGGACGCGCTGCACACGGTGGGTCTGGACGCGCTCGCGCAGGTGGACGTGGGGGTGCGCAAGCACCGGCACCAGGACGGGCAGGCGCTGGGCCGGATGGCGGCGGCGATCTACCGGACGGCGCAGCTGCGGCTCTCGCGGGGACATCTGGTGCGGCCTCTGCTGACGCAGTTCGAGCGGGGCGAGAAGGGCTTCGAGCCGCGGACGTACGCGGTGGACACGGAGGAGCGGCCACCGATGGCCGACATCGTGGAGTACGCCCGCCGCCGCGTGGCGTAACGCCCCATGATGATCTGTTTTGCCTACATTGCCCTTTTATGCGCTTCAGACAACATCACCTGGGCAGGGTGCTCGCGGCCGTCGTGGCCGTCGGACTGACGGCGGGCTCGCTCGCGTTCACCGCGGCGGGGCCGGCCGCGGCGGACGTGGTCGAGCCGTTCGGCAAGCGGTACGGCGAATCGCTGTACGGCGACTTCACGACCATCGGGAACACGGTCATGGGCTGTCCGACCGCCCCCGCCGACCTGGCCGCCCGCTGTGCGCTCGCGGCGACCGGCCAGGGCGCGGACAACGACGACACCTTCGTGATGCGGCGGCTCGACGCCGGCGCCCTGGGGAGCGCGTACGGCTCCAGCACCGGCCGGGTGCGGATCCCGGCGGGCGCGGAGGTGGCGTACGCCCGGCTCTTCTGGGGCGGCAACGACGGCACGTACAAGGGCCCGAGCGGGGCGCAGCTGAAGCGCTGCGACATCTCCGGCGCCGACGTCGAGCGCTCGCCCGGCGACCCCACGACGACCGCCCCGGTGATCAGGGTCGGCACCGGCGCCGCGACCCCGGTCTCGATCGACAGCATGGTCGCCGACCCGGCCGACACCGACGGCCCGCACTACTACACGGGCGAGTCGGACGTGACGGCGGCGTTCGCGGGCACCTCGGGGACGGACGCACAGGTGGCCGTCGGCAACATCTGGGCGCCCGGCGGCAAGGGCTGCGTGGCGGGTTGGTCGCTGACCGTCGTCCACCGGTTCCCGGGCCCCGACCCGGTCCGCGCGCCCGAGCGGCGGAACGTGTACGTGTACGGCGGGCACGTCCTCCAGCGCTCCTCCTCCCCCGCGACCACGATCACCGTGGACGGCTTCCGCCGGAGCGGCGGCAAGGCGCGGGCGAGCGTCACCGCGTACGAGGGCGACCGGAACACCCCGGGTGACACCTTCCTCGTCGACGGCAGGAACGTCACCGAGGCCCACACGGGCAGCACCGGCAACTTCTTCATCAGCGGGGACGACGGTGCCGTCGCCCCCGACCTGGTCGACAACCTGAGCATCGACGCGAAGGCCTTCGACATCCCCGACGGCGCCGTCCCGCAGGGCGCCACCTCGGCCGATCTGACCTTCTCGACGCGCGGCGACACCTACGTGCCCTCCGCGCTGGCCTTCTCCGTGCCGGTCCCCGACCTGGAGATCACCAAGACGGCGAGCCCGCGCACGGTGAAGCCGGGCGACACGCTCACCTACACGATCACCGCGAAGAACGTCAGCGCGCACGACTACCCGAACGCCAGGTTCAGCGACGACCTGACCGGGAACCTCGACGACGCCGACTACCGGGGCGACGTGCGGACGGACCTGGGCACGGCGACCTACCAGGCGCCGAGGATCGGGTACGTCGGGACCGTCCCGGCCGGGAAGACGGCGACCGTCACCTACTCGGTGAAGATCAAGAACCCGCCGGCCGGGGACGGGCGGCTCCGCGACCGCGTGGTGGTCGAGACCCCCCGCTCCAACTGCGCGGCCGGCAGCGAGGACCCGGCCTGCGGGGCCGCCCCGGAGATCCGGAAGCCGAAGCCGAAGCCGAAGCCGACCCCCACGCCGACACCGACCCCGGTGGATCCGACCCCGACGCCGGCGGACCCCACGCCCACTCCCGTGGACCCGACACCGACCCCGGTCGAGCCCACGCCGCCCCCGGCCCCCGCCGATTCCGCCCCCGCGCCCCCGGCCCCGGGACCGCGCGGGAACGGCGGCGGCTCGATGGCCGAGACCGGCGGCAACGGCGAACGGCTGTGGCTGCTGGGCGCCCTGGGCCTCGCCCTCGCGGCGACGGGCCTGGTCGCGAAGGCGGCGATGCGCGGCCGGCGCGAGAACTGACGGCCGTCCGGAGGTCCGGCCACCCTCCGTGGCCGGATCCACCCGTCTCGTATACGTACGTTTGAGCGTTTACCGGACGGGCTAGGTTCGCCCCATGGCATCTGTGCTCGTGGCATCCAACCGGGGACCCGTCTCGTACGTGCGCGGGGAGGACGGTGAGCTCGACGCCCGCAGGGGCGGCGGCGGCCTGGTCTCCGGGCTGAGCGCCGTCTCCTCGCAGGACAGCCTGTGGGTGTGCGCGGCGCTCGGCGAGGGCGACCGGGAGGCCGTCCGGCGCGGCATCGCCGAGCCGGGCGTCCGGATGCTGGACATCGACCCGGAGGTGTACGCCGACGCGTACAACGGCATCGCGAACTCGGTGCTGTGGTTCCTCCACCACCACCTGTACGACACCCCCCGCGAGCCCGTCTTCGACGCGGAGTTCCGCCGCCTCTGGGAGTCGTACCGCGCCTACAACCGCGCCTTCGCCGAGGCCCTGGCCGCCGAGGCGGACGACGGCGCGGCGGTCCTGGTGCAGGACTACCACCTGGCGCTCGTCCCCGGGATGCTGCGGGAGCTCCGCCCCGACCTGCGGATCGGACACTTCACGCACACACCGTGGGTGTCCTCCGAGTACCTGCGCATGGTGCCGGACGACATCGTCGAGGAGCTCCTGTGGGGCATGCTCGGCGCCGACGAGCTGGGCTTCCACACCTGGGGATGGGCGTCGGCGTTCATCAGCTGCTGCTCCCAGCGCGACGACCCGACCGGGACGGCCCGGGGCGTGTGGCCGAGCGGCGACCCCTGGCACGGGGTGGAGTGGCGCCGCCACGGCGCGGGGAAGGGCCGCACCCGGGTCCGGGCGTACCCGCTGGGCGTCGACGGCGACGAGCTGCGGGCCCTGGCCCACCGCCCCGAGGTGGACGAGGCCCTCGCCCGGCTCCGCGCCGAGGTGGGCGGGCGCAGCACCGTCGTCCGCGTCGACCGCACGGAGCTCTCGAAGAACATCCTGCGCGGCCTCCTCGCCTACCGGGAGCTGCTCACCGTCCACCCCGAGTGGCGGGACCGGGTGGTCCACCTGGCCTCGGCGTACCCCTCCCGGCAGGACCTGCAGTCGTACCGCGCGTACACGGCCTCGGTGGCGGAACTGGCCGCCGAGATCAACGCGGAGTTCGGCACGGCGGACTGGCAGCCGGTGATCGTGTCCGTGGAGGACGACTTCACCCGCTCCCTCGCCGCGTACCGCCTGGCGGACGTGGCCCTGGTCAACCCGGTGCGCGACGGCATGAACCTGGTGGCGAAGGAGATACCGGTGGTCTCGGACGCGGGCTGCGCGCTCGTCCTGTCCACGGGCGCGGGCGCGTACAAGGAACTGCGGGAGGACGTCCTGGCGGTGAACCCCTTCGACGTGTCGGAGACCGCCGACGCCCTCCACACCGCTCTGACGATGCCCCTGCCGGAACGCGCCGACCGCACGAAGCGCCTCGCCGCGAAGGCGACGGCCCTGCCCCCGCAGCGCTGGTTCCTGAACCAGCTCGACGCGCTGCGGGAGGAGAGCTAGGAGCCGCCCCGCTCCGGGGCGGCGGCCCGCTCCGGGGAGGCGACCAGCCCGGTGGACCTGCTCGTACGGAAGGGCTGACGGGCCCGGCCCCGGCTCAGGCCTCCCCCCGTACCGCCGCCGCCAGCGCCCCCAGGAACTCCACCACCCCCGGCGGGCCCGGCACCGCCAGGTCCCCGCGGTCGGCCAGCTCCGGGACCTCCGTCGAGCCGCTGCAGACCAGCAGGCCCGGGGTGCCGTCGGAGCGGAGCTTCTCGACGGCGGCGAAGGCCGGCAGGTCACCCAGGTCGTCGCCCGCGTAGAGCACGGACCCGGCGCCCACCTCCCGTACGTACTCCGCGAGCGCGACGCCCTTGTCCATGCCCGGCGGACGCAGCTCCAGGACCATGCGGCCGGGCTCCAGGACGAGGCCGTGGTGGGTGGCGAGGTCGCTCAGCGGGCCCTTGAGGGCCTCGAAGGCGCCCTCCGGGTCGAGGGCGCGGCGGGTGTGGACGGCGACCGCGCGGCCCTTCTCCTCGATCCAGACGCCCGGCCAGGCGCCGGCCCGGTCGAGGAAGCCGGGGAGCTCGGCGCGGACGGAGGCGACGCCCGGGTGCGGGGCGGCGGCCCGGACGGTGCCGGTGACCGCGTCCCAGCGTTCGGCGCCGTAGTGGCCGA
Source organism: Streptomyces sp. NPDC088707 (assembly GCF_044752725.1). Taxonomy (NCBI): domain Bacteria; kingdom Bacillati; phylum Actinomycetota; class Actinomycetes; order Kitasatosporales; family Streptomycetaceae; genus Streptomyces; species Streptomyces sp. NPDC088707. The sequence goes on along the minus strand of NZ_JBIVLV010000011.1, from coordinate 50,331 downwards.
GGACGACGAGGTGCTCCAGGCCGGGGACGCCGGCGAAGCCGCCGTACCGGACGGCGACCCCGGCGGGGCGACCGGTCACGACGGCGACGGAGGCGACCTCGGGCGCGAGCGCGGCGAGCGCCTCGACGGCGCCGGGGTGGGCGCGGGCCCGTTCGGGGTCGGGGACGATCTCGGCGAGGGTGCCGTCGAAGTCGAGGGCGACGACGGCCTTCTCGGGCCGCGCGAGCAGCGCGGCCAGACCGTCGCGGCCGGCGGATGTGGTCGGATGCGGGAGACTGACCATACTCCCGACCCTACCCACGCACGCCGCCCACGTCAGGGCCGCGAACAAGACGGGAGCGCTACCGCCTCTTCCGCTTCTCGTCCCGCACCCGTCGCAGCCGGTTCACCGTCACCGGATCGTGGGCGAGGGCCCTGGGGTCGTCCAGGAGGGCGTTGAGCACCTGGTAGTAGCGGGTCGGGGAGAGTCCGAGGGTCTCGCGGACCGCACGCTCCTTGGCGCCGGGCCCCGGCCAGGAGCGGCGCTCCACGGCGAGGAGGGCCCGCTCGCGCTCACCGAGCCCGCCCTCGTCACCGCTGTCCGCCGCTTCCCGCTCCTCGGTCATGCGACCAACCTATTATCCAGCGCTCCTCGACGCCGTGGCCGCCCGGTCGCGCGAACGCCTACTCGGCGCTCTCCGCCGCCGTCGCCGCGCGTCCGATCGCGCCGAGGACCTCGGCGGGGACCCCGGCCGGGGTGACGGCCTTGCCGATGTTCTGCTTGACGTTCTCGCTGACCTTGGCCCAGGACGTCTTGCCGACCGGCGGGAGCTGGCTCTCCGGGAGCGTCTTGAGGAAGACGCGCAGGTTGGCGTGCTCGGGCTCGGTCTCCATGCGGGTGGAGGCGGTGACGGTGACCGGCAGGAGGTCGTTGTCGCCGGCGAACTTCAGGACGTTCTCGTCGCTGAAGACGAAGTTGAGGAAGTCGCCGATCTCCTTGCGGTGACCGTTCTGCTTGAAGCCCATGATCCAGTCGGCCACGCCCATGGCGGCCTCGGCGTGGCCGTCGGCGCCCGGGAGCGGGACCTGGCCCACCTCGACGCCCTTCTTGGCGGCTTCCTTGAGGAGCGAGGGGTGGCCGTTGAGCATGCCGACCTCGCCGTTCGCGAAGGCGGCGAAGGCGGCCTTGCGGTTGAGCTTGCCGGGGGCGACGGGCCCGGTGAGGCCCTTGCCGACCAGCTTGTTCTTGAGCCAGTCGAAGGTCTTGATGTTGGCGTCGGAGTCGACCGCGTAGTGGTCGGTGCCGTCGGTCCAGCCACCGCCGCCGCTGAGCATCCACATCAGGGCCTCGGCCTGGGCCTCCTCGGGGCCGAGGGGCAGCGCGAAGGGGGTGCGGACACCGTTGTCCTTCAGCTTCTCGGCGGCCTCGGCGAGCTCGTCCCAGGTGGTGGGGGCCTTGGCGCCGGCCTCGTCGAAGAGGGACTTGTTGTAGAACAGCGGCCGGGTGGAGGCGACGAAGGGCAGCCCGTACTGGATCCGCTTGTGCTCCCCGGCGTCGACGAGCGGCGCGAGGAAGTTGGACTGGACGGGTATGGAGAGCAGCTCGTCGGCGGCGTAGAGCTGGTCGGCGGCGGCGTAGTCGGCGTAGGCGCCGATCTGCGCGATGTCGGGGGCCTTGTCGGCCGCGACCATCTCGGCGACCTTGCGGTCGACGTCGTCCCAGGACTCGACCTGCACCTCGACCTTGACGCCGGGGTGGCCGGCCTCGAAGGCGGTGACGAGGTCGGCCCAGTACTTCTTGGTGGTGTCGCCGCCGGTGAGGTCGTAGTCGGCCGCGACCAGTCTCAGGGTCACGTCGCCGGAGTCGCCTCCGAGCGAGCCACAGCCGGCGACCGTGGCGGTCAGTCCGAGTGCGGCGACGGCCGCGGTCAATCCAAGGAATCGTCGCCGCTCCACGGCTTCATCCACCTTTTGCTCGTCGTTGAGCTGCATCGAGCCGCACGTTTGCTCTGCGCAGGGCCGTAAGTCTCTCGCGTGCGCGGGTATGAGGTCTACACCACTCGGGTATCACTTCCGCAACGTCACCGGGACGATGGGCCCCATGACGGGACCCGAATTTGTATCCGTACGCAACAATCCTCGGCAGTGGACTAGACCTTTTGGGTCCCCCAGGGCCAAACTGTCACCCGTGAGACACGTCATCGCCCTGGATGTGGGCGGCACCGGCATGAAGGCCGCCCTCGTCGGGGCGGACGGCACCCTGCTCCACGAAGCCCGCCGCGCCACCGGACGCGACCGCGGCCCCGAGGCCGTCGTGGAGACGATCCTCGGCTTCGCAGCCGAGCTCCGCGCCCTCGGCCAGGAGCGCTACGGCGAGCCCGCGGCGGCCGCCGGAGTCGCCGTCCCCGGCATCGTCGACGCGGAGAACGGCATCGCCGTCTACGCCGCCAACCTCGGCTGGCACGACGTTCCCATGCGCGAACTCCTCAGCGGCAGACTCGACGGCATCCCCGTCGCCCTCGGCCACGACGTCCGCACCGGCGGCCTCGCCGAAGGCCGCATCGGCGCGGGCAACGGAGCCGACCGCTTCCTCTTCGTGCCCCTCGGCACCGGCATCGCCGGCGCCATCGGCATCGGCGACCGCATCGAGGCCGGCGCCCACGGCTACGCCGGCGAGATCGGCCACATCGTCGTCCGCCCCGGCGGCACCGTCTGCGGCTGCGGCCAGCGCGGCTGCCTGGAGCGGTACGCCTCCGCCTCCGCCGTCTCCCAGGCCTGGGCCGAGGCGAGCGGCGACCCGAAGGCCGACGCGGCCGACTGCGCCAAGGCCGTCGAGTCCGGCGACGCCGCCGCCCTCCGGATCTGGCAGGACGCCGTCGACGCCCTCGCGGACGGCCTGGTCACGGCCCTCACCCTGCTGGACCCCCGCACGCTCATCATCGGTGGCGGACTCGCCGAGGCCGGGGAAACCTTGTTCACACCACTTCGGGCCGCGGTGGAGGAGCGAGTCACGTTCCAGAAGCTGCCCGCCATCGTCCCGGCGGCCCTCGGGGACACCGCCGGATGCCTGGGCGCGGGCCTCCTCGCCTGGGACCTGCTCGCCGACCGGCGCCCCCAGCGCCCCACCGACTCGGAGGTTTCCGCCTGATGGCCGATCACCAGGTTCTCGCCGGCGCACACGTCGTGCTGCCCACCGGAATCGTCGAGAACGGACGTGTGATCGTCGACGGCGAGCGCATCGTCGGGGCCGTCCCCGAAGGCGCCGAGACCCTCGACCTGACCGGGCACTGGCTCGTCCCCGGCTTCGTCGACATGCACAACCACGGCGGCGGCGGCGCGTCCTTCACCTCCGGCAGCGTCGACGAGGTCCTCAAGGGCGTCCACACCCACCGGCTGCACGGCACGACCACCGTCGTCGCCTCCTTCGTCACCGGCGAGATGGACTTCCTCACCCAGCGGGCCGGGCTGCTCTCCGAGCTCGCCGAACAGGGCGAGATCGCCGGCCTCCACTTCGAGGGCCCGTTCATCTCCCCCTGCCGCAAGGGCGCCCACGACGAGACGCTGCTCCGCGACCCCGACCCGGCCGACGTCCGCAAGCTGATCGACGCCGCCCGCGGCCAGGCCAAGATGGTCACCCTCGCCACCGAACTGCCCGGCGGCATCGACTCCGTACGCCTGCTCGCCGAGCACGGCGTGATCGCCGCCATCGGCCACACCGACGCCAGCTACGAGCAGACCGTCGAGGCCATCGACGCCGGCGCCACCGTCGCCACCCACCTCTACAACGCGATGCCCGCCCTCGGCCACCGCGCGCCCGGCCCGATCGCCGCCCTCCTGGAGGACGAGCGGATCACCGTCGAGCTCATCAACGACGGCACCCACCTCCACCCCGCCGCCCTGGAGCTCGCCTTCCACCACGCGGGCCCCGAGCGCGTCGCCCTCATCACCGACGCCATGGACGCCGCCGGGTTCGGCGACGGCCGCTACATGCTCGGCCCCCTGGAGGTCGAGGTGAAGGACAGCGTCGCCCGCCTCGTCGAGGGCGGCTCCATCGCCGGCTCCACCCTCACCCTGGACCGCGCCTTCAAGCGCGCCGCCACCATCGACGGCCTCCCCGTCGAGTCCGTCGTCCAGGCGATCTCCGCCAACCCGGCCCGACTGCTCGGCGTGTACGACCGCGTCGGCTCCCTCGACCCCGGCAAGGACGCCGACATCGTGGTCCTGGACGCCGAGTTCAACCTCAAGGGCGTCATGCGCAAGGGCGAGTGGATCGTCGACCCGAAGGCCTGAGCACGCTTCTGATCAGGAGTCACACGGAACGGCGGTGGGCCGGGGGTCTGGGCCAACCGCCTTTCGTTTGGCATGATCAGTGCCCGTCGGAGCGCGCGTTCCGCAGGACTTCACACGGAGTACGGGGGTTGGTCGGATGATCCTCACGGTCACCCTCAACACAGCGATGGACCTGACCTACCGGGTCCCCGCCCTCACCCCGCACGCCTCCCACCGGGTCACCCAGGTCATCGAGCGCCCCGGCGGCAAGGGCCTCAACGTCGCCCGGGTGCTGGCCGCGCTCGGCCACGAGACCGTCGCCACCGGCTTCGCGGGCGGCGCCACCGGTGCCGTGCTCCGCGAGCAGCTGGCCGCGACCCCGGTCCGCGACGAGCTCGTCGAGACCGCGGGACCCACCCGCCGTACCGTCGCCATCGTCGACACCGCGAGCGGCGACACCACCCAGCTCAACGAACCGGGCCCCACCGTCACCGCCGCCGAGTGGACCGTCTTCCGCACCCGCTTCACCGCGCTCCTCGACGGCGCCACGGCGGTCGCCCTCTGCGGCAGCCTCCCGCCGGGCATCCATGTGGGGGCGTACGCGGAACTCGTCCGCCTCGCCCGTACGGCCGGAGTCCCCGTCCTCCTCGACACCAGCGGCGAACCCCTCCGGCGCGGCATCGCCGCCCGCCCCGACCTCGTCAAGCCCAACGCGGACGAACTCGCCCAGCTCACCGGCACCCGCGACCCGCTGCGCGCGACCCGCGAGGCACGGGGCCGCGGCGCCCGTACGGTCGTCTCCTCGCTCGGCCCCGACGGCCTGCTCGCCGCGACCCCGGAGGGCCTGTGGCGCGCGGCCCCGCCGGCAGCCGTGAAGGGCAACCCGACGGGCGCGGGCGACTCGGCCGTCGCCGGCCTGCTGTCGGGCCTGGCCGACGACGCCCCCTGGCCCGACCGCCTCTCCCGCGCGGTCGCCCTATCGGCGGCGACGGTGCTCTCCCCGGTGGCCGGCGAGTTCGACCCGACGGCCTACGAGGAGCTGCTGGCGCAGGTCCGCGTCACGGCAGTCACGGCCTGAGGACCCTGCCATTCGAGCCAGACACCGGCCTCTTCCTGCCGACATGACTACCTATCGCGGCCGACGCGCATTCGTTCGAACGTGTGAGCGAGGATCACGAGAAATCGTTCGCACTACACCAGGAATGCGCATGCCAAAGAAGGCCATGACCACTGCGGGAGTCCTCGTTTCGGCACTCGCACTATCTCTGTCGACGGCCGGGTCGGCTCACGCCGCCGACGGCTTCACCGTCGTCCGCGGCTGCGGCACGACCGGCGCATACGGGGACATGTCCGCGACCAACTGGCACGGACCCGACGCCACGATTCCCATCAAGTTCACTCTGACCGACACGGTCGGCGACGGAAACAGCGTCCGGATCCGCCTGGTCTCGAAGGACGTCTGGGGCAAGATCCACTACTGGCCATGGCGTACCAACTCCCAGGGCCAGGGCAGGACCACCACCTGGAACACCACGGCCTCGCACCAGAACGGCCTCTTCGACATCGGGATCCAGGTGGCCCGCGTCAACAGTGACGGCAGCACGAAGAACCACTGCACCGACTGGTAGGCGTCCGAGCCCTGTCACCCGCGTGACCCAGGACTACGCCCGAGAGGCCGCCGGACCCGTGCGGGCCGGCGGCTGCGGCGGCCCGGCGGTCACCGACCGGTCTTCCCCGCCTCCAGGTAGACCTGGTCCAGGATCGCGTCGCAGGAGTTCCCGGTCTCGCAGGAGATCTTCAGGGCGTTGTTCCCCTTGTCGAGGTCCACGTAGGCGTACGTGTACGTCCAGCCCTTCTCCCAGTCGCCTTCGGCGGCCTTGGCAAAGTTGGACATGTTCACCTCGCGCGGCGGCGCGCCGTTGACCGTAAGGGAGGTCTTGGCGTCCTTGCCGGGCACGCTGTAGATGATGCGCAGGGTGTACGCGCCGGACTTCGGCACCTCGACGGACCAGCTCGCCGAGCCGCCCTCGCCGTTGAAGGCCACGTAGGACCCGCCCGGGCCCTTCGCGCCCTTCACGGTCGTAGCGAGTGCCGCCGGGCCGCCCAGCTTCAGCGTCGCCGCGTCCTGCTTCGGGAGTTCGGCCGGGGTCTCGTCCGCGCTCGGCTCGGTGCTGGGCTCGTCGGACGGCTTCGCCGGCGCCGTCGCGGTGGTGCCGCCGGTGTTCGCCTGGTTGTTCTTGTCGTCGTCCTTGCCCGAGTTCGTGATCACCGCGGCCGCGATGCCCACCACGACGACCGCGACGACCGCGACCGCGCCGATGAGGATGCCCCGGGTGTTGGGGCCGCGACCGGAGCCACCCCCGTGGTGGTGCTGCGGCGGGGGTCCCTGCCGGGTCGGCGGGCCGCCGTAGGTCTCCGGGGCGGCGTACTGCGCCTGCGGCTGGCCGTACGGGGCCTGCTGCTGCGGCGGTACGTAGGGCTGCGCGTGCTGCTGGCCGCCGTGCCCGCCGTACTGGCGCTCGCCGACCGTCCTGACCTGGTTGTACGAGGTCCGGGGCACACCGGGCTGAGCCGCGGCGGGGCCGGGATAGCCGTAGCCGCCCCCGCCCGGGGGCTGGGCGCCCGCGGCCTGACCGTCCTCGTACAGGTAGCCGAACGGGTCGTCGTTCTCGGGCTTGTTCGCGCCGTCGTTACCGGCAGCCATCCGGGTTCCTCTCCATGCTCGCCAGCCGTCGCCGACCGGCCGAGCCTACCCCGAACGGACCAGCCCCCGAAGCGGCCCCGGGCGAGTCAGGAGCCTCAGCCGGCGCGCCGGTGGACCTTGGCGCGGGAGCGTTTCTCCACGTACATCCGCTGGTCGGCGGAGTTCAGGACCTCTTCCACGGTCATCCCGCATTCGGCCCATCCGATGCCGAAACTCGCCCCGACCCGAACCGCCCGACCGTCCACCCGGATCGGCGGAATGATCGCGTTGCGCAGGCGTACGGCCAGGTCGGCGGCGTCGGCCGCGCCGAGACCGTCGGCGAGGACGACGAACTCGTCACCGCCGAGCCGGGCGACCGTGTCACCGTCGCGGACCCCGGTCGTGAGCCGGCGCGCGACCTCGATGAGCACCGCGTCCCCGGTGTGGTGCCCGAAGCGGTCGTTGATCGACTTGAAGCCGTCGAGGTCGCAGAAGAGGACGGCGAGGCCCTTGGTGCCGTCGTCGATGTCACCGCCCGAGGGCGCCACCATGTGGACGTGGTGGTCGTACGGGCCGACGCCCGCCGGCTCGAAACCGAAGCCGTGCTCGTGTTCGTGCTCGTACGGCGACTCGTAGCCCGAGTGACCCGGGCCCCCCGAGCCGCCCGAGCCGGTGGAGTCGTATCCGGCGCCGTGCGCGGGGTGGCCGGGCTGATCGGCGTTCCCCTGGCCGTACCCCGACTCGTACCCCGTCCCGTAGCCGCCGTCCCGCCCCGACTCGTACACCCCGCCGTACCCCGCGGCCTGGTCGACCGACACGTGCGCCGCCGGGCGCTCGCACAGCCGGGCGGAGAGCCGGGAGCGCAGCTCGGCGCTGTTGGGGAGGCCGGTGAGGGCGTCGTGCGATGCACGGTGGGCGAGCTGGAGCTCGTGCCGCTTGCGCTCCTCGATGTCCTCGACGTGGGTGAGGAGGAATCGGGGGCCGTCGGCGGCGTCGGCGACGACCGAGTTCCGCAGGGACACCCACACGTAGGTGCCGTCGCGCCGCCCGAGCCGCAGCTCGGCCCTGCCGCCCTCGGCGGAGGTCCGCAGCAGCGTCCCTATGTCCTCGGGGTGGACGAGGTCGGCGAAGGAGTAGCGCCGCATGGCGGCGGCGGGCCGGCCGAGGAGCCGGCACAGGGCGTCGTTCGTGCGCAGGAGCCGGCCGTGCTGGTCGCCGCCCATCTCGGCGATGGCCATGCCGGAGGGGGCGTACTCGAAGGCCTGACGGAAGGACTCCTCGCTGGCGCGGAGCGCCTGCTGCTCCCGCTCCAGGCGGACGAGGGCACGCTGCATGTTGGAGCGGAGCCGGGCGTTGCTGATGGCGATCGCCGACTGGGAGGCGTACATCTGGAGCGCCTCCTGGCCCCAGGGGCCGGGGTGCCGGCCGTTGCGCGGACGGTCGACGGATATGACCCCGAGGAGCTCACGGCCGGAGCCGGGCGGGGGTCCCCCCGGGCGGGCGGAGCCGAGTCTGGGCGAGTACATGGGGGCGTAGAGGCGGTCGTGCGGGTGCCACTCGTCCTCGAAGCGGGGCGCGGGGCCGTCGGTGTGCCACTGGGGGACGTCGTCCTCCATCAGCACCCAGCCCTCGGTGTGCGGGATGAACCGCAGGTCGCCCCAGGCGGTCGCCATGGACAGGCGGCGGTCCCAGGAGGCGCGGGAGCCGACCCGGCCGGTGATCAGGGCCTCGGCGGCGGAGCTGCCGGCGAAGGCGGCGACGACGAGGTCACCGTCGGGGCGTACGAGGTTGACGCAGGCAAGCTCGTAGTTGAGACCGGCGACCACGCCGTCGGCGACGGTCTGCAGGGTGTCCGCCAGGCTGCGCGCAGTGTTGAGGTCCGCCACGACCTGATGCAGCTGCCGCAGGGTCGAGAGACGGACGTACGGCTCCGACTCGGTCTCCATCGCTCGCTCTCCCCGAGACCTCGACAGCAACTCCAGGGTTCTCATCGGCTTCGTGTTGCACAGTCACCGTTCGTATTGCACTGTCACTGCCACTGAATCACAGCGAGCTGCGCACCCGGTACACAGGGTCAGCAAATACTGGTCGCTGTGACTCAAGTCACAGCAGGTCATCGCGGGTCGCCGCCGGGCCGCCCCCGCCCCGGGCCCCGGGTCCTAGGACCGGCGGGGGTGGCGGCCTGGTCCCCGGGCCCGATGCGGCACCCGAACGGCCGGGACTAGCGTGCGAACGTGCTGCAGACGACCCCGACCTCGCCCCCCGTGTCCGATCTGGCCATCCCTCATGCTGAGGGGGTGAGCAACGACGAGTTCCGGGCGGCGATGTCCCGCCTCGCGGCCGGTGTGGTCCTGGTGACCGCGCACGACCCCGACGACGGCCCGCGCGGCGAGGACGTCGGCATGACCGCCACGGCCTTCGTGTCGGTCTCCCTCGACCCGCCCCTGGTCCTGGTCAGCCTGCGCAACGGCTCCCGCATGGACGACCTGCTCACCGACGTCCCCGTCTGGGCGGTGTCGATCCTCGGCGAGAACCAGCGGCACATCGCCGGGCGCTTCGCCATGAAGAACCGCGTCAGCGACCGGCTCCTCTTCGCCGACCTGCCCTACACCCGCGGCGAGGAGAGCGGCGCCCCGCTCATGGGCGGCGCGCTGGCGACCCTGGAATGCCGCACGGAGAGCCGGGTCGTGGCCGGTGACCACACGCTCGTGGTGGGCCGGGTCCTGACGGTGGACGCCGGGGCGGCGGGCGGCGGACCGCTGACGTACTACCAGGGGAAGTACCGGAGCCTGTCCTGAACCGCGACGGCACCGGCCTGCCGCCCCACGCCCGGACCGTGGCGCCCGGGCCCACGGCGGTACGGGGCGGGCTCAGCCCCAGTCGCCGGACCGGCGCGTCCGCTTCGTCTCCGAGCGCTGCTTCTTCTCACGCAGCCGCCGCTCGTTGATGCCGCGGGGGATCTTCGTCGGACGGCGGGGCTTCGGCGGCGGGGCCGTCGCCTCGGCGAGCAGCGCGGCGAGCCGCACCGCCGCCGTCTCGCGGTTGCGCCACTGGGAGCGGTGCTCCGAGGCGCGGACCGTCACGACGCCGTTCACCAGGCGGGTGGCGAGGCGCTCCAGGGCGCGGGCCTTCCACACCTCGGGCAGCGCGTCGGTGGCCGCGAGGTCGAAGCGCAGCTCGACCTGGGAATCGCTGGTGTTCACATGCTGACCGCCCGGGCCCGAGGAACGCGAGAAACGCCACTGGAGCTCGGCCTCGGGGAGCGAGACGGAGCCGCGGATGGGATACGGACCGGACATGCCCTCCATGTTCCCCGCAGGGGGCCATCGGAGTCATCCTGTTTTCGCCGGGAGCGCGCCGGGAACCGTCCGGGGGCACCACGCGTTTCACCAGGCGAAGACACCACGATGAAAGGGACTTTCCATGGCTGTGAGCCTGTCCAAGGGCGGCAACGTCTCTCTGACCAAGGAGGCCCCGGGCCTCGCCGCCGTCACCGTGGGCCTCGGCTGGGACGTCCGCACCACCACCGGCACCGACTTCGACCTGGACGCCTCGGCGATCGGCGTGGACGCCGCCGGCAAGGTCGCCTCCGACGCCCACTTCGTCTTCTTCAACAACAAGTCGACGCCGGACCAGACCATCGTCCACACCGGTGACAACCGCACCGGCGAGGGCGGCGGCGACGACGAGCAGATCAACGTCAACCTCGCGGCCCTCCCGCCGACCGTCGACAAGATCGTCTTCCCGGTCTCCATCTACGACGCGGTCAACCGCTCGCAGAACTTCGGCCAGGTGCGCAACGCCTACATCCGCATCGTGAACCAGGCCGGCGGCGCCGAGCTCGCCCGCTACGACCTCTCCGAGGACGCCGCCGTCGAGACCGCCATGGTCTTCGGCGAGCTGTACCGCAACGGCGCCGAGTGGAAGTTCCGCGCGGTCGGCCAGGGCTACGCCTCGGGCCTCGAGGGCATCGCCCGCGACTTCGGCGTCAACCTCTGACCGACGCCCCGCAGCACCCTTGAGCCCCGGCCGGGTTTCCCCGCCGGGGCTCTACCCTTGCGGCGTGATCGTCGAAGCCCTCACGCCCAAGGCCCTGGAGGACGGTGCGGCCCTCCCCGGCCCGCTGCTCACCGAACTCACCGCGCTGTACGCCTCGAACGAGGAGTTCCAGCACCTGAGCGGCGACTTCCCGGACCCGTCCGACATCCGGCCCGAGCAGGTCGCGGCCGCCCTCGCCGACGAACTCGCGCAGCCCACCGCCGAGGTCCTGCTCGCCCGCTCCGAGGGCCGGCTCGTCGCCGTCGCCGTCACCCTCGGCCGCCACCCCGACCCGGCGGAACCCGAACCGTGGCTCGGACTGCTCATGGTCCACGGGGACGAACGGCGCGCCGGCCACGGCCGCCGGCTCGCCGCGTACGTCGAGGACCGCTTCCGCACCGAGGGCCGTACGGGCCTGCGGCTCGCCGTCCTGGAGAGCAATCCGAAGGCCCTCGCCTTCTGGACCTCCCTCGGCTACGAGGAGACCGACCGCCGCCCGGACCTCGCCCACGGCCGCGCGTGCGTGGTCATGCGGAAGGCCCTGACCTGACCCCCGCCAGGGAGGGCGCGTGGGCCGCCGCCGGGCCCGTGGGCCGCCGCCGCTAAGGCTTCGCCGGCTTGCCGTCGCCGTACAGCCACACGTCCCACAGCTCGTCCAGATCGCGGCCCGCGACGCTCTCCACGTAGGCGGTGAAGTCGTCCGTGGAGGCGTTGGCGTGACGGTACTTCGCGGGCCAGCCGCGCAGGATCTCGCCGAAGGTCTCGTCCCCGACCGTCTCGCGGAGCTTGTGCAGCACCATCGCGCCCCGCTGGTACACGGGCGGGTCGAAGAGGTTCTCGGCGGTGGGCGGGGCGGCCGGCGGGAAGGCCCAGTTGGCCTCCTGGGCGAAGGCCCGCTCGAAGTGCGTCCGCGCGGGGACGTGCTCGTGGTCCTCCGTGTACAGCCACTCGGCGTACGTCGCGAAGCCCTCGTTCAGCCACAGGTCCCGCCAGCTCGCGGGCGACACCGAGTTGCCGAACCACTGGTGGGCCAGCTCGTGCACCAGGGTCGTCCGGTCGAAGGCGGCGGCCGGGAAGACGGGCCGCGTCTGCGTCTCCAGGGCGTACCCGAGCGTCCCGTCCTCGGTGACGATCGCACCGGCCGTGGAGAAGGGGTACGGCCCGAAGCGCCGCTCCTGCCGGGCGATGATCTCGGGGATCTCACCGCGCAGCGGGGCGGTCGCGGCGGCGATCGGGTGTTCGGCGGCCGTGAGCACGGGGACGGTGCCGGAGCCGGGTGCGGCGGTCGCCGTCTCGTACCGGCCGATCGCGACCGTCGCGAGATAGCTCGCCATCGGCTCGGCCGCGCGCCACTCGGTCGTCACCCGGCCGTCCGCCTCCGTCCGGCGGGCCGTCCTGACCCCGTTGGAGAGCCCTTCGAGTCCGGCCGGGACGGTGAGCGCCAGCTCGTACGAGGCCTTGTCGGAAGGGTGGTGGTTGCCCGGGAACCAGGTCATCGAGCCCGCCGGTTCGCCCACCGCCACGGCACCGTCGTCGGTGCGCAGCCAGCCCTCCTGGGAGCCGTCGGCGTCCGTGACCGGCTCGGGCACGCCCCCGTACGCGACGGTGGTCCGGAACTCCGCGCCCTCGCGGATCTCCTCGCGCGGCCTGAGCGTCAGCTCGTTCCCGGCGCGGTTGACCGCGGCGGGCGCGTCGTCGACGGACGCCCCCTCGACGGCGAGCCCGGCGAGGTCGAGGTTGAAGGCGCTGAGGTCCTGGGTGGCGCGGGCGGTGATCTCCGCCGTGCCGTCGAGCCGCCCGGACCGGGGGTCGTACGCGAGGGTGAGGGCGTAGTGGCTGACGTCGTAGCCGCCGTTGCCCAGCTTCGGGAAGTACGGGTCGCGCAGCCCGGCGGCCCCAGGCGTCCCCCGGACGCCGCCGGTGGCCTCCGTACAGCCGCCCGCGAGGAGTGCGAGGGCGGTGAGGGCGGCGGCGAGGCCGCCCGCGGCTGCTCCGGTCCGGTGGTGCCGGTCCGTCCGGTTGCGCTGGGTCACGTACCGATCCTAAGCAGGGCCGACACGGAAAGGGCGACGGCGCCCGGCGGGGGATCCGGGCGCCGTCGCCGGCTGGGACCGCTGCGGCGGTTACTTGCCGAGGGCGGCGACGCCGGCCTGGGCGAACTTCTCGTCGAGGTCGCCCGAGGGGGCGCCCGCGACACCGATGCCCGCGATGGGCGCGCCCTTGGCGGTCACCGGGGCGCCGCCGGCGAGGAAGAGGGTGCCGGGGATGTCCTTGAGGGTCGGGGCGTTGGTGAGGCGCTTGGCCAGCTCGGAGGTCGGGGCGTTCCAGGAGACGGCGGTGAACGCCTTCTTCTCGGCCGACTCGTAGGACTGCGGGCCCGCGCCGTCGCCGCGGAGGGTGACGAGGGTGTTGCCGTTGCGGTCGACGACGGCGACGGAGACGCGCTGGTTCTCCTTCTCGGCGGCGTCGAGCGTCGCCTGCGCGGCCTTGGTCGCGGCCTCGATCGTCAGGTGCGTCGACTGCTGGAGGTTGTCGTTGCCGGCGTCGGCGCGGACCACGGCGGCGGGGGCGGCGGCCGGGGCGGAGGCGTTCGCGGAGACCGCGCCGAAGGTACCGGCGGCGACGACAGCGGCGGCGGCGGCACCGAAGAGGATCTTCTTCATGAGGAACTCCGTGAGGGTGGGGAGGGAGGGACTGCGAGGAGAAGGGAGCGAGCCGAGGTGAACCGTGTGGGTGGTCCGTTCCTTCGCTCTGCAACCCATCCTGTGGCCGGAACCCGGGCCGCACGGTCCACGGTCCGGCTGCCCTCCTCACGCACACTGGAGGACGGCCGGGTCAGCCGATCGGCTGATGCCCCCGTGGTCCCCCCGGGCCAGGATGGACAGATACCCACAGGTCAGGAAGGTGAGAACGTGGCACGGCCGACGGAGACCGAGCAGGACCCCGACGCCACCTGGCTGGCGCGGGTCATGCACATCGCCTTCTTCCTCCTCCTCGGCGCCTCGCTCGCCCGCTTCCTGCTGCGCCACCCCTGGGAGGACCGCAGCCCCTGGATCGTCGCCCTCTCCGGCGCCCTCGCCTCCCTCTACCTCCTCGGCCCCGTCGTCGGGACCCGCGCCGCGCCCCGCCGGATCGCCTGGCTGAGCACCGTCGTCGCCGTCTGGATCGTGCTCGTCGTCCTCGCGCCGAGCTTCGCCTGGTGCGCGGTGCCGCTCTTCTACACGGGCCTGCGCACCCTTCCGGCGCGGGCCGCGCTCGGCCTGGTCACGCTGCTCACCGCGTTCGTCGTGTTCGCGCAGGTGCAGCTCGCGCACGGGGGCTGGGACCCGAACCTGATCGTCGCCCCGCCGGCCGTCGCCGCCATCGCCACCGGCGTCTTCGTGTACTCGGACCGGCAGGCGGCCCGCCAGCGGGCGCTCATCGACGACCTCATCCGCACCCGGCGCGAACTCGCCGCGATCGAGCGCCGCGAGGGCACCCTCGCCGAGCGCCAGCGGCTGTCGATGGAGATCCACGACACCCTGGCGCAGGGCCTGTCCAGCCAGCAGATGCTGCTGCAGGCCGCCGACCGCACCTGGGACAGCGACCCGGGCACCGCCCGCCGCCATGTCCGTACGGCCGAGTCGATCGCCGAACGCAACCTCGCCGAGGCCCGCCGCTTCGTGCACGACCTGGCGCCCGCCGACCTCGCCGAGGGCGGCGGTCTCGAAGAGGCGCTGCGCGGCCTGGCGGCCCGCGAGTCGACGGCGTTCCGGGTCGACGGGACCGCCGTCCCGCTCCCCGAACGGGTGCAGTCGGCGCTCCTGCGGATCGCGCAGGGCGCCCTCGCCAACATCCGCGAGCACGCCGGCGCCGACTCCGCCGCGCTGACCCTCACCTACCTCGACGACCAGGTGGTCCTGGACATCGCCGACGACGGCCGCGGCTTCGACCCGGCCGACAGGCCCGGCGGGGTACGGGGCCACGGGCTGCCCGCGATGCGCGTGCGGGCCCAGCAGCTGGGCGGCACGCTGACCGTCGAGTCCACCCCGGGCGAGGGCACGGTGCTCTCGGCCGCGATCCCGCTCCCGAGCACCCCACCGAACCGGCACGCGAACCCGACCCCGGACCCGCACGCGGACCCGGCCCCGGACCCGCATGCGGACCCGACCCCGGACCCTCGCCCGCACGCGGACCCGCCGCCGAACCCTCCCTCGAACCCGCCCTCCCAGGAGTCGTGATGTCCGTACGGATCCTCCTCTGCGACGACCACGTCGTCGTCCGCGCCGGCCTGCTCGCCCTGCTGGGCAGCACCCCCGACATCGAGGTCGTCGGAGAGGCCGGCAGCGGCGAGGAGGCCGTCGCGATGGCGGCCAAGCTGAAGCCGGACGTCGTCCTGATGGACCTCCAGCTGGGCGCGGGCATCGACGGCGTGGAGGCGACCCGCCTGATCGCCCCCACCGGCGTCCACGTCCTCGTCCTCACCACGTACGACACGGACGCGGACATCACCCGCGCCATCGAGGCCGGCGCCACCGGCTACCTCCTGAAGGCCGAGCGGCCGGAGGAGCTGTTCGCCGCCATCCACGCGGCCGCCCAGGGCCGCACCGCCCTCTCCCCGCCGGTCGCCAGCCGGGTCATGGACCGGATGCGCGGCGCGGCGGGCCCGAGCCTCACGGACCGGGAGCGGGACATCCTGGGCCAGCTCGGGCGGGGCCTCGGCAACCGCGAGATCGCGCGGGCGCTGTTCATCAGCGAGGCGACGGTGAAGACGCACCTCGGCCGCATCTACGCGAAGCTCGGCGTCGACACGCGCGCGGGCGCCGTCGCGGTGGCGAAGGAACGGCGCCTGCTGCCGTAGGCCGCGCTTCGTGCGCACCCGGGGGCCCACCACTGCTACTGTGCGTTGCCGTTCGACAGCACGGTGTCATGCCTCAGGCCCGGTCAGTCCAGTGGGAGCGCACGTGAAGCTCGCGATCGTCGGCGGCGGACCCGCCGGCCTCTACCTCTCGATCCTGCTGAAGCGGCAGGACCCCGCCCATGAGATCACCGTGTACGAGCGGAACCCCGAGGGTTCCACGTACGGCTGGGGTGTGACGTACTGGGCCGGGCTCCTCGACAAGCTGCGCGCGGGCGACCCCGAGTCGGCGGCCGCCGTCGCCGAGGCCTCGGTGACCTGGACCGACGGGGTCGCGATCGTCCGCGACGAGCGCACCGTCCACCGGGGCGACGCGGGCTTCGGCATCGGGCGGCGCCGGATGCTGGCGCTGCTCGCCGACCGCGCCGCAGAGCTCGGCGTGCGCGTCGAGTTCGAGCACGACATCGCGGGCCCGGACGCGCCCGAGCTGGCCGGCGCGGACCTGGTGGTCGCCGCCGACGGCGTCAACAGCGTGCTCCGCGAGGCCCACCCCGAGCACTTCGGCAGCGCGGTCACCAGCGGCCGCAACCAGTACATCTGGCTCGGCACCACCAAGGTCTTCGACTCCTTCAGCTTCGCCTTCAAGGAGACCGAACACGGCTGGGTCTGGTGCTACGCCTACGGGTTCAGCGGCGAGCGTTCGACCTGCGTCGTCGAGTGCTCCCGGGAGACGTGGACCGGCCTCGGCCTCGACACGCTCGGCGAGGCCGACAGTCTCCACCTCCTGGAGAAGCTGTTCCACGACCTCCTCGACGGGCACGAGCTGATCGGCCGCGACCGGGCCGACGACGCCGCCCAGTGGCTCACCTTCCGCACCCTCACCAACCGGGTCTGGCACCACGGCAACGTCGTCCTCCTCGGCGACGCCGCCCACACCACGCACTACTCGATCGGCGCGGGCACGACCCTGGCCCTGGAGGACGCGCTGGCCCTGGCGGACGCGCTGCGCGCGCACCCCGACCTGGACACGGCGCTCACCACGTACGGGAAGCGCCGCCGCGCCGAGCTCGTGTCCGCGCAGAGCGCCGCGCGCTACAGCGCCCAGTGGTACGAGAACCTCCCCCGGTACATGTGCCTGGAGCCGGCCCGGATGTTCGCGCTCCTGGGCCAGCGCCACTCACCGCTGCTCCCGCACATCCCGCCGCAGCTCTACTACCGGATCGACCGGGCCGCCGAACAACTGGAGCCGCTGCGCCGCCTCAAGCGCTGGCTGGGCCCGCGGGTGGCCCGCGCGGTGCACGGCCGCCGCTGAGCACCTCTCGCCCGTCCCGGCGGTGGACCGCGACCAGGGCCACCGCCAAGGCGCAATGGCGCGCCTCCTCAGCGAGCCGGACGCCCACGACCGGGTGCGGCCGGGTGCGGCCGGGTGCGGCGGGGTGCGGCGGGGTGCGGCCGGTGATCCTCGCGTACGAGGTGGGCCCGGCGCCGTGGCACCATCGGTTCCGTGCTCGACATCGGCTACTCCCTCTCCCGTCGCTTCCCCGACCCGCCGCAGACCGACTACCGCCACGCGGACGTCCACGCCCTGCGCCACGACCTGTTCTGCGGGGACGTGTACCTCGCCGACACCAAGACGGACCGCGAAGTGTCCACAGCCTGGGGATGGGTGCCGGTCCTCGACTTCGCCTGGGCCCTGTGCGACATCGTCGAGCAGATCGACCAGGACCCGCGCGGCAACCGCGCCTCCCAGCCGCAGTACGCCGAGCTCGACTTCACCGAGTCCTCAGACCGCATGCTCTTCGAGCGCCGCTTCGGCTGGGTGGACGTCGAGGCCGACTGGATGCCGGGCGACGAGCCGCCGCTCACCTTCAACCACAAGGTGCTCCGCCGCGAGGCCCGCGACTTCCTGCACGACCTGATCGCCGACCTCACGGACATGCACGAGGGCCTCGCCGACAACCCGGCCATCTGGTCGCTCCAGGCCCGCTTCCCCCGCCTGCCCTGACCCCCGCGGGGCCGGGCCCACCGCCATCCCGGGCCGAGGCCACCGCCCCGATCCCCCGGGCCGGGCCCACCAGCCCCCTACTCCTCCACCCGCACCCCCAGCTGCGCCGCGAGCACCGGCGCCAGGTCGAGGAGCTGGGCCGTCGAGATCACCGCGCCCGCGAGCGACTCGACCCCGCGCGCGATCTCCAGCCGCTGGACGCCTCTCAGGTCCACGTCCGTGAGCCGCGCCCCGCTGAAGTCCACGCCGGTGAGCACGCAGTCCACGAACTCCACCCGGTCGAGCCGGGCACCCCCGAAGTCGGGCTCGCTCAGCACACACCCCTCGAAGACGACGTCCTTCAGCTTCGCCGACCGCAGGTTCAGGTAGTCGCTCTTCCCTCCCCGTACGACCACTCTCTCCAGCACCGCCCCGTGCAGCTGCGCCCCGCCGAGCCGCGCGTCCACGAGCTCCACGTCCCGCAGCTGCGCCCCGGCGAGGACCGTCCCCACGCCCCGTACGCCCGTGAGCACCGAGTCGAGGAAGCGGGCCCCCGTCAGCCGCGCCTCGTCGAGCGCGCAGTCGCGCAGCGCGCAGTCCAGGAACCGCGCACCCTCCCCCGACTGGCCCGTGAGGTCGAGCCCGGTCAGTTCGAGGCCGTCGTAGTCCCCGTCCGGTTCGAGCCCTCCCTCGTACGGCTCCAGGGGAGGCAGCCGCAGCTCAGGCCGCCGCGCCCCCGCGACCGCCGTCTTCTTCTTCCGAGTCGTCGCCATGCCCCCATGGTGATGTACGCCACTGACAACGTCCCGATGTCACGAACGCGGCCCCGCCCCTCGTCCCCCTTGCGAGACCGGACACAGGGCCGACGAGAGGTCGACCCGATCGAGAGGGAGAGCGACATGCGGAAGCGGAAGCTCACGATCATCGGCGGCGGCTTCGCCGGACTGACCGCGGCCATCACCGCCGCCGAGGCGGGCGTCAAGGTGACCGTCCACGAGGCGCACCGGACGCCCGGCGGCCGGGCTCGCACCGCCGAGGGCCCCTACCTCACCAACGAGGGCCCGCACGCCATCTACGCCGGAGGCCCGCACTGGACCTGGCTCAAGCAGCGCGGGCTCCTCGGTGCGCTGGCCCCGCTGCCGGTCTCCGAGGCCCTCAGGTTCCGCTTCCACCGGGCCGGCGCCCTGCGCCGCACCCCGCCGCCGGGCATGCTCCGCCAGTCCCTCCGGGACGCCGGACGGGCTCCCGTGGACGTCGACTTCCGCACCTGGGCCACCGGGCTCGTGGGCGAGCGGGCCGCGCACGCGGCCGCCTCGTACGCGGCGGTCGCGACCTTCCACCACGATCCGGGCGCGCTCTCCGCCCGCTTCGTGCAGGAGCGGCTCCGCCGGGCCACCTCCGTGCCGCCCGAGGCGCGTTTCGTCCGCGGCGGCTGGGGCCGGCTGATCGAGCGGATGGTCGCCCGCGCGTGGGAGACGGGCGTACGGATCGAGACGTCGTCCCGTGTCGACAGCCTCGACGCCCTGCCGCTCCGGGAGGGGCCCGTGATCGTCGCGACCGCCCTGCCGGCCGCCGCCCGGCTGCTCGGCGACCCGACGCTGACGTGGGAGAGCGGCCGTACGGTCCTGTTCGACCTGGCGCTGCGCACCCGGAAGGGCGATCCGTTCGTGATCTCGGACCTGGACGCGCCGGGCTGGATCGAGCGCTTCACGGCCCAGGACCCCACGCTCGCCCCGGCCGGGGTCCAGTTGATCCAGACCCAGCTGCCGATCGGTCCGGGCGAGTCGAAGGCGGACGGGGTGGCCCACGCCGAACGGCTCCTCGACCTCGGCTTCCCGGGCTGGCGCGAGCGGGCGGTGTGGCGGCGGGACTCCCTGTGCCAGGGACGTACGGGAGCGCTCGACCGGCCCGGCACGACCTGGCGCGACCGGCCGGCCGTCGGCCGGGGCGACGGGGTGTACCTGGTGGGCGACCAGGTGGCGGCGCCCGGTGTGCTCGCGGAGGTGTCGTTCACGAGCGCGGTGGAGGCGGTGTCGCTGGCGCTGCGCTCGGATCGAGGTGTCCTGCGGAAGGGGCTTGACCTCAAGCATGCTTGAGGTCGGAGGCTGTTCCTCGTCGGACCACGACCGCCCACGCGACGAACGGGGAACACCATGCACGCCATCCGCCTCCACGCCTTCGGCCCCGCCGAGAACCTCACGTACGAGGAGACCCCGGACCCCGTACCGGGCCCCGGCCAGGTCCGCGTCAAGGTCGCGGCGTCCGGCGTGCACCTCCTCGACACCGCGCTCCGGGAGGGGATGCCGGGCCCGTTCCCGGCACCCGCCGAACTGCCCACGATCCCGGGGCGCGAGGTCGCCGGCACCGTCGACGCACTCGGCGAGGGCACCGACCCGGCATGGCTCGGCAGGCGGGTCGTCGCCCACCTCGGCATGAACCCCGGCGGATACGCCGAGCTCGCCGTCACCGACGCCGCCCGCCTCCACGCCCTGCCCGACCACCTCGGCGAGGCGGAGGCCGCCGCCATGATCGGCACCGGCCGCACCACCCTGGGCATCCTGCAGTTCACCGAACTCGGCCCCGACTCGGTGGCGATCGTGCCCGCGGCGGCCGGCGGCATCGGCACCCTGCTCGTCCAGTACGCCAAGAACGCCGGCGCCACCGTCATCGGTCTGGCCGGCGGCCCGGCGAAGGTCGCACGCGTCGAGGAGAACGGCGCCGACCTGGCCGTCGACTACAAGCGGCCCGACTGGCCCGAGAAGGTCCGCGCGTACCTGGGCGAGCGCACCGCCACCGTCGTCTTCGACTCGGTCGGCGGCGACACGGGCCGCGCGGCCGTCGACCTCCTCGGCAAGGGCGGGCAGCACCTCGTCTTCGGCTGGTCGGGCGCCGGACTCCACGACGGAGAGGCGCTCACCTTCACCCCGGAGGAACTCGCCGCGCGCGGCATCACGTCGGAGTCCGTCCTCGGCCCCGTCATGCTCCAGAAGGCGGGCGGCGACGTCCGCAACCTCGAACTCGCCGCCCTGGCCGCGGCGACCACGGGCACCCTCCGCCCCGCGGTCCACCGCTTCCCGCTCGCGGACGCGGCGGGCGCGCACCGCGCGCTGGAGACGCGCGGCACGACGGGCAAGGTGGTCCTGATCCCCTAGGTGCCCTGTCGATCAGGCGGGCACCAGGACACCCCCGCGTCTCTCAGACGGCCCCCCCGACCACGTCCCAGGAGTGCGCCTTGAACTCCTTCTGGAAGTCGGGGTGGTCCTCCCACATCCGGGCGACGGAGCGCAGCACGTCCCAGTTGTGCTCCAACGCCTGGTCCACCACCTGCCGAAGCTCCGGCGCCGACTCCCGCTTCTCCACGAGCCCGTTGACGGCGGAGGCGGCCTGCACGGTGTACCGCGCGGCACGCAGGGCCCGGGACGTGTCGTCCATCCCGAACCCGTGGTCACTCCCGTTCGCCGGATCGAAGAGCGGCGTCAACCGCGCCTCGATGAACGCCGTGATCCGCTGAAACCGCTGCGCAATATCCGTATCCATGCCCCCTTCCTACACCCCCGCCCCACCCAGCTCGGCCAGCGCCCCGTCCGTCAGCCGGTACACCGTCCACTCGTCCTGCGGACGGGCGCCGAGGGACTCGTAGAAGTCGATCGACGGCTTGTTCCAGTTCAGTACGGACCACTCCAGGCGCTCGTACCCGCGCGCGACGCAGATCCGGGCCAGTTCGGTCAGCAATGCCTTGCCGTGGCCTCCGCCGCGCACCTCCGGGCGGACGTACAGGTCCTCCAGGTAGATGCCGTGGACCCCGCGCCAGGTCGAGAAGTTGAGGAACCAGATCGCGAAGCCGACGACCTCCCCGTCCTCGGTCTCGGCGACGTGCGCGAAGGCGGCGGGGCGCTCGCCGAAGAGAGCCTCCTGGAGCTGCTCGGGGGTCGTACGGACCTCGTCGAGGGCCTTCTCGTACTCCGCGAGGTCACGGACGAGGGCATGGATGACGGGAACGTCGGCAGGCGTGGCTGTACGGATCATGGGCCAAGCCTGCCTCGGCCGCACCGGTCCTGGCCAGGGGATTCCGCACCGGATCCCGCGGACGCCTCACCCCCTCGCCGCCCGCAGGATCCGCGCCACCTCCACCTGCTCCGCGTCCAGCCCCGGCTCACCGTCCTCCACGTCCCACAGCCCGTTCTGCAGCACCCGCCCCAGCGTCCACGCCACCGCCCGCTGCCGGTCGCCGACGACCTCGGCGAGGAGGTCGAAGCGCCACAGGACGTCGGCCGGGTCGAAGCGGTCCATCAGGGCCGGCAGCAGGTCGAAGCCGGGGTCGCCCGCGAGCGGCTTGGGGTCGATCGCCAGCCACGGTTCACGCTCGGCCGCGAGGACGTTGTCGAGGTGCAGGTCCCAGTGGAGCAGCCGGTCGCCCGGCTCCCCCGCCACCTCCCGCACGGCCGCCGCGCAGTCCCGCAGCACCGCCGCGTCCTCCGCGCCGAGGCGTCCGACCGCGTCCGGCACGTCCGCGAGCATCCCGGCCGCGATGTCGCCGAGCCCCCGCAGCCCCTCCGGCGCCGGCAGCGCCACCAGCCGGGCGAGCAGCCCCGCCACGACGACCGTCGCCTCCCGCGTGTCGGCGACGGAGCTCAGCGGCCGTGCCTCGTCGAGCCGCTCCAGCAGCATCGTCCCCGTACCGGCGTCGTGGTCGAGGAGCCGCACGACACCGCCGCCGTCCCAGGCGCGCAGCCCGACCGGCTCCCCCTCGGTCTCCTCGTCGAGGATCTGCATCTTCAGCGCGGCCGGCGTACCGTCCGCGACCCGCTCGACGGGCAGCACCAGCGACGCCATGCCGTACATGGAAGGCCCCGTGACCCGCAGCCCCCACCGGTCGAGGAACTCCTCGGCCCGCTCCGGCAGGGCGGCGACGAACGCCCGCCCTGCCTCTCCGTTGTACTTCACCTGAGACGCGACAAGTCGGTCCGGTACGTGGATCACCCCACGACCCTAGACACCCGCGTCGCGCAGCGCCTCCGAGAATCGGGCCGCGTCGTACAGGGCGTCCCCGCCCGGCAGCCCCGCCCCGTCCACCAGGACGGTCGGGCACGGGGGTCGACGTACACCGTGACCGTGTGCGGAGCCTTCGCGTCACCGACGACGATCTCCGTGCCGTCCACGGCCGCGTGAAGCTGCGCGAGCACGTCCGTGTGCCCGCCGCCGAAGGACCCGTATCCACAGGACCAAGGCCCCCGGTAACCTCCCGCCCACGCACCCGGAAGAGGGATACACATGAGTACGGTCAACGGCGGCATCTCGTTCTGGTACGCGCAGGACGGCGCCCCCGATCCCCGCGAACCACTCCCCGGCGACACCACCGCCGACGTCTGCATCGTCGGCGGCGGCTACACGGGCCTGTGGACCGCCTACTACCTCAAGAAGGCCGTCCCCTTCCTCAACATCACCGTCCTCGAAGCGAAGTTCTGCGGCTACGGCGCCTCCGGCCGCAACGGCGGCTGGCTCTACAACGGCATCGCCGGCCGCGACCGCTACGCCAAGCTCCACGGCCACGACGCCGCCGTCCGCCTCCAGCAGGCCATGAACGCCACCGTCACCGAGGTCCTCGACGTCTGCGAAGCCGAGAAGATCGAGGCCGACCAGCACCGCGGCGGCGTCCTGGAGGTCGCCCTCTCCCCCGCCCAGCTGGCCCGCCTCAAGGACTTCCACGCGGTCGAGATCGCCTTCGGCGAGACGGACCGGGAGATGTACGGGGCCCGCGAGACCTCCGACCGCATCCGCGTCACCGGCGCCGTCGGCTCCTCCTGGACCCCGCAGGGCGCGCGCCTGCACCCGGTGAAACTGGTGAAGGGCCTCGCGGCGGCCGTCGAGGCGCTCGGCGTCACCATCCACGAGTCCACCCCGGTCACCGAGATCAAGCCGAAGCACGCGGTCACCCCGTACGGCACCGTCCGCGCCCCGTACATCCTGCGCTGCACCGAGGGCTTCACAGCCTCCCTCGCCGGCCAGCGCCGCACCTGGCTGCCGATGAACTCCTCGATGATCGCCACCGCGCCGCTCAC
The DNA here is from genome assembly GCF_044752725.1 of Streptomyces sp. NPDC088707. Classification (NCBI taxonomy): domain Bacteria; kingdom Bacillati; phylum Actinomycetota; class Actinomycetes; order Kitasatosporales; family Streptomycetaceae; genus Streptomyces; species Streptomyces sp. NPDC088707. The sequence continues at coordinate 26,482 of NZ_JBIVLV010000011.1, read as the reverse complement.
CGACGCGCAGTGGGAGTCGATCGGCTGGGACGGCCGCGAGACCCTCGGCGACATGGCGCACGCCTACATGTACGCCCAGCGCACCGCCGACGGCCGCATCGCCCTCGGCGGCCGGGGAGTCCCGTACCGCTTCGGGTCGAAGACCGACAACGACGGTCGCACCCAGCCGCAGACCATCGAGGCGCTCCGCGACATCCTGGTCCGCTTCTTCCCCCAGCTGGCGGGGGTACGGGTGGACCACGCCTGGTCCGGCGTCCTCGGCGTCCCGCGCGACTGGTGCGCCACGGTCACCCTGGACCGCTCGACCGGCCTGGGCTGGGCGGGCGGCTACGTCGGCTCGGGCGTCGCGACGGCGAACCTCGCGGCCCGCACCCTGCGCGACCTCATCCAGCAGGACTCGGGCCAGTCGGGCCCGACCGACCTCACGGCCCTCCCCTGGGTGAACCACAAGGTCCGCAAGTGGGAACCCGAGCCGCTGCGCTGGCTGGGGGTGCAGGCGATGTACGCGGCGTTCCGGGGCGCGGACCGCCGCGAGGCGACGGGCCACGCGGCGACGACGGACAGGGTGGCGACCCTGGCGAACCGCCTGAGCGGCCGCTGAGGGCTGGGGGGGGAGGGGCGAAGGGGGCAAGGAGAGGACCACGGCGAGGGCCACGGCGAGGGCCAAGGAGAGAGGCCGAAGCGAGGGCCAAGGCGAAACGCCAAGGAGGAAGGCCGAGGAGAAAGGCCGAGGAGAAACGCCCCTTCTCCTCCCCTCCCCCTCCACCCTCCTCACTCCACGTCGATACCGAAGTCTCCGACGAGCTCCTCAAGGCCGCCCCGGTACCCCTTCCCGCCGAGGACGAAGTCCCAGTCGCCGCCGGCGCGCCGCCGGAAGGAGCCGAGGACGAGCGCGGTCTCGCCGGTCCGGCCGTCGGAGACGACGAGCCGGTCGAGCTCGGCCCCGGAGTCGTCGCGCAACCGGATGCCGGCGTCGGTGAACCCCGCGAGGTCGGCGTCCGGATTGACCTCGGGGTCGACGGCGGCGACGAGCACGAGCCGGTCGGCGGACGGCGGCAGGGCGTCGAACCCGACCCGGACGGCGGCCCGGTCGCCGGGCGGGGCGGCGACCATGGCGACGGAACCGTCGGGCGTGGACGGGTTGTTGAAGAACACGAACCACTCGTCACCGAGCACCCGCTGCCCGGAGCAGACGAGCGCGCAGACGTCGAGGGCGGCGGACCCGGCCCAGTCCATCCCGAGGAGGTTGAAGTCGGCGTCGGCCTCGGCGGTGGGGGCGGCGACGGGTGCGACCGACGTGACGGGTGACGCGGGCGACGACGCGGGCGCCGTCCCGGTCCCCAGCCGCCCGCGGAGCCCGTGCTGGTGCAGCAGATCGACGAGCTCGACGCCGGAGATCAGGGTCAGCGGCTTGCCGTTGGCGAAGGTGTAGGAGCCGGGCCCGAACCCGGACGTGGTGACGAGGACGCCCTTGTTGGCGCCGGCGCCCTGCACGGTGCCGAAGAGGTCGCGTACGGCGGACGGCGGGACCGTGTTCCGGTACCGCTTCACCTGGACCAGGATGGAACCGCCGCTGATGGGGTCGGGGTCGAGGGCCTCGACGTCGACGCCGCCGTCGTTGGACCGCTGGGTGGTGACGGCCTGCAGGCCCCGGGCGCGGAAGAGCTGGGCGACGAGCCTCTCGAAGGCGATGGGGTCCATGGCGAGCAGATCGGGCTCGTCGCCGTCCCCCTGCACGACGACCTCGGCCCCGACCTGCTCGGGGGTCCACAGGGGGGCGACAGCCGCGCGTTCGTCGGGCTTGGCGGAGAGCCGCCCGCCGAGGGCGCCGGTCACGCACTCGACGGCCCCGACGAACTCCAGGTTGAGCCGCTCGAAGACGTCCCGCCCGACGGCGACGGAGGCGACGCACACCCGCCCGGCGAGCCCGGTGGCGGGATCGACGCCACCGACGTACCCGTTGAGGGTGACGGCCTCCAGGGCGCCGGAGCGATCGGCTCGGAAGAGCTCGTGCAGGGCGAGGAGAACGCTCTGGGCGAGCACGTCGCGATAGAGGGCGCGCCGCTGGGTGACGGGCCGGGGCACGTCCTTCTCCTGATCGGTACTGGGAAGGTACTTGACGCCCTTGGCCTCGGGGACGACGTCGTACCCGGGCAGGTCCCAGTCGAGGACGAGCCGGCGCCGGCCGGGCTCGTAGGCGGCGGACACCTCGCGGGGAAAGCCCTCGGGCCAGGCGGTGGACGCGAAGAGCACGGCGGAGAAGAACTCGACGACGGTCTCGGGGTCCCCGCCGCCGAGGGCGACCTCGGTCCCGGCGACCCCGCGGTTGTGCGCGCGTATCTCGGCGAGCCGCGCGGCGGCCCACTCGTCGTACGCCCGCCGGTAGGCGGCGAGTTGCTCGACGCGCCGCGCCTCGGCGGCCTGGGCGGCGTACCAGTCCCGCTCGAACCGGGCGCGCGCGTCCCGCTCGGCCTGGGCCCGCCCGGAGGCGGTCCAGGCGGCCTCGGGCTGGTAGAACCGCTGGTCGGGCATGGGCACGGGCTCCCCGAGGGGCCCGGGCGAGAACGGCTCGACGGTCTCGGCCGTCCGCAACGTGTCGACGCTGAAGGCGGGCGCCCGGCACCCGGCGGCCAGCAACCCTTCGAGCACCTGCACGCGCGCGTCCAACTCCTGGGTCCGCCGCAGGGCATCGGCCTCGCGCTGCTGCCGGTAGGCGGCCTTCTGCTCCCGCTGCATCCGGGCGACGTCCCGCTCGTACGCCCGCTGCACCCGCTCGGCATCGCGCTGCTGCCGCAGCACGGCCTGGTGCTGTCCCTCCCGCTGCCGCTGCGCCACCCGCTGCTGCTCGGCCCACACCCCGATCAGCCCCCCGGAACGCCGCCCCATCAGCCCCACCCCTCCCGCAGAACACCCCAACCACCAGTACGCCCCCCGTAACGACCAAGTGTCCCGGACCAGGACGGTCCGGGACACACGAACGACGAGCACGGATGCGACACGACGAGCAACGGGGGACACGGGCGCGGTACGACGGGGACGGGCACGGCGCGACGGACACGGGCGCGATACGACGGACACAGGCGCGGTACGAGGAGACCGTGCGCGCCCGGCTCAGGGCTGCTCCGCCTGTTTCAACAGCCCTTTGACGGACACTTCCGAGTTGACCGAGACCCAGCCGAGGCCGTACCTCTCGGCCTCTCTCTGCGTCTCGTCATCGTCCAACTCCGCGTACATCTCATCGATCGACGGGCTCTTCTCACGCCCCGTGAGATTGATCGAGGTGACCATGCCTTCCGTCACTTCCGTCGGCGACCAGAACGCCACCACGTATCGCGGCTTGCGCGTCACGTTGATCAGGTTGGTGTTGTAGCGCACTCTGCTGTGGTAAATGACGTACTCGCCACAGTCGTCGGGTGCGCAGCGCCCACCGTCCGCCTCGACCCAGGACGGGTCGGCGTAGAGGTCGTCGTCGAGCTTTCCGCGATCCTGCCGCAGGAAGGTGAACGAAAGAACGGCGTCCAGCGTCTCGAACTTCGTGTCCTTGGGAAGAGTGATCATCCGCTCCATCTTGAACTCCTCCCCGATGTCCAGGGTCGACCAAGGCCCCTGGAACTGCCCGGATGCAATGATCTCGGATGCGATTCCACCCACGAAGGCCTGCGCATCGCTGTTCCAGTAGATCTCCCCCTCGTCAGCCTTCCACTCCTCCATCCCCTGGCCGTCCGGGACGAATTCCGCCACGTTGCCAGTGACCGTGTAGTCGTCGACGACGAGGTACACGGGGATTCCACCGGCATTCTTCGCGTAGAGCTTCAGCGGGACATGGAGGTAAGGCGAGCCGGCATCCGTCAGCGGTTTCCCGAACTCTGCTCTCAGGACGAAGTGCAGCGGGGCGGCGATGGGTTGGTAGAGAATCGAGTAGCCCAGACTGACGGCTGTCAGTGTTGCCGTGATGGTGACACCCGCCGCGAACTTCCTGGGATGCGGAATCCCTCGCCACACCTTTTCGCCGATGAGGACATGGAGGGCCCACAGCGACCAGAGCCACAGGCCGACGAAGACCACGACCGTACGGATGAACTCGTGTTCCTGCAGCCACAGGAACAGAAGAAGAGTCGTGGTGGCCAACGCCATGAGCACGCCGAGCAGGACCAGGGCTCCGGACAGCTTGACCTGTCGGCGGCCCCAGTGGTCGACGACCGCGGGCAACGCGGCCGCCTGGACCACGCCGGCCAACAGGAACAGAACACCCACCAGCCGTTGCGCGAAGGTCAGCGCCCCCAGCGCGTCGGCCCAGCCGATCACGAAATGGAGCCCTGCCGAGCCGAGCAGCCCGACGATCATGAGGCTGATGACCAGGCGCCGCCTCCATCCCCGGTCGTCGGGCCAGAAGCTGCTGTCACCGCCACGCCAGTGAACGCGCGAGCGGTCGTCGAGATCCATGTCGTCGGGGTAGCCCAGGCGGCGGAGCACCTTGCGCAGCTCACGGAGCGACCAGGCGCTGCCCACCGTCTTGCCATGAATGGTGATCCGACGCAGACCGCGCCGGTCAGGCGGCTCGACGACCACCCAAGGTCGTATGCCCATGGCCCCAGCCTCGACGCCCCACCCGGCATGTGCACGCCGAACTGCTGCGTTGGACTGAATCGAGACGCCCACCGCCGGGCGGCCACAGGGGCCGCGCCACCCGAGGACCTCCACCACTCTGAGCACTCACCCGATCACCGAACGCTAGGATCGCGGGCGCCGCCGCAGCCTCGCGGCGGACCGAGAGAGGGGCACCTGAATGGCCATCATCGTCACCTTCGACCTCCCTGGCGCCGGTCAGGAACTGTACGACGCGGTCATCGAGCGCGTGACAGACGGGCAAGGCTTCACCCAGTTCGCAGACCTGGGAAGCCCGGGCCTCGTCTCGCACGCAGCGGGACCCGTCGACGGAGGGTTCCGCGTGACCGAGGTCTGGGAGAGCGCGGAGGCCCTCGAAACCCACGCGAAGACCTTCGGCCCGATCCTGGCCGACCTCGGCCACGCCGACGTACAGCCCACGATCATCCCGGCACACAACGTCGTGGTCCGGTAGAACCGTTCGCCCTCACCCGTGAATACAACGGGGAGCACGGGGCCCTGGCCGGGCTTCGTGGTGCAGCCGGGGGCGCCGCCGGGCCCCGCCGGGCGCCGGTTCGGTGCCCCGCTTTGACAGCACTGCGGGGGTGGAGAAGAGTCGAGAGTGTGCGGGCGGGGGACGTACCCGGATCGGAGGCCCCCGATGCCCACCCCTGACCGTAGCCGCGCACTGGAACACGTAGTCGTGGTGATGTTCGAGAACCGGTCGTTCGACAACCTGCTCGGACGGCTGTACGAGCCGGGTGAGGTCGCGGCCTTCGAGGGGGTCCACGGCAAGGAGCTGTCGAACCCGATCCCGGACTGGGCCGAGGACCGCTCGGGCGGGCAGCCCGTGCCGTAGGGGATCGCCGAGACGATGGACACGCCGAACCCGGATCCGGGCGAGGAGTACCAGCACGTCAACACCCAGCTCTTCGGAGTGATCGACCCTGAGGGGAACCGGGGAGTGCTGGCCGAGAGGATGGCCGCCCCCTTCAACGCTCCGCCGGCAGGACGAGCCCCGACGATGGACGGCTTCGTCACCGACTACATCAGCGCGTTCCGGGCCGAGATGGGCCGACAGCCCAAGTACCACGAATACGCGCAGATCATGGCGGGGTACACCCCGGACCAGCTGCCTGTGATGTCCACACTGGCACGCGGCTTCGGCACCTTCGACCACTGGTTCGCCGAGGTCCCCTCCCAGACGTTCACCAACCGCTCCTTCTTCCACGCCGCGAGCGCGTCAGGCTTTGTCGTCAACGCTCCGTACCCCACCTTTCCGCTGGAGAACGACGCCGAGACGATCTTCGAGCGTCTGGATGCCGCCGGTCTGACCTGGCGGGTCTACGTGGACGCGCCGAGTTCGATCCCGTTCACCGGGCTGATTCACGGCCCGCGGCTGCGTCATCGGTTCGCCACCCACTTCGTCACCACGGACCGCTTCCTGGAGGACGCCGCCGCCGGCGCACTGCCCACCTACTCCTTCGTCGAGCCCAACCTCTGGCACGGCCACAACGACATGCACCCGCCGGAATCGGCGCTGCTCCACGGGACTCCCTTCGACGCCCTTCGTCTCTGCTGGGCGGCGAGGCATTGCTGGCGAAGATCTACGACGCCGTCCGCTCGTCGACGTCGACGGAAGGGTCGAACGCGCTCAACACGCTGCTGATGGTCGTCTTCGACGAGCACGGCGGAACGTACGACCACGTGCCCCCGCCCGCCACCGTCGCCCCGGACCCCGGCGCGCCGCCCGGGCAGATGGGCTTCGCCTTCGACCGGCTCGGCGTCCGGCTGCCCGCGATCGCGATCTCGGCCTGGCTGCCCGCCCGCACCGTCGTCACCGGTGTCCACCACCACACCTCGGTGATCCGCACCCTCCGTGAACGCTGGAACCTCGGCCCGCCCCTCACGGCCCGGGACGCCGACGCCCCCGACCTGGCCGCTCTCCTGAGCCTCGACCAGCCTCGTGACCCGCAGGATTGGCCGGACGTCACCGCACAGCCGGTTCCCGCGTTCGACCAGGACCTGGTGCCGCCTGACGCGCCGCTCAACCCCCTGGCCACCGCCTTGTTCCACGGCTACCTCGCCCTCGTCGAACAGCTGGGCGCCACCGTGCCCGCGATCGACGAGAAGGCGCCGCTCAAGGGCCGGGAAGCCCTGTCGCTCGTCCACGAAAGCGCACACACCCTCTTCCCGGGCCTGCGACCAGCGTCAGGCTGACCCGCAAGGAGCGGTAGTCACGCAGACGGACACGCATGGCGGCGGGTCTTCCTGTGCGGAAACCCTCGATGCGGACGATCCCCGTCCCGTCGTCCGGAGGTGCGTGGCAAGATCGGGTGATGGCAGACGAGTATGTGCGGTTCCAGTCGGCCACGCCCGACGAACGAGGCCATTTCAAGGGCGTGTTCGGTCTGGTCAACAACCTCGCCCGCGATGGACGGCTGACGGCCGAGCAGAATCGGTTCCGACGCGAGAACAATGCCTGGTACGACGCCGCGTACACGGACCCGTCCACCGTCGACCCGAGCGTGTATGACCCAGCCGTCAACGCGGGAGCCACGGCCTGGTTCAAGCCTTCGGCCTCGCACCTCATCGAGCGCGTGGCGGGCTACCTGGAGATCCTCGCTGCGCACGATGTGGACTGCCACGAAGTGAAGTCGACAGCCCCCGGGCGAGTGGTCTACGAGGACGAGGTGCAGATCGTAGTCGTCCCTCACGCGCACTGACGTGGCAGGCGCATTCCCAGACGGCCCGCCTGCGCCCCCACCGCAACACCCCACGGCCCCACGCCCCGACTGACTGAAGCACCGCAGACCGGAGGACCGCACCCGCGAGCGGAACGAGAGCGAGATTCGGCTGCACATCAAGCCGACTACGGCGCCGGGACACAGCGGTGAATGACGAGCTGACCCGCCACGACGCCCCGGAGCACCCCGCCCTCACCGCGGCCGAGGTTTACGCCGCGGCTGAGGTCTACGCCGCGGCCGACGCCATCCGGCCGCACCACCGCGTACCCGTCCTCCTCGCCGCCTTCCGCGGCAAGGGCCGTGATCATGCGAAAGGACCGGCGCCGGGAAATCCTCACCCTGCGCCGGCCCTTCACCTGGAGCCCCCTGTCGGGTTCGAACCGACGACCCCCGCTTTACAAGAGAGGGAGGGCAGCCATAGGCCTGACCTGGACTGTTGCATAGAGCGCGGATCTACGGACGTAGAACTGTTGACGCCCCTCGTTCCCCGTGACTCCCCGTGGGAACTGGCACGGATGTGGCACGCCCGGGCTTGTCAGGGAGGGGCGCTACCGGATGGGACTGGGCGCTGTGGTGACGGTATTGCGCTGCTGGGCAACCGCTTCAGCCAGCAGGCCCGCGATGGCCAACGCATCCATGTACATGCTGGCTGTTTGGCTAGCGCCGGCGGACACGAGAATGACAGCCACGACCACGATGATGTACCAGCGCTTCCACTGTGGGATTGACACGACCTGCAGTGCAGGGATCAAACTCATACTGAGCCTCCATAGGTTCACGGCCCTGCCCTAACCGCTCTCGCCGGGAAGCCTGCGCGGTGGGGCGGGGCTGCTTGATGGTTGCTCCATGCTGAGCCAGTGCTCCAGCCCCTGACAACGGAAGGCCGATTGCCGTTCCAGACCTGCCATCTGCCGCTTCTCAGAACTGCTAGCTTCCGGAAAATCGGTCGAGGCGATCCGACGACCAGCCGCAACGCTCCCTTCCATCCGGAAACTCGGTCGAAGTCGCGATCAAGATAAATAACGGCATCACGCCCACAATCTCCCCACAGTGGAACGATATAGACATTTAGCCTTTGCGATTTATTTACTCAAGTAGGGGCGGTTGATGCGTATAAGCGCCTTTTGGGCCTTAGGTCTTCGGCAGGGCCGGAGCTGCCATACCTATGCGCTCATCGATTTCCCAATCCTCATCTGGCCTACAGGCGAACTGCACGCCGTGGCGTGAACACGGGCTTGGCCTCCCGACGGCACGCTCATCAGCCACGGTGGTGCCGGTACCGACGCGGAGCGACCACGCCGGCCTTCGTCACATCGCGGCAGTAGCTGCTCCCTGCCCGCCCACTCCCAGTGGTGCGGTCGCCTCACGCTCCTGTCAGTCGTGACGGCGGAGGTACGGCGTTCGGCCCCCGCCGAGCATTACGCCCTTGGCCGGGGCCCATGGATCCCCGGTCCGGTGGGCCGGAGTCGCCGTGGCCCTGGCGGACGCTCGCCCTGTCGGCGCACTGCGTCAAGGATCTCCAGCGGCGAACGGCCGCCACCGTGATCGCGTCGTCCTCAATGTCGAGGTGTCACATCAGGAGGCCGGTGAAGGCCAGCACTGTGCCGGCCTCGTTACGGGGGCCCTTCTCGGGGTGCTCCGCACGGGGTTCGTCAGAGCGTCACGGTGACCCCCCGGGGCCCTCGCCCGAGTCCGTGGCCGGAGGTGACTGCGCGATGTCTCTGGACCTTGCGAGCAGCTCCAGGTAGGCCGTGACCTGGTCTTGCCCTGGAGGAAGCTGCTGGATCGCGCGCTCCGTACGACGCTGCAGGGCAAGGAACGTCTGGTTCTGTTGCCGCCGCATCTCAAGCTCCGCGAGTTCTAGATTCTGCGCTGACCTCTCCCTTCTCCAAGCGCGGAACTCTGACGTCGCAGGCAGTGCGGCCGCAGTGAAGAGGACGACCAGGAACACCAGCCACCACGGACTGTCTGCCAAGTGGGCGGCGAAACCTGCACTGCCACTAAGGGGAACCGAAGACAGGGGCAATCGCATGGCACACCTCTCCGAGCCCACGTGGGCTCTTTGGCTAGCTCACGAGGGAGGAGGGGCGAATCTGGGCATGAAAAAAGCCCGAGCGAGGGCTCGGGCTCTGGAGTGCGAGGCGTGATCAGTGACTGAGCACGCTTTGATCTTCGTTAGCCGATTCGGCCGCGTGGTTCAGGGGGGACTGGCGGCGCCTGGCCTGGGATGCGCTCCCCCGTCCACTCATCTACTGCAGCTGGGGAGAGCTCTAAGAGGTCATACCGAACTTTTCCCCGCCCCCGGCCGTACGTAGTGATTCGCCCTTCGCTGGCCCATCGGCGAATCGTGCTCTCGGGGCGCCCTGTGTAGTAGGCGGCGAGATCAATACTGATGAGGATTGCGTCGGATGGCTGGCTCATCGTTCCCCCGAACAGCAGCGACAGAGGTAGGAGGCATACAGCCAAGAGCATGAGAGTGACGCAGTATGGGGAACGTTACGCTCGGGCAGGTCAGAGCGTCAAGAGTCCACTACGCAGGCCGAGTTGGTTCAGCCGACTACATGAGATTGGTTGAGAGATTCCCGTGAGGCAGGAGTCTGCTTCGTAGCAGGACGCGGGCCAGAAAGCAGAAACGCCCTCTTCACGAGAAGAGAGCGATTGATGGCATGCCGGAACTGACCCCAGCGTCGCACGTCTTGGCCTTGGAGGCAACCATGGCCGGGGAACGCAGTGTGATCCTCGGCTTACCCACGCGCCCTTCCCGACAACGGCCCTCAACTCCCATCCCGTCTGCCGTCGACCCACACGTATGTGGAGCGGGCGCGGTGCCGGGCGTCCAGGTGGAGCGCGCCACTGTACGAACGACCTGGACGCCCGGTGCCGTGTCTGCTCGGCTCTGCCTGGGTCGACGGCAGACGGGATGGGAGTTCCCCACCGCCACATCCCACCGGCCGGCACCCGCGTACGGCCCCCTCCATCCCGGAGCCTGAGCGCCCCCGCCGGAGGCATTGTCCTGAGCCGCACTCACGTACCCGCCTCGGCCACCTCGTGGGTTCGTCACCCATCAACCCGAGCCGTCAGGCGTGCGGACGGCGGCCGGGCTGGAGCGGGGCGCAGACAGGAGCGCAGGCCCGGACGACGGGCCGCGCGCGCCGCGCCGTGCGCGGCGGGTGCCTTGATGAGGTAGAGAAATCTGTAACAGCTACCTCGACTGTGCCGGCTAGGACCTGTCCGGCCGATCATGGTCGTGTTCCATCGGGCAGAATGCCCTGGGTGAATGCCTGGATGACCATGGCGGATGCCCTGAAGTTCGAGAGCCCCTGGACACCCGCTCACCAAGCTGTGGAGTTGAGCGAGCATGCCACGCTCACGCGCGTCCTCGACGAGGGGGCCGACGCTGACGAGGTCTGCTGCCGGATGACTCTGTTGATGCACGCCATCGACACAGAAGTCGACGTCGCCAATCAGTCGGGGGAGCCGATCGACAGTGCACTGACCGCGGTCCTCCTGGCGTACGGTGCTGATCCGCATCTCGCGGTCAACGGCGAAACTGCCTACGACTGGGCCCGCGAGCTCCGCCACGACATGGCAATCAGGCTGATGGATCGGTTCAGCACCCGCCAGGCCAAGTTGAAGGCCCGGTTCAGAGCCATCCGTAGGCGGTAGCTTTTGCCGATGGTCGCCGGTCAGTTCCTAGGCGTTGGGCCTGAGAGCGGTGCCCTCGCTGTCCCGTAGCAAGCGGCTTGCGTATCCGCCCGTGGAGAGCCGGTCGTATGCGTCGAGCACGTCGCCTGGGACTTGCTGGCTGATCATGAAGCCCTGAGCCGGATAGACCAGCAATCGCTGTAGGGCTCCCACAAGCATGTCGATGACCAAGCGGGCGTCTCCGATGGAGTCGACGTAGTCCCGGAGCGTCATCGGACTTGAAGCGCTGACGATCTCGACGTCTGGCCACAGCTTTCGTGCCGTGGCGTACGCCCGTCGTCCCTCGTACGGCTTGCTGATCAGCAGGACTGAGGAAACGGTGATGCCGGCCTCGGTCAGGAGGTCCCGGGAGCAGCGGATGTTCTCACCCGTGTTCCGGGCTCGCGGCTCCACCATCACGGCTGAGGCGGGCACGCCCAGCTCGATCGCTCGCTCCTTGTAGTGCACGGCTTCGCCGCGGGGCATGCGTTCGCGTGTCGTCGGGCTGGTCGCCCCGGTGAACACGAGAAGCGGCGCCATGCCGCGTTTGTACAGATCGGCGGCTTCGGCCACTCCCAGGTCGTGGCTGCCGAGGCCGATCGCCACCTGGTCCGCCGTGCCCAGTCCGAGCTGCATAACGGCAAGCTGGCCGACAAGGCACCGAAGTCCGCCGCCGGCGTCCGGCCGGTCGCCTTCCCGGCCGAACTCGTCCCCGAGCTGGCGCACCACCTGGAGCACTTCGCCGGGGCCGGACAGGACGGCCACCTCTTCAAGGGTCCCCGCGGCGGCCTCCTCCGCCGGAGCAACTTCCGGGACGACTGGACCGCCGCTCGCGCCGCCGCCGGCGTCTCCGATGACGTGCACTTCCACGACCTCCGGCACACCGGAAACACCCTCGCCTCCAGTGCCGGGGCCAGCACGCGCGAGCTGATGACACGGTGGGCCACAGCACCACCCGGGCCGCACTGATCTATCAGCACATGACGAGTGACCGTGATCAGCACATCGCAGGGAAGCTCGGAGAGATGATCCGCCAGGCCCGTGAGGAAGGGCCTTCTGGCACGTAGGTGGCACGCCCGTGATCATGCGAAAGGGCCAGCGCCGGGGAATCATGCCCCTGCGCCGGCCCTTCACCTGGAGCCCCCTGTCGGGTTCGAACCGACGACCCCCGCTTTACAAGAGCGGTGCTCTGGCCAGCTGAGCTAAGGAGGCAGCGAGTGCAGTGTAACCAACCTCGTCCCGGTGACGGTCGGAAATCTCACCCCGGGTGGAGTGCTGACAGATGCCGCGGCGCCAGGTAGCGTCACGTGCAGTTCATCCAGGTGGACTAGACCTCAATCCTTCCTTTACTCGGATCGTCCGGCACGTTCCTGCCGGTGAAGGGACACATCACCATGGCTTCCGTCACTTTCGACAAGGCGACCCGGGTGTACCCCGGTGCCACCAAGCCCTCCGTCGACCAGCTCGACATCGAGATCGCCGACGGCGAGTTCCTCGTCCTCGTCGGGCCCTCCGGCTGTGGCAAGTCGACCTCCCTGCGCATGCTCGCGGGTCTCGAGGACGTCAACGCCGGCTCCATCCGCATCGGTGACCGCGACGTCACGCACCTGCCGCCCAAGGACCGGGACATCGCCATGGTGTTCCAGAACTACGCGCTGTACCCGCACATGAGCGTCGCCGACAACATGGGCTTCGCGCTCAAGATCGCCGGTGTCAACAAGTCCGAGATCCGCACCAAGGTCGAAGAGGCCGCGAAGATCCTGGACCTCACCGAGTACCTCGACCGCAAGCCGAAGGCGCTCTCCGGCGGTCAGCGTCAGCGTGTCGCCATGGGTCGCGCCATCGTGCGTGAGCCGCAGGTCTTCCTCATGGACGAGCCGCTGTCGAACCTCGACGCCAAGCTCCGCGTCTCGACCCGTACGCAGATCGCCGGCCTCCAGCGCCGCCTCGGCATCACCACGGTCTACGTCACCCACGACCAGACCGAGGCCCTCACCATGGGCGACCGCGTCGCCGTCCTCAAGGACGGTCTGCTCCAGCAGGTCGACTCGCCGCGCAACATGTACGACAAGCCGGCCAACCTCTTCGTCGCCGGCTTCATCGGCTCCCCCGCCATGAACCTGGTCGAGGTCCCGATCACCGACGGCGGCGTCAAGTTCGGCAACAGCGTCGTCCCGGTCTCCCGTGACGCCATCGCCGCCGCTTCCGCCAACGGCGACACCACCGTCACCGTCGGCGTCCGCCCCGAGCACTTCGACGTGCAGGGCCCCACCGGCAAGGACGGCCTCGCCGTCACCGTCAACGTCGTCGAGGAGCTCGGCTCCGACGGCTTCGTGTACGGCTCCACCCGCGTCGGCGGCGAGGACAAGGACCTGGTCGTCCGCGTCGGCGGCCGTGACGTCCCCGCCAAGGGCACCACGCTGCACGTCGTCCCGCGCGCCGCCGAGCTCCACGTCTTCTCGACGTCGACCGGCGCCCGTCTCAGCGACTGACCCTCAGGCGACCGACCCTCAGCCGGCTGACGGCTGACAGCTGAGCCTGGCCGAACGGCCCCGTATCTCTTGCAGATGCGGGGTCGTTCGTCTTGCTGGAGGACCCGAGGACACGCGCGGGGGTTTACCGGGAGAAGCCCGGCATTACCGGCCCACCCCCACCTCCGCGTCAACACGGAATTCGAAAAGCCGCCTCGAACCATCCCCCGCGAGAGTGACTAAATGTCGCCATATCACTACCGGCCGCTACGCTCGCCTGCGTGACGCCTACTGCCCGCCGAATCGGCCGCTCTCTCGCCCTCGTCCTGCCCGTCGTCCTGGTGCTCTCGGGAACGCTCGCGGTGTCCGCCGTGCCGTGGGCCGGCGAGGACGCCGGGACCCAGCTGACGGCGTCCTCCTCCGAGGTCTCCGTCCGGGCCAAGTCCCGTGCCCCGCAGGACATTCTGCGTGACCAGCTCCTCGCCGAGCTCCAGGAGAAGGACCCCGGGGTCGCCCTCACGCACCTCCAGCGCGAGGTGGAGAACCGGCCCTCCCTCGCCAAGCACTGCATGTCCATCGCCCGTTCCCTCGGCCGCGCCGCCGTCGAGCAGTACGGCCCCTCCCGCGCCCAAAGCTTCTCGCGGCCGGTCTGCGACACCTCGTACGCCACCGGCGTGATGCGCGCGAGCTGAGCGACGACACTGAACCACGACGCGCGTCCGGCCGTCGGGCGTCCGACCGCCGGACGTACGGGGCGCCTATCGTTCCCCGTATGCACACCACTCCGACGCAGGCCGTGGTCCTGGCGGGCGGCCAGGGCTCACGGCTCCGCCCGTACACCGACGACCGCCCCAAGCCGATGGTCGAGATCCCGGGAACCGGGACCCCGATCATCGGCCATCAGCTTTCCTGGCTTGCCGCCGAGGGCGTGACCGACGCCGTCGTCTCCTGCGGCCACCTCGCCGAAGTGCTCCAGGAGTGGCTGGAGAGCGCCGACCTCCCCCTCAAGGTGACCACGGTCGTCGAGACCGAGCCCCTGGGCCGCGGCGGAGGCCTCAAGTACGCCGCCGCGCATCTGCCCGCCCCGGGCCAGCCCTGGTACGCCACCAACGGCGACATCTGGACCCGCTTCTCGCTGCGCGAGATGGCCGCCTTCCACGACGAGCGCGACGCCCTCGCCACCCTCGCCCTGGCCCGCCCCCGCATCCCGTGGGGCGCCGTCGAGACCGACACCTTCGGCCACATCACCGACTTCATCGAGGCGCCGCCGTCGCCGTTCCTCATCAACGCGGGCGTGTACGTCTTCTCCGCGGCCTTCACGGAGCTCCTCCCGGACCTGGGCGACCACGAGCGCACCACGTTCCCCCGGCTCGCCCGAGAGCGCCGGCTGGCCGGCTTCCCGCTGCCCCAGGGGGCCTACTGGCGGGCCATCGACACCGCCAAGGACCTCACCGAGGCCGCCAAGGAGCTTGCCGCGCAGCGGGGATGACGCCCCCGCACACGCCGGAGGGGCGGCACCGCGTTCTCGCGGTGCCGCCCCTTCCGTGTCCGTGACCGTGACCGTGTCCTGACCGGAGGTCCGTACGGCCGAAAACCGTTCCGTCCGTACGTCCAGAAACCGTTCCGTCCGTACGTCCAGAAACCGTTCCGTCCGTACGTCCGGAGGCCGTTCCGTCCGTACGGGCGGCCCTACGGAGTCCTCAGCCCAGCAGTCCGCCGATCGGGTTCTTCGCCCCGCCCGACGTCGAGCTGCTCTCCGACGGCGTGCCCGTCGAACCGGTCGAGCCGCCGCCCGAGCCGCCGCCCGACGTGCCGCCGCCGGTGCTGCTCGGGGTGTCGCTGGTGGACGGCGGGGGCTCCGGGTCCGACTGCGTCGGCGTACGGCTGCTGCCGCTGCTCCCGGTGCCGGTGCCCGTGCCCTGCGTGGCCGTCGGGCGCTGCTCCTGCGTCCGGGTGGCCTCGCGGGTGGTCTCGGTGGGCCGGGTCGCCTCCTGCGTCTTCTCGCGCTCGGCCGGGGCCTCGCTGGTCGCGGCGGGCGCGGGCACGGTGGACGACGCGGTCTTGGAGGGGGCCTGGCGCTTCGGCTCGGTGGGGAGCGGCCGACCCGGGAGGTGGTTGATCGGGTCGTCGTTGGGGCCGGGGACGGTGACCATCTCGGTGGAGCGGACGGCGCCGCCGAGGACGGAGCCGATGAGGAGGGTGAGGCCGACGACGACCGCTGCGACGAGGGTGCTGCGGCGCATGACGCGGCGGCGCAGGTCCCACAGGTCGGCGCGCGGGCCGAGGGTGCGCCAGGCCTCGCCGGCGAGGCGGCCGTCGATCGAGTAGACGGGGGCGCCGGCGATGATCAGCGGGGACCAGGCGGCCAGGAAGATGATGTCGGCGGAGTCGTAGACCGGGACGGTCTTCCAGCTGACCGTCAGGAGCAGCGCGGCGGAGAGGAGGGCTCCGACGACGGCGGCGACGCGCTGCCAGAGGCCGAGGACGGTGAGGACGCCGACGACGACCTGGAGGAAGGCGACGGTGAGTCCGGCGCCGACCGGGTGCTGGAGGGCGAAGTCGCGGAGGGGTTCGGCGAGGGGCCAGGGGTGCAGGGAGTTGAGCCACTTGACCATGGAGCCGCGCTCGCCGCCGTCGAAGTAGACGGGGTCGCAGAGCTTGCCCATGCCCGCGTAGATGGAGATGAAGCCGAGGAAGACGCGGAGCGGGAGGAGGACGACGCCGAGGTTCATCCGGCGGCCGGGGTAGTAGGCGTGCCGGACGGTGTCCTGCCCGTGGCGCTGCGCGGGCCGGGACTCCGTGGTCTCGTCCTCGTACGCCGCCGAGCCGGAGCCTTCGGTCTCGGGCCGGAGCTCGTACAGGTCGTCGTACGCGCCCTCGGCGCGGCGCATCGGCGGCAGCAGGGGGCCGGAGTCGGCGGTCACCACGGGGGTGGGCATGGTGTCGTCGATGCGCGGGATGGCCTGGGTGGAGCCCCCGTCCATCCCGGGGTGGCCGCGGAGGCCGCCGTCACGACCGCCGCGGCCGACCGCCGGCTCGAGCGTGGAGACGGAGGACTCCCGTACGGCCTGGAGGAGGCCGGTCGCGCCCGGCGACGACTTCCCGGTCCATACGACGGGACGACGGCGCGGTCCGCCCGCTCCTGCCCCGGCCCCGGAGAGGGCTGCGGTGCGGGCGCCGGCGCCGATCTTCGGCTGCGGAGCCGGCGCGAGCCGCACACGGAAGCTGGCGTGGTTCACGATCACCTGGGCGGGATCGGAATCCACCTTGACCATGCTCAACGCGGGCTGATCGTCGAACCCCGGCCGGGGCGTTCTGGTGTCCACACTCATCTAACCGAGTGATCTGGGTTTAGGACACTGCCTTGACGGCTCGCAAATGTCCGAGACCCGTCAAGATCACGCCACGGCCGGGGCCGGAAGTACTACCGGCCAGGTGTCAGCGGGCCATCCGGCGGCGGGCCGCCTCGTAGAGCACGACACCGGCCGCGACACCGGCGTTCAGCGACTCGGCGCCGCCCGGCATCGGGATGCGGACGAGGAAGTCGCAGGTCTCGCCGACGAGGCGGGACAGGCCCTTGCCCTCGGAGCCGACGACGATGACGACCGGACCGCCCAGCTCCTCCAGCTCGTGCACCTCGCGGTCACCGTCGGCGGCGAGGCCGACGACCGTGACACCGGCCTTCTGGTACTGCTCCAGGCAGCGCGTCAGGTTGGTGGCGCGGGCGACCGGGGTACGGGCGGCGGTGCCGGCCGAGGTCTTCCACGCACCGGCGGTCATGCCGGCGGCGCGGCGCTCGGGGACGACGACACCGTGGCCGCCGAAGGCGGAGACGGAGCGGACGACGGCGCCGAGGTTGCGCGGGTCGGTGACGCCGTCGAGGGCGACGATCAGCGGGTCGTCGTGGTCGTCGAACGCGGCGGTGACGAGGTCCTCGGGGTGCGCGTACTCGTACGGCGGGACCTGGAGGACGAGACCCTGGTGGTTCAGGCCGTTCGTCATCCGGTCGAGCTCGGGGCGCGGCGCCTCCATGATGTTGATGTTGCCGCGGCCGGTGGCGAGGTTCAGGGCCTCGCGCACGCGCTCGTCGTTGTCGATGAACTGCTGCACGTACAGCGTCGAGGCCGGCACGCCGTCGCGCAGGGCCTCGAAGACCGGGTTGCGGCCGACGACCATCTCGGACTGGCCCTTGCCGCCGCGGCGGACGACCGGCTTGCGCTTGGCCGCGTTCCGGGCCATGGCGTTGTTGACGCGGAAGGCCTTGTGGCCCTTGCGGGCCTCGGCCTTGGGGGTCGGGCCCTTCCCTTCGAGGCCCTTGCGCCGCTGGCCACCGCTGCCGATCGTCGCACCCTTCTTGTTGGACGTGCGACGGTTCCTGCGCTGGCTGTTCCCGGCCATGACTACTCTCATCCTCGGTGTTGCGTACGGAGGCGCACTCGCCCTCGTACAAGGTCTGTAACTGAAGTGTGCCGCCCGGAGGCCCGAGCGGCACGTCTTCTAACGGTTGCCCAGCGTCCAGCGGGGTCCGTCGGGGCTGTCCTCGATGGCGAGGCCGGACTGGTTGAGCTGGTCGCGGATCGCGTCCGCGGTCGCCCAGTCCTTGCGCTCGCGCGCCGACTCGCGCTGCTGGAGCACGAGCCGTACGAGGGTGTCGACGGCGCCGTGGAGCTCGTCGCCGCCACCGCTCTCCTCGGCCCAGTGCGGGTCGAGCGGGTCCAGGCCGAGGACGCCGAGCATGGCCCGGACCTCGGCGAGGCGGGCGATGGCCTCGTCCTTGTCGTCCGCGGCGAGGGCGCTGTTGCCCTGCCGGACGGTGGTGTGGATGATCGCGAGCGCGTGCGGCACGCCCAGGTCGTCGTCCATGGCCTCGGCGAAGGCCGGCGGCACCTCGGCGGCGGGGGCGACGTCCTTGCCGGCCTTCTCGGTGGTGCGCTGGACGAAGCCCTCGATCCGGGCGAACGCCGACTCGGCCTCGCGCAGGGACTCCTCGCTGTACTCGATCATCGAGCGGTAGTGCGGGGTGCCCAGGTAGTAGCGGAGGACGATGGGGCGCCAGTTCTTGACCATCTCGGACACCAGCACGCTGTTGCCGAGCGACTTCGACATCTTCTCGCCGCTCATGGTGACCCAGGCGTTGTGCACCCAGTACTGGGCGAAGGAGTCGCCGAAGGCCTTGGCCTGGGCGATCTCGTTCTCGTGGTGCGGGAAGATCAGGTCGAGGCCGCCGCCGTGGATGTCGAAGGCGGAGCCCAGGTACTTGTGGGCCATCGCCGAGCACTCCAGGTGCCAGCCGGGACGGCCGCGGCCCCACGGGGTCTCCCAGTCGGGCTCGCCCGGCTTGGTCGCCTTCCACATGGCGAAGTCGCGCGGGTCGCGCTTGCCGGAGACGCCCTCGTCGGGCTGGCGGAGGTCGTCGATGTCCTGGTTGGACAGCTCCAGGTAGCCCGGGAAGGAGCGCACGTCGAAGTAGACGCTGCCGTCGGCCTCGTACGCGTGGCCGCGCTCGATGAGGCCGCGCATCATCTCGATCATCTCGGGGACGTGCCCGGTGGCGCGGGGCTCGTAGCTGGGCGGCAGGCAACCGAGCGCGTCGTAACCGGAGTTGAACGCGCGCTCGTTCTCGTAGCCGATGGACCACCAGGGGCGGCCCTGCTCGGTGCCCTTCCTGATGATCTTGTCGTCGATGTCGGTGACGTTGCGGATGAACGTGACGTCGTAGCCGCGGTAGGCGAACCAGCGGCGCATGATGTCGAAGTTCAGCCCCGACCGGATGTGGCCGATGTGCGGGGCCGCCTGGACGGTGGCACCACAGAGGTAGATCGAGACCTGGCCCTGCGTGAGCGGGGTGAAGTCACGGATCTGCCGGGCGCTGGTGTCGTACAGGCGAATAGTCACCACTCCAGGGTAGTGGTCGTGTGGTAGTGCCCCGATACCTGTTCGCCGTCTCCGATGACGTTTTTCACCGGTACCGGTGGATGCCGGTACCGGTGAACGTGACGATGGACGCTCCGGAACGCGGTTACGCGCGTGCCACCGGGTACACGAGGGCCGTCGCCAGCGCGGCGAGGCCCTCCGCGCGGCCCGTCAGACCGAGGCCGTCCGTCGTGGTGCCGGAGACGGAGACCGGTGCGCCGGCCGCTTCGCTCAGCGCCTTCTGCGCCTCGTCGCGCCGCTTGCCGACCTTGGGGCGGACGCCGATGACCTGGACGGCGATGTTGCCGATCTCGTAGCCCTCGGCGCGGACGATCCGGGCGGCCTCCGCGAGCAGGGTGACGCCGGAGGCGCCGGAGTACTCGGGGCGGGAGGTGCCGAAGTGGGCGCCGAGGTCGCCGACACCGGCGGCTGAGAAGAGCGCGTCGCAGGCGGCGTGGGCGGCGACGTCACCGTCGGAGTGCCCGGCGAGGCCGTATCCGCCGTTCTCGTCGGCGTCCCAGAGGAGGCCCGCGCACCAGAGTTCGCGGCCCTTCTCGAAGGCGTGGACGTCGGTACCGATGCCGGTACGGGGGAGGTTCATCGGCTCAGAAGCCATCGTTGGCCCTCCTGCGGGCGAGTACGGCCTCGGCGAGGACGAGGTCGAGGGGGCGGGTCACCTTGAAGGCCTCCTCGTGGCCGGGCACGACGACGACGGGCGCGCCGAGCCGCTCGACCATACCGGCGTCGTCGGTGGCGCCCTCGCCGGTGAGGGCGATGGTGGCGTGGGCGTCGACCAGGGTGTCGTGGTCGAAGCCCTGGGGGGTCTGGACGGCGCGGAGCCGGGCCCGGACCGGGGTGGCGACGACCTGCTCGGGGTCGCCCGGCTTCTCGGCCGGCTCGACCTCCTTGACGGTGTCGGCGACGGGCATCGCGGGGACGACGGCGACGGCCCCGTCCCGTACGGCCTCGATGACCGCGTCCACGGTGTCGACGGGGACGAGCGGGCGGGCCGCGTCGTGGACGAGGACGATGCCGATGCCCTCGGGGAGGGCGTCGAGCCCGAGGCGTACGGACTCCTGGCGGGTCTCACCGCCGGGTACGACCAGGTAGTCGGTGCGCTCGGGGAGGGCGTGGGCGTCGAGGAGGTTCTTGACCTCGGCGGCGCCGTCGGGGGGTGCGACCACGACGACGAGCGAGACCGCGCGGGAGGCGGCCATCGCGCGGACGGCGTGGATGAGCATGGGGGTGCCGTTCAGCGCGCGCAGCGCCTTGGGGGCGCCCGGGCCGAGGCGTACGCCCCGTCCGGCCGCCGGGATCACCACGGCGGTACGAGGAGGACGCGCTTCGTCTGACATCGGTTGCACTCCGGCAGGTTTGTTTCCGCGGCCGACATGGGTATGGCCTCACCGTGCCGGACGCTCCGCCTTGACCGGGCCCTTTCCGTGACGACGGTCGAGGCGTTGACGCCCGCGCACAGGGGTTCGGACGTAACAGGGGGAACGAGAGCATACGGACATGAACGCGCGTACGCGAAAGTGCGTACAGGAACATGCGTGCTGTCGCGGTCGTGCGGGGTCGCAGGGGTGAGTCGTGCGATGGCGCAGGGGTGAGACGCCGCCGTGGTGACCGTCTCAGTGTCGAGGCGTCGCCGAGGGGAATCACCGCACTCGTGAAATGCCGCAGCGCCCGGCGGCAGCACTGTGTGGATCACAGCACGCCGACGGGCACCGCGGCATCGCTTCACTTGGTAGCGCGCTCGGATGTCGTCAGAGCACGCTCAGGACGCGAGGACCTCGTCGAGGAGAGCCTCGGCCTTGTCCTCGTTCGTGTTCTCCGCGAGGGCCAGCTCGCTGACCAGAATCTGCCGAGCCTTGGCGAGCATGCGCTTCTCACCGGCGGAGAGACCGCGCTCGCGCTCACGCCGCCACAGGTCGCGGACTACTTCGGCGACCTTGATGACATCGCCGGAGGCGAGCTTCTCGAGATTTGCCTTGTAGCGACGGGACCAGTTCGTCGGCTCTTCTGCGTACGGCGCGCGCAGCACCTCGAAGACCCGGTCCAGCCCGTCCTGACCGACTACGTCGCGAACACCGACGAACTCCGCATTGTCCGCCGGCACACGAACCGTCAGGTCGCCCTGCGCGACCTTGAGCACCAAGTAGGTCTTGTCCACGCCTTTGATCTGGCGAGTTTCGATGGCCTCGATCAGCGCGGCCCCGTGATGGGGATAGACCACGGTGTCGCCAACCTTGAACGTCATGTGACAGGTACCCCTTCCGTGGCTATCCAGGGTAACACGGATACGGCTTCTTCTGAATGGCGTTTTCGCAGGTCAGGGCATATCTCGGGGCTTGACAACAGCGACACGAACGTGCTGCGGAGGGCTTCCGGAAGGCGGTATTCGCAGGTCGGAGCGGCTGTGCGGACGGAGAGAAACGCGCACGTTACACCTACCCGAAGCCTCTCAAGAGGGGGCCGATGCCCCGTTTTGTCGGGTTCGGCGTGGCCTTCCCAACGTACTCCGTTCGAGGATCGTCCACCCGTACGGATGCATCGCGGGGTGATTCCGTAATTGATCAGCGGACGCCGGTCGGCGTTTTTCCGGAGGTACGGCTCCGGGGAATGCGGGGCGGGCCTCGAATTGATCAAGGCGGTTATGTGAACAACAGGTCAATGGGTCGTGATCCAGCCACGACGGCCGGTGCGTGGCGAGAACGGCGGGGGCGTGCGGGGGCGCCCGGGAACCGTCCCGGGAGCCGAGCCCTGAGCCGAACCGGGATCGCCCTCGGGTACCGCGCCCGGACCGCCCTCGGGCCACGCCCGGACCACGCCCCGAGACCCCGTGGCCGGTAAGGGGCGGGTCGGGTGCGGGACGGGGAGTGCGGCTCGGTAACCTGAGCGCGCTGACACACCCTTAGTCGGTCTTAGCTGGTCTAGTCGGTCTTTGGTACCGAAGCAGTCCGAAGCCTGTCCGTAGCCCGTCCGTACGTCCTAGGAGATGCCGCCGCCGTGAGCCGCAGCCTTCGACGCGGCGCCCTCGCCGCCACCGCCATCGTTTTCTCCATCGCCGCGCTGTCCGCCTGTGGTGCGGGCAACGACGCGCAGACGCTCGGCATCAAGCCGGACAACGCCGCCGTCACCGTGGACGACGTCAAGATCCAGAACGCTCTGGTGATCACCCAGCCCCTGGACGTGGCCAAGGGCCCGGCCGTCGTCTCGGCCACCGTCTTCAACAACGGCCGGCTGCCCCAGACGATCCAGTCCATCACCCTGCCGGGCAGCAACACCACCGTGGCGCTGAAGCCCGCCACGGGCGCCGGCCCGGTCGTCGTCCCGGCCAACGGCTCCGTCGTCATCGGCGGCGAGGGCAACGCCTCCGCCGTCATCGAGAACGGCAGCGAGGCCACCCGCGACGGTGACGCGCAGAAGGTCGTCTTCAAGCTCAGCCGCACCGGCGACGTGGGCCTGAACGCCTTCGTGGTCCCGGCCACGAGCTACTTCAAGGACTTCGGCCCGGCGATCATCCCGGCGCCCCCGGGCACCCAGCCGACCGCCACGGCGACGCCCTCGGGCCCGGCCGAGGGCGAGCACGGCGGCGAGCCGTCGGGCGAGGCGAGCCACGCGGCCGGCCACTGACCGTACGCACATGTGAAGGGCGCCCTCCCCGGCGGGGAGGGCGCCCTTCACATGTATCAGGCTGCCCGGTCACCGGCCGCCGCACCGGACACCGGTCACCGCACCGGACTCCGTCCGGCCTCGTGCGCCCCGGCCGATCTACCGCTCGCGGCCTCGCGGGTCCCCGGCCGGTCTACGGCTCGAACTTGTAGCCCAGGCCCCGGACCGTCACCAGGTAGCGCGGCGCGCCCGGGTCCGGCTCGATCTTGGCGCGGAGGCGCTTCACGTGGACGTCGAGGGTCTTGGTGTCACCGACGTAGTCCGCGCCCCAGACCCGGTCGATGAGCTGCATACGGGTCAGCACGCGGCCCGCGTTGCGCAGCAGCATCTCCAGGAGGTCGAACTCCTTCAGGGGCAGGTCGACCTTGCCGCCCGCGACCGTCACCACGTGGCGGTCGACGTCCATCCGGACCGGGCCGGCCTCCAGGGCCGCGGGGGTGACCTCCTCCGGCTCACCGCGGCGGCGCAGGACCGCGCGGATCCGGGCGACCAGCTCCCGCGAGGAGAAGGGCTTCGTCACGTAGTCGTCGGCTCCTATCTCCAGCCCGACGACCTTGTCGATCTCGCTGTCCTTGGCCGTCACCATGATGACGGGGACGTTCGAGCGGCCGCGCAGCTGACGGCACACCTCGGTACCGGGGAGCCCCGGAAGCATCAGGTCGAGTAGGACGAGGTCGGCCCCGTTGCGCTCGAACTCGTCGAGGCCGTCGGGCCCGGTCGCCGCTACTGCGACTTCGAAGCCCTCCTTGCGAAGCATGTAGGACAGGGCGTCGCTGAAGGATTCCTCATCCTCGACGACAAGCACTCGGGTCACGGAAGGACCTCCGGGGCAGGAAGCGGTTCGGTCATGAGATCAGGGGTGGGGGAGGCGGGCCGGCGGTCCCGTACGGCGCCCGCCTCGGGCAGCCGCAAGGTGAAGGTGGAGCCCTGACCCTCGGTGCTCCAGACGGTGACCTCTCCGCCGTGGGAGGCGGCCACGTGCTTGACGATGGCCAGGCCGAGTCCCGTGCCGCCGGTGGCACGGGAGCGGGCCGGGTCGACCCGGTAGAAGCGCTCGAAGATGCGTTCGCGGTCCCGCTCGGAGATGCCGATGCCCTGGTCGGTCACGGCTATCTCGATCAGGTCCCCGCCCGGCGCCGCGATGTGGCGGGCGGCGATGCCCACCCTCGTACGGGCCGGAGAGTAGTTGACGGCGTTCTCGACCAGGTTGCCCAGGGCGGCGGCGAGCTGACCGCGGCTGCCCCAGACGTAGAGGTCGGCCGCGCCCCCCGACACCATGGTGATCTGCTTGGTGGAGGCGGGCTGCCGGGAGCGGTCGATCGCCTCGGCGACGAGTTCGTCCACGGACACGGGCTCGGAGTCTTCCAGCGGGTCGTCGTTCTGCACGCGGGAGAGGTCGATGAGCTCCTGTACGAGATTGGTGAGGCGGGTCGCCTCGATCTGCATGCGGCCGGCGAAGCGGGTGACCGCCTCGGGGTCGTCCGAGGCGTCCATGACCGCCTCGGAGAGCAGGGAGAGCGCGCCCGTCGGGGTCTTGAGCTCATGGCTCACGTTGGCGACGAAGTCGCGCCGTACCGCTTCGATACGACGGGCCTCGGTGAGGTCCTCGACCAGCAGCAGCACGAGGCGCGAGCCCAGCGGGGCGACCCGGGCGGAGACGGCGAGGGCCTCGCCGCGTCCGGTGCCGCGCCGGGCCAGGTCCAGCTCGACCTGCCGTATCTCGCCGTCCCGGCGGGTGTCACGGGCCATGTTGAGCATGGGCTCGACGGCCAGTTTCCCGCCGCGGACCAGGCCGAGTGCGTACGCCGCCGAGCTGGCCTTCACCACGGAGTCGCTCTCGTCGAGGACGACCGCGGAGGAGCGCAGCACGGACAGCACGGTGTCGACACCGGGCGGGAGCACGGCGTCGGTGTGCAGAGAGGTACGGGTGGGTCTCGCCTGGTCGCGCTCGCTCCAGCGGAACGCCAGCATGGCGATCACGCCGGTGCACACGCCGGCGATCGCGGCCAATGCGGCGACCGCCGCGTTCACGTCCATGCCTCCCAGGTTATGCGGGTGCGAGGACTCTCTCCCAGCCGTCCGAGTGGCTCCTCGAACACTCGTCGCTCAGAGTTCACCCCGAGGACCTGGTTGGTTCACATGCCCCGGGAGGGGCTGCGGCTTACGTCGCCCAGAGTTCACCTTGGGGAAAGTATTGATTCATGTGTGCGGGTGGAGCCGGACGCGTGAGGGGCTGAAGGTGGGAGCGTGGGGATCCGAGGCCCCCATCCGGACCCCGGAGCTTTGCCGAGCTTTGCGTAGAGAGGGACATCCATGCGGGACGCGTACCACGAGGAACTGGACTCGATCGGCGAGAGCCTGGTCGAGATGGCCCGGCTCGTCGGGTCGGCGGTCGGGCGCGCCACCACGGCGATGCTCGACGCGGATCTCAAGCTCGCGGAGAGCGTGATCGCCGCCGACCAGAAGGTCGACGATCTCCAGCACGAGCTGGAGGCCCGGGCGATAGCGCTGCTCGCGCGGCAGCAGCCGGTGGCGACGGACCTGCGCATCGTCGTGACCTCGCTGCGCATGAGCGCCGACCTGGAGCGCTCGGGCGACCTGGCCCAGCACGTGGCGAAGCTCGCCCGCCTGCGGTTCCCCGAGACCGCGGTGCCGCGGGACCTGCACGCGACCATCCTGGAGATGGGACAGCTGGCGCAGCGCCTGATGGCGAAGGCGGCCGAGGTCATCATCACGAAGGACGTCGACCTGGCGCTCCAGCTGGAGCAGGACGACGACGAGATGGACCTGCTGCACCGGGCGCTGTTCCAGCACCTGATCGACGACCGCTGGAAGCACGGCATCGAGACGGCGGTCGACGTGACGCTGCTCGGCCGCTACTACGAGCGGTTCGCCGACCACGCGGTGTCGGTGGCCAAGCGGGTGGTGTACCTGGTGACGGGTGAGCACGCGGACGAGCTCCAGGCGGCGGACGCGCCGGTCGAGGGCGCGTAGCGCACGGGCGCCGATGCGCCGTTGATGCGCCGGTCCGGGTGGGCATGCAATGGGGGGAGGCGATGTGCGCCTCGAAAGGGAGGGACCCCCATGGCCGAATCCCCCGACACGACCGTGATCGACTCCGGGGCGGAGGCACCGCGTGAGGCGGTGCACCTGCCCCTCCTGGGCGCCTGCGGGTGCGGCTCGGGCTGCGGCTGCGGCTGCCAGTCGGGCGGCCCGTGCCAGTGCGGCGGCTGCTCGGGCTGATCGGGTGGGCGGAGGGGTGGGGGGGGGGGGGCCCCCCCCCCCCCCCCCCCCCCCCCCTAAGTACACAAAACCCACCCGCGGGTGGGCCCGGGTGTAACCCCGCGGAAGGAAACCCACAACGGCGGATAAATCGCCCCGGCCCGC
>NZ_JBIVLV010000010.1:0-368395 GCF_044752725.1 Streptomyces sp. NPDC088707 | reverse complement strand
AGGTACCTGTGCTTCAGCTCCTCCGAGCCGGACAGGATCACCGGCAGCGAGCCCAGCTTGTTGACCGCCGGGATCAGCGAGGACGAGCCGCACGCACGCGCGACCTCCTCGATCACGATCACCGTGGCCAGCGCGTCCGCGCCCGCGCCGCCGTAGGCCTCCGGGACGTGCACGGCGTGCAGGTCGCCGGCGACCAGCGCGTCCAGGGCCTCCTGCGGGAACCGGCCCTCCTCGTCCACCGCCGCGGCGAACGGCGCGATCTTCGCCTCCGCGAGCGCACGCACCGACTCCCGGAGCATGTCGTGCTCCTCGGAGGGCCGATACAGGTCGAAATCAGAAGAACCTGACACTCTCACTCACTCCCACACTGCTAACTACCGTTAAGTAACCCGAAGCGTAGGGCGTGCCCCGGCCCCGGACCAGAGCACGACTATGCTCGGGCAGGCATTCCGCCCGACGTTCACTGGAGACCCGCATGGCCCTCAAGATCACCGTGATCGGCACCGGCTACCTCGGCGCCACCCACGCCGCGGCCATGGCGGAACTGGGCTTCGAGGTCCTGGGGCTCGACGTCGTCCCCGAGAAGATCGAGCTGCTGTCCTCCGGCCGGGTCCCGATGTACGAGCCGGGCCTCGAGGAACTCCTCGCGCGCCACGTGGCCGGCATCGAGGGTTCGAGCGGGCGGCTGCGCTTCACCACCTCCTGGGAGGAGGTCGGCGCCTTCGGCGACGTGCACTTCGTCTGTGTGAACACCCCGCAGAAGCACGGCGAGTACGCCTGCGACATGAGCTACGTGGACGCCGCCTTCGCCTCCCTCGCCGAGGTCGTCCGCGAGGGGGCCCTGGTCGTCGGCAAGTCGACCGTGCCCGTCGGTTCGGCCGAGCGGCTCGCGGGCGTGCTCCCGGAGGGCGTGGAGCTGGCCTGGAACCCGGAGTTCCTGCGCGAGGGCTTCGCCGTGCAGGACACGCTGCACCCGGACCGGATCGTCGTCGGCGTCCAGGGCGAGCGGGCCGAGAAGCTGCTGCGCGAGGTGTACGCCGGGCCGGTCGGCGACGGTTCGCCCTTCGTGGTGACCGACTTCCCCACCGCCGAGCTGGTGAAGACCTCCGCGAACTCCTTCCTCGCCACCAAGATCTCCTTCATCAACGCGATGGCCGAGGTGTGCGAGGCCGCCGGCGGTGACGTCGCCAAGCTGGCCGAGGCGATCGGGCACGACGACCGGATCGGCGCCAAGTTCCTGCGCGCCGGCATCGGCTTCGGCGGCGGCTGCCTGCCCAAGGACATCCGGGCCTTCATGGCCCGCGCGGGCGAGCTGGGCGCCGACCAGGCGCTGACCTTCCTGCGCGAGATCGACTCCATCAACATGCGGCGCCGCGGCCAGATGGTCGAGATGGCGCGCGAGGCCCTCGGCGGCAGCACCTTCCTGGGCCGCCGGGTCGCCGTCCTCGGCGCCGCCTTCAAGCCGGACTCGGACGACGTCCGCGACTCCCCCGCGCTCAACGTGGCCGGTCAGATACACCTTCAGGGCGGCCAGGTGACCGTCTACGACCCCAAGGGCATGGACAACGCCCGCCGTCTCTTCCCGACCCTCGGATACGCCGAGTCCGCCGTCGAAGCGGTGCGCGGGGCGGACGTGGTGCTGCACCTGACGGAGTGGCGCGAGTTCCGCGAGCTCGACCCGGCGGCGCTCGCCGAGGTCGCCGCCTCGCGGGTGATCCTGGACGGCCGCAACGCGCTGGACTCCGAGCGCTGGCGGGCGGCCGGCTGGACGTACCGGGCGATGGGCCGCCCGCGCGCCTGAGGACACCGCCGCACCGGGGCGCTGTCGTCAGCGCCCCCTCCTCCCTTCCCGCCGTCAGGCCGCGGCCGGCCTGATGCGGTTCGTCCGCGCCAGGAACTCCGTCTCGCGCAGCGCCCGCGTCACGTTGGCGTGCGCGAGGCCGACCAGTTCCTCGGCGGTCCAGCCGCGGCGGAGGAGCTCCGCGAAGAGCGGGACGTAGCCGACGGCCGGGGTGGTGGCGTGGGAGACGCCCACGCAGTGCGTGCCCGCCTCCGTCCGCACCCGGTCCAGGACGTCGGCGACGGCGGCCGGGTCGTCGGTCACGGTCACCATGCAGACGGCGCCGTTCCCGCCGAGCAGGCCCAGGACGTCGTCCGGCAGGCCTTCCGGGGCCGCCCTGGTGAGCAGGGCGGGGGCGCGGGTGACCGCGAGGGCGCGGCGGACCGTGTCCTGGTCGGCGCCGGAGAGGTCCACGGCCAGGCCGAGGCGGTTCATCTCCCGTACCGCGTCGCGGGCGAAGCGGTCGAAACGGGTGAGGTTGACGGCCCGTACGCCCAGGGCGTGATAGGCCCGCAGGGTCGCGGCGGAGGCGCCGAGCGCCGTCCAGCTGACCGGTCCGAGCAGGGCGGCGACGCGGCCGCAGTTGCGGGCGTGGGCCATCTCGGAGGTCGTGTGGGCGAGGCGCAGGTCCTCGGGGCAGCCGGCGACGAGGGCGCGGATGGCGTCGATGCGCCGCAGGGTCCCGATGACGCCCGCCGTGTCTTCGCCGGGTTCGACGTGGAGCGACCAGAACTGGGCTCCGGCCTCCGCCGCGCGGACGGGCGGGAGGTCCTCCGGGTCGAGGGAGGGGGGCAGTTCGGTGTGTCCCTCGACGACGGGCTGGGCCGCCAGGAGGGCGCGGGCGCGGGACGTCTCGTCGGGCGGCGGGGGTGGTTCGGGGGGTGCGGGCTCCCCGGCGGAAGCAGGGACGGTGGAGAGGGTGGGATGGTCGTCTAGCAGTTCCGCCATGGTCTTACTCCAACTCGGTGATGCAGTACCGCCCCGCCGAGTCGGGCGGGGCAGTACCGTCCACCGTGCCACCGGGCCCGCGCGGGGGCTCGGTGGGCGGAGCCGTCCGGGTGAACGCCGGGGCCGGAGCCGGGGCGTGCGCACGCCGTCAGGCGCCCGGCGCGTCCAGGGAGTCGAGCGTCGCGTTCGACGGTGCCGTACGGCTGCGCAGGTCGCGCGAGACCGCCTCCGCGTCACGGAGGACGCGGACGGCGTTGGACCAGGTCAGCTTCGCCAGGTCCGGCTGCGACCAGCCGCGGTGCAGCAGCTCCGCGACCAGGTTCGGATAGCCGGCGACGTCCTCCAGGCCGGCCGGGGTGAAGGCCGTGCCGTCGTAGTCCCCGCCGATGCCGATGTGGTCGATGCCGGCGGCCTCGCGCATGTGGTCGAGGTGGTCGGCGACCGTGGCGGCGGTGGCGACCGGCCGCGGGTTGGCCTCCTCGAAGGCGCGGTGCAGCTTCATGGCCTCTGCGGTGGTGTCGAGGTGGTCGAAGCCGTGCGCCCGGAGGTTCTCGTCGGCCCGCGCGGTCCACTCGACGGCCGCGGGGAGGATGAACTTGGGCACGAACGTGGCCATCGCGACCCCGCCGTTGGCGGGCAGCCGCTCCAGGACGTCGTCCGGGATGTTCCTCGGGTGGTCGCAGACGGCCAGGGCCGAGGAGTGCGAGAAGATCACCGGCGCCGCCGAGGCGTCGAGCGCGTCCCGCATGGTCGTCGCGGCGACGTGCGACAGGTCGACGAGCATGCCCGAGCGGTTCATCTCGCGGACGACCGTACGGCCGAAGGCGGAGAGCCCGCCGACGCCGGGTGCGTCGGTCGCCGAGTCCGCCCAGTCGTTGTTGTCGTTGTGGGTGAGCGTCATGTAGCGCACGCCGAGGGTGTGCAGGGCGCGCAGGGTGGCGAGGGAGTTGTTGATCGAGTGGCCGCCCTCGGCGCCCTTGAGGGAGGCGATACGGCCCTGCGCGCGGGCCGCCTCCATGTCGTCGGCCGTCAGCGCGGGGGCGAGGTCGCCCGCGTACCGCTCCAGGAGCTGGTCGACGATGTCGATCTGCTCCAGGGTCGCGCTGACCGCGTCGTCGCCGGCCAGCCGGCAGGGCACGTACACCGACCAGAACTGGGCGCCGACACCGCCGGCCCGCAGCCGCTTGAGGTCGGTGTGCAGGGCGCCGGTCTGGTCCGCGCCGATGTCCATCCGGTCCAGGTCGTACCGGACGTGCTCCCGCAGCGCCCACGGCAGGTCGTTGTGGCCGTCGACGACGGGGTGGGCGGCGAGCAGCTCGCGGGCCTCGGCGAGGCGGTCGGCCGCGCCGCCGGAGGCCCCTTCCGCGGCGCTCACTTGGCGAAGCCGAACGACTCCGCGCCCTCGACCCTGGCCCGCAGGCGCTTGCCCTTCTCGGTCGCCTGGTCGTTCAGTTCCTGCTGGAACTCCCGCATCCGGGTGAGCAGTTCGGGGTTGTGCGCGGCGAGGATGCGGGCCGCGAGCAGGCCCGCGTTCCGCGCGCCGCCGACGGAGACCGTGGCGACCGGCACGCCGGCCGGCATCTGCACGATGGAGAGCAGCGAGTCCATGCCGTCGAGGTACTTCAGCGGCACCGGCACGCCGATGACCGGCAGCGGGGTGACGGAGGCGAGCATGCCGGGGAGGTGGGCGGCGCCGCCCGCGCCCGCGATGATCGCCTTGAGGCCGCGGCCCGCGGCCTCCTCGCCGTACGCGATCATCTCGCGCGGCATCCGGTGCGCGGAGACGACGTCGACCTCGTACGGGATCTCGAACTCGTGGAGGGCCTGCGCCGCGGCCTCCATGACGGGCCAGTCGGAGTCGGATCCCATGACGATGCCGATCACGGGGGCGATGGAGGTGGCGGGGGCTGCGGCGGGGCTCGTGCTGCTCACTCGGTGATCGTTCCTCGCAGATAGCCGGCGGCGTGGCGCGCGCGCTCCAGCACGTCGTCCAGGTCGTCGCCGTAGGTGTTGACGTGCCCCACCTTGCGGCCGGGCTTCACGTCCTTGCCATACATGTGGATCTTGAGCTGCGGGTCCCTGGCCATGCAGTGCAGGTACGCGGAGTACATGTCCGGGTAGTCGCCGCCCAGGACATTGCACATCACGGTCCACGTCGCGCGCGGCCGCGGATCGCCGAGGGGCAGGTCGAGGACCGCCCGGACGTGGTTGGCGAACTGCGAGGTGACCGCGCCGTCCTGGGTCCAGTGGCCGGAGTTGTGCGGGCGCATCGCCAGTTCGTTCACGAGGATGCGGCCGTCCGTGGTCTCGAACAGCTCGACGGCCAGGTGGCCGACGACGCCGAGCTCCTTCGCGATGCGGAGGGCCAGCTCCTGGGCCTGTCCGGCGAGCTCGCCGTCGAGGTCGGGCGCGGGTGCGATCACCGTGTCGCACACGCCGTCGACCTGCCGGGACTCGACGACCGGGTAGGCGACGGCCTGGCCGTGCGGGGAGCGGACGATGTTCGCGGCGAGCTCGCGCGCGAAGTCGACCTTCTCCTCGGCGAGGACCGGGACCCCCGCCAGGAAGGGATCGCGGGCGTCCTCCGGCTTCCGGACGAACCAGACGCCCTTGCCGTCGTAGCCGCCGCGGACCGTCTTGAGGATGATCGGGAAGCCCCCGACCTCGGCGGCGAAGGCCGCCGCGTCCTCGGGGTCCGCCACGATGCGGTGCCGGGGGCAGGGTGCGCCGATCTCGCGGAGCTTCGCGCGCATCACCCCCTTGTCCTGGGCGTGCACCAGCGCGTCGGGCCCGGGGCGGACGGGGATGCCGTCCGCCTCCAGGGCCCGCAGGTGCTCCGTGGGGACGTGCTCGTGATCGAAGGTGATCACGTCACATCCGCGCGCGAAGTCACGCAGCGTAGCCAGGTCGCGATAGTCGCCGATGACGACCTCGCTCACCACCTGCGCCGCAGAGTCCTGCGGGGTGTCGCTGAGGAGCTTGAACTTGATGCCGAGGGGGATGCCCGCCTCGTGGGTCATTCGGGCGAGCTGTCCGCCACCGACCATGCCGACTACCGGGAACGTCACCCTCTTAGGGTATCCGCACCATCCGTGAACACTCGTCCGGCTGTGGTTTGGCACAAGAACGACGCTGGTGGGGAGCCGGTTCGCCAGCGGTTTCCCAGGTACACGGGCGGGTGACAGGAGCGCTGGTTAGCATGGTTGGGTTGACGTCACCCGGACGTCATCCGGACGGACGGGACAGAGCCATCACCATGAGTGAACCCGGCGCGCTGCGCACGCGACTCGACCGGCTCGCCCGGGAGGTCGCCAAATTCGGGGTGGTGGGCGGTCTCGGCGTCCTGGTGAACCTCGGCGTCTTCAACATCGTCCGGGGTGCGACGGACATCCCGATGGTCCGGGCCAGCCTGATCGCCACCGTGGTCGCGATCGTCTTCAACTACGTGGGGTTCCGCTACTTCACGTACCGTGACCGCGACAAGTCCGGGCGCACCAAGGAGATGTCGCTGTTCCTGCTGTTCAGCGTCATCGGCATGGTCATCGAGAACGGTGTGCTCTACGCGGCGACGTACGGCTTCGGCTGGGACGGCCCGCTCGCGAGCAACTTCTTCAAGTTCTTCGGCATCGGGATCGGGACGCTGTTCCGCTTCTGGTCGTACCGCACCTGGGTGTTCCGCGCGCTGCCGGCGAAGGAGGCGGTGCAGACCGCCGAATCGTTCCTGGAGCAGGCGCCGCGGCAGGCGGCCGCCGCCCGGCAGCCCGACCGCGTCTGAGCCCTGGCTCCTCGAAACCCCCGAAACCCCTGGCCGGCATCGCTGACCAGGGGTTTCGTCCGTTCGACGGCGGGTGGCGCGCGCACGCGTCAGCGGACGGGGCGCTCCTGCTGGCTGTCCGCGACGCTGCGGACCTCCCGGCTCAGGAACAGTGCGAAGACCGGCGGCTGCTGCTGGAGGAGCTCCAGGCGGCCGCCGTCCGCCTCCGCGAGGTCCCTGGCGACCGCCAGGCCGATGCCGGTGGAGCTGCGGCCGCTGACGGCCCGCTCGAAGATCCGCGCGCCGAGGTCCGCCGGGACGCCCGGGCCCTCGTCGGTGACCTCGATCACCGACTGGTTGCCGGTGACACGGGTCCGCAGGGCGACGGTGCCGCCGCCGTGCATGAGCGAGTTCTCGATCAGGGCCGCGAGGACCTGGGCGACCGCGCCCGGGGTGCCGACGGCCCGCATGCCCTGCTTGCCGGAGTGGACGATGGCCCGCCCCGCGCTGCGGTAGGCGGGCCGCCATTCCTCGATCTGCTGCTTGACGACCTCGTCGAGGTCGAAGGCGACGGCGGAGCCGGTGCGGGGGTCGCGGGAGTTCGTGAGCAGCCGCTCGACGACGTCGGTGAGGCGCTCGACCTGGGTGAGCGCGATCGTCGCCTCCTCCTTGACCGTGTCCAGGTCGTCGGCGAGCGCGACCTCCTCCAGGCGCATGGAGAGGGCGGTGAGGGGCGTACGGAGCTGGTGCGAGGCGTCCGCGGCCAGCCGGCGCTCGGCGGTGAGCATCCGGGCGATGCGCTCGGCGGAGGCGTCCAGGACGTCCGCGACGCGGTCCAGCTCGGGCACCGCGTACCGCTTGTGCCGGGGGCGCGGGTCGCCCGAGCCGAGGCGCTCGGCGGTCTCCGCGAGGTCGGTGAGCGGGGACGTGAGCTTGTTGGCCTGCCGTACGGCGAGGAGGACGGCGGCGATCACGGCGAGCAGCGCGACCGCGCCGATGATCATGAGGGTGCGGCCGACCTCGGCGGTGACCGCCGAGCGGGACTCCTCGACGACCACGGTCTCGCCGCGCTCGCCCTCGGCGAGACCGCGGGTGACGTCACCCTGCGGGCGGGTGCCGATCTCGATCGTGTCGCGGCCGGGGATGTGGATCTGGGCGTACCGCTTGGCGCCGCTCTGCTCGGCCAGGATGTCCGGGTTCACGGGCTCGCCGCCGATGAGCCGGCTGTCGACGATGGAGACGATGCGGAGCGCCTCCAGGTCCACGCTCTCCTGGGCGCTGCTGGAGATGGTGCGCGTCTCCACGATGACCAGGGAGACGCCGAAGACGGCGATGACGACGAGGACGACGGCGAGGGTGGAGTTGATGAGACGGCGACGCACGGTTGCCCTCCGGGCGGGAACGGGAGACGCTCCCGACCTTACGGGCCCCGGCTAGCTCTTCTCGAAACGGAAGCCGACGCCTCGGACCGTGGCGATGTAGCGGGGGTTCGCCGCGTCGTCGCCCAGCTTCTTGCGGAGCCAGGAGATGTGCATGTCCAGGGTCTTCGTGGAGGACCACCACGTGGTGTCCCAGACCTCGCGCATCAGCTGGTCGCGGGTGACGACCCGGCCCGCGTCGCGGACCAGGACCCGCAGCAGGTCGAACTCCTTGGCCGTGAGCTGGAGCTCCTCGTCGCCCATCCACGCCCGGTGCGACTCGACGTCGATCCGTACGCCGTGGGTCGAGGGGGCGACGACCGGCTCGGTGGAGCCGCGCCGGAGCAGCGCCCGGACGCGGGCGAGGAGCTCGGCGAGCCGGAACGGCTTGGTGACGTAGTCGTCGGCACCCGCGTCGAGCCCCACGACCGTGTCGACCTCGTCGGCGCGGGCGGTGAGCACCAGGATCGGGACCGCGTGGCCCTCGGCGCGCAGTCGCCTGGCGACCTCCAGGCCGTCCATGCCGGGCAGGCCCAGGTCGAGGACGACCAGGTCCACGCCGCCCTGGAGGCCGGCGTCGAGGGCGGTCGGGCCGTCCTCGCGGACCTCGACCTCGTACCCCTCTCTCCGCAGGGCGCGGGCCAGCGGCTCCGAGATGGATGCGTCGTCCTCGGCGAGCAGTACACGGGTCATGGGGTGATGGTAGTCCGCACGGGTGGGGGCCCGGGGCGTGATCCACGGGGAGGGAGGAGACCCTGGGGATCTTGTGGCCATCTTGCACATGACCTTCGAATGACCCTGCGCGGTTGCACCGTCACCTGTGATCCATCTCTCAAGTCCTTCCATATCCGGCACTGTCGTGTCGTATGGTGGCTCGACGTCTGTAGCGGTAATCGGGGACCTTTGGCCAGCTTCGCGCGCCAAGGTCCTCTTTCTGCGTGAGGTCGGCCCAGCCGAACCTCGAGGACGATGAATGACCTGTGGGCCGGGTCCCGGGACGCGAAGACGCATCTCCCGGGGCGTGGATCCCGGTGGAGTCCACTCCGATTCCGCCGGTGCCGGCCTCCCCCACCGGGCGCACCACGCTCACAAGGCGCGCGTCCCGACAGAGCAAGGATCGACATGGCGTCCAGCCTGACGAAGGACTCGGCCGAACCCCTCGGCTACGAGAAGACCTTCCTCGGCCACCCCCGTGGTCTGGCCACTCTCTTCATGACCGAGATGTGGGAGCGTTTCTCCTACTACGGCATGAGGGCCCTTCTCGTTCTGTACCTGGTCTCCGGCGGCGTGGACGCCGCGACGGGCAGCCAGGGTGGCGGCCTCGCGATGACCGCGGCGACGGCGACGGCGATCTACTCCGTCTACGTCTCGATGGTCTACCTGATGGCCATGCCCGGCGGCTGGTTCGGCGACCGCGTCTGGGGCGCCCGCAAGACCGTCGCGATCGCGGCCTCCGTGATCATGCTCGGCCATGTCTCGCTGGCCGTCCCCGGCCAGGCGATGTTCTTCGTCGGTCTCGCGCTCGTCGCGGTCGGCTCCGGCCTCCTCAAGGCCAACATCTCGACGATGGTCGGCCACCTCTACAAGGGCGCCGACGACCCGCGCCGTGACGGTGGCTTCACGCTCTTCTACGTCGGCATCAACCTCGGCGCGTTCTTCGCCCCGCTGGTCATCGGCACCGTCGGCGAGAAGGTCAACTGGCACCTCGGCTTCGCCCTCGCCGCCGTCGGCATGGGCCTCGGCCTCGCCGTCTTCCTGATCTTCGGCAAGACGCTGAACCCGAAGAGCAACGAGGTCCCGAACCCGCTGTCCGCCGCGGAGCGCAAGGCCGTCATCACCAAGGCCGCCGTCATCGCCCTCGTGGTCGCGGTGTTCTACGGCGCCGTCGTCGCCATGGGCATGTACACCCTGAACTGGGCGATGGTCCCGATCACCCTCGCCGGTCTGATCATCCCGGTCGCCGTCCTGGCCCGTATCAAGCGCGACAAGGACCTCGACTCGAGCGAGAAGTCGCGCGTGACCGGCTACATCTGGTTCTTCGTCGCCGCCGCCATCTTCTGGATGATCTACGACCAGGGCGGCTCGACGCTGTCGCTGTTCGCGGACGACAAGACCGCCGGCACGATCTTCGGCCTCGGTTTCCCCGCGACCTGGTACCAGTCGCTGAACCCGCTGTTCGTGATGGCGCTCGCCCCGGTCTTCGCCTGGCTGTGGCTGTGGCTGGCCCGGAAGAACCAGGAGCCGAACACCATCGTGAAGTTCGCGATGGGTCTGGTCCTCGTCGGCGCCTCGTTCTTCGTCTTCATCGTCCCGATGAACATGGCGGGCGACGGCACCAAGGTCTCCCCGATGTGGCTGGTCACGATCTACATGATCCAGACCATCGGCGAGCTGTGCCTCTCCCCCGTCGGCCTCTCCGTCACCACGAAGATGGCGCCGAAGAAGTACGCCTCCCAGATGATGGGTGTCTGGTTCCTCGCCGTCACCGCCGGTGACTGCACCACGGGTCTGCTCTCCATCGCGGGCGTGGACCTGAACGGGACAGGGATCATCGCGATGCAGGCGACGCTCGCCGTCGCGGCGGGCTTCGCGATCTACATGTACCGCAAGAAGGTCCAGGGGCTCATGGGCAGCGTCCACTGACCTCCCCCGTACGGCCGTGAGGGCCGCCGCACCGATCCGGTGCGGCGGCCTTCCGCCGTTTCTCGGGCCCGCGTCAGCGCCTGAGGCGCGCCCACGGGGTGAAGGTGAACACGGCGCCGCCGAGCAGGATCACCGTGCCGGCGACGAGGGCGAGGGCGCGCAGGGCGCCGTCGCTCTCGGCGCCGGTCTCGGCGAGGTTCCCGCCGTCGGAGCCGCCGGAACCGCTACCGCTGCCGGAACCCGATCCGCTGCCCGAGCCCGAGCCGTTGCCGTCGCCGCCCGACGCGCCACCCGCCTGCTTGCTCGTGTCCAGTTCGAGGGAGGCCTGGACAGCGCCCTTCACCTGGCACGGGATGTCCATCGTCGAGCTGCCGAGGGTGACCTTGATGGTCAGCGTGCCGGGGCTGAGCGTGGACGTGCCGGTCGCCCCGGGCTTGTACGTGCCCTTCATGTCCGGCAGGTTCACCGGGTCGCCCAGCTTCAGCGCGGTGGGGTTCGGGGGCCCGGAGACGTTCACCGTGCCGCTGTCGGCCCCGCCGATCCTGATCGCCATGGAACCCTTCAGGGCACCCGCGGGGAGGGCGGCGGGGCTGTTCATGACGCCCTTGGCCGTCCTGACCGTGAGGTCGTACACACCGCCGTTCTTCTTGGCGTCGATCGTCACCTTGCCGTTGATCGGGTCCGGGCCGGGTGCCGTGCAGCCGAACGTGACGGCGACCTCCTTGCCGGGGAAGGACGTCTCACCGCCGCCCCCGCCGCTCGCGCCGCCGCTGGAGGATCCGCCGGAGGCCGATCCGGAGCCGGAGCCGGAGGATCCGCCGGAGCCGCCGGAGGAGGAGGTCGAGGAGCCGCCTGAGGACGAGGTCGAGGAGCCGCCGGTGGTGTTCGAGCCGCCGCCGGTCGTGGTCGAGCCGCCCGTGGTGCTGCCGCTCGCGTTGCCGCCCGACGTCGTCGTACCACCGGTGGTCGTCGTGGACCCGCCGTTCGTGCCGCCCGTCGTCGTACCGCCGCCGCCGGCCGTGACCTTGATCTTGGCCGCGACCGGCACCGTCTCCTTCGGGGCGCACTTCGTGTCCGTCGACAGCGGCTTGGACACGTTGATCGTGTACTTCCCGGGCGTGAGGGTGATCTCGCCCGCCTTCGTGAGCTTCAGCTTCCCCTTCATCTCGGGCAGCACCATCGGGCTGTTCTTGGGGATCGGCGGATTCTGCCGGGGCCCCTCCATCGCGACGGTGCCGGTCCCCGCGCCGCCCACGGTGAGGACGCCGGTCGGCTTAACCGTGTCCGCGCCGAGGTCGAGCACGTCGGGGTTCTTCGACGCGGCCTGGACCGTCTTCCAGACGATCTCGACCTCGTCGCCGACCTTGGCCTCCGCCGGCGCCGTGATCAGCACCTTCGTCGTGCCCTGCACGGGCGGAAGCCCGGAGATGGACGGCGGGATGCACTCCGTCTTGTACGAGACCTCGGCGGCCTGGGCGGGGCCGGCGGAAATCATGATCCCCGCGCCGCCGAGCATCAGCGCGACTCCGGCCGCGCTCATCCTCCGTTGCGTACTCACGCATGTCCCTTCGTCGTCGGGCTGCTCTCTGGGGCTGACGGTGCGGAGTCAGGACTGAACCACGGCAGGACCGCGGTCGGTTCGTCGTCCCCCTGGCCCCGGCGCGCGGAGTCGCGCGCGGGGTCGGGGGCACGTGTACGGAGCCGGGCCAGGGGAGCGGTCCGGGGCCGGGCGCGGGGCCGGGGCCGGGCGGGGCCCGTCGCCGGGCGGACGCGGTCCACCACGGCCATCCCGATCCGGAACAGCGCCGCCGGGACGACCACGGCGAGCAGCAGCCAGAAGAGCGTCACGCCCCAGGGCCTGCCGACCCCCCACGGCTGCTCGACCAGGACCTTGCCCGCGTACCGCACGGAGACCTGGTAGTCGCCGTGCGCGCCCGCCGTGAGTTCGACGGGGAGCCGGACCAGGGCCTTCCTGCCGGGGGCGATCGTGCCGCGCCACTGCCGCTCCTCGTACTGCGGCGCGAACACGCCGTGGCTGGAGCCGACCTGGAAGACCGGGTCCTTCACGGGAGCGGAGCCGAGGTTGCCGACGGTGAAGACGATCTCGCGGCTCGGCGGCGCCCCGAACCAGGTGAGGAGGCCGCTGGAACCGTCGAGGCGTACGGCGGCGAGGACGGCGAGCCGTCCGTCGCCCGAGGCTTCGGGGAGCGGCGCGACGGGATGCCCGGCGACGGTGAACTCCCGGTCGACGGCGTCCTGCTGTCCGGTCACCCCGGCGACGTGCACCACGCAGGGGCAGGGCTTGGGCGGTTCGGCGACCGGCAGCTTCACGCTGAAGCCGCCGCGCGCGTCGACGGTGGCGGCCCGGCCCTCGGTGTTGGCGCAGGAGTTGGTGCCGCCGATGACGCCCTTGTCGGGCGCGGCCTGGCCGCAGATCAGCAGCATGAGGAGCGCGGCCGGTTTCCAGCCGCTGCCGCTGACGGTGACCTCGCCGCCCTTGCCGCCCTCCGCCCGGGAGAGCTCGACGGCGGGACCGGGGGCCGCGAGGGCGGGGGCGGCCGGGAGGAGGCCGAGGGCGAGCACGCTCACGAGCGCCGCCGCTGTACGTATCCACCTCATGTGTGCACTCCCGCCGGGGCTCGCTGGATACGGGACCTGCCGCGCCGCCGTACCGCGTAGCCGCCGGCGCCCGCCGCCGACAGCAGCAGTCCGGCCGCCCCGGCGAGCGCCGGGCCCGAGGCGAAGGAGGCCTCGGCGCGGGCGGTGGCCGGGGCCGCGCCCTCGGCGGTGGCGGTCAGCCGGACGGTGACGGAGTCGAGGGCCGGCGGGTCGGGCCAGGCTTCGGTACGGGTGGCCCGCTGGCCGGGCTTCAGGGTGAGCGGCAGGGGCCGGCCCGGCCGGTCGAGGACGGTGCCGAGGACCCCTTCGGCGCGCACCGCGA
Source organism: Streptomyces sp. NPDC088707 (assembly GCF_044752725.1). Classification (NCBI taxonomy): domain Bacteria; kingdom Bacillati; phylum Actinomycetota; class Actinomycetes; order Kitasatosporales; family Streptomycetaceae; genus Streptomyces; species Streptomyces sp. NPDC088707. Next base: position 354,851 of record NZ_JBIVLV010000010.1, on the reverse strand, counting down.
GGTGCGGGGCGAGGACGGTGGTGCCCCGGTTGACCAGGGTGTAGCGGAGGGCGCCGGTCGCGGTGTCGACGTGGACGTCCTCGACGGTGAGCGCGGCGAGCCGCGGTCCGCTGACCCGCAGCCGCAGGTCGACGCGTACCTGCCGGCCGGCCGCCGAGGCCCGTACCGTCCCCCGGTGTTCACCGGGCGGGGTGTCCGCGGTGACGGTCACGGCGAAGGGCACGTCCGCCCGGGTCCTGGCGGGCACGGTCACCGTCCGGGCGGCGAAGGACACCGGGGCGCCCTGCCCGCTGAGCCGGACCGTGAGCGGCCGGGCGCCCGGGTTGGTCAGCGACAGGGTGTCCTGGAGGACGCTGCCCGCGGGGCCCTCCAGATAGGCGTACGGCCGCCCGGCGGCGGGCGCCGCCGTCCAGGAGGCCGGGGGGGCGTCGGCGGGGGCCGCGGTCCGGGCGTGGGCTGGGGCCGCCGCCCCGGCGTCGGCGGACACCGCGGTCCGAGCGTCGGCGGGGGCCGCGGTCCGGGCGCCCGCGGGCGCCGCCGCGACCGCGCCGACGAGGGCGGTCGCGACGGCCACGAGTCCGGTGCGTGCCGCCGTCCGCATCAGCGAGCCGTGCGCCGCGTGAGCCAGAGGACTCCGGCCGCGCCGGTGAGGAGGACGGTGCCGCCGAGGGTGCCGAGGGCCACGGCGGAGTCGAGCGGGCCGGTCCTGGGCAGTTCGGCGCCCGTGTTCTCCTCGTCGTCGCCCCCGTCGGCGGGCGGCGGGGTGTCGGCGCCGCCGGACAGCCCCGTCACCTGCAGTTCCAGAGCGGGCTTCGGGTTGTTCCTGGGGGTGCAGACGGCCGCGTCCATGCCGAGCGCGTGCACGGTCAGGGTCCCGGCCGTGAAGGTGACCTTGCCGTTCTTCTTCGGGGTGTACGTGCCCGTGAGCGTGCCGATCCTGATCGGGGTGTCGGGCGGGATGGCGGCGGTGTTCGGCGTTCCCTTGACCTTGACGGTGCCGGAGTCCGCGCCGCCGAGGACGAGGTCGGCGCGCGGGGTCATGACGCCCTTGGGCAGCTCGACCGGGCTGTCGGAGACGCCCTTCTCGAACGACATCGTGATCGTGTACGCGCTGCCGCTCTTGACGGCCTTGATGTCGACGGGCGAGACGGCGCCCTTGGGCCCGATCTTCGTCTCACAGGCGTAGTCGACGTCGACGACGGCCGCCTGGGCGGTCGGCGCGCCGACGAGCACGGTCGCGCCCGCCACCGCGACCGCCGCCGCGAGCGCGGCGGTCGTTCTCCTCCGGTTCGGCTCCTTGGACACCCCGAGCACCCCTCACCGCAATGAAACTGACGGTCTTTCAGATTGGGCGTCAAGGTACGCCCGGGGCCTTGCGGAGGGAAGAAGAGAGACGGTGAAAGTCCTAGGCGGGTGCGGAGAGTTCGGCCCAGACCGTCTTTCCGGGGGCGCCGGGGGTGCGCTCGATGCCCCAGTCGAGGCAGAGCCGCTGCACGATGAACATGCCGTGGCCGCCCGGGCGGCCGGACCGGTGCGGGGTGCGGGGTGCGGGGGTTCCGGCTCCCCGGTCGGTGACTTCGAGGCGCAGGGCCTTGGGCAGCCGCAGGACACGGAGGCGCTCGGGACCCCCGGCGTGCAGGCAGGCGTTGGTGACGAGCTCGGAGACGACGAGCAGGACGTCCTCGGCGGCGGCCCTGCGGTCGGCGGTGGCGGCCGGCAGCCAGCCCCACTCCTGGAGCGCCGACCGCGTGAAGTCACGGGCGAGCGGCACAGTGCCACTGGTCTCGCCGAGGGCGAGCGTACGGACGTCGGAAGCTTGGTCCATCAGCGCTTCACCTCACCGATCGACGGGACAGAGGGCAGGACGTGCGGGCGGTGCGGAGCCGGGACGTGGGGGCGGGCCCGGCCGGGGGTCAGCCGGGCAGGGCTGTGGCGAGTGTCTCGTGCACGGTGAAGACGGCCTCCGCGCCCGTGATGTGGAACACCCGGGCCACCGCGGGCCGCATCCCCACGAGATGGACACCGCCACCGGCGGCGTCCGCCCTCAGCCGGGCGCCGAGGAGCACGTTGAGCCCGGTCGAGTCGCAGAACTCCAGGCCCGAGCAGTCGACGACGAGCCGCGTACGGCCCGCGTCCAGCGCCTGGTCCAGGGGGGAGCGCAGCAGTTCGGCGGTGTAGTGATCGAGCTCACCCACCGGGGCGAGGAGTTCGGTCCGGTCCATGGTCCGGACCTCGACCCGCAACCGCGCGGGCGGTGCGCTGCCGATGTTCTCGCGGTCCATGGCCGTGCCTCTTCTCGCTCTCGCGGATGCCGACTGACGTGACTCGAACCCTACAAGCGAGGCACCCTCCGATGCACACGAGGTCCACCACATAACGGGCAAAGCGGATTATCGATACTTGCGACCTTCCCCGTCGAGCAGGTAGGGCTAGTAGACAACACCCGACACGACCGGCCTCGGAGGCGCCGCAAACCGCAGCAAGAACCCACGAAGGAGACCCATGTCACCCCGGCTCGACGCCCCGCGTACCCCCGACGCGCCGTCGGCAGCAGTCCTCCCGGACCATCCGCTCGACCAGCTTGCCGAGCTCTCCCCCGAGCTCCCGCACGACCGGACGCACGCCCTCCCGCACGACCGGGCGCTCGCCCTCCCGATCGACCGGCCCCTCGACGGCATCGGACCGGTCGACGCGCGTGCCCTGTCGAAGCAGCTCTTCGCCCGGCTCGCCGAGCTCGAAGAGGGCACCCACGACCACGCGTACGTCCGCAACACCCTCGTCGAACTCAACCTGGCCCTGGTCAGGTTCGCCGCCGCGCGCTTCGGCACCCGCAGCGAGCCGATGGAGGACATCGTCCAGGTCGGCACCATCGGCCTCATCAAGGCGATCGACCGCTTCGAGCTCACCCGCGGCGTGGAGTTCCCCACCTTCGCGATGCCCACGATCATCGGCGAGATCAAGCGCTTCTTCCGCGACACCTCGTGGTCCGTGCACGTGCCGCGCAGGCTCCAGGAGCTGCGGCTCGACCTCGCCAAGGCGGGCGACGCCCTCTCCCAGCGCCTCGACCGCGCGCCGACCGTCGCCGAACTCGCCGAGGAGCTCGGCATCCGGCAGGAGGAGGTCGTCGAGGGCATGGCCGCGAGCAACGCGTACACCGCGACCTCGCTCGACGCGCAGCCCGACGAGGAGGAGGGCCCCGGCGGCGAGGCCACGCTCGCCGACCGGCTGGGCTACGAGGACCACGGCCTCACCGGGATCGAGTACATCGCCTCCCTGAAGCCGATGATCGCCTCACTGCCCGCCCGCGACCGGCACATCCTCTCGCTCCGCTTCGTCTCCGGCATGACCCAGTCGGAGATCGGCACGGAGCTCGGCATCTCCCAGATGCACGTGTCCCGGCTGCTCGCCCGCACCCTGGCCACCCTGCGTCGGGGGCTCACTCTGGAGGAATGACCTCCACCGGCTTCCCCGAGCCGCCAAAATGGCTGCGGAAAGGGCCCGTCCACGGTCTCTCGACCCGTGACGGGCCCTTCCGCATGCCGCGTCCCGAGCCACTCCCGCGGCAGCTCGCACGGCCAACCGCGCGACGGGGACGTCTTGTTGACGCGGCGTCCGGAATGGGCCACATTGAGCCCGGGGGTTCAGGGGGGATTCACATGCTTTCTGCGTACGCGGAACTGGAAGAACGCATGCGCGGCCGGCTCGGGGGCAGGGAGTGCCTCTACGTGCCGTCGTGCCGCTTCGGGCTCTACCTCGCTCTGCGGCACTGGTGCCGGCCCGGCGGCAGGGTGCTGATGTCGCCGGTCAACGACGACGTCATCTTCTTCGTCGTCCTGGCGGCAGGGCTCCGCCCCGTCCAGGCGCCGCTCGACCCCCGGGACGGCTCGATCGACACGGCCGCCGTGCCCGAGTCCGTCTGGCGGGGCCTCTCCGCCGTCCTCACCACCAATCTGTACGGGAACCCCGACCCGGCTCCCGAGCTGCGGGGCCACTGCGACCGGCTCGGCATCCCGCTGATCGAGGACGCGGCCCACGCGATCGGCTCCACCGTCGGCGGGCGCCCGGTCGGCACGTACGGCGAGGCGTCCGTCTTCAGCCTCTCGAAGCACACCGGCGCCAAGACCGGCGGCTTCCTGACGCTCGCCGACCCGGCACTGCGCGAGGAGCTCGCCGCCGCCCGCGACGCGCTGCTGCGCCCGACCCGCATCACCGCCGAACTCGCCCACCTCGTACGGCCGTACGCCGAGTCCACCCTGCGCGGACTGCGCCTGGTCGGGGCCGCGCGGGCGGCCGTCCGGCGGCTCGGCCTCGACGAACGGGAGGAGATCCGGATGCCGCTCCGCGCCGAGGAGCTGACCCGGGCCCTCACGGCGGCGCCCGCGCTCGAACCCTTCCACTCCTGGGTCCGGGTCGACATGCACGACTACCGGCTGCGGCCCGGAGCCGGCCGGCTCCGCCGCACCACCCGCAGGTTCGCCCGGCTCGACGACGTCCTCGACGCCCACCGGGCGGGCACCGCCCTGCTCCTGGCCGGCGAGTACGGCGCGGCGGAGGCGTTCCCGGGCGGCGCGGCCGAGGAGCCCCCGGCCGGCACGCCGCCGCAGCCGCTCTACCGGGTGCCGCTGCTCGTCGACGACCGCGACGCGGCCGTCGCCGCCCTCGCCCGGCGCCGCATCACCACCGGCTACCTCTACGACCCGCCGCTCGACAGCTACGCGGGAGAGGCCTTCACGGACCCCTCCCCCGCGCCGGAACCGGGTGCCTGGTTCGCCCGGCACGCCCTGCCGGTGGACCCGCGCCGCGCGGCCGAGGCACTCGCGGTACTGCGCGCGGCCGGGATCCGCCCGGCGCGCCCGTCGATGGTCCCCGGCGGGTCACGGTGACGGAGACGGTACGGCTGCGGGGGTCCGACCGGGACGACGCGGCCGACACGGCGAGCCGTGGACCCGCGCCGGCCGAGACGCCGGCGGAGCACAGCCAGAGCTCCGGATCCGCCGACAACTCCATGTTCCGCAACGCCTACGCCCTGATGCTCTCCACCGGCGTCTCGGCGGCCCTCGGGCTCGGCTTCTGGCTGATCGCCGCCCGCTACTACTCGGAGGAGGCCGTCGGCCAGGGCTCCGCCGCCATCGCCGCGCAGCGGATGCTCGCCTCGATCACGGCGACCACCCTGTCCGGCGCGGTCGTCCGGTACGTGCCACGGGCCGGCCGCGCCACCGGCCCGCTGGTCGTGCGCCTCTATCTGTTCAGCACGGTCGTCGTCACCGTGGCCTGCGGGATCTTCCTGCTCACCCTCGACCTGTGGGGGCCCTCGTACGCCCCGCTCGGCACCGTCTCCGCCGGGATCTTCTTCACCGCGTCGGCGGTCGGCTGGGCCCTGCTCACCCTCCAGGACGGGGTGCTCACCGGGCTGAGACGGGCGTTCTGGGTGCCCGTCGGCAACGCCGTCTTCTCGCTCGGCAAGCTCGTCCTGCTCGTGCTCCTCGCGACCGCCGTGCCGATCCTCGGCGTCTTCGTCTCCTGGGCGGCGGCGATCGTGCTCTCCGTCCTGCCGTTGGGCTGGCTGGTGTTCCGCCGGCTCATCCCCCAGCAGGCCCGCGCCGACCGGGACCGCGAGCCGCCGGGCATGCGGGAGATCGGCCGGTTCGTCGCCGGGGACTCCGTCGGCGCGTTCTTCAGCCTCATCATGATCAGCCTGCTGCCGGTGATGGTCGCCGTCCGCTTCGACGCCGCCCACAACGCCTTCTTCTACACGGCGTACACCGTCGGCGGCACCATGGAGTTCATGGCCATCAACATGGCCTCCTCGCTCACCGCGCACGCCTCGCACAGCCCCGAGTCCCTCGCCGAGGGAGTGCGGGGCGCGCTGCGCCGCATGGTGCTGCTGCTCGTCCCCGTCGTCCTCGTTCTCGTCGTCTTCGCGCCGCTGATCCTGGCCCCCTTCGGCCAGGGCTACCAGGACAACGGCTCCACCGTGCTGCGGCTCCTCGCCGCCGCCGCGCTGCCCCGGGTCGCCGTGGAGCTCTACATCGGCGTGCTGCGGGTCCAGGGCCGTACGGGCATGCTCGCCGTCCTCCAGGGCGCCATGTGCGTCCTCGTGCTCGGCAGCGCGTCCGTGCTGCTCGGCCCGTACGGCATCAGCGGGGCCGGGATCGCCGTCCTCGGCGCGATGACCGTGATGGCTGTGGCCTGCGTGCCGGGCCTGCGGGCCACCTTGAAGGGCCGGACACCCGCCGAGCGCCCCCGGGCGGCGGCCCGGGTGAAGGAGCGCGAGGAGGACGGGTACGGCACCAACTGGGCGCGGGAGAGCGCCTATCTGCGCGGCGCGCACGAGTCGGTGACGCCGGCCTTCGGCATCCCCGTGTACGTGCCCCGGCAGCGTGACGACGCGCCCGCGGGCCCGCTCGCCCGGCCCCTGCCGCCCCCGGCGTCCCGGCCGGAGACACCGGACACGCCCGACCGGTGGGGGACCTGGCTGTGGCCGGCCCTCGGCCTGGCCGCCGGTCTCTTCTGGTTCCCGCTCGCCCGGTCAGGCGAGCTGGACGTGTCGACGCTGTCCGGCACCGGACTGCTCACCGCGCTGCCCCCGGTCACCCTCCTCGCCGGGCTGCTCCTGGTCGCCCTCCAGGGCGCCGCCGTCGGACTCCGCTTCTTCCGCCCCGCGTTCGCCGCGGCGGTGCTGCTCGCCACGTTCCTGGCCCTGCACACCGCCCCGCCGCTGCTCGGCCTGCGGCCGGCCGACGCGGCGGGTCCCGGGGCGACGCTCCTGGGCGAGGGCGTCGAGCGGGCGGTCGTCCCGATCGCGCTGCAGGCCCTGAGCCTGCTCCTGGCGGCCGTGCTGCTGCGGGTGGTCGGAGTGGGCGCGCGGGTCACGACCGGCGCGGTGTGGGTCCTGGTGTGGGCGGGCTGGGCGGGCCAGCAGGCCTTCGCCACCGCTCCGCTCCCGCTCTTCCTGGGCCTGGCCGGCGGCACGATGGCGGTGTGCGCCTTCCGGGGCCTGACGTCGGGGGGCCGTTGAGAGTCGTCAGCGGCGCGGTGGGAGCTGCTTGAAGTACGGGTCCCGCCCGGCGATCCGGTAACCCTCCAGGCCGGGACCGGAGTCGACGGTCAGATCGCAGCCGGGCCCGGGAACGGCCCGGTTCCAGTGCACGTACGCCTTCGCCTCCGGCAGGGTCGGCGCCACCTTCGGGATCGCCGTGTACCAGTCGCGCTGCCGCTCGGGCCTCTCCGGGTCGGGGGCGGTGGAGAACTCGGCGAGCATGATCGGCTTGTCGTCGGAGATGTTCTTCCGGAGCCAGTCGTAGCCAGGGCGCTGGCTGCTGTCGAAGTCGAGCCAGTCGGGCGACTTGTGGCAGAGGTAGTAGTTGTACTGGTCCATGCCGATCCAGTCGACGTAGTCGTCGCCCGGGTAGAGCGCCTTCATCTGCGCGGCGTTGCCGAGCCAGCCGGAGACGGTCCACACCCACACCACGTTGGTGACGCCCAGCTTCCGGAAGCGGTCGTGGAGGTGGCGGTAGGCGGCGACGTACTCCTCGGGTGTCCCGGCGCCCTCGGGGATGCGGAAGTCCGCCTCCTGGTCGAAGGAGAAGAAGACCCGCTTGCCGTACTCCTTGATCCGCCGGGCCTGCGGGTCGATGACGGAGGTGTCGTACCGCCCCGAGGCGATGTTCTTCCAGCCGAGCTGCCGCTCGGTCCAGCCGGCGTGGTGCTTCTCGGTCCACACGGTGGACTCCCAGGCCAGCATGAGGAGTCGCTCGCGGCCGAGTTCGCGCTCGTCGGCGGTGAGCAGCTGGCCGTCCGCCTCGCTCCCCGACATGTCGTGGTAGGTGTACACGAGGTCGAGCTTGCGGCCGATCTTCTTCTCGAAGGCGTACACGGGCCGGGTGAGCGAGCTGTCCTCGTCGTACGGGATGTACGCGCCCCACCAGGCCCCGCACGGGGCGACGAGAGCGGCGTCGGGGGCGCAGCGGTCGTCGCCCTCGTCGAGGGCCGACCAGACTCCTATGCCGGCGGTCAGCGCGCCGACGGCGGCCAGCGCGACCGCGAGCCTGGTCCAGGGGCCGCCCCGGCCGCGCCGACCGGTCATCCGCCCCCACCGGCCCCTCGGGTGCGCGACCGCGGCACACGGAACGGGAGCCCGCGGGTCCCGGCGGGCCGGGCGCCGTCGCGCTCGACGGCCCCGCGCGTGGCGGCGGGCAGCGGGACTCCGGGGAGGATCGCGACGACGCTGACGAAGAGGGCGAGGACGACGAGGAAGAGGGTCAGCGAGAACGCCTTCGCCAGGAACAGGGTCGTCGCGACGAGGGTGGCCACCGAGAGGCTGACCGGCGCGGCCAGCGCCAGTGCCTCCAGGCGGGCGCCGGGGCGCAGTCCGAGCGGCTGCGGGAGCAGCAGGGCCAGGCCGGGTGCGAGGACGACGAAGGCGAGGACGGGGATCCAGCGCGCCGGGGAGCCGCCGGGGAGCGCGGTCGCCGCGAGGGCGACCCATCCGGAGGCCGCGAGCGCGGCTCTGCGCTGGACGCGCGGGGTCAGGCGGGGGTGGGCCATGGCGTACCTGCTCCTCGTACGGACGGGCCGACGGCCGGGTCGTCGGCGGGGTGTGCGGCCGGTGGCGGGCGGTCGTGCTCAGCCGGTGGTGGTGGGCCGGTAGCGCAGGACGAGCCCGTACCGGCTCTCCTCCACGACCGCGAACAGCGGCGATGCCTTGAGCGCCGTGCCGAGGCGTGCGAAGCCGCCCTCCGGGAGGTAGCCCTCGCCGATGACGGCCTCGCCCTGGGTGGGGGTGAGGATCACATAGGCCGGGCGGCCCGCGGGGATGCCGCCGGCGAGGTAGCCGGCCGGGTCCTTCAGCATGCGGAGGTTCTCGTCGACCTCCTGCTCGGTGAAGAACCAGCGCTCGTACTGGTCGTAGCGGTAGTACGAGTCGGCGAACGCGCCGGTCGCGGCGAGGATCAGCGCCCCCTCGGGCGCCCGGTCGAAGGCGCGGCGGGTGAGCGCGGTCTCGCCGGGCGGCGCGTAGTGCATGCCCTCCTTGCCGTAGTACGAGGGCAGGAAGCCGGCGAGCATGGCGACGAGGGTGAGGGGCAGCGCGACGGTGGCCGTGCGGCGGGCGATCGTGGCGGCGCGGCTCGCGGCCCCGGCCGCGGGGACGAGCGCGGCGGCCGCGAAGAAGGCGGCGCCGGGAAGACCGAAGAGATAGACCCGGAAGATCATCTCGCCGCCGTAGTCGTTCACGGCGAACATCGGCAGCGGCGCGGCGGCGGTGAGCAGCAGCGGCAGCGCGCTGCGGACCAGCCTGCGGCGCAGGAGCACGGCGGCGGCGGCGAGACCGCCGAGCGCGAGCACCATCAGGATGTTGGCGCTGCCGACGAGTTCCGGGCCCGGCCCGGTGGGGTCGCCCGCGAAGCCGGGGCGCGAGTTGCCGAGCAGGTCGCCGGCCTTCTCGCGCAGGGTGCCGAGCGTGTCGAGGAACAGCTCCCGGCCCATGGTCAGGTTCCAGACCAGCATGATCAGGCCGGTGACGGCGAGGAGCCCGAGGTTGCGGTAGCGCCGGGTGAGGCAGAGGGCGAAGAGGCTCGCGCACAGCATCACCGGGGTGAGCTGGTGCGAGGCGTTGATGGTGGCGATGACCGGGACGAGGAAGAGGACCGCGACGGCCCGCTGACGGGTGGTCGTGGGCGGCGGCACGGCCGCGGCGGCCGGGTCGAGCACGGCGCGGTCGCGGAGTGTTCCCGCCGAGCCGGGCAGGACGAAGTGCCGGACGACGACGGCGAAGACGGTGAGGTAGAGCAGGTACGAGAAGCCCTGCGGGGAGAGGTAGTCCTGGCCCACCCAGTTCGCGAGCTGGAAGACCCACACCCCGGTCCACACGAGGCGCCAGTCGTCGCTGAACGTGCGGTAGACGAGTATCAGGACGGGAACGGTCAGCAGACCGAGCGCGACGGGCGCCCAGTTGATGAACGACGCGGCGGCGTCCACCCCGAAGGCGCGGACGAGGGCGGCGTCCAGCGAGAAGAAGCCGGGCCACTGGTCGTAGGCGGACATGCCGCCGGAGAGCTCGGTCCCGGGGTGGACGGTGCCCTGGGCGAGCAGCCTGCTGATGATCGCGTCGTGCTTGGACGCCCAGGCGTAGCGGACGGTGTCGTAGAGGATCGCGGGAGGCGCCTTGAGGGCGACGAGCATCGCCGCGCAGTAGGTGGCCGGCCAGAGGGGCGCGGTGCCGGCGCGACGCAGGGTGATGACGAAACCGCAGGTGAGGACCACGAGGGCGGCGTAGAAGGTGAGCGGGAAGCGGTCGAGGAGACCGAACTCGTCCATGCTCCGGAAGTCGATGCCGGGCAGTGCCCAGAGCCAGAGGGCGCCGGCGACGAGGAGGGGGACCAGGTTGAGGGCGTCGGGGGAACGGAGGGCGGTGGCGAACCCGGCCCGTGGGGCGGCCCGCTCCGTCGACTCCCGCGCCCCTGCCGCCGGGTCCCCGGCCGTCCGTTCCCCCGCCTCGTGGTCCTCCGCCTTCCGGTCCGTGGCGGAGGGCCGCGGTGGCACACCGCTCCCGGTCACCGGTGCGGGCCCCTGACGCTGCACGGCCTCTCCCCCCACGAACTGTCCTTTTCGACGAAGTACAGGAAGGTACTTCGGTTTTGTTCGTGCTTTCAACTGCCGGTCGGATCGCCGGAGTTGTCGATCTCGGGACACACCGGCACTCAACCGGCGAACTCGGGCCCCTTCAGCAGGGCGCGGGCCCTGCGGTACATCCGCCAGCCGACCGTGGGCAGCGAGTCGGGGTACGGCGCGGCCTTCGCGCCGCGCCCCTCCATCCACTGCTCGATGTCGGCGACGGTGTGACCGCGGCGCAGGATCAGCCGGGCGATGCGGTAGATCTCGTCGGTCCCTGAGCTGAGCGCGTGCCGGACGGCGACGGCCGAGGTGTACCCGGCGGCCGCGGCGGCCCGCCGTACAGCCGGGCTGTTGTAGCCGTGCGGGTAGGCGAGATGACGGACCTCGTGCCCGAGTACGTCCTCCAGCACCGCTTTGGACTCCCGCAGTTCCCGCCGGAGCGCGGCCGGGGCGAGGGTGTCGAGCTGCGGATGGGTGGCGGTGTGCGCGCCGACCTCCATCCCGTACTGCTCCAGGAGCGGCGCCTGGGCGAGCGTCATCATCGGCGCGGGCGGCAGCAGACAGGGCCGGCCGCGGGTGATGGCCCCCGTGGTGAGGTACGCGGTGGACGGCAGGCCGCGGGTGGCGAGGGCCTCGGCGGTCGGTCCCACCAGATCGGCGAAGCCGTCGTCGAAGGTGAGGACGACGGGCCGGGGCGGCAGCGGGGCGCCGGTGGCGAAGTGCGCGGCGAGGGCGCCGACGGTGACGGCGGTACGGCCGCTGGCGACGACCGCGTCGAGCTGGGCGGCGAACTCCTTCGGTGTCACCGTGAATTCGGCGATCCAGTCCGGGGGATCGTCCATCACGGCGTGGTAGAGGAGCACGGGTATGCGTGCGGTGAGGGGGGCTCCGGTCATCGGGGGTTCCTCATCTGCCGTGTCGCGACACGGGCCTTGGCGTATCCGATCGGGCCGTAGAGCATGCCGCGCCGCTCCAGTCGGGAGAGGGAGGCGGGCCAGGGGTGGTGCTGGGTGCCGTGCTCGCCGGGAACGCCGCCCTCGGGGGTCTCCCCCCGCCGGGCGGTCATGGTCCGGGCGTACGCGAGGCCGCGCGGCAGCCGGGTGAGCAGGGCGGGCAGCAGGCGAGGGCTGCGGACGAGGGTCGCGGTGAGGTAGGCGGTGAGGCCGGCGCCGTAGCCGTACGCCTGGTTCCGCAGGTCCTGCCAGGTGTCACGGTGGTGGTGCCAGACGAGGGCCTCGGAGGTGTAGCGGAGGCGGAAGCCGGCGGCGAGGACGGCGACGAACGCGTACAGGTCGTCGCCGCCGCGAGCGGCGGTCCCGGTGCCGGTCGCCGGGTCGAAGCCTCCGGCCTGTCGGAGGGCCGCAGCCCGGAAGGCCATGTTGGCGCCGGAGCCGAAGCTGCCGGCGGTGAAGGGGAAGAGCGGCTCGTCGGCGGGCGGCTCTGCCGGGTCGTACAGGCGGGGCGCGAAGCCCTTCGCGAAGCCGCCGTGCGATTCGAGGAGGACCTGCGCGGGAGTGCCGAGCCGGGCGGGCAGGATCAGGCCGGTGACGCAGCCGAGACCGGGATCGGTGGCGAACGGCTCGGTGAGCGCGGTCAGCCAGTGCGGGTCGGCGATCACGTCGTCGTCGGTGAAGGCGACGACGGCGCCCTCGGCGGCGGCGAGGCCGGTGTTGTGCGCGGTGGCGAGCCCTGGTGTGTCCTCGCGGACGTACCGGACGCGGTCGGTGTGCCTCCGGGTGACCAGGTCACGGGTGTCCGTGGTGCGGGGCGCGTTGTCGACGACGACGATCTCGAAGTCGGGGTGGTCCTGGGCGAGCAGCGAGTCGAGGGCGCGGGCGAGGGACCCGGGGCGCTCGCGGGTGGCGACGACGACGGAGGTACGGGGCGGGGGCCCGGCAGGCACGGACCGCGACCGGGCGGCGAGCCGCTCGGCGTCGCCGCGGGGCCCGGCCTCCGCGAGTCGCTCGCGGGCGAGCGCGGCGAGCACCTCGGCGGGGTCCTCGCCCTCGGCGACGGTCCCGACGACGGTGGCGGCCGGCCGCCCCCGGAGCCGTACGAGCGCGTACACGTCACCGCCCGCGAGGGCAGGCCCGCCGGGCGCGGGCCGGAGCGCCAGGACCTTCCCGTCGGGTGCGTCGAGGTCGAGTTCGGCGACGGAGAGGGGCCGGAGGGCGGGGGTGCTGCTCATCGGGGGTCTCCCCAGAGACGTACGGAGGCGGGCGCGGGCGGGGCTGAGGGGGCAGACGGGGGTCGTGCGGCGTGCGGGGCGCGTACGGCGGGTGTCCGCCGGGCGCTCGGGGGCGCGACCGCGCACCCGGTCACGGACCGCGCCACCGACCCGGTCGCGGACCGCGCCAGCGACCCGGTCACGGTCAGAGACGCGGCCGACGGCGCGATGGTGGGGCTAACGATGGCCCCGCAGGCGGGCGAGACCGTTGAGAACGGCGCGCCCGCGGGCCGCGAGGGCGGGCCGGGTGCGGACGAAGCGGTGCACGCGCAGCGGGGGCTCCCGGCGCAGCCAGTGCACCGCGCCCCGCACACCCGGCCGGACGACGGCACCCTCGTACACCGTCAGCTCCCCCGTCTTCAGCGCGTCCTTGTACTCGGCGGCGCCACGGCCCAGGTCCAGCATCCCGATCCCGGCGGCGGCCGCGGCCTCGGCCATCCGCAGATGGAGGACGAGCCCCGGCGAGTACTTCGCGAACTCGGGGTCGTACGCCGGGAACCAGCAGGACAGCACGGTCCGGGACCGCAGCCCGAAATGCGCGGCGATCGGGCGCTCCCCCGCGTACAGCACGGACAGGACACCGGAGCAGCCGGGCGTACGGAGCGTGTGGAGGCGGCGGACGAGCTCGCTGATCCACTCCTGGGCGAAGCGGTCGCCGCGGCCTGTCCTGCGGTACTGCGCGGACTTCCACGCCATGAGGGTGCGCAGGGCCGCCGGATCGCGCTCGTCGAAGACGAAGCGCACCTCGCCGTCCGTCTGCCGGCCGAGCCTGCGCTCCTTGGCGAGCGTGGTCCTGAGGAACTTGGGCGACTGGACGCGGAGCAGGGCCTCGTAGGCCGCGTACCCCTCGCCGACGTCGATCACGGGCGAGGCGAAGGACTCGGTGGCGGCGCCCTCGAAGACCGGCTGCCCGTCCTCCAGGTTGTCGAACTGCCAGACGGCGAGACCACAGGCGCGCAGCAACGCCCTTGCCCCCGGCCGCAGTCCGGAGCGCAGGACGGCTCCCTGACTGTCGGAGACCCCGAAGCCGATGGCCCGGCCCCCGCCGAGCAGGCCCTTCTCGTACGGGAAGAAGCCGACCGGCTCGCCGTCCTCCCACCAGACGGCGACCCGCGAGCGCGGGCGGACCTCGGCGACCGCGCGGGTGAACTCCGGTTCCATGAAGGGATTCGCGGGCCCTCCGGCCTTGGCGCGGAGCTCCCGCCACGCCTCGGTCTCGCGCTCGCCCAGCTCCCCCGGCCGCACGACGCGCACGCTCACAGCACTCACCTGCCGACCCCCCGGTCTACCCCCTGAGCACTACCAGGACAGGACGGTACCGGTCCGCGGGCACCCGTGGCAGGGATACTGGGCCTTTCCGTGACCAACCCGTGAAGGAGGGGACATGACGGGGATCCTGGGTGGTCAAGGGGCCCGCGAGGTCGACGAGTTGGAGATCATCGGCTGGGGAAGGGCCGCGGACGTCTACGCGCTGCCGGGGGACGACGCCTGGGTGCTGCGACGCAACCGCGACGGCCGTGACACGGCCCGGGAGGCCGAGGTCATGACGCGACTGGCGCGCCAGGGCTACCCGGTGCCCGCGGTGCTGCGCGCGGAGGGGCCCGATCTGGTGATGGAGCGGCTCGCGGGGCCGTCGCTCCTGGACGCCCTGCTGGCCGGCACGTACGAACCGGAACCGGCGGGCGCGTTGATCGCGGAGCTCCTGGCGAGGCTGCACGCGCTGCCGGGGCCGCCGCCGGCGCATCTGGACCTGCACCCCGGCAACGTCCTCCTGACCACCGACCGGGGGCCCGTCGTCATCGACTGGGAGACGGCCGAGGAGGGGCACCCGCCGGGCCTCGACCACGCGATGTCGGCGCTGCTCCTCGCGGAGGTGGCGGTCTCACCGGCCCCCTACGCCCCGGGCGCCCGGGCGGGCCTGGCCGCGCTCCTCTCGGCCGCGGCGGTCCCGGTCCTGCCGCACGTCGGCACGGCGCGGGTGCGCCGCGCGGCGGACCCCTGCCTGACGGCGGGGGAGGTGGCGGCGCTGGGCGCGGCGGCGGACCTGGTGACGGAGCTGGCGGCGTCCCGGGAGGCGTGAGCGACGCGTTCACGCGGCCTGCCGGGCGGCGGTCCGCCGGCCCGTGCCCGCGCCGAAACCCGGTGGCCCACCGCCCGGCCCCGTCGGTAGCGTCGAGGTCCGGCAGACCGCCCCCGCGGCCGCCCGCCCGCCCGCCCGGAGAGTGAACCCATGACCGCCGCCCACCGCCCGACGACGACCCTGTGGCGCCCCACCGGCCCGACCGAGCTCGACCTCGTGCGCGAGCTGGAGTGGCGGGCCTGGCCACCGCGGCTGCCGGAGCAGCCGATCTTCTACCCCGTCCTCGACGAGGAGTACGCGGTGATGATCGCGCGCGACTGGAACGTCAAGCACGACGGCGCCGGCTTCGTCACGCGCTTCGAGGTCGACACGGACTTCCTGCGCAGGTACCCGGTCCGGCAGGCCGGCGGGCGGACGATCCTGGAGCTGTGGGTGCCGGCGGAGGAGCTCGACGCGTTCAACGCGCACATCGTGGGCGAGATCGAGCTGGTTCACGAGTTCCGCTGAGCCCGGCTGGCTAAGGTGCGGTCATGGGAGCACTGACGACCGCCGTCCGCGGGCACGGGGAAGCCACCCGGTTCCTCGCCCCGCCCGACGACTTCGAAGCCCGGAACGAGCCCTACGAGCCGCGCCTGCCCGTCGGAGGCCACCGATGACGATCCGCCGTGCGGTCCCCAACCTCCGGACCGCCTCCCCCGGGGAGAACCGCGACTTCTACGCGCTGCTCGGGTTCGAGGCGGTCATGGACCACGGCTGGATCACCACCCTCGCCTCCCCGTCGGCCCCCACGGCCCAGATCAGCCTCATGACGCACGACCTGACCGCCCCGGTCACCCCGGACCTGAGCGTGGAGGTCGACGACGTGGACGCGGCGTACGCGACGGTCCGGGCGTCCGGCGCCGAGATCGTCCACCCCCTGACCGACGAGCCCTGGGGTGTGCGCCGCTTCTTCACCCGCGACCCGGACGGCCGGGTGATCAACGTCCTGAGCCACCGGCCCTAGGCCGACAGGGCCTAAGGGCTGAGCCCGCCCCTGCCGGGCTCAGCCGCGGCGCTTCACGTCCGTGCAGTACACCGCCGGGTGGACGCCGTACGGGTCGAAGGTCGTGCGCGTTCCGTCGTAGGTGCCGTCGAGGCACAGCTCGCCACCGCGGAGGTCGAGGGTGAACTCGACCCTTCCCCCGGCTTCCTCGGGGCCGTGGAGACGGTAGGGGAGGTCGTAGCCGATCTCGGCGAGGGCCTTCTCGACGTGGGCCGCGGTCGGGTCGCCGGACCCGTCAAGGGCCTTCGCGATACGGCTGCCGTGACGAAGCGCCGCACACTTCTCGGTGTCGCCCAACTCGACCTCCTGACGCACGCGATCGAAGTCCCAGGAGGTATCGCCGAGCGGGGGGAGGTCCTCGACGGGAGCGGGGGTTACCGAGTCACCGGGGCGGGGCGGCGGTTGCATGCTCGGGGATTCGGCGGGAAGGCCCTTGGAGCTCCCCTCGCAGGGCGCGGCGACCTCGGTCACGAGTCTCATGAACGCGACCGCGGCCCTCTGCTCCTCGACGGTGAGGCCGGGGTCGTCCATGGGGTCGGGCCTCGCCTCGGTGGGCGTCGGCGAGGCGGTCGGCGTCGCGGCCGCCGCCTCGCTCCCCGCCCCCTCCGTGCCGCATGCCGTGAGCGCCAGGGCGCACAGCGCCGCCGCGAGCGCACCGCCGACTCGCTGGGTCTTCCCGATGGTTGAGCGCTCTGAAGTCATGCCCGAAGTCTGTCGCGGCGGTCGGGGCCGCACCTGAGTACGGCTACTCAACCGCCGCACCCGTGTGCTCAGACCACGCGTGCCCCGGCCCGCCAGACCTCCGTCACCAGCGGGACGCCCGGGCGGTAGGCGAGGTGCACGTGGGACGGGGCGTCGAGGAAGGTGAGGTCCGCGCGCGCGCCGGGCGTCAGCCGGCCGACGTCCGTGCGGCGCAGGGCCGCCGCGCCGCCCGCCGTGGCCGACCAGACCGCCTCGTCCGGGGTCATGCCCATGTCCCGTACCGCGAGCGCGATGCAGAAGGGCACCGAGGACGTGAAGGACGAGCCCGGGTTGCAGTCCGTGGACAGCGCGACCGTCACGCCCGCGTCCAGGAGGCGGCGCGCGTCCGGCCACTGCGCGCGGGTGGAGAACTCCGCGCCCGGCAGGAGGGTCGCGACCGTCGACCCGCTCGCCAGCGCGTCCACGTCGGCATCCCTCAGGTGGGTGCAGTGGTCCGCGCTCGCCGCGTCCAGCTCCACCGCGAGCTGGACGCCGGGGCCGTACGTGAGCTGGTTCGCGTGCACCCGGGGGTGCAGGCCCTTCGCCTTGCCGGCGGTCAGGATCGCCCGCGCCTGGTCGCCGTCGAAGGCGCCCTTCTCGCAGAAGACGTCCACCCAGCGGGCGTACGGGGCGCACGCGTCCAGCATCTCGCCCGTCACGAGGTCCACGTACGCGGCCGGGTCGTCGGCGTAGTCCGGGGAGACGATGTGCGCGCCGAGGTACGTGACCTCGTCGGTGTGCTCGGCCGCGATGCGGAGCGCGCGGGCCTCGTCCTCGACCGTGAGGCCGTAGCCCGACTTGGTCTCGAAGGTCGTCGTGCCCTGGCGGAGTGCCTCGCGGAGGTAGCGGGCGACGTTCGCCGAGAGCTCGGCGTCGGTGGCCGCGCGGGTCGCCGCGACCGTGGTGCGGATGCCGCCGGCCTCGTAGGGCCGGCCGGACATGCGGGCGTTGAACTCGGCGGTGCGGTCGCCCGCGAAGACCAGGTGCGAGTGGGAGTCCACGAAGCCGGGGACGACCGCTCGTCCACCGGCGTCGACCCGGTTGTCAGTGGCCGGTGCTTTGCTGGATTCACCGACCCAGACGACGCGGTCGCCGTCGATGACGACGGCCGCGTCCTGGATCAGGCCCAGGGCGCTGCCATCACCGAGGGAGGGATCGTTCGTGACGAGGCTGGCGATGTTGACGATGGCGGTGGCGGTCGGCGCCACGGCGCTGTTCGCGCTCGTGGGGGCGGAGCTCGCCATCGGGTTGTTCGTCGCCGCGGGGCCCGTGTTCATGGTGGGAGGTGTCTCCTTCAGGCGTTTCAGCCGCGCAGTGCGGCGATCGAGTCCGCGAGGGCACGGGGCACGTCCTGCACGGTCTGGTGGACCCCGTCCCGTACGACGTGACGTCCGCCCACGACCGTGTGCCGTACGTCCGCTGCCGACGCTGCGAATACCGCCGTCTCGGCTGCCAGACGCGGTACCGGTCCCGCTGTCCTGACCGAGTCGAGCGCGATCGTCGTGAAGTCGGCGAGCGCGCCGGCCTCCAGGGTGCCGGCGTCCGTCCAGCCGAGGGCCGCGTGGCCGTCCGCCGTGGCCGCGCGCAGGAGGGCCGCCGCCGTCCAGTGGCCGCGGGTGCGGGTGCGGAGGCGTTCGTCCAGCTCCATCGCGCGCGCCTCCTCCAGGAGGTCGATCACCGCGTGGCTGTCGCTGCCCAGGGACAGCGGGGAGCCGGCCCGCTGGAGGGCGACGGCCGGGCCGATGCCGTCGGCCAGGTCCCGTTCCGTCGTGGGGCACATGCAGGTGCCGGTGGACGTCGAGCCGATCAGGGCGATGTCGGCATCGGTCATGTGGGTGTTGTGGACGCCTGTGGTCCGGGCGCCGAGCACGCCGTGGTCGGCGAGGAGCTGGGTGGGCGTGCGGCCGTGGGCCGCGCGGCAGGCGTCGTTCTCTGCGGTCTGCTCCGAGAGGTGGACGTGGAGCGGGGCCTGCCGGTCCTGGGCCCAGCGGGCCACCGTGGACAGCTGGTCCGCCGGGACCGCGCGGACCGAGTGGATCGCCGCCCCGATCCGTACGCCGTCCCGTTCCTTCAGGCCGCTCGCCCGCTCGGCCCAGGCCTCGGCCGTGCCGTCGGAGAAGCGGAGCTGGTGCCGGTCGGGTGCGGCGCCGAAGCCGGCGGAGAGGTACGCCGTGTCGAGGAGGGTGATGCGGATGCCCGCCTCGCCGGCGGCGGCGATCAGGGCCTCGCCCATGGCGTTGGGGTCGGCGTACGGGGTGCCGCCGGGCGCGTGGTGGAGGTAGTGGAACTCGCCGACGGCCGTGATGCCCGCCAGCGCCATCTCCGCGTACACGGCGCGGGCGAGGGCGAAGTAGCTGTCGGGGGTGAGGCGTTGGGCGACGTTGTACATGACCTCGCGCCACGTCCAGAACGTGCCGGAGCCGACCTGGACCGTGCCGCGCAGGGCGCGGTGGAAGGCGTGCGAGTGGGCGTTCGCGAGGCCCGGGATCGTCAGGCCGCGCAGCACGACGGCGCCGGGCGGCGGCGTGTCGACCCCGGTGCGGACGGCGGTGACGCGGCCGTCCGGGGAGCCGGCGGCGGCGTCGCCGGTGGACACGGTGAGGGCCACGCCCGGCTCGACGTTCGTGTCGAGCCAGGCGTGCTCAAGCCAGTACGTCGTCAGCGGCACGCCAGCTCCTCCAGTACGTCGGCGAGTGCGAGGACCCCGGCCACGCAGTCGTCCTCGGCCGCGAACTCGGCCGGGGAGTGCGAGACGCCGGTGGGGTTCCGTACGAACAGCATGGCGGTCGGAATCGATTCCGAGAGGATTCCCGCGTCGTGTCCGGCACCGGTGCCGAGGACCGGGACCTTCCCGGACACGCCCAGGATCCGGGACAGCTCGTCGCGCAGGGCGTGCGAGAAGTCCACGACCGGGGTGAAGGACTCCCGGACGACCGTGAGGTCGATGCCGTGCCGCCGGGCGTAGTCGCGGGCCGCCGTCTCGACGCCGGCCACGACCGTGTCGAGCGCGTCCTGGTCGGCGGCGCGGGCGTCGAGCCAGCCGCGGACCAGGGACGGGATGGCGTTGACGCCGTTGGGCTCGACCGCGATCTTGCCGAAGGTGGCGACGGCTCCCGCGAGCTCCGCCTCGCGGCGGGCGGCGAGCACCGTCTCCGCATAGGTGAGCATCGGGTCGCGGCGGTCGACCAGCCGGGTGGTGCCCGCGTGGTTGGCCTCGCCGGCGAAGTCGTACCGCCAGCGGCCGTGCGGCCAGATGGAGGAGGCGATGCCGACGGAGTCCCCGGACAGGTCGAGGGCGCGGCCCTGCTCGACGTGGAGTTCGACGAACGCGCCGATGCGGGAGAGCCGTTCGGGGTCGGCCCCGAGGGTCGAGGGGTCGTGTCCTGCGGCCTCCATGGCCTGCGGGAGGCTGATCCCGGAGGCGTCGCGGAGTTCGTACGCCTGCTCCTTCGTCAGCCGGCCGGCGGTGAGGCGGGAGCCGACGCAGGCGAGGCCGAAGCGGGCGCCCTCCTCGTCGCCGAAGTTGGTGATGGCGAGCGGGCGCTTGAACGAGACGCCGCGCGAACGGAGTTCGTCGAGGGCGGCGAAGGCGGAGACGACCCCCAGGGGGCCGTCGAAGGCGCCGCCGTCCGGAACGGAGTCCAGGTGGGAGCCGGTGACGACGGCGTCCCCCGCGGTGGGGTCGCCGAGCCAGGCCCACTGGTTGCCGTTGCGGTCGGTCTCGACGTCCATGCGGCGGGCCTCGGCCTGCATGCGGAACCAGAGCCGGCAGTCGGCGTCGGCCTCGGTCCAGGCGTAGCGCCGGTAGCCACCGGAGGCGGCGCTGCGGCCGATGGGCCGCAGCGACCGCCACATGGCGTCGAAGCTCGCGCTCACGCCTCGTCGCCCTCGCGCATCGGGACGCGGACGCCGCGCTCGTCGGCGACCCGCTCCGCGATGTCGTAGCCCGCGTCGACGTGGCGGATGACGCCCATGCCGGGGTCGTTCGTCAGGACGCGGCGGATCTTCTCGCCGGCGAGCTTCGTGCCGTCCGCCACCGAGACCTGGCCGGCGTGGATGGAGCGGCCCATGCCGACGCCGCCGCCGTGGTGGATGGAGACCCAGGACGCGCCGGAGGCGACGTTCACCATGGCGTTGAGGAGCGGCCAGTCGGCGATGGCGTCGGAGCCGTCGAGCATGGCCTCGGTCTCGCGGTACGGGGAGGCCACCGAGCCGCAGTCGAGGTGGTCGCGGCCGATCGCGAGGGGCGCGGCGAGGGTGCCGTCGCCGACCATGTCGTTGAACATGTCGCCGGCCTTGTCGCGCTCGCCCTGGCCGAGCCAGCAGATGCGGGCGGGCAGGCCCTGGAAGTGGACGCGCTCGCCGGCCATCTTGATCCAGCGGTGCAGGGACTCGTTCTCCGGGAAGAGGTCGAGGATCGCCTTGTCGGTCTTGTGGATGTCCGAGGCCTCGCCGGACAGGGCCGCCCAGCGGAACGGGCCCTTGCCCTCGCAGAACAGCGGGCGGATGTAGGCCGGGACGAAGCCGGGGAAGGCGAACGCGCGGTCGTAGCCGGCCAGCTGGGCCTCGCCGCGGATCGAGTTGCCGTAGTCGAAGACCTCGGCGCCCGCGTCCATGAAGCCGACCATGGCCTCGACGTGCCTGGCCATCGACTCGCGGGCCCGCACCGTGAACCCGGCCGGGTCCTTCGCGGCGGCGTCGGCCATGTCGTCGAAGGCGACGCCGACCGGCAGGTAGGACAGCGGGTCGTGGGCGGAGGTCTGGTCCGTCACGATGTCGATCGGGGCGCCCTCGGCGAGCATCTGCGGGAGCAGCTCGGCGGCGTTGCCGAGGAGGCCGATGGAGAGCGGACGGCGGGCGTCGCGGGCCTCGGTGGCCAGCTGGAGGGCGTGGGCGAGGTTGTCGGCCTTCACGTCCAGGTAGCGGTGCTCGATCCGGCGCTCGATGGCGCGCGGGTCGACGTCGACGCAGATGGCGACGCCGTCGTTCATCGTCACGGCGAGGGGCTGGGCGCCGCCCATGCCGCCGAGGCCGGCGGTGAGGGTGATCGTGCCGGCCAGGGTGCCGTTGAACTTCTTGGCCGCGACGGCGGCGAAGGTCTCGTACGTGCCCTGGAGGATGCCCTGGGTGCCGATGTAGATCCAGGACCCGGCGGTCATCTGGCCGTACATGGTGAGGCCGAGCTGCTCCAGGCGCCGGAACTCCTCCCAGTTGGCCCAGTCGCCGACGAGGTTGGAGTTGGCGATGAGGACGCGCGGGGCCCACTCGTGGGTCTGCATGACGCCGACGGGGCGGCCGGACTGGACGAGCATCGTCTCGTCCTGCTTCAGCGTCCGGAGCGTGCGGACCATGGCGTCGAAGGAGCGCCAGTCGCGGGCGGCCTTGCCGGTGCCGCCGTAGACGACGAGCTTGTCGGGGTGCTCGGCGACCTCGGGGTCGAGGTTGTTCTGGAGCATCCGGAGGGCGGCCTCCTGCTGCCATCCCAGGGCGCTCAGTTCCGTACCGCGCGGGGCCCGTACGGGGCGGGGTCCTGACATGGCGGTGCCTCCTCGAATGTCGTTCAGATATTCACATCCTGTCGCCTTGAATAGTTGTAGTCAACAGCTGCGGGGCCGCACGTCCCGGTGATGGGATGGACACATGGCCTCCTCCCGCCGCGACCTCGCCGTCCGCGCCGCCGTCGACCAAGGACTCCTCTCCTCCGCCGAACCGGTCGTCGCCCTCCTCGACACCGCCGGCATCCGCGCCTCCGCCGCCGCCCTGACCAGCGCGTTCGCCGCCGTCACCGACGCGCCCGTGCTGCACGCCTTCGCCGTCAAGGCCGCCCCGCTCGTCCCCGTCCTCCGCCTCCTGCACGAGGCCGGGCTGGGCGTCGAGGTCGCGAGCCCCGGCGAGCTGGCCCTCGCGCGCGCCGCCGGAGTCCCGCCCGCCGACACGGTGCTCGACTCCCCCGCCAAGACCCCCGCCGAGCTGCGCCAGGCCCTCGCGCTCGGCATCGCCGTCAACGCCGACAACCTCCAGGAGCTGGCCAGGCTCGACGCGCTCGTCGCCTCGGCGCCCACCGCCTCGCCGCTCGGGATCCGGGTGAACCCGCAGGTCGGCGCCGGTTCCATCGGCGCGCTCTCGACCGCGACCGCCACCTCCAAGTTCGGCGTGGCGCTCCGCGACGAGGGCGCCCGCAAGGCCGTCGTCCAGGCCTGTCTGGAGCGTCCCTGGCTGACCCGGCTGCACACCCACACCGGCTCCCAGGGCGTCCCGCTCGCCCTGATGGCCGAAGGCGTCGGGGAGGCGTACGCGCTCGCCGAGGAGATCAACCGCGCGGCCGGCCGGCAGCAGATCGACACCCTCGACATCGGGGGCGGCCTGCCGGTCAACTTCCACTCCGACGAGGAGACGCCGACGTACGCGGAGTACGCCCGGCTGCTCGCCGACACCGTTCCCGGGCTCTTCGACGGCCGCTACGGCCTGGTGACCGAGTTCGGCCGCTCGCTGCTCGCCAAGCACGGCACGGTCCTCGCCCGGGTGGAGTACACGAAGACGTCCGGCGGCCGCCCCATCGCCGTCACCCACGCGGGCGTGCAGCTGGCCACCCGGACGGTCTACGCCCCCGACGCCTGGCCGCTGCGCGTCCTCGCCTACGACGCCGAGGGCCGCCCCCGCACCGGGGAGGTCACCGTCCAGGACGTGGCGGGCCCCGCCTGCTTCGCCGGGGACCTGCTCGCCACCGGCCGGGCCCTGCCGCTGCTGCACCAGGGCGACGTGGTCGCCGTGCCGGACACCGGGGCGTACTACTTCGCCCACCACTACGCGTACAACAGCCTGCCCCGGCCGGGCATCCACGGCTTCACGGTGACCGGGAACGGCGACGGGGGCGGGAACGACGGCGGGGACGGCGGCGGAGACGGGGGCGGGAACGGCGACGGAGGCGGCGACCGGGTGGTCGCCTTCACGACCGTACGGAAGCCCCAGACGCTCGCGGAGATCGTCGCCGAGTCGGGTGGGGCGCACGCCGACGCCCTCGTCGGGTAGCGCGGGCCGTGCGTCGCGGTTTCGATGAAGCCATGACTGGAACGGGAACCGGCTCGAACACCACGACCGTCGTCGTCGAACGGCGGGTCGACGCCTCCCCCGGGCGGGTCTGGGAGTCGATCACCGACCTGCCGGACATGCCCCGCGTCCTCTCGGGCGTCGAGCGGGTCGAGGTGCTCACCGAGGGCGGCTTCGCTGTGGGCACCCGCTGGCGGGAGACCCGGCGGATGCTCGGCAAGGAGGCCACCGAGGAGATGCTGGTGACGGAGTGCGAGCCACCCGACCGGTACGTCACGGTCGCCGACTCGCACGGCATGCACTACGTCTCCGAGATCACCCTCACGCCCGACGGAACCGGGGCGACCACCCTGCGGATGACGTTCTCCGCCCGGCCCTCCCGCGGCCGCCGGCCGGGCTTCCTGGGGCGGCTGATGGCCCGCTTCGGCGCGAAGGCGGTCGCCAAGGCGCTCACGAAGGACCTGTCCGAGATCGCGCACGCGGTGGAATCGAAGACCTGACGGTCGACCTGACACACATCCGAGCCCGATTGCCGTCGAGTGCTGGCATGTTCCGATGGAAAATGCCAGAACACCCCCCTGAGGCCGCTGCGTTGAGTAACGTCACCGTCACTGCCGCACGTTCGCACGCCGCATCGGGAGGGGAATCCGCGTGCCCGGAATCGACGAGTGCCTTC
The DNA here is from genome assembly GCF_044752725.1 of Streptomyces sp. NPDC088707. Classification (NCBI taxonomy): domain Bacteria; kingdom Bacillati; phylum Actinomycetota; class Actinomycetes; order Kitasatosporales; family Streptomycetaceae; genus Streptomyces; species Streptomyces sp. NPDC088707. Next base: position 330,424 of record NZ_JBIVLV010000010.1, on the reverse strand, counting down.
TGGAGGCCATGGCCCTGCCGGGCGCTCGCGGGGCCTCCCTGGTCGACTGGACCAGTGGGCTCGCCCTCGGGACGGCGGGTGACTCACCGGTCGGCGACCATGAGACGACGGCCGCCGAGACCGCCGAACTCGCCCGCGCCGCCGCCGAGTTCGACTCGTTCGCAGCCGCGGGTGAGGACCCCGGCGACGAACCGCCCGTCGAGGACCTGATCGTCACCACCCGCGCCGGCTACCACGTCCTGCGCTTCGTCGAGACGACCTTCGACAGCAGCGTGTTCCTCCACCTCTGGCTCGACCGCGACACCGGCAACCTCGCCCTCGCCCGAATACGCCTCCGCGACCTCGCCGAACGGCTGGTCCTGGGATGAGTGCGCCCGGAGCGACCGCCGTCGCCACCCCCGTCTCCCCGATGCTGGTCCGGCTGGCCGCCGAGAAGGCCACCGGCGCACTGCTCCGCGACCACGGCACGCTCTACCTCGTCGACGGCCGCGTCGTGCACGCCGAGAGCCCCGCCGCCCCCGGCGTCGACGTCCTCCTCACCACCGGCGGACGGCTGCCCCGCGAGGGCTGGGACGAGGCCGTCGACCGGGCCGGCGCCCACCGCGCCGTCGGCCGCTTCCTCGTCGACAGCGGCCGGCTCCACGACGGCGAGCTGGAGATCTGCCACCTCGGCGCCGTCTTCGACGCGGCCTTCTTCGCCCTCTCCCCCACCAGCGGACCGACCCGCTTCCGGTACGGGGTCGGGCACTGGTTCGGGACGGTGCGGCCGGTGTCCGCCGAGGCCGTGGAGCGCGAGACGGTACGCCGCCGCGAACTGCTCGACGCCGTCTGGCCGTACGCCGCCGTGGACGCCTCCCCCGTCGTGCCGCGCCGCGCCGCCCCCGGCCAGACCGTGGGGGCGCGCCAGCGGGCATTGCTCGCCGCCGCCGACGGGCGCCGGACCCCCGCCGAACTGGCCCTGGCACTCGGCCGCCCCGCCTTCCACACCCTCCTCGACGTCCGGCGGCTCGCGGCCGCCGGCCTCGTCGAGACACCGCTCGACCCCACCCCCGTACCGCCGCCACCGCCCTTGCCTGTCCTCTTACCGGCCCTGCCGGTGGCCGATCCCGACATCGCCCTGCTGCGCCGGCTCCGTGACGCCCTGGAGGCACACCTGTGATGAGGCGTGCCCTGCGCCTGCGCGCCGAAAGGAAACAGCTCATGACGGCAGAAGCCGAGGTACTCGGCGAGCTCAGACGGCTGCGGGCCCGGCTGCCCCAGCTGACCGGAGCGCTCGCGGCCAGTGCCGACGGGCTCGTCCTGGCCCACGACACCGTGGACGGCGAGGCGGAGAGCGTGGCCGCGCTGACCGCGGCGGCGCTCGGCGTCGGCCAGCGGCTGACCGACAGCACCGGCCAGGGCCGGTTCCGGGAGCTGCTGGTACGCGGCGAGAACGGCTACGTGGCGACGTACGCGGCGGGCGGCTCGGCCGTCCTGACGCTGCTCGCCGAGCCCCGGATCAACGTCGGGCGGCTCCATCTGGAGGCCCGCAGGTCCAGCGTCCGGATAGGCGAACTCGTCGACGGCGCGCTGGAGCGCAGAGACCTGAACTGACGCACCGCACCGCAAGAAGCACCACGAGCAGCACCACGCAGAACGAGCACCGCGAAGAAGATCCGTACACGAAAAGGAAGTGCGACACCCATGGCGAACACCGAGACCTCCCTCAAGGAAGCGGCCTCCATCGAAGGCGCCATCGGCGCGGCCCTCGTCGACTACACCAGCGGCATGGCACTCGGCACGATCGGCGGCGGCAAGGAGCTCGACCTCAACGTCGCCGCGGCCGGCAACACCGACGTCGTCCGGGCCAAGGTCCGGGCGATGGAGATGCTGGGGCTCAACGACGAGATCGAGGACATCCTGATCACCCTCGGGACCCACTACCACCTGATCCGACTGCTCAAGGGGCGCGGCACCAACGGCCTCTTCCTCTACCTGGCCCTGCACAAGGACCGGGCGAACCTGGCGATGGCCCGCCACCAGCTGAAGAAGATCGAGGCCGAGCTGGAGGTCTGACCCGGCTGCGCGGGCGCGGGATCTATTCGACGAACAGGCCCCGCGCCGCCGCCTTCGCGTCGAACTCCTCCAGGCGCGCCTGCGCGTCCGGGAGCCCGTCGGCCATGGCCTCCAGGAGGACCCGGCCGAGCATCATCGGCGCACAGGCGGTGTCGAAGGCGAGCCCGGTGCCGACGGCGGCCGGGATGAGCAGGTCGCTGTGGGCGGCGACGGGCGCGAACGCCGATTCGGCGACGGTCACGACCGTGAGCCCGGCCGCGCGCGCGTACTCCAGGGCCTCGACGACCTCCCGCGGGTGCCGGGGCAGCGCGAAGCACAGCAGGGCCGTGGCACCGGCGCGTACGGCGGCGTCGACGCGGTCCGTGAGCATGGAGCCGGCCTCGTCGAGGAGCCGGACGTCCGGGTGCACCTTGGCGGCGAAGTAGGCGAAGCCACGCGCCTGCGAGGAGGCGGCCCGCAGACCGAGCACGGGGAGCGGGCGGGAGCGGGCGAGCAGCCGGCCGGCCCGCTCGACGGGCGCGGGGTCGGCGAGGAGCCCGGCGAGGTGCCTGAGGTTCTCGATCTCGGCGAGGACGGCCTGCTGGTACTCGTTGAGCACCTCGTCCTCCCCCTCGGCCGCATCGGGCTCGGGGGGCGCGACCTCGCGCAGGTGGCGGCGGAGCGCCGGGTACCCGTCGAAACCGAGGGCGACGGCGAAGCGGGTGACGGAGGGCTGACTGACCCCGGCGAGCTCGGCGAGCTCGACGCTGGACAGGAAGGGCACGTCACCGGCGCGCCGCACCATGCAGTGCGCGATCCGCCGCTGTGTCGGCGTCAGCCGGTGCCCCTCGAAGAGCGCCTGCAGCCGACCGGCCGGGCTGTCGCTCATGCCGCCGCCCCCTCTCTCTCACCTATTCACCCGCAAAGGGCTCTGCATAAGGATATGCAGCGGGTGCTCAGGAGAGAAGCGCGAAGAGGAAGCCCGACGGGAATCCCGAGCGGCGGACCCGGCGGGGAACCGCGAAGGGAGACCGCCGGGGCGCGAGGGGAGACCGCCGGGGAGCCGCGCGGGCGGCCCGGCGGGAGACCGCGAGGGGAGCCCGGCGGGAAACCGTGCCGGGGAGGCCCGGCGGGGCCGGGAGGAAGTCGGCGCGGGGACCGCCGCACCCCCGAAACGGGGGGCGGGACGACGGCGGTCCCCGCGAGGACACGGGCCCGGGTCAGGGCCGGCCTCCGCGTCCGCGGCGTCGTCAGGAGTCCGGGAGCCGCTCCGGAAGTCCGTGACGCCGACAACCACCAATGTGCCGGACGCGTGTTAAGCGGGTGCTGCGCGTACGTGTCGCGCTCGTACCGATTGCGCGAACGCGCCCGCAGCACCCGCGGCTCCGGCCCGGGGGACTACTTCGCGCCGCCGATGGCCAGGAAGGCCAGCAGGTCCTGGCGGCTAACAACGCCGGTCGGCTTGCCCTCGACCAGGACGATCGCCGCGTCGGCGGCCTCGCCGAGGACGGACATCAGGTCGGCGACCGGCTCGCCGGAGCCGACCTGCGGCAGCGGCGCGCTCATGTGGCGCTCCAGCGGGTCCTCCAGGGACGCGCGCTGCTTGAAGAGCGCGTCGAGCAGCTCGCGCTCGACGACCGAGCCGACGACCTCGGCGGCCATCACGTCGGGGTGGCCGGCGCCGGGCTTCACGATGGGCATCTGGGAGACGCCGTACTCGCGGAGCACCTCGATGGCCTGGCCGACGGTCTCGTCCGGGTGCATGTGGACCAGGGAGGGCATGGTGCCGCCCTCCTTGTGGCGCAGGACGTCGGCGACGGTGGCCGTGGAGGTGTCCTCCAGGAAGCCGTAGTCGGCCATCCACTCGTCACTGAAGATCTTCGACATGTAGCCGCGGCCGGAGTCCGGCAGCAGGACGACGACGACGTCGTCCGGGCCGAGCTCCTTGGCGACCTCCAGCGCGGCGACGACGGCCATGCCGCAGGAACCGCCGACGAGGAGGCCCTCCTCCTTGGCGAGGCGGCGGGTCATCTGGAACGAGTCCTTGTCGGACACGGCGACGATCCGGTCCGTGACGTTCCGGTCGTACGCGGTCGGCCAGAAGTCCTCGCCGACGCCCTCGACCAGGTACGGACGGCCCGAGCCGCCCGAGTAGACCGAGCCCTCCGGGTCGGCGCCGATGACCTTCACGGAGCCGCCGCTGGCCTCCTTGAGGTAGTTGCCGGTGCCGGAGATCGTGCCGCCGGTGCCGACGCCCGCGACGAAGTGGGTGATCTTCCCCTCCGTCTGCTCCCAGAGCTCGGGACCGGTGGTCTCGTAGTGGGAGCGCGGGTTGTTCGGGTTGGAGTACTGGTCGGGCTTCCAGGCACCGGGCGTCTCACGGACCAGGCGGTCCGAGACGTTGTAGTACGAGTCCGGGTGCTCGGGGTCGACCGCGGTGGGGCAGACGACGACCTCGGCCCCGTACGCCCGCAGTACGTTGATCTTGTCGAGGGACACCTTGTCAGGGCAGACGAAGATGCACTTGTAGCCCTTCGTCTGCGCCACGATCGCCAGGCCGACGCCGGTGTTGCCGGACGTGGGCTCGACGATGGTTCCGCCGGGCTTGAGCTCACCGCTCTGCTCGGCCGCCTCGATCATCCGCAGGGCGATCCGGTCCTTGACCGAGCCTCCGGGGTTGAAGTACTCGACCTTGGCCAGAACGGTCGCCTGAATACCCGCTGTGACGCTGTTGAGCTTCACCAGCGGGGTGTTGCCGACGAGGCTGATCATCGAGTCGTGGAATTGCACCGTAATCTCCGGGGTCTCCGTAATGGTGTGGCCAGCGTATGCGTAGTCGGAGCGGGTTACGGGGCAGTTAGACCCTGAACGGCTTGAAGGAGGTGACGGCCCCATGTCGAGGGCGAGGGTGGCGCGGCGGATCGCGGCGGGTGCGGCGTACGGCGGCGGGAGCATCGGGCTGCTGGGTGTGGCGGCGGTGGGCGTCCTGCTGGCCGAGATGCAGATCGCGAAGCGGACGGTGGGCGGCGGCGCGGCCCCCCTGCCGCCGGGAGCGGACGGCCTCTACGGCCGCGCGTTCGGTACGGACGCCCCCCTGCGGCTGGCCCTTCTGGGTGATTCCACGGCGGCGGGTCAGGGCGTGCGCCGCGCGGGCCAGACGCCGGGCGCGCTGCTCGCCTCGGGGCTCGCGGCGGTGGCGGAGCGGCCGGTGGTGCTGCGGAACGTGGCGCTCTCCGGCGCCCGCTCGGACGACCTGGAGCGCCAGGTGTCGCTGCTGCTCGCCCAGCCGCTCGGGCCGCCGGACGTCTGCGTGATCATGATCGGCGCGAACGACGTGACGCACCGGATGCCGCCGACGGAGTCGGTACGGCTCCTGGCGTCGGCGGTCCGCCGGCTGCGGACGGCCGGCGCGGAGGTGGTGGTCGGGACGTGCCCGGACCTCGGGACGATCGAGCCGGTCTACCAGCCGCTGCGCTGGCTGGCCCGACGGGCCTCCCGGCAGCTGGCGGCGGCGCAGACGATCGTGGTGATCGAGCAGGGCGGCCGGACGGTGTCGCTGGGCGACCTGCTCGGGCCCGAGTTCGCGGCGAACCCGCGCGAGATGTTCGGGGTGGACAACTTCCACCCCTCCGCGGAGGGGTACGCGACGGCGGCGATGGCCGTGCTGCCGACGATGTGCGCGGTGCTGGGGGTGTGGCCGGAGACGGACCGCCTCGAACCGGCACGGCGGGAGAACATGCTGCCGGTCGCGAAGGCGGCGGCGGAGGCCGCGAAGGAGGCGGGCACGGAGGTCACGGGCGCCCGGGCCCCGTGGGCCCTCCTGAAGCACCGGCGCAGGCGGCGCCTGCCGGTCGCGGCGGACGCGTCGCCGGAGGCGCAGGGGGAAGGGGCCGAGGAGACACCCGCCACCACCAACTGAGCGCTCGCTTAGAAAAGAGGTCCGCATCACATGCCCAGGCCGGTGACCCCATGCGGTACGTACGGGTAACTTCCCTTTCAGTCCGCTCACTCCGCACCCTCATGGAGCCGTGATGCCCGAAGCCGTGATCGTCTCGACCGCCCGCTCGCCCATCGGCCGGGCCTTCAAGGGCTCCCTCAAGGACCTGCGGCCGGACGACCTCACCGCGAACATCGTCAAGGCCGCCCTGGCCAAGGTGCCGGAGCTCGACCCGCGCGACATCGACGACCTGATGCTGGGCTGCGGCCTGCCCGGCGGCGAGCAGGGCAACAACCTGGGCCGCATCGTGGCCGTGCAGATGGGCATGGACCACCTGCCGGGCTGCACGATCACCCGCTACTGCTCGTCCTCGCTGCAGACCTCCCGCATGGCGCTGCACGCGATCAAGGCCGGCGAGGGCGACGTCTTCATCTCGGCCGGTGTCGAGATGGTGTCCCGCTTCGTGAAGGGCAACTCGGACTCCCTGCCCGACACGCACAACCCCTTCTTCGCCGAGGCCGAGGCCCGTACCGCCGAGGTCGCCGCCTCCGAGGGCTCCACGTGGCACGACCCGCGCGAGGACGGCGTCATCCCGGACGCGTACATCGCCATGGGCCAGACAGCGGAGAACCTGGCCCGGCTCAAGGGCATCAGCCGCCAGGAGATGGACGAGTTCGGCGTCCGCTCGCAGAACCTCGCCGAGCAGGCCATCAAGAACGGCTTCTGGGAGCGCGAGATCACCCCGGTGACGCTCCCCGACGGCACCGTGGTCTCCGCGGACGACGGCCCGCGCGCCGGCGTCACCCTGGAGGGCGTGCAGGGCCTCAAGCCGGTCTTCCGCCCCGACGGCCTGGTCACCGCCGCCAACTGCTGCCCGCTGAACGACGGTGCCGCCGCGCTCGTCATCATGTCGGACACGAAGGCCCGCGAGCTCGGCCTGACCCCGCTCGCCCGCATCGTCTCCACCGGCGTCTCCGGCCTCTCCCCCGAGATCATGGGCCTCGGCCCGGTCGAGGCGTCGAAGCAGGCCCTCAAGCGCGCCGGCCTCACCATCGGCGACATCGACCTGGCCGAGATCAACGAGGCCTTCGCGGCCCAGGTCATCCCGTCCTACCAGGACCTGGGCCTGGACCTGGACAAGGTGAACGTCAACGGTGGCGCCATCGCCGTCGGCCACCCCTTCGGCATGACCGGCGCCCGGATCACCGGCACGCTGATCAACAGCCTCCAGTTCCACGACAAGCAGTTCGGCCTGGAGACCATGTGCGTCGGCGGCGGCCAGGGCATGGCCATGGTCATCGAGCGCCTGTCGTAAGGCCCGGGCGCCTGCCGTGAGGCCCGGGCGCCAGGATCGAACGTCTGTCGCAGGGCAGGGAGTGCGCCGGGGCGCGTCTCCTCGTACCGAAGGCTCCAACCGCTCCGCGTCCGAGCCGTGACCGAATCTCCCCCAGGATGTGACCTACGTCCCGGGGGAGTTCGTTTTCCCAGGTCAGAGCCGTTTCGGGACTAAACGCCTGGTAGAAATACCTGTCCAATTCGTGACGTAATGCACTGACAGCGAGCCCCACCCCAGGACAAGCTGATGTAGGAAGTCGGGGGATCGACTCGGAATCGGGAGTACGTCAGTGAGCGCCATGCCTCTTGCCCTGCTGCTGACCACGGCCGCTGCCACGGCCGTGGGCGCTGCCGCCCTGCACGCCGTCCACGGTCTCCGCAAGCAGGTGACCGCCCTGCGGAGCGAACTGGCGGCCGGGCACGGCGTCACCGTTCCCGCGGCCCGTGCCACGCCCGCCGCCGAGATACAGGCCGCGGTCGCGGAGGCGCTGGCCGAGGAGCGCGAGCGTGAGCTCGCCGAGGCGCGGGCCTTCTGGGCCGCGCAGGAGGCCAGGGACGCGGCCGACGCCCCGTCCCTGCTGGGCGGCCTCGGCGGCCCGGTCGACGACGGCACCTTCTTCGTCCCGCGCCAGGCCGACTTCGTCGGTTTGGAGGCGATGGCCCTGGAGGCCATGGAGGCGGAGGCTGCCGCGCTCGACGGCCCCGACGCACTGGACGCGCTCGACTCGATCGACGCCCTCGAGGAGTACCCGGAGGACTCGGCCGAACTGGCCGCGGCCCGCCGCCGGCACCCCTCGCACCCGGACTTCGTGCCGGTGCAGACACCCGTGGTCACCGACCACGAGCGGACGGTGGCCCGCCTCGAGGAGCTGGCCGACACCGCCACCGCGCTGACCGACGTGCGTCCGGGCCCGCTCGGCACGCTCGACGTGTACGTCTTCGCGGACGGCACGACGCTCTGTATGACTCCGGGGCACCGCGAGACCGCGGAGCGCCTCGCGGAGGCCCTGCGCTCCGGTCGTACGCCGGTGCTGCTCGGCGGCTCGGGCGTCTCGGGCGCCTTCGCCCTCACCTTCTCGTACGGCGAGGCGGACGACGAGAACGTCTACATCCTGGCGGACCGCGTCATCGCGTCCCTCTGATTCCGCGCCCGTCTGATTCCACGCCCGTCGCACCGGGCGGCGCTACAGCCCCGAGCGCTCCGCCGCCTCACGGACCAGTCCCACGGCCTCTGCCAGTTCCCCCTCGCGGGAGTCGGCCGGGGCCGTTCGCAGGATCTCGGCCAGATCGTTCCCGGCGACGACCAGCTGGTCGGCCACGGTGAAGACCCCCGCGTCCGGCATCGTCCTCGGCTCCCGCTCCGGGTCCTCGGCGCGCTGGGCGCGCACCGCGAGCTCGCGGGCGAGGGCAAGTCCCTCGGCCGCCGCACCGCGCTGGAGGCGGCTCTGCGGGGCGGCCCGCAGCCGGTCGGCGAAGCGTTCGACGGCGGCGGTCAGTTCACTCGTATCGCGCACCCCGCGACCCTACGCGCCGTCCCGGGCCCCTTGCCAACGGGCGAACACTTGGGCACGGTGACGTGAAGAAGTGCCAGGAGTACGAGGAGCACACGGTACGACGCGTCCGGAGGCGCCGATGACCCACACATTCTCCGAAGAGACCCACCGCAACATGCTGGCCCGCATCCCGGGCCGCACCGGTCGTGAGATCGCCGACTGGATGCGCACCGTCGAGGAGGGCCCCTCCCTCCTCCGATTCGAGGAGCGGGTGAGCTGGCTCCGCGGGGCCCACGAGCTGGCGTACGGCCACGCGAAGGCGATCCTGCACGAGTACGACCTGCGGCGGGCCGCCCGGAGACTGCTCTGACGTCCGAGCCCCACCTCGTCCGACGGGGAAGGTCGGAGCACCGCCCCCGTCCCGACCGGGAACGCGGAAGGGCCCGCCCGGCACGAAGCCGGACGGGCCCTTCCCCCGAGTCGGGACGCGTCAGTCGTCGCCCTGCAGGATCGACAGCAGACGCAGCATCTCCAGGTAGATCCACACCAGGGTCATGGTGAGACCGAAGGCGGCCAGCCAGGCCTCCTCGCGCGGCGCGCCGTAGGTCACGCCGTCCTCGACCTGCTTGAAGTCGAGGGCGAGGAAGCAGGCGCCCAGGATGATGCCGATGACACCGAAGAGGATGCCGAGGCCACCGCTGCGGAAGCCGAGGCCGTCACCGCCGGCGAAGACGGCGAACAGCAGGTTGGTCACCATGAGGAGCATGAAGCCCATCGCGGCGGCCATCACGAAGCCGTAGAAGCGCCGGTTGACCCGGATCCAGCCCATCTTGTAGGCGATCAGCACTCCGGCGAAGACCGCCATCGTGCCGAGGACCGCCTGGATGACCACGCCGTCGGCGATGTACGTCGAGACGGCGGCCGAGATCACTCCGAGGAAGACGCCCTCGAAGGCCGCGTAGCTCAGGATGAGCGCCGGCGACGGCTTGCGCTTGAAGGACTGCACGAGCGACAGCACCAGGGCGACCAGGGCGGCGCCGATGGCGATGCCGTAGGACTTGCCCAGGTTGGCGGGGTCGACCGGCAGGAGCAGCCAGGACAGGACGGCGGTGAACACGACCGTACCGAGCGTCATGGCCGTACGGCTCACGACGTCGTCGATCGTCATCACGTTGCCGCGGGCCTGCTGCGGGGCGCCGAGCTGCGTGTCCTGCGGGGCGTACGGGTTGGTGGCGTACGGGTTCGTCGCGCCCTCGGCATACGGGTTGCCGGTGGCGTACGGGTTGGTTCCGACGGCGGGGCCCCCGGCCTGCGGCTGCTGGCCGTTGAAGCCCGCGGTGCCGTTGTCGCGGCTGAACCCCCGTCGCGAGAAGACCGGGTTGCTGCTCCTCATCTCACTCCTCCATGGCGTGCCGCATGTGCGCGGCCTCGCGTCAAGAGTAATGCGTAGGCAAAAGAAACTCTCTAGTGCTCGGGGAGGATCTTTTCCCGTACGTTCTCGGTCTTCGAGTGGGCCGCCACGGGGGCGGGAGGGTCCACTCGGTGAGTGAGGGGCTTCGCCGGGCCACAGGCGTGACACCTGGGGCCCGGGTGGTGCCCGGAACCGGACTCGAACCGGTACGGCCCGAAGGCCAGCGAGGTTTAAGCTCGCCGTGTCTGCATTCCACCATCCGGGCGTCGCGAAGCTCCGCGTTGGCACATGAGCCTATCCGGGGCGCTTCCCCCGTTCAGCGGAACATCCTCCCGATGTTGTCTTATTTTATTGACGCCTGAGGGTGTGTCAGTGCAGGTGGGAGCCGTTTCACCGAACTGTGACAGGGGTCGCAGGCGCAAAGCCGCACCCCCCGGAATGACGAAAAGTCGTCGCACGTCTGTCACGTCGGCGCGAACCCGGCTCTCAGGGCCGCCGTCATACCTCAGGAGGAGGATCGGACCCCCCGGTCCGACTCGAGACTGCCTCGGGAACGGGCACGTGGGCGGACGATCCGAGCACGAACGCTCGACACGATGGAGGGGTTCCCGAAGAAGCCCCGCAGTGACAGGAGTCCCTCGTGACCACCACCCCCACCGTGTCCCGCGCCACCGCGGTGGCCGCCCGCGCCACGGATCTCTCGAAGGTCTACGGACACGGCGAGACCCAGGTCGTCGCGCTCGATCACGTCACCGTGGACTTCCGCCAGGCCGAGTTCACCGCGATCATGGGCCCCTCCGGCTCCGGCAAGTCGACGCTCATGCACTGCGTCGCCGGCCTCGACTCCTTCTCCTCCGGCTCGGTCCGGATCGGCGAGACAGAGCTCTCCACCCTGAAGGACAAGCAGCTCACCCAGCTGCGCCGGGACAAGATCGGCTTCATCTTCCAGGCCTTCAACCTGCTGCCGACCCTGACGGCCCTGGAGAACATCACCCTGCCGATGGACATCGCCGGCCGGAAGCCCGACAAGCAGTGGGTCCAGCAGGTCATCGACATGCTCGGACTCTCCGCCCGGCTCAGCCACCGCCCCACCGAGCTCTCCGGCGGCCAGCAGCAGCGCGTGGCCGTGGCCCGCGCCCTCGCCTCCCGTCCCGAGATCATCTTCGGTGACGAGCCCACCGGAAACCTGGACTCCCGCTCGGGCGCCGAGGTCCTCGGCTTCCTCCGCAACTCCGTCCGCGAGCTCGGCCAGACCGTCGTCATGGTCACCCACGACCCGGTCGCCGCCTCCTACGCGGACCGCGTGATCTTCCTCGCCGACGGCCGGATCGTCGACGAGATGCTGCACCCGACGGCGGACGGCGTGCTCGACCGCATGAAGGCCTTCGACGCCAAGGGCCGTACGAGCTGACGCGACGGCGCCGGAACCGGACTCGAACCGGTACGGCCCGCGCCTCGCGCTCCCGCCCGCCGCCCCTCCCTTCCTCCAGGACACACCCATGTTCCGTACCGCCCTGCGCAACGTCCTCGCGCACAAGGCGAGACTGCTGATGACCGTCCTCGCCGTGATGCTCGGCGTGGCCTTCGTCTCCGGCACCCTCGTCTTCACCGACACCCTCGGCCAGGCCTTCCGCAACCAGTCGGCCAAGAGCTACGACGACGTCGCCGTCGCCGTCGAGATGTACCCGTCCGCCGAGGACGCCCGGCAGACCCCGGGCCTCTCCCAGCAGGACGTCGACAAGGTCGCGAGGCTCGACGGGGTCGCCTCCGTCACCCCCCGCGTCGACGGCTTCGCCGGCGTGCCCGACAAGAACGGCAAGCTGATCGGCGCCGGCTGGTCCAACAAGGGCACCAACTTCGCCCCCGGCAAGGACGGCAAGGACCGCGCGTACGCCTTCACCTCCGGGAACGGCCCGGCCTCCGCCGGTCAGATCGCGCTCGACAAGGACACCGCCGACAAGGGCGGCTACAAGGTCGGCGACACCGTCCGCGTCGCGACCACGGGCCCGGTGAAGGAGTACGAGCTCTCCGGCGTCTTCACCACCGAGGACGGCGCCGTCAGCGCCGGCGGCAGCCTCGTCGTCTTCGACACCGCCGTCGCGCAGAAGCTCTACCTCAAGCCCGGCTACTACCGGGACCTGGCCGTCAGCGCCACGCCCGGCACGGACGACGAGAAGCTCCTCTCCGAGGTCCTGAAGGTCGTCCCGAAGGCGGCCACCGCGCAGACCGGCGAAGCCCTCGCCGAGCAGCAGGCCAAGGACATCGAGGCCGGTCTCGGCGCGCTCAACCAGGTGCTCCTCGGCTTCGCGGGCATCGCGCTCTTCGTCGGGATCTTCCTGATCTCCAACACCTTCACGATGCTGGTCGCCCAGCGCACCAAGGAACTGGCGCTGATGCGAGCCGTCGGCGCCTCGCGCAAGCAGATCACCCGCTCCGTCCTCGCCGAGGCCGGTCTGGTCGGCCTGCTCGCCTCCGCCGTCGGCTACGTGCTCGGGATCGGCCTGGCCGTCTCGCTCCGCTCGGCCATGAGCGCCTTCGAGATGAAGGTTCCCGGCGGCGGCCTGGTCCTCACCGCCACCCCGGCCGTCAGCGCCTTCGCCGTCGGCGTACTGATCACGATGCTCGCCGCCTGGCTGCCCGGCCGCCGCGCCGCGAAGATCCCGCCGGTCGCCGCCATGAGCAGCGTCCACGCCACCGCGAGCACCAAGTCGCTCGTCGTGCGGAACTCCATCGGTGCGGCGTTCAGCGCCCTCGGTGCCGTGCTCATCGTGCTCGGCGCCGGCCAGGGCGGCGACGAGGGCCGCATGCTCATCGCGGGCGGCGCCTTCCTCGCCCTCATCGGCGTGATCGTCCTGATCCCCTTCCTGTCCCGGCCCGTGATCGCCCTGATCCGCCCCGTCTTCGTGAACCTCTTCGGGGTCTCCGGCAAGCTCGCCGGCCTGAACGCGGTCCGCAACCCGCGCCGCACCGGCGCCACCGCCTCCGCGCTCGCCATCGGCCTGACCCTCGTCACCGGTCTCTCGGTGCTCGGCGCCACGGTCGGCACGGCCCTCGACAAGGCCACGACGGACCAGATCAAGGCCGACTACATGGTCACCATGGCCAGCGGCAACAGCCTGAGCCCGGAGGCGCTGACCGCCTTGGAGAAGGCGCCCGGCGTCACCGCGATCTCCCCGCAGCAGGCGGGCGCCCTGGAGATCAAGGGCTCGTTCGTCTCGGCCTCCGGCGTCACCCCCGGCGACATCGGCAAGGTCCTCAACCTCACCGTCGTGAAGGGCTCGCTGTCCTCCCTCGGCGAGGGCGCGATCGCCGTCGACGAGAAGACCGCCGCGAAGCGCGGCCTGAAGGTCGGCGACACCGTCCCGGTCGAGTACCTCGACAAGCAGAAGGCCGAGCTGACGGTCGGCGCGGTCTTCGAGCCCAGCGAGTTCGTCTCGCCGGTCCTGATCGACCACAAGCTGGTCACCGCGCACGAGGAGCGGGCGGAGATCCGTCAGATCTTCGTCTCGACCGAGGGCGGCGCGAACGCGGCCAACGAGCGGGCCCTGGCGAAGGCCATGGGCGACAACCCCGACATCACGGTGATGGACCACAAGGGCATCCGCGACTCGTTCGGCGGCCCGATCAACCTGATGCTCAACATCATGTACGGCCTGCTCGGCATGGCCCTGATCATCGCGGTCCTCGGCGTCGTCAACACCCTCGCGATGTCCGTCTTCGAGCGCCAGCAGGAGATCGGCATGCTGCGGGCGATCGGTCTCGACCGGCGCCGGGTGAAGCGGATGGTCCGTCTGGAGGCCGTGGTCATCTCGGTGTTCGGCGCGGTCGTCGGCATCGGCCTCGGCTCGTTCCTCGGCTGGGCGATCGGCGAGACCATCAGGGAGCAGATCCCGGGCTACGCCCTGGTCCTGCCCTGGGACCGGATCGGCATCTTCCTGGTCCTGGCCGCCCTGGTCGGCGTCCTCGCCTCCCTGTGGCCGGCCCGCAGCGCGGCCAGGCTGAACATGCTCGCCGCCATCAAGGCCGAGTAGCCCGGCAGCGGAAGCAGCGGTACGAAGGGCCGGTCCCCCACCCGGGGGCCGGCCCTTCGGCGTACCTCAGGCCTTCTCGTTCCAGACGCGCGGCCGCAGCGCCGTGCCGCTCCTCCCCGACACCGGGGTCCGCACGGCGAGGAACTGGTTCACGCCGATCCGGTTGCGCTCGAAGGAGACGGCGGAGGCCGCCATGTACAGCCGCCAGATCCTCGCCCGGCCCGGTGAGGTGAGCCGGACCGCCCGGCCCCACTCGCGCTCCAGGTTGGCCACCCAGCGGCGCAGGGTGAGGGCGTAGTGCTCGCGGATCGCCTCCACGTCCCTGACCTCGAAGCCGGCGTCCTCCAGGGTGCTCAGCGTGCGGCCCATGGGGGCGAGTTCGCCGTCGGGGAAGACGTACGCGTCGATGAAGGCATCGACCTCGTACGCCTCCTCTTCGGGCTCGGGGCGCCGCGAGATCTGGTGGTTGAGGAGCCGCCCGCCGGGCTTGAGGAGCCCGTACAGGATGTCGGCGTACTCCCGGTACCGGACGGCGCCGACGTGCTCGGCCATGCCGATCGAGGAGATCGCGTCGTACGGGCCGTCCGTGACGTCCCGGTAGTCCTGGACGCGGATCTCGATCAGGTCGGTCAGGCCCTCGTCGGCGATCCGCTTGCGGGCGTACGCGGCCTGTTCGCGGGAGAGGGTGATGCCGACGACCCTGGCCCCGTACTCCCGGGCCGCGTGGAGGGCCATGGAGCCCCATCCGCAGCCCACGTCGAGCAGCCGGTCGCCCTCCTTCAGGTTCAGCTTGCGGGCGATCAGGTCCAGCTTGTCGCGCTGGGCGTCCTCCAGGGTCGCGTCGGGGCCGTCGGAGGGCCAGTACGCGCACGAGTAGACCATCGACGGGCCGAGGACCAGCTCGTAGAAGTCGTTGCCCACGTCGTAGTGGTGACTGATCGCCTGCTTGTCGCGGCGCCTGGTGTGCCGGCCGCCGCTGCGGCCGCGCATCTCCTCGGCCGGCGGCTGCGGCGGCAGCGGCGGACCGGCCAGTCTCAGCAGGGCGCGGGCGGCGGCGCGCAGCCTCGGGTCGCGCGCGGACGCGAGCAGCCCCCTGGCGGCCCCGTCACGCTCCCAGAGCAGGCCCGAGAGCCCGTCCAGAAGCTCGTACAGGTCTCCCTCGACGTCCAGCTCCCCGGCCACCCAGGCGCGGGCCAGGCCCAGTTCACCGGGTTTCCAGATCATCCTCCGCAGAGCGCGGCGGTCGCGGACGATCAGGACGGGGCCGCCCACTGGACCGGCCTCACTGCCGTCCCAGGCTCGCAGCCGGACCGGGAGCGGCTCGCCCAGCAGCTCCTCGGCGAGAGTCGTCAGCCGCGACGCGGCGTCGGCCATGGTGCACACCTCCGTGATGTCGTGCCCCAGAAATGCTCGTCACCAAGGGAACACCGTCCGTAGGCGTTTGCAGTCCCGGCACAGCGCAATCAGTCGGCAAAACACGCGAAGGGCCGTCCGCACCACGGATGGCGGACGGCCCTTTTACGGCCTTGCGTGTACTGCTGGTACTGCTCGGTGCTGCTGGTACTGCTCGTGCTGCTGGTCCTGCGTGTACCGCGGGTGCCTAGGAGGCCTTGGCCTTCTCCTGCGCCGGGGCGGCCGGCGCGGGGGCGGGCTTGGCGGCCTCGTAGAACTCCTCGCGCGGCGTCTCGATGGCGCCGAGGGAGACGACCTCACGCTTGAGGAACATCGCGAGGGTCCAGTCGGCGAAGACGCGGATCTTGCGGTTCCAGGTCGGCATCGCCATGCCGTGGTAGCCACGGTGCATGTACCAGGCGAGACGGCCCTTGAGCTTGATCTTCACCTTGCCCATGACGATCATCGCGACGCCCTTGTGCAGACCGAGGCCCGCCACCGCGCCCTTGTTGGCGTGGCTGTACTCCTTCTGCGGGAAGCCGCGCATGCCGGCCACCACGTTGTCGCCGAGGACCTTGGCCTGGCGCAGGGCGTGCTGGGCGTTCGGCGGGCACCAGGCGTTCGGGTTGCCCGCCTTGCGGCCGACCATGTCCGGGACCTGGGCGTTGTCGCCCGCGGCCCACGCGTAGTCGAGGCCGTTGATCTGGAGCTTCTCGTTGCAGTCCACGTGGCCGCGGGGGCCGAGCGGCAGACCGAAGCGGGAGAGCGCCGGGTTCGGCTTCACGCCGGCGGTCCACACGATCGTGTTGGAGTCGACCTCCAGGCCGTTCTTCAGCACGACGTGGCCGTCGACGCAGGAGTCCATGGAGGTCTCGAGGTAGATCTCGATCCCGCGGCTCTCCAGGTGCTCCTTGCCGTACTGGCCGAGCTTGGGGCCCACCTCGGGGAGGATCTTGTCGGCCGCGTCGACCAGGACGAAGCGCATGTCCTCGCGCGACACGTTCTGGTAGTACTTCGCGGCGTCCCGGGCCAGGTCCTCGACCTCGCCGATGGTCTCCGCGCCGGCGAAGCCGCCGCCCACGAAGACGAAGGTCAGCGCCTTGCGGCGGACCTCCTCGTCGGTGGTCGAGTCGGCCTTGTCGAGCTGCTCGAGGACGTGGTTGCGCAGGCCGATGGCCTCCTCGATGCCCTTCATGCCGATGCCCTGCTCGGCGAGGCCGGGGATCGGGAAGGTACGGGAGACGGCGCCCATCGCGATGACGAGGTAGTCGAAAGGCAGCTCGTACGCCTCGCCGACGAGCGGCGCGATCGTGGCGACCTTGCGGTCCTGGTCGATGGTGGTGACCCGGCCGGTGAGCACCTCGGCTCCGCGCACGACGCGTCGCAGCGGGACGACGACGTGGCGCGGCGAGATGCTGCCGGCGGCGGCTTCGGGGAGGAAGGGCTGGTAGGTCATGTACGACCGCGGGTCGACGACCGTGACGGTCGCCTCCGCGTAGCGCATCTTCTTGAGGATGCGCCGAGCTGCGTACAGGCCTACGTACCCGCCGCCTACTACGAGGATCCTGGGACGCTCCGTGGTGCTCATGAGATCGAGTATCCACCCCTCCTGAGGGGGGTGCTCGTGCGCCCCTTCACAAGGTCTCCGGACACCTCTGCTACACTCCGCCGCCCACGTGATCCATGTCATGGTGCTGCAAAGGAACCGGAGTGCCGGGGCGAACGTTGTTCACCCCTTGTGAACTGGCCCGGAGAGCCCCCGTTAACGCTGAACCAGGGCACCCGTTCACACGATGGAAACATCGAGCGAATCGGCCCCCGCGCCTGCGAAAGGGCCCTGCGGCGCCACCCGAAGGGCCCAAAGACCCCCCTCGGGCGCCATCAGGGCCCTTTTCCTTGTGAAGAACTTCACGAACTTTCCCGACGACACGTCGCCGGAGGGCGTCGATAGGGGGCCGCTATGCGACGGATAGGGCGATCCCATCGAGGATGTCGTGCTCACTGACGACGACCTCGTGGGCTCCGACCCGCTCGACGATCTCCCTCAGAACGATCGCGCCGGCGATGATCACGTCGACCCGGCCGGGGTGGATGACGGGGATCGCGGCCCGCTCGGCGTGCGTGGAGGCGAGCAGCCGGTCGGTGACCTCGGCGACCTGGGCGGCGGAGATCCGCGCGTGGTGGATCTTCTCGGAGTCGTACTCCGGGAGCCCGAGGGCGATGGCGGCGACCGTGGTGACCGATCCGGCGAGCCCGACGAGGGTGTCGGCGGTGTCGATCGGGACGGTCTCGGCAGCCAGGTCGAGGGCGGCCCGGACGTCGGCGCGGATCGCGTCGGCCTCCTCGGCGGTCGGCGGGTCGTGCCGGACGTGCCGCTCGGTGAGCCGGACGCATCCGATGTCGACGGAGCGGGCCGCCTCGACGTGCCGGTTGCCGACGACGAACTCGGTCGAGCCGCCGCCGATGTCCACGACCAGCCGGCGGTCGTCGCCGTGCAGCTCGCCGGTGGCGCCGGTGAAGGAGAACGCGGCCTCCTGGTCGCCGGTGATCACCTCGGGTTCGACACCGAGGATCTCCACGACCCCGTTCACGAAGTCCGCGCGGTTCTCGGCGTCGCGGGAGGCGGAGGTGGCGACGAAGCGCAGCTTCTCGACGCCGAGGTCCTTGATGACCTCGGCGTACGCGCGACAGGCGGCGAAGGTCCGCTCCAGGGCCTCGGGGGCGAGCCGGCCGGTCTTGTCGACGCCCTGCCCGAGCCGGACGATCGTCATCCGGCGGTCGAGCTCGACCAGGTCACCCGTGGAGCCCGCGCCGGAGGCGCTGTCGGGCACGGTGACGTCGGCGACGAGCAGGCGGATGGAGTTCGTACCGCAGTCGATTCCGGCGACCCGGGTCACTCCGCCGCCTCCTTCTTCTCCTCGTCCTCGTCCGCGCACGGCGTGACGCAGGCGCCCTTCGCCCACCACTCCGGCAGCATCGCGAGCGCCTCGTCGCCGAACGGGTTCACACCCGGTCCCGCGGCGAGCGAGTGGCCGACGAGGACGTGCAGGCACTTCACGCGGTCCGGCATGCCGCCGGCGCTCGGGAAGCCCTCCAGGACCTCGATGGCGTCACGGCGCGCGATGTAGTCCTCGTGCGCGGCCCGGTAGGCGGCGGCGAGCTCCGGATCGGTGGCGAGCCGGGCCTGCATCTCCTTCATGACCCCGTTGGCCTCCAGGGTCCCGATGGCCGAGGCCGCCCGGGGGCAGGTCAGGTAGTACGTGGTCGGGAACGGCGTGCCGTCGGGGAGCCGGGGCGCGGTCTCGACGACGTCCGGGTTGCCGCACGGGCAGCGGTGCGCGATGGCGCGCAGGCCGCGGGGCGGCCGGCCGAGCTGGAGCTCGAAGGCGGCGATGTCCCGCTCGGTGGGCTCGGTGCGTTCGGTCTGCGGAGGGGGCGTTTCCATGTCTGCCTTGCTCGTCTGGTGCGGAGGAGGGGTCAGGGGCGGTCGGCGTGGTCGACGCCGTCCCAGAGGTTGTCGTACCAGGGGCGGTCCGCCGCGCCCTGGTCGCCGCGGGGCCGGTGCTCCGCGTCGGGGTCGTTCACGGTGAAGCCGGTCTCGCCGGGCAGCACGTAGTGGAGGTGCTCGCGGGCGAGGCGGCGGACGTAGGCCGGGTCCTGGAGCCGGGCCTTCTCGTCCCTGAGTTCCTCGACCCGTCGGGCGGCCTCGGCGGCCCTGCGCTCCTGCTCGGCGATCTCGCCCTGCTGGGAGACGTAGCTCCGCATCGGGTAGGCGAGCGCCACGACGAGGGAGCAGACGACCAGGGCGAGGAAGGCCGCGCGGCCGGTGAGCCGGGAGCGGCGGGCCTGGCGGCGGGTCTGGGAGCGGTAGACACGGGCGGCGGTCTGCTCGCCGAGCAGTCTGATCCGGGTCGCGGTGGAGAACCGGTCCCGGTCCTTCGCGGCCATGTCGTGTCGCCTCCCCTGTTCACGCGGACGTCCCCGCACACGGTACGGGACCGAGTACGGGGACGTACGGAAGCTGCCCTGCGGAGAGGTTCAGCCGTCGATCAGCCTTGCGGGGTGATCAGCCCTTGAAGCGCGGGAAGGCGCTGCGGCCGGCGTAGACCGCGGCGTCGTCGAGGATCTCCTCGATGCGCAGCAGCTGGTTGTACTTGGCGACGCGGTCCGAGCGGGCCGGGGCACCGGTCTTGATCTGGCCGCAGTTCACGGCGACCGCGAGGTCGGCGATGGTGACGTCCTCGGTCTCGCCGGAGCGGTGGGACATCATGCACTTGAAGCCGTTGCGCTGGGCGAGCTCGACGGCGTCGAGGGTCTCGGTCAGCGAGCCGATCTGGTTGACCTTGACCAGGAGGGCGTTCGCGGTGCCCTCCTCGATGCCGCGGGCCAGGCGCTCCGGGTTGGTGACGAAGAGGTCGTCGCCGACGATCTGGACCTTGGAGCCCAGCTTGTCGGTGAGGACCTTCCAGCCGGCCCAGTCGTCCTCGTACAGCGGGTCCTCGATGGACACCATCGGGTACGCGGAGACGAGCTCCTCGTAGTACTCGGTCATCTCGGCGGCCGAGCGGGACTTGCCCTCGAACTCGTACTTGCCGTCCTTGTAGAACTCGGACGCGGCCACGTCGAGCGCGAGCGCGACGTCGGAGCCCGGGGTGTAGCCGGCCTCCTTGATGGCCTCGACGATGAGGTCGAGGGCGGCGCGGTTCGACTCGAGGTTCGGCGCGAAGCCGCCCTCGTCGCCGAGGCCGGTGGAGAGGCCCTTGCGCTTCAGGACGGCCTTGAGGGTGTGGTAGATCTCGGCGCCCCAGCGGAGGGCCTCGGAGAAGGACTCCGCGCCGATCGGGGCGATCATGAACTCCTGGATGTCCACGTTGGAGTCGGCGTGCGACCCACCGTTGAGGATGTTCATCATCGGAACGGGCAGCAGGTGCGCGTTCGGGCCGCCGAGGTAGCGGAAGAGCGGGAGGTCCGAGGCCTCGGACGCGGCGTGCGCGACGGCGAGGGAGACGCCGAGGATGGCGTTGGCGCCGAGGGAGCCCTTGTTCTCGGTGGCGTCCAGGTCGAACATGGCCTGGTCGATCAGGCGCTGCTCGGTGGCGTCGTAGCCGACGAGCTCCGGGCCGATCTGCTCGATGACGGCGAGGACGGCCTTCTCGACACCCTTGCCCAGGTAGCGGTTCGGGTCACCGTCGCGAAGCTCGATGGCCTCGAACGCACCGGTGGAGGCGCCGGACGGAACAGCAGCACGACCGGTGCTGCCGTCGTCGAGGCCGACCTCGACCTCGACCGTGGGGTTGCCTCGGGAGTCCAGGATTTCCCGGGCTACGACGACGTCGATGGACGGCACGAGCATCTCCTTTTTGGGATGTGACGCTGGATGTGACGCAAGGTCGGTGCAGGGTCGCTTGGCCTTGCGACAAGAGCCTAACCGGCTCGGGGGCTCCGGCCAGCCGGGCGCCCGCCCCCTGGGACGAAAAAGGACCCAAGGGCATGCATGTAGGGACGAAGGACCCCAGATCTACCGGCCGGTAACCGCGCCGGGCGTCCGGTTCGCCCGCGGGCTCTCCCCTTAGTACCTCCGCGAGTACCGCCGTACGCCGCCATACGACTCCGTACGACTCCGGAAACGGGGGAACCCCGGCCCGACGCGCACGGGGGATGGGCGCGCCGGGCCGGGGTGGTCACCGCGGGAGGGTCGGAGGGGCCGCGTGAGCCGCCGGACTCACGCGAGCCGCCGGGCTCACTTCAGGTGAAGCTGCTGGCCCGGGTAGATCAGGTCGGCGTTCTCGACGACGTCCTTGTTCAGCTCGAAGAGCTTGGTCCAGCCGCCCTTGACGCCGTGCGCCTGGGCGATCTTGCCGAGGGTGTCGCCGGCCACGACCTTGTACTCGCCGTCGCCCTTCTTGACCTTCTTGCCGGTCGGGGTGGTGACGGTCTTCTTCGCGGCGGCCTGCGGAGCGGCCTGCTGCTGCGTGGCCTTCTTCGGGGCCTGGCGCTGCTCGCTGCGGGTGGTCGGCTGCTCGGCCTTCCGCTCCTGCTGCGGCTGCTGGGTGCTCTGCTGCGGCGCGCTCTCGGCGGCGCCGGTGTTCGGCGAGGCGCCGGAGAGGCCCACGCCGCAGGACGGCCAGGCGCCCTTGCCCTGGCCCGCGAGGACCTTCTCGGCGATGGCGATCTGCTGGGACTTCGACGCCTGGTTGGCGGTCGCGGCGTAGGCGGTGCCGCCGTACGCGGCCCAGGTGGAGGCGGAGAACTGCAGGCCGCCGTAGTAGCCGTTGCCCGTGTTGATGGACCAGTTGCCGCCGGACTCGCACGCGGCGACGGTGTCCCACTCGGAGACCGTGGCGGCCGAGGCGGTGCCCGCGGTCATCAGCGGGGCGGCGACGGCGACACCGGTGACGCCGACGAGCGTGACGACCTGGGTGGCCTTGGAGGGACGGCGGTGTTTGCCCTTACCGGAAAACAGCATGGAGATTCTCCTCACCGACGCCTGTGAGGTGAGCTGTCGGGTTCGGGCCGGAAAGTTGCCCGGCCGCGTGTCCTAGCACGCGGCTTCACCCCAAGCCGTTCGCCGGCCGTCTGTCTCAACGGCCGGGACCGGCACTTACCTTGGGTCCCCCACTCCTGCCTTCGGCGCTTGCGCGACGACTGTTCCCATCGGCCGACGGCAGGATTCGGCGTTTCGGTCGACGGGGCCCGCGGTGGCGAGCGGTGACGACCGTAGACACAGACCCACCGGAAGTTCAAAGAGGCGTATTGCGGAAATAACGCCCCTACTTGCCTTCCGGTGGGGGGTGTTTGTGCAGGTGAGAGGTGACGGGAGCAAAGTTTGCGGACGGGACACGCCAGTTGGGGCGAAGAGACCCATGTCTCACTTGCCCAGAACCGGACATACAGCCCCGAATCACTCCGCCGGGGCGGTCGAACCGTTCGTCAGGTCGAGGGCCTGACCAGGGAGGATGAGGTCCGGATCCAGGCCCACGGTCTGCCGGTTGGCGTCGTAGAGGGCGGTCCAGCCGCCGGGGAGTTCGTTCTCCTGTGCAATGTCGGACAGATTGTCGCCCGGCTGCACGAGGTAGGCGCCCGACTTGCCCTGACTGTCCGTTGCGTCCGATTCCATCGACGCGTCAGCCGGAGACTTCCCCGCGGGCTTTTCGGCCAACTTGTTGTCCGACGAGGCATGTCTACCTGATTCGGCAGAACTGTCCGGGTTGCCGGTTTCCTCCGGGGCGGCGTCGCCCCGGTGCTTCCCGGTTCCGGGAGTGGCCGGCGACACGTCGTCCGTCGGGCCGCCGGGCGTGGTCGCCCCCGGCCCGGTGGGCGTACCGGGCGTGACCGGCGTAACGGACTCATCGGGCGTGCCCGGAGTGGTGGGCACCGTCGGGTGGCTCGGGTCGGTCGACACGGAGGGGCTCGCCGGGGTGGTCGGCGAGACGGGAGCGGTCGGCGAGACGGGAGTGGCGGGTGCGGTGGGCGAGGCCGACTCCGTGGCCTTCTTCGCACCTTCGGAGTCCTTGGACTCCTTCGCCTCCGCCGAGGACGCCCCGGAGGTCCCGGGAAGGCCGGTGGTCCAGTTCGACTCGGGAACCGGGCCCGTGGGGGCCTTGGGGACGCTCGCGGGGCCGGGGTCCACGCCGGGCGAGGTGCCGTCGTTCGTCAGGCCGGCGATCGGCGCGCAGGTGGCCCACTCGGTGGAGCCCTTCGCAAGGGCCTTCTCGGCCACCGCGATCTGCTGGGCGCGGCTGGCCAGGTCGGGGCTGGGCGCGTACGTCAGGCCGCCGTTCCGCTCCCAGCTGTCCTGGGTGAACTGGAGCCCGCCGTACATGCCGTTGCCGAAGTTGGCGCTCCACTGGCCGCCGGACTCGCACTCGGCGACGCGGTCCCAGGTGGCGGCGTCGGCGGCGGAGGCGGACCCGGTGGCGAGCAGCGGCAGCGCCATGGCGGAGCCGGTCACGCCCGCGGCGACGACGATTGCGGGGGCCTGACGGGGGCGACGGTGACGTCCGTTCCCGGAACGCATAGGAGCGCCTTTCGCGTGACGACTGTGTGGACGACCCGAGTTGCCGGACGTGGCCGAATTACTCAACCACGTTGACGAACCGAGCTGACGGGGAAGGTAGCCGTATTCGAACGCTCATCACAAGTCGATGCACCCGCGATCACGTGAAGATCACAGTTCTGACGGATCATCACTTCGTGGAGGTCGTGCGGAAGGGGAGAACTCCACCGGAAGCGTGCGCAATCCGCGCATGATGAGCCCTCCGCGCCAGCGCAGTTCCTCGGGATCGGCGGCAAGTCGCAGGTCCGGAAGGCGCGTCAGCAGGGTGGCGAGCGCGGTCTGTCCCTCGAGCCGCGCGAGCGGTGCGCCCAGGCAGTAGTGGATGCCGTGCCCGTACCCGAGGTGCTGGTTGTCGCGCCGGGCCAGGTCCAGGACGTCCGGCCCGTCGAACCGCTCCGGGTCCCGGTCCGCGGCGGCGAGCACCACGAGGACGGGGTCGCCCGCCGGGATGTCCTGCCCGCCGATGGTCAGCGGCTCGGTCGCGTACCGCCAGGTGGCCATCTCCACCGGCCCGTCGTACCGCAGCAGCTCCTCGATCCCGGTCTCCAGGAGCCCGGTCTCCCCCGCCGCGATCGACGCCTGGAGCAGCTCGCGCTGCGCGGGGTGGCGCAGGAGCTGGTACAGGCCGTTGCCGATGAGGTTGACGGTCGTCTCGAAGCCGGCGAAGAGAAGGATGAACGCCATGGCGGCGGCCTCGTTCTCGGTGAGGTGCTCGCCGTGGTCCGAGGCCTTGATGAGTCCCGAGATGAGGTCGTCCGCCCCCTCCTGCCGCAGGCCTTCCCGCTTGCGGTGGATCAGCTCGGCGAGATAGCCGCGCATCTTCTTCACCGACCGCGCGACCCCGCCCCGCGGGCCTCCGCCGTGCCGGATCATCATCCCGGCCCAGTCGCGGAAGTCGTCCTGGTCCTCCTCGGGCACGCCGAGCAGGTCGCAGATCGCGTAGATGGGGAGCGGGAAGGCGAACTCGTGGATGAGGTCCGCGCTCCCCTTCTCCACGAAGGCGTCGATGAGCCGGTCGGTCAGCTCCTGCACGCGCGGGGCGAACTCGGCGACCCGGCGCGGGGTGAAGGCCTTGGAGACGAGGCGCCGCAGCCGGGTGTGGTCCGGCGGGTCGATGTTGAGCAGATGCGTCATCAGCTCGGCCTTGCGCTCGCCCGGGATGCCCGTCTTCCCCTTGGCGTGCGGGGACTCGTCGTGGTGCGCGGGGTTCTTGGAGAGCCGCTGGTCGGCGAGGGCCTGCCGGGCGTCCCCGTACCGCGTCACCAGCCAGGCCTCGACCCCGCTGGGCAGCGTCGTCCGGTGCACGGGCGCGTGCTCGCGGAGCCAGGCGTACGCGGGATACGGATCGCTCGCGAACTCCCAGGTGAAGAGCTCGGGGGCGGGGGGCGACGCGGGGCAGGAGGCGGGACCGGTTCCGGGGGTGGTGCTCACTCCCCGACCGTACAGGGCGGTCCGGAAGGTGCGGTCTGTCGGATCCTGTGATCAAGAAGGGGGCGGTGCCCTAGATTCTTGTCAGTGGATCCTCAGATGCTCAGAAGCACGTTCGCGGTCGTCGAGAGACGGGCCGAACACGCCGTCACCTTCTTCTACTCGCATCTGTTCTGGAACAACCCCGCCATGCGCGAGCTGTTCCCCGAGGACATGCAGCCCCAACGGGACCGGCTCTTCGCCGCGCTCACCCATGTGGTGACCCATCTGGAGTCCCCGGGGCTCGCCGCGTACCTGGGGCAGCTGGGCCGCGACCACCGCAGGTTCCTCGCCTCGCCCGCGCTCTACGCCGCCGTCGGGTCGAGCCTGCTCGCCGCGTTCGCGCACGCCGCCGGAGCCGCCTGGAGCCAGGAGGCGGAGAAGGCCTGGACCGAGGCGTACGGGCACGTCGCCGATCTGATGCTGGCGGGTGCCGAGGAGGCGGTCGGGGCCGGTGAGCCCGCCTGGTGGGACGCGGACGTCGTCCGGCACGAGCGGTACGGCGAGGACCTGGCCGTCCTCACCCTGCGGCCCCGGCAGCCCTTCCCCTTCCTTCCCGGGCAGTACGTCAGCGTCAGCTCGCCGCGCGTCCCGCGTGTCTGGCGCACCTACTCCCTCGCGGACGCGCCCCGTCCCGACGGCACGGTCGAGCTCCATGTGAGCCGGATCCCGGGCGGCGCGATGAGCACGGCCCTCGTCGACGGGACGGGTCCGGGCGAGACGCTGCGGCTGAGCGCTCCGGGCGGCGGCCTCACCGCGCGCACGGAGCCGGGCGGACTCCGTACCTATGTATGCGCGGGTACGGGCTGGGCGCCGGTGAGGGCGCTCCTCTCCGAGGCGGCGGAGGCCGAGCCGGAGCTGAAGGGCCGGCTGTTCGTGGTGGCCCGTGCGAAGGAATACCTGTACGGCCGGCGGGACGCGGAGCGACTGAAGAAACGTCTCAGCGGACTCAGCGTCACCTACATCACCTCGGCCCCCGGCCATCGCAAGGACCAGGCGACCGAACGGCTCGTCCAGGCACTGCGGGCCTGCGTCCACTGGCCCTCGCACGACGTCTACCTCGCCGGCCCGCCCGGCTTCCTGACCGAGGTCGCGGAGGTGCTGGTGGAGCTGGGCACCGACCCGTACCGGATCCACCACGACACCCTGCAGCCCGTGGGCCCCTTCACCGCCCGCCCGAACACCGCCGCGGAGCGCCTCCTGGGCCCGCCGCCCCCGCTCTGGCACAACCCGGGCGCCCGGGCGCCGCGCGAGCCGTGACGCCGGCCGGCGTCAGCCGAGCAGAGCGCGAGCCTGAGACCGCACATGAGCGCGAGCCCTAGCCCGAGACCGCACCTGAGCCCGAGCCCGAGCTGAGACCGAGCCTGGGCTGAGCCCGAGCAGAGCGCGAGCCCGGGACCGCACCTGAGCCCGAGCCCGAGCTGAGACCGAGCCTGGGCTGAGCCCGAGCCGGCCGCGTACGGCTACGCCTTCACACCCTCCGCCGCGCGGATCGCCTCCCGGTACGTCCGGGCCGCCGCGCGCAGCGCCGCCTCCGGGTCCACGCCCTCCGCCTCCGCGCGGACCGCGAGGGCGAGCAGCTCGTAACCGATGCCCCGCTCCGACGGAAGGGCCACGTCGAGGCCCGCCCCACGCGCCCGGCCCCCGAGCTTCGCCGCGAGCGCGAGCCCCGGCTGCCCCAGCGGCACGCCGTCCGTCACGGACTCCCGCTGCTTCTCGACCGCCTTGGTGCGCAGCCAGTGGGCCCGTACCTCCTCCGGCGTCTCCGCCGTCGCGTCCCCGAAGACGTGCGGGTGCCGGTGGACCAGCTTCGCGACGAGGTCGCCGGCGACGTCGTCCACGGAGAAGGGCTCCTCCGGGTCCTCCTCGGCGATCCTGGCGTGGAAGACCACCTGCAGGAGGACGTCGCCGAGCTCCTCGCGCAGCGCTTCCCGGTCGTCGTCCTCGATCGCCTCGACGAGCTCGTACGCCTCCTCGATGCCGTACCTGACGAGCTCCTTGTGCGTCTGCCGCGAGGACCACGGGCACTCCCGCCGGATGCGGTCCATGATCTGCACGAGGTCCAGGAGCCGGGCGCCGGGCAGGTCGTACGAGCCGGGCAGCAGTTCCAGGTCCGGCATCGTGAGGCGGCCCGAGCCGGCGAGCCGGGCGAGGCCGTCGGTCAGCGCCCGGTCGCCCTCGCCGGAGGGCAGCAGCAGGACCGTACGGCCCCCGGCGCACGCCTCGACGAGCTCCTCGGCGGTGAGCCCGAGGTGCTCGACGGCGACCCCTGCCTCCCGCAGGTACGGCAGCTGGGGGTGGTGCTCGTCGGGGCAGAGCACCCGGTCCGCGCCGTGCAGCGCCTGCCAGGCGGGCCAGGACAGCAGTCCGGGTGCCACACGGTGGCTGGCGGTGAGCAGAACGATGCGGCCGGGGCTCTCAGATGTCACCCCTTGAACTTACTCCGCCTCACGCACCGGCCGGGACGGCGCCCGGATCCTGGGTGAGCTGCCGCAGCCAGGGCGCGGTGGTGTTGCCGAGCCGGACCTGGGCGTCGTCCCAGGCGCCGTAGCGCGGGTTCACGTCGATGTCGAGGGCCTTGGAGGCGGCGGCGAAGACCTCCGTCAGCTTCCGCTGGCCCTCGGGGGTGTCCGTGACGCCCAGCTTGGCGGCGATCTTGTTCATGAGGACGTTGCGGCGGACGACGTCGTCGATCTGGCCGGGCGCCACGCCCTGCTCCTGGAGGAGGACGTCGGCGAGCCGGTCCGCGCCGCCGCTCTCGCGGACGAACGCGGTCCTGGTCTCCTGGAGCTCGGCGCGGGTGACACCGACGCCGTTGTCCGCGGCGACCTTGTCGACGACCCGGTCGAAGATCATGACGTTGAGCTTGCGGCGGGGCAGGTCACCGGTGGCCTGGACGAGCTGGGCGGCCTGCGGGGAGCGCTCCTGGGCGGCGCGCACGTCCTGCACCTGTGCCTGCAGGCTGGAGACGTCGATCCGTTCGCCGCCGACGACGGCCGCCGCTCCTGGGTGGGCGTCACTGCCGCAGGCGGTGAGCAGCGGGGCCGCGGCGAGCAGTGCGGCGGAGACGGTGAGCGCAGTGCGGCGGTGCAAAGGAGCCTCCCGGGCTGGTCGTGCGTCAGTTGAACGACCTTGCGGTGATCGATGTTAGGGAGTCGCCCGGGCCGGAGCCACTACTTCGGTGCGACTGTTTCCCACAACGACTCACCGGCACGCCGGGTGTCGGCCGGTACCGGACCCGTGTCCGCCCCCTCGCGCGCCCCTTCGTACGTCCCTTCGTACGCCCCCTCGTGCGTCTCCTTGACCAGGTAGTGCGGGCGTCGCTTGACCTCGTAGTAGATGCGCCCGACGTACTCGCCGATCAGTCCGACCATCACCATCTGCACGCCGGCGAGGGCGGTGACGGCCACGAGGAGGGTCACGTAGCCGGGTGTGTCGACGCCGTTGACCAGCGCGTCTGCGACGATCCAGGCCGCGTATCCGAGGGCGACGAGGACGAGCAGGAAGCCGAGGTGGACGGCGGCCCTGAGCGGCTTGTTGTTGAAGGAGAGGAGGCCGTCGAGGCCGTAGTTGAGGAGCTTGCCGAAGGTCCACTTGGAGCGGCCCTCCTCGCGGACGGCGTTCTCGTACGAGAACGTCGTCGTCCGGAAGCCGACCCAGGAGAAGAGGCCCTTGGAGAAGCGGTTGTACTCGCCGAGACCGAGGACCGCGTCGACGGTACGGCGCGACAGGAGCCGGAAGTCCCCGACGCCGTCCACCAGCTCCACGTCGACGAGCCGGTTGATCGCCCGGTAGTAGAGGCGGGCGGTCAGGGTGCGGGTGACGCGGTCGCCCTCGCGGGTGCGGCGGGCGACGACCTGGTCGTACCCCTCGGAGTGCAGCGCGACCATGCGGTGCACCAGCTCGGGCGGGTGCTGGAGGTCGGCGTCCATGATCACGACGGCGTCGCCCGCGGCGTTGCGGAG
Source organism: Streptomyces sp. NPDC088707 (assembly GCF_044752725.1). Classification (NCBI taxonomy): domain Bacteria; kingdom Bacillati; phylum Actinomycetota; class Actinomycetes; order Kitasatosporales; family Streptomycetaceae; genus Streptomyces; species Streptomyces sp. NPDC088707. Next base: position 301,303 of record NZ_JBIVLV010000010.1, on the reverse strand, counting down.
GCCGGCCAGCATCGCCGCCTCCTTGCCGAAGTTCCGGCTGAAGGAGACGTACCGGACGTGGCGGGAGTCGCGCGCGGCGAGCTCCTGGAGGAGCGGGAGCGTCCCGTCCCGACTTCCGTCGTCGACGTAGACGATCTCGAACTCGCCTGTCAGCTTGGCGAGTTCGGTGGTCACGTGGTCGTGGAAACGGGCGAGGACGTCTTCCTCGTTGAAGCACGGGACGACGATCGAGAGCAGCACGCGGACCACGACAACGGAGCTTGGTGTCCCGGCCGGTCCGCATGGATGGCGTCCAGAAGACCATTGAGTGAACTGGGTCGCGGGGAACGGACTTTCCCGGTCGGACGCTGGCATATTCGACGGGTCATGTCGAACGCCACTCGAACGCGGGGCTCCGCACCGCCCGCCCTCACACCCACCGCCGTGGCCGGCGCGACCCGGCTCACGGCCGGGGGCCCGCGCTCCCTGCTCCTCGCCGCGCTGCTCACCGTGCTCGCCGTCTGCGGCGGCGACGCCGCCGCCCGGGTCTTCCCCTTCGGGCCGCGCCACCGGGCCGTCAACGACCTCGCGAACCAGTTCGTGCCGTTCCACGCGCACCTGTGGGACCTGCTGCGCGGCCGGGCGGACGGCGGTCCGCTGCTCGACTGGCAGGCCGGCTGGGGCACGAGCTTCCTCCCCGACTACGGCACCTACGTGTCGAGCCCCTTCGCCCCGCTGGTCGCGCTGTTCCCGCGCGGGGACATCGAGTACGCGGTGTACGGGATCACCGTCCTGAAGACGGCGGTCGCGGCGGCGGCCATGACGTACCTGCTGCGCCGCCTCGGCCCCGGCACCTGGTGGTGGGCGTCGGCCCTCGGCGCCTCGTACGCGCTCTGCGGCTGGTCGCTCGCGGAGGGCACGTACAACCCGATGTGGCTGGACGGCCTGATCGCCTTCCCGCTGCTCTGCCTGGTGGGCGAGTGGGTACGGGAGAGCAGGCGGCCGCTGCTCGGCCCGCTGGTGGTCGCGGTCTGCTGGGTGGCGAACTTCTACACGGCGTACATGGCGACGATCGGGGCGGCGCTGGTCCTGGTGGCGCGGCTCGGCACCGGCGCGCGCCTCGGCACCGGCGCGCGCCTCGGCACCGGCATGCGCCTCGGTGCCGTGCGCACTCTCCTGCGCGCCGGGCTGACGACCGGGACCGGGATCGCCCTCGCGGCGCCCGTCCTGGTCCCCGTCTTCCTCGGCTCGCGTCACGCCCACCCCGGCCTGGTGCGGGAGTTCGACCCGGCGCCCGCCACGGACGTCCTCGCCCGGCTGCTCCCCGTGACGTACAGCTTCTCCACCCCGGCGGCCTTCGTCTCCACGGCGGTGCTGCTGCTCGTCGCCGCGCTGCTGTTCCGCCGCGAGATCCCCGGCCGGGAGCGGTGGCTGTGGGCCGGCCTGTGCGCGGCGGTCCCGGCCTCGATGCAGTGGGGTCCGACACACCTCCTCTGGCATGCCTTCGCCACCCCGAACGGCAGCCCGTACCGCCAGACCTTCGTCCTCTCCGGCGTCCTCGTCCTCGCCGCGTGGACCGGCTTCGCCCACGGCCGCCCGGACCGCCGGGCGCTGCTCGGCGGGACGGCGGTGGTCGCGGCCCTGTCCCTCGGATCGCTCCCGAGCCCCTTCCTCACGTCCTGGGCACTCGTCCTCACGGCCGTGGGCCTGGCGGCGGTGGCGGGTGCGCTGCTGCTCCCGCGCCGGGGCCGGTACGGGGTGCTCGCCGCGCTCCTGGTCGTCGGCACCGTGGTCGGCCAGGCGGCGGCGACGACCGCGTACGCCGACCGGGAGCGGCTGGTCCGGCTCGACGACTACCCGCCGTGGGGCGCCGGGCAGCAGCGGCGGGCGGCGGCCCTGGCGCAGGCGGACGGCTGGCCCGCGTACCGCACGGACCCCGGTCTGCCCCGAGTGGCGGGCAACGACCCGCTGCTCCTCGGCGGCCAGGGCGCCGCGTACTACAGCAGCCACACCCCGGCGGTCCTGACGGAGACGCTCACCGCGCTGGGCGGCGGCTGGACGTCCCGGGGCCGGAACCTGCTGAGCCTGGACAACCCGGTGACGGACGCGCTGTTCGGGGTGGGGGCGCGGTGGCGGGACGGGAAGGTGGTCCGCGCGGAGCCGTCGGCGCCGCCGCTGCCGCTGGTGACGGTACGGCCGCCGGGCCCGGCCCCGGCGTACGGCAGGTCCCCGTTCCGCAACCAGGAACTCCTGCTGGGCGCGCGGGTGTACGAGGCCCCGGGGGCGGGCGGTGCGTGCCGGGTCGGCACGGAGGTCTTCCTCTGGGCCCCGGACGCGACGGGCACGGCCCGCCTGGGCGCGTACGAGACGCGGCTGCTCGGCGGCCGGCCGAAGCGGCTGGCGGCGCTGACGTCCCTGGGCGTGCAGCAGCGGGAGGGGATCAGGCCCCGGGTCCCGCCCGGCGGGACCGCCGAGATCGCCTGCCTCGACCACGACCGCCTGCACGCGGCCGTGGCGGGGCTCCGCGCCCGGGCGGCGACGAGGATCGACGTCCGGGACGACGGCCTGACGGCCACGCTGCCGCCGGGCGTGACGGGCACGGCGGTGGTGGCCGCCCCGAGGATCGCGGGCTGGCGGTGCGAGGGCGGGAAGGCGGGTTCGTACGGCGGCCTGCTCGCCCTCGACGTCCGCCCGGGCACGTCGGCCATGACCTGCCGCTTCCGCCCGCCGGGCCTGCGGGCGGGGACGGCGGCGGGAGCGGCGGGCGCGCTGCTCCTCGCCGCGTCCCTGTGGCTCGGTGCCAGGAGCCGCCGGAGGACGGAGGGACCGGCCCCTCTCAGCCGGTGAGTGCGCGCTGCTTCGCTGAGGATGACGTGAGGAGCAGCCGGGAGCCGTCAGTCCGACAGCCGCCGCTCCCACCTGATCTCGCCGTCCTCCACCCGGTCCGTGGGGGTGAGGCCGGCCGCCGCCGCGACCGACGCCGACGCCGTGTGGTCCGGGTGGACGTGGGCCACGATCGTGCGCGCGCCGTGCTCCACGAGCAGGGCGACCAGGCCCTCGGCCGCCTCCCGTGCGATGCCCCGGCCCTGCCACTCCGTGCCGACCACCCATGCGACCTCGGCGACCCGACCGCCCTCCGTGACCGTCGCCTGCACGGTCCCGGTCAGCCGGTCCTCGGCGCGGAGGCGGACCACCCAGTTGCCCCAGACCGCCGCCGGGTCCGGCGAGCCGGCCGCCAACCGCTCGTACCGGGCCCGCAGTTCGTCATGAGTCAGCGGGGCTCCGCCGATGAAGGTGTGCAGGACGGGGTCGGCGAGGACCCCCGCCATCTCCCCGGCGTGCGCGACGGCCAGCGGGACGAGGTCGAGGCGGGAGGTCCGTACCGTACGCGCGGCCACCCCGCTCCCCTCCCCCGCGGTCATACGTTCCCCAGGAAACCGGGGTCGCTCTCGTCGAGCCCCACGCTCGTCTCCCGCTCGACATCCAGGAGCTCCGCCATCGTCACGACACGGCGGCTGGTCGCGGCCAGGTCCTGGTGAGCCTCCGCCGACCACAGCGGCGGGTAGAGGGTGAGCCCCCGGTCGCCGTCCAGCCGGCGGACCTCCTCCTGCCAGCCGGGCCAGCGCAGACCCTCGTAGAACTCCTCCGTGCCGCCGGCCAGCACCCACGACAGCCAGGCCCCGTATCCGGCGCCCAGCGCCTCCCAGCTCAGCGAGTCCGGCGCGAAGTACACCATCTCGCCGGGCCGCCCCGGCAGCCCGACCCGGTCCGCGGGCCCGCCCTGGAGGACGAACACCCCGCCGAGTACGTCGTGGGCCACGACGAGCCCCGCGTCGGGCCGCCACCCCGGATCGGCCGTCGCGTCCGCGGGGAAGCCGTTGACCTGGGCGAGCGACGGCAGCCGCCGGTCGTTGTCGGCGGCCGGGCTGCCGTACACCCGCAGCCAGCCGTCGTCGACGAACGCCCCGCCGCTGTGGAGGACGAACGCCCCCAGGAACGACCGCACGGTCACCTGCGTCCGCAGCAGCGCGGCCGCACCCCGCGTCGCGTCGGCGTCCAGGACCTCGACGGCTACGGGCGCGGCCCGCAGCTTCTCGCCGAGGACCGGCCAGGCCGGGTCCTCGACCTCGATCAACTCACTCAGTTCACGCACCGGGGCATGCTCGCACGTCCACCGTCACGACCGGCCCTCCCGGCCACTCGCGGCCCGGGGGGCTCAGGCTCCGTGGCAGGGTGGGCGGATGACGACCGGCCCCGCACGCTCCCCTGACCCGACCGAGCTCTCCGGCTTCGCCGCCCCACTCCACGGAGATGTCCTCGCGGCGTCGGCGCTCGTCTTCGGACCCTGCGGTCTCGCCTGCTCGCAGGTGGTGCCCGAACCCGAGTCCGCCGACTACGCGGCCCACGCGCTCCGCCTCGGCGGCCGCTCCGTCCGGTTCCGGGTGGCGAAGACGACGCCCGCCAAGGCCGGCCAGTTCGTCACCGTGTGGAAGAGGACGCCCGCCGGGCCGATCGCGCCGTTCGACACGGCGGACGGCATCGACCTCGTCGTCGTCAGTTGCCGGGACGACCAGGACACGGGCCGCTTCGGGCAGTTCGTGTTCCCGGTGGGGACGCTCCGCCGGCACGGCGTCGTCTCGGAGAACGGGTCGGGCGGGAAGCGCGGGTTCCGCGTGTACCCGCCCTGGGCGACCACGACCAGCAGCCAGGCCGCCCGTACGCGGACCTGGCAGCTGGACCACTTCCTGTACGTGCCCGAGGACGGCACGCCCCTCGACCTGGCCCGGGCCCTGGCGCTCTACGGCCGCTGACCGCCGGCCGACGGGCCGGAAAGCCGAGGCTCGGCGGCCCTTCGCGGCAGTGCCGGCTACGCGTCGCAGAGGGACCGGTCGTACAGCGACTTCAGGGCCGTGTCGATGGGGTGGGGCTGCGCGGTTCCTTCCGCCGTCCGGGGGTTCCAGCGCTGGAGGTTGACCGCCATCGACATCTGGCGGCCGCCGTCCGCCCTGGTCAGGGAGATCGTGCCGGCTCCCCAGACCGTGCCGTCGTGGCCCCAGAAGGTGCCGCAGTCGGGGATGACGACCTTGTGCAGGCCGAGGCCGTACTCGATCATCGTCCCGTCCAGGGCACGCACCGGGACCGTGCGCTGCATCTGCGCCAGCGACGACCGGCTGACGATCCTGCCGTCGAGCAGCCGCGCGTAGAAGCGGTTGAGGTCGTCCATGGTGGAGACGAGGGCGGCCCCCGTGCCCGTCCACGACATGTTGTAGACGCTGTAGTCGCGAGGCGGTTCGAGCAGACCCCACAGGGACTCGTACATGCGCGCGTGCGGCCCGTCGATCGTCGGCCCGTCCGGGAACCCGGTGTGCCGCAGCCCCGCGCGGTCGATGACGTGACGGGTGATGTAGCGCTCGGCGGTGGTTCCGGTGACCCGTTCCAGGAGCCGGCCGAGCAGCAGCCAGTTGGTGTTGGAGTAGACGCCCGTGGGGCCGCCGGGCTCGCCCGCGGGCGGCGCCGCGAGTCCCAGCGCGATCAGCTCGGCCGGCCGGAACTCGCGGAAGCGGTTGTCGTCCAGGCTGGCGGGCGAGTTCCGCTGGAGGGAGGGGAAGGCGTACGGGATGTAGTCGGGGATGCCGCTCGTGTTGTTGAGGAGCATCCGGACGGTGATCCTCCTGCCCCGCTCCCCCGGGACGAGGTCGGGCAGATACGCGCCGACGGGCGCGTCCAGCCGGATCCGGCCCCGCTCGACCTGCTGCATGACGGCCGCGGCGGTGAAGGTCTTGGTGACGCTGCCGACGCGGTGGCGCATGTCGGGGCTCACCGGCCGTCCGGTGGCGAGGTCGGCGACCCCGGAGGCCCCGCGCCAGGTCCGTCCGGCGTCCCGGACCTCGCCGAACACCCCGGGGACGCCGGCCCGGTGGACGGCGTCCATGGCGGCGCGCAGCCGTGCCGGGTCGACGCGGGCCGGCGCCGCTGCCGCCCCGTCGGCCGCCCCGGCCGTCGTCATCGCTGTCGTCCCGGCCGTCGTCGTGTGCGGGGCGGGTGCGGCCGCCACCGTGCCGACGCAGGCGGTGAGCGCGGCCACCCCCGCGATCAGGGAGAGGCGGATCTTCGATCGGCGTTTCACGGCGTACGTACTCCTTCGATGGGTGAGGGTGGGTCCGGCGGCCGGCCTCATCCGGCCAGGGCTCGGCGCAGGACGGCACCGAGTTCGGCGTTCTGCCGCTGCGAGACCTCGGCGGAGAGGAGCGCCTGCGAACCGTGGAAGGTGCCGGGCCACTGGTGGATCTCGACCGACACCCCCGCCTGGAGCAGGCGCAGCCCGTACGCGAGGCCCTCGTCGCGGTTCGGGTCGAACTCGGCGGTGGCGAGGTAGGCCGGCGGCAGGCCGGTCAGGTCCTCGGCGCGGGCCGGGGCCGCGTACGGGGTCGCGGGACCGTCGCCCAGGTAGTGCTGCCACGAGGCCAGGGACTTGGCCCGGTGGAACCACGGTGTGTCGGTGAAGTGCACCGCCGACCACGAGTCCTGCCGGTCGTCGAGCCCCGGCTGGTTGAGCAGCTGGAAGCGGATCGGCGGCCCCTGCCGGTCACGGGCCCGCAGGGTCACCGCGGCGGCGAGGTTGGCGCCGGCGCTGTGGCCGCCGACCGCGATGCGTTCCGGCTCGACGCCGAGTTCGGCCGCGTGCCCGACGACCCACTCCAGCACGGCGTACGCGTCGTCCAGGGCGGCCGGGTAGGGGTGTTCGGGGGCGAGCCGGTAGCCCACCGAGATCACCACCGCTCCGGAGGAGGCGGCGATCCGGCCGGCCCACGGGTGTTCGGTGTCCAGGTCGCCCATGAGGAATCCGCCGCCGTGCAGCCAGACGACGGCGCCCCGGGCCCCGTGCGGGCGGTAGACCCGTACCGGCACGGGCGATGCGGCCGGGACCACGTGGTCCTCGACGTCCATGTCCGTGGTGTCGGGGGCCGGTACGGCGGCGGCCAGTTGCGCGAAGCTCTTCCGCGCGGTGACCGGGTCGGCCAGGTCGGTGCGGGGGAAGAACGGTACGAAGGCTTCGAGTTCGGGGTCCATGACGGTCATCCTCGGGGGGCCGCCCGCGCCGGGTCGTCCGCCGTCCGTCGGGCATCGGGGGCCGATCGCGCGCCGGTCGGCGCCCGCGTCCCGCCGGCCCGCCCTCCTATCCTGCTGCCATGGAGGCTTTGGCCGTACGGCTGTCTGGACTCGATCCGTACGTCGACGGCGCGCTCCGCATCGTCGCGTTCTACGACACCCTGATGCGCAGGCGGGTGGACCTTCCCGCGCTCGCCCGGGCCTCCGCCGGTCTCGCCGAGTGCGTCGCCGGCGTCGTACTCCGCGGCACCGGGCGGACGATCCGCGTCGGGCCCGACGGCCGCGAGGCCTCCGGCCCGGCGGAGCCCGCGTCCGGCACGGCCCCGGTCGTCCTCGACGAGGAGGAGATCGGCACGGTGTGGCTGGAGCGGGCCGGGCCGGCCGGCCCGCTCGACGAGGTGCTGCTCGACCGGCTGGCCCTCGCCGTGGCGGGGGCCGTGGAACGGTACGGTCCGGCCCGTACGACCATGGCGGACCCCGCGCTCGTCGAGCTGGTCATCAGCGCCGAGACCGACGAGGCGGCCCGCGCGCGGGCGCTGCGGCTCCTCGGCTTCGCCGCCGGGCCGCCGGTCCGGGTGGCCGCCGTACGGTCGCCACGGCTGCCGCTCGACCAGGTCGGCGGAGTCGTCTGCCCCGGCCGGCCCGTGAAGGCGGCGCGGATCGGCGGGGTCGGCGTGCTCCTGGCCTCGGCGGTGGACCGGGCCCTGTTCCCCGCGGGAGTCCGCGCGGGCATCGGCGCGGCCGACCTGCCCGACCTGGCGTGGCGGGAGGCCCGTACCGCCCTGCGTCTCACCACCGCGCGCGAACCCGTGCTCGATCATGCCGAGTTGGGTGCGCTGGCGCTGCTCGCGGAGGTGCCGAGGGAGGTGCTGCGCGGCAACCCCGACGTCGCGGCGCTCATCCGGCTGGCCGGAGCCCCAGGGGAGCCCGAGGCAGGGGCCCGGGAGAATCGGGAGACCCAGGCGGCCCGGGAGACCCAGGCGGCTCGGGAGGAGACCCAAGCGGCTCGGGAGACCCAGGCGTCCCGAGAGACCCGGGAGAGGCTGGACACGCTGGACACGCTGGAGGCGTACTGCGCGGCGGGGTCGCTGCGCCGGGCCGCCGACGTCCTGCATCTGCACCACAGCAGCGTGGCCCGCCGCGTCGACCTGATCGGCAGGGCCCTGTCCGTGGACCTCACCACCCCGACGGGCCTGACCAGGGCCCGCGTGGCCCTGACGGCATGGCGGCTGCTGGGCGACTAGAAGCCGCGCGCGGCGACGGGCCGACAGGCCGGCGGGCGGATCCGTACAAGCGGCGGGCGCCCCCCAGCCCAGCCCGGCCCGCGTACAAGCGGCGGGCGCACCCCCAGCCCAGGCCCTCGGAAACTTTCTCGGCGCCGGTCGCAACCTCCCGGGCCGACGCACGTCTGGTGGGGTGAAGGCGCCCTTCACCCGATCCACCCGACCGTGTCCGTCCCTTCCTCGGGAGAACCCCATGTCCAGCCACGCCAAGCGGAACTTCCGCCCCCGCCCCCGCATCCTGGGCGTCATCACCGGTGCCGCGCTCCTCCTCGGTGGCGGCGGCTTCGCCGCGCAGGCCCTCGCCGACTCCGGTCCGCAGCCCGCACCGGCCGCCCCGAAGGTCTCGGTCCCGGACGCGGCCCCGGCGGCCCCGACCGCCGCCCCCGCGCCCGCCGTCGCGCCGAAGGCCGTCCCGAAGGCCGCCGCGCCCGGCACGCCCGCCCAGGCGGCCGAGCCCGTCGCCGCTCCTGCTCCGGGCGTCGCCCCGAAGGTCGTCTCACCCGGCAAGCCGGGTCCCGTCGTCGCCGTACCCGCGCCCGCGCCCGCCGCCGGCCAGGGGGCTCGCCCCGCCCCCGCCCCGGCCCCGGCGGTCAAGCCGACGGCCGCCCCGGCTCCGGCCGGTGCCGCGCCCCGCGTCCAGAAGTAGCAGCACGCGGTAGCACCGAGGAGCGGGTGGCCCGGCCGGGCTCGCGCAGGTCCGGCCGGGTCGCCCCTCCGTCCCGCAACGGATCGAGGACCGTGCAGTTGTCGTACGCCATACCCGTACCCGGACACCCGGACCGGCCGTCGCCCTGGTGGGCCCGGCTGCTCGCCCGCATGCCCCGGACCCGGACCCGGGCCGACGACGCCCCCGGGGCCGTACGGGGAAGGCGTCTGCGTGCGGTGGACGCCCCGGAGGACCAGGGGCCGCCGCCCACCCTCACGGAGTTGTACCGGGCCCGGCGGCTCGACATGGTGCGGCTCGCGCTGTTCCTCGTCGACGACCTGCACACCGCCGAGGACGTCGTCCAGGACGCGTTCGCCGCCGTGTGCCGGACGTACGGCACCTCCCTGCACGGGCTCCAGGACCCGGGCGCGTATCTGCACACCGCCGTGGTCAACGCCGCCCGTTCCGTGCTGCGCAGGCGCCGCACCGCGCGCGCGTACACCCCGCCCCACCCGGTCTCGGAGCCGCCCGTCGACGAGGGGCTGCTGCTCGCCGAGGAGCACCGGCACGTGCTCGACGCGCTCGCGCAGCTGACCCGGCGCCAGCGCGAGGTCCTCGTCCTGCGCTACTGGTCGGAGCTGACCGAGGCGCAGATCGCGCAGACGCTCGGGCTCTCGCGCGGCACGGTGAAGTCGACCGCGAGCCGCGCGCTCGACGCCCTGGAGAAGAAGCTGGAGGCGGGCCGATGAGACCGCGTGCCGAGGACCCCCTCACCGTCACCGAGGAGCGGCTGCGTGCCGCGTTCGCCGCGCGCGCGGCCCTCGTCACCTACCGGGACCTGCGCCGTGACGAGCCGCCGGAGGGGCGGAGCTGGGGGCTGCGGCGGGTGCGCGGCGTCGCCTACGCCTCGCTGGGGGCCGTCGCCGCCGCGGCGGCCGTGGCGGCCGCGTACCTGCTCTTCCTGGTGCCCGCCGGCTCGGTCTCCCCCACCCCGGCGCCGCCCGCGCGGCCCCCGGGCGTCAGCAAGTCCCCGGTCACGCCCACCCCCTCCCCGGTCGCCCCGTCGGTCACCGGGCCGGGCGCGGCGCCCGATCCGGGGGCGGTGCGGCCGTCCGGGGGCGGTCCGAAGCCGGGCGCGGTACCGAAACCCGGGGCCGAGCCGAAGCCCGGGGCCGTGCCGAAGCCCGGGGCGGAGCCGGCGGACCCCGCGTCCCCGGCGGACCCGAGGCCCGTCGGCCGGCCGTAGGCGGCGTGCCGGGCCCGGCACGCCGGAAGGGCCGGAACCCCCGCGGGGGTTCCGGCCCTTCCCGTACGTGCGGGTGCGCGCGGACTACTTCGCGGCGACCTCTTCCAGGCACAGCACGAACTTGTCCGACTCCAGCTGCTGCGCGAGCGCCGACAGCTCAGCGCCGCACTGGTTCACGTCGAAGGTGTCGTCGATGACCTTGACGACCTTGTACAGGTCGGCCTTGCCCGAGGAGCAGTCCGTGGTGTCGACCTTGGGGTCGTTGTCCGGGCCCGTCACGGTGACGCACTCGCCGGCCTTGGCGTGCACGGGGGCGTCGCCGGTGAGGTACGGAAGGCCGAGCTTCACACCGAGGGCGAGGGCGATCGCGAGGACGACACCGCCGACCTTCTTGAGGATGCGGCTGCCCTTCTTCGCGGGGGCGGGCTGCTCCGGAGCGATGGGCTGCTCGGGGGTGAAGGGCGCGGGCGGCGTCGTCATGAGGGATTCCTTGGGGACGTGAACATGATCAGACGCGAACGCTACATTTACCAAAAAGGGCATAAAGGATCAGGAAGATCTATTCACCGATCAGTTGTCGAGTCGTGATTCTGTCGCTCCGTCAGGAGCGGGGCCGCAGCTGACGCTGGTGCTCCAGCGCCCGCCGCAAGTCCGCCGGAAGCGGGTGATACGGGCCGAACGCGCGCTCCGCGTCGAACAGCAGCCGTTGGAGCTGGTCCTGGCCTGCCGCGTGCTCACCCGTCGCCACGAGAAGCAGGGCGATCCGCTGCCGGATGTCGAAGGCACGGGCCGGGTCGCCCTCGTAGTACGGCAGGACCGCGCGGAACTCGGCGAGCGCGGGGCCCGTCTCCCCCAGCTGCTCCAGGCACAGGGCGGCGTCATAACGGAACTGAAGAGCCTGCGGATCCGCCGGCCCGGCCTCCGCGTCGCGGTCCGCCGCGAGACGGCGCAACTCGGGCAGCGCACGCCGGTACTGGCCGTCGTCCATCAGCGTGGACGCGTACTGCTTGCGCAGGATGCGGACGACCGGCGACCGCTCGCCGTGCTCAGCCGCGGCGGCGGGCAGGATCCCGCCGAGCATGTCGACGGCCCGGGTGAGCGCCCCCTCCCCCAGCAGCCGCTTGACCTCGTCGACCGCGGCGGCGACGTCGGGGCGGGCGAGCGCGGGCACAGGCACGGGGGCGGGGGCGGGGGCGGCGAGGGGCGGCGGCGGATACGAGACCCTCGGGTCGCTCCCGGCGGCAGTCACGGGAGCGGTCACGGGAAGCGGCGGCGGGACCTGCGCCGGGACGGCCGGTGCGCCCGTCGCCGCCGGTGCGCCCGTCGCCGCCCGAGCGCCCGTCGCCGCCGGGCGGTCCGGCCAGGGCGCGTGCGGGCGGAGGAACGGCCGGGTCGGGTCCATCGGCCCGGCCGGGGCCCCGCGCGCGGGCAGCAGCGGCAGCAGCCCCTCGTACACCTCGTGCGCACCGGACGGCCGCTCCCGCGGGTCCTTGGCGAGCAGCCGGAGGACGAGCCCTTCGAGCGGCTCGGGCACCTCGGGCCGCAGCTGACGGAGCGCCACGGGAGGCTCGTACAGGTGGCGGTGGAGGACACCGAGCGCGGTGGACCCGGCGAAGGGCACGTTCCCGCTGAGGAGTTCGTGCAGCAGCACGCCGAGCGCGTACAGGTCGGTGGACGGGCCGACGGCGCCGCCCATGGCCTGCTCGGGCGCCATGTAGGCGGGGCTGCCGATGGGCGAACCGGTGTGGGTGAGGCGGGTGGTGTCGCTGTCCAGGACGGACGCGACGCCGAGGTCGAGGACGATGACGGACCCGTCGGGACGGACCATCACGTTCCGCGGCTTGAGGTCGCGGTGCACGATCGGCACCGCGTGGACGGCCGCGAGCACGGCGCACAGCTGCGCGGCGACGCTGACCGCCCACTCCCAGGGGTACGGGTCGTGCTCGGCGAGGTGGTCGGCGAGGTCGGCGCCCTCCACGTACTGCATGACGAGGTACAGGTCCTCGCCCTCGCTGCCCGCGTCGTGGACGGTGACGAGGCCGGGGTGGTCGACGTGCGCGGTCACCCGGCACTCGCGCACGAAGCGGCGGCGCAGCTCGTCGGCGGCGGTGGACGGGCCCGTCATGGTGGCGGGCCTGAGCAGCTTCACCGCGACCCGGCGGTCGAGCCTGCGGTCGTACGCCGTCCACACCTGGCCCATGCCGCCCTGTCCGATGACGGTGGCGAGCTCGTAACGCCCGCCGATCACCCGCCCGTTCACGCCCGACCGTCGTCTTCCCCGGTCTGCCGGAGCAGGTCGCTGAGCTCGTCGAGCTCGGCGCGGACCTGCTCGATGCGGGGGGCGTGACCGGGAAGGGGCGGCGGGACCTGGCCCGGCGCCGGGCTCGGGGTGGTGACGGCGGCCGGGCTCGGGGTGGTGACGGCGGCCGGCGGGTAGCCGTACCCCGGCGTGGCGTATCCGGGAGTGGCGTACCCCGGCGACGGCGTGCCGTACGGGTACGCCTGCGGCTGCGGCTGGTGCTGCAAGTGGGGCGCCGGGGACGGCGGCGGCATCATGATCACGACGGGAGCCGGCTGGTGGTGACGGATGTCGACCACCAGGAAGTAGCAGGTCACGACCGCCATCTGCACGAGCAGCACGATCATGCCGGCGGTGTTCATCCAGGTGCCGGCGAACCGCTGCTCCAGCGGCACCACACACCCGACGTTCAGCACCAACTGGCCCCAGAAGAGCGCCCAGTCGCGCCCGGTGCGCCGCATGATCGCGATCCGGAGCATGGCGACCCACGCGAGGAAGCCGAGGGACACGACCACCAGGACCGTGATGAGGACCCGGACGGTGATCGTGGCCGCCGTCGGGCCGGCGGCACGCGGCGGCGCGGGCGCGGGTGTGGCCGCGGGTGTGGGCACCTGACCGTACATACGACGCTCCCCCAGGACGGACGATCAGGCCTCTGCGGGTGACCGGACCGAGTCGGACCAAGAGAGTATGACGGCCTTCACGCGGGCTCCACACTTCCGTCCGCGAGTCCGTCGTACAGCCCCTGGACCAGTTGCTCGCCCAGGCGGGCGGCGAGCCGCAGGGCCTCCTCGAACTCGGCGAGCGACTTGAAGTGGGCCCCGTGGCGGCGCTGGTCGGCCAGGGGCAGCCGGGGCAGCTGGAGACGGCGTACGTCGAGCCGGGTCGCGGTCGAGGCGAAACTGCTGGCCTGCCGGTTGTTGGCGGTGCCGCGCAGGAACCCGGCGAGGAACCAGGGGTCGAGGGCGGCCGGTTCGGGCCGCAGGAGCTGGAGGTTGCGGCCGAGGGCCGCGCCCGCGGTGGCGGCGTCCACGACCCGGGCGACGGAGCCGCCGCCGAGGACGGGGACGACGACGTCGCCCTCCGCGACGAGGACGGGCTCCTCGCGCTCCTCGCCCGGACCGGCGCCGACGGGGAGGGCGCCGGAGGGCGCGCCGCCGGACAGGACGTCGTGCTCGGTGAGGACGGGCACGCCGCCGCCGGCGGGGGCCGTGCCCGAGCCGCCCGTACGGAGCTGGAGGGCGCCGGTGCGGGCGAGTTCACCGACGGTGGTGAGGGGGCGGGGCGCGGGGCGCGCGGGGACGGGGGTGGGGGTGAGGCCCTGGGTGCGGCGCAGGGTCTCGTCCAGGCGGTCGCGGACGGCGGCGAGTTCGGGTGCGGTGCCGCCGGCGGCGGGGGCGGTGAGATAGCGGGCGGGGGCGAGGTCGACCTCGTCGTCGAGGAGTTCGATCACGGGGACGGCGCGGGCGACGGACTCCTCGCCGCCGCGAGCGGCCCAGGCGTCGAGCACCGTGTTCCGCAGGGTGGTCCAGGGGAGTCTGTCGCGGCCGGCGTCCGGGACGAGCCCGGCGGTGTCCACGAACAGGGTCTCCGCCGGCGGGCGCTGGTCGGCTCCGGGGCGGACGAGGACCCAGAGGTGGAGCGGGATGCCGTACGGGGGTGCGGCGCCGGCCGGGAGGGCGACGACGGCCCGGAGGGCGCCGCGGCGCAGCAGGTCGGCGCGGATGCGGCGGCCGGAGCGGCGGGAGGCGACGGCGGGCGGCATGAGGAGGACGGCGGCGCCGCCGGCGCGGAGCCGGGCGAGGGCGTGCTGCACCCAGGCCAGCTCGGACTCGGTGCGGGCCGGGAAGCCGTACTCCCAGCGTGGGTCGTAGGCGAGTTCGTCGTGGCCCCAGGTCCGCTCGTTGAACGGGGGGTGGCACAGGACCGCGTCGACGGCCAGGGTCGGGAAGGCGTCGGCGCGGAGGGTGTCGCCGGTGGCGGCGCGGACGTCGGCGTCGCCGTGGAGGGCGAGCCGGAGGGCCGTGAGGGCGGCCAGGTCGGGGTCGGCGTCCTGGGCGTAGAGCGCGGTGGGGTGCGGGACGGCGCGCAGCAGGCTGCCGGTGCCGGAGGCCGGGTCGAGGACGGTGGCGACGGGGCGGGCCTCGGGGGTCGCGGCGGCGGCGAGGGCCGCCATGAGCTCGGCCAGCGGGGGCGGGGTGAGCGTGTACTGGCGGGGGTTGGCGTCGAGGTGGCGGCCGAGCAGGAACTCGAAGGCCTGGCGGGCGCCGCCCAGCTCGGCGGCCAGCTCGACGGCGGCGCGGAGCAGGGGCACGGCGGGGAGCGTGTCGGCCGGGGTGGGGGTGTGAACGGTCCTGGGCAGACCGAAGCGGGCGGTGAGGACCTCTTCGAAGACGCCGGGCAGGAGTTCGCCGAGGCGGTCGTCGGGGAGCGCGGCCAGCTCGGTCCAGGCGCCCGGGCGGGCGCGCAGGAGCAGCAGGACGCAGCCGGTGTGCACGAGGCCGGCGACGGTGCTGGCGGGGTGGCCGGCGAGCTGCTGCCAGACGCGCTCGCGGAGCGGCACTTCGGCGAGTTTCCCCTGGTCGCGGAGCCACCACTCGACGTCGGCGAGGGAGAAGGAGGGGCTGGTCTCGGTGCCGCCGACGGGCTTGGGGAAGTCGGCGTGGCGCCGGCGCCAGTTGCTGACGGCGGCCCTGCCGACCCCGGCGAGCCGGGCGATGCCGGCGGCGGTGACCTCTGCCGTGCTCTCTTCGGGCACCTGTCCGTCTCCCCTCGTACGTGTGTGAACACACCGAGCATAGCGCTCGAACCGGTTCACGGCGTGAGCGAACTCGAAACGCGTGAACCGTGTTGACTCGGTTCACAGCTTCGGCTGTGATTACTCCATCGGAACACGGAGTCCCGAAAGCGGAGTCCTCACAGCGCCCGGAAGGTGCCACAGCCATGTCTCAGCAGCAGCAGCGCAACTGGTTCGCCCGCCACAAGGTCCTCACCGCGGCCGGCGCGGTCGTCGCGGTCATCGCGATCGGTGCGGCGATGGGTGGGGGCGGCGACACCGAGTCCCCCACGGCGGGCGCGAAGCAGGAGCAGCCCGCGAAGCAGGGCGGCGACAAGAAGGCCCAGAACAAGGCGGAGGACAAGCCGAAGGGCGCCACGATCGACGGAGACGGCGACTTCGAGGTCGGCTCCGACGCGAAGCCCGGCCTCTACCGCTCGACGGGCAACAAGGACGCCGGCTGCTACTGGGAGCGCGCGAAGGACGCCTCGGCCGACACGGACTCGATCCTCGCCAACGACAACGTGACGGGCACGAGCTACGTCGAGATCAAGGCGACGGACAAGCTCTTCAAGTCGACGGGCTGCGGCACGTGGGAAGCGGTCGACGCGAAGGCGAAGGGCACCCCCGGGACGACCCTCAAGGGCGACGGCGGCATGTTCAAGGTGGGCGTCGACATCGCCCCGGGCACGTACAAGTCGACGGGCAACAAGGACGCGGAGTGCTACTGGGAGCGCGCGAAGGACGCGAGCCACGGCACGGACTCGATCCTGGCGAACGACAACGTGACGGGCACGGCGATCGTGAAGGTGAGCGCGTCGGACGGGTACTTCAAGTCGTCGGGGTGCGGGGACTGGAAGAAGACGGGCTGAGGGGCGGCGACGCGGAGAGGCCCCGCCGGCGTGTCCCGGCGGGGCCTCTCTCTGCGGGTGTGGGTACCACCCGGATCTACTCGGATCTTCCCGGATCTACTCGGGCGGCGTCGCCGGGATCGTCGCCACCGTCACCTGCCCGTCCATCAGGCACTCGATGAGGACGGACCCACCCAGGGGGTGAATCCAGAAGTGCGGTCCGGCGTCGAGGATGTCCCGCGCGTGCCGCATCGCGACACCCGCAGGCATGGTCACGGTCGGCATCAGCAGGTTTCCCCACATGACGGCCACCCGCTCTTCACGCTGCGCGTACGGCGCGAGCAACTCCGCCGCCACCGTCACCCACTGTTCCTCGTCGTCCCACCAGAGTCGGTCGTCGTACGAGGCGGTGTCGAAGTCGATGGCATCGCCGGAGGCGGCCGGGAACCTGCCGAGGGTCACCCCGTCCAGCTCCCGGCTCTCGGTACGGTCCAGCCGCACGACAAGGCGACCGTCCTCGTCCCGCGGGTCGTTCATGAAGGCCGGAAGGTAGTCCGGTCGGCTTCCGTAGGCGTTGTTGTCGGTCATCTCTGCAGCTTCCTGAGCCAGGGGGCGACGGTCTCGGAAGGCCAGCGGATCGCGTACTTGCGAACGTTCGCGCCCCTGCCCGTCATGACATTGATGTGCGCACCCTTCTTCTCGTCGACGTCGAGGCGGAACTCCCTGTAGTCACCATTGCTCTTCCCGGTGAATCCGGTCACCTTGCCGAAGGTTTCGACGGCGATTTCCAGTCGGCCCCGCAGAGTCTTCCGGGTTCCTGTGTCGAGCGGGCCAACGATGTCCAGGCCGGTGTTCCGCGCGGATTCGAAGGAGTCCCTGTCGAGGGTCACCTCGCTCCTCGGATTGTCCGGCTTGCACTCGCAGACGCTTGAGTGGCCAGGCTGCTTGCCACCGCAGTTGTGCACCAGCACCGCGTCGTTCGGGTCCGCCGCCAGTACCGTGTCGCCCGCGAACACGAAGTACGTGTGCAGGCCCTCGATGCTCAGGTCGTACGTGGTCCTGTCGGCCTTGTACGACCTGACGTCGACGATCGACGTAGGCGCGCCCTCGCCGTTCTGGAGCTTCTGGCCGACCTTGAGGTCGCCCGCCTGCGTCCAGGCGTTGCGGGTGGACTCGTAGAACTGGTGGTGCTCGGTGGTCTCGATCGTCTTCGGACCGGCCTCCGTCTTCACGGTGACGTCGACGTAGTCGCGGTCGGTCTTCGTGACGATGACCTGCTTGACCTCGTGGATCTCCTTGGTCTTCTTGCCGGGCTCGGCCGTGAGGACCTTGTCGCCCGCCCTGACCTTGGAGATCTGCTTGGTCGTGCCGTCCGCGAGCAGCACCGGCGTGGTTGCGGTGAAGCTGTGCGGCGTTCCGCCGCGACGGATCGGGCAGCCGGGACCGGACGAGGCGCCCGGCGAGTCCTTCGCCTTCGGCCCCTTGCCCTTGCCCTTCGCTCCGAACGCGCCGCCCATGACCGCGCCGATCGTCGCCGCCTTCGCGGCTCCGGCGACCGAGCAGCCCTCCTCGCTGTTCACGCACGAGGTGCCGTACTCGACCGCGCCCGTGAGGGCTTCCTCGCCGGCGCTCTCCGCGACGTTCGTCGCGATCTTGCCGGCCGTGCCCGAGAGCAGCTTGCCCGCGGCGCTCGCCGCGAGGCGGCCGCCGACACCACCGGCGGCACCGGTCACGGCGCCGATGGCGACCGCTCCCAGGAATCCGCCGACCGACTTCGGTCCGTCGCTCATCATGTAGCCGACGCCGTTGGCCGCGGCGCCCGCGAGGGCGGCACAACCCACGGCACCCACACCGGCCGTGATCGCGGTGCAGCCCGCGAAGACGGCGATGCCGGTGGCCACCGAGGCGATGGTCGAGGCGTGCTGCTTGACGAAGTTGGCTGTCGCCTTCGCCGCCTTCTTGACGGCTCTGCCGACCTTCTTGGCTGCCTTGACCACCTTCTTGGCCACGTGTTTGACGGCCTTGGCGACCTTGCGGACCGCCTTCTTCACATGCTTGACGACCTTGTGGGCCACACGTTTCACGGTCTTGTAGACACGCTTGACGTATCTCTTGACCTTCCGGACGCTGTCGGCCACGTACCGGACGGCCTTCCGCACCGCCCGCTTGGCCCGCTTCACCACCTTCTTGACGGCCTTCTTGACGACCTTCGCGGCCTTCTTGACGACCTTGGCGACCTTCTTGACGGCCTTCTTGACGTGCTTGTAGGCCGACTTGACGGTCTTGGTGACCTTCTTCTTGACCTTCTTGACGATCTTGTCGGCCCAGCCCGGCCAGTGGCCGGTCGGGTCCATGCCCGTCATCGGGTTGCCGTCCGCGTACGCGTACCGGTTCGCCGAGATCGAGTTCGGGACCCCGCTGAGGGCGACGGTGTCGCGGCTGTTGAACTGGCCGGTCTCCGGCGAGTACCAGCGCGCGGCCATGTTGACCTTGGCCGTCTCCGGATCGGTCCAGCCGGACTGGTAGCCCAGCGAACCCAGCATCGTCGCCGACTGGACGACCTTGCCGAACGGCGAGTAGGTCGTCGAGCCGGTCAGCGCCTCGCCCGTGGTGGTGAACTGCGCCACCACGTCCGTGTGCAGGTCCGTCATGGCGAGCACGGAGCTGACGGCGTTCTTCACACCGACCACGGCGCCCCCGGCGTCACGGCTGTAGGTCGACAGACCGTCCGATGCCACCTCGTTGCCGTCGCCGCTGTACTTGAACGCGTAGAGCTCGGTGCCCGTCTCGTCCTTGGCGTTCAGGACGCGGTCGAGACCGTCGTACGTGTAGGTGCGGTTTCCTTCCTGGATGACGCGGTTGAAGGCGTCCACCTTCATGGTCGTCACCCGGCTGGCCTCGTCCGTCACCGAGCTGAGCGTGCCGCGCGCGGTGTAGGTGTAGGCGGTGTGACCGTCCGACGTGAGCCGGTTCCGGGCGTCGTAGGTGTAGGTGTCGCCACCCACCCGGGTCCGGTTGCCGGACGCGTCGTAGCCGTAGACCTCGTTCGTCGTCCCGTTGTTCCAGGACATGACGCGGTCGGCCCAGTCGTACGTGTACGTGTTGGCCGACGAACCGGCGAGCCCCGTCGTCGTCTTCGACGTCAGGTTGTCGTTCGCGTCCCACCCGTAGGTGAAGGACGCGAGCGTCTTGCCGGTGGGCGAGGTCAGCGAGTCGCTGGTCAGACGCTCCAGCTTGTCGTAGCCGAAGCTGCGCTTCGCCTTGCCCGTGCCGTAGTCGACCGACGTCACGTTGCTGTTGACGTCGTAGCCGTACGTCGCCGTCGAGCCCGTCAGACCGTCGTTCGCGGTCTTCACGCGGCCGGCGGTGTCGTAGCCGAAGGTCGACGTGCCCGAGGCGTCCGTGCGGGAGGTCATCCCGCCGTCGCCGTCGTACGCGAAGGACGAGGAGCCCGAGGGCCCGTTCGCGGTCAGGAGCAGACCCCGGTCGTCGTACGAGAAGGTGTTCTTCTCCGTACCGAGGCCGGCGACGGCCGTGATCCGGTCGTCGGCGTCGTAGTCGTACGTGTGGTCGGCCGTGACGGCCTCCGCACCCGTACCCGACTGGCGGATCAGTCGGCTCTTCACGTCGTACTCGAAGGAGATGTTCACCCCACCGGGAGAACGGGACTCCTTGATCCGGCCGCCGCCGTCGTAGACCGCCGTGAACGTCCGGTCCGCGAGGTTCGGATGGGTCGGCGTGGACGGCTCGATCTGCGACTCCGGCAGACCCCACGTGTTGTACGTCGTCAGGAACGGGTTGCCCCGCCCGTCGGTGAAGCGGGTCTGGTTGCCGGCCGCGTCGTACCCGTAGGTCGTGGTGATCGACTCGGTCGCGGAGACGGGCTCCACGACCTTCGTGATCAGACCCGAGGAGTCGTACGTGAAGGTCTTCGTGTGACCGCGGTGATCGGTCGCCGAGACCATGTTGCCGGCCCGGTCGTAACCGGTGCTCGCCGTACGCAGCACGGCACCCGTCTCGTCCAGGTCGTCCGTCCTCACCAGCTGGCCGAAGCCGTCGTACGTGTTGCGGGTGCTGGTGCCGTCGGGCTCGGTGGCCGTGAGCGGCTGACCGTCCATGTCGTACGTGAAGCGCGAGACCTTGCCCGCGCCGTCGGTCACCTCGGTGACCTCACCCTCGGCGTTGTACTTGTACGACTCCGTGACGCCCTGCGGCGACACGATCCGGGACAGCTCGCCGCCCGGTGCGTTGTACTCGTTGATCGCCGTGTACGCCCGCTGCGTCGGCTGGCGCACGATGTCCGTGCTGGTCAGCTCGCGGCCCAGGTAGTCGTACGTCATCTCCTGGCGGGCGCCGTTCGGCCGGGTGGCCGACAGCTGGTCGCCGTTGGTGGAGTAGGTGTACTTCGTCGTACCGCCGCCCGGTTCGGTGACCGAGGCCAGGTCGCCCAGCTGCGTGTAGGTGTACGTGGTGCGGCCGCCGAGCGGGTCGACCTCCGCCGTCACCTGGCCGAGCTTGTTGTACTCGTTGTACGAGGTCGCGCGGATCGGGGCGGACGCACCCGGCGCGAGGTAGTCGGGAGACGTCGTCGACAGCTCCTGGCCCTCCGCGTCGTACGCCGTCGTCACCACGTTGCCGAGCGGGTCCGAGGACTCCGTCGCCTCGCCGAACGTGTTGTACCCGGTCATCGTGACGGGCCGGACGGAGACCGGGGTCCCGCCGTTCTGCTCCGCCATGACGGCCGGCTCGGTGACCGAGGTCTGCTGGCCGAGCTCGTCGTAGCCGTAGTCCGTGACGTTGCCCGCGGTGTCCGTCTGGGACACCGGCAGACCGCGCTGGTCCAGCTTCCACGTGGTGGTGCGGACCGTGGAGCCCGCGGCCGGCAGGGTGCCGCCCTTGAGCGCCGTGATCTGCGTGGAGGTCAGCGCCTCGGAGTAGACCTGGACGTCGTCGATGCCGCCCTTGAACTCGTAGTCGTAGTTCCCGGCGCCCATCTTGTGGCGGCCGATCTGGAACGGGCCGGTCGCCTCCCAGTTGCCGGCGACCGGGACTTCCTGCGCGAGCGTGCCGTTGACGTACAGGCGCAGCTTGGACGCCTGGGCGTCGTACTGGCCGACCAGGTGGGTCCAGGCTCCGGCGACCGCCGCGGACGGGGCGGAGACCGCCCGGTCGTAGGCGAGGGGCAGCGCGTCCGCCCGGGGGCGGGCGAACGCCCAGCCGGTGTTGGCCGCGTAGTACAGCACGAAGCCGTACACCGTGCCCGCGTCCTGCGAGAGGACCGTGCGACCCGTCGTCAGGTCGGACAGCTTGGCCCACGCGGAGACCGTGAAGCTGCCGGCCGTGTTCACGGCCGGGCCCGAGGCCTGCGCCCACGAGTTGACGTCACCGTCGAAGGCGGCGCTGCCGCCCCGGTCGGTGTTCCAGTGCATGCCGGTGCCGTGGGTACCGGTGTTGTTGGCGCCGGAGGAGTCGGCCAGGCCGAAGCCCGTCGTCTCGTCCAGCTTGTAGCGGGCCACCGGAGCCGTGGTGCCGTCGTGGCTGGTGGTTCCGGTGATGTTGCCCAGCGAGTCGTACCGGGTGTCCGTGGTGGACACGTCGCCCGTCGCCGGGTCCCGGTCCGTCTCCGACACCACGTTGTCGTCCGGGTCGTAGCTGGTCTGCGTGGTCCTGGCGAGCCCGTTGGGGTCGAGGATCTCGGAGACCGTACGGTCGGCCGCGTCCACCGTGAAGGTGGTGCGGGTCTGCCCGTCGTTGGTGACCTGCTCGATCAGGTTGCCGGCGGCGTCGTAGGTGTTCGCCTGCTCCGTGAAGGACTTGCCGGTCTGCGGGTCCCTGCGGACCACGGAGGCCGACAGGCCGTCGTCGGTGTAGGTGTACGCCGTCTGCCAGCCCAGCGAGTCGGTGATCGACGCGAGGCGGCCGGCCGGGTCGTACGCCCGGGACTCCTGGACGAGCGTCGTCGGAGCCGTCGGGTTGTACGGGTCGCCCGTGTAGCCGAGCAGGCTGGTGGTGAGCGGACGCTGCTCGCCGTCGAAGGTGTAGGTGTTGACGGTCCCCGCGGGGTCCGTCTCCTTCACCTTGTTGCCGTAGACGTCGTACTCGAACGACGTGGTGTCGCCGCCCGGGTCCGTCCTGGTCGCCAGCTGGTTGGTGGCGTCGTACGTCATCGACGTGACGCGCGCCGTGTCACCGCCGGTGAGGTCCTGGACCGTCTGGGACAGGATGTTGCCGTCGGGGTCGTAGCCCGTGGTCGTCTTCGCCTGGTGCTTGGCGCCGGTGACCCGGTTGGTGACGGACGGGGTCGTCTCGGTGACGACCTGGTCGTTCTTGTCGTACGTCTGCGACGTGACCAGGCCGCCCGGGTTCGCGTCCGAGACCTCCTTCTTGGAGATCTCGCGGCCCAGCTTGTCGTACGTGTACTCCACCGTGGCGCCGTTGGCGTCGGTGATCTTCGCCAGGTCGCCGTTGGCGAAGTAGGTGTACGTCGTCTTCCGGCCACCCGGTGTGGTGACCTGCGACACGAGACCCGCCGGGGTGACCGCCGTGCCGCCCTCCGCCGCCGGGGTGGTGGCGGTGGTGTACGTGGTCGAGGCGGTCCGGCCGTTCGGATGACCGGCCACGGGGGGCGTGGTCACCGACAGCAGGTTGCCGCCCGCGTCGTAGGAGTAGCTCGTGAGGTAGGCGTTGTCCGTCGGACCGGACGAGCGCCCGTCCCGCTCCGTGAGGATCAGGTCGTTGCGCAGGTCCATCGGCGGGAAGGCCGTGGTCGAGTCCGGGTAGAAGGTGTAGTACTCCGTCGAGCACTTGTTCGCGGCCGTGTTCTGGCAGGTGGTCTGGGAGACCGTGTTGCCGCGCACGTCGTGACCGGTGATCGAGCGGTTGCCGTTGGCGTCCGTGATGGTGTGCAGGAAGCCGCCGGTGTCGTACCCGTAGGTGGTGCGGTCGCCCTCGGTGTCGATCGCGGCGAGCAGGCGGTTGCCCATCTCGGCGTCGTACACGTAGGTGAGGGTCTTGTCCTTCGGGTCGGTCAGCTTGACCGTCTTGACGGGGGCGATGCCGGAGGACGCCTTGTAGGCCGACCAGTGCGTCGCCACGTCCGCGTCGGTCAGGCCCTTGGCGTGGACCGCGACCTCGGCGATGGAACCGGTGAAGTAGCTGACGTCACCCGGCGAGCTGATCCAGCCCTTGCCGAAACCGGCGCCGATGAAGGTGCGGGTCGTCGACTGGTCGTTGGCCGCGCCGGTGTAGTCCTTCTGCTTCACACCGTCCAGGTAGAGCGTCTGCGTCGTGCCCTTCGCCGACAGCACCGCGTGGTGCCACTTGTCGTCGGTGACCGTACCGGTGGTGCCGAAGTCGGTCGTCCCGCTGCCGGTGGCGCTCCACCAGTGACCGCGCAGCTTGCCGTCCGCGCCGACGTACAGCAACGGCGAGTAGGCGGCGCCCGCACCGAGCGGATCGTTCGGGGCACGGGCCTGGTCGCTCATGAGGACGCCGGGTTCGGCCGTCTTGAACCAGAGCTCGACCGAGCGGTCGGCCTTGGCGTGCAGCGGGCCGTACGGGATCTCCACGAAGGAGGTCGAGCCGTCGAACGTCGCCGCGCTCGCGTCACCCGGACCGAAGGGGCCTTCGGCGCCCTGGATGACGTTGTTGTACGTGCCGAAGCCGGTGTTCACCTGGTTCGCGGCCTGCGCCGCGCCCTGGGTGTCGTCCATGCGCCAGTAGCCGGCCGGGGCTGAGCCCATGACGGCGGAGCGGTAGACCTGGGACGAGCCGGTGATGGTCGGCGGGTTGAGCTTCCAGGTGCCGCCGTTGCCGTCGGTGGCCTGGAGGACGCGGTCGTCGGTGGTGTCGTAGACGACGGACGCCTGGGTCTTGCCGCCCGGAGTGGTGATCTTCTGGAGGAGACCGGCCGACCGGGTGGCGGAGTCGTACTGGGTCTTGATCACGTCGGCCGACAGCGGCTCGGAGAAGATCGCGACCTCGGCCAGCTGGCCGTTGAAGTGACCGAGCTTGTCGCCCGCGTTCATCGCCGGCCAGCCCATGGTGTTCACACCGGCGCCGAGGGAGATGTACGGCTGCACCCAGTCGTTGATGGTGCCGCTGAGCGAGCCGACCGCCGCACCGTCGAGGTACAGGGTCTGGCTGTTGGCGACACCGGTCAGGACGGCGCTGTGCCACTTGCCGTCGGTGACGACGGGGGTGGACGTGATCGTCGTCATGCAGCCGGGCGACATCGCCAGGCAGCCGCGCAGCTTGCCGTCGGTGCCCACGTACACCGCGGGGGTGTTCTTCGTGGTGTTGGCCACCGGGTCGGGGTCGCTGAGGGGCTTGTCGCCGTAGTAGAAGAGCACGCCTCCGGCGGTGCTCGTCTTGAACCACAGCGAGACGGACGTGTACGAGGGCGTGGCGCCCGGCGCGGCCGGCATCTCGACGTACGAGGTGGTGCCGTTGAAGGTGGCCGCCTTCTGGGTGGAGCCCGCGAGGGGGCCCGTCCCGCCCAGCGTCACGTTCTTGTACGTGCCGTTGTACTGGCCCTGGTTCGCGTCGAGGGCGTCCTTGGCGACCGTGCCCGAGGTCTCGCCGAGCCGCCAGTAGGCGAACGGGTCGGCGTCGAGGACCGTGGTGCGGTAGTGGTTGCCGGTGGCGTAGGTGTACGTCGTGCACTTGGACCAGTCGGCCGGCGGGCACACCTTGGTGAGCTGGTCACCGGTGTAGGTGTACTGCCAGGTCTGGACCGAGTTCGCGTCGCCGGCCGTGGCCTGGTCGGTGTAGACGGTCTGGACGTGCCAGGCGGTGGCCGAGGCCGGCTGGTACCAGGTCAGGCCCAGGTTCCGCTTGGAGACCTCGTTCGTGATCTTCGTGAGGCGCTTATTGGCGTCGTACGCGAAGGTCTCGGTGCGGCCCGCGTAGTCCTTGATGGTCTTCAGCGCGTAGGTGCCGGCCTTCGCGGTCGCCTGGGTGAAGGCGTACTCCGTGAAGTCCTTGTCCGTGAGCGCGTAGCCGCCGCCGGTGACGGCCGCGAGGCGCGCGTAGCGGCCCAGCGGGGGCACGAAGGTGCCGTCCGAGTTCCTGCCGAAGGCGACCTGCTCACCACCCGGGTAGGTGATGATCACGCTGGTGAGCGCGCCGGCGCCGTCCTTGACCTCGACGGCCTTCATGTCGACGATCGTCGACCAGCCGGCGCCGAAGGCGGAGTCCACCCGGGGGTCGAGGCTGTTGTAGGAGCGCTCGATCTCCAGCGACGGGCCGATCACCGACACCTGGGCGTCGGTGTCCTCGGTCGTGTAGTTGCCGTCCGAGGGGTCGAAGTCGTGGCCGTCGGTGTTCATCGACAGGCCCGAGGTGACCGGCGGCTGCGGCACGGCCGTGGTGAAACGGCTGCCCTCCACGACGGCCGAGGTGCCGTCGCTGGCCTCCACGTACCAGTCGTAGTTCTCCGACCACTTCAGCTTGCCCGCGGGAACCTTCCAGCTGCCCTTGGTGACAGCGCCGGAGGTGGCGATCAGCGTGGGGGTGCCGGTGGCGTCGCCCTCGTAGACCTCGAAGGTGTACGTCAGCGGGTTCGGACCCTTGTCGGCGTCGCTCGCGTAGACGAGCAGCTCCGGCTGGAGGGTGTTGGCCTGGAAGTTGGCCGGCGGGTACTGGGCGTTGATCTGCGGCGCGGTGTTCGCCGTGTACGTCAGATCAAGGGCCGGGCGGAAGCCGGCGGTGGCCGAGTTGTCCGAGTGGAACTTCTTCCAGTGGAGCATGTCGTTGGTCGGCGCGGTGAGCGCCAGACCGTAGTTCGCGGCTCCGCCGGCGACGTTGTTGAACCACGTCGTGTTGAGGGAGACCGGCATCTTCACGCCGACCGAGGCCGAGTTCCCGCTGTTGGAGCAGGAGGCGCCGGGAGCGGGCGTGGCCGATCCCATGGCCGCGCCGAAGCTCGGGCCCGGGTAGCTGGTCACTCCGGACGGGGTCCAGGACTGGGTGATCGGGTGCACCGAGAACGACTGGGCGGCGCAGGTGGAGGACCAGAGCGCGTAGACGTTCAGGGTGGCGGCGGTGACCCGCTTCCCCGCGAGCGTGGTGCCCAGCGAGGAGAACTGCAGGAACGAGTTCGTCTTGTTCGTGCCCGAGTCGTAGGAGCCGACCTTGATCTGCGTCTCGGTGGAGTGGTCACCACCGATGGTGTTCTGCGCGTACGTGGAGTTCGACGCGGTCACCGTCGGGTCGACGGTGACCGGGTAGACCCGGGCGGGGTCGTCCAGCCAGGCGCGGTCCGCGGTCATCCGCAGCGCCGGCTCGCCGTCCACCGTCACCAGCTCGTAGGTCACGGCCCGCGACTGGGCGGGGTCGCCCGAGCGCGGGTCGATCTTGGAGTCCTCCATGAACGCGTGCGGGATGGTCGCGGTGACCTTTCCGTTCGCGTCGGTGAACTCCACGTCGCCGTCGGCGGCGACGCGGGGGGTGAGGCCCTTCACGTCGAGCGGGAAGGTCCAGGAGTTCGCGGCCTGCGGGGAGCGCAGGACGACGTTCTCCTTGAAGCCCTCCGCCAGCGGCACGAGCTGTACGTCGGTCTCGGGCAGCACGTCCGCGTACGTCACGGTGCCGTTCGCGGCGACGGTGGGCTCCGTCTTCGCGGCGCCCTTCAGCGCGTACGCGAGCGAGCGGCCCGCGCCGAAGTCGACCGAGGCCAGGGCCTGGTCGGCGGCGGTCGGCGCGAACTCGACGTCGAGGGAGTTGGCCGTCTGCTGGAGGCGGCCGTCCTTGTCCTCGGTCAGGCTCGTGTCGATGGCCTTCCACGTGCCGTCCGCGGCCTTGAAGTTGGTGCGGCCGGCGAAGTGGCGGACCGTGGTGGAGCCGTCGGCGTTGACGTAGTAGTCCGAGGTGGCCGTGGACTTCTTCGCGTCGCGCTTGCTGGTGCGCGCGTCGAAGCTCTTGGCGTTGCCCGGCGCCTTGCCGGTGCGGGTCTCGGCGGGGTCGTCGGTCTCCCGCTCGAACAGCGGGAGTTCGCCCTTGCCCTTGCCGGGCTTGCGCCCGGCCTTGCCTTCGAGGCTCGTGGCGTCCGATGAGGCCTGATGGCTCTTGCCCCGCGCCGTGCCGCCCTGCTGGTCGGGGGTGTCGAGAGGGCTCTCGCTCACCCACTTCCACAGACCGGAGAGGGAGAGCTTGGGCATCTTCACCGGTTCGAGCGTGACGCCCGCGGCGAGCGCCGACTCGGTGGTGAGCATGAGGAACAGGGAGATGAGTACGGAAAGAGCCGTAGCCCTCAGCCTGCGTCTTCCGGTGCGACCCGGTGGGAACAGGCGAGGGCTACGGACCCGGCGTATACGCATGGGCCAGCCTTTACTAACGCGATTCTTACAAAGCCTCGCGAGCCTGCCCGATGACGGATCACCAGTTCACACCAGGGTGCCGAACTTTACCCGGGCTTTACTTTTGGGAGGGAACCCTTCCGGACAACTCCTGACGGGGTACCCCGGCAGGACGCCTGTCGGCCCGTCAGTCCTCGTGGGCCAGCCGCTTCACCGTCGCCGCGATGTCGTCCTTGAGGGACGCGCCGGGTGCCACCCGGACCAGGTTGTCGTGGGCCGCGCCGCCCGCCTCACCGACCGTCACGAACCGGACCTTCGGGTTCTTCTCCACCGCCGCCTCGGCGGCCGCCACCTGCGGGGCGCCCGAGGCGACGACGATCTCGCAGTCCCGCTGGACCAGACCGTTGAGGAACGGGCGGGCGTTCTCCACCGACTTCTCGCCCATCACCGGCACGAACGTCACACGGATGCGCTTGTCCAGCGACGCCGCCTGCATCCCCTCCCAGACGGGGGCCGCCGGAGCACCGGTCACGATGCCCCGCTCGTCGGTCAGCAGACAGGCGTCGTAGTCCTGGTAGGCACGGGCCCGGGTGTCGGGCGGGGTGCCCGGTCGGTCCGCCCCGGCGAACAGCGAGACGCCGACGAAACCGAGGGCGAGGACCACGACGGAACCCACCGCCCAGCCCAGCCGGCCGCGCAGGGCACCCGCGCCGGCGGCCAGCAGCCCCGGAATCCGGGCACCCCCGGACTCCGCCGCCTCCCTCTTGGACGCCTCCCGCTCGGTGACGCGCCAGGCGCGACGGGTCTTCACCGGCCGGCCCTCCCGGCGGTGAGGAGGTGCGCCGACGCACCCAGGGTGGTGGCCGCGAGCAGCACCACGTCGAGGAGGTACGCGGAGCCGTGGGTCTCCTCGGGCGTCAGCGCGATCTGGAAGCACCAGCCGACCGAGGCGGCCGTGAACAGCAGCGCGGCGAGCCAGTCGTTCCGCGTCCCGCGCCGCAGGGCGAGTGTGAGCGAGGGGACGAACCCGAGGACGCCCAGGCTCAGCAGCGGCACCAGCGCGAGCCCGACCCGGGCCGGCCGGCCCGGCAGCTCCTTGGGGCGCGGGGACTCCGCGCCCTTCTCCAAGCGGACGGCCTGGTTCACGATTCGCGGGACCTCTCACGGAGGCGCACGCCGGGGGCGGGGCGCACGGGTGTACGACAGGGGACGCCGTACGGTACATCCCCCGCCGCGAAGATCGCCCCCGGGGTCCCGCTCCCCGGGGGCGTCCCGTACGTCTCAGATGCGGTGTCGCACCCACACATTGGGCTCGACATAGACCGCGTAGCCGCGCGAGGCGTCGCAGTGGACGGGCACGAGCGCGCCCGCGACCTCGACCGGCCCGTCGGCGTCGAAGGGCAGGCCGGTCCACGAGCGCCACTGCTCGACCGAGCCGGAGACGGTCATCGATGCCGGGGCCACCGCCTCGACGACACCGCCCGCGCGCACATGGACGCGCAGCCAGGCGTCGTGCGGCAGTCCGTCGGACTCCCGGGTACGGAAGGCGTACTCGTGGATGGAGGACGCGGCCTCCAGGTGCTTGCCGTTGGGGCGGACCGGGGCGACCAGCTCGGAGAAGCCGAGGCGCCCGGCGTTGCCCCGCATGGCGGCCAGCATGCGGTGGGAGATGCCCCGACCCAGGGCGCTCGTGTCGACCGTGATCTCGATGGCGCTGACGGTGTCGGCCTCACGGCCGTGCTTCAGGTCGGAGAACGCCCAGAGCAGCACCTCGTCCCAGCCGCGCGCGGGCAGCTCGCGGCGCCCGTCGACGTCGAGGCGGAAGGGAACGCTGAAGCCACGGGCGACGACCTTGCCCTCGGCGTCGGTGGCCACGAGGACGTACTCCGGCAGCTCGCGCACGATCCGCCCGATGTTCGCCCAGCCCACCGGGTCGTACATCATGAACTCGGGCCAGAGGTCGCGCATGCCCCACATCGGCCCTTCCAGTTCGGGGCGCTCGGCAAGGGTCGATATGTTCAGGTCCATGCAGGCAGGGTAAAGATCATTTCGCCTCGCACCAACAGGTTTTCCCCCGGCCGGTGAGGGCTACGGAAGTTTCTGCTGCGGACAGCCGGCGAGGACCCGCTTCATCGCGTCCCGCTCGCCGGCCGTCACCCACACCCCGTACTTCTTCTTCACGGCGATCTGCCGGGCCACGTACGTGCAGCGGTACGCCTTGTTCGGCGGCAGCCAGGTCGCCGCGTCGCCGTCGGACTTGCGGCGGTTGGTGGAGGCGTCGACGGCGAGCAGGTTGAGCGGGTCGTTGGCGAACCGGCGCCGGGTCTCCCCGTCCCACTTCCCCGCGCCCTTCTGCCAGGCGTCGGAGAGCGCGACGACATGGTCGATGTCGACCTTGCTGCGCCCGCGGACGAAGCGGACGGTGGTCCCGGTGTACGGGTCGTCGGTGAGCGTGCCGGAGGCGACCTTGCAGCGGCCGTCGGTGAACCGGACGCCGGTGAGGTCGCGCTTGAGTATGTCGTCCCGGGTCCCGCAGCCGTTGCCGTCGACGTCCGCCCAGGCGCGGCCGAACTTCTCCCGCTCGTAACCGGTCTTCGGCGCACGTCCCTTGACGGTGAGCGTCTCGACGGCGGCGAGGGCGGTCCCCCGCGCGGCGGGCCTGTCGCCCGCGCCACCGCCGGATCCCGCACCGCCGCCGGATCCCGGGCCGCCGTCGGCTCCGGGTGAGCAGGCGGTGGCGAGGAGCGTGGTGACGGCGAGCGCCGAGGCGGCCAGGGCTGATCGGAACGTCCGTTCTGTGAACACCTGTACATCCTAGGCCGGTTGCGGACATCCGGACCGGGCCGTTCACCCGCCCATCGAGTGGAACACGCATTCGACTAGCGTTCATCCCTTCCATGACGCTCCCTCAGGAGGGGTTGCTTTGCACATACCCAGACCGGCTCGCGCCCTGTTGGCCACTCTGGCCCTCATCTGCGCGGCCACGATGGTGTCGGCGCCTCAGGCGCTGGCCGACACGGTGAACTACGCGTCCGCGCCGCCCATCAGGACGTTCACGTACAACATCTGCGGCAGCAGCGGGACCGAGGGCTGCAACGCCACGCGAGAGGAGGACGACGCCCGTCACAAGACGATCGTCGACGAGACGGCGGGCGGCGTCTGGAACGCCGACTACATCTTCCTCGTCGAGGTCTGCAGCTACCAGTTCAACCGCATGGACGCGAGCCTCAAGCCCCGGGGCTACACCGGCCGGTACGTCGAGACCGTCCCCGCCGGCAGCCTCCACGACTCGACCGGCAGGCCGCTCTGCGTCGACTCATCCGGGAGCGGCACGGCCCGCAGCTACGGAATGGCCGTGTTCGTCCGGGGCTCCTTCGTCGAGTCCACGGTCCTCACCCTGGACACGAAGACCGCGATCCAGCAGACCGTCCCGGGCGCCACGGGCGAGGACATCAAGTCCCCCTGCATCAAGTCGTGGGTGCAGAACCGCGCGACCTGGGCCTGCTCCGTACACCTGTGGTGGGGAGCCCCGAACGTCCCCGCCGACCCCGGTGCGGGCGCCACCCCCGCGGAGATCGCCGCGTACAAGGACAGGCTGGCGCGGCACGAGGTGATGACCAGGGAGGCCGACGCCCTGGTCCGCAAGGCCAAGGAGTGGGAGCAGGCGGGCATCCCCGTCATCCTCAGCGGCGACTTCAACTCCAGCCCGTGGGGGGACGTGCTCAACCGTTTCTACGAGCCGGCCACCGGCGACGGCGCGTACGGCACGTTCGTCGAGGCCGACGAGACCGACTTCGACGACGTCGGCCCGTACGGCAACTGCCGGACCCCTGGGCTGACGCGGTGCCGGGTGGGTGAGTTGACGATGTACGACAAGACGCACCAGAACCGTGTGCAGAAGCTCGACTACACCTTCTTCAGCGGCCAGTTCTTCCGCGGCGTCGTCGGTGACGTCCCCGACGAGCCGAAGACGACCACCGGCAAGTGGATCTCCGACCACCTGCCGCTCCGCGGCGCGGCCTACTGGAAGGACTGCGGCACCTACGGCACCACTCCCGGCGCCGTGTACCGGCGGGACGCGGCCGGCGGCCTCTACCGCTACGAGGGCCGCGCCACCGGCGACACCGCCGCGCTCGCCAAGCCGTGCAAGGTCGGCTTCGGCTGGGGCGCGATGAAGCAGGTCGCCCGCCAGGGCACGACCCTCGCCGCCGTCGACACGGCCGGCGTCCTGTGGCACTACCCGCTCAGCCCGGTGGACGGTACGTACTCCGGTGGCACCCGCCGCCAGGCCGGCACCGGCTTCCTGACCGACGACGTGCTCCTCGCCCCCGGCGACTTCGACGGGGACGGCACCGCCGACCTGATCACCCGCGCCGGGAGCAAGCTCTGGCTCCACAAGGGGACCGGCGCGGACAGCTACGCCCCGCGGACGCAGATCGCCGACACCGGCGGCGCCTGGGCCGACTACACGTCCGTGGTCGCGACGGACTTCGCCGACACGGTTGACGCGCCCGGTACGGCCGATCTCGTCGCCATCGACAAGGCAGGTGATCTCTGGCTCCAGGAGGGGAAGGGCGACGGAACCCTCGCGGAGCGCAGGAAGATCGGCAACGGCTGGCAGGTCTACGACGCCCTCGCCGCCGTCGGCGATCTCAACGGCGACGGGAAGCCCGATCTGAGCGGGCGCGAGAAGGCGGGAGACCTCTTCTACTACAAGGGCGACGGGGCCGGCGGCTACGCCCCGCGCGTGAAGATCGGTTCGAGCTTCCCCGCAGGGGAACTGCTCTTCTGATCGGTCGCACGACCGGGCCCGGGTGTCGCACGAGCGACGCCCGGGCCCTTCGCGTCCGGCCCCGTGCCGGTCACACCTTGCCGATGCCCAGGGTGTTCTCGGAGGGCAGCAGGCCGGAGCCGATCGCCGCCAGCCAGGGGCCGCCGAGCAACTCCGCGAGGCGGGCGGTGCCGTCCGGGCCGAGGGCGTCCCAGGGGGCGGCGGCGAGTTCGTCGGTACGCCGCTCGACCTCGGCGCGCAGGGCGCGGCCCGCCTCGGTGGCTCCCCCGTCGGCGGTCAGGAGGCCGCGGGCGGCGAGACGGGCGCGCGCCGCCTCCCATTCCTCGCCGCTCCAGCCCCGGCTCTCGAAGACGGGCTCGGGCGCGGCACCGATCGCCGCGAAGGAGACGAGCGACTCGACCGGGTCGAGCCCGGCGTCGACGAGGGCTTCGAGGTGGCCGTCGCCCCTGTGCTCGCGCAGGACCGTCGCGGACTGCCAGAGGACCAGGTGCGGGGCCTCGGGCCGGGGCAGGGCGGCGTTGGCGACGGCGAGCGGGCGGGACACGAGGGCCCCGGAGGCCGCCGCCGCCCCGTCGGCGGCGGTGCGGGCGAGGGTGGCCGCCTCGGCGAGTTCGGGGCTCGCGAGGAGTTCCTCGCCCAGGACGGCCCGGTAGGTGCGGTCGACGGCCCGGAGCCGGGCGGCGAGGACGTCGGCCGGAGCCGCGGTCTCCCAGGCGGCGGGGACGTGTCGGGCGATCATCGCGGGACTGAAGCTGTAGAAGGTGTCCGCCACCCGGTCCGGGCCCACGGGGCCGAGGGGTGCGGCGCGCCAGGCGAAGTAGGAGGGCCAGCGCTCGGAGGTGTCGTAGCCGAGGGCGGCGGCCTCGTCGAAGGCCTCCGGGGCGTAGTAGAGCAGGGCGTGCAGGGGTTCGAGCAGGTGCCACATCTGACGTACGCGTCCGGATTCCACGGCGGACTCCTCTTCACTCGCTCACCATCTAGTCAGTGACTAGATGGTGCTCCGCGTCCCGCAACTTGTCAATGCCTAGATCGGGGCTAGGCTCCTCCCATGACGCGCACGAGCCGGAGCTCCTACCACCACGGCGGCCTGCGGCAGGCCGTCCTCGACGCCGCCCTCGACGTCATCGCCGCCGAGGGCCCCGGGGCGCTCAGCCTCCGCGACCTCGCGCGCCGCGCGGGCGTCTCGCACGCCGCGCCCGCCCACCACTTCAAGGACCGCACCGGGCTCCTCACCGCCCTCGCGACCGAGGGGTACGGCCTCCTCGCCGAAGCCCTCGCCGCCGCGCCCGAGCTGCGCGAACGCGGGGTGCGGTACGTGCGGTTCGCGATCGAGCACCCCGCCCACTTCCAGGTCATGTTCCAGCCGGACCTGCTGCGCGCCGACGACCCGGACCTGCTCACCGCCAAGGAGCGTGCCTCCGCCGAACTCCGCGCCGGCGTCGCCGCCCTGACCGACGTCCCCGACGCCCGCACGGCGGGCATCGCCGCCTGGTCGCTCGCCCACGGCTTCGCGACGCTGCTCCTCACCCACAACGTGACGGGAGCCCTGGGCGACCGCGACCCCGAGGAGTACTTCCGTTCCCTCACCGGCCTGCTCTTCACCGGCCAACTCCCGCCGGAGGAACCGGAGCCGCGGGAATAGCCCGCGACGGTCAGCAATTGACGGAGAACATGAGAACCACGAACACCCTCCGTCGCACCGCCACAGCCCTGCTCACCACGGCGACCCTCGCCTTAGCCCCCACCGCCCTCGCCGCCCCCGACCACGCGGGATCCGGATCGCCCTGGCGCGGCGCCTGGGCCGCCTCCCCGCAGGCACCCGCCGCGCCACTCGGCCCCAACTGGTCGGAGCAGGGCTTCGACAACCACACCGTGCGGCAGGTCGTCCGCGTCACCGCCTCCGGCACCCGGGCCCGGATCGAGCTGAGCAACCGCTACGGCACCGGCCCGCTGCGCGTCACCGGCGCGACCGTCGCCCGCACGGCCGAGGGCGGTGCGGTGCGCGCCGGTTCGGTCCGCACCCTGCGCTTCGACGGGCGGGCGTCCACCACGGTCCCGGCCGGCGGCACGCTCCTCAGCGACGGCGCCCCCTTCCCGGTCAAGGCGTTCGAGTCCCTGACCGTCACCCTGTACCTGGCGGGCGAGACAGGCCCGGCCACCTTCCACCAGTTCGCCGGCGCCACCGCCTACCGGGCCGCAGGCGACCACCGCGGAGACCTGTCCGGCTCGGCCTTCACGGAGACGAGCACGTCCTCGTACTACCTGTCGGGCGTCGAGGTCACCGGCGGCCGGGACACCGCCCGTCGCGACGGCATCGTCGCCTTCGGCGACTCGATCACCGACGGCGTGGGCTCCGCGACGGACGCGGACAACCGCTACCCGGACGAGCTCGCCGAGCGACTGGCCGCGGCGGGCAGCCCGCGCGCGGTCCTCAACCACGGGATCGCGGGCAACCAGGTCGTCAACGACACGACCTGGGCCGGCGAGAAGGCCCTGACCCGCTTCCGCCAGGACGTCCTGAACGAGCGCGGCGTCCGCACGGTCATCCTCCTCGAAGGCATCAACGACATCGGCGGCAGCACGGTCGACTTCCCCGCCGCGCCCACCCCCGACGTCTCCGTGACCGAACTGATCAAGGGCCACCGCACCCTGATACGCCAGGCCCACGCCAAGGGCCTGAAGGTGATCGGCGCGACCCTGACCCCGGTCAAGGGCTCCTTCTACGACACCCCGGCCAACGAGGCCAAGCGCGACGCCTTCAACACCTGGGTCCGCACGTCGGGCGCGTACGACGCGATCGTCGACCTCGACCACGCGGTCGCCGACCCGACGGACCCGGACCGCATCCTCCCGGCGTACGACTCGGGCGACGCCCTCCACCCGAACGACGCGGGCTACCGCGCCATGGCCGGGGCGCTGGACCTCGACGAGCTGTAGGGCCGAAGGCCCGGTCGGGGGCGCGCCCTCGGCGCACCCCCGGCCCGCTCTCCCTACGACCCCAGGATCGTCGTCAGGAACTCCCCGGTCCACGCCAGCAGTTCACGGCCCACCACCGGCTTCCCGCCGATCTTGCCCGACGTCGGACGCGGCACCAGGATCTGGTGGACGGCCGGCTTGATGACGGTCCGCGGATAGAGCCGCTTCAGCCTGAGCTCCTGCGACTCGCGCAGCTCCACCGGCGCGAAGCGGATGTTCGGGCCCTGCAGGACGATCTCGCCGACGCCGCAGGCCCGCGCCAGCATGCGCAGGCCCGCCACCAGGAGGAGGTTCTCGACCGGTTCCGGCAACTTGCCGTAGCGGTCGGTGAGTTCCTCGCGGACCGCCCTGATGTCCTCCTCCGAGTTCGCCGAGGCGATCGAGCGGTAGGCCTGGAGGCGGAGCCGCTCGCCCGGGGCGTAGTCGTGCGGCATGTGGGCGTCGACCGGGAGCTCGATCTTGACCTCCAGCGGGGCCTCCTCCTCCACCCCGCCGTCCATCTGCGCCCGGTAGTCCGCGACGGCCTCGCCGACCATCCGGACGTACAGGTCGAAGCCGACGCCCGCGATGTGGCCGGACTGCTCGCCGCCGAGCAGATTGCCCGCGCCGCGGATCTCCAGGTCCTTCATCGCCACGTACATGCCGGCGCCCATCTCGGTGTGCTGGGCGATCGTCGCGAGCCGCTCGTGCGCGGTCTCGGTGAGCGGCTTCTCCGGCGGGTACAGGAAGTACGCGTAGCCGCGCTCCCGGCCACGGCCGACGCGGCCCCGCAGCTGGTGGAGCTGCGAGAGGCCGAAGTTGTCGCCGCGCTCGACGATCAGGGTGTTGGCGTTGGAGATGTCGATGCCCGACTCGACGATGGTCGTCGAGACGAGGACGTCGAACTTCTTCTCCCAGAAGTCGACGACGACCTGCTCGAGGGCCGACTCCGACATCTGGCCGTGGGCGGTCGCGATCCGTGCCTCGGGGACGATCTCGCGCAGCCGCGCCGCCGCCCGGTCGATCGAGTCGACCCGGTTGTGGATGTAGAAGACCTGGCCCTCGCGCAGGAGTTCACGCCGGATCGCGGCGCCGATCTGCTTCTCCTCGTACGGCCCCACGAAGGTGAGGACGGGGTGGCGCTCCTCCGGCGGGGTGGTGATGGTCGACATCTCGCGGATGCCGGTGACCGCCATCTCGAGCGTACGGGGGATGGGGGTGGCCGACATGGTGAGGACGTCGACGTTGGCGCGGAGCTTCTTCAGCTGCTCCTTGTGCTCGACGCCGAAGCGCTGCTCCTCGTCGACGATGACCAGGCCCAGGTCCTTGAACTTCGTCTCGGAGGCGAACAGGCGGTGGGTGCCGATGACGACGTCGACCGAACCCTCCCGCATGCCCTCCAGGGTCGCCTTCGCCTCCGTGTCGGTCTGGAAGCGGGACAACGCCCGTACCTTCACGGGGAACTGGGAGTACCGCTCGGAGAAGGTTCCGAAGTGCTGCTGCACGAGCAGCGTCGTCGGGACGAGGACCGCGACCTGCTTGCCGTCCTGCACCGCCTTGAAGGCCGCGCGGACCGCGATCTCCGTCTTGCCGTAACCCACGTCGCCGCAGATCAGACGGTCCATGGGGACGGTCTTCTCCATGTCCTCCTTCACCTCGGCGATGGTGGACAGCTGGTCGGGCGTCTCCGCGTACGGGAAGGCGTCCTCCAGCTCGCGCTGCCACGGGGTGTCCGGGGCGAAGGCGTGCCCGGGGGCCGCCATCCGCGCCGAGTACAGCTTGATGAGGTCGGCCGCGATCTCCTTGACGGCCTTCTTCGCGCGCGCCTTCGTCTTCGTCCAGTCCGCGCCGCCGAGCCGGTGCAGGGTCGGCGCCTCGCCGCCCACGTACTTGGTGACCTGCTCCAGCTGGTCCGTCGGGATGTACAGCCGGTCGCCGGGCTGGCCGCGCTTGGCGGGGGCGTACTCCACGAGGAGGTACTCACGGGTCGCGCCCTGCACGGTCCGCTGGACCATCTCCACGTACCGGCCGACACCGTGCTGCTCGTGCACGATGTAGTCGCCGACCTCCAGGGTCAGCGGGTCGATGGTCTTGCGGCGCTTGGCCGGCATCCGCTGGCCGTCCTTGCCGGCCGCCTTCTGGCCGGACAGGTCGGTCTCGGTGAGGACGGCGAGCTTGAGGGCCGCGTCGACGAAGCCGTAGTCGATGGAGCCGGTCGACACGTGGACGACGGACGGGGAGATCTCCGTCAGGTCCGCGTCGAGACGGGCCGCGATGCCCTCGCCGCCGAGGACCTCGACCGTACGGGTCGCGGGGCCGTGGGCCTCCGTGACGTAGACCGTGCGCCAGCCGTCGGCCAGCCAGCCCTTGGTGTCGGCGAGCGCGCGTGCGGTGTCGCCGCGGTACGACTCGGGGGCGTGCATCCCGAGCGTGAGGGTGTCCCCGTCGGCGCCTTCGGCCGTGGCGTCCGCCGCGAACGGCGACACCGACCACCAGGACATCCCCAGCTCGCGCGCCCGGTCCCGGACGTCCGCGATCCCCCACAGGGAGGCCGCGCCGACGTCGATCGGGGCCTCGCCGCCGCCGGCCGTGGCCGCCCACGAGGCCTGGAGGAACTCCTGGCTCGTGGCGACGAGGTCCGAGGCCCGGGTCCGCACCCGCTCCGGGTCGCACACCACGGCCATGGCGCCCTTCGGCAGGACGTCGAGCAGCAGCTCCATGTCGTCGACGAGGACCGGCGCGAGGGACTCCATGCCCTCGACCGCGATCCCCTCCGCGATCTTGTTGAGGAGCTCGCCCAGCTCGGGGTGCTCCTCGGCGAGCGCCGCCGCCCGCCCCCGTACGTCCGCGGTGAGCAGCAGCTCGCGGCAGGGCGGCGCCCAGAGCCCGTGCTCGGCCACTTCGAGGGACCGCTGGTCGGCGACCTTGAAGTACCGGATCTCCTCGACGTCGTCGCCCCAGAACTCGATCCGGAGCGGGTGCTCCTCGGTCGGCGGGAAGACGTCCAGGATGCCGCCGCGCACGGCGAACTCGCCGCGCTTCTCGACCAGCTCGACCCGGGAGTAGGCGGCGGCCGCCAGGCCCTCCACGATCTCGTTCAGGTCGGCCGTCTGGCCGCTCCGCAGCGCCACCGGCTCCAGGTCGCCGAGGCCCTTGACCTGCGGTTGGAGCACGGAGCGGATGGGCGCGACGACGACGCTCACCGGGCCGGCCGCCGGGTCGTCGTCCCGCGGGTGCGCGAGCCGGCGCAGTACGGCGAGACGGCGGCCGACGGTGTCGGAGCGGGGCGAGAGCCGCTCGTGCGGCAGGGTCTCCCAGGAGGGGTACTCGACGACCGTGTCCGGGTCGAGCAGGGACCGCAGCGCGGCGGCGAGGTCCTCGGCCTCCCGCCCGGTCGCGGTCACCGCGAGCACCGGCCGCCCCGAGTCCCGGGCGAGCGCGGCGACGGCGAAGGGCCGGGCGGCGGCGGGACCGACCAGGTCCACGTGCGGGCGGTTCCCGTCGGCGGCGGCCTGCACCGCCTCGGCGAGGGCCGCGTCCTTGACGACGACATCGAGCAGACCGTGCAGGCTCATGAAGCTTTCCATCCCGAGGGGTGACGGGGGCGGGCAACGCGAACAGCCCGACACGTCGCACGGGCCGGGGTGTCCAGCCTACGACGCGCCACGGACACCCGCCTCCGAAGCCCGCCGGTCCGCCCCCGTGCGGCCCTCCGCCCCACCCCCGTGTGGGCGGAGAGCCGCACCTCGGCCCGTACGGGCCGCCGCCCCGCCCACCGCCGTGTGGGCAATCGTCCCGCTGGGGCGTGGGGGCGGCAGCGCGCCCCGGGGCGTGGGCAGGGGCCCCGGGGCGTTCCGCTCCGAGGCTTCCGCCCTCGCTATTCGCTCGCGATCGCGTTCAGGACGTTCATCCGGCCCGCCCGGAAGGCGGGGACCAGCGCCGCGAACAGTCCCACGAAGGCCGAGCCGACGAAGACCGTCAGGATCGTCGGCCAGGGGATCTCCAGGACCCCGAGGCCCTCAAGCGCGAGGAGCTTCTGGGCCGCCGTGCCCCAGCCCATGCCCAGGCCGAGCCCGAGCAGCGCGCCGAACAGGGCGATCACCACCGACTCCAGGCGGATCATGCGGCGCAGCTGGCGGCGGGAGAGGCCGATGGCCCGCATGAGGCCGATCTCCCGGGTCCGCTCGACGACCGAGAGGGCCAGGGTGTTCACGACACCCAGGATCGCGACGACGATCGCCAGGGCGAGGAGCCCGTACACGATGTTGAGCAGCTGTCCGACCTGGTCCTGCAGTTGTTCCTTGTAGTCGGCCTGGTTGCTCACCTTGTACTGCGGGTACGGCACGAGCGCGTCCTTGAGGGCCTGGTAGGCCTCGGTCTCCTGGCCGTCCTCGGCGCTGGCGAGCAGGAGCAGGCTCTGCGGCATGCGGTCGGCGGGGACGTACTCGGCGAGGGTGGTGACGTTGGTGTACATCGCCCCCTTGTCGACCTGCCCCGTGTCCGCGGTGATCGCCGCGACCTTCAGCTTCGCCTTCTCGCCGCCCTTGAACGCGACGGTCAGCACGTCGCCGACCTTCACCCCGTGCTCGGTGGCGTAGTCGCTGCCGACCGACATCGCGCCCTTGCCGTACGCGTCGGTGAGGGTGCCCGCGGTGGTCTCCCGGCGCAGGTCCTTCACGTACGACGGTTCGGTGGCGGCCAGGTCGGCCGTCGTGGTCCTGCCGCGCGGGTCGGTGACGGTGGCGTCGACCCACCGGTACTCGGTGACGTGGTCCAGGCCCGGTGCCTTCTCCAGGGCCGCCTGGGCCTGCGGGACGATCGGCTGTCCGGTGCCGGACTGGACGATGAAGTCGGCGCCGACGGACCGGTCCAGCTCGTCGGTGGCCGAGGCGACCATCGAGGAGCCGACGACGGACAGGGCGGCGACGAGCGCGAGGCCGATCATCAGGGCCGCGGCGGTGGCGCCGGTGCGGCGCGGGTTGCGGAGCGCGTTCCGCTCGGCCATCCGGCCGACCGGGCCGAAGATCCGCAGGACGACGACGCCCAGGGCGCGGACGACCGCGCCCGCGAGGAGCGGGCCGACGACGACGAAGCCGAGGAGGGAGAGGAGGACGCCGAGGCCGAGCCAGAGGGAGCCGGGGCCGGCCTCCTCGGCGCGGGCCGCCGCCACGAGCGAGGCCGCTCCGGCGGCGCTGAGGGCGAGGCCGATGCCGCCGCGGATCCGGCCGGCCCTGCCGTCGGCGGGGGTGCCCGCGTCGCGGAGGGCTGCCATCGGGGAGATCTTCCCGGCGCGGCGGGCCGGGATGTAGGCGGCGAGGACGGTGACGACGATGCCGAGGACGAGGCCGACGGCCGGGGTCGTCCACGTGACGGTGAGGTCGTCGGTGGAGAGCTCCATGCCGATCGAGGACATGAGCTTCATCAGTCCGACGGCGAGTCCGACGCCGGCGGCGACTCCGGCGACGGAGCCGAAGAGGCCGAGGAGCAGCGCCTCGATGAGGACGGAGCGGTTCACCTGCTTGCGGCTGGAGCCGATGGCCCGCATGAGGCCGATCTCGCGGGTGCGCTGGGCGACGAGCATCGAGAAGGTGTTGACGATGAGGAAGATGCCGACGAGGAAGGCGATCCCGGCGAAGCCGAGCATCGCGTACTTCATGACGTCGAGGAAGCCGGCGACGTCCTCGCGGCCCGCGTCGGCGGCCTCGGCGGCGGTCTGCAGCGTGTAGCCGTCGCCGATCGAGGCGGCGATGCTCGCCTTGAGGGCGTCGTCGCCGACCCCGGTCTTGGCGTCGGCCGTGATCTGGGTGAACAGGCCTTCCTTGCCGAGGAGTTCGCGCTGTGCGACGGGCGTCTCGAAGTAGACGACGGTGGCGCCCGGGTTGGTGACCTTGAACTCGACGATGCCGGAGATCTTCGCCGTGAAGTCACCCACGACGGAGATCGTCCGCAGTTCGTCGCCGAGCTTCAGGCCGTGCTTCTCGGCGGTGTCGCCGTCGACGACCACCTCGGTGGGGCCGCGCGGCTCGTGGCCGGAGGCCATCTCCACCGAACGGAGCTCGTTGGGGCTCCAGTTGACGGCGATGGTCGGGGCACCGCTGGTGGGCCCGACGTTCTTGTTCTTCGCGTCGACGACGGTGACGCCGGTGGAGACGACCGCGCCCTGCGCGGCCTGGACGCCTTCGGTCTTGCGGACCTGCTCGACCAGCGACGCGGGGAAGGACTCGGGGCGGCCGCCCTGGGGCACGTCGCCGGGGTCGGTGTTCCTGGGGCTGACGGTGACGTCGGAGGCGGTCGACGCGAAGAGCTTGTCGAACGTCGTGTTCATGGTGTCGGTGAACACGAGGGTGCCGCTGACGAACGCGACGGACAGCAGGACGGCGATGGCGGAGAGCGCCATGCGTCCCTTGTGCGCGAAGAAGTTGCGCAGCGAGGTCTTCAGGACGCTCATGACGTCCGCCCGCGCGCGTCGAAGTCCTTCATACGGTCGAGGACGGCGTCGGCGGTCGGCCGGAGCATCTCGTCCACGATCCGTCCGTCGGCGAGGTAGAGGACCCGGTCCGCGTAGGAGGCGGCGACCGGGTCGTGGGTGACCATGACGATCGTCTGGCCCAGCTCGTCGACCGAGGTGCGGAGGAACCCGAGGACCTCGGCGCCGGCCCGCGAGTCCAGGTTTCCGGTCGGCTCGTCCCCGAAGATGATCTCGGGCCGGGCGGCGAGGGCGCGGGCCACGGCCACGCGCTGCTGCTGGCCGCCGGAGAGCTCGTTGGGGCGGTGCTTGAGGCGCTCGGAGAGACCGACGGTGTCGACGACCCGGCGCAGCCACTCGGCGTCGGGCTTGCGGCCCGCGATGTCCATCGGCAGCGTGATGTTCTCGATGGCGCTCAGGGTCGGCAGCAGGTTGAACGCCTGGAAGATGAAGCCGATCCGGTCCCGGCGCAGCTGCGTGAGCTTCTTGTCCTTGAGCCGGGTGATCTCGGTCTCGTCGAGGAAGATCTCGCCGCTGGTGACGGTGTCGAGGCCGGCGAGGCAGTGCATCAGGGTCGACTTGCCGGAACCCGAGGGTCCCATGATCGCGGTGAACTGTCCGCGGGCGATGTCGACGTCGACGGAGTCCAGCGCGACGACCCGGGTCTCCCCGGAGCCGTACGCCTTGACGACCTGACACGCCCGCGCGGCGACGGCCGTAGCCCCTCCAGTACCCCCGTGCCTGGGGATGGTCACAGCCGTGGTCACGGTTTTCTCCTAGGAGCAGTGGGTGGGTTTGTAAGTTCAAGTTAAGGAGCCGGAACGGTTGTTCTCCTCCTCCGCCGGGACGAAGCGCCCCTGGCCCGTATGGGGGAGATGCCCCTAGGGGTTCCTCCACCCGTGGTCGTGGTGGGACCCTGACCCGGATCATTTAGGTGTATGAAGAAAGGAATGCTGCGGTGACGGAGCCGAACGTGAAGGGGGTCGCGACCGCGTCACCCACCACCCCAGCCACCCGCCGCGGCCCCGTCGTGGCCGCCCTCATGCTTGGCATGGGGCTCGCCGCCATCGACGGCACGATCGTGTCCACGGCCGTCCCCCAGATCGTCGGCGACCTCGGCGGACTCACCGTCTTCTCCTGGCTGTTCTCCGGCTATCTCCTCGCCGTCACGGTCACCCTGCCGGTGTACGGGAAGCTCAGCGACACCTTCGGCCGCAAGCCGGTCCTGATCGCCGGGGTCGTCCTCTTCCTCATCGGCTCCCTGCTGTGCGCGGCCGCCTGGAACATGGCCTCCCTCATCGCCTTCCGCGTCGTCCAGGGCCTCGGCGGCGGCGCGCTCCAGGGCACGATCCAGACGATCGCCGCCGACCTGTACCCGCTGAAGGAACGCCCCAAGATCCAGGCGAAGCTCTCCTCCGTGTGGGCCGCTTCCTCGGTCGCCGGCCCGGCGGCCGGCGGGCTCCTCGCGGGGTACGCGGACTGGCGCTGGATCTTCCTGATCAACCTGCCGGTGGGGGCGGTGGCGCTGTGGCTGATCGTCCGCCACCTGAAGGAACCGGCCCGCACCACGCCACGCGCGCGCGTACGCATCGACTGGGCGGGCGCGCTCGCCGTGTT
This sequence comes from Streptomyces sp. NPDC088707, assembly GCF_044752725.1. Lineage (NCBI taxonomy): Bacteria > Bacillati > Actinomycetota > Actinomycetes > Kitasatosporales > Streptomycetaceae > Streptomyces > Streptomyces sp. NPDC088707. Next base: position 257,986 of record NZ_JBIVLV010000010.1, on the reverse strand, counting down.
CGCCACCGGGGCCCTGCTCCTGACCGCGCTGGTCCAGGGCGGTGTCGCCTGGCCCTGGCTGTCGGCCCCGTCCCTGGGACTCCTGGCCGGGTCGGCCGTCCTCGGCGCGGTCACGGTCTTCGTGGAGCGGCGCGCGGCGGAACCGATCATCCCCGGCTGGGTCTGGCGCCGCCGCACGATATCCGCCGTCAACCTCGCGCTCGGCGCGCTGGGCCTGCTCATGGTCGCGCCGACGGTCTTCCTGCCGACGTACGCGCAGTCCGTCCTCGGACTCGGGCCGATCGCGGCCGGGTTCGTCCTCTCGGTGATGACCCTGAGCTGGCCCATCAGCGCGGCGTTCTCGAACCGCGTCTACGGCCGGATCGGCTTCCGCCAGACGGCCGTCATCGGCATCTCACTGGCGCTGCTGCTGCTCCTGGCCTTCCCGTTCCTCCCGTTCCCCGGGGAACCCTGGCAGCCCGCACTGATCATGCTGCTCCTGGGTGCGGCGCTCGGCCTCTTCCAACTGCCGCTGATCGTGGGCGTGCAGTCGACCGTCCCGTACGAGGAGAGGGGCACGACCACCGCGTCGGTCCTCTTCTGCCGCCAGGTCGGCCAGAGCGTGGGCGCGGCCCTGTTCGGCGCCGTGGCGAACGCCGTCCTGGCCGCCCGCCTGGGCGGCGGCGACCTGGACACGCTGTCGCGCGCGCTGGACGCACCCGACTCGCTGACGGCCGGGGCCATGGACGGTCTGCGGCGCGCGGTCGACGCGGCGGTCGACTACGTCTTCGTGGGCGCGGCGGGGGCGGCGGCCCTGGCGCTCCTGGTCCTGCTGACCCTGGCGCCCCGCCGCTTCCCGGTCCTGGAGGAGGGGGAACGGCGGAGCGCGGAGGGCTGACACGTACAAGCGGCGGTTGTACTACTCCGCCGAGGCGAGCCCGACGAAGCCGGCCCAGGCGTCGCGCGACAGGGTGAGGGCGGGCCGGGCCACGTCCTTGGAGTCACGCACGTGGACGGCTCCCGCGCGGGTCGCGACCTCGATGCACTGGCCGCCTTCAGTTCCGCTGTAGCTGCTCTTGAACCAGGCGAGGGGCTCAGCGTTGTTCATAGCTCTCCCAGCAACTTCTCGATGAACTCCAGCGACTCTCGCGGGGTGAGAGCCTGTGACCGGATGATCCCATAGCGCGCGGCAGCAAGAACGGTCTGCTCCGGGTCGGTTGCCAACGAGCTGGTGTTCTGCGCCTCGACATACAGGAACTTCCTGCCGTCCTTGCGCGTGACGACCGTGAACGGGCCATTCACCCCGGCGTTGTCCTCGCAGTCGGTAGGCATGATCTGCAGCTCGACGTTCCGTCGCTCGCCGATCAGGAGCAGGTGTTCCAACTGCCCACGCACCACCCTCTTGCCTCCGTACCGGTGCCGTAGCACCGACTCGTCCATGACGAAGCCGAGTAAAGGGGCTGGGCGTCGGTCGAAGATGTCCTGCCGGGCCAGTCGGGCCGTCACCCGCTGCTCGATCGTCTCCTGATCCAGCGGTGGGCGCCGCATATCCAGGAGCGCCCTCATGTACTCCTCGGTCTGGAGCAGGCCGTTGACCATCATCGTGTCGTACACCAGCAGCTCTATCGCCTGCTTCTCCAGCTGCGCCATCCCCTGGAAGAACGCCGGATACTGCGCCCTCTCCAGCTGGTCCTTCCACACCCGCAACAGTCCACCGGCATCCAGCACTTCATCGGCCCGGTCGATCGCACGCGGCGGTGGGATCCGGCGGCCCTGTTCGAACGAGGCGATGGTCGAGGCCGAGTAGCCCAGCCGCTTGCCGAACTCCTCCCGCTCCATCCCCGCCCGCACCCGCAGCGTCTTCAGGCTCTGCCCGAACGCCGCCACGACGCCCTGTCCGGACCTGTCCGCCGTCTGGCCGCCCTCCGCCCCATCCGCCTCGGGCTCCGCCTGCTCGTCCGCCATCGCACCCCACCTCTCGTACCGGCACCGACACCCCACGTACAAGACAACCGCGTCAGTGCGTCACCACTGGTCACGCTACGCCACCAAGAGGAGCGTGGGAGGCATGACGAGCAACAACCTCAGCCCCACCGGCATCACAGAACTCCCCTGCTTCTCGCCCTACTTGGAGAGCAGGTTCTTCGCCCTTCGGTTCACGTCCACCGCCCGGGGCGCCCGGCTCGCGCGGCGCCTCGTCGCGGTCCGGCTGGACGAGTGGGGTGTCGCGTACGGGACCGGCGCGCACGAGACCGTCGTCCTCGTCGCCGCCGAGCTGGCGACGAACGCCGTACGGCACGGGCACGTGCCGGGGCGGGACTTCCACCTGGACCTGCGCGTCACCGACGGGCCGCCGCCCGTCGCGCGGGTCGAGGTGACCGACACCCGCGCGGAACGCGTACCGCCCCGGCCCGGACAGCTCGCCGGCCCCCGTCCGGAACTGTCGGACGGGGGCCGGGGGTTGCTGCTCGTCGACGCGCTGGCCGACCGGTGGGGCTGGTGCCCGAGGCTCGGGGCGCCGGGCAAGACGGTGTGGGCGGAGTGCGCCCTCACCTGAGAGGGGCCGGTCCGTGGATCCGGCTCGGCCCCCGTCGTACGGCCGGATGCGCCTAGAAGACGACGTCGTACCGGGCCCAGCTGGTGGCGTTGCTCTTCACCCCGGCCTTGAGGGGTGCCTTCCAGTCCCCGGTCCCGGGGTAGAAGGTCGTGCCCCAGTCGGACGCGGTCGGCGTTCTGGCGGCCATGAGGTCGGCGTGTCCGTCGCCGTTGGCGTCGCCGACGCCGACGAGGTCCAGGAATCCGTCCCAGCCTCCCCCGACCTGGTTGCGAGCGGCGAAGGTGCCGTCGCCCTTCCCCAGGTACAGCCAGAGGACGCCGTCCTTGTCCCGGGCGAGGAGGTCGCCGGCGGGGCCGCCGGCGAAGTTCCCGACGGCCGACAGCTCGTTGTAGACGCCCCAGCCGCCTCCCACCCGCTTGGCGGAGGAGAAGGGCGCCCCGGCGTTCCCGGTGCCCGCGTAGAGCCACAGGACGCCGGACTTGTCGGTGGCGAGGAGGTCGGGCCGCCCGTCGCCGGTGACATCGCTGCCGGCCGCGATCCGGTCGTACGCCTGCCAGCCGCCGCCGATGCGGGTGCGGCCGGAGAGGGGCTGCGCCCGGTCGCCGTTGCCCTGGTACAGCCAGAGGACTCCGGCCGTGTCGCGGGCGAGGACGTCCGGCCATGACGTGCCCGCGATGTTCCCGGCCGCCTCGATCCGGTCGTAGGTCTGCCAGCCTCCGCCGATGGAACCCCAGGTGGTGCTCTTGACCGAACCGCCGACCGCGATCGGCTGGGTCTGGAAGCCGCGCAGCAGACCGCCCGGCTCCCGGGCGAACAGGTCCATGCCGCCGTCCCCGTCGAAGTCGTGCGGCATCGGGGGCCGCTCGACGGTGAACCGGCCGGAGGTGACCAGGTCGGGCCCGATCCCCTCCTCCGGCTCCACCGTGATCTCCCACTCGTACTCGCCGGAACGGGCCGGGGTCAGCAGGCCGTCCGGGCGGTCCAGGTCCTTGCCGTCCCAGTGCCAGGTGACCCGGCGCGGTGTCCCGTCGACGCCGTCGGCGGGGGCGGGCCACGACGTGAAGATCGACCGCCCGGAGCGGAGGTGCTTCAGGCTGACCTGTACCGTCGCGTCCCCCCGGGACAGGTCCCAGCTGAAGTCGATCCCTCCCGCGAGGTCCTCGCCGGTGAGGGCCCCGGGCAGGCTGGAGCCGGTGAGGGTGATGACGGTCGACTGCGCCGTCGACGCGACCAGCTCGACATCGGGCCGCCCGCCGTCGGCGCGCGGCGAGATCCGGTAGAGGCCCTCCCCGTGCTCGGGGGTGCCGCCGCGGACGAGGAGGCTGCCGCCGGGACCGGCGACGGCGGAGGAGAACGCGGTGAGGGCGACGGACGTCTCGCCGGTCTCGATCGACTGAAGGGTGAACGGCCGCGCCGTCGGGTGGGACCGGCCGCCGCTGTCCGCGTCGATGTGGGCCTTCTGCCCGGTCGCCAGCCAGCCCCCGACGAGGTACAGCGGGTCGCTCACGTCGGGCGTCGGGATCCACCGCTCGCCGGACTTCCCCCGCAGGTGGGCGACGATGCCGTGGCCTGAGAGACGCGACTCGCGCCAGGCCACGTGCGTGGCGGAGACGGCGCCCTGCCCGGCGTACTCGTTCTCCATCTGCAGGTACGTCGGCCGGTCGGTCGAGGCGAGGTCGACGAGGACCTTGGCGGAGGTCCGTTCGGAGATCCAGCAGTCGTAGAGCGCCGCTCCGGTGTCGGTCCAGCCCTCGTCGCCCGGGTAGCAGGCGATCCCCGGCCCGCCTTCGAGCCGGCGGACCTTCGCGGTGCCGTTCTCGATGGTGGCGCCGTACTGGTTCCACTGCTCGCCCTCCTCCAGCGAGAGCAGGAGGGTGCCGCCGGCCATGCCCGCGAGGCGGTGGCCGCCGAGGGCTTCGAGGTCGACCGCCACCGGCTTCGCGGCGGCCGTGGCGGGAGTCGACAGGTCGTGGACCGCCAGCCGGGTGTTGGCGTAGCCGTCGGGCAGCTCGCCGGTGACGACGAGGTCCGTGCCGCCGCCGATCGCGTACGCCCCGGGCAGCACGATCGAGGAGCCGTCCGCGTACCAGGTCCAGCGGAACTCCGGCGAGGCGCCGCGGGTCTTCGACAGGAAGCCGCTCGGGCCCGCGCCGACGACGTCGGCGTTGCGCGGGAACGCCACGGGGGCCTGCTGGTCCTCCTGCGCCGCCGCGGGCGCGGGCGCGGCCGTGGCCGGGAGCGCGGTGAGCGTGCCGCCCGTGGCGGCGAGGACGATGGTGACGGCGGCGGCCGCGAGACGGCGGCCGCGCGTGCGTGTGACGTGCGTGCGGGTGTGCATGCGAGTGATGTGCATGATCTTGAGATCCCTCCCCTGGGAAGAGGGAGGCTAGCCGACACACCGCCCCCGGTCGCCACCGGCCTCCGTCACGCCCCCGGCCGCCTCCGGGGCGAGACGCAGAACGGGTGCCCCGCCGGGTCCAGGACCACCCGCCACAGGTCGGGGCGCGGTTGCGCCTCCGGCACGGTGGCGCCCCACTCCACGAGCCGGGCCACCGCCTCGTCCAGGTCGTCGACGTCGAAGTCGAGGTGCAGCTGCTGCGGCACGTCCTGGCCGGGCCAGGTCGGCGGGCGGTGGCCGTCGACCCGCTGGAAGCCGAGGAGCAGTCCGTGCTCACCGCCGCCCACCCCCGCGAACTCCCCGTCCGAGCGCTCGTGGAGCGGCAGCCCGGTGGCCCGGTGGTAGAAGTCGGCGAGGGCCAGGGGGTCGGCGCAGTCGAGATTCACCGCCGTCGGTCGCATCAACATGTCGGGCAGTTTAGGCAGTTGGGGTGGGGTGGGGTGGGGTGGCGTGGGGTGGGGTGGGGTGGGGACGGGCCGGGCCCGGCTCCCCGAAGGCCGGGGCCGCTACTCCTCGTCCTCGCCCGTCGCCCCCGCGCGGCCCGTCAGTGCCGCCAGCGAGTCGCGGATGTGGTCCATGTGGCCGTGGATCTCGTCCCGGGCCTCCTCGTGCTCCCGCAGCACCCGCTCCGTCTCGCGCTCGACCCGCTCCGCCTTCATCCGGGCCTCCGCGAGCAGCCCGGCGGCCCTCGCCTCCGCGTCCTCCTGGCCGTGCCGGGCCTGCTCCTCGGTCTCCGCCAGGGACCGCTGCGCCTCCGCGAGCCTCGACTCCGCCGCGGCGGTCAGCTCCCCGTGGTGGGCGTCCAGGGCCGTCGCCCGGCCCTCCGCCGTGCGGTCCGCCTCCTCCCGTACGGCCTTCTGCTCCGCGTCCTGCTCCGCGAGGAGGTCCGCCGCGCGGCGCTCGGTCTCCTCGAAGGCCTCCCGCGCCCCGGTCAGCAGCTCCTCCGCCTCGCGCCGCGCCTCCGTCGTGAGCTCCTCGGCCCGCGCCCGCGCCGTCGCCAGGGTCGCGCCCGCCGCCGCGTCGGCCGCCGACCGGACACCCTCCGCGTACGCCCGCGCGGCCTCCGCCGCCTCCCGGCCCGCCGCCTCCGCCGCTTCCGCGAGGGACTGCGCCTCCGCCTCGGCGGCCCGTACGAGCGTCTCGTCCTCCAGCTCCGCCAGCTCCAGGATCTTCCCCGCCCGGTCGCCGAGCGCCTCGTACCGGTGCGGCACCAACGCCTCGACGGCCGCGCGCAGCCGGGCCGCCTCGGCCTCCATCTCCTTCGCGAGGACGGTGAGCCGCGCGGCCCGCTCCCAGGCGGCGTCACGGTCCCGGGCGAGCGCGGCGAGATGGCGGTCGACCTGCTCGGGCCGATACCCGCGCCCCCGTCCGACAGCGAAACTCATCCCTGGCGCCCCTTCCCTGTGCCCGACCCGAACGTCCAGGATGCTGCATCAGAACGGACAAAAGACGCCCAACGTGCATACACGTCGAGCGCCTTTCATCACATTCTGTCCAGCAGAGTCTGTCCAGCGGCACCTGCGGGAAACCCCGGCCCCACCTTCCGCAGAACCTTCTACAGAAGCCCGTCCCACATCTGCTCGAGCAGCACCGACCACCAGTTCTCCGGCGACGACAGCGCCGCCGGGTCCAGCATCGCCAGCTGCGCCTGGAAGTCGACCGTCCAGCGGCCCGCCTGCTCCGGGTTCAGCCCGAACCTCAGCCGCCACATCCGGCCGAGCAGCGCCATCGCGCGCGTGAACTCCGGCAGCCCGGTGTTCACGAACTGCGGCGGCACCGGCTGCCCGCCGGGACCGGCCTCCACCGGCACCGCCACGATGTGCGCGGTCCCGTACTGGACGCAGATCGCCCGGCCGAAGTCCGAACCGAGCACCAGGTACGAACTCGCGTCCGGCGCGGCCTGGACCTGCCGCTGCGCCGCGAGCTCCGCCAGCGTCGGCACCACCGGCACCGCGGGCTGCGCCCAGAAGAACGGCCCGAAGTCCGCCGGCAGACCCGCCCACACCAGCGTGCGCGCCACCAGCTCCGGCACACCCTGCCGCGACACGGCGCGCTGGTCGAAGCGGAGGATGCCGGGACCGAACGCCCCGGCCAGCTCCTGCGCGATCGCCTCCGGCGGAACCGGCGGCGCCGGCTGCACCTGCGGCAGCGGGGCCCGTACCGGCGCCGGCCGCGCGGGACCGTCCGCGACCTGGTGCAACTCGCCCTGATGGGTGAGGAGTTGCCGCATCCCCTGCTGACGGCCCGCGTGATCACGGCCGTACGGGGCGATGCTGGTGATCCGCGCCTGCGGCCAGGTCTCCCGGATCATCCGCGCGCAGTAACCACCGGGCAGCTCACAGGACTCCAGCTCCGTGTGCAGCTCGAGCACCTGCTGCGGCGGCACGTTCATCGCGCGCAGCTCGTGCAGGATCTGCCACTCCGGATGCGGGGTGCCCGGCGCCGAACGCCGGATGATCTGCGCCTCCGAACCGTCGGGCGCGCGATAACGCAGCACCGCCTGGTAGCCGGGACCGACCGTCGGCGCACCCGCCGGCTGCGGATACCCGTACGCGGGGGGTACGGCCCCGGGCACGGGACCCGGAACCGGACCGGGTACGGGACCCGGCGCGGGCGGCGGCGCGTGACCGCCGTGCAGCGGCGGCGGCGGAGCCGGCGGCCCCGGGGGCTGCGGCGCCGTCGGACCGGCCGGACCCGGGTGGGCCAGCATCGTCGCGGCGTGCTCGATGCCGCCCGCGGTCCCACCGGGCACACCCGGCGGCGGCGGGGGCGGCGGCGGGGCGCCAGGACCGCCCTGGTTCGGGTGCGCCAGCATCGTCGCCGCGTGGTGCACGGGCTGCGGCGGCGTCGGCGGACCGGGCGGCGCCGGGGCCGGCGGCGGACCGGGCGGACCCGGCTGCGCGGGCGGCCTGAGCCCCTCGGGGCCGAGCTGCGACACCAGCTGGGTCGGGATGTACGCACCGGCACCCGACGAACCACCGGGGACACCCGGGGCTCCCGGCGGCGGCGGGGGCGCCGCCGGACCGCGTCCGCTCTTCGGCGGCAGCGCGGCCTTGCTGGTCGCCGCGTCCGCGATGTCCCGGGCGCCCGGCGCCGAGGGCGCGGGCGCGGGAGGCGGCGGCGCGCCGGGGCCGGCGGCCTGCGGAGGCGCGGGAGCGTGAGGCGCGGACGGCACGGACGGTGCGGGCGGCCCCGCCGGAGCACCGCCCGGCGGCGGCGCGGACGGGTCGAGCCGCGGCGCCACGGCGGTCGGCGGCAGCGCGCTGCCACCCTTCATCAGGGCGGTCGGCGCGTCGGCCCCCACCTGCGGCGGCGGAGTGTCCTCGTCGTCCGTCCCCGACAGCGCCGGCGCGAACACCGTCGCGGGCAGCGGCACCGCGCCGTCGGCACCACCGGAACTCGCGTTGGCATCGGCCCACGGACTCGGCGCGGGCGGCGGAGTCGGCGCGGGTACGGGACCGGGCGCCGGCACGGGCACGGGCGGAGCCGGCGGCGCGACCGGAGGCCCGGCCGGGGCGACGGGGGCCGCAACGGCGGAAGCAGAGGCCGCCGGAGCCGGGATCACCGGCGCCGGGGCGACCGGCGCCGGCGCGACCGGAGCCAGCGCGACCGGAGCCGGCGCGACCGGCGCCGCCGGGGCCGAGGCCGGACCCACCGGCGCCGCGAGAGCCGAAGCCGCACCCGGCGTCCCCGCCGGAACCCCGTCCATCGCGGTCGGCTCGTACGCGACGCCACCCGCCACCGCGGACACCCCCGCACCATCCGACGCGGAGGACGACGAGGCGACCGAGGCCGACGGCCCCGTCTCCGACGCCGCCACCGGCTCCGACGCGTCGTCCGCCGACGCCGTCGAACCCCCGCTCTCCTGCGACGCGTGCGGCTCCTTCGGCAGCCCGATCCGGTCCGCCGCGTCCTGCAGCCACTCCGGCGGACTCAACAGGAACGACGTCTGGTTCAGATCGATCCGCGCCGCCGGCACCGCCGCCTGCGCCGGAACCTCCTCCGACGTCCCGTACTCCTCCTCGTACCGGCGGATCACCTCACCCACCGGCAGCCCCGGCCACAGCGTCGCCTCACCGCTGTCCCGGGCGATCACCAGCCGCTGACGCCCGCCGTCCGACGTCGGACCGCCCTCACGGTCCTCCGCCCACACCACGAACCCCAGCTCGAACTCCCGCACCCGCACCTCACGATGCTGATACGACGGCAGGTCGCCGTTGATCCATTCCTCGGCGCGCTCCTGCGCCTGCGCGAACGTCACCACAGCCCACTCACTCCCCCACCGGGACGACCGGCACCGCACGCGCGAAACCGCCGTCCACCATCAGGTTCGCCACCGTCTCCAGCTCCGGCGGATTGCCCGCGAGCCGCTGCAGAAAAGCGTCGAAGTCCGCACCACAGGGCAGCAGCAGCCGCTCCACCCGCTCACCCACCGACCAGCCCGCCGCCACCTCGCCGGAGTCCCGGGCGTCGTCGTACGCGCAGAACCACACCGAACCGACCCCCCCACCCCGCACCTTGAGCGCGATCAGACCGCCCTGGACGAACGCCACACCCAGGTAGTCCTTGGTCAGATGGTCACGGAGACACTTGTTGACGTAGACGAGGTCGTTGACCCCCGCCTCCTCCCGCACCGTGAAGAACGGCTGGTCGACCAGCAGCCCCAGCTCCGCGTCGAGCGCCGCACCCACCGGGGCGCACCCGCCGGCCGCCCGCAGGAACGAGCGGTACGCGCCCGGAAGCCGGTAGCCGAGATCCTCCTCGACCCCCTGAAGCTGCTGCTCCGACACCGACACCAGACCCTTCGGCAGTCCGAAGTGCACCGGCCGGGTCTCCTGCAACGGGCGCGTGCCCCGCTTCATGTGGTCGACGGCGGCCGTCGCCACCCCGCCGTGATGGCGCAGCAACGCCTTCACCTCGACCGGGACCAGCTCCATCCGACGACTGCGGGCCACGTGATGCCAGGTCCACCCGTGCGGCGTCGCCACCGACGGAATCGTGTCCCACAACTCATGACCGGTCGCCGCCATCGCCGCGTTCGCCGACACATAGTCCGTGAGCCGCAGCTCGTCGACACCGAAACCCTCCGGCGGGTCGGCGATCTCCGCCGCCGCGCGCGCGTACGGCGAGAAGTCCGGATGACCGAACTCGTCCACCCGCACCCCCCGCGGATGCCGGGAGGCCCGGACCGGATCCGGGAAGTGCACGACCTGCCCGGCATAGGCCGCGTTCGGTGGCGCGGTGTCCTGCCCGAGCCGACCTGTCGTCATGGCGGTTGCCCCCTGCACTGGCGTCGCTGACTGCTACTACCCGCAGCCACTGGCTGCTCCTGACTGATGCCGCACAGCCTATGCGCTGGCACAAGAGCCCGAACCGGCCCGATCCGACGGTGACCAACTGTCACGACGCCATGACAGGTGCACCATGATTCCGACACACCGAAGCCGCGTTTCGGCGCCCCAGCTTCCCCATATGGCTCCCTATTTGGCAGGCTGTCCACGCAACTCGGGGGATTGCAGGAGGGGAAGACCAGCACCATGCACGCAGCACCGACACCCACACAGGGTGACCCACGCCTCAACTGGAGCAGCAGCGCCGACACCACACGCGCGCCCTTACTGCGTCAGCGCCGCGACGGCATCCTCCCCACCGTCGGGGCCGCCCTCTCCGTCCGCGGCGAGACGACCCTCACCTGCACCGCCGGCCGCGGCGACCGGCCGCCCGCCCTGCACGCCCTCGTCCAGGACTTCCTGGACACCCTCACCAGCGGCCAGCGCGAACGCTTCACCGGACGCTGCCCCGAGGCGATCCTGCTCTCCCGGCACCTCACCGCCACCGAGAACGCCCGCTCCAAACGCGCCCAGCGCAAACCGCTCACACCCGGCGAAGCCCGCCGCTCCCTCAAACACGCCAAGCTCACCGCGCGGCACATCCGCGAGGACGGCGACCCCCTGCACGGCGGCTACGCCGCACCCTGCCGCTCCTGTACGGCGATGCTCGCCCACTTCGGCGTCCGCACCGTCGACCCCACCACGCCTGACGAGAACGGCTGACCGCACGCTCATGCCCGACCACCTCAGCACCACCCGGTTCCCGGTCAACGTCGACGCCGCCCTCCGCGAAGCCGGCTGGCAGCCCGGCCGCTGGGACATCAAGCTCGCCGAAGAATGGGCCGACACCCTGCGCGCCCACCTCTCCCCCGCGGGGCACCGGCACAGCGTCTTCCCCGCCGTCGTCGAGGCCTGGGCCGAGTTCGGCGGCCTGCGGATCACCGCACCCGGCCACGGACGACAGATAGCGCCCGCGGCCGTCCGCTTCGACCCACTCGCCGGACTCCACCTCTCCCGCACCCTCGGAGACCTCGGCCGCGCCCTGGACACGGAACTCGCGCCACTCGGCGAAGAGGGCGACCACCAGGCGATCCTCGCCATGGACATGGAGGGACGGGTCTACAGCCTCGACCACGCCGGCGACTGGTACCTCGGCAAGGACATCGACACGGCGCTCTCGACCCTCGTCACAGGCGCACAGCCGACCCGCCTGACGGCGGGGTGACCGCCGGCAGCACCGCCGACACCTTGAACCCGCCCGCGTCGGTCGCCCCGGAGACGAACACCCCGCCCAGCCGCAGCACGCGCTCCCGCATACCGACGAGCCCGTTCCCGCCACTCGGCAGCCGCACGTCGGCGACGCCCGCGTCCGAAGGACACGGACCGTTCTCCACCTGCATCGCGACCTCGGCCCCCCGATGCGCGAGCCGCACCACGACCTCCGCGCCCGCCGCGTGCTTGTGGACGTTCGTCAACGCCTCCTGCACCACCCGGTACGCCGTGCGCTCCACCTCCGGCGGATAGGCCCGCGCGTCACCGATGACGACCAGCTCCACCACCGCCCCGGCCAGCCGGGACTGCTCACACAGCCCCTCCAGCGCCTCCAGCGACGGCCCGTCCTCCGCGGCGGCCTCGGCGGCCGCGGCGGCAGCCCGCCCCACGGCCGCCAACGGCACGGGAACGGGGGCCACCGGAACGGTCCCCTCCCGCAACACCCCCAGCATCTCCCGCAGCTCGGTCAACGCCTGCCGCCCCATGTCACCCACCAGGGCGGCGTTCCGCACGGCCTTCTGCGGATCCTTCAACGCCACCGCCTGCAGCGCCGCCGCGTGCACCACCATCAGCGACACCCGGTGCGCCACCACGTCGTGCATCTCACGGGCGATCCGCGTCCGCTCCTCCTGCCGCGCCCACTGCGCCCGCTGCTCCGCCCGGTCCGCGAGGAGCGACAGCTCCTGCTCCAGGCTGTCCGCCCGCTCCCGCAGACTCTCCATGAGCCGGCGGCGCGCCCCTATGTAGAGGCCGAAGAGCAGCGGCGGCGCGTTGAGCCCGAGGGTCATGAAGACCGCGACGACCGGCACGTACCAGCCACTGGGGTCGATCTCGGGCTGCCCGACGTCGGCCTGGGCGAGGTCCTGGCGCATCCGCACCGCGGTCACGACGAACACGGCGACCGTCGACATGCCGGCGAGCAGGGCGGTGATCCGCCGGGGCACCTCGGAGGCGGCGAGCGTGTACAGCGCGACGATCCCCATGAGGAAGCCCATCTCGGCGGGCGTCACCGCGATCGACACGAGCACGACCACGAGGGGCCACCGGCGCCGCACGAGCAGCACGGACCCGACGATCAGCCCGAACAGCGCCCCGACGGGCACGGGCAGCGAGGCCTGCTCGGCGAACCGCACCCCTTCGAACGCGCACTCGACGGCGGACACGAGGGCGAGCCCTCCATCGAGCACGGCACTCCGCCGTCTCCCCCACCACCACCAAGTCCCGACGCCCACGGCGTCCCGGTCTGCCCCCGTTGCGGTCATACCCACCACCCTACGGGCGAGCCCCGACGTCAACGCCTGGGACACCAGTCCCCCGAACTGCTGAATCGCTCGGACTTTCGACCCGGACGTCCGCATTCCGGACGAGGGTTCTCACATGACAGCCGACACCAGCAAGTACGCGGACTTCGAGAACCTGCGAGAGCAGGCGGTCGCGCTCCGCCGCGAAGGACTCAGCCGCCGCCGGATCCGGGACCGCCTCCACGTCGACAACAACGACATCCTCAACCGCCTCCTCGAAGGCGAGCCGCCACCGGACTGGACGAAGCGCCCCAACGCCAAGGACGACCTGCGCGACAGGGCGAGGGAGCTACGCCTGCAAGGCATGACCTACGACCAGATCCAGGTGGAACTGGGCTGCTCGAAGAGCTCGATCTCGCTGTGGGTACGAGACCTGCCGAAACCCGAGCGGAAACGATCTCGCGAGGAGGCGTCCGTGATCGCCCGCCGAGGGTGGGAACCGACCATGCGCCGCCGCGAGGAGGAGCGGCGAGCCGCCAAGGGCACCGCCGCCGAAGCGATCGGCGCGATGTCGGAGCGCGAGCTCTTCCTGCTGGGGGTGGGGCTCTACTGGGCGGAAGGCACCAAGGACAAGCCGCACGCCCGCCGGGAGCGCGTGACGTTCGTGAACAGCGACCCTGGGATGATCCAGGTCTTCACCGCCTGGCTGGACCTCCTCGGCGTCGAACCGGCACGCCGGAGGTACTACGTGATGATCCACGAGACCGCCGACGTGGCGGCCGCCGAGCAGTACTGGAGCGGTCTCGTGGGTGTCGACTCCGCGGCGTTCAACAAGACGACCCTCAAGCGCCATAACCCCCGGACCAACCGCAAGAACGTGGGCGGCGGGTATCACGGCTGCCTCACGATCCAAATCCTCGGCAGCGCCGATCTGTACCGTCGCATCGAGGGGGCCTGGTGCGGCATAGTAGGGGCGGTCCGAACTCCCCACACAGGAAGTCGGACATAGAGGGCGAACCATCCCGGATCGTCTAAGGGCAGGACAAATGGTTTTGGTCCATTGAATGAGGGTTCGAATCCTTCTCCGGGAGCCTCTGCAGCGGGTCCTGACCGTCATGGTCAGGACCCGCACTCATGTCCGCCACCCTGCCCCCCGGTATCCTTCGTGCGTCCACCACCCAAAGCCGAAGGGCATTCCCGTGAGCGCCACCCGCCCCCAAGTTCTCGGCTCCGCTCGAACAGGGGAGGCCCCCTTGGCAGCCGTCGTCGTCCTCGCAGCGGGTGAGGGCACCCGCATGAAGTCGAAGACCCCCAAGGTCCTCCACGAGATCGCCGGGCGCTCGCTCGTCGGGCATGTCGTCTCCGCCGCCCGGGAGTTGGAGCCCGAGCACCTCGTCGTGGTCGTCGGGCACGCCCGCGAGCTGGTGAAGGGGCACCTGGAGGAGCACTACGCCGGGACCCGCACCGCCGTCCAGGAGGAGCAGAACGGCACCGGGCACGCGGTGCGGATGGCCCTGGAGGAGCTCGGGCAGGCGCCCGAGGGGACCGTGGTCGTCGTCTGCGGCGACACCCCGCTGCTGTCCGGCGAGACGCTGCGCGCCCTCGCCGACGCCCACGCCGCCGACGGCAACGCCGTCACCGTGCTGAGCGCCGAGGTCCCGGACTCCACCGGGTACGGGCGGATCGTGCGGGACCCGGCGACCGGGGCCGTGACCGAGATCGTCGAGCACAAGGACGCCTCCGACGAGCAGCGGGCGATCCGGGAGATCAACTCCGGCGTGTTCGCCTTCGACGGGCAGCTGCTCGCCGACGCCCTCGGCAAGGTCCGGACGGACAACAGTCAGGGCGAGGAGTACCTCACCGACGTGCTGAGCATCCTGCGCGAGGCCGGGCACCGCGTCGGCGCCTGCGTCGCCGGGGACCACCGCGAGATCCTCGGGATCAACAACCGGGTACAGCTCGCCGAGGCCCGCGCGCTGTTGAACCGGCGGCTGATCGAGCGGGCCATGCTCGCCGGCGTGACCGTGCTCGACCCCGCGTCCGTCTTCGTGGACGTCACCGTGACGTTCGAGCCCGACGCCGTCCTCCTGCCCGGTACGCAGCTCCTCGGGGCGACGCACATCGGCGAGGACGCCGTGGTCGGCCCGAACACGCGCCTGAAGGACACCCGTGTCGACAAGGGTGCCCGGGTGGACAACACCGTCGCCGACTCCGCCGTCATCGGCGAGGGCGCCTCCGTGGGGCCGTTCGCGTACCTCCGTCCGGGCACGAACCTCGGCCGGAAGTCCAAGGCCGGCACGTACGTCGAGATGAAGAACGCGACGATCGGCGAGGGCACGAAGGTCCCCCATCTGTCGTACGTGGGCGATGCCACGATCGGCGAGTACACGAACATCGGCGCGGCGAGCGTCTTCGTGAACTACGACGGTGAGGCGAAGCACCACACGACGATCGGGTCGCACTGCCGGACCGGGTCGGACAACATGTTTGTGGCTCCCATCACGATCGGGGACGGCGCGTACACCGCGGCGGGGTCCGTGATCACGAAGGACGTGCCGGCCGGCTCGCTCGCCGTCGCCCGGGGCCAGCAGCGGAATATCGAGGGTTGGGTGGCCCGGAAGCGTCCCGGCAGCGCTGCCGCGCAGGCCGCTCAGGCCGCCTCGGAGGACTCCGCCGGCGAAAGCTGACCGGAAACGGGTACGTCGAACTCGGCGTACCGTGATACGTGCACACAAATTCGGCTGGCTCGCACACGCGCACGACAGCTCGTGGAACGCGGCCAGACAACACGTCTGAGGAGACAGTGCTGTGACCGGGATCAAGACGACCGGCGAGAAGAAGCTGATGCTCTTCTCCGGCCGCGCCCACCCCGAGCTGGCCGAGGAGGTCGCGCACCAGCTGGGCGTCGGCCTCGTTCCGACCAAGGCGTTCGACTTCGCCAACGGTGAGATCTACGTCCGCTTCCAGGAGTCGGCCCGTGGCGCGGACTGCTTCCTGATCCAGAGCCACACGGCTCCGATCAACAAGTGGATCATGGAGCAGTTGATCATGATCGATGCTCTGAAGCGGGCCTCGGCCCGGAGCATCACCGTGATCATCCCGTCGTACGGCTACGCCCGTCAGGACAAGAAGCACCGCGGCCGCGAGCCGATCTCGGCGCGTCTGGTCGCGGACATGCTGAAGACGGCCGGCGCGGACCGCATCCTGACGGTGGACCTGCACACGGACCAGATCCAGGGGTTCTTCGACGGCCCGGTGGACCACCTGTCGGCGCTGCCGGTGCTCGCGGACTACGTGGGTGCGAAGGTCGACCGCTCCAAGCTGACGATCGTCTCCCCGGACGCGGGCCGCGTGCGGGTCGCCGACCGCTGGTGCGACCGGCTGGACGCGCCGCTGGCGATCGTGCACAAGCGTCGTGACAAGGACGTCGCCAACCAGGTCACCGTGCACGAGGTCGTCGGTGACGTGAAGGGCCGCGTCTGTGTCCTGGTGGACGACATGGTCGACACCGGTGGCACGATCTGCGCCGCGGCGGACGCCCTGTTCGCGCACGGCGCGGAGGACGTCATCGTGACGGCCACGCACGGCATCCTGTCGGGTCCGGCGGCGGACCGCCTGAAGAACTCCAAGGTGAGCGAGTTCGTGTTCACGGACACGCTGCCGGTGCCGGGCGCGCTGGAGCTGGACAAGATCACGGTGCTGTCGATCGCGCCGACGATCGCGCGTGCCGTGCGTGAGGTGTTCGAGGACGGTTCGGTGACGAGCCTCTTCGAGGAGCACTGAGCCTCGGCCGCGCCGAGTGGCAGGCAGTAGGCATGAGGGCCGTTTCCCCGTTCGGGGGAGCGGCCCTCCGCCGTGTTTGAGTGATCGAATTGGGTGGTAGGGCGGTGGGCCGGTAGACTGCCGTAGTTGCTCGGCGAGGGAGGCCGTACCCGTACGGATGTACAGGGTCACGGCGGTCCGTTATCGACGCGCTCTTCGTAGCAGGCCATCGCCAGTCGTGGCCGGGTGACCCAGATCTTTCGTCACCTTTCTACGAGGAGTGCACCATGTCCGAGGTCAAGCTCGCCGCTGCCGTCCGTACCGAGTTCGGCAAGGGCGCCGCCCGCGCGATCCGCCGCAACAACCAGGTTCCCGCCGTCGTCTACGGCCACGGTTCCGAGCCGGCGCACGTCACCCTCCCGGCCCACGACCTGGCCCTCGCGCTGCGTACGCCGAACGTCCTGCTCTCCCTCGACGTGGACGGCAAGAACGAGCTGGCGATCCCGAAGGCCGTCCAGCGTGACGCCATCAAGGGCTTCCTCGTCCACGTCGACCTGCTGCTCGTCAAGCGCGGCGAGAAGGTCACGGTCGAGATCCCGGTCCACGCCGAGGGCGAGCTCGCCGCCGGTGGCAACCTGCTCGAGCACGTGCTGAGCACCCTCTCCATCGAGGCCGAGGCCACCCACCTCCCCGAGGCCGTCACGGTCTCCGTGGAGGGCCTGGAGGCCGGTGCCTCCGTCCTCGCCGGTGACATCACCCTGCCGAAGGGCTCGACCCTGGTGACCGACGCCGAGGCCGTCGTCCTCCAGGTCCTGGCCGCGCAGGCCGAGGAGCCGGCCGCCGAGGCCGAGGCCACCGAGGGCGACGAGGCCTGAGCCGTAGGCTCTGCTTGACGTGACGGGGTGACGGGCCGCACGGCCCGTCACCCCGTCTTTTCGTATCTGGACGTCACTGGACGAGGAGACCCGACGCACATGACCGATGACGCGAACGCGCCCTGGCTGATCGTCGGCCTCGGCAATCCCGGGCCGGAGTACGCGGCCAACCGGCACAACATCGGGTTCATGGTGGTGGACCTGCTCGCCGACCGGATGCGGGGGTCCTTCAAGCGGGCGGGGAAGGCGCAGGCGCAGGTCGTCGAGGGCCGGATGGGGCCGCCGGGACCGGCGAGCCGCCGGGTGGTGCTCGCGAAGCCGATGTCGTACATGAACCTGTCGGGTGGCCCGGTGACGGCGCTGCGCGACTTCTACAAGGTGCCCACGGCGCACATCGTGGCGATCCATGACGAGTTGGACATCGACTTCGGGGTGCTGCGGCTGAAGATGGGCGGCGGCGACAACGGGCACAACGGTCTGAAGTCGATGACGAAGGCGATGGGTGCGGAGTACCACCGGGTGCGGTGCGGGATCGGGCGTCCGCCGGGCCGGATGCAGGTGGCGGACTTCGTCCTGAAGGACTTCTCGTCGGCGGAGCGCAAGGACCTGGACTGGTTCGTGGACCGGGCTGCGGACTCGGTGGAGTGCCTGGTGGCGGAGGGTCTGGAGCGGGCGCAGTCCGCGTACAACTCCTGAGGCCTGCGGGACTCGCGCGGTACGACTGTACGATCGCGGGTCATGACGCACGTCCGTAACGCCGCCATGGCCCTGGTCGCCCTCCTCCTCGTGGTCGCGGGTGCCTGGACCTCCTGGGCCTCGGCCCAGCACGTCCTGCTCGCCAAGGGGCGGGAGCACGGCACGCTGACCGTCACCGGCTGCACCGATGACACGTGCAGCGGCCGGTACGCCCCGGAGGACGCCTCCTCGACCCGCCGGACGCTGACGATCGCGCGTTCGGTGGCGGCGGAGCAGGGGGTGACGATCCCGGTGGTGGTGAAGCCGGGCACGGACGAGGGTGTACGGACGGGCTGGGGCGGCGGTCTGCACGCGTGGCTGCCGCTGGGCGGGGCGCTGCTGCTGGCGGCGCCGCTGATCGGCGGCGGTCTGCGGCTGCCGAGGACGGCGTGGTCGATGGCGGGGGCGGGCGCGGCGCTGCTCGTGGCGGCGTTCTTCGCGCTCTGAGGGTCTGGGGGTTGAGGCTCGGGGGGGGGGCTGAGGCTCCGGGGGTCCGGGGGGTCTGAGGCTCCGGGGGCCGGCGGGTACCGGCGTACCCCGTCATGGAGGTGCCCCCGTGGAGGAATCTCCACGGGGGCACCTTTCTGTGTGCGGCCGGGCGTCAGCCGGTGTTGCGCAGGCCCGCCGCGACGCCGTTCACGGTGAGGAGCAGGGCCCGTGCGAGCAGCGGGTCCGGCTCCTCGCCGCGCTCGGCGGCGCCGCGCTGGCGGGCGAGGAGGGCGACCTGGAGGTAGGAGATCGGGTCCAGGTAGGCGTCGCGGATGGCGAAGGTCTGCTGGAGCACCGGGTTGGAGTCCAGGAGCTTCTCGCCGCCGGTGACCTTGAGGACCTCGGCGACGGTCAGCGCGTGCTCGGCCTCGATGGTGTCGAAGACGTGCTTGAGGTCGTCGGGGACCAGGGTGTCGACGTAGTGGCGGGCGATCCGCAGGTCGGTCTTCGCCAGCGTCATCTCGACGTTGGAGAGGAAGTTGCGGAAGAAGTGCCAGTGCTCGTACATCTCGCCGAGGACCGGGTCGAGGCCGGCCTCGCGCAGGGCCTTGAGGCCGGAGCCGACGCCGAACCAGCCGGGGACGATCTGGCGGGACTGGGTCCAGCCGAACACCCAGGGGATGGCGCGGAGTCCGTCGAGGGAGACGCCGGAGCCGGGGCGGCGGGAGGGCCGTGAGCCCAGGTGCAGGTCGGCGAGCTGGTCGACGGGGGTGGAGGCGAGGAAGTACGCCGGCAGGCCGGGGTCCTCGACGAGCTTGCGGTACGCGGTGTGGGCGGCGTCCGAGACGGTGTCCATGGCCGCGTCCCAGCGGGCCAGGGCCTCGTCGGACTGGCGCGGCGCGGTGTGGAGGGCGGAGGCCTGGAGGGTGGCGGCGACCGTCAGTTCCAGGTTCTCGCGGGCCAGGGACGGGATCAGGTACTTGTCGGAGATGACCTCGCCCTGCTCGGTCACCTTGATCTCGCCCTCCAGGGTGCCCCAGGGCTGGGCGAGGATGGCGTCGTGCGAGGGGCCGCCGCCTCGGCCGACGGTGCCGCCGCGGCCGTGGAACAGCCTCAGCCGGACGCCGTAGCGGTGGGCGACGTCCCTCAGTCTCCGCTGGGCCCGGTGGATCTCCCACTGGCTGGTGGTGATGCCGCCGAACTTGGAGGAGTCCGAGTAGCCGAGCATGACCTCCTGGACGTCGCCGCGGAGCGAGACGAGGCGCCGGTAGGAGGGGTCGGCGAGCATGCCGTCGAGGATGACGTCGGCGGCCTTGAGCTCGTCGGTGGTCTCCAGGAGCGGCACGATGCCGATCTTGGCCCAGCCGCCGTGCAGGTCGATCAGACCGGCCTCACGGGCGAGGACGGCGGCGGCGAAGACGTCGTCGGCGCCCTGGCACATCGAGATGATGTAGGACTCGATGACCTCGGGGCCGAAGCGCTCGAAGGCTTCCTTGATGGTGTGGAAGACACCGAGGGTCTTCTGTCCCGCGGCGTCCAGCGGGGCCGGGGTCGGGGCCAGCGGGCGGCGCGAGCGGAGCTCCTTGGCGAGGAGCTTCTGCCGGTAGTCGCGCGGCATGTCGGCGTACCGCCAGGACTCCTCGCCGAGGCGGTCGAAGAGCTGCCCGAGGGCGTGGTGGTGGGCGTCGGCGTGCTCGCGGACGTCCATGGTGGCGAGCTGGAGGCCGAAGGCGGAGAGCGTGCGGATGGTGCGGTCCATCCGGCCGTCGGCGAAGAGCCCGCCGCGGTGCTCGCGCAGCGAGGTCTGGATCAGGGTGAGGTCGTGGACGAGCTCGGCGGTGCCGAGGTAGTCGCGGCCGTCCTGGTGGGGGGTGCCGGAGGCCAGGCGCTCGCGGGTGTTGACGAGCTTCTGCCGGATGCAGGTGGCCTTGAGGCGGTAGGGCTCCTCGGCGTTGAGGCGCTTGTAGCGGGGGCTGATCTCCGGGAGGAGTTCCAGGTCGCGCTGGAGGGAGTCCAGGAGTTCCTGGGTGGCTCCCGCGTAGCGGATGGAGTTGGAGAGCAGTCCGCGCAGGTAGTCGACGAGTTCGAGGGCGTCGGTGATGCCGTGCTCGTGCTGGAGGATCAGGACGTCCCTGGTCACCTGGGGGGTGACGTTGGGGTTGCCGTCGCGGTCGCCGCCGATCCAGGTGCCGAAGGTGAGCGGGCGGGTGCCTGCGGGGAGTTCGACGCCGACGCGCTCCAGCTCGGCGGCGAGGTCCTCCAGGACGTCGCCGACGGCGCCGGCGTGCAGCTCGTCGAGGTAGTAGATGGCGTTGCGGGCCTCGTCGGCGGGCTCGGGCCGGACGACCCGGAGTTCGTCGGTCTGCCAGATGAGGTCGATGTTCTCGGCGAGCCGCAGGTCGTGGCGGCGCCGGTCGGCCTCGATGACCGGGGTCTCCAGGAGGGCGGCGATGCGGCGGAGCTTGTTCAGGACGGAGCGCCGGGCGGCTTCGGTGGGGTGCGCGGTGAAGACGGGCCGGACGTTGAGGTTCTTGACCGTCTCGCGGACGTGCTCGGGGTCGCCGTCCTTGAGCATGTCGGCGGTGCGGGCGAGGAGGCCGCCCTCGGCGGCGCGCTTCTCGCGCATCTCGCGGCCGCGGTGGACCTGCTCGGTGACGTTCGCGAGGTGGAAGTAGGTGGAGAAGGCGCGTACCAGCTTGGCGGCGGTCTCGAGTTCGACGCCGCGGAGCAGTTCGGCGGCGGCTTCGCCGTCCTCGCGGGTGAGGCTGCGGACCCGCTCGACGAGGTCGAGGAGCTCGTGGCCCTCCTGGCGGACGAGGGTCTCGCCGAGGAGATCGCCCAGTCGGCGGATGTCGGCGCGCAGCTCGGCGCTGGCGGTGGGGGTCTGGTCGGCACTGCTCACAGGTGCGGCTCCTTGCAGTGTTTGAGCACGTCTGGAGGGGTTCTGGAGGCTTGCGGACCGCGCTGTCCGACGCACCCAGGATAGGTGTCCACATTGTGGTCGGCGGCCAGGGTCGTCTTGTGCCCCCTTGCCGCGCGCCCCGGCGCTGCCATACTTACGACGCCGTAGGTTACGGAGGCGTAGCCTCGCGCTCTTTTCATGCCGTTCCGCTCTCTTTCATCCTCATCCCTTCATCCCCAGGGGACGCCCATGACCACCAGCCCTGAGTTGCTCGAAACCGAACAGGACCCCCTGCCCTCCGGCACGCTCGGCGGGGACAAGAAGCGATCGATCGAGCAGATCACGCTGCTGCTGTTCATCACGGTGCCCTTCGTCGCCGTGATCGCGGCGGTTCCGCTGGCCTGGAGCCTGGGCGGCGTGTCGTGGCTCGACCTGGGTCTGCTGGTGGCGATGTACTACATCGGCTGCCACGGCATCACGATCGGCTTCCACCGTTACTTCACCCATGGTTCGTTCAAGGCCAAGCGGCCGCTGCGGATCGCGCTCGCGATCATGGGCTCGCTCGCGGTGGAGGGGCCGCTGGTGCGCTGGGTGGCGGACCACCGCAAGCACCACAAGTTCTCGGACGCGGAGGGCGACCCGCACTCGCCGTGGCGGTTCGGTGAGACGGTGCCGGCCCTGATGAAGGGCCTGTGGTGGGCGCACATCGGCTGGATGTTCGACGAGGAGCGGACTCCGCAGGCGAAGTACGCGCCCGATCTGATCAAGGACCCGGCGATCCGGCGGATCTCCCGTGACTTCATCTTCTGGACGATGCTGTCGCTCGCGATCCCGCCGCTGGTGGGCGGTCTGGTGACGATGTCCTGGTGGGGCGCGTTCACCGCGTTCTTCTGGGGTTCGCTGGTGCGGGTCGCGCTGCTGCACCACGTGACCTGGTCGATCAACTCGATCTGCCACGCGGTGGGCAAGCGTCCGTTCAAGTCGCGGGACCGTTCGGGCAACGTGTGGTGGCTGGCGGTGCTGTCCTGCGGCGAGTCCTGGCACAACCTGCACCACGCGGACCCGACGTCGGCGCGGCACGGGGTGCTGCGCGGTCAGGTCGACTCCAGCGCGCGGCTGATCCGCTGGTTCGAGCTGGCGGGCTGGGCGTACGACGTGCGCTGGCCGGCGAAGGAGCGCATCGAAGCCCGCCGCCAGAGCGCGCCCGCAGACGCGGCATGATGGAAGACGTGGCGATCGACGGCAGGACCAGTGGCACCGGCAGCGGCGAGCAGAAGCCCCGGCGGGGCCGCCGGGTGCGGATGACGGGCGCGGAGCGCCGGGAGCAGCTGCTGGACATCGGCCGGACGCTGTTCGCCGAGAAGGGCTTCGAGGGCACGTCGGTGGAGGAGATCGCGGCGAAGGCCGGGGTGTCCAAGCCGGTGGTGTACGAGCACTTCGGGGGCAAGGAGGGGCTGTACGCGGTCGTGGTCGACCGGGAGATGCGCCAGCTCCTCGACGGGGTGACGGGCGCGCTGACGGCGGGGCATCCGCGGGAGCTCCTGGAGCAGGCGGCGTTCGCGCTGCTCGACTACATCGAGAACTACACGGACGGTTTCCGGATTCTCGTACGGGACTCCCCGGTGGCGCAGTCGACGGGCACGTTCGCGTCGCTGATCAGTGACATCGCCACGCAGGTGGAGGACATCCTGGGCCTGGAGTTCAAGGCCCGGGGCTTCGACCCGAAGCTGGCGCCGCTGTACGCGCAGGCGCTGGTGGGCAGTGTGGCCCTGACGGGTCAGTGGTGGCTGGACGTCCGCAAGCCGAAGAAGGCGGAGGTCGCGGCGCATCTGGTGAACCTGGCGTGGCACGGGCTGGACGGTCTGGAGCCGAAGCCGCGGTTGATAGGGCATCGGAAGAACTGACCGTGGGCCGCGGTCCGGCCCCGCAGGACGCGGCCGGATTCGGAGAGTAAAGCTCTGGCGCAAGCCTCCCCGGTAGGTAGACTCGGTTTCAACATCCGGGGGGGGTGTCCGACCGTCGGACGAGGCCGTCCCCGCATGCCCTTGTGCCTGCGCTGATGCCGCCCGACGCTGTGCGAGCCCCCCTGTGTGGTTCTGTCGAACCTCTGATCCCTGGGGGGGATCTTGCTTTTCCCGAACTCCACTCGTTCCCGTCGTGTCGCCACCTGCACCGCGCTCGCCCTCTCGGCCGGCATGCTCCTCGCGGGCCCGGCGTCCGCCGACACCCCTGCGCCGGTCCCGTCGGTCGAGAAGGTGAAGCCCTCCTTCACGCCGCCGAAGCTGACGCTCCCGAAGAAGGACGGCGCCCGAGCCGGGAAGGACACCGCCCGCGCGGGCGCGGCCGCGGTCGCGGCGGCGTCTCCGCTGCTGTCCGACCTGGACCTCGACGGCGCCGAGGACATCGTCTTCCGCACCGTGGACGGCGAGCTCTTCTCGAACACGTCCTCCGGCAACGGTGACCTCTTCGACCTCTTCCGCTACGAGGACGTCGCGAAGGACGTCATCCCGATCGGCAACCAGGGCGGCAGCACGGCCGAGCCCGAGGTGCTCGTCCTCTCCGAGAACGGCACGCTCACCCTGTACACCGACGCCGATCCGTCCGGCACCCCGTACTCCTCAGTGGTGGGCGGCGGCTGGCAGATCTACAACAAGGTCACCTCGCCCGGCGACGTGAACGGCGACGGCCGCGCCGACGTGATCGCCCGCACCCAGGACGGTGCGCTGTACCTGTACCTGGGCACCGGCAGCGCCTCCGCGCCGCTCGGCGCCCGCACCCTGGTCGGCAACGGCTGGGGCGCCTACGACCAGCTCGTGGGCCTGGGCGACGGCACCGGCGACGGCAAGGCCGACCTGTACGCCCGCGACACCGCCGGCACGCTGTGGTTCTACGCCGGTACGGGCGACAAGAACAAGCCGTTCGGCACCCGGAAGTCCATCGGCGGCGGCTGGGGAATCTACAACCAGATCCTGCGCGCCGGGAACGGCGGCCTGCTGGCCCGGGACAACGCGGGCACGCTCTTCGCCTACTCCGGGAACGGCAACGGCACCCTGGGCGGGCGCGTGCAGCTGGGCGGCACGGGCGACCTCACGGGCGTCGCGCAGCTCGCCGCCGCCGGCAACATCCCGTACACGGGCAAGGAGGGCGTCGTCGCGACGACGGCCGCCGGGTCGCTGTACTGGTACACCAACTCCACCACCGGCAAGCTGTTCCCCCGCCAGCAGGTCCTCCCCGACGGCGAGGTGAACGGACTGACGTTCACGAACCTGTCCTCGCTGAACCCGGACGGCCTCTCGGACTACGCCGTGCAGCTCGACGGCGACCCGGTCGGCGAGCTGTACGTCGACGGCAACCGGATCGGCAGCGGCTGGAACATCTACAACGCCCTCGTCGGCCCCGGCGACCTGAGCGGCGACGGCAAGGGCGACCTGCTGGCCCGCGACCGCGTCGGCGACCTGTACCTCTACAAGGGCAACGGCAAGGGCACGGCGCTCTCGTCGCGCGTCAGGGTCGGCAGCGGCTGGAACGGCTTCAACAAGATCGTCGGCGCCGGCGACTTCACCGGCGACGGCCGTACGGACATCGCGGCCCGCACCCCGGGCGGCGACCTGTACGTGTACCCGGGCACGGGCAACGCGACGTCCGCGTTCAAGACGCGCGTGAAGGTCGGCAGCGGCTGGAACGCGTACACCAAGGTGATCGCCCCCGGCGACCTGAACGCCGACGGCAAGGCCGACCTGCTGGGCGTGACCTCGGGCGGCGACCTCTACCGCTACCTGAACACGGCGCCGGGCAAGTTCGCCCCGCGCGTCAAGCTCGGCGGCGGCTTCCAGGTCTACAACAGCATGTCCTGACCCGTTCCAGGCCTGCTCCGACGCCCCGCACCGGATCTCCGGTGCGGGGCGTCCCCCGTTCCCGGAACCCGCCGTCACCCCCGGGCGGTATGCTCCCGAGGACCCGGGGGCGTTCGCCCTTCGTATGCGCTTTCTCCGCCGTACGGAGGTGCCGCGGACGCCTGTACCCGGTCCGACGACATTCTGATCCCTGGGGGGGATCTCTTGCGTTCTGTGCACTTCACGCGTGCCCGCCTCGCGGCCTGCACCGCTCTCGTCCTCTCCGCGGGCATGCTGCTCGCGACCCCGGCGTCGGCCGATCGGCCCGCGCCTCCGCACGCCGCCGTCGAGACGCCGGCGACCGACTTCACCGCTCCGCCGCTGACACGACCCGTGCCCGGCACGGGCCGTGCGGGCGCCCCCGCCGGGAGCGCCGGTGCCGCCGCCGCCAACGGGTCCCGGGTCCCCGACCCGCTGTCGGACTTCGACGACGACGGCGTGAGCGACCTGATCTACCGCGGCTGGGACGGCAACGTCTACACCTCGCTGGCCGCGGAGGGCGGCGGCGCCTTCAACGGGGTCCACTCCGAGCCCCCGAAGGACATCATCCCGATCGGCAACCAGGACGCGGTCGGCGGCGGCCCCGAGGTCCTGATGCTCTCCCCGCAGGGCACGCTCACCATGTACGCGGACGCCACGCCCACCTCGGCGGCGCTCGCGTGGCAGGGCCAGGGCTGGGAGATCTACAACAAGCTCTTCTCGCCCGGTGACGTCAACGACGACAACCTGGCCGACCTGCTCGCCCGCGACACCGCCGGCAACCTGTACCTGTACTACGCGACCGGCAAGCGCAGCGCGCCGTTCTCGGCGCGGGTGAACCTCGGCCCCGGCTGGAACACCTACGACCAGCTCATCGGCTTCGGCGACAACAACGGCGACGGCTGGGCCGACCTGTACGCCCGGGACACCCTCGGCACCCTGTACTTCTACGCCGGTACGGGCGACAAGAACAGGCGGTTCGCGCCCCGGTTCGCCATCGGTTCCGGCTGGAACACCTACAACACGATCGTCCCCGTGGGCGACGACAACGACGACGGCAGCGGCGAGATCCTCGCCCGCGACGCCAAGGGCACCTTCTGGTACTACACCGGCAGGGGCGACGGCACCCTGGCGCCCCGGACGCAGGCCAGCACGGCGGGCGGCTGGGAAGGCGTCCCGCAGTTCGGCGGGGCGAGCAACAGCCCGGTGAGCGCCACCAAGGAGGGCGTCCTGGCGCGGGACTCGGCCGGCACCATGTTCTGGTACCGCAGCCGGACCGACGGCCTGCTGAGCAAGCGCAGCCAGTACGGCCCCGCGGGCGGCTGGCGGGGGGCCGACTACACGCACCTGGCCTCCCTGGCCCCGGACAACTGGTCCGACATCGCGCAGCTCTTCGACAACGGCCTCTACGTCGACGGCGGCTACATCGGCTCGGGCTGGGGCGTCTACAACGCCCTCGCCGGCCCGGGCGACCTGACCGGCGACGGCAGGGCCGACCTGCTGGCCCGCGACCGCTCCGGCGACCTGTACCTGTACCGGGGCACCGGCCGGAGCACGGCGCTCGGATCGCGCGTCAAGGTCGGCGGCGGCTGGGGCTCCTTCAACAAGATCATCGGCGCGGGCGACTACACCCTCGACGGGCGCGCGGACGTCGTGGCCCGCACCTCGGGCGGCGACCTGTACGTGTACCCGGGCACGGGCAACGCGGCCACGCCGTTCGGTACGCGGGTGAAGGTCGGCAGCGGCTGGAACACGTACACCAAGCTGGTCGCGCCGGGCGATCTGAACGGCGACGGCAAGGGCGACCTGCTGGGCGTCACCTCGGCGGGCGACCTCTACAGCTACCTGAACACCACGCCGGGCAGGTTCGGCAACCGGAGCAAGGTGGGCACCGGCTTCCAGATCTACAACGCCATGTCCTAGGGATCACCCACGCACGCGCGGACGCCCCGCACCGGAGTTCCGGTGCGGGGCGTCCGCGCGTGCCGGACCGGCACGTCAGTCGGGCTTGCGGGCGACGGCGAAGATCCGGCGGAACGGGAACACCGTGCCGTGCGGGCCCTGCGGGTAGGCCTCGCGGAGGAGGTCGCGGTACTGGCCGAGGAAGGCGTCGATCGCGTCCTGGTCGTCGCCCAGGGTGGTGAGGACGGGCCGCAGGGCCGTGCCCTTGACCCAGTCGAGGACGGGGTCCTCGCCCTGGAGCAGCTGGCAGTACGTCGTCTCCCAGACATCCGTCTCGCAGCCGAGGTCGGTGAGGCGGGTGAGGTAGTCGGAGGTGTCGAGGACATGGACGAAACGCCGGCCCTGGTCGCCCAGGCGGCCGCGCCACTCGGGGGTCTCGCAGAGTTCGCCGAGCAGGGCGTGGCTGGGCGAGGTGAAGTTGCCGGGGACCTGGAAGGCGAGGGTGCCGCCGGGCCGGAGTCCGTCGATCCAGCCCGCGAAGGACTCGGGGTGGTTGGGCACCCACTGGAGGGCCGCGTTGGAGACGATCAGGTCGTAGGGCTCGGTGGGGGTCCAGTGCGCGGCGTCGGCGGGCCGGAAGTCGATCCAGCCGCCGCCGCGGGTGGTGCCGGACCAGTCCTTCTCGGCCTGCTCCAGCATGACGGGCGAGAGGTCGAAGCCGGTGATGTGGGCGTCGGCCCAGCGGTCGGCGAGGAGGACGGTCACGTTTCCGGGGCCGCACCCGATGTCGGCGATTCGGGCGGGCCGGTCCTGTGCGGGCAGGTGCGGTATTCGGGTGAGCAGGTCGAGGAAGGGCCGTGTGCGGTGGCCCGAGTGACGGAGGTACTGCTGTGGATCCCATGTCGGCGCGGATGGTGCGGCGGATTCCACGGAATGCATGTTCGAAGCCCCCTTGCTGGCACGAGTTGCCGAAGCGGAACGGAGTTCCGGCCGGGTCCCTTCCCCACAGTCCAGGGAAATATATCTTGATTCCAAGATACTCGACATGGAGAAACTTGACCCCAAGAGACTTTATGTCAACAGACCCTCTACACTGATCGTCATGGAGGACGAGGTCGACCGACTGGTCGCAGCATGGCGCCGCGAGCGCCCCGACCTCGACGTGGAACCGCTCGAGGTGCTCAGCCGCGTCTCGCGGCTCGCCCGGCACCTCGACCGCGCCCGTCGGCTCGCCTTCTCCGAGCACCAGCTGGAGCCCTGGGAATTCGACGTCCTCACCTCCCTGCGCCGCGCCGGGGCCCCGTACCAGCTCTCCCCCGGCCAGCTCCTGACCCAGACCCTGGTCACCTCCGGCACCATGACCAACCGCATCGACCGGCTCACCAAGAAGGGCCTCGTCGAGCGGCTCCCCGACCCCAGCGACCGGCGCGGCGTCCTGGTCCGGCTCACCCCCGAGGGCCGCGACCGCGCCGACGAGGCGCTCGCCGGGCTGCTCGCCCAGGAGCGGGCCATCCTGGCCCAGCTCTCCCGGGGCCAGCGCGGCGAACTCGCCGCCCTGCTACGCCAGCTGACCGCCCCGTTCGACAACGTCCCCGGATAGTCCGGACAGCGGCACCCCGCCCAGCTGGGCCGGCCCCACCCCCGCTCGCCTGGCCAGGGCGACCGCCGCCAGGGTCGAGTGCACGCCCAGCTTCCCCAGCACGTTCTGCATATGCGTACGCACGGTGTGCGGGGACAGGAAGAGGCGCTCGGCGACCGCCTTGCGCCCCAGGCCCGCCACCATGCAGCGCAGCACCTCCCGCTCGCGCGGGGTCAGCGACTCCACGAGCCGCTCGCTGTCCGTCCGGTGCTTGCGGGCGGCCGTCAGCTCCCGCAGGACACCCGTGAGCAGCGCGGGCGGCAGATGCGTCTCGTCCCGCAGCACCCCGCGGACCACCGCGAGGAGCCGCTGGAGCGAGCAGTCCTTCGCCACCCAGCCGGAGGCCCCGGCCTGGAGCGCGAGGGCGGCCCGGTGCGGGTCGTCCTTCTCCGCGAGGACGACGGTACGGACCGCGGGCTGGACCCTGCGCACCCCCGCGACCAGGGAGATCCCGTCGACGGCACCCTCGGCGTCGTCCGGCACCGCGCGGGCCACGGACCCCGCGGGACCGGCGCCCAGCTCGGCGTCGACGAGCAGCACGTCGAACCTGCGGCCCTCCGCGGCACCGCGCTCCAGGCAGCGCAGGGCGGCCGGGCCGCTTCCCGCGGCGGCGACGTCGACATCGGGCTCGGCCGCGAGTGCGGCGGCCAGCGATTCGGCGAAGACGCGGTGGTCGTCCACCACGAGGACACGGATACGTGCCACGGACACCCCCAAGTGTCGAGGAACGGGAAGGCCGACGCGGGTACGGCGTCGCAGGCGGGTCCGTCATCCGCGCGGCCGCCGCCGTGCGTTGACTGTTACCCCCGCTTCCGGCGCCGTACCCGACCGGGTCTCGCCCCCTGAACAGCACCGGCCCCCACCGGCGCTGCCCCTCAGAGTAGGGGCGGGGCGTCACGGCGGGGGCCGATTCACGGAACTGTCCGAAGTCGTACGGGCGTACGGAGGGTGTCCACGGCCCCGTACGGGGCGAGCGGCGCGCCGTACGGGAGGGTCCGAGGGAGGGTCAGAGGCGTCTCGCACCCGCCGCGGGGACGGCCGGGAAGATGCCGGGGGCCGCGTGGCCGGCCTCGGCGAAGGCCTTCTCGACGGCGGCGGCGACCGCGTCCGCCCGGTCGGCGTCGACGAGGACGACGGCGGAGCCGCCGAAGCCGCCGCCGGTCATCCGGGCCCCGAGCGCCCCGGCGGCGTTCGCCGCCTCGACGACCAGGTCGAGCTCCGGGCAGGAGACCCGCAGGTCGTCCCGGAGGGAGGCGTGCCCCTCGGTGAGGACGGGGCCGACGGCCCGGGTGTCCCCGGCGTCGAGCAGCGCGATCGTCCGCTCCACGCGGGCGTTGTCGGAGACGACGTGCCGCACGTAGCGCAGAACCGTCTCGTCGCTCAGCAGTGCGAGGGCTTCGGGCAGTTGCACGACGCTCACGTCGCGCAGGGCCCGGACTCCGAGCGCCCGCGCACCGGCTTCGCAGCCGGCGCGCCGCTCGGCGTACGCGCCGTCGCCGAGCGCGTGCTTCACCCGGGTGTCGACGACGAGCAGCCGCAGCCCCTCCCGCGCGAGGTCGAAGGGGACCTGCCGGTACGAGAGGTCCCGGGTGTCCAGGTACAGGGCGTGGCCCTCCTTCGCGCAGGCAGAGGCCATCTGGTCCATCACCCCGCAGGGGACGCCGGCGAAGGCGTTCTCGGCGCGCTGGGCGAGCCGGGCGAGCTCGGGGCGGGAGAGCCCGAGCCCGAACAGGTCGTTCAGGGCGAGCGCGGTGACGACCTCCAGGGCGGCCGACGAGGAGAGTCCGGCGCCGGTCGGCACGGTCGAGGTGAGGTGGACGTCCGCGCCGGTGACCTGGTGCCCGGCCTCCCGCAGCGCCCAGACGACGCCGGCCGGGTAGGCGGCCCAGCCGCCGCCGGAGAGCGGTTCGAGGGAGTCGACCGCGAGCTGGACGATGCCGGCGTCGATGTCGGCGGAGTGCAGGCGCAGCACCCCGTCGTCGCGGCGGGCGACGGCGGCGACGGTGGTGTGCGGCAGTGCGAGCGGCAGCACGAACCCGTCGTTGAAGTCGGTGTACTCGCCGATGAGGTTGACCCGGCCGGGGGCGGCCCAGACACCGTCGGGGGCGGCGCCGTAGAGCGCCTCGAAGTCGGCGGCGACGCTCATGCGCGGTCTCCCTGGTGCCGGGCCCGTGCGAAGTCCCAGGCGTCGGCGACGACGTCCGCGAGGCCCGGGCGGGACGGAGTCCAGCCGAGCCGCTCGCGGGCGGCCTCGGCGGAGGCGACGAGGACGGCGGGGTCGCCGGCCCGGCGCGGGGCGGTGATCTCCGGGATCGGGTGCCCGGTGACCTTCCGTACGGTCTCGACGACCTCGCGGACGGAGAAGCCGTTGCCGTTGCCGAGGTTGCAGATCAGGTGCTCGCCCGCGGTCATCGCGTCGAGCGCCAGGAGGTGGGCCTCGGCGAGGTCGGCGACGTGGATGTAGTCGCGGACGCAGGTGCCGTCGGGGGTCGGGTAGTCGTCGCCGTACACGGAGATCGCCTCGCGGTCGCCGAGGGCGACCTGCAGGACGAGCGGGACGAGGTGCGACTCGGGTGCGTGGCGCTCGCCGAGGGAGCCGTACGCGCCGGCGACGTTGAAGTAGCGCAGCGAGACGGCGGCGAGGCCGTGGGCGGTGCACTCCCCGCCGATCATGTGGTCGACGGCGAGCTTGCTGGCCCCGTAGGGGCTGGTGGGGGCGGTCGGGGCGGTCTCGGTGATCGGGACGGTCTCCGGCTCGCCGTAGGTCGCGGCGGTGGAGGAGAAGACCAGCCTGCGGACGCCGGCGGAGCGCATCGCGGCGAGCAGGGCCATGGTGCCGCCGACGTTGTTCTCCCAGTACTTCCCGGGCTTGGCGACGGACTCGCCGACCTGGGAGAAGGCGGCGAAGTGCAGGACGCCGTCGTAGGAGTCGTCCAGCCATCGCGCCGCGTCCTGGATGCGGCCCTCGACGAACTCGGCGCCGGCCGGGACGGCTTCGGCGAAGCCGGTGGAGAGGTCGTCGAGGACGGTGACCCGGTGGCCCCGTTCCAGGAGGTGGGCGGCGACGACGCTGCCCACGTATCCGGCGCCGCCGGTCACCAGGTACTTCCGCACTGCCTCGGTCACTTGCCTGCCACCTCTCGGAGTCGCCGGGCCGCCGTCTCCGGCGGCACGTCGTTGCTGAACGCGCTCATGCCGGACTCGGTGCCCGCGAGGTACTTGAGCCTGCCGGACGTCCGGCGGACGGTGAAGAGTTCCAGGTGCAGGGCGAACTCCTCGCGGTCCGCACCGGTGAACGGCGCCTGGTGCCAGGCGGAGATGTACGGCGTCGGCGGCTCCTCCGGCCCGAAGATCCGGTCGAAGCGCCTCAAGAGTTCCAGATAGATCTGTGGGAACTCTGTGCGGGCCCCCTCGTCGAGCGCGCGCAGGTCGGGCACCCGGCGGGTCGGGTAGAGGTGGACCTCGTACGGCCAGTGGGCGGCGTAGGGCACGAAGGCGATCCAGTGCCCGGTCTCCAGGACGATCCTCTGGGCGTCGGCGCGTTCCCGGGCGACGACGTCGTCGAAGAGGTTTCCTCCGGTGCGGGCCTTGTGCTCGGCCGCGTGCCGCTGCATGAGGGCGGTGCGGGGGGTGGCGGTCGGGTAGGCGTAGATCTGCCCGTGGGGGTGGGCGAGGGTGACGCCGATCTCGGCGCCGCGGTTCTCGAAGCAGTAGACCTGCTCGACACCGGGGCGGGTGGCGAGTTCGGTGGTGCGGTCGGTCCAGGCGTCGAGTACGAGGGCGGCCCGCTCGGGGGTGAGGTCGGCGAAGGAGGCCTCGTGGTCGGCGGTGAAGCAGACGACCTCGCAGCGGCCCGACTCCCCGGCGAGGGTGGGGAAGCGGTTCTC
The DNA here is from genome assembly GCF_044752725.1 of Streptomyces sp. NPDC088707. Taxonomy (NCBI): domain Bacteria; kingdom Bacillati; phylum Actinomycetota; class Actinomycetes; order Kitasatosporales; family Streptomycetaceae; genus Streptomyces; species Streptomyces sp. NPDC088707. The sequence goes on along the minus strand of NZ_JBIVLV010000010.1, from coordinate 225,206 downwards.
GAAGACGACGACCTCGTAGTCGGGGGCGGGGATCTCGCTCTGCCGTCCGTCGCCGGAGGGGCAGAGCGGGCATTCGCCTACCGGCGGGTGGTACGTGCGGCCCTGCCGGTGCGAGGCGACGGCGACGGAGTCCCCGAGGAGCGCGTCGTGCCGGAGCTCGGTGGTGGAGGCGACGGGGTCGAGCGGCCGGGTGTCGACGGCGGTGCGGACGGCGTCGTCCCGGGTGTCGTAGTAGATCAGCTCGCGCCCGTCGGCGAGCGTGGTGACGGTCTTCTTCACGGGGTGCCCTCCGGCGGTTCAAACATAACCACGCACAAGGAACCACATTCCAACATCGCCGTCAACGGCGAAGCCCGGCCCCTCCCACGAACGAAGGGACCGGGCTTCACCCGAACGTCAGAGGGACGGACCCCGCTGCACCGGCACCGCGCGGTCGAGCAGCCCCGTACGGGCCGCGAGGGCCGCCGCCTCCAGACGCGACCCCACCCCCAGCTTCATCAGGACCCGCTGCACATGCGTCCGGGCCGTGCTCGGCGCGATCCCCATCCCCTCCGCGATCAGCCGGGTGTCCTCCCCCTCCGCCACCCGGACGAGGACCTCCACCTCCCGCTGCGTCAGCAGCCGCAGCAGCCGCTGGCCCTCGTCGTCCGGCTGCGCAGAGGGGTGCAGCAGCTCCGCGAAGGCCGACTGGAGCAGCTGCGGCGCCACCGCCGACTCTCCCGCCCGCGCCTTCACCAGCGCGCGTTCGACGCCCTCGATGCGCTCGTCGTGCCGGACGTACCCCGAGGCCCCGGCGGCGAACGCCGCCGCGATCCCGCGCGGCGAGGGCACCGGGCCGAGCACCACCACGGCCACCTGCGGCCGCTCGCGCCTGATCCGTACGACCACGTCGAAGGCCCCGGGTTCGGCCGGTGCGGCCGTGCCCAGGAGACAGACCTCCGGCGCCCGGCTCACCACGAGCTCCGCCGCTCCCGCCACCGGCGCCGCCGCCGCGAGCACCCGGTGCCCGCGCAGCTTCAGCGCCGAGGCGAGCGCCTCCGCGAGCAGGCGGTGGTCGTCCACCACCACGAGCCGTACGCCCATCCCGGTCATCCCCCGTCCTCCGGGCCGCCGTCCACCGGCCACCCCGCCCGGCAAGCTACACGCTCCCCCGCCTCACAGCCCGTCAACCTCCGTCCCCCGAAAAGGGGGATCTCGCGTCATCGACGACTCCGTCGTCCCGGGCCGCCGACCCGCCGCGTGCCCGCACACGCGCGAGGAGGGCCTCCCCGGAATCCCGGGGAGGCCCTCCTCGTGTCCTTCGCGGCGCGCCTCAGCCCTTGGTGCTGTACGCCACCGCGAGGTACCGCTTGTCGTACGCCGAGGCGGACTCGCGGGTCTTGCTCACGTTCACCGACGAGATGAACAGCCGGCCGTCCTCGTAGAGGAACTCGGCGCCGTTGATGGAGAAGCTGTTCTCCTTCTCCCGGTTCACCTTGTCCGACGGGTTCTCCAGGAGCAGGGTCTCCTTCATCGTGCCCCCGTGGATGGACACGATCTGCCCGCCCTTGTCGTACGGGGGCTCCTTGTACGCGATCAGGTCGCCCCCGTCCATGCGGAGCGGGATCAGCGTGTACTTGTCGCCGGCGTCCGCCTTCTCCGGCACCGTCCTCCCGGTGGCCAGGTCGAAGCCGATCACCTCGTTGGTCTCGTCGCCGAACTCGCCGGAGGCGCCCTCGTGCTCCTCGGTCGGCACGTACAGCCGGCCGTTGCCGACGAGCGCCTGCGTGCAGGCCTCGACCTTGGTCGAGCGGCAGCGGGCCGCGTACTGGTCGGCGTCCGCCGTGATCTTCGCCTTCAGCTTCCCGGTCTTCTCGTCGAGGGAGAAGAAGTCCGAGATGCCGCTGCCGTCGCCGGCGCTGTCGCCGACGTCGGCCGCGACGACCAGCGGCCTGGTGGAGACCACGGACGCGTACTTGACGCCGGTCGGCATCTTGAACTGCGAGAGCGGGGCGCCCGACACCGGGTCGAGGTTCTGGATCATCACGTACTGGGCGTCGTACGAGCCGCACTTGCGGACCGCGACGAGACCCTCGCCGCCGCCGTACCCCATGTCGTAGCAGCCCTGGTCGTTGGCCTGCGGCTTCCAGCGCGGGTTGCCGTTGGCGACGTCGAAGGCGGCGCCGCCGTCGAGGCCGCCGGCCGCGACCGTCTTGCCGCTGAGCGTCACCTCGCCGAACCGCACCTTGCCGTCGCCCGCCGCCCCGCCGGTGACGGAGGTCGACCAGACCAGCTTCCCGGTGTCGAGGTCGACCACGCCGACCTCGGTGCACTCCTTGTAGAACCGGGGCGCCACGCGCTTGGACGCCTCGAAGAGGATCGGCACCTTGTGGTCGGCGGTCATGTGCCGGGAGGCGCCGCAGACCTGGCCGGTCAGCGGCAGGGTCCAGGCGACCGTGCCCTTGTCGAGGTCGTAGCCGACCACCGAGTTGACGCCGGTCTTCACGAAGACCTTGTCGGTCACCCACGAGCCGGCGACGGGCGTGGTGTCGGGGACCTTCGGCACGTCGAGCTGGAACGCCGGCTTCGCGTGGGTGTTCCCGCCCGCCTTCTCCTTGCCGTCGCCACCGATGCCCTGGCTGCCACCGGTCCCGCCGTCGGCGCCCTGCGAGGCGCCACCGGTGCCCTTGGACTCGTCGGCCTTGCCGCCGCCGTCACCGGACCCGGCGTACCAGATGCCGGCGCCGATGATCAGGACGACCGCGACGACCGCCGCGATGACGATCTGGAGCTGCGCCGACAGCTTCCTGCCGCCGCCCTGCCCCACGGCCGGTGCCGCGGCCGTGGCGGGCTGCTGGTACCCGCCGTAGGGCTGCTGCTGCGGATAGCCGTACGGGGGCTGGGCCGGCTGCTGGTAGCCGGCGCCGTAGGGCTGCTGCGGCTGCGTGGGCGGCTGCGCCGGGTAGCCGTACGGCTGCTGCGGCGTCGCCGGCGGCTGTCCCCCCGGGCCCTGCGGCCCGGGATGCGCCCCCGGCGGATAGCCGTAGCCGGGGTCCGGCGCCTGCTGCGGGTACCCGTACCCCGGGTCCGGCTGCGGCGGCGGCGCCTGCTGCGGGTAGCCGTAACCGGGCTCCGGCTGCTGCGGCGGGGGCGGCGTCGGCGCGCCGAAGCCGCCCTGCGGGTCCGGGGGCCGGTTCGGTGGCGGTGGGGGTGGCTGCGTCATCGGTCCGTGTACCTCACTTGCTGAAGGCCATCATCGTCTTGACCAGCTTTTCTTCCTTGTCGTTCGACGCGGAGACGCGCCCGCTCGCCACGACGAAGGTGCCGGCGCCGTACGCGTAGCCCGGGCTGTAGAAGTTGTTCTCGACCTGGGCCGTCGACGCCGGGTGCTGGAGCACGACCTTCGGCGCACCGCCGGTGGGGGCGATCGTCGCGACGGCGCCGCCCTTGTCGTACGACGGGTCCACGTAGACCAGGACCTGGCCGCCCTCCATGCGGAGCGGGATCATGGACTGCTCACCGGGCGCCTTGGAGCGCCACTTGGCCTTGCCGTTCTTCAGGTCGAAGGCGACGACCTCGTTGGGTGTGCCGTACGAGGTCTCGGTGGCCATGTAGAAGGTGTTCGCGTCGGCGGCGACACCCGTGCAGCCCTGGAGGTTCTTGCCGAAGATGACGAACCCGCCGCCGCAGGAGGGGGCGAACTTGTCCTTGCCGCCCTGGATCTGCGAGCGGAGCGAACCGTTGGGGTTGAGCGCGAAGATGGTCCACTTCTTCTGCTCGCGCTGGGTGGCGGAGACGACCAGCGGGTCGACCGAGTAGACCCGGTCCACCTCCCAGTCGGTCTCCAGCTTGAAGGTCCACTTGGGCTTGCCCGTGTTCGGGTCGACCTGGCTGACGCCCTGGATCTTCTTGGTGGTGCTGCCCGACGGGCAGTCCACGGCGGCGATCAGCTTGCTGCCGCCGGCGTACGCGAAGGGCTTGCAGCCGGTCGTCGCGCCGGTGAAGAGCTGCCTGCCGTCGGCCAGCGAGAAGCCGTAGGAGCTGCTGGAGCCGGAGACGGTCACCGTGTTGCCGCTGATGGACAGGGTGTTGTCCGAGAAGGCGAAGAGGCCCTTGGGCTTCGGTACGGCCTTCTTCCAGCCGGCCTTGCCGGTCTTCAGGTCGATCTGCTGGAGCGAGGTGCACTTGGCGCCGTCCTTGGCGCTCTCGGCGTAGGCGAAGACCATGACGCCGTTCGCCGAGGGCTCCGCGGGCGCGGCGCACAGCTCGAACGGCACGTCGACGTGCCACTTCGGGGCGCCGTCGCTCAGGTTGTAGCCGACGATGCCCTTGTACATGGCCTTGACGACGGTGTCGCCGACGATCCACGGACCGAGGACGTCGGCGCCGTTGCGGGGCAGGTCGACGTCGTTCTGGAGCAGCCAGTCGACCTTGGCCTCGCCGGCCTGGCGGCCGGCGTTGAGGTCGTCGTCGCCGCCCTTGGAGCCGTCGCCCGAGCCGTCGCCCTTGTCCACCGACTCGGTGGGCGCGGGGGCGTTGGAGGAGGAGCCGGCGGTGGCGGTCGGACCGGCGATCGGGTCCTTGCCGTCGTCTCCGCCGACGACGGCCCAGGTGGTGACGGCGGCCACCAGGACGGCGCCCGCGGCGATGGCGGCGACGAGGCCGGTGCGGCCCTTGAGGCCGCCGCCGGAGGGCGGCGGGGTGGGGGCGCCCTGGTACATCGGCTGGGTGGGGTACCCGCCGTACGGGTTCTGCTGCTGCTGGCCGTACGGTCCCGGCTGCTGCGGGTAGCCGTACGGCTGCTGCGGGGGCTGCTGGCCGTACGGGCCGGGCTGCCCCGGCTGGCCGTACGGACCCGGCTGACCGGGCTGGCCCTGCTGCGGGTATCCGTAACCGGGCTGCGGCTGCTGCCCGTAGGGTCCGGGCACGCTCGGGGGCACCCCGGGCGGGCCGGCGGGCGGCGGCGGAGTCTGCGGTGCCTGCGGCGGGACGGGCGGCACGGGCGGCGTGCCCTGGTGCGGGCCCTGGTTCGGATCCTGGGGAGCTCCGAAGCCCCCCGGCGGCTGGTTGCTGGGCGGCTGGGTCATCAGCAGTTCCCCCTTGACGTGAGCGGGTTTTCTTTCTACCACTCACGCGTCGGCGCAAAAGCGACCGGTCCGCCCCTTGTACCCAAGGGAGGACCGGCCTGTGATGCCCTCGTTATGCGTCCTCGGCCAGTTCGAGCCAGCGCATCTCCAATTCCTCGCGTTCACCCGCGAGTTCCCGGAGCTCCGCGTCGAGCTTCGCCACGAGCTCGAAATCGGTGGCGTTCTCGGCGATCCGCGCGTGCAGCCTGCCCTCCTTGTCGGAGAGCTTGTCGAGCTGTCGCTCGACCTTCTGCAGCTCCTTCTTGGCGGCGCGGCTGTCGGCGGCGGAGACGCCCGCCTTCGCCTGCGCGGGCGCGGCGGCGGGCGCCGGGACGGCCGCCTCGATCATCTTCCGGCGCCGCTCCAGGTACTCGTCGATGCCGCGGGGCAGCATCCGCAGGGTCTGGTCGCCGAGCAGCGCGAGCGTCCGGTCGGTGGTGCGCTCGATGAAGAACCGGTCGTGGGAGATGACGACCATGGAGCCCGGCCAGCCGTCGAGGAGGTCCTCCAGCTGGGTGAGGGTCTCGATGTCGAGGTCGTTGGTGGGCTCGTCGAGGAAGAGGACGTTCGGCTCGTCCATCAGCAGGCGGAGCAGCTGGAGGCGGCGGCGCTCACCGCCGGAGAGGTCGCCGACGGGCGTCCACTGCTTCTCCTTGGAGAAGCCGAACTGCTCGCAGAGCTGCCCGGCGGTCATCTCGCGGCCCTTGCCGAGGTCGACCCGGTCGCGGATCTGCTGGACGGCCTCCAGGACCCGCAGGGTGCCGGGAAGTTCGGTGACGTCCTGGGAGAGGTAGGCGAGCCGGACGGTCTTGCCGACGGTGACGCTGCCGGCCGCGGGCTGGATCTCGCCCTGGCTGACGGCGGCGTCGGCGAGGGCGCGCAGGAGTGAGGTCTTGCCCGCGCCGTTGACGCCGACGAGGCCGATGCGGTCGCCGGGGCCGAGCTGCCAGGTGAGGTGCTGGAGGAGGGTCTTGGGACCGGCGGTGACGGTCACGTCCTCCAGGTCGAACACGGTCTTGCCGAGCCGGGCGTTGGCGAACTTCATCAGCTCGGAGGTGTCGCGCGGCGGCGGCACGTCGGCGATCAGCTCGTTGGCGGCCTCGATGCGGTAGCGGGGCTTGGAGGTGCGGGCGGGGGCGCCGCGCCGCAGCCAGGCCAGCTCCTTGCGCATCAGGTTCTGCCGCTTGGACTCCTCCGTGGCGGCGATGCGCTCGCGCTCGGCACGGGAGAAGACGTAGTCGGAGTAGCCGCCCTCGTACTCGTGGACGGCGCCGCGCTGCACGTCCCACATGCGGGTGCAGACCTGGTCGAGGAACCAGCGGTCGTGGGTGACGCAGACGAGCGCGGAGCGGCGCTCCTGGAGGTGCTTGGCCAGCCAGGAGATGCCCTCGACGTCGAGGTGGTTGGTGGGCTCGTCGAGGACGATCAGGTCCTGGTCCTCGATGAGCAGCTTGGCGAGCGCGATGCGGCGGCGCTCACCGCCGGAGAGCGGGCCGATGACGGTGTCGAGGCCGTTCTCGAAGCCGGGCAGGTCGAGCCCGCCGAAGAGCCCGGTGAGCACGTCGCGGATCTTGGCGCTGCCGGCCCACTCGTGGTCGGCCATCACGCCGATGACCTCGTGCCGGACGGTGGCCTCGGGGTCGAGCGAGTCGTGCTGGGTGAGCACGCCGAGGCGCAGCCCGCCGCTGTGGGTGACGCGGCCGGTGTCGGCCTCCTCCAGCTTGGCGAGCATCCGGATGAGGGTGGTCTTGCCGTCGCCGTTGCGGCCCACGACGCCGATCCGGTCCCCCTCGGAGACGCCGAGCGAGACGCCGTCGAGCAGTGCACGGGTGCCGTACACCTTGCTGACAGCCTCGACATTGACCAGATTGACGGCCACTTTGACTCCTGTACGGGGGATCGATCGATCTCCCAGAGTACGTTGCCGCGCCCTCCGCGCCGACGGGCAGAGGGATGCGGACGTGGAGATCCGGGCACGAGGCGAGCGGCCGCGCCGGGCCGGCGGGTAGCGGAGCGGCCGTGAGCCGGACGTGGCGCCCGGGGCGAGCGCGCGGCGTGACGCGTCCGTGGCCGCACTGCGTGACCGCGAGGTGACACCGCGAGGTGACACCGCGAGGTGACACCGCGACGGCCCTCGCGGCACACGGCCCGTGCCCGCGCTCGCCGCGGATCCGGAGCGTCTCCGGTTCGCGTGCCGTCGGCGAGCGCCCTGGGCCGAGGAGGCTCCTGGCGGATGCCCTCGGCTGCGACGTACTCGTCGTCGCGCAGACCGGGAGCCCGGGACACCGGGGGAAGGCGACAGATCCTCCGCGGCCTCGGTGGGCACGTCACCGCCCGGCACACGACCAGCGGCGGTGGAACCCCGGCAGACCGCACGGCACGGCCGGCCGGTGCGTACGGGCTCCCGTGCCTGCGGCCGAGCAGCGGGCACGCGGGCGCAGTGCCAACCGGTCCCATGCCGTCGGCCACGCGGGCGACCCCTCGGCCACGGCTGCCGGGCCCCACCGCTGACGGGCCGCCATGTTCTTCTCGGGCCACCGCCCCCAGCCGCCTCGAAGGAGACCCCCCGTGACGAGACACCCACGCCTCACCGCCGTCGCCACCGCCACCGCCGCCCTCGCCGTGCTCGCCGCGGGCCCCGCGTCGGCCGGCGATCCGACCGTGACCGACCCCCGCGTCGTCGCCCACTTCGACTTCGCCGCCGGACAGACCGCGGAGAACATCGCCCTCGAACCCGACGGCTCCGCCGACATCACCTTCGCGTTCGCCCGTCAGGTCGCCCGCGTCACCAGGGAGGGCGGGACGACGATCCTCGCCACCCTGCCCGAGGTGCCGGACGCGCAGACGCCCGTCGGCCAGGCGGTCGTCCTGGGCATCGCCCGCGCCCACGACGGCACCCTGTACGTCACCTACGTCACCGGCACGGAGAAGACCGGCGTCTGGCGCATCGCGCCCGGCGGCGCGCCGGAGCAGATCGGGTTCTTCCCGGCGAACGCCTTCCCCAACGGGCTCGCCCTCGACGAGGAGTGCGGCACCCTCTACACGGCCGACTCGCAGCTCGGCAGGGTGTGGAGCCTCCCGGTGACCGGCGGCACGCCCACGGCCTGGGCCACCGGAGCCGCGCTCGAACCCACCGCGCAGATCCCCTTCGGCGCCAACGGCCTCAAGGTCCACCACGGTGCCGTCTGGGTGTCGAACACCGGCCGCGCGAGCCTGCTGCGCATCCCGATCGGACCCGGTCCCGCCCACGCGGCCGGCCCGGTCGAGATCCGGGCGGCCGGGCTCACGTCCATCGACGACTTCGCCTTCACCGGACACGGCGACACGGTCCTCGCCGCGCTGAACGAGGTCGACGAGCTGGAGCTCGTCCGCCCCGACGGCACCCACAAGACCGTGCTCACCCGCTCGGACGGCCTCGACAACCCGACCTCCGTGGCGGTGCGGGCCAAGACCGTCTACGTGAACAGCGCGGCCTTCTTCAACACGCTGGACCCGGACCCGAACCTGCTCCTGGCCCGGATCTCCAAGAACAAGCTCTAGAGGACCGTGGCGCCCGGCGCCGGCGAGGTCGCCACCCGCGCCGTGCGGCAGGTGCCCGAGGCGATCAGGGCGGCGGCGACGGTCTCCGCGGACTCCGCGTCCTTCACCAGGAACGCGGTCGTCGGGCCCGAGCCCGAGACCAGGGCCGCCAGCGCGCCCGCCGCCGTGCCCGCCGTCAGCGTCTCGGCGAGCGAAGGACGCAGGGAGAGCGCCGCCGCCTGGAGGTCGTTGGCGAGGGCGGCCGCGAGCGCCGTCGTGTCTCCGGCGCGCAGGGCGTCCAGGAGGGCCGGGGAGGCGGCCGGCTCGGGGACCTCGACGCCCTCGGTGAGCCGGTCGAACTCGCCGAACACCACCGGGGTCGACAGACCGCCGTCGGCGACGGCGAACACCCAGTGGAAGCCGCCGCCGACCCGAAGCTCCGTCAGCCTCTCGCCGCGGCCGGTCCCGAGCGCCGCCCCGCCGACCAGGCTGAACGGCACGTCGCTGCCGAGCTCGGCGCAGATCTCCAGGAGTTCCTCGCGCGAGGAGCGCAGCCCCCACAGGGCGTCGCAGGCGAGCAGGGCGCCCGCGCCGTCCGCGCTGCCGCCGGCCATGCCGCCGGCGACCGGGATGTCCTTGGCGATGTGCAGGTGCACGTCCGGGGAGATGCCGTGCCGGGCGGCAAGCAGTTCGGCGGCGCGCGCGGCCAGGTTGCCGCGGTCCAGCGGCACCTTGTCGGCGTCCGGGCCCTCGCAGGTGATCGTCAGCTCGTCGGTGGGGGTCGCCGTCACCTCGTCGTGGAGGGAGACCGCGAGGAAGACGTTGGCCAGGTCGTGGAAGCCGTCGGGGCGGGCGGCGCCCACCGCGAGCTGGACGTTGACCTTGGCGGGGACGCGGACGGTGACGCTTCCCGGGGCGGTCACGCCTTCGCCTCCGCGATCCGGGCGAACTCCTCCACCGTCAGTCCCTCGCCGCGGGCCTGCGGCGAGATCCCGGCCTTCACCAGGGCCTCCTCCGCCGCCGCGGGCGAGCCCGCCCACGTGGCGAGGGCCGCGCGCAGGGTCTTGCGCCGCTGGGCGAAGGCCGCGTCGACGACCGCGAAGACCTCCTGCCGGGTGGCGGTGGTCGCCAGCGGCTCGGTGCGGCGGACGAGGGAGACGAGACCGGAGTCGACGTTCGGCGCGGGCCAGAAGACGTTGCGGCCGATGGACCCGGCGCGCTTGACCTCCGCGTACCAGTTGGCCTTGACGGAGGGCACGCCGTACACCTTGTTGCCCGGCTTGGCGGCGAGCCGGTCGGCGACCTCGGCCTGGACCATGACGAGGGTCCGCTCGATGCTCGGGAACCGCTCCAGCATGTGCAGCAGGACGGGCACGGCGACGTTGTACGGCAGGTTCGCGACGAGCGCGGTGGGCGCCGGGCCCGGCAGCTCCTGGACCTGCATCGCGTCGGAGTGCACGAGCGCGAAGCGGTCGGCGCGGGCGGGCATGCGGGCGGCGATCGTGGCGGGCAGCGCGGCGGCGAGCACATCGTCGATCTCGACGGCCGTCACCCGGTCCGCGGCCTCCAGGAGGGCGAGGGTGAGGGAGCCGAGTCCGGGCCCCACCTCCACGGCGACGTCGTCGGGCCGCACCCCGGCCGTGCGGACGATCCGCCGGACGGTGTTGGCGTCGATGACGAAGTTCTGGCCCTTCTGCTTCGTGGGGCGTACGCCGAGGGCGGCCGCCAGTTCACGGATGTCGGCGGGGCCGAGGAGGGCGTCGGGGCTTTCGGGGCCGGTGGTGGTGCTCACCGGTACAGCCTACGGGGCACCCGTGGGGCATCCCGACGACTCACCCCGACTCCCCCCGCCTCGCCCCGCCTCACCCGTGCAGCCGCCGTCCGCAGTGGGGCCACGGGCTCGCCCCCCGCTGCACGTACAGCTTCTTCGCGCGGAAGGTCTGCTCGGCGGCGGGCGCGTTCTGGGCGACGCCGCTGCCGCCGAGGGACCGCCAGGTGCCGGGGTCGAACTGGTAGAGCCCGCCGTACGTCCCCGACGGGTCGACGGCGTTCGGGCGGCCGCCGGACTCGCAGGCGGCGAGCGCGCCCCAGTCGAGGCCGTCGGCGCCCGCGACGGAGGTCGGCATGGGCCTGGTGCCGACCCGGACCCGCCGGCTGACGGGTTCGCGGACGATCTCCTCGCCGATCCGGCGGGGCCTCTGCTGGACGCCGTTGACCGTCCGCAGGCTGTACGTGACGCGGCGGACGCCGGCCGCGCCCTGCCGGTCGACGACCTCGGTGCCGACGAAGAGCTCGGGGTCGCGGGTCCGTTCCACGGCGTACGGGACGGGCTCCTCGCGCGTCACCTTCGAGCCGGTGATCCGCAGCACGGTGACCGTCTGGCCGTCGCGCGGGAAGGAGTCGGGGACGACGGAGGTGGCGTCCTGCGCGGAGAGGGTGATCCCGGCCTCGGTGAGGGCCTCGCGGACGGTGGCGGCGTTCGTCCGGATGGTCCGCTCCCGCCCGTCGGCGAGGAAGGTGACCGTCCGCTCGGTCCGCACGTCGAGGGCGAGCCCGCTGCGGGAGATGGGGGCACCGCGGGAGACCGAGAGGTACGCGCCCTCCGCGCGGACCCCGAGCTGGCGCAGCGCGCCCTCGACGGTCCGGGCGGTCGTCCAGACCTGGCGGCGCTGCCCGTCGAGGGTGAGGGCGACGGGGCGGCCGTACCGGACGACGATCTCGTCGCCGCTGGCCAGGGCCTCGGCGGGGGTGGGCGCGACGATGTCGTGGGCGCCGACGGCGACGCCCTCGTCGGCGAGTAGTTCCTCGACGTCGTCGGCGAAGGTGTGGAGGGTGCGCGGGACGCCGTCGACGGAGAGCCGGACGGCCTTGTCGTCGGCGACGAAGGCGCTGGTGCCGCCGGCCAGGAAGGCGACGACGAGCGCCTGCGGGACGAGCCGCCGCAGCCCCTCCCCGGCGGGCCCCGAGGCCTTGCGGCGGCGGGCGGCCCGCCGGGACCCGGCGCGGGAGCCCTGCCCGGGGACGAGGCCCGGGGCGGCTCCCGGGGCGGCTCCCGGGGCGGCTCCCGGGGCGGCTCCCGGGGCGGGGACGACGAGCGGCGCGGCCTGGGTCGGCTGGTCGTGCACGGGCACGGGCGCGGCCCGTCGTCCGGCGCGGTGACTGCCCTGGGAAGTGCTCACGAGGCCGGGACCCTACCCGGGCGCCCCTCGCGCAGTGTGGTGATTCGACTACGACACGTAAGCGTTATGGATCAGTAATCGAAGGCGCGGGCCGTGTTCACGGCGATCGCCTCGGCCATGTCGTTCTCGTCGATGCCGCGGACCTCCGCCATGGCCCGGAGCGTGACCGGGATCAGGTAGGGGGCGTTCGGGCGGCCGCGGTAGGGCGCCGGGGTGAGGAAGGGGGCGTCGGTCTCGACGAGGACGAGTTCCAGCGGGGCGACGGCGAGCGCGTCACGCAGGTGCTGGGCGTTCTTGAAGGTGACGTTGCCGGCGAAGGACATGTAGTAGCCCTTGGCGGCGCAGATCTCGGCCATGGCGGCGTCGCCGGAGTAGCAGTGGAAGACGGTCCGCTCGGGGGCGCCCTCCTCGTCCAGGACGCGCAGCACGTCGGCGTGGGCCTCGCGGTCGTGGATGACGAGCGCCTTGCCGTGCCGCTTGGCGATCTCGATGTGGGCGCGGAAGGAACGCTCCTGCGCGGCGATGCCCTCGGGGCCCGTCCGGAAGAAGTCGAGGCCGGTCTCGCCGACGCCGCGGACGTACGGGAGGGCGGCGAGGCGGTCGATCTCGGAGAGCGCGTCGTCGAGGGCGGATTCGCCGCCCCCCGCGCGGGCGCCCTGCCGGGACCGGCCTCCCTCAGGGTCCCCGAGGACGATCCGGGGCGCTTCGTTGGGGTGCAGGGCGACGGCCGCGTGCACGTGCTCGTGGGCGGCGGCGGTCTCCGCGGCCCACTGGGAGCCCTTCACGTCGCAGCCGACCTGCACGACCGTGGTCACTCCGACGGCGGCGGCCTTGACCAGCGCCTCCTCGACGGTCCCGGACTGGAGGTCCAGGTGGGTGTGCGAGTCCGCGACCTCCACGAGGAGGGGTTCGGGCAGCGGCGGCGGGGCGTCCTTGGCACTCATGACCCCGATCGTACGAGGGTCACGAGTGCCGGCGCGCGCGGATGCGCCGGGCCCGGGGGGGCCGCCCCCGGCCCGGGGCGGGACGCTCCGGGGCTACGGGTGACGCCGGAAGGGGTGCAGCAGGTCGGACAGGTGCCAGTGGTGCGGCACCGGGGGCTGCTCGGAGTCGTCCTCGGTCAGCTCCTGGCCGATGGGTCCGGCCGGTGAGACGGGCTTGGTCTCCTTCGATCCCCGCCGGTGCTTCTCCGTCGCGGCGATCAGGTCCAGCACCGACGACACCTGCCCCGCACGCATGATCCGGACGACATGACCGCCGCAGTTCATGCAGGTGGGGCTGGACAGCGGGGACGGGACCCGCTCCCCGTCAGCCTTGTAGACGACGAAATTGTGGCCTGCGGCGTCGATGTGGTGCTCGATCTCGTACGCCTGCTCCCAGCCGTATCCACAGCGCATGCAGGCAAAGGCGTACGCCTCATGGGCGACGGATATGCCGGTGCCGGTGATCTCGGACATTCCAGCTCCTCTCCACTGATCCAGTGGACGCCTTTTCGGGCCGGAGCGCATCAGCACGGGTCGAACCATGGAGGGCATTTGGCAGTTCCCTTGCCAAGAGCCCTGTCATGGGTCCCCGCGCCGGGTTCGGCTTTGCCTTTCAGGTTAGTCCTTTACCGTTTCCGGGGCCCGGTCCAGCCGCATTCTTTGCCGCCACGACGGCATCGAACACCTCGCGCTTGGGAAGCCCCGCGTCGGCGGCGACCGCGGCGATCGCCTCCTTGCGTCGCTCGCCCGCCTCCTCGCGCACCCGCACCCTGCGCACCAGCTCCTCGGCGTCGAGTTCGGCCGGTCCCGTCTCGGGGGCGCCCTCGACGACGACGGTGATCTCGCCCCGTACGCCCTCGGCCGCCCAGGCCGCGAGCTCGGCCAGCGGGCCGCGCTTGACCTCCTCGTACGTCTTGGTCAGCTCGCGGCAGACGGCGGCACGGCGCTCGGCGCCGAAGACCTCGGCCATCGCGGCGAGGGTGTCGTCGAGCCGGTGCGGGGCCTCGAAGTAGACGAGGGTGCGGCGCTCGTCGGCGACCTCGCGGAGCCGGCCGAGGCGCTCGCCCGCCTTCCTGGGCAGGAAGCCCTCGAAGCAGAAGCGGTCCACGGGCAGGCCCGAGAGGGCGAGCGCGGTGAGGACGGCGGACGGGCCGGGGACGGCCGTCACCTTGATGTCCTGCTCGACGGCGGCGGCGACGAGCCGGTAGCCGGGGTCCGACACGGACGGCATGCCCGCGTCGGTGACGAGCAGGACACGCGCGCCGCCGACGAGGGCCTCGACCAGCTCCGGCGTACGGGCGGACTCGTTCCCCTCGAAGTAGGAGACGACCCGGCCCGTCGTGTGGATGCCCAGGGCACGGGTCAGTCCGCGCAGCCTCCGGGTGTCCTCGGCGGCCACGATGTCCGCGTTCTCCAGTTCGGTGGCGAGTCGGGGCGGAGCGTCCGCGATGTCACCGATGGGGGTCCCTGCGAGTACCAGCGTTCCTGTCACACGGCCCATCCTCCCAGCCCGGAGAGGCGACGCGCACAGGCGCGTTCCCTACGATGGCGCGGTGACCAGTACCGCACCCGAGGCCCTGGAAGGCCAGCACCCCATGGCAGAGCCCGTGGCAGAGCCCTCTTCGTGGCACCAGCGGCTTCGGCGTTTCGGCTATGTGCCGCCCGCCGGAAGCGCCGCCCCCATCGGGCTGCGGGAGCGGCTCGTCCCCTCGTACGTCCGCCCGTCCAAGCGCGTGATGTCGCTGCTCGGCATCGGCCCCGACCGGTCCGAGCGGCTGTGGCGGCTGATGGCGTGGGGCGGTCCGCTCCTGGTCACGGCGGTCGCGGGGCTGCTCAGGTTCTGGAACCTGGGCAAGCCGAACGCGGTGATATTCGACGAGACGTACTACGCCAAGGACTCCTGGGCCCTGATCAACCAGGGGTACGAGGGGGCGTGGCCGAAGGACATCGACAAGACGGTCCTCAGCGACCCCGGCGCGGTCCTGGTGCCGACCGATCCCGGCTATGTCGTCCATCCCCCGATGGGCAAGTGGGTCATCGGCGCCGGCGAGAAGCTGATCGGCTTCGAGCCGTTCGGCTGGCGCTTCATGGTGGCGCTGCTCGGCACGCTGTCGGTCCTGATGCTGTGCCGGATCGGCCGGCGGCTCTTCCGCTCCACGTTCCTGGGCTGTCTGGCGGGTCTGCTGCTCGCCGTCGACGGACTGCACTTCGTGATGAGCCGTACGGCGCTCCTCGACCAGGTGCTGATGTTCTTCGTCCTGGCGGCCTTCGGCTGCCTGGTCCTGGACCGCGACCGGACCCGGAAGCGGCTCGCGGGCGCGCTCCCGGAGGACGAGGAGGGCGTGCTGCGGCCGGACGCGGAGATCGCGGAGACCCTGCGCCTGGGGTGGCGGCCGTGGCGGATCGCGGCCGGTGTGATGCTGGGCCTCGCGGCGGCCACCAAGTGGAACGGCCTGTACGTCATGGTGGGCTTCGGCCTGATGACGGTGCTGTGGGACGTCGGCGGGCGCCGTACGGCGGGCGCGGTCCGCCCGTACCTCGCCGTGGTCAGGAAGGACCTGGTCCCGGCGTTCGTGTCGGTCGTCCCGGTCGCGATCGCCACCTACCTGGTGACGTGGACCGGCTGGATCGTCAGCGACAAGGGCTACTTCCGGAACTGGGCCGCCGACCAGGACAAGCTGGACGGCGGCGGGACCTGGGGCTGGCTGCCGCAGTGGCTGCGCAGCCTCTGGCACTACGAGTCCGAGGTCTACAGCTTCCACGTGGGCCTCACCTCGCCCCACACGTACGAGTCGAACCCGTGGTCGTGGATCGTCCTCGGCCGCCCGGTCTCCTACTTCTACGAGTCCCCCGCGCCCGGCACCGGCGGCTGCCCGGCCTCCACGAAGGAGAAGTGCGCGGCCGAGGTCCTGGCCCTCGGCACCCCGCTCCTGTGGTGGGCCGCCTGCTTCGCGATCCTGTACGTGCTGTGGCGCTGGGCCTTCCGCCGCGACTGGCGCGCGGGCGCGATCGCCTGCGGCATCGCGGCCGGCTGGGTCCCCTGGTTCCTCTACCAGGAGCGCACCATCTTCCTTTTCTACGCGGTGGTCTTCGTTCCGTTCCTGTGTCTGGCGGTGGCGATGATGCTGGGTGCGATCGTCGGCCCCGCGGGTTCGTCGGAACGACGCCGCACATTCGGCGCGGTGGCGGCGGGCTGCATCGTTCTTCTCATCGTCTGGAATTTCATCTATTTCTGGCCGATCTACACCGGCACGCCGATTCCGCTGGACCAGTGGCGGAACCGGATGTGGCTCGACACCTGGGTGTAGCGGGGGAATCGCAGTGACAGGGCGCGACCGGTGGTCGCGCCCTCTCGCTTGCCTTCGGCGGATTCGTACAACCATCCGCACGCTCAGGAGTCGTACAAGGCGAGTGCGCCGTACGCGCGTTCGCTTCGTTTCCAGGGGGACCCACATGACTCACCACATATCCGTGCGCGGCCGCGTGCTCACGACCGCGGCCGCCGTCGGAATGCTGCTACCCGTCGTCGCGGGCGCGGCGCCCGCGGCAGCCGCGACCGCGCCGCAGGTCAGCTGCACGTCCAGCCGGCCGGGGCTCGCCGCCAAGCTGCAGAGGGACATCACCGCCGCCCTCGCCACCCGCGCCGGAACCGTCGCCGTCGGCCTGCGCGACCGCACCACGAACACCACCTGCACCCTGCGCGGCACGACCTCGTACGACTCGGCCAGCGTCGTGAAGGTGACCGTCCTCGCCACGCTCCTCTGGGACGCCAAGAAGACCGGCCGGCACCTGACCTCGCGCGAGACCACCCTCGCCACCGCCATGATCACCAGGTCCGACAACGCGGCCACCACCTCCCTGTGGAACCAGCTCGGCGTCACCAAGGTGAAGGGCTTCCTGGCTGCGGCCGGCATGACGCGGACGGTGCCGGGGTCCGGCGGTTACTGGGGGCTCACCCGGATCAACGTCACCGACGAGCAGCGGCTGCTCTCCCTGATCACCGCCAGGAACACCGTCCTGAGCGACAACGCCCGGGCCTACGTCCTCAAGCTCATGGGGCAGGTCGTCACCTCGCAGAAGTGGGGGACCCCCGCCGGCGCGCCCTCCTCCGTGTCCAAGCACGTCAAGAACGGCTGGCTGCAGCGCGCCACGCGCGGCTGGCGTGTGCACAGCATCGGCGCCTTCCAGGGCGGCGGCCACGACTACACCATCACCGTGCTCACCGATGGCAACAGCTCCATGACCTACGGCGTGAACACGATCCAGGCCGTCTCCAAGGTGATCCACCGGGATCTGACCCCGACCGCGAAGGCCGAGTCCCGTTACACGCCGCCGCTCCCGCCGGCGGAGGCGCACATCGAGCTTCCCCAGGGCTGACGCCCGGCTCCCTGTGTGACGGAGAGGCCGGAAGGTGCTCGACACACGCATGGGGCGCTGCTTGACTCGTGGGTTCACACGGGGAGGGGAGCGCAGCCATGCGCAGTGGAGCCAAGGTCGCGATCGTGGGGGGCGTGTTCGTCGTCGTGGCGGGCGGTGTCGGTTACGGGGGCTACAACCTCTGGAACGGCGTCATGGGCGCTGAGAAGTCACCGCGGTCCAACTCCGCCGAAGCGCCGAGAACGGGGCCCGTCACGGACGAGGAGGTGACCACCGCCGCACGCGACTTCCTCACCGCCTGGGCCGCCGGGGAGCCGGAGAAGGCCGGGCAGCTGACGAACGACCCGGTCGCGGCCGGGCCGGCGGTGGCGGCCTACCACGACGGCGCGCGCATCACGAAGGCGGTGATCACGCCGGGGACGCCGGCCGGGACGACCGTGCCGTTCACGGTGAACGCCACGATCACGTACGAGGACGTGTCGAAGCCCTGGTCGTACACCTCCCGGCTGACCGTCGTCCGGGGGCAGGCCACCGGCCGGGCACTGGTGAAGTGGGCGCCGTCCGTGCTCCACCCGAAACTCCTCACCACCGGCGCCACGCTGCGGACGGGCGTCGCGAAGACGGCCCCCGTGAAGGCGGTCGACCGGAACGGCGCCGAGCTGACGGCCGCGAAGTACCCCTCGCTGAGGCCCGTCCTGGACACCCTGCGCCAGCGGTACGGGGCGAAGGCGGGCGGAGAGAGCGGCATCGAGACTTGGATCGACTCGGGCAGCGCGTCCGTGCCCGACTCCACCCTCCTCGTCCTGTCCAAGGGGAAGCCGGGCAGGCTGAAGACCACGATCGACGCCGACGTCCAGGCGGCGGCGGAGAAGGCCGTCAAGGCCTACGGGAACGCGTCGGTGGCCGCGATCGAGCCGTCGACGGGTGCGATCCGGGCGGTCGCCAACAGCCCCGCCACCGAGTTCAACGTCGCGTTCCAGGGAGCCCAGGCCCCCGGCTCGACGATGAAGATCGTCACGGCGGCGATGATGCTGCAGAACGGCCTGGCGACGCCCGACACCAAGGTCGAGTGTCCTTCCGAAGTCCTGTCGAGGGGGCGGACCTTCCAGAACCTCGACAGGTTCAGCATCACCGACGGCACCCTCACCCAGGCGTTCCGCCGGTCCTGCAACACCGCCTTCATCAAGGCGATCAGCACCCTCAGCGACAAGGGCATCGCGGACACCGCCCTCGGCGACACCGCCCGCGACTCCTTCGGCATCGGTCAGGTCTGGCAGGTGGGCGTGACCGCGGCGGACGGCAGCGTCCCCGAGTCGGCCGGCAGCGAGACGCCCGCCTCGTACATCGGCCAGGGCAGGATCACGATGAGCGCCCTGAACGTCGCCTCGCTCTCCGCGACCGTGAAGAACGGCGGCTTCCTCCAGCCCTACCTGGTGGCGCGGGACCTCGACGACCGCGAGTTCGCCACGGCCGAACCGCTCTCCGCCGAGGTCGCCAGGGGGCTGCGCACGATGATGAACGCGGCCGCGACGGCACCGGACGGCACCGCGGTCCGCGCGATGTCCGGACTCGCCTCCCCGAAGGGCGCGAAGACCGGCTCCGCCGAGGTCGACAACCAGGAGGACTCCAACAGCTGGTTCACCGGCTACTCCGGCGACCTCGCGGCAGCGGCGGTCGTCCAGTCCGGCGGCCACGGCGGCGACTCGGCGGGCCCGGTGGTGGCGAAGGTGCTGCGGGCCGGCTGACCCGCCCCTCGGAACCCGGTCGCATGGCCCGTACAACGACCGCTAGCGTGCGGGCCATGACCGTTGACGACAGCACAGCCCTCGCCCATCCCCGGTTCGCCGCCGCACTCCAGGAACTGGGGCTCGACGTCGAGGTCCGCCGCTTCCCGGACGAGACCCGTACCGCGCAGCAGGCCGCCGAGGCCATCGGCTGCGAGGTGTCGGAGATCGTGAAGTCCCTGGTGTTCGCGGCCGACGGGGTCCCGGTCCTCGTCCTGATGGACGGCGCCTCGCGGGTGGACGTCGACCGGGTACGGGCGGAGCTGGGCGCCGGGAAGGTGACCCGGGTGGACGCGAAGGTCGTCCGGGAGACGACCGGGTACGCGATCGGGGGCGTCCCGCCGTTCGGGCACCGCACCCGGACCCGGGTCCTCGCCGACCGGGGCCTGCTCGACCACGCGCTGGTGTGGGCGGCGGCGGGCAACCCGCACACGGTCTTCGCCCTCGACCCGAAGTCGCTGGTGGCGCACGCCGGCGGAACCCTGGTGGACGTCCGCGAGCCCGCGGCATGACGCCGCTCGTCACGCTGGCCGTCCTGGTCGCCGCCGTCACGCACGCGAGCTGGAACGCACTGGCGCACCACATCAAGGACCAGCTGATCTCGTTCACGCTGATATCCGGCGGCGGCGCCCTCATGGGCCTGGTCGCGGCCTGCTTCGTACCGTTGCCCGCGGCGGAGGCGTGGCCGTACCTGGCGGCCTCCGCGCTGCTGCACGTGGGCTACATGGTGCTGCTCATGCGCTCGTTCTCCCTGGGCGACTTCGGCCAGATGTACCCGATCGCGCGCGGTACGGCCCCGCTGGCCGTGACGGCGCTCGCGGCGGTCTTCGTGGACGAGATACCGGACGGCTGGCAGCTGCTGGGCGTCGCGGTGGCGTGCGCGGGCCTGACGGGCCTCGCCCTGTGGGGCATCCGGGGCAAGGGGGCGCGCCCCCACTGGCCGGCGCTGCTCGCGGCGGGCGCGACGGGCCTGTCGATCGCCCTGTACACGGTGGTGGACGGTGTCGGCGTCCGCGCCTCCGGCACGCCGCTGGGCTACATCGCGTGGCTGATGGTCCTGGAGGGCACGGCGATCCCGGCGTACGCCCTCTGGACCCGCCGGGCGGCCCTGCTCCCCCAGCTCCGCCCGTACGCGGGGCGGGGTCTGCTGGGCGCGGTCCTGTCGGTGGCCGCGTACAGCCTGGTGCTCTGGGCCCAGACGAAGGCGCCGCTGGCCCCGGTCGCGGCGCTGCGCGAGTCCTCGATCATCGTGGGCGCGGCCATCGGAGCCCTGTTCTTCAAGGAACGCTTCGGCGGCCCGAGGGTCGCGGCGGCGGGCCTGATGGCGGCAGGCATCGGACTGATGCTGCACGCCGGATGAGACAGGGGCGGCCCGGTGCGGGGGGGGGACGGCCGGGTGACGGGCGGCGGGTGCGCGGGGACGGCCGGGTGACGGACGGCGTCAGCCGACGCCGACGCCCATGCCCGTGCCCGCGCCGGGGGCCTGGCCGTCCCAGGACGCGCGGAAGAAGTCCGTACGGATGCGGCGGAAGCCGGTGTGACCGGTGGCCTGGGCGTGGGAGAGGCACCAGACGGCGGGCCCCCGCCCGTCGTCCGCCGCGCCGGAGCCGTCCAGGCAGGTGGTGCACTCGGCCTCGGTGATGGTCCCGCTGCCCGTCCGGTCGGGCCGTAACGCCCAGAGCCGGGGCCGCCGGGCGGTCCGGTGGTACGCCCCCGCCGCGCTCACCTCGCCCCACCCTCCGCGGCCGGCGGGGCCGGTACCGCCCGTACGGCCGGGCGGCGCCCCGGCGGGGCCGGTAACAGTCGGCGGACCGGGCCGGCACGGCGGACGCCAGGGATGCTCACGTCGACGCTCCTTCGAAGCGGTGGCCTCGCCCCGGCCGTTCGCGCGGTCGCGGGGGTCTTGCTGTTTCTCGTACGGACCAGCAAGATCAACTCACCGTTACGGTCGAGATACGGCACGTGATCGCCATCACAGCATGCCCACGCGCGCGGGAAGAATGCAAGGCTTGCGAACTCCCCCTCGGCGTTCCCGAGTCGAGGACCGGAGCGGTGACCGCACGCCCGCGCGGACAACCGCCCGGCAGAGAAGGGACCGCATCACATGCCGGCCAAGCGACCCCACCCGCCGACCGTCCGACTCCGGCGTCTCGCCGCGGAGTTGAGGAGGCTCCGCGCCGAGGCCGGACTCACGCGCGAGGACGTCGCACAGCGGACCGGGATCAACGAGGCGACGCTCTACCGGATCGAGAGATCACGGGCGCGGCCCCAAAGACGCACACTGGTCGGCCTGTTGGACGCCTACCGGGCCGACGAGGCGCACCGCGCCGACCTGCTGGCCCTGCAGAGCGGGGCGAACGACCAGGGCTGGATGCGGCCGTACCACTCGGAACTGCCCGAGGAGTACACCGCGTACATCGGCTTCGAGGCCGAGGCGCGGACGGTCCGCAACTACGAGTCGCTCTTCGTTCCCGGGCTCGCCCAGACGGAGCAGTACGCCACCGAGGTCGTCCGGGGCGTCCTCCCGGTGGCCAGCCGCAAGGAGGTCGCACAGCGCGTCCAGGCGCGCATGGAGCGCCAGGCCCTCCTCAGCGGGGAACAGCCCCTGCAGCTGCGGGCGATCGTGGACGAGGCGGCCCTGCGGCGCACGGTCGGGGGCCGCGAGGTCATGCGCGGCCAGGCACGGCATCTGCTCGAACTGATGGCGGAGCCGCACGTCACGTTCCAGGTGATCCCCTTCGAGAGGGGAGCACACGCCGGCATGACGGGCAGCTTCGTCCACATGGACTTCCCCCACGCGGACGATCCCGGGCTGGTGTACCTGGACACCCCGGCCGGCGACCTGTTCCTGGAGTCGGAGACGGAGATCCGGCGCTACAAGTCGATGTTCGAGCACCTCCAGGCGGTGGCCCTCGGGGCGGACGACAGCGCCGGGCTGCTGGCCAGGGTTGCGGAAGATTAGGACCGAGAGAGGGTGTGGGCGGTGCAGCACGACCCGGCCGAGCCGAAGTGGCGGAGCAGCAGCTACAGCAGCGGGAACGGCCAGTGCGTGGAGGTCATGGAGGACCCCCGCGGCACCGTCCCCGTCCGCGACGGCAAGACGGCCCCCACCGGCCCCCGCCTCTCCTTCGGACACGGGCCCTGGGCGTCCTTCGTGACCGCGGTCGGGGCGGGGCGGCTGTAGCCGGGGCGGGAGGGCGGCACGGCCCCGGAGCGCGTCCGTGGATCACGGCAGGGGCCGACCCGCTCCCCCTCAGTCCCCCAGCACCTCCGCGAAGTGCGTGTTCACCGCCAGCAGGCCGCCGTCCACGCGCAGCACCGTGCCCGTGATCCAGGACGCGTCCGCCGAGGCCAGGAAGGCGACCGCCGCCGCCACGTCCTCCGGGGCGCCCACCCGCGACAGCGGGTACACCCGGTCGGCCAGGGACCTCAGTTCGCGGTCCTTGCCCGACCACGCCGACGTCGCGATCGTGCCCGGGTTGATCTGGTTCACCCGCACCCCGCGCCCCGCCGCGTCGCCCGCGAGCGTGCGGGTCAGCGAGGCGAGGCCCGCCTTCGCCGCGCTGTAGGCGTGGTTGCCGAAGTCCGTCTCGGCGTTGACCGAGCCGATGTTCACGATCGCCCCGCGCCCGCCGGCCGCCGCCAGGTGCGGCAGCGCCGCCCGGGAGCAGCGGACCGCGCCCATGAAGGTCACGTCGTGCTGGACGGTGAACACCGCGTCCGGCTCGTCCTCGAAGCGGTCCCGGTCGGGTGCCACCGGGCCCAGCGCGTTGTTGACGAGGACGTCCAGGCGCCCGAAGGTCTCCACCGCGTACGCCGTCGCCTCGTCCACCGACGACTGGTCGCCCACGTCGCAGTGCCGGTGCTCCGCGCCCGGAATCCCCTCCGCGGTCTTCCGCGCCGCCGCCTCGTCCACGTCCGTGACCAGGACCCTCGCGCCCTCCGCCGCGAGCCGTCGCGCCGTCGCCGCGCCGATGCCGCGCGCCGCGCCCGTGATCAGTACCGCGTATCCGCCGAAGCGCTCCCTGAGGTCCATACGCCCGATCTCAGCACCCGGCTCCGGGCCGCGCCAGCCCCCCGTAACATCCCGTTCATCGATTACCCCCGCCCATAAGCACGAAGAAAGCGCAGCTACGGCAATTCGGCCAGGGCCGAAAGACTTTGACACACCCCTGGCGCGAATACCACGATCTACTTCGCCGACGACCACGCTTTCATCAGGGGGAAAACCATGTCCACGTATCAGTCCGGTGTCGAGGAAATCGCCGAGTCCCTTTCCTCCCGGAGCTACGACCTGATCTCCGGCGAGAAGGTGAAGCAGCTTCTCCTCCAGCGCTCCGAGACCGCCCTCGACGACCTGGAGCCGTTCCGCGACAGCTGGTCGCGGATGCCGCTCGACAGCTACATGGCGGACGGCGGACGCTACCGCCGTCGTCGGCACGCCACCCTGAGCGCGCCCCGCGCGAGCACCGAGTACCGCGTCGAGGCGCACCAGCCGCACTACCAGGGGCTCGACTACAACACCCTCAACGGCGGCGTGGCCCGGCACTACGAGCCGTTCGAGGAGCAGATCCTGCGCGGCCGCACCATGGACAGCCTGCTCACCCTCGGCTGCGACATCTTCGGCCGCCTCGCCCCGTACTCGGGCTGGCACATCGAGGCCCACCAGTTCCGCATCGAGGTCGACGGCGAGGAGGTCGGCCTGCCCACGCCGGAGGGTGTGCACCGCGACGGTGTCACGTTCGTCCTGATGGCGATGGTCGGCCGTTCGAACGCCACCGGCGGCGAGAGCACCGTCTTCAACCTGGACAAGCAGCCGGTCGAGAAGTTCTCCCTCACCGACCCGCTCGACGTGGCCCTCGTCAACGACGAGCGCGTCTACCACGGCGTCACGCCGATCGAGCAGATCGACCCCGCCGCCCCGGCCTCGCGCGACGTGCTGGTCATCACCTACCGTCACAAGCCGTGATGTCAGGGGCGGGTGGGAGGGGACGGGGTCCGCGCGGACCCGGGCCCTCCCACCCGCTCACCCCTTGAGTGAGTACGTGAGCGAGAAGGCGGGAAGTCGGGAACATGGGTCAGCTCATCGCCGTGGCGGTCATCACCGTTCTGGCTGTCATCAGCCCCGGCGCGGATTTCGCGATGACCGTCCGCAACAGTTATCTGTACGGAAGGACCGCCGGCGTTCTCGCGGCCGTCGGAATTGCGCTCGGCGTTCTCGTCCACGTCACTTACACCATGCTGGGTGTCGGACTTCTGGTCTCCAGGACGCCGATGCTTTTCACGGCGATGAAACTCATCGGCGCCGCATATCTGGTGTACATCGGCTACAAGACGTTCGTCACCAAGGCCCAGGTGGACATCGACCTTTCGGAGGACGGCGGCCTTTCGAAGGCCGGGGCGCTCCGCACCGGCTTTCTGACGAACGCGCTCAACCCGAAGACGATGCTGTTCGTGCTGAGCACGTACACCCAGGTCGTCAGCGCCGACACCCCCGTCTTCCAGCAGGTCGGCTACGGACTCTTCATGTCCTTCGCCCACCTGGTCTGGTTCGGCCTCGCCGCCGTCCTCTTCTCCAACCAGGCCCTGCGGTCCCGGCTGCTGCAGCGGCAGACCGTGCTCAACAAGGTCATCGGGGCCGTGCTGGTCGGACTGGGCATGCTGCTGGCGCTGACGCCCGCCATGGCCTGAGCGGCCTGACGCCTCCCGTGGGTCAGTCCGTCGAGACCCGCTCCACGCGCGGCTCCGCGATCGCCCTGTAGTCCTCCGACGACAGGGCGATCGAGCGGTCGAGCCGCGCGGCGTTGAAGTAGAACTCCCCGTGCGTCAGCAGAGCGGGGTCCACGAGGAGTTCCAGCCGCTCGTCGAACGCGAACGGCAGGATCGTGCCGCTCGGCGAACCCGCGAGGTCCTCCGCGATCTCCGGGGACGCGAAGGAGACGTACGTGCCGCCGTAGAGCGCCTTCACCGCGTTCAGGTCGATCCGCCGGTCACCGGGGACGACGACGAGCGCGAAGCGCTTCTCCTTCTTGCCGATCTTCACCATGGCGATGATGCACTTGGCCGCCTCGGCGAGCGTGTGCCCCCGCAGCGCGCTGACCGCCTCGGTGCCGCCCTCGGGGGCGTGCTCGATCACCCGGTACGCGGCTCCGCGCTCGTCCAGCAGGGCGAGCAGCTTCTCGTACGTCCCGTGGTCGGGCGTCGCGTCGGTCACGGCATCGGTCACGGCGTCGGCGGTCATGGGGGTTCCTCCTCGGTACGGCATGTTTCAAGTGGTTTCGTAGGACGGCGCGTTGACCCTACGCCGGTTGTCCAGGTGCCTGAGCAGCGCGACACCCGAGGCGTCCAGTTCGTACAGCACCCGTACGCCCGTCCGGCGCCGGCGCACCACGCCCGCCGCCACCAGGGACGTCAGATGCTCGGAGACCGTGCTCGGCGCGAGTCCGAGCATCGCCGCCAGGTCCGAGGTCGTGGTGGGTGCGACGAGGCCGCGGACCACCCCGGCCCTGCTGCGGCCGAGGAGGATCTCGAGCCGGTCGCCGCGCGCCGGTTCGTCGGCCCCCTCGTCGGCCCGTCCGCCCGCCCGTCCCCCGGCCCGCCGCCCGGGCCGGATCTCGCACGCCAGGACGGCGGCCCCCTCGGCCTGGTACGACACGGCCGCCACGCCGTTCGGAGCGAAGCCCAGGAGGGACGCCCCCCGGCCGAACACCAGCGGGACGAGGACGATGCGGGAGATGTCCGCCTTCACCGCGATCCTGCCCGGCGGTCCGGTGTGCAGGCGCAGGACGTCGCCGCGCCGCGAGACGGCCCCGTTGAGAGTGCCGAGGAGGCGGTCCGGGCCCTGGGTGGCGAGCACCCGGGCCCGGAGCAGGATGTCGTCGTCCGTGACGGTCCGCAGGGACGCCTCGTACGGGGCGAGGGCGGCGCGCACGTAGCGCGGGAGGAAGGCGCACAGGTCGGCGATCCGCGCCCCGGGATCCGCGTACAGCGGGCGCACCTCGACGGGGACGCCCTGCGGGAACCACCGCTCCAGCTCCTCACGCACCCGGGCCGGGGACACCTCGCGGAGCAGCGCGATCTCGTCTGCCAGATCGGGCTGCCGGGCCGAGGACGGGACGGGCAGCAGGAACGACGGCAGGGTGCCGCCGCCGGCCCGGAAGAGGTGGACGAGCCACCCCGGCACGGTCACGTCGGCCCGCATCAGCGAACGCCGGGCCGCCCGGCCCCAGTTGGTGTACGGCCAGGGCGCGAGCCCCCGGTAGGCGGACAGCAGCCCGATGCTGCCGAACGTCTCCCACAGCCGGCTGTCGGCGATCCGAAGGGCTCCGGCGTGGGCCCCGTGTTCGGACGTCGTCAACGAGATCTCGATCACATGCGCCCCCGTGCGCCTGGTCCACCGAACGGTGGAGCGGGCACACGCTAGCGCTCGAATGATCACCCGCCCGCGCGCCGGAAGCGCAGAATGTCAGGTCGCGCCCGGAGCATGTCAGGTCGGGGAGACCACGAACGCCGGTGCGGCCGGCGGTGGTTCACACCGCGCCGTTCACCACCGACCCGACCGCCCTCACCAGCGCCTGCGCCCGCGGGTCCGCCGTCACCGTCCTGCGCATGCCGTTCGTCACGTACCCGAAGGCGATGCCGGCGTCGGGGTCGGCGAAGCCGAGCGAGCCGCCGCGGCCCGGATGGCCGTACGACGACGGGCCGAGGAGCGGGGACGCCGGGCCGTGCAGCATGTGGCCGAGGCCGAAGCGGGTGCCGACCAGCAGCACCTTGTCGGCGCCCGCCGACTCCTCGGTCCGGGCGAGCGTGAGGGTGTCGGGGGTGAAGAGGCGTTCGGCGCCGTCCACGGGGCCGAGGGTGGCCGCGTAGAAGCGGGAGAGGGCGCGGGCGGTCGCCACCCCGGCGGAGCCGGGCAGTTCGGCGGCCCGGTAGACCGGGTCGTTCTCGTCGGGCTTGGGGTCGATGACCCCGAAGGCACGCCGGGTCAGCGAGTCCGGGTCCTGGTACGCCTCGGTGACGGAGCGCTTGGGGCGGAGCTTCAGGGCGCCGCTGCCGGGCGGTTCGATCTCCTCGACGGGGCCCAGGCGGCCGACCCGGTGGGCCTCCGCGTCGGGGAGCCCGATCCACAGGTCGAGGCGGAGGGGGGCGGTGATCTCCTCGGCGACCCAGCGGCCGATGGTGCGGCCGGTGACCCGGTGGACCAGGCCGGAGAGCAGCCAGCTGAAGGTGTGGGCGTGGTAGCCGTGGGCCGTGCCGGGCTCCCAGACGGGGGTCTGGGCGGCCACCGCGCGGCTCGCGGTCTCCAGGTCGACGGCCTCGGCGAGGGTGAGCGGCCGGTCCAGGACGGGGACGCCGGCGCGGTGTGCGAGCAGCTGCCGCACGGTCACGGCGTCCTTGCCCGCCGCCTTGAACTCGGGCCAGTACGCGGCGACGGGGGCGTCCAGGTCGAGCAGCCCGCGCTGGTGCAGAAGCAGGGGTACGGCGGCGGCGACGCCCTTGGTGGCCGAGCGGACGACCTGGGCGGTGTCGGCCGTCCACGGCTCCGTGCCGTCGACGTCCTTCGCGCCCGCCCACAGGTCGACGACCTTCTCGCCGTCGCGGTGGACGGCGACGGCCGCCCCGCGCTCGCCCCGCTGCTCGAAGTTGCGCAGGAACGCGTCCCTGACCGGCTCCCAGCCCGCCGCCACCGTGCCCCGGACGTCCACGTCACCGCTCCTCACTCGCCGATCCGACTCCCCATGGTGCAACGCGGCGGGCGAGGGGCGGATTCCGGGGCCTCAGGCCACCGAGCTCGGTACGAAGCCGAACGGCAGTTCCAGGCGGTGCCTGGCCATCAGCTCCTCGTCGGCGAGGATGTCGCCGGTCCGCCCGTCGGCGGCGATGACGCCGTCGCTGAGGATCACCGCGCGCGGGCAGAGCTCCAGGGCGTACGGCAGGTCGTGGGTGACCATGAGGACGGTGACGTCGAGCGTCCGGAGGATGTCGGCGAGCTCGCGGCGCGAGGCCGGGTCCAGGTTGGACGACGGCTCGTCGAGGACGAGGATCTCCGGCTCCATGGCGAGGACCGTCGCGACGGCGACGCGGCGGCGCTGCCCGAAGGAGAGGTGGTGCGGCGGCCGGTCGGCGAACTCGGCCATCCCGACCCGGTCGAGGGCCTTCCGTACGACGGCCTCCAGTGCGGCGCCCCGGAGACCCGCGGCCGCCGGGCCGAAGGCCACGTCCTCGCGGACGGTCGGCATGAACAGCTGGTCGTCGGGGTCCTGGAAGACGATGCCGACCTTGCGCCGGATCTCGGCCAGGTGCTTCCTGCCGACGGGCAGCCCGGCGACGGCTACGGTGCCCGCGCCGCCGGTGAGGATGCCGTTGAGGTGGAGGACGAGGGTGGTCTTGCCGGCGCCGTTGGGCCCGAGGAGGGCGACCCGCTCGCCGCGCCCGACGGTCAGGTCGACGCCGAAGAGGGCCTGGTGGCCGTCGGGGTACGCGTACGCGAGGCCGCGCACGTCCAGCGAGGGGGCGGGGGCGGCGGTCATAGGGTCCATCCCAGGAGGCAGATCAGAAGTGCGGTGAGCGGGAGCGCCGCCGCGTACGTCCACTGGGCGCGGGTCGCGGTCACCTCGTCGATGACCGGCATGGTGCCCGTGTAGCCACGGCTGACCATGGCGAGGTGGACCCGCTCCCCGCGCTCGTACGAGCGGATGAAGAGCGCGCCCGCCGACTTGGCGAGGACGCCCCAGTGGCGGACGCCCCGCGCCTCGAAGCCCCGCGAACGGCGGGCGACGGACATCCGGCGCATCTCGTCCGTGATGACGTCGCCGTACCGGATCATGAACGAGGCGATCTGGACGAGCAGCGGGGGCAGCTTCAGCCGCTGGAGGCCGAGGAGCAGCT
Organism: Streptomyces sp. NPDC088707; assembly: GCF_044752725.1. Taxonomy (NCBI): domain Bacteria; kingdom Bacillati; phylum Actinomycetota; class Actinomycetes; order Kitasatosporales; family Streptomycetaceae; genus Streptomyces; species Streptomyces sp. NPDC088707. The sequence continues at coordinate 196,371 of NZ_JBIVLV010000010.1, read as the reverse complement.
CGCGCAGTTCGGTGGTGGCGGCGAGGAGCACGGAGGCGGCGACGCCGAGGGTGCCCTTGGCGAGGACGTTCCAGGCGCCCCACAGGCCGGGGACGCTCAGCGAGACCCCGAGGACGGTGGTCTGCTCGCCGGGGACCACGAAGGGCATGAGCAGCGCGAACGCGACGAACGGCACCTCGATGAGCAGCCGCTTCAGCAGGAAGCCGGCCGGGACGCGGGCCTTCGCCGCCACGACCGCGAGGAGCAGGGCGTAGAGGGCGAAGGCCCAGACGGCCTCGCGGGGCGTCGAGACGACGACCACGACGAAGCCGAGGACCGCGGCCAGCTTGGTGTGCGGGGGCAGCTCGTGGACCGGCGAGCGCGCGTGCCGGTAGAGCCTGTGGGCTCCCCCGTGGCCTCCGGCACGGGAGGTACCCCCGCCCGCTCCCATGTCAGACGGTCGTTTCCGCGTGCGTACCGGGTTCCGTGTGCGTACGGCGGCGGCGGACGACCCAGAAGGCCCCCGTGCCGACGGCGAGGGTCGCGCCCACGCCGATCGCGCCGGCCAGACCGCCGGAGAGGCGGGCCGTCTCGATGCCCTTGACGCCGTAGTCGGCGAGCGGGGAGTCGGCGGCCGCGTGGTCCTCGACCTTGCTGTCGATGCCCTTGTCGGCGGCGACCTTCTCCAGGCCGTCGGGGCTTGCGGAGGCGTAGAAGGAGACGAAGCCGGCCAGGACGAGCGCGGTGACGACACCGCCGATCCACAGCTTCCTCGGGGACCCGGCGGGGGCGGTGGCGGGCTCGGCGGCCGGGGCCGCGTCGACCAGCTCGCCGCCGACGCGCAGCTTGAGCGGGGCGGTCAGGCCACGGGCGCCGTACACCAGGTCGGGGCGGACGGCGATGACCGCGCCGACGGTCAGCATGGTGATGACGGCCTCGCCGACGCCGATCAGGACGTGGACGCCGACCATGGCGGTGAGGACCTTGGAGACCGGGACGTCGGTGGTGCCGCCGACCGCGTAGAGGGCGGTGAAGGCGGCGGCCGCCGCCGGTACGGAGACGAGCGCGGCGACGAAGGAGGCCGCGGTCACCGAGGCGCGGGTGCGGGGCAGCAGCAGGACGAGGCCGCGGAAGAGCCCGTACGCGACGACGACCGTGACGACGCCCATGACCGTGATGTTCACGCCGAGCGCGGTGAGGCCGCCGTCGGCGAAGAGGATGCCCTGCATGAGCAGGACGACGGCGACGCAGAGGACGCCGGTCCACGGTCCGACGAGGATCGCCGCGAGCGCGCCGCCCAGGAGGTGGCCGCTGGTCCCGGCGGCGACCGGGAAGTTCAGCATCTGGACGGCGAAGATGAAGGCCGCGACGAGGCCGGCGAGCGGAGCGGTCCGCTCTCCCCCGTAGCCTCCGGCACGGGAGGTGCCCCCGAGCTCACGCCGTGCCCCGCGCAGGCTCACGGCGACGGCGCCGGCGGCGACGACACCGGCGGCGACCGATACGGGGGCGTTGATGAATCCGTCAGGTACATGCACGCCCTGAATGATGAGCGCTCCTGCAAAGCACTTGCAAGAGCGCACAGGTCACAGAACAGCGGCGCATGGGTCGTGCGCCGGCCGGGAAGGAGTGGGACATTAGTCGATAAGAGGACAAACGGTGAGGAGCCCCCGATGGCTGCCGCAGACGATCGCGCACTCGACCACGAAGCCGCCCGCCCCGTCGACCGCGACACCGACCTCGCGGTCGAGGACCACGCACGGGGGCGCATCATCAGCGACGCCCCCCTCTCCCGCCCCGTCCCCGTCGACCTCCGCTACGACCCCGGCTTCTCGCCCGCGACCGTCCGCTTCGTCTTCCCCGGCGACGTCGAGTGGTCCTTCCCCCGCGTCCTCCTGGAGACCGGCCTGCGCGCCCCGACCCGCCGCGGCGACATAGGCGTCTGGCCCTGCGGCCGCGTCCAGACGGTCGTCGAGCTCCACAAGGACGACGGGGTGGTGACGGTCGTCCAGTTCGACACGACGGCGCTGACCCGGTTCCTGAAACACACGTACGCCGCCGGCCCGTCGATGACGACGAGCTGACGGCGCACGAGAGGTGGCGTGACCCCGGGGACCAGACCCCGGGATCAGGCGGTGGGCATCAGACCTTCACGAGGTCCGGCTTGGAGCCGGGCGCCCCGCCCGCGGGCGTGTCCTTGGCGAGACCCTCGCCCTCCACGTCCACGTTCGGCAGGATCCGGTCCAGCCACTTCGGCAGCCACCAGGCCTTGTGGCCGAGCAGCGCGAGGACGGCCGGGACGATCGCCATGCGGACCACGAAGGCGTCGAAGAGGACCGCGACGGCCAGGCCGAAGCCGATCATCTTGATCATCTGGTCCGTCATGCCGATGAAGCCGGAGAAGACCGCGATCATGATCACCGCGGCGGCGGTGACCACCCGGGCGCTGTGCTTGAAGCCGGTCACGATCGCCTCGCCGGGCCGCTCCCCGTGGACGTACGCCTCACGCATCCGGGTGACGAGGAAGACCTCGTAGTCCATCGCGAGACCGAAGACGACACCCACCATGAAGATCGGCATCATCGACATGATCGGGCCGGTCTGCTCGACCCCGAAGAGGCTGCCGAGCCAGCCCCACTGGAAGACCGCGACGACGGCGCCGAGGGCCGCGACCACCGAGAGCAGGAAGCCGAGGGCCGCCTTCAGCGGGACGAGGATCGAGCGGAAGACCACGGTCAGGAGCAGGAAGGCCAGGCCGACGACGAGGGCCAGGTACGGCACCAGGGCGTCGTTCATCTTCTGCGAGAAGTCGATGTTCATCGCGGTGGCCCCGGTGACGAGGACGTCGTCTCCGGTGGCGTCCCGGATGTCGTGGACGAGGGTCTCGGTGGCGCCGGAGGACGGGCGGTCCTTCGGGACCACCGTGATCATCGCGGCGTCGCCGGCCTTGTTCGGGGTCGCCGGGGTGACGGCGGCCCAGCCTTCGAGGCCCTTGATGGTGGAGACCGTCCTGTCGGCGGTCGCCTTGTCGCCGTCCACGACGACGAGCAGCGGGCCGTTGAAGCCGGGGCCGAAGCCGTCCGAGAGGGCGTCGTAGGCCCGGCGCTCGGTGGTGGAGGTCGGCTTGACGCCGTCGTCCGGGAGGCCCATCTCCAGGGAGGCGGCGGGCAGCGCGATCGCGCCCAGGCCGAGGACGCCGATCAGCAGCACCATGACGGGGCGGCGGATGACGAAGCGGGCCCAGCGGGTGCCGCCGTTCGGCTTGTCGCTCTTCGCGCCCTCGGCGCCGCCCTCGGCACCGGCCACGGCGGCCTTGCGCTGCTTGCGGCCGATGACCTTGTCGCCGGCGAAGCCGAGCAGGGCGGGGATCAGGGTGAGCGCGATCAGCACGGCGATCACGACCGTGCCGGCGGCGGCGAAGCCCATCTTCGTCAGCATCGGGATGTTGACGACGGCCAGGCCGACCAGGGCGATGACGACGGTGAGTCCGGCGAAGACGACGGCGGAACCCGCCGTGCCGACGGCGCGGCCCGCGGCGTCCTCCTTCTCGCGGCCGTCCGCCAGCTCCGCGCGGTAGCGGGAGACGATGAAGAGGGCGTAGTCGATGCCGACCGCGAGGCCGATCATCATCGCGAGGGTGGAGGTGGTGGAGCCGAGGTCGAGCACGCTCGCGAGCGCGGTGATCGAGGAGACGCCGATGCCGACGCCGATGATCGCCGTGAGCAGCGGAAGCCCGGCCGCGACGAGCGAACCGAAGGTCAGGACCAGGACGATGCCGGCGATGACGACGCCGACGATCTCGCCCGAGCCGGTCTCCGGCATGGTCTGGAGGGCGTCACCGCCGACCTCGACGGTCAGCCCCTTGCCCTGCGCGTTGTGCCCGGCCTGGGTCAGCGCCTCGCGCGTCTCGTCGGTCAGCTCCATCGCGTTGACCTTGTAGGCGACGGAGACGTAGGCGGTGGAGCCGTTCTGGGAGACGGCCCGCCCGGTGTACGGGTCGGTGACCGAGACGATCTGGTCCGAGCCGGACTTCAGGGCGGCGACGGTCTCCTCGACGACGGCCTTGTGCGCCGGGTCGGTCATCTTCTGGCCCTCGGGGGCCTTGAAGACGACGCGGGCGGTGGCTCCGTCGGCTCCGGCGCCCGGGAAGCGCTCTTCGAGCAGGTCGAAGGCGCGCTGGGCCTCGGTGCCGGGGATCGAGAAGGAGCTGGAGGTCGCGACGGGCGCGGTGGCGGCGCCGATCCCGGCGACCGCCAGGAGGGCCACCCAGAGGAGGGCGACGAGCCGTCGGCGCCGGAAGGCGGAACGGCCCAACTTGTACAGGAACGTGGCCACGGGGGCGTCTCCCAGTGTGGGGTGGGACAGGGCATGGGGAGCCGGCCCGACGGCGGAGCGGTGCGTCGTCAGGGGGGTGCGGTACTGCGGGTGCTGCGTGGGGAGGGGCTCTAGACGCCGAGTGAGGGGAGCACCACGGCGTTGACATAGGTCTTGAGGAAGGCGTGGTCGACCGGCTGGTCGTCGATCAGCGGACGGGCGATGAACGCACCGATCAGCATGTGCGGGACGAGCTTCAGCGCCGGGTTGCCGGCGTCGACCTCGCCCCTGCGGACCGCTCGGCGCAGCACTTCGTCGAGGCCGTTCATCTCGGGTTCGATGAGCAGCTCGCGCAGCGCCCGGTGCAGGTCGGGGTTGGTGTGGACGGCATGGGCCAGACCCCGCATCAGCGCGGAGTCCCTCTCCATCTGACAGTCGTCGGACCGGTCGACGAGTTCCTGGAAGTCGCCGCGCAGCGTGCCGGTGTCGATCTGCGAGAGATCGGCCGGCTTGTTGTCGCGCAGCGCCCGGGCGACCAGCTCGGGCTTGCTCCCCCACTGGCGGTAGAGGGTGGCCTTGCTGGAGTGGGTGCGGGCGGCGACGGCGTCCATGGTGAGGGCGTCGTAGCCGACCTCCCGGAGGAGGTCGAGCACGGCTCCGTACAGCTCGGACTCACGCTCTGGGGTGAGCCTGCTGCGGGCCATGACCGGTCTCCTGTCGAACGAAACGGTTTCGTACAGTACGAAGATACCCCCACCCTCAGCGAAACGAAACCGTTTCGTACGTGTCCTGGACCACACCGAAGCCGGGCCACGCCCCTGAAGACGCCCGCAAGCACGTACGAGTTGCCACACCCCCCTCGCTTGGAAAGCATGAGGAGGTGAGTGACGACGTCGCGTATCTCCGCTTTCCGCACCTCCACGACGACCTGCTGTGCTTCGCCGCCGAGGACGACCTCTGGATCGCCCCCCTCGTCCCCGAGGGCCACCGCCCCGGCCGGGCATGGCGGCTCACCGTCGACCGGACGCGGGTCGGCCACCCCCGCTTCTCGCCGGACGGCCGGCAGATCGCGTACACGAACTGGCGCAGCCTCGACCCAGAGATCCATCTCGTCCCCATCGAAGGCGGGTCCGCCCGGCGGCTCACCCACTGGGGCTCGACCGACACCCGCGTCTGCGGCTGGACACCCCCCGACCGGGACGGACGCTCGGACATCCTCGCCGTCTCCTCGCACGGGCAGCCCTTCTCTTACTACTCGTGGGCCTACAACGTCCCCACCGACGGCTCCCCCGGCGGCCGCCTCCCCTGGGGCCCGGTCTCCGACATCGCCGTCACCGAGCACGACGCCTACAGAAAGGCCGGCAAGGGAACCGCCGAGGGGCAGGAGGCCGAGCGCCGCACCCTCCTCCTCACCGGAAAGCCGCCCCACGAGCCGGCCGCCTGGAAGCGCTACCGCGGCGGCGCCACCGGCCGCCTCTGGCTGCACGGCGAGCGGCTGCTCGCCGACATCGGCGGCCACCTCGACTGCCCGATGGCCGTCGACGGCCGGGTCGCGTTCCTCTCCGACCACGAGGGCGTCGGCAACCTCTACTCCTGCCTGCCCGACGGCACCGACCTGCTGCGGCACACCGACCACGACGAGTTCTACGCCCGGCACGCCTCGACCGACGGACGCCGGGTCGTCTACCAGTGCGCCGGCGACCTGTGGATCGTCGACGCCCTCACCCCCGGCTCCCGCCCCAGGAGGCTGGAGGTGCGGCTCGGCGGCCAGCGCGTCGGCCGACGCCCGTACCAGGTGCCCGCCGCCCACCACATCGACGCCGTCTCCGTCGACGAGACCGGCCGGGCCAGCGCCGTCTCCGTGCGCGGCAGCCTCTACTGGCTGACCCACCGCGACGGCCCCGCCCGCACCATCGTCGACACCCCCGGCGTCCGGGTCAGGCTCCCCGAGATGCTCGGCAGCGGCGGCCAGGTCGCGTACGTCACCGACGCCGAGGGCGAGGACGCCGTCGAGGTCGCCTATCTCCCGCGCGCCAGCGGCGACCGGCCGCCCCGCCGCCTCGCCTCAGGCGACCTCGGCCGGGTCGAGGAGCTGATCGCCGACCCGGACGGCGAACGGCTCGCGATCGCCTCCCACGACGGCCGGCTGCTCCTCCTCGACGCGACGGAGGACACCGAGGACGCCGCCGGGACGGAGTCCGGGGGCGGCGAGGTCACCGAACTCATCAGGTCCGTCAACGGCCCCGTCCGCGACCTGGCCTTCTCCCCCGACGGCGCCTGGCTCACCTGGTCCCACCCGGGCATCGGCCGATCCCTGCGCTCCATCAAGATGGCCCGGATCTCCGGCCCCGGCGCCCGGACCGTCGTCGACGTCACCAACGGCCGCTTCGAGGACGAGAACCCCGTCTTCACCCGGGACGGCCGCTACCTCGCCTTCCTGTCCTGGCGGGGCTTCGACCCGGTGTACGACGTGCACACCGGCGACCTGTCGTTCCCGCTCGGCTGCCGCCCCTACCTGGTCCCCCTCTCCTCCGCGACGCCCTCGCCGTTCGCGCTGCTCCCCGACGGGCGCCCGGCGGCCGGCGGTCTCGACCCGGCCGACGACGACACGGAGGCGACCACCGACGGCACGGTCACCGTCGAGATCGAGGGACTCCCCGACCGGGTCACCCCCTTCCCGGTCGCCGCCTCCAAGTACTCCGCCCTCCACCCGGTCAGCGGCGGTGGCCTCGTCTGGCTGCGCTGGCCCATCTCGGGCGCGCTCGGCGAGACCTTCGCCAACCCGACCGACACCTCGGGCAAGCCCACCCTGGAGCACTTCTCCATCACCAAGGCCCGCAAGAGCGAACTCGCCAAGGACCTCGACTGGTTCGCGGTCAGCGGCGACGGCACCCGGCTCGTGGTCGCCGACGAGGGCGACCTGCGGGCCGTGCCCGCCACCGAGTCCGGGGACGGCGACTCCACCGTCTACCTGGACCTGCGGCGCATCCTCCACGAGGTCGAGCCGGGCGCCGAGTGGCGGCAGGCCTTCGACGAGGCGGGCCGGATCGTCCGCGCCTACTTCTGGGAGCCCGACATGGGCGGGGTCGACTGGACGGCCGTGCTCGACCAGTACCGGCCGCTCGTCGAACGGGTCGCCTCCCCCGACGAGTTCGCCGACCTGCTCCGCGAGGTCCTCGGCGAACTGGGCACCTCCCACGCGTACGTCACCCCCGCCCGCCGCAACGAGGGTCCCCCGCACTACCAGCGGCCGATGGGCCTCCTCGGCGCCAACCTCGTGCCCCGCGAGGCCGGCTGGACGGTCAAGCGCATCCTGCCCGGCGAGTCCTCCGACTCCAAGGCCCGCTCCCCGCTCGCCGGTACCGGCATCCGCGAAGGCGCGGTCCTCACCCATGTCGACGGCCGGCCCGTGGACCCGGTCACCGGCCCGTACCCACTGCTCTCCGGCACCGGCGGCACCACCGTCGAGCTCACCTTCCTCCCCGCCGAGGGCGAGGGCCGGGCCCGCCGCGTCGCCGTCGTCCCGCTGATCGACGAGCGTCCGCTGCGCTACCAGGACTGGGTGGCCAAACGCCGGGCGGTGGTACGGGACATCAGCGGCGGCCGCTGCGGCTACCTGCACATCCCCGACATGGGCGGCTCGGGCTGGGCCCAGTTCAACCGCGACCTGCGCATGGAGGTCTCCCGGCCGGCCCTCATCGTCGACGTACGGGGCAACGCCGGCGGCAACATCAGCGAGCTCGTCATGGAGAAACTCACCCGCAGGATCCTCGGCTGGGACCTCACCCGCAACGCCCAGCCCGTCGCGTACGCCTCCAACGCCCCGCGCGGCCCGGTGGTCGCCCTCGCCGACGAGGCCACCTCCTCCGACGGCGACATGATCACCGCCGCGTTCAAGCTCCTCGGCCTGGGACCCGTCGTCGGCCAGCGCACCTGGGGCGGAGTCGTCGGCATGACCGGCCGCCACCGCCTCGGCGACGGCACCCAGATCACGGTCCCGATGAACGCCGCCTGGTTCCCCGAGTACGGCTGGTCCCTGGAGAACCACGGCGTCGAACCGGACCTCGCCGTCCTGCGCACCCCCCTCGACTGGGCGGAGGGCCGGCACGCCCAGCTCGACGACGCGGTCGAGGTGGCCCTCGCCCTCCTCGCGGAGACCCCGGCGGCGAGCCCCCCTGGCTATGTGGACCTCCCGGACCGCTCCCGCCCGAAGCTGCCACCGCGAGCGACGACCGGGGAGTGACGCCCTCCCGCCCGTCCCGGGAGGTTCGCGCGGACGGGCAGGGCCCGATCGGCAGGCCACCCCAGGGGGCAGCCCGGCCCGATCGCCCGGGCACCCCCGGGGGCCGCCCCCGGCCCGATCGGCCGGGCACCCCCGGGGGCCGCCCCCGGCCCGATCGGCCGGGCACCCCTCGGGCCTGTCCGGCCCGATCGACCAGGCACACCCCGCGCCGACCCCCGGCCCGATCAGCCAGCCCTCGGGCCTGTTCGGCTCTGATGCGCCGGACAGGCCTAGGCGGCGCTCCGCCCCAGGCCGTCGGCCAGATCCAGCTCGTACGACGTCCCCGCCCGCCCGTCGAGCGTCACGCTCCCGACCGCGCCGAACCCGACGCGCCCCAGCACGACCCTCGACCCGTCGTTGTCGAGGGTCGTGACGGCGGTCAGCCGGCTGAGTCCGTACTGCTCACGCGCCAGCCGGCACACCTCCCGCACCCCGGCCGTCGCCACACCCCGCCCGGTCGCCTTCTCGGCCACCCGGTACCCCAGCTCTGCGGCCCCGTCGGCGACGTCGACGAGATTGAACCGCCCGAGGATCTCGCCGCCCTCCCCCACGAGCACATGGAAATGGATCCCCCCGGCCTCCTGCTCGTCGAGCAGCGCCCGGTGCCGCTCCTCGAATTCGGTGAAGTACGCGTCCCCCCGGTCGGGCACGGACGCGGCGAAGTACCCCCGGTTCTCCCGCTCGAAGGCGAGCAGGGCGGGGGCGTGATCGGTTCGCAGTCGCTCAAGTACGGCCATGGGCGCCACCGTACGAAGATCCGGCGCCGGACGCGCGTGACTTATGCGCCATGATCGAGCCATGTACGCGCTGAACAGAACCGAGGACGGCCACGTCTGGGGCGTCTGCCCCGAGGTGGAGGGCCTCTTCGGCGAGCCCGAGCGCGGGACGTACGAGCTCCTCGGCTGGCAGCCGGAGGGCTCCGGGTTCCGGGACGGCGACTGGCTCGGCGACCGGGTGTGGCTGATCCCGGAACGCGTGCCGACCGCGGCCGGAGAACCCGAGGGCGGCGAGGAGGGCGACTCCTGGCTCCTGTGGGACGTGGAGGCGTCGCACAGCACGTCCGGCCTGGTCGTCACCGGCGAGGAAGACCAGCTGGGCCCGCCCGACGGCCACCGGGGCCCCGTCCGGCTGCACGACGGACACCGATGGCTCGGTTCCTGCCGGGAGTTCGCCGCCGTCGTGCCCGCGCAGCGGACCGATCCCCCACTCGTCCTGCGCGGCCTGGCCCCCGGCGAGGAGCTGAAGCGGGCCCTGGCGAAGGGCACCCGGCGGGCCCTGGAACTGGACGAGGCCGAACTGGAACTGCGGGACGGACAGGGCGCACCGCTGACGAGCCGGCTGATGCGGCCCGTCGTGACCGGCTGGGAGCCGTCCGCGCTCGGACCGGACCTGATCGACCTGACGCTGGACGGATACGACGACCCCGTACCCGCCTGGGCCCGTGACGTGTGGGAGCGGTGGCTCGCCGGGCCGCCGGCCGAGCCCGGCGCCTGGGCCGCACTCGACACCCGGCGGCGGGGCGCCTGGCACGATCTGGTGCGGGAGCGGGCCTGCCGCCGCACGCCCGTGGACCGGGCGACGGGCACCGCGTACGAGCTCGACGGACGGGACGTCACCGACGTGCCGGGGCTCTGGCTCGCGCTCGGCGAGGCCGTGAACGGGCCCGGCGGCTACTTCGGCGGAAGCTTCCAGGCCCTCCACGAATGCCTGGGCGGCGGCTTCGGATTCACCGCCCCGGCCACCCTGACCTGGCGGGACGCCGACGTCGCCCGGGCACATCTGTCCAGGGCGCTGTCCCCGGACGGCGAGCCGTACGACCTCTTCGCGGCGACGGTCCGAGCCCTTGAGGAGGACGGGATGCGGGTCGTACGGGCCTGAGCGTGCGCGGACGCACGAGGAGGCGCACCCGGTGGACCGGGTGCGCCTCATCGACACAGCATGCGAAGGACGAACGCGTCAGGCGTCGTAGTCCTGGTCGAGACGGTCCTGGGAGTCCTGCTGGGCCCTGCGCGTCTCGTCGTCGGGGCGGCCGCGGCCCTGGGAGGCGCGCGAGGACGCCTCGTCCTTCGCCTTGCCCATGGCCTGCTTGGCCTGCTGCTTCAGCTGCTCCGACTTGTCCTTGAACTGTTCTGCCTTGCCCATGAAGGTTCACTCCTAGACGGGTGAGAGGGGACGGAGGCGATGCGCCTCCTGGGCCTCGACCAGCCTTGCACGAGCGAACACTGCACGCATTTCGATCAGTTACGGACGGCTACCACGCGGGGAGCCGCCGACGGCCGCCCGGCTAGGTCCCCTCCCGCCGGGCGGCCGGAGCCCGGTCAGCGCGCCGCCGAACCGCCCGTCCGCGCCTCCTCGTCGGCGGCGCCGCCCGCGCCCACCAGCCCCTTGGAGACCGAGCCGAGTCGCGGCTCGAAGCGCTTCATCTCGCGCTGCCCGACGGTCGCGATCATCCCCGGCAGATAGCCGCGGACCGACTGCATCCCGCGCAGCCACCACTGCGCGTAGACGTGCGCGGAGCGCCGCTCGATGCCCGCGACGATCCGGTCGACGGCCGGGCCGAGGGGGTACGTGCGGTTCGCCGGCCACGGCAGCCGCTGGCGCAGCTCCCGCATCACGTCGTCCTCGTCGGCGCCCCGCACCATGTCCGTGTCGGTCCAGGAGAGGTAGCCGACGCCGACCTTCACCCCCTTGTACGCGACCTCGGCGCGCAGGCTGTGCGCGAACGCCTCGACGCCCGACTTGGAGGCGCAGTACGCCGTCATCATCGGGGCGGGGGTCAGCGCGGCGAGCGAGGCGATCTGGAGGAAGTACCCCCGCGACTCCATGAGGACCGGCAGGAACGCCCGTCCCGTCACCGCGCCGCCGATCAGGTTGACCTCGATGACCCGCCGCCAGGCGCCCGGGTCGGACTCCGCGAAGGGACCGCCCGCCGCGACACCGGCGTTGGCGACGACGATGTCGACCTTCCCGAACCGCTCCTTCACCTCGGCCGCGACCCTCGCCATCGCCTCGTGGTCGGTGACGTCGGCGTGCCACCAGTCGGCCTCGGTGTGCAGCCGCCCGGCGACCTCCTTGAGCTGCTCCGGCTCCAGGCCGACGAGAGCGATCTTCGCGCCGCGCGCGGACAGCTTGCGGGCGAGGAGCTCCCCGACGCCGCGGGCACCTCCGGTGACGACCGCGACCTGTCCTTCCAGGCTCACCCGGCTCATGCCTTCTCCTTCACTTCCAGGTACGTGTCGGTCAGTTCGCGGATCCGCGCGGTGACGGCCTCGGGGGCCTCCACAGGTGTCATATGCCCCACCCCGGCCAGTTCGAGCAGTCCCACGCACTGCGGGAGGGCCTCGGCCATGGCGCGGGAGTGGACGGGCGGGGTGAGCCGGTCGGCGGTGCCGACGACGACCGCGACGGGCAGGTCGAGTGCCCGCAGCCCCGCCTCCAGGTCCAGCTCGGAGAGGACCCTGGACCAGCCGACGCGGGCCCCGCGCGGGCAGGCGTGCACGATCCGGGCGCAGGCGTCGACCCGCTCGGGCGCCGAACCGGGGCCCATCGTCGCGTACTTGAGGATCCTCTTCGAGACGGCGTTGACGGGCCCGAGCGGCGCCTTCGCGCCGAGGACGCCCCGGGTCAGCCGGGTACGCCGGTCGCTCGGCCGGCCCGGGACGACGGTGGCCTCGGCGGTGAGCCGCGAGGGCCCGGTGGAGCAGAGCAGCACGGCCGCCGCGTGCTCCCGGAAGCCCGGCCGGTCGGCCGCGGCCATGAGGGTCATGCCGCCCATGGAGTGGCCGGCGAGGACGGCCTTCTCCCCGGGGGCGAGGGTGCTCGCGAGGACCGCTTCGAGGTCGTCGGCGAGCGCCCGGGTGGCGTATCCGGAGGGCCCGGCGGGGACCGGCGACCGGCCGTGGCCGCGCTGGTCGTAGGCGATGACCCGGTGGTCGACGGCGAGGGACCGTATCTGCTCGGCCCAGAAGGCGATCGAGCAGGTCCAGCCGTGGGCGAGGACGACGGCGGGCGCGCCCTCGGGGCCGTACACCTCGACGTGGATCCGGGCGCCGTCCGCGGAGACGGCGGTGACCTCCCGGGACGAGGTCAGCGAGGTCAGGTGCCGGCTCACTTGGCGGCCTCCTTCTTGCGGGAGGCGGTACGGGGCTTCGCCGCGGCGGTCTCCCCGGCGGCCTTCACGGGCTTGGGGGCGCGGATGACCTCGTACTCGGAGAGGTCGACCTGCCGGGTCTCGCGCCGGAACTCGCCGGTCGTGCCGGGCCACAGCGTGGTGTTGCGCCCGTTGGCGTCGAGGTACCAGCTCTCGCAGCCGCCCGCCTTCCAGACCGTCCGCTCCATCCGGGCCTGCACCTTGCGGTTCCAGGCGCCGACGGCGGAGGGCCGGACGGCGAGGGCGGCGCGCCCGCCCGGGCCGGCGGAGGTGAGCAGGGCCAGCTGGCGCAGGTAGTCGGCCATGTAGTTCAGCTGGGACTCGATCATCAGGATCATCGAGGAGTTCCCGAGGCCCGTGTTGGGGCCGATGACCGTCATGAAGTTGGGGAATCCGGCGGCGGTGGCGCCGCGCAGCGCCTCCATGCCGCCCTTCCAGGTCTCGGCGAGCGTCCTGCCCTCGGCGCCGACGACCCGTTCGGCGATCGGCATGTCGGTGACGTGGAAGCCGGTGCCGAAGATGATCGCGTCGACCTCGGTCTCGGTGCCGTCGGCGGCGACCACGGTCGAGCCGCGGACCTCGCGCAGGCCGGAGGCGACGACGTCGACGTTGGGCTGCGCGATCGCCGGGTAGTACGTGCTGGAGAGCAGGATGCGCTTGCAGCCGATGCGGTACGAGGGCGTCAGCTTGGCCCGCAGGACCGGGTCCTTGACGGACTTGGCGATGTTGGCCTTGGCGAGCTTCTCGACGAGGCCGAGTTCGTTCGGGTGCTTGGTGAAGGCGCCGACCTGGAGTTCGCGGATGCCCCAGAGGAGGCCGCGGCGCAGGGTGCCGGTGACGGGCAGGGCGCGGTGGAGCCAGCGCTCGGGGCCGCTGATGGCCCGGTCCATGCGGCGCATGACCCAGGGGGGCGTGCGCTGGAAGAGGGTCAGCTTCCCGACCTGGGGCTGGATCGCGGGCACGATCTGGATGGCGGAGGCGCCGGTGCCGATCATGGCGACGCGCTTGCCGGTGAGGTCGTAGTCGTGGTCCCAGCGGGCCGAGTGGAAGACCTTGCCGGGGAAGTCGGCGATGCCGGGGATGTCCGGGATCCTGGGGTCGGAGAGCGGGCCGGTCGCGGAGACGACGACCTCGGCGCTGAAGGAGCCCTGGCTGGTCTCGATCTCCCAGCGGAGCGCCTCCGCGTCCCACTCCATCCGCACGACCTCGTGGTTCAGTCGCAGGTGGGGGCGGAGGCCGAAGGTGTCGGTGACGTGCTCCAGGTACGCGCGGATGTGGCGCTGTCCGGAGAAGGTCCGCGGCCAGTCGGGGTTGGGCGCGAAGGAGAAGGAGTAGAGGTGGGAGGGGACGTCGCAGGCGCAGCCGGGGTAGCTGTTGTCCCGCCAGGTGCCGCCCACGGAGTCGGCCCGCTCCAGGACCACGAAGTCGGTGATCCCCTCTCGGCGCAGCCGGACGGCGGCGCCGAGGCCACCGAATCCCGATCCGATCACCGCCACACGTACCTGCTCGTGCTTCGCCATGCCGCCTCCCGCGTGCCCGGCCAATCACGCCAGCAATCACTGGCACAGTCGGGACTGTAGAGCAGCTCCATACCGAGCGGTAGGGGTCGGACGAGGGAAAGTTACCGGCGGTACAACATAGGCTGGCGTCCGTGGCTGAAGGATCAGGCAGAGGGACAGGCGAAGGATCAGGACCCGACACGGTGACACACGAGGGCGCACGCGAGGACCGGCGGACCGGCACGGGCGGCAGCCCGCACCAGGTCACGCCCGCCACACCCGAGCCCGAGGGCGTGCGCGACGAGCCCGAAGGCGTGCGCGAGTACCGCATGGAGGAGCTGGCGGCCGCCGCCGGCATCACCGTGCGCACCCTGCGCTTCTACCGCGAGCGCGGCCTGATCCCCCCGCCCCGCCGCGAGGGCCGGATCGCCTGGTACGACGAGAACCACCTGGCCCGGCTGCGGACCATCGCCGCCCTCCTGGAGCGCGGGCACACCCTCAACGGCATCGCCGACCTCACCACCGCCTTCGAGAGCGGGCGCAACGTCCGCGAGGTGCTCGCCCTCGGCGCCCCCAGCGAGGAGGAGCCGGTCCGCCTCACCCCCGGGGAGCTCGCCGACCACTTCGCCGGCGAGGTCACCCCGGAGAACCTCGCCGCCGCCCTGGACCTCGGCTACCTCGTCACCGACGGCGAGGAGATCATCCACATCAGCCGCCGGCTGCTCGACGTCTCCGCCGCGCTCGTCCGCGAGGGCGTCCCGCTCGCCGAGGTCCTCAAGGCCGGCGCCCGCGTCCGCGAGCACGCCGACGCCCTCGCCGAGCTCTTCACCGACCTGCTGCGCACCCACGCGGCCGAGGACGACCTGTGGCGGCTGCGCCCGCTCGCGAAGAGCGTGGTGGAGGCGGAACTGTCGATGGCGCTCGACCGCCGCCTGAGTCCGAAAGCCCCACCGCAGAGCCCGTGAGCCGCCCCCGCCGCTCCTACAGGTCGTAGACGGCGGTCACGGGCGCGTGGTCGCTCCAGCGCTCGGCGTGGGTGGCGGCCCGCTCGACGTACGCCTTGACGGCCTTGGCGGCGAGCCCGGGGGTGGCGAGCTGGTAGTCGATCCGCCAGCCGCTGTCGTTGTCGAAGGCCCGGCCGCGGTAGGACCACCAGGAGTAGGGCCCCTCCTGCTCGGGGTGCAGGACGCGCACGACGTCCACATACCCCCCGTCGCCTTCCTCCAGCACCTTCCCGAACCACTCCCGCTCCTCGGGGAGGAAGCCGGCGTTCTTCTTGTTGGCCTTCCAGTTCTTGAGGTCGGCCTCCTGGTGGGCGATGTTCCAGTCGCCGCAGACGACGACCTCGCGGCCGTCGGCGGCCGAGCGCTCCCGGAGCTCCTTCAGGTACGGCAGGAACTCGCCCATGAACCGGTACTTCTCGTCCTGGCGCTCGGTGCCGGCCTCGCCGGAGGGCAGGTAGAGGCTGGCGACGGTGACGCCGGGCAGATCCGCCTCGACGTACCGGCCGCTGCTGTCGAACTCGCTCGACCCGAAGCCGACGCGCACCCGGTCGGGCTCGCGGCGCGTGTAGAGGGACACCCCGGCGCGCCCCTTGGCGGCGGCGGGCGCGTGGACCGTGAACCAGCCCTCGGGCGCCCGCACCTCCGGCGGCAGCTGCGCCTCCTCGGCGCGCACCTCCTGGAGACAGACGGCGTCGGCGGAGGTGCCGCCGAGCCACTCGACGAACCCCTTCTTGGCGGCGGCACGGAGACCATTGACATTCACGGACGTCACAGTGAGCATCCCGGGAGAATACCGACACCACGCGTCGCATACATGTACGATACTCCGCATGAACATCCAGCCCACGCCCTACGACCACCCCGACGCCGTCGCACTCGACGACGCGGTCCAGGCGGAGTACGCCCTCCGCTACGGCGACGAGGGCGACGCCACACCGTTGGACGCCGGGATGTTCGTCCCCCCGCAGGGCCTCTACCTCCTCGCGTACGACCCCGAGGGCAACCCGGTCGCCACGGGCGGCTGGCGCACCCAGGACAAGAACGACGAGGGCTACGAGAACGGCGACGCGGAACTCAAGCGCATGTACGTGATTCCCGGGGCCCGCGGCCTGGGCCTGGCCCGCCGCATCCTCGCCGCGCTGGAATCCCACGCCCGCGAGACCGGCCGCACCCGCATGGTCCTGGAAACGGGCACGGCCCAACCGGAGGCGATAGCCCTCTACACGTCGAGCGGCTACGAACCCTGCGCCAAATTCGGCCTGTACCGCGACCACGACAACAGCCGCTGCTTCGCCAAGCCCCTGGTCTGAGCCTCCCCTTACCCAGACGGCAGGTCCTGGAAGGACCGAGGAGACATGAGATCCCGCCCGGCCCGCTACCGGGCGGGATCGACATGCACGCACCAACGACGAGATCCCGCCCGATCTTTCGATCGGACGGGATCTCGTCACCGTTCCCGAGAGCTACTCGCGAACTGTCGTTTGTGGACCTGTGGGGATTTGAACCCCAGACCCCCTCGATGCGAACGAGGTGCGCTACCAGACTGCGCCACAGGCCCTTGCGACGTGTGAAACATTAGCATCCCGACCCGCTCAGGCAAAAATCCGTTCCCGCGCAGGTCAGCCGGGGCCGTCGCGGGCCCCTTCGGGGTCATTCGTTGGCCGCTCGGGGGCGGTCGTCGTCCGCGTACTGGTCGAAGAGCGGCGTACGGCCGTGGTCGCGGTTGCGGCGCGGCGGGGTGGTGCGCTGGCGCGGGGCCGGGGACGGGGTGGGGGCCGGGTCGGCCGCCGTGGAGGAGCGGGCCGCGCTCCAGGTCTCCGGGTCCGTGATGTCGATGCCGCTCGTGGCGCGCGGGGCGACCGGGGCGGTGACGTACGTGGGGAGCGGGACCGGGACCGGGTCCCAGCTGTCACCGCGGGCCGGGCCGCGGTCGCGCTGCTGGTCGACCCACTCCGCGTGGTCGGTCTGCTCGACCAGGGCGCGCCGGTCCGCCTCCTGCGGGGAGGGGCCCGGGGCGGACTCGGGCGACAGCTCGGGCGTCGGCGCCGGGCGGCGGCTCTCGCGCAGCCGTGCCGCCGCGGCCTCCGCGCGCCGCCGGTCCATCACGTACACGAAGCGGCGGCGTTCCTGGATCCGCAGGTGCACGATGTACGCGCTGAGGAGCAGCGCGGGCACGGCCGGCACCCACAGGAAGGCGACCCCGCCGACGGCGGCGACGACCGCGCCGAGGGTGAAGACGGCGAAGAGCAGCGTCGTGGTCCGGCGGCGGCGGGCGAGGACCTTGCCGCGGCGGGCGCGTTCGGCCGCCGCGCCCGTGGCGGGGCGCGCCGGGGCGGGTTGCGGCGCCGGCTCCCGCTCGGGGAGTTCCAGGCGCGCTTCCGTTCTGGCCGCGGGCGCGGAGAACGCCCGGACGTCGACCGAGCTCAGATGCTCGGTTTCCGCGTCCGGGTCCACGTCGGGCGTCGGACCCTCCGCCGTACGGTCCCGCTGCTTGAGCTCCTTGGCATATCGGCGCTCCATGCCCGCCCGTCCGGAAAGCAGCCGGATGGCGGTGCTGAAGCGTTCCGTCGGACGGGCTTCGTTCAGCTCGTCCTGCCTGCGGAGCCACATCGGTACCAAGTAGGCGGCCCAGGCCCCGACGATGACTGCGTAGATGAGGCCGCTGCTGCTCACGCCTCACACGGTAGAGGGGTTCGCGCGACGGCATCGGCCAATTGGCCCGGTGTGTCGCACGATCTGGCTGATATCACTGAACTTTTTTGTGATTGTTCAGATCGATTGACCGTCAACTACCGATTGAATTCGAACACTTATCTTATTCTCGCCTGATGCCAGCGGCGCAGCAGCCCCTCCGGGACCTCTTCCGCCGTCAGCGCGAAGACCAGATGGTCCCGCCACGCGCCGTCGATGTGGAGGTAGCGGGGCCGCAACCCCTCCTCGCGGAACCCCAGTTTCTCGACGACCCGGCGCGACGGCCCGTTCTCCGGACGGATGCACACCTCCATCCGGTGCAGACCGACCGAGCGGAAGCAGTGGTCGACCGCCAGCGCGACCGCCGTCGGCATGACACCGCGTCCGGCCACCTCGCTGTCCACCCAGTAGCCCACGTGCCCGGAGCACATCGAGCCCCAGGTGATGCCCGCGACGGTCAACTGCCCCACCAGCCGCCCCCGGTACTCGATCACGAAGGGCAGCATCCGTCCGGCGTTCGCCTCCGACCGCAGATGGCGGACCATCTGACGGTACGTCGGCCGCTGCGCCACCGGCCCGCCGGGCGCCGGCGGCGGAACCGTCGCCTCCCAGGGCCGCAGCCACTCCCGGTTCCGCCGGTTCACCTCGCGCCAGGCCGCGTGGTCACGCATCTTTATCGGGCGGAGCATCACGTCTCCGTCCACCAGGACCACCGGCCAGGTCGGGATCACGACGGTCTCGGATGGTCGCCGCCGCGGATCTGGTCGACGGCGTGCCGCAGGATCGGCTCCAGGACGGTCAGTCCGTCCCGTACCCCGCCGGAGGACCCCGGCAGGTTCACGATCAGCGTGCCGCCCGCGACCCCCGCGAGGCCCCGCGAGAGCGCCGCCGTCGGCACCTTCTCCCGGCCGTACGCCCGGATCGCCTCCGGGATGCCCGGGATCTCCCGCTCCAGGACCCGGCGGGTCACCTCGGGCGTCTCGTCGGTGGGCGAGACGCCCGTGCCGCCGGTGGTCACGATCACGTCGTACCCCGCGGCGATCCCGGCCCGCAGCGCCGCCTCGACCGGGGCCCCGTCCGGGACGACCTGCGGGCCCTCCACGGCGAAGCCCATCCGGGCGAGGGCCTCGGCGATCAGCGGACCGCCCTTGTCCTCGTAGACCCCGGCCGCGGCCCGGTTCGAGGCCGTGACGACGAGCGCGGCGTAGGGGGCGAGGAGCGCGCCGCCGGCGCCCGCGTCGAGCGCGGCCGGAGGAAGCCCTTCGTCCGCCTGCCCCGCGTGGTCGTGGCCCTCGTGCTCGTGCCCGCCCGACACCCGGCCCCCGCGCGTCACGACCCGCTCCGCGTCCAGTGGCCCGACTTTCCGCCCGTCTTCTCCTCCACCCGTACGTCGGAGATGACCGCGCCCTTGTCGACCGCCTTCACCATGTCGACCACCGTCAGGGCCGCCACCGAGACCGCCGTCAGGGCCTCCATCTCGACGCCCGTCCGGTCCGTGGTCTTCACCGTCGCCAGGATCTCGACCGCGTCGTCGGTGACCGCCAGGTCGAGGGTCACGCCCGACACGGCCAGCGGATGGCAGAGCGGGATGAGGTCCGGGGTCTTCTTGGCTCCCATGATCCCGGCGATCCGGGCCGTGGCGAGCGCGTCGCCCTTCGGGACGCCCTCGCCGCGCAGCAGCTCGATCACGCGCGGCGAGACGAGGACCCGCCCGCTGGCGCGCGCCGTGCGGGACGTGACGTCCTTCGCCGATACGTCGACCATGCGGGCCGCGCCCGCCTCGTCGATGTGGGTGAGACCTTGCTGCGTGCTCATCGCCGTGACACTCCCGGTCGCTGTGTGGGACGACACCGTACCCCCACCCTCGCCCCCTCAGCCGAGGAGGACCACTTCCAGCTCGGCACCGGGCTCCACGCTCTCCGTCTCCTCCGGGACCACGAGCAGGCAGTCCGCGTGCGCGAGGGCCGCGATCAGATGGGAGCCCGCACCGCCCACCGGAGTGACGGTGCCCGCCTCCGGGTCGTACGTCCCGCGGAGGAACTGCCTCCGCCCGGCGGGCGAGGACAGCGCCTTGTCGGCGGCCAGCTCGGCGCGCACCCGGGGCCGGTGCAGGTCCTCGACGCCCATCAGGGCCCGGATCGCGGGCCGGACGAACAGCTCGAAGGAGACGTACGAGGAGACCGGGTTGCCCGGCAGGGCGAGCAGCGGGATCTGCTCGGCGCCGATGGCGCCGAAGCCCTGGGGCTTGCCCGGCTGCATGGCCAGCTTGCGGAAGTCGACCTGACCGTCGGCGGTCAGCGCCTCCTTGACCACGTCGTACGCGCCGACGCTCACCCCGCCCGTGGTCACGATCAGATCGGCCCGGATGAGCTGGTCCTCGATGGTGGCGCGCAGCGACTCGGCGTCGTCGGCGACGGCCCCCACCCGGTACGCGAGCGCGCCCGCGTCCCGCGCGGCCGCGGCGAGCGCGAAGCTGTTGGAGTCGTGGATCTGGCCTTCGCCCAGCGGCTCGCCGGGCTGGACCAGCTCGCTGCCGGTGGACATGACGACCACCCGGGGGCGGGGCCGCACCCGGACGGTGCCGCGGCCGATCGCGGCGAGCAGCCCGATCTGCGGCGGCCCGAGCACCGTGCCGGCCGACAGGGCCAGCTCCCCCGCCCGTACGTCGCTCCCCCGCTCGCGGACATGGGCGCCGGCCTCAGCGGCGCGGTGCACCCGGACCTCGCCGGACGCGCCCTCGGGGGCTGCGCTCGCGGCCGTCATGCCGGTGGCCGCGCCCCCGCCCGTGCCGCCGTCGGTCCACTCGACGGGGACGACGGCCTCGGCGCCGGGCGGCAGCGGGGCGCCTGTCATGATCCGGGCGGCCTGGCCCGGCCCGACCTCGGGCAGTCCGCCGGCGCCCGCCGCGACGTCGCCGACGACGGTCAGGACGGCGGGGAACTCCTCGGTGGCTCCGGCGATGTCGGCGACCCGGACCGCGTACCCGTCCATGGAGCTGTTGTCGAAGGGGGGCAGCGCGACCGGCACCGTCACGTCCTCGACGAGGACACAGCCCTGGGCGTCGAGGAGTTGCAGCTCGATGGGTTCGAGCGGGCCGACCGTCGCGAGGATGTCGGCCAGGTGCTCGTCCACCGACCACAGCCCGCGGGCGGGCCCCGCGCAGGGGTCGGCCGACTTCTCCCCGTCGCCCTGGCCGTGATCGACGTGGTCCTGGTCGCCGTGGACCCGGTCGCCGTGGTCCTGGTCGCCGTGGTCCTGGTCGTCGTGGGACGGCGACGGTGCCGCGCTGCTGCTCAAGGTGCTACATCTCCTCGCTGACGTATCTCCGGAGCCAGGCCCGGAAGTCCGGTCCCAGATCTTCACGTTCGCACGCGAGTCTGACAATGGCACGCAGATAGTCACCGCGGTCACCGGTGTCATAGCGGCGGCCCTTGAAGACGACGCCGTGCACCGGGCCGCCGATCTTCTCGTCCGAGGCGAGCTTCTGCAGGGCGTCCGTCAGCTGGATCTCCCCGCCGCGGCCCGGCTCGGTATCCCGCAGCGTCCCGAAGACGGCCGGGTCCAGCACATAGCGGCCGATGATCGCGTAGTTGCTGGGCGCCTCGTCCGCGTCCGGCTTCTCGACCAGGTCCGTCACCTTCACGACGTCCGCGTCGACGGTCGCCTCGACCGCCGCGCAGCCGTACAGGTGGATCTGCGAGGGGTCGACCTCCATGAGGGCGATCACGCTGCCGCCCTCGCGCTCCTGGATCTCCACCATCCGCGCGAGCAGCGGGTCGCGGGGGTCGATCAGGTCGTCGCCGAGGAGCACCGCGAAGGGCTGGTCGCCGACGTGCGGGGCGGCGCAGAGCACGGCATGGCCGAGGCCGCGCGGGGCTCCCTGGCGCACGTAGTGCATGGTGGCGAGGTCGCTGGACTCCTGGACCTTGGAGAGGCGTTCGGCGTCGCCCTTCCGCGTCAGGGCCTCCTCCAGCTCGTAGTTCCGGTCGAAGTGGTCCTCCAGGGGACGTTTGTTCCGGCCGGTGATCATCAGGACGTCGGAGAGGCCGGCCGCGACGGCCTCCTCGACGACGTACTGGATGGCCGGCTTGTCGACGACCGGCAGCATCTCCTTCGGCGTCGCCTTGGTCGCCGGGAGGAAGCGGGTGCCGAGGCCGGCGGCCGGGATGACAGCCTTGCTGATCCGGCCGAGCCTGGGGAGCGAGTGATTCATGCCGTGCACTTTAGTCGTTCGTAATGAGAGAAAGATGTGGCTCCGATTAACTTCCTCCGCATAAAGACAGTTACGAGAATTTAGTGAATTGCATGGGGCACAGATGACACCCGAGATGTCCGAAAAGACCGTGCTGCGCAGCCGACTTCTGGCCGCCCGCGCCGCACTGAGCACCGATTCCCTGGCCCGCACGGCCGAATCCCTCGCCCGCCGGGGACTGGAACTCGCCGAACTCGCGGAGGCGTCCACGGTCGCCGCCTATGTGTCCGTCGGCCGCGAGCCGGGCACGCGCGCGTTGCTCGACGCGCTCCACGCGCGCGGGGTGCGGGTCCTGCTCCCCGTGCTGCTCCCCGACAACGACCTGGACTGGGCGGCGTACGAGGGCCCGGAGGGGCTCGCGAAGGCGGGCCGGGGCCTGCTCGAACCGGTCGGGCCCCGGCTCGGCCCCGAGGCCGTGTGCGCCGCCGACGCCGTCCTGCTGCCGGGCCTCGCGGTCGACGGTCGCGGGATGCGGCTCGGCCGGGGCGGCGGCTCGTACGACCGGGTGCTCGCCCGGCTCACGCGCGCGGGTGCCGATCCCGCGCTCGTGGTGCTCCTCTACGCGGACGAGGTGGTCGCGCGGGTCCCGGAGGAACCGCACGACCACCCCGTGCACGCGGTGGTGACCCCCGAGGGCGTCACGCGCTTCCGGCCCTGATCAGGGCTTCAGCTTCAGCGTGTCCTTCGTCGCCGCGTCGACGGCCGCCTTGCCGTAGGCCCAGTCGTACAGGTCGCCCTTCGCCCACGCGTCCGTCTGGTCGGTGTAGTGGGAGTTGAAGGCGTGGCCGGAGGCGCCGGTGAGGTTGATCCACCGGGACTTGTCCCAGTCGCCGACGTTGACGACCATCCGCATCGACGGCACCCAGATGACCTCGTAGCCGCCGGCCGCGTTCCAGCCGGTGGCGTCGACGGCCGCCTCGCCGCCGCCCAGGTTCCAGGGGCCGCGGTTGAGGAGCTGCTGCACGACGCCGGGGCCGGCGGTGCCGAGGGTCTGGTTCTTCAGGGTCAGCTGGTGCAGCCGGCCCCAGCTCCAGGTGGAGACGTCCTTGCCGAGCTTGGCGGTCAGCTCCCAGCGCGCGTCCTTCATGGCGCGGGCGAGCAGCTGGTCACGGGTCTCGGTGGCCTGGTCGGTGCGGGTGCCCGGGGTGACCCACCACTCGCTCTTCTCCTGCTTGAGGAGCGGGCGGACCACCTCGTACCAGCGGTCGCCGCCGTCCGGCTGCGCGGAGTCGGGGTCGCGCTGGCCGCATTCCCGTACGAGCTTGTTCTGCTCGTCGACCGGGCCGGTGGCGTCGGCCGGGCGCACGTTGATGCAGTCGCCCTCGGCGCGGAGCTCCTTGGGCAGCTTGTTGCCGAAGGACAGCTTGAGGACGTTGCGCCAGACCGCGTTGAAGTAGGCGGCGGCGGCCGAGTCGGGCTCCTGGGTGTAGTCCCAGCCCTCCAGCAGCTTCTGCGCCTCGCGGACGTGCGGGTCCGAGATATCGATCTTCAGCAGGAGCGGGTTCAGGAGGGTCGCGATCTCGCTGCGGTTGTCCGTCTGCATGGTCCGCATGTCGTCCGGCGAGATCTTTCCGCCGTCCTTGGTCTTCGACTCGATGAGGTCGTTGATCCGCTGGCTGCGCGAGCCGTAGCCCCAGTCCTTGGTGAGCAGGTCGGGGTAGTCCTCGGCGTCGATCACGGCCTGGTTGGCGGTGACGATGTAGCCGCGCTTCGGGTCGTACTCGTACGGCAGCTGCTCGAAGGGGATGTAGCCCTTCCACCGGTACGAGGAGTCCCAGCCGGGCGCGGGCAGGGTGCCGTCGCCCTTGGCGCGCTGCGGGATCTTGCCCGGCGACTGGTAGCCGATGTGGCCCTCGGTGTCGGCGTAGACCAGGTTCTGCGAGGGGACCTCGAAGTTCCTGGCCGCGGCCCGGAACTGGTCGAAGTTCTTGGCCCGGTCGAGGGCGAAGATCGCGTCCATCGACCTGCCCGGCTGGAGGGCGGTCCACTGGAGGGAGACGCCGTAGCCGGTGCCGCGGTCGGGGGCGGCGTTGCCGACGGGGGCCTTCTGGCCGACCTTCTCCAGGTCGGAGGAGCGGTCGGAGACCAGCGGGCCGCGGTCGGTGGAGCGGACGGTGATCGTCCGGTCCTCGCCGCCGGCGACCTTGATGATCTCGTCGCGGACCGTGAAGGGCTTGACCTTGCCGTCGACGAGGTAGCCGTCGGGGCCGATCTTCTCCAGGTAGAGGTCGGTGACGTCGGCGCCCAGGTTGGTGAGACCCCAGGCGATCTTGTCGTTGTGTCCGATGATCACACCGGGCATGCCGGAGAAGGTGTAGCCGGAGACGTCGTAACGGCAGGTCGCCGAGACCGAGCGGCAGTGCAGGCCCATCTGGTACCAGAGGGACGGCAGCTGGGGCGCGAGGTGCGGGTCGTTGGCGAGCAGCGGCTTGCCGGAGGTCGTGTACTGCCCGGAGACGACCCAGGAGTTCGAGCCGATGCCGTTGCCGTTGGGGCCGAGGAGGGCGGGCACGCCGTCCAGGACCTCGGAGAGCGCCCCGAGCTGGGACTGCGCACCGGAACCGGAGGAGGAGCCGGAAGAACCGGAGGAGGAGCCGGAGCCGCTGCCGGGAACGCTGCCCGGGGTCTCCCCGGTGGTCAGGTCGCCGTCGCCGTCGCCCGCCGAGCCCTTCGGGTCGAACTTCCCGGTGGACTCGTCCACCGCGCCCCCGTCGACGATCGGCTGGTGGAGCGCGTACGGGTAGTCCGGGTACAGCTGCTTGATCTGGCTCGCGCTCAGCCGGCTCGTCATCAGCGAGCGGTCGATCTCGTCCTGCATGTTGCCGCGCAGGTCCCAGGCCATGGCCTTGAGCCAGGCCACCGAGTCGACCGGCGTCCACGGCTCGATCGCGTAGTCGTTGGTGAGGGCGAGGGCCGCGTACTCGACGGAGACGTCGGCGGGGTCCCGGTCCTTCAGATAGGCGTTGACGCCCTCCGCGTACGCCTGGAGGTACTTCTTCGTCTCCGGCGACAGGACCTTGTCGTACTCCTGCTGCGCCACCCGGCGCCAGCCGAGCGTGCGCAGGAACGAGTCCGTCTCGATCTGGCTCTCGCCGAACATCTCGGAGAGGCGGCCCGCGGTCACGTGCCGCCGAACGTCCATCTCGTAGAAGCGGTCCTGCGCCTGGACGTAGCCCTGGGCGCGGAAGAGGTCCGTCTCGTTGTCGGCGTAGATCTGCGGGACGCCGTTCGCGTCACGCTTCACCTCGACCTCGCCGGACAGGCTGTCGAGCCGGATCTCGCCCGTGGTCTGCGGGAACGAGGCCCGGACGGTGCTCACACCCCAGAACCCGCCGTATCCGACGCCCGCGACCAGAGCGAGGACCAGGACGAGGAGGATCAGGCGGGCGCGCCGCCCTTTCTTCTTGGCGGGAGGCGCGGTCGTGTTGGAGGGCATCGCTGTCCTTCGAGGGGCAGGGTGGTCCTGGAGTACGGGAGCAACCTTAGGCGCAGCGTCTGGAGGGCCCGGACGCGGTGTCCGGAAGAGAACCGTACGGGCGAGCGAGGAGGTGCAAAGACGGCGTCAAGAAAACGTTAAAGATTAGGTAAGGTAACGAAGTGTCTGCCGCTGGAGGAACGATCCAGCCGGACGCGACGGCCGCTGGAAGAACGGTCCAGCTGCATGTGAGGGGAAGGAACGGCCACTGACTGTCCACGAGCTCAACGAACTCCTGCTCATCAGCTCCCTCGTGCTGCTGATCGCGGTCGCGGCCGTACGGATCTCGTCCCGGAGCGGGCTCCCCAGCCTGCTGCTCTACCTCGGCATCGGCATCGCCATCGGCCAGGACGGCATCGGCAACGTCGCCTTCGACAACGCGGAACTGACACAGGTCATCGGCTACGCCGCCCTCGTCGTGATCCTCGCCGAGGGTGGCCTCGGCACGAAGTGGAAGGAGATCAAGCCGGCGCTGCCCGCCGCGGTCGTCCTCTCCACCGTCGGCGTCGCGGTGAGCGTGGGCATCACGGCCTCCGCCGCCCACTACCTCGTGGGCCTCGACTGGCGACAGGCCCTGATCATCGGCGCCGTCGTCTCCTCGACCGACGCCGCCGCGGTCTTCTCCGTGCTGCGCAAGGTCCCCCTGCCCTCACGGGTCACCGGTGTCCTGGAGGCCGAGTCCGGCTTCAACGACGCCCCGGTCGTCATCCTCGTCGTCGCCTTCTCCACGGCCGGACCGGTCGACGACTGGTACGTCCTCGTCGGCACGATCGCCCTCGAACTCGCCATCGGCGTCGCCGTGGGCCTCGCCGTCGGCTTCCTCGGCGCCTACGGGCTGCGGCACGTCGCCCTGCCCGCCTCCGGCCTCTACCCGATCGCCGTCATGGCCATCGCCGTCGTCGCGTACGCCGCCGGCGCCATGGCCCACGGCTCCGGCTTCCTCGCCGTCTACCTGGCCTCGATGGTCCTCGGCAACGCCAAGCTGCCGCACGCGCCGGCGAACCGGGGCTTTGCCGAGGGACTCGGCTGGATCGCCCAGATCGGCATGTTCGTCCTGCTCGGCCTGCTCGTCACCCCGCACGAGCTCGTCCACGACTTCTGGCCCGCCGTCGTCATCGGCCTGGTCCTGACCGTGGTCGCCCGGCCCATGGAAGTCCTGGTCAGCCTGCTGCCCTTCCGCATCCCCTGGCAGGAGCAGGCACTGATGTCCTGGGCCGGCCTGCGCGGAGCCGTCCCCATCATCCTGGCCACCATCCCGATGGTGTCGGACATCGAGGGCAGCGAGCGGATCTTCAACATCGTCTTCGTGCTCGTCGTCGTCTACACCCTCGTCCAGGGGCCGACCCTGCCCTGGCTCGCGAAGGCCCTCAAGCTCGGCGCCTCCGGGGAGGCGGCCGACCTCGGCGTCGAGTCCGCCCCCCTGGAGCGGCTGCGCGGCCATCTGCTCTCCGTCGCCATCCCCGAGCACTCCCGGATGCACGGGGTCGAGGTCGCCGAGCTGCGGCTGCCCGCCGGAGCGGCCGTCACCCTCGTCGTACGGGAGGAGACGAGCTTCGTCCCGGGGCCCGCGACCGTCCTGCGGCGCGGCGACGAGCTCCTCGTCGTCGCGACCGACCCGGTACGGGACGCCACGGAGCGACGGCTGCGCGCGGTCAGCCAGGGCGGCAAGCTCGCCGGCTGGCTGGGCACGGGGGGCGCCACGGCGGTCAGCGTGCCGCACGGCACCGAGACGCGCTTCCACCGCCATGACCAGAAAAGCCATGGCCAGAAACGAACATCCGGTTAATCCGAGGCATTAATTCAAGGACAGGAGCGTTTTCCCAGGCGGGAAGACGCTCCTCCCTGTACCATGAAGGCACACCTGATCGAACCAACTCTGCCTGACGCAGAGCTGGCGCGACCGTATGGCGGCCGTGGCGCCCCTCCGCAGTGGGGCCGGCCCGGTATCTACCGCAGTAACGCGCATGAGGACAGCTCTCGGCGACACCCGCACCACCGTGCCGGGGCGCGCTACCAGGCGGCAGAAAGGCCAGGACCGTGGCGTCCACGGTCATCTCGGACAAGCGGCCCGGCTACGGCCGGCTGCTGCGCACACCCGGTGCGCTGTCCTTCCTGCTCCCCGGCTTCGCCGCCCGGCAGCCCTTCGCGATGCTGACCATCGGCATCGTCCTGCTCGTCCAGCACACCACCGGCTCCTTCGGCAGCGCCGGCGCGGTGGCCGCCGTCACCGGCGTCTCCATGGCGCTGTTCGCCCCGCAGAGCGGCAAGCTCGCCGACCGCTTCGGCCAGCGCGCCGTCCTGATCCCCGGCGTCCTCGTCCACACCGCGTCCGTCTCCCTGCTCGTGGCGCTCGCCCTGGGCGGCGCCCCGCTGTGGGCCCTGTTCCTGGCCGCCGTGCCCGCCGGTGCCTCCGTGCCCCAGGTCGGGCCGATGGTCCGGGCGCGCTGGGCCGCCAAGCTGGACGGCACCCCGCTGATGCCGACGGCCGCGGCCTTCGAGTCCGTCACCGACGAGTTCACCTTCGTCGTCGGCCCCGTCCTCGCGACCGCCCTGTGCACCGGCGTCCACCCGGCCGCCGGTCTGATCGCCGAGGCCGCGCTCACCCTCTTCGGCGGGCTCTTCTTCGCCGCTCAGCGCGCCACCCAGCCCGCGTTCGGCATCACCGCGGCCGGCTCCTCCGAGCCGCACCGCTCGGCTCTCTCCATCCCCGGCGTCCGCGTCCTCGTCGTCGCCTTCCTCGGCATCGGCTCCGTCTTCGGCGGCATGCAGGTCTCCCTCACCGCCTTCACCGAGGAGATCGGCAACCCCGGCGCCAACGGTCTGCTGTACGGGGTCTTCGCCGCCGGCAACATGCTCGCGGGCATCGCCATGGGCGCCGTCGCCTGGAAGGTCGGCCCCCGCCGCCGCCTGATCCTGGGCTACGCCGGCCTCACCGTGGCCGCGTCGCTGCTGTGGACCACGCACTCGGTGCTGCTCCTCGGCGCCCTGGGCCTGGTCGTGGGTCTGTGCATCGCCCCGGCCCTGATCACCGGCTACACCATCGTCGAGACCCTCATCCCGGCGTCCGCCCGTACCGAGGCCTTCACCTGGCTCACCGGCGCCGTCGCGCTCGGCCAGGCAGCGGCCGTCACGGTCGCCGGCCGGCTCGCCGACGCCCACGGCGCGAGCACCGGATTCCTGGTGCCGATGGTGGGCACGGCGCTCGCCCTGGCCACGCTCCTCGCCCTGCGGTCGCGCCTCACGCCGCGCGAGACGAGCCGCGTCGCGGCGCGTGGTATCGGTCACCGCGTGCCGGTGGCGGTGGACTGAACCCGCGGAATACGTCAGTATGGATTGTCGTTAGCACTCGATGAGTGTGAGTGCCAGGAGGAAGACAAGTGCCGACCTACCAGTACCAGTGCACCGAGTGCGGCGAAGGCCTCGAGGCGGTGCAGAAGTTCACCGATGACGCGCTGACCGAGTGCCCCCAGTGCAAGGGCCGCCTGAAGAAGGTGTTCTCGGCCGTCGGCATCGTCTTCAAGGGATCCGGCTTCTACCGGAACGACAGCCGCGGCTCGTCGTCCAGCAGCTCGCCGGCCGCGTCGAAGTCCTCGACCCCGTCGTCGTCCACGTCCGCGTCGTCCTCGACGTCGGACGCCAAGCCGGCCGCGTCGACCTCTTCGTCGTCCGCCTCCTCGACGTCCTCGTCGAGCACCGGAAGCTCGGCCGCCTGACCCCTGCGCGAGCCTGATCCCAGGACGCGGTCCGTACGTACGTTCTTCGCCGAGGGCCCCCGTCGTTCGCGACGGGGGCCCTCGGCGTTGACGGCGGGGGCCCTCGGCGTTGACGGCGGGGGCCCTCGGCGTTGACGGCGGGGGCCCTCGGCGTTGGCGCCTTCGGCATTCGCCACGGAGCGCTCGGCGTTCCCCGGCGCCCCGCATAGGGTGACCGCCATGGCGAACCAAGGCGCGTACGCGGACATCGGCGTGATCGGCGGCTCCGGCCTCTACTCCTTCCTCGATGACGTCACGGAGGTGTCCGTCGACACCCCGTACGGCAGCCCCAGCGACTCCCTCCTCCTCGGTGAGATCGCCGGCCGCCAGGTCGCCTTCCTCCCTCGCCACGGCCGCGGCCACAGCGTCCCGCCGCACCGCATCAACTACCGCGCCAACCTCTGGGCCCTGCGCTCCGTCGGCGTCCGGCAGATCCTCGGGCCCTGCGCGGTCGGCGGCCTCCGCGAGGAGTACGGGCCGGGCACGCTCGTCGTCCCGGACCAGCTCGTCGACCGTACGAAGGCCCGCGCGCAGACCTACTTCGACGGGGAGCGGCGCGCCGACGGGGCCGTGCCGCGCGTCGTCCACGTGACCTTCGCCGACCCGTACTGCCCCGACGGGCGGCGGGCCGCCGTCAAGGCCGCCCGGGGGCGGGGCTGGGACCCGGTCGACGGCGGCACGATGGTCGTGATCGAGGGGCCCCGCTTCTCCACCCGGGCGGAGTCCCGGTGGCACGCGGCGGCAGGCTGGTCGGTCGTCGGCATGACCGGCCACCCCGAGGCCGTCCTCGCCCGGGAGCTGGGCCTCTGCTACACCTCCCTGGCGCTCGTCACCGACCTGGACGCCGGCGCCGAGACCGGCGAGGGCGTCTCCCACACCGAGGTGCTGCGGGTGTTCGGCGAGAACGTGGGACGACTGCGGGAGGTGCTGTTCGACGCGGTGGGCGCGCTGCCCGCGTCGATCGACCGGGACTGCCTGTGCACGCACGCGCACGACGGCTGGGACCTGGGGATCGAGCTCCCGTGAATCCCCCCAGAGGGTGAGGGAGTTGTCCACAGGCGGCGGGCGATCCCCAGGCGGGAGCGGGGATCCGGCGCGGGCCGGAGAGTGGGAGGCGATCCCATTCCCGACCAGGACGGCGGCACCCGCGATGACGCACCCCTTCCCCTCCCCTGTTCCGGCGCCGTGCGTGGTGCCGCCCTTCGAACCCCTGCGGGTACGGGGCGCCCGGCTGCGGCTGCGCAGGGCCCTGCGACGGGGTCGCTGGGCCCCCGCGGTGCTCCTGGCCCTCGTGGCGGCGGCCCTCGCCGTCGCGGGCGGCGCGCCGCCACCGGACGCCTCGGCGGGGCCCCCGCCGGGTGACCGGATCGCCCCCACCGCGGCTCGTGCCCGGCCGTCCGTCGCCGTCCGGCTGGTGTCCGCCCCGGTGCGGATCGCCGACGCCGCGACCGTACGACTGCTGCGTCCCGGTGACCGGGTCGACGTGATCGCCGCGCCCAACTCGGCGCTCGGCGGGGCGGGTGAGGCCCGGGTGGTCGCGACGGGCGCCCGAGTGGCCGAAGTTCCGCACCCGGGCGAGACTCGTTCGGACGGAGGGGCGCTCGTCGTCCTGTCGGTGCCGCGGTCGACGGCCGCCGCACTGGCCGGCGCCGGTGTCACGTCCCAACTGGCGGTGACAGTGTGCTGATTCGCACTGACACCCTGTCAAGTCACCGGTCCGTGTGTACGGATTGGACGGCCCTGTTCCGTTCGCGGCCTAATGGCACCGCACACAGCAGCACAAGCGACGAAAGGCACCTTGGTGGCCGAGAAGAAGGAAAGTCTGATGGGCGGCTTCAAAGCCTTCCTGATGCGGGGCAACGTGATCGACCTGGCCGTGGCCGTCGTCATCGGTGCCGCGTTCACCAACATCGTGAACTCGGTGGTCAAGGGCATCATCAACCCGGTCGTCGGCGCCTTCGGCACGAAGGACCTGGAGAGCTACTCGTCCTGCATCAAGGACTCGTGCGTGGTCGTCGACGGCGAGGTGCAGGGCATCCAGCTCCAGTGGGGCCTGGTCCTCAGCGCGGTCCTCAGCTTCCTGATCACCGCGGCCGTCGTCTACTTCCTGATGGTCCTGCCCATGGCGAAGATCCTCGCGAAGCGTGCGGCGCACGACAAGGCGAAGGAGGGCGTCGCGGAGACCATGGAGATCAGCGAGCTGGAGGTCCTCAAGGAGATCCGCGACCACCTGGTCTCCCAGCGCGGCCCCGCCGCGGGAACGGGAACGGGGACGGGCACGGGCACGGGGTCCGGCGGCGGATCGGGGACGCACCCCACCTCCTGACCGACAGCTCGTGCCGGTGTCAGAGGTGGTGCGGCGGCTTCTCGTCGAGGAAGCGCGCGAGGTCGGCGGCGCTGTCGCCGCCGGCCGGAGGCCGCTCGCCCCATCCACGGTCCGTGTCGTCCGTGGACTGCTGGTCCAGCGGATCGTCGAAGACGAGTGCCGGCTTCGGACTGTTCTCGGGGCTGGGACGTACGCCGGGCCGCTTCGCGTCTCGCGGTCCGTGGGCGGGGGCGGTGCTCATACCTCAAGGGTACGCCCGCCACCCCGCCCCGAACCCCTCTGATCTGCGTATCTCCGGCACCGCCGACGCCCCTCAGCGGTCCTTCGGGTCGAGCAGCCAGAGGCCGAGCACCACAAGGAACGACAGACAGAGGAAACCCGCGCCCCACCACGCGGTGCCGGTGTCCCCGGCCATCCACTCGTCCACGACGATCGTCAGCCCCCAGAGCTGGCCGATGACCACCGTGAGCGCCAGCGTGAGGCGGGCCGTCAGCTTCGACGAGCGCTCCGGCTCCTGCTCCGTACCGGCTCCCGGCCCCGGTCCGGTATGCGTGACCCGCGGGTCGCCGTATCCGCTGGTGGGGCGGATCTGCGGATACCGCTCGTGCACGGGGCGGTTCAGACGCGGCTGCGCACTGCCCGGGGTGTACGCCGGGGGCCGGGGGGCCTCCGGGTCTCGGGGGAAGCCGTCCTCGGTCATGTGCGCTCACTCCTCTCCGGCGCCGCGCCCCGGGCGGACGCGCCGGGGCAGCCCAGCCGTTCGGCGAGTTCGGGGCGGTCGTCGCCGAGCTGACGGCAGAGGCCCTCGCGGGCGCTCTCGCCCGAGCGGGCCGTGCCGATCGCCCAGACGCTGCCGTCGGCCTCCTCCACGAGCAGCACCTTCGGCAGTCCCCGGGGCGGCGGGCCGGCCGTGACCTCTCCCGTACGGGCGTCGAAGATGCCTTCGTGGCAGGGGCAGTACAGCTCGCCCTCGCTGCCGCGGTCCTTGCGCCAGAGCACGGCGCAGGCGAGGTGGGTGCAGACGGCGGAGTATCCGGCGAGGGTGCCGTCCTCCAGGCGGACGGCGACCGCGCGGTCCTCGGAGCCGGGGTAGCGGAAGGCGAGGGACTCCCCGGGGAGGATCACGTCCGCGATCTTCTTCGCCTCGGGTGGCCCGTCGCTGTCCCCGTGCCGGTGCAGGATGCCGGAGGCGACGGCGACACCGCCGACGGCGAGGCCGCCCGAGACGGTCGCGACGATCCGCAGGTAGTCGCGGCGGGTGGTGAGCGAGTCGGCGGCGATCCGGTCGTGGAGCGCTTCCTGGGCCGCGTCGGAGCGGGAGTCCGGTGCCGGCGGCTGGGGATCGGTGACGCTCAACGGACATCCTTTCCATTGATCTCGACGACGGGAAGGCCGCCGGGGACCGGCCACCGGACCTTGTCGGCGGGGACGACCATCGCCACGCCGGTGGAGACGGTCGTGGAGCCGAAGGTGAAGGAGTCGGCGACCTGGACGCCGGGGCGTTCGGCCTGGAGCTCTTCGAGGGTTCCGTAGAAAAGGGCGCCGGTGGGGCAGACGGTGGCGCACATCGGGGCGAGGCCGTAGGCGGTGCGGTCGTAGCAGAGGTTGCACTTCATCTGGAGCTTCGCCTGGAGGTCGATCTTGGGGACGCCGAACGGGCAGGCGTTGACGCAGTTGGCGCAGCCGATGCAGCGGGTGGTGTCGGCCTGCTGCACGACGCCGTCGGCGGTGACGAGGATCGCGTCGGCGGGGCAGACCTCGGCGCAGGGGGCGACGGGGTCCTCGCAGTGCATGCAGACGGTGGGGAGGGAGGCGACGGAGTGGCCCTCGTCGGGGTAGTCGAGGTGGATCATCGACTTGCCCCGGTGGGAGTCGCATTCGCGGCAGGCGGAGACACAGGCCTGGCAGCCGATGCAGCGGCCCGGGTCGATGAAGATCGTGCGGCCCATCATGTGCGGGTCAGCTCCTCTCCGCGGTGCCGCGGCCCTGGGGGGAGGTGGGGGGCAGCGGGTCGGTGCGGGAGACCTGGGTCTCCGGGTAGGCCTGGTGTCCTGGCGCGGTGGGTGGGGCGGGGACCTCGTCGATCCGCTCGGCGGCCTCGATGCGGGCGGCGCAGACCTTGTACTCCGGGATCTTGGAGCGGGGGTCGAGGGCGTCGATGGTGAGGGCGTTGGCCGCGGTGGGGACCGGCCAGTGGTACGGGACGAAGACGGTGTCGGGGCGGATGGCCTCGGTGACGAGGGCGGGGAAGACCTCGCTGCCGCGGCGGGTGACGACGCGGACGGGGTCGCCGTTGCGGAAGCCGTGGGAGGGGTGGACCTCCACCCAGGGGCGCGGGGTCTGTTCGACGAGGGCGCCCAGCCGGCGGGTCTGGTTGCCGGAGAGGAAGTGGGCGACGGTCCGGCCGGTGGTCAGCGAGAGGGGGAACTCCTCGCTGTACGGGTCCATGGGCGGGTGCCATTCGACGACCTGCAGGTGGATCTTGCCGTCGGGGTGGTAGGTGCGGCCGTTCTCGAAGAGGCGGGGGGTGCCGGGGTGGTCGGTGCTGGGGCACGGCCAGGCGATGCCGCCGGTCTCCTCCAGGCGCTCGTAGGTGATGCCGTAGTAGTCGTTGACGGTTCCGGCGGAGGCGATGCGGAGTTCCTCGAAGACGGAGCGGGAGTCGGGGAACGCGAACTTGTCGCCGGCGCCGAGGCGGCGGGCGAGTTCGCAGATGACCCAGGTGTCGGTGCGGACGCCGGCCGGGGGTTCCTGGGCCTTGTTGTGCTTGACGACCCGGGCCTCGGCGTTGGCCATGACGCCCTCGTCCTCGGCCCACACGGTGACGGGGAAGACGACGTGCGCGTTGGCCGCGGTCTCGGAGAGGAAGAAGTCGAACTGGGCGTGGAACTCGAGGGTGTCGTAGCCGTCCTTGACGGTGGCGTAGTGGGGCAGCGAGACGAAGGGGTTGTTGCAGATGCCGACGAGTCCGCGGATCTCCTTGCGCTGCATCTGCCAGACCATCTCCATCATGGAGGTGCCGGCGGGCGGGAGTTCGGCCTCGTCGATGCCCCAGATCTCGCAGATCTGGCGGCGGTGCTCGGGGTTGGTGATGGAGCGGCCGCCGGGGAGGAGGTCGGACTTCTGGCCGTGCTCGCGGCCGCCCTGGCCGTTGCCCTGGCCGGTGATGGTGCCGTAGCCGGCGCCGGGCCTGCCGATGTGTCCGGCGGCGACGCACAGGTTGATGATGCTGAGGCAGTTCTCGACGCCCTGGGAGTGGTGCTCGACGCCGCGGGCGTGCCAGGCCATGGCCCGGTCCGCGCCGGCGAACATGCGGGCGACCTGGACGATCTGCTCCTCGGGGACGCCGCAGATCTCGGCCGACCGGGCCGGCGGGTATGCGGCCACCGTCGCCTTGACGTCCTCCCAGCCGGTGGCGTGGGCGGCGAGGTAGGCCTCGTCGGCGAGGCCCTCGGCGACGACGACATGGAGGACGGCGTTGAAGAAGGCGGAGTCGGTGCCCGGCTTGAGGGCGACGTGGAGGTCGGCGGTGCGGGCGATCGCGGTCTCGCGCGGGTCGACGACGATGAGGGTGGCGCCCCGGTCGCGGGCTCCCCACAGGTACTGGGTCATCACGGGGAAGCACTCGCCGACGTTGGACCCGGCGATGAGGAGGCAGTCGGTGAGGAGGATGTCGGAGAAGGGGTTGCCGGCCCGGTCGATGCCGAAGGCGAGCTTGTTGGCCCCGGCGGCGGAGACCATGCAGAGGCGTCCGTTGTAGTCGACGTGCCGGGACTTGAGCGCGACCCGGGCGAACTTGCCGACGAGGTAGGTCTTCTCGGAGTAGAGGCTGGCGCCGCCGAGGAGGCCGAAGGCGTCGTTGCCGTACTCGCCCTGGATCCGGCGGATCTCGGCGACGGTGTGGTCGAGGGCCTCGTCCCAGCTGGCCTCGCGGAACTCCTCGTCGCGGTTGCGGCGCATGAGCGGCGCGGTGAGCCGGTCGGGGTGGTTGACCTGCTGGTAGGCGTTGATGCCCTTGGGGCAGAGCCGCATCCGGTTGATGTCGTGATTGCGGGGTTCGACGCCGAAGACCTTGCCGCCGCGGTCGACGCGGAGGTACATGCCGCACTGGACGCCGCAGAAGCAGCAGTGGGTGGGGACGAGCGTCTCGCCGTTCTGGTCGGCGTGCCAGCGGTCGGCGGGGATGCCGCCGGCGTCGCGGAAGTTGCGGGTGCCGGGCGGGGCGAGGGAGGGGTCGAGCGGCAGCGCCCTGTTCGGGTCGGTCGCGGTCACTTGAAACCCTTCTTCACGTGGTCGAGATAGGCGTTGCCGCGCAGGACGCGCTTGCAGCGGGGGCAGTACTCGGCCCATTCGTCGAAGCCGAGGTCGAGGTCGCGCATGGTGCCCTTGAGGTTCTCCACGTAGGGGGCGGTGTCGATGGGCGCGTGGCAGCGGCGGCAGGTGAGCACCTCCTCGTCCTTCCGGCGGGCGGTGTACTTGAAGAGCTGCATGCCGACGGCGGCGGGCCGCTGGACGATGTGGAAGAACTTCCCGAAGGGGATGTAGATGAGGGTGAAGACCACGGACACCATGTGGAGGATCGCGAGGAACTCGTAGCCTCCGCCGTGCAGGAAGATCGACGAGAAGGTGAGCAGCAGCCCGGTCACGGAGATGACGATGAGGGCGAGCAGCGGCACCAGGTCGTAGGCGAAGCGCTGGCCGGTGATGGCGCCGCGGTCCTTCATACGGCGCCAGAGGAAGTAGCCGGCGCCGGGGATGACCAGGACGGCGGCGATGTCGAGGCCGTGGAACATCAGCCAGCCGACGACGCTGAGGGCGTCGAAGCCGATGATCTTGAGGCCCCAGATCCGCATCTCGTAGCCGGGGCCCGCGCCGGTGGAGGAGGTGAAGGTGAACCAGCCCCAGGTGAGGGGGAAGGTGATCGCGGCGGCCAGCAGGCAGCCCCAGAAGATGAGCTGGTGGGCGGCCCAGCGGGCGTGCGAGCGGGCGCCGAGGAACTTCTGGAGGCCGAGGTAGGTGGCGATCATCTTCGGCAGCGCCGTGGGCGCCCTGCGGAAGTTCGCGACGGAGAAGAAGGAGCCCCAGCCCTTGCGGAAGAGGCGGCGGGCGCCGGGGGCGGAGATCCAGACGGTGTAGCGGTAGGCGACACCGAAGGCGAGGAAGACCGTGGCGACGGCGTAGGGCAGCAGGGCCGAGTCGAAGTCGCGCAGGAGCCGGCTGCCGAGGACGATCGCGAGGATCAGCAGGACGGAGACGACGGTGCCGGCGAGGGCGGCGCGGCGGCGTACGGCGGCCGGGGGCTGCGGAGGGGGGCCGGCGGCCGCCGGATCTCCCGGGGCTGGGGCGCCCGGGTCTGGGGCGCCCGGCGGATCGCCCGGTGTGGGATCGCCCGGCGGAGGTGTCGGCTCGGCTGTCTGAGGTGGCTCGGTCACGCGGCCACGGTAAGGCCGTACGGGCGGTTTTGCCCTGTTTTGCGGGACTCCGGGGTGAGGTCGTCGCCCGGACGGGTCCGGGTGTCGCTCCGGGTCCGCTCGGAGCCCGTCGGGCCGCGTCGGAACCCGTCAGGTCGCGTGGGGCCGCGTCAGACCGCGTGCAGGCCGTGGGCGCGGAAGACCTCCCGGATCTCGGCGACCTGACCGGGCGTCGGGGACGGCGTGTCGTGCAGGGTGAACGGCATGGCGAGTGCCCGCCACTTCGCTTCGCCGAGCTTGTGGAAGGGAAGGATGTCCACGCGGGAGACGTTGCCGAGACCCCCGGCGAAGGCGGCGACTCCCTCCACGTCGGCCGGGTCGTCGGTGAGGCCCGGGACGAGGACGAAGCGGACGTGGACCTCCTGGCCGAGGTCGGCGAGACGCCTTGCGAAGTCGAGGGTCGGCGCGAGCGGCCGGCCGGTGACCTTCCGGTACGTGACGGGGTCCCAGGACTTGATGTCGAGCAGGACCAGGTCGGTGTCGCGCAGCAGGGCGTCGGTGGCGCGGACGCCCAGGAAGCCAGAGGTGTCGAGGGCCGTGTGCAGGCCGAGCTCGTGCTTCATCCGGTGCAGCAGCTCGCCGGTGAAGACGGGCTGGAGGAGCGGTTCTCCGCCGGAGACGGTGGCGCCGCCACCGGAGGCGGAGATGAAGCGGACGTACTTGCCCGCCTCGGCGATCACGGCGTCGGCGGAGGTGCGGTTGCCGTTGCGCATCCTCCAGGTGTCGGGGTTGTGGCAGTAGAGACAGGTGAGGGGGCAGCCCGAGAGGAAGGTGACGAAGCGGGTGCCGGGGCCGTCGACGCCGGTGGACAGGTCCCAGGAGTGGACCGAGCCCTCGGACGGCCGCTGGGTCGCGGCGGCGGCCGGGGTGGCCGCCGGGGACACCGGGGTGGCCGGCGGGGTGGCGGGCGCGAGGGCGAGGCGTGTCATGGCGGGGCCTCCTTCGGAGGGGCCTTCGAGCGGTGCGGAGGGGGATGGGGATGGGGAGGGGGACACGGAGCAGATCCGGAGGGGGTACTGAGGGGGGCGACCGGGGCCGGAAGTGAGGGCTACTGGGGGCCGGAGGTGAGGGCCGCCGGCCCCGGGCGCGGGGAGGGGTCGCCTACAGCGAGCCGTGGAACGTGCGGTTCAGGACGTCGAGCTGCTGCTCGCGGGTGAGCCGGACGAAGTTGACCGCGTATCCGGAGACCCGGATGGTCAGCTGGGGGTAGTTCTCCGGGTGCTCCATGGCGTCCATGAGGGTGTCGCGGTTGAGGACGTTCACGTTCATGTGGAAGCCGTCGCCGGCCATGTAGCCGTCGAGGACGCCCGCGAGGTTCGTGATCCGCTCCTCGGGGGTGCGGCCCAGGCCGTCGGGGGTGACCGTGTTGGTCAGCGAGATGCCGTCCTCGGCGTCCTCGTACGGGAGCTTGGCGACCGACAGGGCCGAGGCCACGTAGCCGTGGGTGTCGCGGCCGTTCATCGGGTTGGCGCCCGGGGCGAAGGGCTCACCGGCGCGGCGGCCGTCGGGGGTGTTGCCGGTCTTCTTGCCGTAGACGACGTTGGAGGTGATGGTCAGGACGGACTGGGTGTGTTCGGCGTTCCGGTAGGTGGGGTGCTTGCGCACCTTCCTCATGAACTCCTCGACCAGCCAGACCGCGATCTCGTCGGCCCGGTCGTCGTTGTTGCCGTAGGCGGGGTAGTCGCCCTCGACCGTGTAGTCGGTGGCCAGGCCGGACTCGTCGCGGTGCACGGTGACCCGGGCGTACTTGACGGCTGCCAGCGAGTCGACGGCCACCGAGAGGCCGGCGATGCCGAAGGCCATGGTGCGGCGCACGTCGCGGTCGTGGAGCGCCATCTCGATGCGCTCGTAGGCGTACTTGTCGTGCATGAAGTGGATGACGTTCAGCGAGTGGACGTAGACGTTCGCGAGCCACTCCATCTGCTCGTCGAACTTGGCCATGACCTCGTCGTGGTCGAGGACGTCGGCGGTGATGGCGCCGGTGTCGGGGCCGACCTGGAGGCCGGACTTCTCGTCGCGGCCGCCGTTGACGGCGTACAGGAGGGTCTTGGCGAGGTTCACCCGGGCGCCGAAGAACTGCATCTGCTTGCCGACGGGCATCGCCGAGACGCAGCAGGCGATGGCGGTGTCGTCGCCGAAGCGGGGGCGCATCAGCTCGTCCGACTCGTACTGGACGGAGGAGGTGTCGATGGAGACCTTCGCGCAGAACTCCTTGAAGCCCTGCGGGAGGCGCGGCGACCAGAAGACGGTCATGTTCGGCTCGGGGGCCGGGCCGAGGTTGTAGAGGGTCTGGAGGTAGCGGAAGGAGGTCCGGGTGACCAGCGGGCGGCCGTCCTCGCCCATGCCGGCGATCGACTCGGTGACCCAGGTCGGGTCGCCGGAGAAGCCCTGCTCGTACTCCGGGGTGCGCAGGAAGCGGACGATACGGAGCTTGATGATGAAGTCGTCGACGAGCTCCTGGGCCTGCTCCTCGGTGAGGACACCGGCCTCGATGTCCCGCTGGAGGTAGACGTCGAGGAAGGTGGAGGTGCGGCCGAGGGACATCGCGGCGCCGTTCTGCTCCTTCACGGCGGCGAGGTAGGCGAAGTACAGCCACTGGACGGCGTCGCGGCCGGTGACGGCGGGGCGGGAGATGTCGTGGCCGTAGGAGGCGGCCATCGCCTTGAGCTCGCCCAGGGCGCGGATCTGCTCGGCGAGTTCCTCGCGGAGCCGGATGGTCTCCTCGATCGAACGGCGCCCGGCGGGAAGGGTGTCGAGCTCCTCCTTCTCCTCCTTCTTCACCTCGACGAGCCGGTCGACGCCGTAGAGGGCGACGCGGCGGTAGTCGCCGATGATGCGGCCGCGGCCGTAGGCGTCGGGGAGTCCCGTGACGACGCCGGCCTTGCGGGCGGCGCGGATCTCGGGGGTGTACGCGTCGAAGACACCGGCGTTGTGGGTCTTGCGGTACTCGGTGAAGATCTTCTCGAGGTCCGGGGAGACGGGGTAGCCGTAGGTCTCCAGGGCGCCGGCGACCATGCGCCAGCCGCCGTACGGCATGATCGCGCGCTTCAGCGGGGCGTCGGTCTGGAGGCCGACGATCAGCTCCTTGTCGCGGTCGATGTAGCCGGGGGCGTGGGCGGTGATGGTGGACGGCACGTCGTACGAGACGTCGTGGACGCCCTTGGCCCGCTCCTCGGGAAACCGGTCCGTGATGGCCTTCCACACGGCGGTGGTCCGCTCGGTGGGTCCCGCCAGGAAGGAGTCGTCACCCTCGTACGGCGTGTAGTTCTGCTGGATGAAGTCGCGGACGTCGACGGCGTCGCGCCACAGTCCGCCCTTGAAACCCTTCCAGGCCCGCTCGTTCACCGTTGCTTCAGCAGGGGTCGCAGTCACTGCCCGCACCGCCTTCTTCGATTCATTCGATCGCGTTTCTGCCTACCTCCATTGCACCCCTTTCGATCGATCATCCCGGTCGGCAATGGTCACCTCCGGACGGCCGTAGGTCCCTTTCCGGGTATGCGAAAAGACCCCGCCGCGCGGGGTCTTTTTCCGGAGTGGCTCAGCTGGGGGCCTCGGCGCTCTTGCGGGCGTAGAACCACCAGGTCACGACCATGCAGCTGACATAGAAGGCGACGAATCCCCACATCGCGCTGGTCACGGCCACCGAGCCGAAGAGGGCCGGGATGAAGAAGAAGCCGTAGGCCGCGATGGCCGAGGTGAATCCGGTGACGGCGCCGGACTCCATCTCCGCCTGCTTCAGCGCCCTCGCGTATTCCGGGGTGCCTTCCACGAGTCCCTTGAGGTGGGTGCCGCGGAAGATGACCGGGATCTGGCGGAAGGTCGAGCCGTTGCCGATCCCGGAGAAGAAGAACGCGGCGAGGAAGCAGAAGAAGAAGCCGTAGAACGAGCCGCCGTCACTGCCCGAGGGCAGGAAGTCGATCACGCCGATGATCGAGACGGCCATGCCCACGAAGGACAGGATGGTGACCCGGGCACCGCCCCACCTGTCGGCGATCCAGCCGCCGCCCCAGCGGGCCAGCGCGCCCACGGCGGGGCCCATCCAGGCGTACGTGGCGATCGAGTAGTCCGGGAACGTGGTCTTGATCAGCATCGGCAGGGCGGCGGCGAAGCCGATGAAGGAGCCGAAGGTGCCGACGTACAGCCAGGTCATCAGCCAGTTGTGCTTGCGCCTGAAGATGATCTTCTGCTGCTTGAAGGGGGTCGAGGCGACCTTCAGGTCGTTCTGCCCGAACCAGGCGACCGCCGCCAGGACCAGCAGGACCGGGACCCAGAGGAACGCGGCGTTCTGCAGGTGGACCGGGGTGCCGTCGGCCTTGTGCTGGGCCGAGCCGATGGCGATGGTCGACCAGGTGATGACGATCGGGGTCAGCAGCTGCACGACGGAGACGCCGAGGTTGCCGAGACCGCCGTTGATGCCGGTCGCGCTGCCCTTCTTCGCCTTGGGGAAGAAGAAGCCGATGTTGGCGAGGGAGGAGGCGAAGTTCGCGCCGCCGATGCCGCAGAGGGCGGCGATGGCCACCATGACGGCGTACGGGGTCGTCGGGTCCTGGATGGCGATGCCGAGCCAGATCAGCGGCACGATCAGCACGACCGTCGACAGCGCGGTGAAGCGGCGCTGGCCGACCATCGGGCCGAGGAAGGTGTAGAGGATCCGGGCCGTGCCGCCGGTCAGACCGGGGATGGCCGTCAGCCAGAACAGCTGGGAGGTCGAGAAGCCGAAGCCGACGTCCTTCAGGTTGGTCGCGGTGACCGACCACACCTGCCAGACGACGAACGCCACGAGCAGCGCCGGCACGGCGATCCACAGGTTGCGGGTGGCGACCTTCCTGCCGATCGACTTCCAGAAGAGCTCGTTCTCCGGCTCCCAGTCGGTGATCGGCCTGCCGGGGCGGTACTGCTCCGTGTCGTACGAGGCGGAGGGCCCGCCCGTCCTTCTGCTGTCCTGGACTACGGAACTCATGGCGCTTCCCTGACTTCCCTGTTCGGGGCTGACCTTCGAGGCTTTGCTTGCTCTTCCAGGCTGCGCCGCGGGGTGGGGGACGGGTCAGTGCCGATGGTCGCCGGCCGGGCGGGCCAAGGTCGGGGGGTCCGGCGGGCCAAGGTCGGGCCGGCGGCGGACCCAGGTCCCCTCAGGGGCGGGCCGTAGGCACCGGGAGGACCGGGAGGGAGACCGCCGGGTCGTCCAGACAGGCGCCGGTCCGCAGGTCGAACTCATGCCGGTGCAGGGGGGACACCACCACCGGCACCCCGTCCCTGCTGCCCATGATCCCGTTCGCGATGACGTCGGCGCCCGAGAACGGGTCCCGGTTGCCCACCGCGTACACCTCGCCGTCCCCGTCCCGGAACAGCGCCGCCTCGGTGCCGTCCGCGAGGACCGCGGCCCTGCCCCGGCCTTGTTCGAGGAACTCCACGCCGGCCACGTGCGGCTCGAAGCGGGCGAGCGCCGCCGGGTCGTCGAGGACGGCCCGCCACTCGTCGCGGTACGCGGCCACGTGCCGGTCCATCTGCGCCTCCAACTCCGCGCAGATCCCCAGCGAGTCCTCGATCAGGACCTCCCTGAGGTGATCGGTCCCGCCGCCGAGCCGCTCCCGCCACGCCGAGGTGCGTTCGAGGCGCTCCCCGGCCGGCTCGCCTAAGGGTGGCGTCTCCTCCGGCCGTAGGGGCGCCGGGTGGGCGTGTCGGGCCGTGAAGGGCCTGAGGATCAGGGACTTGCGACCCCCCGACCGGGGCCGAACGGCGCGGCCGCGGGACGGCGGCGCGGGCTTAGCGTGAACGGGTGGGGCCGCGACGACGCACGACACCGTCGCGCGGCCCCCGACGGGGCCGGGACACTCCCTGACCGCACGACCGGGGCGGGTGGAGGTACGGATGACAGCACGCGACCTGGTCCTCGCCGTGCACGGGAGTGCCGTGACCGAGGCGGGCACGACGATCGCCCGGCTCGCCGACTCCGTACGGGACTGACCGGCGCGCCCGTCGCCGTCGGACACCTCGACCACCAGAAGCCCTCCCTGCCGTACGTCCTCGCGGGCCGGCCCGGTGCGGTCGTCGTGCCGCTGCTCCTCGGCGACGGCTCCCACCGCACCGTCGACATACCGGCCGTCGCCCGCCCCTTCGACTGCGCGGTCACGAGCGGGCTGGGCGGCGAGCACGCGGTGGCCCTCGCCCTGTACGACCGGCTGCGGGCCGCCGAACGGGCGGCCGGCGGCGCGGCGGACGCGGTCGTCGTCGCCGGCGCGGGCTCCTCCCGGCCGGGCGGCAACGACGGCACCCTCACGGCGGTCCGGCAGCCGGGCCTGCTCCTGCCGGTACCGGTGACGGCCGCGTACCGCTCGGCGAGCACCCCCGCCCCGGCGGAGGGGTCGCGCTGCTGCACGCCCGCGGCTTGCGCCGGGTCGCTGGTGGCCACCCACCTCCTCGCCCCGGGCCGCTTCACGCGCGCGCTGGCCACGGTCCCGGGCGCGTGGGCGGTCGCGGCCCCGATCGCCGACCACGCGCGCGTGGCGCGGCTCGTGGCGGCGCGGTACGCGGGGGCGGAGGCGGCGGCGGAGATCCCGATGCGCGTGGCATGCCAGCGGGAGACCCTTCCGCTCTGATGTGCTGGGGCCATGACACAACCGTTCCTCCCCCTCACCGCGCGCTCCCGCGAGGAGTCGCACCGGGCGGCCACGCCCCTGGAGCTCTTCTTCGACCTGTGCTTCGTCGTCGCCGTCGCGCAGGCGGGCGCGGAGCTCGTGCACGCGGTCGCCGAGGGCCACGCGGGCGAAGGGATCGTCAACTACGCGATGATCTTCTTCGCGATCTGGTGGGCGTGGATGAACTTCACGTGGTTCGCCTCGGCCTACGACAACGACGACGTCCTGTACCGCGTCGTCACCCTCCTCCAGATCGCGGGCGTGCTCATCCTCGCGGCCGGGGTCTCGCGGGCCTTCGAGGACCACGACTTCCTCGTGGTCTACATCGGGTACGCCGTCATGCGGCTCGCGCTCGCCTCGCAGTGGCTGCGGGCCGCGCACCACGCCACGGATCCCGCCGAGCGGACGATGTGCCGGCGGTACGCGGGCGGGGTCGCCGTCGTACAGATCGGCTGGCTCGCGCTGCTCTTCGTGCCGGAGTCGGCCCGCCCATGGGTGTTCCTCGTCATGGCGCTGGCGGAGATGGCCGTGCCCCTGGTCGCGGAGAGAGACGCGCCCAGCACGTGGCATCCGCACCACATCGCCGAGCGGTACGGCCTGTTCACCATCATCGTGCTCGGCGAGACCGTCGCCGCGGCGACGGTGGCCGTGAAGACGGGCATCGCCGAGAACGACGCCCTGGGCGAGGTGCTGCCGATCGCCGCGGGCGGGCTGCTGCTCGTCTTCGCCGCCTGGTGGATCT
The DNA here is from genome assembly GCF_044752725.1 of Streptomyces sp. NPDC088707. NCBI lineage: Bacteria > Bacillati > Actinomycetota > Actinomycetes > Kitasatosporales > Streptomycetaceae > Streptomyces > Streptomyces sp. NPDC088707. Next base: position 151,802 of record NZ_JBIVLV010000010.1, on the reverse strand, counting down.
ACTTCGTCGTGCCCGCGCACAACCGGCTGACCTCCAGCCGTGAGGCCTTCCGGTGGGGATACGGCCACTACGTGATCTTCGCGGCGGCGGCGGCCGTCGGCGCCGGCCTGGAGATCGCGGTGGAGGAGGCCGTGGGCAAGGCCCACATCTCCACGCTCGCCGCCTCGTCCGCGGTGACGATCCCGTCCGCCGTGTTCCTGCTGTCCGTGTGGCTCCTCCACGCCCGCTACTTCAAGGTCGGCATCGCACAGCAGCTCGTCCTGCCCGTCTCCGCGCTCGCGATCCTGATGTGCTCGTTCGCGGGCCGCTGGGCGGTCCTGGCCGCGGGCGTCGTGGCGGCGGCGACGGTCGCGGTCGGCGTGACCCTGACGGCGAGGAACCCGGCTACGCGGGAGGGCCCGGGCACGGGACCTGGCGCGGGCCCGGGGACGGGGACCGGGCCGGGTGCGGCGACCGGGCCGGGTGCGGCGACCGGCTGAACTGCCGGGCCGTGCGCGACAATCCGGTCATGATCCTCGGGCGGTGCGCACCTCAGCCCCAAGCGCTGCACCGGTCCCCGTGGTAGGCAGGGGACATGACACAGCCCGAACAGCACGGGACGACGGACTCGATCACCGATGTGCGCGGACTGCGCGTGGGGCACGCGCGCGTGGCGGGCGACGGGGCTCTGAGCGGTACGACCGTGGTGCTCGCGCCGGTCGGCGGTGCCGTCGCCGCCGTGGACGTACGGGGCGGCGGGCCGGGTACGCGGGAGACGGACGCGCTCGACCCGCGCAACGTCGTCCAGCGGATCGACGCCGTCGTCCTGACCGGTGGCAGCGCGTACGGCCTGGAGTCCGCCGCCGGAGTGATGGCCTGGCTGGAGGAGCGGCACCGGGGCGTGCGGGTGGGCCCCGACCCCTCCCACGTCGTGCCGGTCGTGCCCGCCGCGTGCGTCTTCGACCTGGGCAGGGGTGGCGACTTCACGGCCAGGCCCGGCCCGGCGACGGGGCGGGCGGCGGTGGAGGCGGCCGACGCGAGCGGGGACCACGCGCGCGTGGAGACGGGCGCGGTCGGCGCGGGCACGGGCGCCGTGGTCGGCGGCCTCCGGGGCGGGGTGGGCACGGCGAGCACCGTCCTGGAGTCGGGGATCACGGTCGGCGTCCTCGTGGTGGTGAACGCGGTCGGTTCGGCCGTCGATCCGGCCACGGGTGCCCTGTACGGGAGTTACGGGGACTACGGGAACCCTGGGAGCCTTGGGAGTCCCGGGGGCTCCATGCCCGGCGGCCTGCCCTCCTTCCCCGATCCGGCGGTGCACCAGGCCGCGCTGCGGCGTCTCGCCGAGGCCCGGGAGGCTGCGGCCCCGCCCCCGCTGAACACCACGCTCGCCGTCGTCGCGACCGACGCCGCGCTGACCCGCGCGCAGGCGCAGAAGGTCGCGGGCACGGCGCACGACGGCATCGCGCGCGCCCTGCGCCCGGTGCACCTCATGAACGACGGCGACACCGTCTTCACCCTCGCCACCGGGGCGCGCGAACTGCCGGAAGGTCCCGGTCCGCTTGCTCTGAACGAGATCCTGGCGGCCGGCGCGGACCTGGTGGCGCGGGCGATCGTCCGGGCGGTGCTCGCGGCCCCCGGCGGCCTACGCGGGCCGGGCGGGGACTTCCCCTCGTACAGCGAGCTCTACGGCGGTCCGCACGCGGCGAGCTGACCGCGATCGGAGCCGTACTCCCGGTAACTACAAGGGAGTTGAGCCGAAACGGCCCGGACAGGCCGGGAACTTCCCTCCGGCTCCCTTCGTTTTCCGGAACCCCGGACGCGATGTCGGACCCAGGGACTACGTTAAGCAAGCACCAAGTGACATGCGGCGACGGCCTGGAGACCCTCTTGAACGATCCGCAGGATCCTCACGATCCGTACGAGACGACCGAGACGCACCTTGAGCGGCTCCTCGGCCGGGCGCTCAACTCCTTCGACCTGCCCGACTCGACCGTCGAGCGCCTCGGCACGGCGCTCGCGCACTCCAGCGCGCTCCACTCCTCGCACCACAGCGCGTCGCTGCACCGCGCCACCTACCGCCACACGTATCTGCTGAGCGACGGCTCGGCCCTCAGTCTCTGGGAGCTCACGCACAACGCCGGCCGGGACGGCGCCGAGCAGCACGAGCTGTACGCCGAGGAGTCGGAGGCCCGGCTCGCCGCCTCCCGCCTCCCCACCGGCCCGCTGCCCGGCTGGACCGCCGAGCACTCCGACGGCCGCGCCCTCGGCGATGACGACGACCTGGAGCTGCTGAGCGCGCTGCTCGCCCGCCCGATACCCGCCCAGCCCCGGATGTACGTGCCGGACAACTCCGCCGACCACGCGCGCCGCGTCCTGCGGCGGGCGGAGAACGCGGACCGGCCGGGCCAGGCGACGGCCCGCCGGCTCCGGCTGGCCTTCGCCCACCACATCACCCAGGCCTTCGGCCGCCACTGCCCGGTGGAGGGGGGCCGGGGCGCCGGCTTCACTCTCTACGAGCACCAGTTCCTGCTGCTCGACGGCAGCGAGATGAGTCTCTGGGAGGTCGAGCACACGGCGACACCGGACGGACGCCACATGTGCGAGGTGTACGAGGACGAGCGCGCGGCCCGCGACGCGATGGAGTCCCGCTCCCGGGTCCGCTGACGTCCTCGCGACCGTCCCCGTGGCTGCCCTGCGGCTGTCCCCGCGCCCCGTCCCGCCCCCGTACGACTCCGGGGCTCAGACCAGCGCGGGGACGTCCGCCGCCTCCGCCAGCCGCTCCACGGCGAACGCCCGGTTGGCGCGGGTCTGCTCGCGGTACGTCTCCGGCAGGTCCGGCAGGCCGAGCAGCCGGTCGCAGGCGGCGAGGGAGGCGGCGTGGTCGCCGACCCAGTAGGCGGTGATCGAGTACTCGAAGAGCAGCCCCCACCGGTACACCCACGGCTGCAGGAACAGCAGGTCGTCGGGCTGCTGCCGGTCCAGCACGGCGGAGACCACGGCGTGGGCCGCCCGGTAGCGGCGCATCTTCCGCAGCCGCGCCACCAGCTCGTAGCAGGCCTCGAGACGGTCCGGCCGGGACTCCCAGGCGCGGGAGAGCGCGTCCATCGCGGCCGGCCAGTCGCCGGACTCGGCGCGGAGGACGCCGGACTGGAGCAGGGAGTAGTAGACCTCCTCGCCCCAGCCGCCCATGGCCGCGCGGCGCTCGTAGAGGTCGGCGGCCTCCTCGGCGCGGCCGAGGTCACGGTAGGTCTGCGCCAGGTAGAAGACGGTGCGCGGGTTCGCCGGGTCACGCTCCAGCTCGGCACTCAGGAGGCGGGCGTCGCGCTCGAACTTGTCGTGGCGTGAGCCGCCGTCGGCGTGGTCCACGATGACGAGGGCGTCGAGGTTCTCCTGGACGCGGTCCCCGTCGGCCGTCAGGTACTCGTGGGTGACGCCCTCGTACCGCCACGGCAGACCGTCCCTGACCAGGCGTTTGATGCGGTACTCCAGTGCTCCCTCGTGCCGGAGCATGTAGCCGTCGGCGGTGAGCTCGGGCAGCGGGGCGTCCTGGCGGAGGACGTGGTCGGCGTCGAGGAGCAGGAGGTAGTCGGCGCGGCCGCGGGCGTGCGTGATGTTCAGGGTGCGGTTGTGGCCGAAGTTCACCCACGGCTCCTCGCGCAGCTCGCCCGGGATGCCGGCGAGGGAGGTCCGGATCAGCTCCTGGGTCCCGTCCGTGGACCCCGTGTCCGAGATGACCCAGGTGTCCACGAGACCGCGGACGGAGGCGAGGCAGCGCTCGATGACTGCGGCCTCGTTCTTGACGATCATGCACAGGCAGATGGACGGCTTCACGGCAACACCACCTCCGGTGGGAGCGGGGAGCGGGGCGGGGGGAGCGATCGGGGGGCGACCCTACGGACGACGCCCGCGCGCCCCGTGGCGGCGCGCCGACGGGCCGTTCGAAGTTCGCCGTCGCGTACGCATCCATTCGACTGTCCGCGCTAGGCCATGGCGTTGAGAGTGGCGCGAGACCGTCAAGTCCCCGCAGGTGCGGTCCGATAAACCAATTAACGGAAGTAGGAGTTCCGCTTCCTCGGACCTCACTCGCACCGGATCGGATCCGGTGGAGGAAGGAGCACTGCATGCGTCCTGATGCCAGGACCAGGTCCCCGCTCGGCCCGCTCCCCCGACGACGCCCCTGGCGCGCCGGCGGGGCCGTCGCCTCGGTCGCACTCGTTCTCACCGGCTTCGCCTCACCGGCGATGGCCACCACACGGCCCGAATCCCCCGGACTCGGCGCCTCGGACATGGTGACGACGGACCAGTCGACGGGCGGCCACTGCGAGGAGCGGCCCCCGCACCACCCGGACGGACCGCCCCCGCACCACCAGGACGGCCCCCCGCCGTGGGAGCAGGACGGCCCGCGCCACGCCGAAGCGGCCGGCGGCTCTCCCTCGACCGACTCCCTCCAGGCGTTCCTGGACGAGCAGATCCAGCCCCTGGTCGAGGGCGGGCCGACCGCCGCTCTGCGTGCGGTCCCGGGCGGTGGCGGCGACGACTGCAACGTCGGCCCGACAGGACCTCCCGGCCCTCCGGGACCGACGGGCGCGACCGGCGCCACCGGCGCCACCGGGGCGACCGGTGCCACTGGAGCGACAGGTGCCACGGGGGCGACGGGTGCCACTGGGGCGACAGGCGCCACCGGGGCTGACGGGGCGACGGGCGCGACCGGCGCCACGGGTGCCACCGGCGCCGACGGAGCGACCGGCGCGACCGGTGCCACGGGCGCGACCGGCCCTGACGGAGCCACGGGCGCCACAGGCGCCACGGGCGCCACCGGTGCGACGGGTGCCACAGGTGCCACAGGCGCCACAGGCGCCACGGGTGCCACCGGAGCGACCGGCGCCACCGGTCCGTCCTCCTGCTACGAGATCGACAGCTACGCCCCCTCGAACACCGAGGAGTTCAGCGCCGCCCTCATCAACGGCAAGGCGTACGCCGGTATCGCCACGACCACGGGCGGCGGCATCACGTGGACGGACCTGACCGACGCCCTGCCCGACGGCCGTCCCTCGAACTACCCGGCCAACGCCTGCGGCATCTCCATCACGGACCAGGGCAACGACGCCTACATCAAGGTGGTCACCACGGACGGGACGGTGTGGCAGACGCACGGGGACACCAACGGAGGGAACTTCGACTGGGTCGAGCCCTGGTCGCCCCAGACGGCCATCCCGACTCTGCGGACCCAAGCAGGGAAGGAGTTCAAGGGCGACCTGGCCTTCAGTGGCGGGCCGAACCGTCTCCCGAGGACGATGAACCGCTCCTGACGGAGCGGTGACACACCGAGGGGCGGCGCGTTCGCCGATACCGCACCGCCCCTCGTGACCGGCCCCGGGCCGGGACCGGGTCAGGCCGCCGCGGCCACCCCGGTCCCGGACGGGGCCTGTTCGCCGTCCTGAGCCGAGTCCTGAGCCGGCACCGGGGCAGCTTCCGCCGCCGCCCCCTCCGTAGGCTTCCGCAGGCCCTTGAGGAGGATGACGACACCCGCGCTGACGACCGTGCCTGCCACGATCGCGAGCAGGTAGAGCAGCGGGTTGCCGATCAGCGGCAGCACGAACAGGCCGCCGTGCGGGGCTCGCAGGGTGCACTCGAAGGCCATCGACAGGGCGCCGGTGACCGCGCCGCCCGCCATCGTCGCCGGGATGACCCGCAGCGGGTCGGCGGCGGCGAACGGAATCGCGCCCTCGGAGATGAACGAGGCCCCGAGTACCCAGGCCGCCTTGCCGTTCTCGCGTTCGGCACGGGTGAAGAGCCGGCCCCGGACGGTCGTGGCGAGGGCCATCGCGAGCGGCGGCACCATGCCCGCCGCCATCACGGCGGCCATGACCTTGAGGGACCCCTCGTTGGGGTTGGCGAGGCCGCCGACGGCGAAGGCGTACGCGACCTTGTTGACCGGGCCGCCGAGGTCGAAGCACATCATCAGGCCGAGGATGACGCCGAGGATGACGGCGTTGGCCCCGGAGAGGCCGGACAGCCAGTCGGTGAGCGCCTTCTGGAGCGAGGCGATGGGCTTGCCGACGACGAGGAACATCAGGAAGCCGACGACGATCGAGGACAGCAGCGGGATCACGACCACCGGCATGATGCCTCTGAGGACGGCGGGGATCCGCACCCGCTGGATGGCGAGGACGGTGCCGCCGGCGAGCAGACCGGCGACGAGGCCGCCGAGGAAGCCGGCGTTGACGGTGAGCGCGATGGCTCCGCCGACGAAGCCGGGGACGAGACCGGGGCGGTCGGCCATCCCGTACGAGATGTAGCCCGCGAGGACCGGTACGAGGAAGCTGAACGCGAGCCCGCCGATCTGGAACATCAGGGCGGCCCAGCTGTCCGTCTGGCCCCAGACGAAGTGCTCGGTGACCGAGGGGGCCTTGTCGATGTCCCAGCCGCCGATGGCGAAACCGAGGGCGATGAGGAGGCCGCCTGCGGCGACGAAGGGAACCATGTAGCTCACGCCGGACATGAGCCACTTGCGGAGCTTGGTGCCGTACCCCTCGCCGGGCTCGCCCGCCTTGTCGACAGGGGTCGCTGCCGTGGCGGGGGCGGAGACCTCGCCTCGGGCGGCCTTCTCCCTGACCTCGGCGATGAGTTCGGCGGGACGGTTGATGCCCGCCTTGACGCCGACATCGACGGTGGCCTTTCCGGCGAACCGTTCCTTCTCCCGTACGGGCACGTCGTGCGCGAAGATCACGCCGTCGGCGGCGGCGACGACGGCAGGGTCGAGCCGGGTGAACCCGGCGGATCCCTGCGTCTCGACGACCACGTCGACGCCGGCGGCGCGGCCGGCGTTCTCCAGGGACTCGGCTGCCATGTAGGTGTGGGCGATACCGGTGGGGCAGGAGGTGACGGCCACGATCCGGAAGGGCGCGCCGCCCCGAGCCCCCTCCCCCTCCCGCTCGGGCTCACGCGCAGGCGCGGGCACCGGCTCGGGCTCGGATGCGGGCTTCGGCCCGGATCCGGACCCCGACTCGGATCCGGACCCCGACTCGGATCCGGACCCCGACTCGGATCCGGACCCCGACTCGGATCCGGACGCCGACTCGGCCGCCTCCGAGACGCCGGCCGCCTCCGAGGCCCCCGGCGCCTCCTCCCCCGCGATCAGCGCCGCCGCCTCCGCCGGGGAGGCCGCGCCGCGCAGCGCGCGCGTGAACTCCTCGTCCATCAGGTGCCGGGCCAGCGAGGAGAGGATCGTCAGATGGGCGTCGTCCGCGCCCGCCGGGGCCGCGATCAGGAAGATCAGGTCCGCCGGGCCGTCCGGGGCGCCGAAGTCGACGCCCTCCGTCGCGCGGCCGAACGCGAGGGTCGGTTCCGTGACATGGGCGCTGCGGCAGTGCGGGATGCCGATGCCGCCGTCCAGGCCGGTCGGCATCTGGGCCTCGCGTGCCGCGACGTCCGCGAGGAAGCCGTCGAGGTCGGTCACCCGGCCGAGGGCGGCCATGCGCTCCGCGAGCAAACGGGCCGCCGCCTCCTTCGTGTCGGCGGACAGGTCGAGATCGACCAGGTCCGCGGTGATCATCCTGCTCATCGCGGGCTCCCTTGCTCGCTGAGGGTGAGGTCCAGGGGTACGTCGGCGGTCACCGTGACCGCCGCCGGGTTCAGGTCGCCCGGGGTGGGCATCTCGCTTCCGGGCAGTTGGACCGCGGCCGCTCCGTGGGCCACGGCGGCCGCCAGCGCCTCGGGTCCCTCGCCGCCCGCGGCGAGGAAGCCCGCGAGGGAGGCGTCGCCCGCGCCGACGTTGGAGCGGACTGCGGCCACGGGCGCGGAGCCGTACCAGACGCCCTGGCCGGTGACGAGGAGCTGGCCGTCGGCGCCCAGGCTGGCAAGGACCGCGCCCGCGCCCCGTTCAAGGAGTTCCCCCGCGGCCTTCGCCGCGTCGCCGACCGTGGTCAGCGGGCGGCCCACCGCCTGCGCCAGTTCGTCGGCGTTCGGCTTGACGACGTCCGGGCGGGCGGCGAGGGCCGCGAGCAGGGAAGGGCCCGAGGTGTCGAGCGCGATCCGCGACCCGGCGCCGTGCGCGCGGGTGACCAGCCGGGCGTACCACTCGGGGGCGAGCCCCCGCGGGAGGCTGCCGCAGCAGGCGATCCACTCGGCGGCCGGCGAGTACGCGCCGACCGTCGCCAGGATCGTCTCCGACTCCTCCTCCGTCAGCTCGGGACCCGGCGCGTTGATCTTCGTCAGCGTGCCGTCGGGCTCCGCGAGCGCGATGTTCGAGCGGGTGTGCCCGGCGACCGGCACCGGCGCGACCTCGATGCCCCGGCCCGCGAGGAGTCGGGCGAGGAGGGCGCCCGGGGCCCCGCCGAGCGGGACCACGGCGACCGTGCGGTGGCCGGCGGCGGCGACGGCCCGCGAGACGTTGACGCCCTTGCCGCCGGGGTCGACGCGTTCGGCACCGGCGCGCAGCACCTCGCCGCGCTGAAGCGCGGGAACCTCGTACGTCCGGTCCAGGGAGGGGTTGGGGGTGACGGTGAGGATCATGCGCGGACGACTTCCGTTCCGGCCGCCTCGATGGCGGCGGCGTCCTCGTCGGTGAGGCCGCGGTCGGTGATGAGCAGGTCGACGTCGGTCAGGTCGCCGAAGCGGGCGAAGTGCTCCTGGCCGTGCTTGGCCGAGTCGGCGAGGAGGACGACCCGGCGGGCTGAGGCGATCACCGCCCGCTTGACGGCGGCCTCGGCGAGGTCGGGGGTGGTGAGTCCGTGTGCGGGCGAGAAGCCGTTGGCGCCGAGGAAGGCGACGTCGGCGCGGATCTCCCCGTACGCCCGGAGCGCCCAGGCGTCGACGGCGGCCCGGGTGCGGTGCCGTACGCGTCCGCCGACCAGGTGGAGGTCGATGCCGGGGTGGTCGGCGAGCCGGGCGGCGGCGGGGAGGGCGTGGGTGACGACGGTCAGCGCGCGGTCGAGCGGGAACTCGGCGGCGAGCCGGGCGACGGTCGAGCCGGCGTCGAGGACGACGCTGCCCTCCTCGGGCAGTTCGGCGAGGGCGGCCCGGACGATGCGGTCCTTCTCGTCGGCCGCGGTGGACTCGCGCTCGGCCAGGTCGGGCTCGAAGTCGAGCCGTCCGGCGGGGATGGCGCCGCCGTGGACCCGGCGGACGAGCCCGGCCCGGTCGAGGGCCTTGAGGTCGCGCCGTACGGTCTCGGCGGTGACCTGGAACTCCTCGGCGAGGGAGAGGACATCGACGCGTCCGCTCTCGCGGGCGAGCCGCAGGATCTCTTGCTGACGCTCCGGTGCGTACATAAGGGTTTACGTCCGTTCGATGCCCGAACCTGTGGTTTCAGGGTCAGGCTACGCCCGAGTTTCCCTCAAGTAAACGGACTCGGGCACTGAAGCGGGCAGGAACGGACATCCGTCCGTCCCCGGACAGGACGAAGGGCCCTGCTCCCGGGGCGATTCCCCGGGACCAGGGCCCTACGTGCGGCCGGCTCAGTGCGTCCGGCGGCCCGCGCTACGCGCCGAAGGACGGCTCAGTGCGCCAGCGCCGGCTCCTTCTCGATCACGGCGTCGCCGTCGTCGCCGCCGTCGCCACCCTCCAGGTGCTGCTTCGGCTTCGCCGGAAGCGCGAACATCACCAGGAAGATCACGGCGAGCACGACCGCCACCCAGCCCATCGCGTTCTGGAAGGCGTCGGCGAACGCCAGACCCGCCTCGGTCGGAGACTTCGGCGCGGGCTTGCCGTCGATCACGCCGAAGAAGACGACCGACACCAGGCCGAGCCCGAGCGCGTTGCCCATCTGCCCGGTCGTGTTGATCAGACCCGAGGCCGAGCCCGCGTGCTCCTTCGGCACCTCGGACAGGACCGCGTCCGTCAGCGGCGCCACGATCAGACCCATGCCGAGACCCATGACCACCAGCGGCGGAATCATCTGCCAGGACTCGATCTCCGTCCCGTACCGGCCCGCCTCGAAGAGGTAGAGCAGCACGCCCGCGATCATCGTCAGCGCGCCCGCCTGGAGCACCTTCCGGCCGAAGCGCGGCACCAGCTTCTGCACCGAGAGACCGGCCGCCGTCGACACCGCGATGGAGAAAGGCACACCCGTCAGACCCGCCCGCAGCGGGCTCCAGCCCAGGCCGATCTGCATGTAAAGGGTCCAGACCAGGAAGAAGATGCCCATCACGACACCGAAGGTCAGCTGCACCGCGATACCCGCGGCGAAGCTCTTCACCTTGAACAGCGACAGCTCGACGAGCGGCGAGCCGTCCTTCTTCGTCTTGTACTTCTCGTACGCGACGAGCGCGCCGAAGACGACCAGGCTGCCGGCCATCATCAGGTGGCCCCACAGCGGCCAGTCCAGCTCACGGCCGCGCGTCAGCGGGTAGATCAGCATCAGCAGCGCGGCCGTCACGAGCAGGACGCCCACCATGTCGAGCTTGAGCGCCTTCGGGGCCTTCGACTCGGTGATGAACTTCCGGCCCAGGAGCAGGCCCGCGATGCCGACCGGCAGGTTGATGAGGAAGATCGGGCGCCACTCCAGGCCCGCGATGTTCCACTGCGTGAGCAGCGCGCCGAGCAGCGGACCGGAGACCGCGCCCAGACCGATGATCGCGCCGAACATGCCGAAGACCTTGCCGCGCTCGTGCGCGGGGAAGGTGACGTGGATGATCGACAGCACCTGCGGCACCATCATCGCGGCCGCCGCGCCCTGGAGCAGGCGGGAGCCGACCAGCATCTCCTGGTTGGCCGCGAAGCCGCAGAGAGCGGAGGCGAGCGTGAAGCCCGCCGTGCCGAGGAGGAACAGCCGCTTGCGGCCGTAGATGTCGCCGAGCCGGCCGCCGGTGATCAGACCGGCGGCGAACGCGAGCGCGTACCCCGCGGTGATCCACTGGATGGCCCCGAAGGAGGCACCGAGGTCCCGCTCGATGCTCGGGATCGCGATGTTGACGATCGTGGCGTCGACCAGGTCCATGAAGGCGGCCGTCATGACGATGGCCAGGGCTATCCAGCGTCGTTTGTCGGACGTGTCGGTGGGGGCCGCGTCCGTGACGGCGTCGGCGTCGTGTGCACTCATACGGAGAAGATAAAGGCCATCTAGGTCAAATGATGTCCTAGATGGCCCTCATCCTGAGACGTATGACGGACACCCCGGTACGACTCCTGAATCTGCTCTCGCTCCTTCAGACCCCGCGCGAGTGGCCCGGAAGCGAGCTCGCCGAACGGCTCTCGGTCTCCCCGCGCACCATCCGCCGGGACATCGACCGGCTCCGTGACCTCGGCTATCCCGTCGAGGCGACACTCGGCGCGGTCGGCGGCTACCGGCTCGTCGCCGGTACGGCCATGCCGCCGCTCCTCCTCGACGACGAGGAGGCCGTCGCCATCGCGGTCGGGCTGCGGGCGGGGGCGGGGCACGCGATCGAGGGCGTCGAGGAGGCGTCGGTACGGGCCCTGGCGAAGCTGGAGCAGGTCCTGCCGGCGCGGCTACGGCACCGGGTCTCGACCCTGCAGAACGCGACGCTCCCGCTGACGCGGGGGGACGGTGCGACGGTCACCCCCGCCACTCTGACCACCCTCGCCGGCGCGGTCACCGGCCGCGAGAAGCTCCGCTTCGGGTACCGGGCGGGCGACGGGGCGGAGTCGAAGCGCCTGGTCGAGCCCTACCGGCTGGTCTCCACCGGGCGCCGGTGGTACCTGGTGGCGTACGACCTGGGGCGGGAGGACTGGCGGACCTTCCGGGTGGACCGGGTGAGCGACCCGCTCGCGACGGGGGCCCGCTTCACACCGCGGGAGCTGCCGGCGGGCGACGCGGCACAGCTCCTGGTCCGCTCGATGTCGCGGGCGCAGCCGGAGCTCGACCTGGACGTCACCTTCGAGGCGCCGGCCGACTTCGTCACGGCGCGGCTCCCGTCCCACCTGGTCCCCACGGCGACGGGCCCGGCGAGCTGCCGCCTCCGCACCCGCTCGGCGGACTCGGTCGAATGGCTGGCCATCCGCCTGGCCCTGGTGGACGCCCCCTTCACGATCCAGAGCCCACCGTCACTGCTGACGTACGTGGAGGACCTGGCCGCGCGGCTGACGGCGTCGACGGTGGGGTGAGGACGGGGTGGACGGCTGCGCCCGGCAGGGCGCAGCCGCGGGTCCCCCGCGCCGTCGGTGGCAGCAGGGAGTGCGGCGCACCGCGGGGGACAGACCGCACACGGTGCGGATGCGGGCCGGGCCCGGGGGCTCGCCCCAGGTCCCGGCCCGCACCGCGCGCCCCGGCCGCCCTAGGCCACCGCGTCGAAGCCCGTGTCGTGCGCCATCTTCTTCAGTTCGAGCAGCGCGTGCTTCTCGATCTGCCGGATCCGCTCGCGCGTCAGACCGTGCTGCTTGCCGACCTCCGTCAGCGTCCGCTCGCGTCCGTCCTCGATCCCGTACCGCATGCGGATGATCGAGGCCGTCCGGTGGTCCAGCTTGTCGATGAGGTCGTCGAGCTCCTCGCTGCGCAGCAGCGTGAGCACCGACTGCTCGGGCGAGATCGCCGACGTGTCCTCCAGGAGGTCGCCGAACTGGGTCTCGCCCTCGTCGTCCACCGACATGTTCAGCGAGACCGGGTCGCGCGCCCAGTCGAGCACGTCGACGACCCGCTCGGGCTTGGTGTCCAGCTCGGCCGCGATCTCCGCCGGCTCCGGCTCGCGCCCGTGCTCCCGGTTGAACTCGCGCTGCACCCGGCGGATCCGGCCGAGCTCCTCCACCAGGTGGACGGGGAGCCGGATCGTGCGGGACTGGTCGGCGATGGACCGGGTGATGGCCTGGCGGATCCACCACGTGGCGTACGTGGAGAACTTGAAGCCCTTCGCGTAGTCGAACTTCTCGACCGCGCGCACCAGGCCCGCGTTCCCTTCCTGGATCAGGTCGAGGAGCGGCAGCCCGCTGCGCGGGTAGCGCCGGGCGACGGCCACCACGAGCCGAAGGTTGGACTTGATGAAGAGGTCCTTGGCACGCTCGCCCGCCTCGTAGAGGGCTTCGAGCTCCTCGCGGGACGCGCCGCCGGCCTCGGTCTCCACCTCGCCGTCGAGTATCTGCCGGGCGAAGACGCCCGCCTCGATCGTCTGGGAGAGCTCGACCTCCTTGGCGGCGTCGAGCAGGGGCGTACGCGCGATCTCGTCGAGGTACATGCCGACCAGGTCGCGGTCGGCGATCTCCCCGCCCACGGCGCGAACGCTGCTTGCCCGTGCGGCCCCGCTCTTGGCGGAGGTCTGACGACGGGCGACGGCACGGGTTGCCATGCGTGCTCCCTTGCTGAGTAGGTCGCGACACCTTTCGGGTGCCCTGCATCCGACGGAAACAACGACTGGAATCAGGACAGAATTCCCACCCGTCGCATGGATTTTCGCGATCATGCAGTATCCTGCGCGGCCGCCGCCCTTGCGGGCATGCTTCCGGAACCCACGGAGGTGCAGGTCAGACCGGGCACGAGGGGTGATTCGACGCCGCTCGCGGGGTCCCCGACCACGCCGTCGGTGAGACCGCGATCACATGCGGTGTCATCCCTCAAGACGCGTGGGCGGGCCATCGGGTTGCGCGCCCGTGGTCGGAGCCCTCTCGGCCTCCCGGACTAGGTCCCGAGCCCGTTACGGCCCACCCGTCCCCCGGCCTAGCGTCGCCCCCATGAGCGACGCATCCGGCACCGACGCATCCGGCACCCTCGACGAAGCCCTCGAACGTCTCCACACCACGGGCCCCGAGCGCAACGGGTGGCTCACCAACCACGCCCCCATGGCCGTCGAGGCCCTGGTCCGCAACGGTCAGGCCCGGGCCGTGCACCGCTGGCTGGATCACTACGCGCACAAGCTGGAGGAGCTGCCGCCGCCGTCCCGGCCGGTGACCGCCGACGGCTGGCGCGAGGCGCTCGGCGACCCGGTCCGGATCACCGACTGGACCCGCTTCTTCGGCCGCGAGCTCGACGCGCACCCCTGGCGGGAGGTCCTCGCCACGTGGTGGCCCCGGCTGCTGCCGGGGATCTCGGCCTCGGCGACGCACCCCGTGATCCGTACCGGCCACGCCGTACGGACCCTCCTGGAGTCCGAGAAGGCGTCCGGGGGCGGAGGAACGACCGCGCCCCGCCTCGCCGAGCTCGCCCACGCCCTCGGCTACTGGGCGGCCCGCAACAAGCCGCTGCCGCCGCTCGCCGCGCTGGCCGTGGCGCCGACGGCGGCCGCCGCGCTCGACGCCGTGCCGCCGGTCCCGGTGCAGGAGGGCGGAATCCGTGACCGGCTACCGCAGCTGACGGCGTTCCCGGTCTGGGGCGCGGCCTCGGACCCCGACACCGCGAAGGTCCTGCTCACCGAGCTGGTCACGGCGGCCACGCACCGGTACGCGACCCACGGCCACGGCGAGCCGATCATGCTGGTCCACGCGGCGACCGCGCCCAACGCGGTCCTGCGCGCCCTGCCCGCGCTCCCCCGCGAACTGTGGGCGCCGAGTCTGGCGGCGGCGTGGACGGCCGCGGCGGCGGTGACCGCCGCGTACACCCCGCCGGAGCCGGCCGCGTACACGCCGACCCTCCTCACCGCCGAGGAGGTCTTCGAGCGGGCGGCGGCGCACGGCGACGACCACACGATCAAGTTCACCGACACGGCGCTCGACGTCGGCGACCCGCTCGCCCTGGCCGCCGCGACCCGCTCGATCGAACTGAATCCACCACTGCTCCAGTGAGCTCGTGCACGGTGGGACCCGGCTCGGACGACGGGACCCGGCCCCCAGGGCAGGACACCCCTACCCGAACTGCACCGACCGCTTGGCGAGTCCCATCCAGAACCCGTCGATGACCGACCGCTCCGCGTCGAGGTCGCCCGCCGCGTCCGCCGCGCCCATCGTGACGAACAGGGGGGCGAAGTGCTCCGTACGCGGGTGGGCGAGGCGCCCGGCCGGCGACTTGTGCTCGAAGTCGAGGAGCGCGTCGACGTCCTGCGCGGCGAGGGCCTCGTGCCCCCAGGCGTCGAACTCGGCCGACCAGCCCGGCACCCCGCCGCCGGTGTGGCGGAGGGCGGCCAGGTTGTGGGTGAAGAACCCGCTGCCCACGATCAGGACGCCCTCGTCGCGGAGCGGGGCGAGCCTGCGTCCGATGTCCATGAGGCGGCGCGGGTCGAGGGTGGGCATGGAGATCTGGAGTACGGGGATGTCGGCGCCCGGGAACATCTCGACGAGCGGCACGTACGCGCCGTGGTCGAGGCCCCGGTCGGGGATGTCCTGCACGGGGTGGCCGGGCGCGCGGAGCAGCTTGCGGACGGCCTCGGCGAGCCGGGGTGCGCCGGGGGCCGCGTACTGGACGCGGTAGTAGTGCTCGGGGAAGCCCCAGAAGTCGTAGACGAGCGGGACGGTCTCGGTGGCGCCGAGGGCCAGCGGGGCCTCCTCCCAGTGGGCGGAGACCATGAGGATGGCCCTGGGACGCGGAAGGTCCGCGGACCAGGCGGCGAGTTCTCCGGGCCAGACGGGGTCGTCGGCGAGCGGCGGGGCGCCGTGGGACAGGTACAGGGCGGGCATCCGGGCGCGCGTGGCCTCTGTTTCCAGCGTGGCGTCCATGGCGACCACCTCCGGTTTCTCGATCTGGGGCAGGTTCTTGAAACTTCAAGCGTCCTGCTCCACACCGTAGATCTATGTAGTTCAACTTTCAAGAATGAGTCGTACGATTGGGCACCATGGGAGACATGACCGAACCCCGCTGGCTCACCGACGAGGAGCAGCACGTCTGGCGCGCGTACCTGCACGCCACCACGCTCCTCGAGGACCACCTCGACCGCCAGCTGCAGCGCGACGCCGGGATGCCGCACATCTACTACGGGCTCCTCATCCAGCTCTCCCAGGCCCCGCGCCGCCGGCTGCGGATGACCGAGCTGGCCAAGAGCGCCAAGATCACCCGATCCCGCCTCTCCCACGCCATCGCCCGCCTGGAGAAGAACGGCTGGGTACGACGCGAGAACTGCCCCTCGGACAAGCGGGGCCAGTTCGCCCGGCTCACGGACGAGGGCATGGAGGTCCTCCGGCAGAACGCCCCCGGCCATGTGACGGCGGTCCGCCAGGCCCTCTTCGACCGCCTCTCCCCCGATCAGGTGAAGCAGCTCGGCGCGATCATGCGCGTCATGGCCGAGGGTCTCGAACCCGCGGACGCGGACGCGGACCTGCCCTGG
Organism: Streptomyces sp. NPDC088707; assembly: GCF_044752725.1. Lineage (NCBI taxonomy): Bacteria > Bacillati > Actinomycetota > Actinomycetes > Kitasatosporales > Streptomycetaceae > Streptomyces > Streptomyces sp. NPDC088707. The sequence continues at coordinate 135,687 of NZ_JBIVLV010000010.1, read as the reverse complement.
CTCCGCTGACGAGCAGCGGAACCAGGGCGGGAGTCAGACGACGTACGGGGCGCGGCCGTCAGGGATCAGGCCTACGGGGTACGGGTACGGCCTACCGGATCAGTGCGCGATGACCGGCACCTTCACCTCGTCCTCCGCGCCCTCGCCGGAGCCGGCGACGATCCCGGTGTCCGGCTTCCCGGTGTTGATCAGGGTGAAGGCGATCACGGCCGAGGCGACCAGGATGCCGACGGCCCACCAGATGGCCGCGGTGTAGCCCTCGACCATGCCCTGGAGCTGGAGCAGCTTCTGCGCGGCCGGAGTGGTCGCGCCCGCCGCGTTGTCCGTGAGGTACGCGGTGGTCGCCGAGGCGGCGATCGTGTTCAGCAGGGCCGTACCGATGGCGCCGCCGACCTGCTGCGAGGTGTTGACCATCGCGGAGGCCACACCGGCGTCCCGCGGGTCCACGCCGTGCGTGGCGAGCGACATGGCCGGCATGAACGCCGTACCCATGCCCAGCCCGAGCAGCAGCTGCGCGGGCAGGATCAGACCGGCGTACGAGGTGCCGATCTCCAGCTGGGTGAGCAGCAGCATGCCGACACCGGCGGTCAGGAAGCCCGGGGCCATGAGCAGCCGCGGCGGAACGCGGGTCATCAGCCGCGTGCCGATCTGCGTCGAGCCGATGATCATGCCCGCGATCATCGGGAGGAACGCGAAGCCCGTCATGACCGGGGAGTAGCCCTTCACGACCTGCAGGTAGTAGGTCAGGAAGAGGAACAGGCCGAACATCGCGATGACGGCGAGACCCAGCGACAGGTAGACACCACCGCGGTTGCGGTCGGTCAGGACGCGCAGCGGCAGCAGCGGGGACTTCACCTTCGCCTCGGTGAGCACGAAGGCGGCGAGCAGCACGGCGGAGCCGACGAACATGCCGATCGTGCCGGCGTCGCTCCAGCCCTCGGACTCGGCGCGGGTGAAGCCGTAGACCAGCGCGACCAGACCCAGGGTGGACAGGATCACGCCGGGGATGTCGAGCGTGGAGCGGTTGCGGCTGCCCGCGGGCTCACGGATGACGAGGTACGCGCCGACGGCGGCGACGATCGCGAACGGGATGTTGACGAAGAAGGTCCATCGCCAGTTCAGGTACTCGGTGAGGAAACCGCCGAGGATCAGGCCCACGGCGCCGCCACCACCGGCGATCGCGCCGTAGATGCCGAAGGCCTTCGCGCGCTCCTTGGCGTCGGTGAAGGTCACGGCGAGCAGCGAGAGCGCGGCCGGCGCGAGCAGCGCGCCGAAGGCGCCCTGGAGCGCACGGGCGCCGAGCATCATGGCCTCGCCGGACGCGGCGCCGCCGAGGGCGGACGCGAGGGCGAAGCCGATCAGGCCGACGACGAAGGTGCGCTTGCGGCCCCACAGGTCGGCGATGCGGCCGCCGAAGAGGAGCAAGCCGCCGAAGGCGAGGGCATAGGCGGTGATGACCCATTGCCGGTTGCCGTCCGAGATCCCCAGGTCCTGCTGGGCGGAGGGCAGCGCGATGTTCACGATGGTCGCGTCGAGCACGACCATCAGCTGGGCGAGCGCGATGAAGACGAGCGCCTTCCAGCGGCCCGGGTCGGGGTGGGTCACGGTGTTGGCGGGGACTTTCGGCATGGGGGTAGCCACCTCTTGGCGCGTACTGGTGAGAAAAGGGCGTGTAGGCAAGTCGAAGGAGCGGAGCGCGGGTCACGTGCCTCGGGTCACGTGAGCCCGAGGCCCCGGGGGAGGACGCTCACGGAGAGCGCGCTCAGGACGAGCAGGTGTCGCGTCTCAGGTCCTCCAGGGTCGCGGCCTTCCCGGGCAGCTCGGAGCGCGCGGGCGCCTCCAGGCCGTCGAGGAAGAGCAGCAGATGACGGCGGACGAACTGGTCGAAGGACGCGCAGCCCGATCCGGGCAGCGGCCGGGTCAGCTGGGAGAGCGCCACCATCAGGTCCCCGACGCCCACGTCGGTGCGCAGTCGGCCGGCCCGCTGCGCCCGGTCCACGAGGCCCTGGACGGCCTCCTCCAGGCGGTCGCGCTCGGCGATCAGGTCGGGGTGGTCCTTGTCGAAGGCGCCGTCGAGCATCGGGCACAGGGCGCCGACGCGCTCGTCGGCGGCGCCGAGGGCGAACCGGCGGAGGGCGGCGAACGTGTCGCTCTCCTCCTCGGCGGCCCGTTCGGCGACCTCGGTGACGCGGGCCATAAGCGAGAGGACGACCTCGTGGACGAGGTCGGTGCGCTCGGGGAAGTTCCGGTAGAGGGTGGCGTTCCCGACGCCGGCCCGGCGCGCGATCTCGTCGTAGGGCACCTGGGACCCGAACTCGACGAACATCTCGCGGGCCGCCGTCACGATCCGCTCGCGGTTGCGCAGGGCGTCCGCGCGCGGGCGGGGTACGCGCCGGGCGGGCGCGGAATCGGCGACGGTGCTGGTCACGCCACGACCTCCTCTGAGGGCTGAGGGTCATTCGAGGACATCCGGGGAGGCCCGACTCGCCCCCGAGATATCCGGGGAAGCACTCCCCACTTCACTGAACACAGTCATAAACGGGGACCCGGTCCCCGGTTATTTCCCCGAGCTGGTGTGACCTGGGTCACATCCTTGATTCGGCCCGGATCCCCGGTCGAGCACCGCTCGGCCGCGGGTCGACTCCCGGTCGATCACAGCCCGGCCGCCGGTCGGCCGCCGGTGGACTCCTGCTCGGCCGGCGCTCGGCCAACGGTCGACTGCCGCTCGGCCGCCGGTGGACTCCGGCTCGACCGGCTCTCGGCCGCCCGGTCGACTCCCGTTCGGCCGCTGGTCGAGCCCCCGGTCGGCCGGCGCTCGACCCCCGGCCGGTCCCCGCCCACCCGGTCCACCGATCGGGCCACCCGGCGCGCGCGCCGGAACCACTCGTCACAGAGTGATCGCACAGCGCGCCCTCGCGAGGACCGGAAGGGGCCGTGCCGCCGACCTGCCCCCACCGGAGAGGCGCCCGTATGCAGCACCCCCGACGACGGATACGCAGACCCGTCGCCATGGCCGCGACCACGGCGCTCTCCCTCACGCTGCTCGCCTCCGCGAGCACCACCCTCCCCGGACCCGCCCCGGCCTCGGCCGGCCCCGTGGCCGCCGCGCCCGACGGCGCCCAGCTGGGGCCCTGCCGGATCGCCACCACGCTCGGCGTGCAGATGTCGGAGGGACTCCCCACGGCCCCCGGGTACGTGCGCTCCACGGGCCGGGTCAGAGCCCTGAACCTGATGATCGACTTCCCCGACGCCGCCGGGGACGGCACCGCGATGGGGCGCTTCCGCGAGTTCTTCCCGCAGACCGCCGAGTGGTTCCGCGTCAGCTCGTACGGACGGCTGCACTACCAGGCCGAGGCCCCGATACCCGACTGGCTGCGCATGCCGAAGGCCTTCTCGGCGTACGGGATCGAGCGCGGCTCACCGTACGAACCGGGCTACCGCTCCCTCGTCGAGGACATCGTCACGGCCGCCGACCCGAAAGTGGACTTCAGCGCGTACGACCTGGTCAACGTCCTGGTCACGCCGAACGCCGGACCCTCCGCCCTCGACACCGTCCTGTCCGTGACCTTCTCCGGGAACGACGACGCCCCCTACGCGGACGGCGTGCCCCTGGCCAACACGTCCTTCGTCTACAGCCGCCAGGACGACGGCTCCGGCAGCTTCGGGGAGACCGGCTACCGGGTCCTGCCGCACGAGAACGGGCACGTCTTCGGCCTCCCCGACCTGTACACCTCGGACGGCGGCGGGACCGTCGGGCACTGGGACATCATGTCCGAGGACTGGGGCGCCAACAACGACCTGCTCGGCTGGCACAAGTGGAAGCTGGGCTGGCTCGACAACGACCAGATCGGCTGCGCGTCCAGCACCGGCACCGGCGACTACACGCTCACTCCGCTGGCGGTCGCCGGCGGCCCCAAGCTGGCGGTCGTCCCGCTCTCCGACACGTCGGGGTACGCGGTCGAGGTCCGCAGCAAGGAGGGCAACGACGAGGCGGTCTGCGAGCACGGCGTCCTCGTCTACCGGGTGGAGTCCGACGTGGACACCGGCCACGGCCCGGTGACCGTCTCCGACAGCGAGCACGCGAGCGGCGGCTGCACACGGCGCGCCAACGTCCACGCGGAGCTGTCGGACGCGCCCTACCGCCCCGGAGAGACCTTCACGGACCGGGCCAACGGCATACGGATCAGCGTGCTCGACGAGGACGAGAGCGGTACGTACCGGGTACGGATCACGCGGACCTGAGGCGGACCGCGCGGAGTCCGTTCACCTCACGCGCCGCCGGTCGGGCCGCCCTGACGGCCGATCGGCAGGCCGCCCCGCAACTCCCGCTTGAGGAGCTTCCCGGTCGGGTTCCGGGGCAGCTCCTCCTCGCGTACGAGGACATGGGCGGGCACCTTGAACGCGGCGAGGCGCGCGCCCACGTGCGTGCGCAGCTCGTCCACGCCGACGGCGGCGCCGGGCCGCAGCCGGACGACGGCCGCGACCTCCTCGCCCAGGAGCGGGTGCGGTACGCCGAGGACGGCGGCGTCGACGACGTCCGGGTGCTGCTGCAGCACGTCCTCGACCTCGACGCAGTACACGTTCTCGCCGCCCCGGACGACCATGTCGGTGAGCCGGTCGACGATGGTCACCCGCCCGTCCGCGTCCACGCGCGCGAGGTCCCCGGTCCTGAACCAGCCGTCCTCGGAGAACGCCGCGCGGGTCGCCTCCTCGTCGCCCCAGTAGCCGCGGACGAGGGACTGCCCGCGCAGCCACAGCTCGCCGACGCCCTCGGCGTCGGGCCGGTCGATCCGCACCTCGGTGACGGGCGTCGGCCGGCCCACGCTGCCGGGGTGGGCGCGGTACTCGGCGCCGACGTTGCACAGGACGCCGCCGCTGGTCTCGGTGAGCCCGTAGCCGTTGCGGGGTTCGAGCCGCTCCCCGTACCCGGCGGTGATCCCGTCGACGATGCCGGGCGGGGCGGCGGCGCCGCCGGTGCTGAGCAGGGTGAGGCTGTCGAGCGGGTCGCCGGTGGCGCGGGCGAGGTCGAGCAGCTGGAGGGCGGTGGTGGGGACGCCCGCGTAGTGGGTGACGCGGTGCTCCCGGATCAGTTCCAGGGCCCGGCCCGCGTCCCACTTCCGCATCATGACCAGGGTGCCGCCGGCGGCCATCACCCCGTAGAAGGAGGTGAACGCGGCCACGTGGAAGAAGGGGAACGTGGTCAGCGACACGGGCACGGGCCCCGTCCCGGGCACGTCCCCGCGCGCGAGGGCCGCGGCGGCGGCGAAGTACCGCGGGTTCATGGCGGCCCCGGCCTGCGCGAGGTGGGTGGCGACGGCACCCTTGGGGCGCCCGGTGGTGCCGGAGGTGTAGATGATGGTGGCGTCGTGCTCGGGCAGGACGTCGACGAGGGGCGGCCCGAGGTGCGGATCGGCATCGGGGACGTACGGGACGAAGCCGGCGGGTGGTACGGGGGTGGCGGGTACGGGCGCGGCCGGTACGGGAGCGGCCGGTACGGGAGCGCCGTCACCTTCCCGGTTCGCCCGGTCTGCCTGGTCTGCCTGGTCTGCCTGGTCCGCCCGGTCCGCTTTGTCCGCCCGGTCCGCCCGGTCCTCGCCGCTCTCCCCGTGGAAGACGATGCCGGGCACGTGGTTCCGGGCGGCCCACTCCCGTACCCGACCGACCCGCTCCCCGTCGACGAGCAGCACCGCGGGGGCGCAGTCGTCCAGGGCGTACGTGAACTCGTCCTCGGTCCACCAGGCGTTGAGCGGTACGGCGACGAGCCCGGCGAGCTGGGCGGCCCAGAAGGCGACCTGCCACTCGGGGTGGTTCCGCATGGCGACCACGGCCCGGTCCCCCGGCGTCAGCCCGTACTCCCCGACGAGCCGCCGGGCGAGCCCGCAGGCGGCGTCGAAGAACTCGCGGTAGGTCGTCCGCCCGTCCTCGGACACCAGGAACACCCGGTCGCCGTAGCCCCAGACGACCTCGACGAACTCCCTCAGCGTGCGGGGCCCGGAGGCGTACACCCCGTCCTCGACGGCGAAGGGAGCGCCGTCCGCAGTGAGCCGCTCGTCTCCACCTGGCACCGCCACCGCACAACCCCCTGAGCATCCGCTCGTCGTCCCAGCGCGGCGACGCTATGCGCACCCCCGAACCGGGTCAACCCCGAGGCCCCACCACGAAGGCCCGGGGCGGGGCGGAGACGGTAGAGGTGAAGACCGGTCGGGGGGGCGGGGCGGTGAAGGCCGCCGGCGGCCAGCGTGGCGCCAACTAGACAACACTCTGGCGCACCGTGGCGCACCGTGGCGCCAGATGACTTGCAATGGCGCCACGATGGTGCCACTATTGCGTCATGGACCTCACCCCGTACGTGGACAATCTCCGCCATGAGCTCGGCGTGGCCGCCCAGGCGGGCGGCGACGAAGCCCGCGCCCTGGCGGACCGGCTCACCGGACAGCTCGAGTCGGCCGCCCGGCTGACCCTGCTCAACGCCCTGTCCGACGCGATGGACGAGATCACCCGCGACCTCGCGCCCGGCTCGGTCGATCTGCGGCTGCGCGGGCTGAACCCCGAGTTCGTGGTGACCGCGCCGCCGACCGCCGACCTCTTCGAGGAGGCCGAGACCGCGCTGCCGGCCCCGCCGCCCCCGGTCACGACCCCGGTGGAGGGCGAGGACGGCGCCACCTCTCGCATCAACTTCCGGCCGCCGGCCCAGCTCAAGATCCGGGTCGAGGAGGCCGCGAGCCGCGAGGGACTGTCGGTCAACGCCTGGCTCGTCCGGGCCGTGGCCGCGGCCCTCGAACCGGGCGGCACGGCGGCCCGCACCACCCGCAAGGGCACGACGGGAGCGGGCCCCGCCGTCGGCCAGGGCTTCACCGGCTGGGTCCGCTAGCCACCCGCCCGCAGGGCCGGGCCCGCGCACAGCACGGGGCCCGCACCTCACCGGACCTGCTCACCTCACTGCCGCACCGAGGCACGTCACCCCGGCACTCACCTCTCCTCAGTCAAAGGACGGCACAGCCATGCCTACGTTCGACACCCCCGCACCCCTCTCCGCCACCGTCGAGATCGAGATCGGGCGGGCCCGCATCGTCGCCGGCAAGCGCACCGACACCGTCGTCGAGGTGACGCCGAGCGACCCCGGCGACAAGCTCGACGTCCAGGCAGCCGCCGACACCAACGTGACCTGCACGGGTGGAAAGCTGCTGGTCAAGGGCCCCAAGAAGCGCTCGCTCTTCGGCAAGATCGGCGCGGTCGACGTGACCGTCGAACTGCCCGCGGGATCGGATCTGACCTGCAGGACGGGCCTCGGTGAGCTGATCGGCGAGGGCCTGTTCGGGAACTGCCGCCTCACCACCGCCGCCGGGGACATCCAGCTCGACGACGCCGCGGCCGTACGGCTGAAGACCTCGCACGGCGACATCCTCGTCGACAGCACGAACGGTGAGACCGAGATCCACGGCTCCGGCCGGGTGCGGATCGGCCGGATCGACGGATCGGCGACCATCCGGAACCTCAACGGCGAGACCACGGTCGGCGAGATCACCGGCGAGCTGCAGGTGAACTCGTCCAACGGGCCCATCGGCGTGGGCCGTACGGAGTCCTCGGTCACCGCCAGGACCGCCAGCGGCGCCATCCGCCTCGGCGAGGTCGTCCGCGGCCGGATCACGCTCGACTCCGCCGCCGGGGGCCTCGAAGTCGGCATCGCCGAGGGGACCGCGGCCTGGCTCGACGTACGGTCCACAGCCGGCCGCGTACGCAACGAACTGGGTGCGGCGGAGGGCCCGGGCCAGTCCGAGGAGACGGTCGAGGTCCGCGGCCGCACGAGCGTCGGCGACATCGTCATCCGCCGCGCGTAGACGCCCGGAACAACGAACCGAGGGGGGACGGAAGCCCGATGGAACGCGGACCACAGACCAGCACCACCGGCGCCTTAGCCTCCTTCGTTCGCTTCGTGATTTTCGGCGGCGGAGTCGGCCTCGCCTCCAGCGCGGCCGTCGCCCTGCTCGCCGCCCTCCTGCCGTTCGCCCTCGCCAACGCGCTGGTCACCGTCGTCTCGACGATCCTCGCGACCGAGCTGCACGCCCGCTTCACCTTCGCGCCGGGGCTCCGGCCCCCCGCCGGACGCGGCCTGCTGCGCTGCGACCTCCGCCACCACCTGCAGTCCGCCGGAACGGCCGCCGCCGCCTTCTCCGTGACCACGCTCGCGATGCTCGTCCTGCACGCGATCGAGAGCACCCCCGGTCCCGCCGTGGAGCAGACCGTCTACCTCTCCGCCTCGGGCCTCGCCGGCATCGGCCGCTTCCTCGCACTGCGCCTGTACGTCTTCGCCAAGGCCCGCAAGCAGCCCGCGCCGGTCATCCTCGACCTCCACCGGCCCCCGATGCGCCGCGAGTTGCTCACCACCGCGTCCTGACCGACCGGGAGCGGCGACGATCCCGCCGCCCGGCCCCGCACCACGCGGGCTCTCGCGCACCGCACGCGTGCCCCCTGCTCACCGCCCCCGTAGTCCCCCGCACCGCCATGGCGCCATGCCGCCATGCCGCGCTGCCCGCTGCTTGCTGCCTGCTGCCTGCTGCCTGCTGCCCGACCGAACCGACTGACCGACCGACCGACCGAGGCTGCAACCCCGGCACCGACCCAGGCACCACCCCAGGCACCGCCGTACGCATCCCCACCCGACCGTCAACCACCCAACGGGAGCCCCACCGTGGCTACGTTCCTCTCCAAACTGGGCCGCCTCGCCTTCCGCCGCAAGGGGGTCACGCTGCTGCTCTGGCTGCTGGCCTTCGTCGGCATGGGCGTCGCCGCCTCGTCCGCCCCCACGCCGCCCGCCGACACGTTCTCGATGCCGGGGACCGAGTCGCAGGAGGCCTTCGACCTGCTGACGGAGAAGTTCCCCGACGCGAGCGTCGACGGCGCCACCGCCAGGGTCGTCGTCCGCGCCCCCGAGGGCACGAAGATCACGACGCCCGCGACGCGCACCGGGGTCGAGCGCCTCGTCACCGAGCTGGGGGCCTCGTCACCGCAGGTGGTGGGCGTCGCCGACCCGTACAGGTCCCCCGCCGTCAGCATCAGCGAGGACGGGACGACCGCCTACCTGGTGGTGACGTACAAGGTCCCCGCGGCGGAGGTCGACGACAAGGCGCACGACGCCCTCGACGCCGCCACCGAGCAGGCCCGCGAGGCGGGGCTCACCGTCGAGGCCGGCGGCGACGCCGTGAAGATCGAGCAGGCCATGGGCGGCACGGGCGAGCAGATCGGCATCCTGGTCTCCGCTTTCGTCCTCGTCCTGACCTTCGGCTCGATGATCGCGGCCGGAATGCCGCTGATCACCGCGCTGATCGGGGTCGGCATCGGCATCTCGGGCATCACGGCACTCGGCTCCGCCTTCGGTCTCTCCGGCACCACGTCGACCCTCGCGATGATGATCGGCCTCGCGGTCGGCATCGACTACGCGCTGTTCATCGTGTCCCGTTTCCGGGCCGAGCGGGCCGAGGGACGTACCCCCGAGGAGGCCGCGGGACGGGCCGTCGGCACGGCCGGCTCGGCCGTCGTCTTCGCCGGGCTCACCGTCATCGTCGCCCTCGCCGGGCTCGCCGTCGTCAACATCCCCATGCTCACCAAGATGGGCCTCGCCGCAGCCGGCACCGTCGCCGTCGCCGTACTCGTCGCGATCACGCTGGTCCCCGCCCTCCTCGGCCTCGCGCCGGTCAAGGTGATGGCCCGCAGGGGACGCCTGCGGTACGCCGTGAAGCCGCTGTCTGACCGACAGCGGCGCAGGGCCGCCAAGCACGAGTCGAAGCTCGCCCGGAAGACGAAGCCCAACCTGGGCACCCGCTGGGCCCGTTACGTCCTGCGCCACCCCTTGGTCGTCCTGCTCGTCGGCGTGATCGGCCTCGGCACCATCGCCGTACCGGCCGCAAGCCTGGAGCTCGGCCTGCCGGGCGAGGGCCAGATGTCGACGCAGACGACCCAGCGCAGGGCGTACGACCTGCTCTCGGAGTCCTTCGGGCCCGGCTTCAACGGCCCGCTGATGATCACGGTGCGGACCAGGTCCACCGACAGCACCGGGACGGCGGATGCCAGGACGACGGGCGACAAGATCGGCAAGGCTCTCGCGAAGACGCCCGGCGTGGCCTCGGTCTCGCCTGCCACCGCCAACAAGGCGGGCGACACCGCGATCCTCACCGTCGTCCCCACCACCGGTCCGACCGAGAAGAAGACCGAGGAACTGGTCCACGCACTCCGCGACACCGCCGACGGCCTGGAGCGGAGCACCGCGTCACGGATCCTCGTCACCGGCCAGACGGCCATGTTCATCGACTTCTCGCAGACCCTCGACGACGCGCTCCTGCCCTACCTGGCCCTGGTCGTGGGTCTCGCCTTCCTCCTCCTGATGGTGGTCTTCCGCTCCGTCCTGGTCCCGCTGAAGGCGGCCCTGGGGTTCCTGCTCTCGGTGGCCGCGGCGCTCGGCGCGGTCGTGGCGGTCTTCCAGTGGGGCTGGCTGGCCGATGTCTTCGGCATCGACGCGCCGGGCCCGATCATGAGCACGATGCCGATCTTCATGATCGGCGTGGTCTTCGGCCTCGCGATGGACTACGAGGTCTTCCTGGTCAGCCGGATGCGTGAGTCGTACGCCCACGGTGCCCGCCCGGGCGAGGCGGTCGTCGACGGCTTCCGCTACGGGGGCCGGGTGGTCGGCGCGGCCGCCGTCATCATGATGAGCGTCTTCTCCGGCTTCATCGTGGAGGACAACGACTTCGTGAAGATGATCGGCTTCGCCCTCGCGATCGCGGTCCTCTTCGACGCCTTCGTGGTCCGGATGGCGATCGTGCCGGCGCTCTTCGCCCTGCTCGGCAGGTCGGCGTGGTGGCTGCCGAAGTGGCTGGACCGGATCCTCCCGCGGGTGGACGTGGAGGGCGAGAAGCTCGCCGGGACGCAGTCGGCGCCACGGGCACCGCGGGAGAGCACCCTGGTCGGCTGAGTACCGACAGAAGGCGCCCCGTGGCACCGGCCCGCCCAGGCCGGCGCCACGGGGCGCCTTCCGTCTGGCGGGACCGATCGCGGAAAAGCCCAGGTCAGAAGAACAAGGTGCCACGCGGCGACGCCTAGACACAGTCATGGCGCCACAATGACTCGACATGGCGCCATGACTGTGCCACGATGATGGCGCAAGCACGGCACGAGATGGCGCCAAACAAACGCCACTCCCCCGCGGCGCACGGAACGCACAGCTCACCTCGGCCCACCGCTCACCCCGGCCACCACGCACCTGGCCCACCGCGCAGCTGGCCCACCGCGCACCCAGCTCACCCAGCCCAGAGAAAGGCCCGCAGCCCATGAGCACCACGAACCGCCCCACGCACACGGCCACCGCAGCGGCCACCGCCTCCCCCGGCACGCGCCCCACGGCGATCTCCGCGACCGGCCTGCGCAAGTCGTACGGCGACAAGGTGGTGCTCGACGGCATCGACCTGCGGATCCCCGAAGGAACGATCTTCGCCCTGCTCGGCCCCAACGGCGCGGGCAAGACGACGACGGTCGAGATCCTCTCCACCCTGATCACCGCCGACGGGGGCGAGGCCCTGATCGCGGGCCACGACGTGAAGGCCGCCGCCGACTCGGTACGCACCCTGATCGGCGTCACCGGCCAGTTCGCCGCCGTCGACGGGCTGCTGACCGCCGAGGAGAACCTGCTCCTCATGGCCGACCTCTACCACCTCAGCCGCAGCGAGGGCCGGCGTCGCACCGCCGAGCTCCTGGAACGGTTCGACCTGACCGAGGCGGCCCGCAAGAACGTCGCCACCTTCTCCGGCGGCATGCGCCGCAAGCTGGACCTGGCGATGACGCTGGTCGGCCGGCCGCGGATCATCTTCCTCGACGAGCCGACCACCGGCCTCGACCCGCGCAGCCGCCGCGACATGTGGGAGCTGATCAGGGACCTGGTCACGGAGCAGGGCGTGACGATCTTCCTCACCACTCAGTACCTGGAGGAGGCCGACCACCTCGCCGACCGCATCGCGGTGCTCGACCACGGCACGCTCGTCGCCGAGGGCACGGCGGAGGAACTGAAGCGACTGATCCCCGGCGGCCACGTACGCGTCCGGTTCGCCGACGAGACCGACCTCGCCACGGCCGCCGCGGTCTTCGGCATCGCGACCCGGGACGACGAGGCGCTCGCCCTGCAGATCCCCAGCGACGGCTCGGTCACCAACCTCCGCGCCATCCTCGACGCCCTGGACAGCACCGGGGCCCGGGCGGAGTCGCTCACCGTGCACACCCCCGACCTCGACGACGTCTTCCTCACCCTCACGGGCAAGCAGAACGCCCCCACCGTCCCCGCCCCGGCCACCGCTGCCACCACCACTCAGAAGGAGTCGACCCGATGAGCACCGCGACCCTCGCCCCGGCCACGCCCGCCAAGCCCACCCGCTCGTACGCCCTGCGCGACTCCCTGACGATGCTGCGCCGCAACATCAAGCACATGCAGCGCTACCCGTCGATGACGATCTCGATCCTCGTCATGCCCCTGCTGATGCTGCTGCTCTTCGTGTACGTCTTCGGCGGCGCGCTCGGCGCCGGCATCGGGGCGGGCGGCGACCGCGGCGACTACATCAACTACCTGGTGCCCGGCATCATCCTGATGGCCGCGACCTCGGGGGCCGTGGCGACGGCCGTGTCGGTCTGCACCGACATGACCGAGGGCATCGTCAACCGCTTCCGCACGATGTCGATCTCCCGCGGCTCCATCCTCACGGGCCACGTCATGGGCAGCGTCCTCCAGGTCGCCGCGGTCCTCGTCCTGGTCACCGGCGTGTCCCTGGCGATCGGCTTCAGGCCCGACGCCTCGGTCGTCGAGTGGGCGGCCGCCGCGGGCCTGCTCCTCTTCCTCGCGTTCGGCATGGCCTGGCTGTCCGCCGCGATGGGCATGGGCGCGAAGACCGTCGAGTCCGCGAGCAACGCCCCGCTGCCGCTGACCTTCCTGCCCTTCCTCGGCAGCGCGGTCGTCCCCCCGGAGTCCATGCCGACGGCCCTGCGCTGGTTCGCCGAGTACCAGCCCTTCACCCCGATCAACGAGACCCTCCGCGGCCTCCTGCTCGGCACGGACATCGGCAACGCCGGCTGGATCGCCCTGGCCTGGTGCACGGCCCTGTCCGCCCTCGGCTACCTCTGGTCCCGCGCGGTCTTCAACCGCGAGGTGACCCGCTGACCCACCGACCGACCGAGCACCAGCGGAGGGCGGCCCCGGAAACCATCCCGGGGCCGCCCTCCACAACACCCCATCACCTCAGCACACCCCCACGCCCGTCCGCTACGCTGTCTCCGTCCGCCTTCGTAGCTCAGGGGATAGAGCACCGCTCTCCTAAAGCGGGTGTCGCAGGTTCGAATCCTGCCGGGGGCACAAGGGCAAAGGCCACACCTAAACGTTTAGGTGTGGCCTTTGCCATCTACGGCTGACATCACCGACAGCGGTCAGGCACGACCGGGCCGCCTCTTCAGCAGCCGGTCCATGTGACTGATCGCCTCGCGCTGCGTGTCCTGGACGACGTGCGTGTACACGTCCATGGTGATGCTGATCGGACGACGGCGGCCGGGGTCGCCTCCTGCGCGCGGCCGCCGGGGGAAGGGGCGGGCGGGAGCAGCTGCTGCCGCGATGCGGCGGGGCCCGGTGTGGTCGCTCCGCATCGGTACCGGTCTCGTCTTGCTGGAGGAGTGCGTCGCTCGGGCGTCTTCGCAGGTGACGGCCTGCGGCAGCGTCCTAGGTTGGATCTTGTGGCTGAGCTGACAAGTTGTGCCACTCATGACCGCATCCTTCGACGCAGTACAGCGCACGCCTACGGGTGTCAGCGATGCTGAAGAGGGCGACAAGCAGGCGAAATGACTTCGTGAGTTCATACGCCGGCAGTTGGGCCATCCCGAAGCGCCACTTCATGAGCATGACCGCAGGCGTGTGAGTGGGACGAATGCCGGAGCGCGCGATGCTCTCTGGGGCATCGTCCTGGCGAGCGCGAGCCTGACCGCAGAACAGTTCTGGGCGCCCCGGCCCCCTTGTGTGACCGAATGAGCGGGAAGCCAGGAGCCTCCGATCCCACTCCAACGCTGTCCTGGTGAGCGCGAACGCTTACGGACCATCAGCGCAGGAGAGGCACGGCCCAAGAAGGCGTCATCGAGGCGAATGCAGCGGGACTCAGAACTCTGGTCGGGGCACGACCAGGGATGCCCTCGTCCGCTAGGAACGCCAGTACTCGTTGATGCAGTTCTCCGGATGACTTCCCGAGTTGTTCGACGACCCGAAGAATCCGATCTTCCAGGCATTCGCCCGCTCCTGGGGAGTCCCATGGTGGCCGGGGTCGGTGAATTCGACGTCGCCGGCCTTCTCCCTGCTCTCGACCGCCGCTTCGAAGTCGGCGACCGTCAGGGTCCCCTCAGCCGTGGCTCCTGCCCATACCCCGGAGAAGCAGTCCGCCATCAGTTCCTGATGCTTCCCGGGCCTGATGGGCGGCTGGGCCCCCTGGTAGACCAGAACGTCCTGTATCCAGTGACCCATTTCATGCGTCACGGTCGTCGCGACCGTGAACTTGCCCGCCTTTTCCGAGTACTGGCCGTTCACCTCTCCCAGCTGCATCGCCAGCATGGTCTCGATGGGGAACACGAGCACCCCTTCGTACGTCACGCCATCCTGCTGCACGTCCTGATCGCAGTAGAACGCGGAGGGGATGTCGGAACTGCTGATGGCTCCGTCGCACGCGTTCTCGTACGTCTCACCCCGTTGGATTATCTTGTACAGCGGTTCGGCCTGGTCAAGCTGTTGACTCTTCAGCCAGTTGTCCCAGTACGGGTACGCGCTGTCCTCGATCGTCTCCTCGATGTACGCCGTGACAGATGCTTCGTCGACGGGAGGATTTACATCAGCGTGGGCCGTACCAGCCGCCCCTCCGGCCCCCAAGACTGCCGCGGTGAGTACCGCGAACACTCGCCTGAGCATAGGAAACCCCTCACGGGCGCGGATGCGTCAACGTGCGAAAGCTGTGACGAGGCCGCTCACCGCGAGCGCGTCGAGTCGGCGCCCGCGACAGCGGTGATGGACGGCATTCGAAGAGGCCCATAGGGCGTCGTCTGCCTGTCCTCATCACCATGCTCGACCGCTTGACGGTGGTGCGCAACAGCTCGGTACGAGCCCCTCCCCCGGGCCGTCGTACCCTTCCCTCCTGATGTCCCGCAGCCGACCGAAGGCAGGCGTCGTGAGTGTGTTGCCGTTCGTGGACGAGCATGTCGTCGACGTGGACGCCGGGGTCGAGGAGTTGTGGCCGCGGCTGCTGGTGAAGGTCGGGCGGTCGCTCTCCACCGGGGGTGGGGCCCGGTACGCGCGGGTCGTGGGGGCCGTTCCCCGCGAGAGCGGCGGGGTACGGCCGCTGGGTGCGGGGTCGGAGTTTCCGGGGTTCCGCGTCGCTCGGGTCGTGCCGGGGCGGGAGCTGGCGCTCGAAGGGCGGCACCGGTTCTCCTCGTACAGCCTTGTCTTCCGGGTCGAGGAGCTGGGCGGCGGGCGCTGCCGGCTGCGCGCCGAGACCCGTGCCGTCTTCCCCGGGGTGGCGGGGCGGGTCTACCGGGCGCTCGTCATCGGGAGTGGCGGGCACGCGTTCGCCATGCGGCGGCTGCTGGCCGGTTACCGGCAGCCGTGACGCCGAGTCCGGCGGTGCCGGGGGCTGCGGCGGCGAGGTAGAAGCGGCCGGGCCGGGCTCAGCGGCTCAGCGGAGTTCTTCCGGGCACGGTGTGCCCCGGGAGAGCTTGTACGGGGCCGCCAGGCGGTAGACGCCGGCCTTCGGGGCGACCAGTTGCGTCCATTCGTCGCCCTCCGCGTCCGCCTCCGTCTTGAAGAGGCAGCCCTCCTCGTTGGCGAAGACCTTCGGGATCTCGGTGTCCGACTCCTCGCGCGCCAGCTTCGACGCCTCCGTCTCCTGCGGAGGTTCGATCTTGCCGCCGTCGTCGTCCACCAGGGCCAGCCACGGCGAGTACGGGACGCGGATGAGGACCCGGCCCGGGGCCTCGACGCGGATGACGACCTCGTTCTCCTCCGCGCTCTGCACCACCGCCGGCGGGTCCGCGAGGGGCGTCGGGCTCGCGACCTCGTACAGGCGCCAGTTCTCGTCCGACCACACCTGCTTCAGATACGGCAGGCCGTCGCCGACCAGCTCCGCCTCCTGCTCCGCGCCCGAGTCGGGCGCGCCCGTCGGCAGCACCACGTAGTGGACGGCCCAGCGGTGGAGCCACTCCTCGTAGTTCACGGCGTTCAGCGTGTCGTCGTAGAAGAGCGGGTTGCGCTCCATGTCGGCCTGACGGTTCCAGCCCCGCGCCAGGTTGATGTACGGGCTCAGCGCCGAGGACTCGCGGTGGCTCGACGCCGGTACGACCTCCACCCGCGCCTTGCGCGCGTCCCGCACCTGGAGCTGGTTGACCAGCGGCGCGAGCTCGCGCGCCCAGGAGGCGTCCGGGGCCGTACGGATCACGTCGTCGACGCCCTTGAAGCCGATCCAGAAGTTCAGGCCGGCGAAGGCCAGCACCAGCGCGTACCAGCGGCGTGAGCGCGGCGCCCTGTACGGCAGGGCCGCCAGCAGCACGACGCCCGCGAAGAGCATCGGGAGCCGCGAGATGTTCGAGCCGATCTGCGAGTCGATCAGCCAGGTCAGCAGCGTGCCGATCGTGTACACCGCCGCGGCGGTGCGGACCGTCCGCCAGTCCTTGGGGACGAGGAGGAAGGTCAGCACTCCGAACAGCAGCGGCAGCGCTGTCGACCCGAAGGCCATCGGCTGCGTGCCCGAGAAGGGGAAGAGCCAGGAGGACAGGGCGACGACCGCCACCGGGGCCAGACCCAGTGCGTACGCGCCCGGGCGCCGGCGGTTCAGGAAGAGCGCCGCCGCCGCGACCCCGAGGAAGAGCCCCGCGACGGGGCTGCACGCCGTGGCCAGACCGGCGAGCGGCGCCGCCACCGCGGCCTTCGCCCAGCGCTTGCGGCGCCAGCGGTGCGGCCAGCAGAACACCGCCGCGACCGCGCCGACCGCGAACATCATGCCGAGACCGAAGGTCACCCGCCCCGACAGGGCGTTGCAGAGGAACGCGAACACGCCCGCGACCGAGCACGCGAGCGGATTGCGGACGGCCCGCACCCGCACCAGGATCAGCGCGGTCAGCCCCGCCGACAGCGTCCCCGCGACCATCATCGTGCTGCGCACACCGAGCATCGACATCAGGTACGGCGACACGACGCTGTACGAGACCGGGTGCATCCCGCCGTACCAGGCCAGGTTGTACGCCGAGTCGGGGTGCCGGCCGACGAACTCGGCCCACGCGTCCTGCGCCGCCAGGTCGCCGCCGCTGTTCGCGAAGAAGAAGAACCACAGGATGTGGGTGACGGCCGCGAGGCCGGTGGCCGCCAGAACCGTGTAGCGGCGCTTCCGCCGCGGGGCCGGGGCCGGGGCGGTGGACGCCGGGGCCGGCCGCTGCGCAGGAAGCACTATTCGCGGGAGCGAATCAAGAGACGCGTCGGCTTCCGCGTGGGACCCGGCGCCGGTGCGGCCGTCGGCGCGGGCCTCGCTACGGCCGTCGGCGGAGCAGTCGGCATGTCCGTCGGCGGAGACGTCGGCATGGCCGGAGTCAGGGGCTGAGTCCGCGCGGTCGGCGCGTGTCGGCTCGGCGGTGGTCACTGCGGCCCTTTCCCGTGCTGCCGTCTCGCTTCTCTCGCGTGAGTCACGCGTCGTACTCGTCCCCGGGAAGACGCTAACAGCTGGGCCCCCCGGAGAACCCGGGGAGCCCGGCCGAGCGGGTGGCCGCCCGGCCTGGTGACCGGTCGGGACGGGCGCCGGGCCGGGCACCCGGTCAGGGCCTGGTGACCAGGCCGGGGGCCGGGTCGGGCGACCGGTCGGGCCGAGTGCCGCGTCAGGCCCGGGGGCCAGTCATGCCGGGAGCCGAGCCAGGCCCGGTGGCCGGTCGGGCCAGCTGCCGAGCCAGGCCCGATACCGGTCGGGCCGGGCCCGGTGGCCCGCCCCGGTCCGGGCGGCTCAACCCACGCGCGTGAGCTTCTTGTCGACGCCCGGCTCCGCCAGGTCCTGCTGGAGCGCGACGGGGGAGCTGACCTTGCCGGCGCCCGTGCCGATCGACACCTGGCCGACGATGTCGCCCGCCTTGCCGGTGTGCGGGACGGCCTTGCCGCCGTCCGTCAGCGCCAGCTTCACCTGGAGACCCGGCCAGCCGATCGCCTTGAGCTCCTTCGTCGCCACGACCGGCGTCCGGCCGCCGAGGCCGTCGTCGACGTAGCCGAGGACCTGGCCCTTGCGGACCACGGCCACCGAGGTGACGTCCTTCTGGGCCTGCTGGATCAGCTTGTAGCTGTTGTCGATGGCGAGCTGGAGCTTCTGGCCCAGCTGCTCCGCGTCCTTCGCGCCCATCACGATGCCGAGGATGCGGCGGTTCTGACCGTCGACGACGGTGTTCGCCGACCAGAGCAGGTTGCCGCCCGCCGGGGTGGACGAGCCGGTCTTGATGCCGCTCACACCCGGCTTGAGCAGGATGTTGTTGTTGTTCTCGATCCGGCCGGGGATGCCGTCCACCGTCAGGTTCGGCATGTTCACGATCTCGCGGAACACGTCGTACTGCATGACCGCCTTCGCCAGCTTCAGCTGGTCCTGCGGGGTCGACACGGTGCTGTCGAGCAGACCCGACGGGTCGGTGTAAGTGGACTGGGTCATGCCCAGGTCCTTCGCGGCGGCGTTCATCTTCTCGACGAACGCGGCCTCCGAACCGGCGTCCCAGCGCGCGAGCAGCCGGGCCACGTTGTTCGCGGAGGGGATCATCAGGAGCTCCAGGAGCTCCTTCTCCGAGTACGTCTGTCCCTTCTGCACCGCCGCCGTCGACTCGTGCTCCGCCTTGCCCTGATCGGCGGCCTTCTGGTCGATCTCGATCTCGGGGCCCTTCTGGCTCCCCTTCAGCGGGTGGTCGCGGAGGATCACGTACGCCGTCATCGTCTTCGTGACGCTCGCGATCGGGGCCGGCTTCTGCGCCCCGTACGTCCCCATGGATCCGACGCCCTCGACCTCGACGGCGCCCTGTCCCTCGGTGGGGAACGGCAGCTTCAGTTCGCCGCCCTGGAAGGTGAAGGTCGGCGCGGCCGACAGCGTCAGCTCCGGCGGGGGCAGCGGGCGGACCATCTGCACGATCGCAAACACGATCAGGACCAGAAGGACCAGCGGGGTCCAGATCCGCACCCGGCGCACGGTCGTCCGCAGCGGGGTCGGGGGCGGGGGCGGCGTGTTCGTCAGCTCGGCGAGCAGGTCGAGCGGGGGCAGCGGCGGGAGCGGCTGCTGCCGCGTCCGCTCGGCCTCTGCGAAGGCGGGCGCGGGCGAGGCCGAGGGCGCCGACGCGGACGGCGCGGACGGCGCCTTCGGCTGTACGGGGGCGGAGGCGGCGGGCTTGGGGGCCTCCGGCGCCTTGGGGGCCGTCGCGGCCGCCTGGGCCTTCTGCTCGGCCGGGATGTCCGCCCGCAGCGGCAGGAAGGTGCTGGTGCGCTCGCTGTCGGCGTCCCCGGTCCTCTTGCCGGTGCCGGCGCCGGTGCCGGTCAGGGAGGACGGGAGCTTCAGCGCGGTCGTGGGCTGGTCCACGGGCAGCCGGACGGCCTTGAACATGGTCGTCGGCTGGTCGACCGGCTCGTCCTCGATGTCGTCCGAGTCGTCGTCCGAGCCGTCGTCCGAGTCGTCGTCGGAGTCGGCAGTGTCGGAGGGGGCGTCAGCGGGCTCCTCGGCCGCGGGCTTCGCGTCCGCCGCCGACGTCCGCGCCGAGAACCAGGATTCCGCGGAGGACTCCGAGGTCGCCTTCGCCTCGACGGGCTCCGCGTCGGAGCCGTCGTCGGAACCGTCGCTCGTGTCGTCGTCCGGCTCGTCCCCGTCGGAGCCGACCTCGTCCTCGGGTTCGTCGTCCGCCGGCTCGGCTTCGGTGTCGGCCTCGACGGCCTCGACTGCCTCGTCCGACTCCGCCCCGTCCGACTCCGCTTCGTCCTCGCCCAGGTCCTCGTCGGACGCCACGGCCCTCTCGGGCGCGTCCTCCGGCTCCTCCGCCGTCGCCACCCACGCCGCCACCGCGGCCTTCAGGCGGTCGCTCTCGGGCTCCGGTGCCTTCTCCGGCTCCGAGGGCTCCGAGGGCTCCGTCCGCTCCGGCGCGGCCGCCGGTGCGTCGTCCTCCGGGGTCCGCGGCGCCAGCGTCTTGAAGACGGCCGTCGGCTGGTCCACCTGAACCGCCGACCCCGAAGCCGAGGACGACGCAACCGAAGCCGCCGACGAGGCGTCCGACTCATGGAGCACGGAAAGCCGAGGATCCCTGCCGCCGCCGCCCGAGGCCGTCGTCTCCTGAGACGACCCCTGCTGCTCCGCCTTGTCGGGGGACTCGCCCGCCACCGTGCCTCCTCCATGCGTCGTGCGTACGTACGGACCGTGTACCGGTCCGTGTACCAGTGTCCTGTGTGAACCCCTTGGCCCCCGTGCTAGACGAGAACGACATACCTACTGGTTCCCGGATGAACCACCCAGGCACTCTCGACAGATGAATGTGAGAGGGGTCACCCTGTCATTCATCCACGCGGGGAGGCATGGATGGGCAGGAGCCGCAGAACCATTCCGGAGGAGCTTCTGCTGCTCGCTCTGGACCCGACCACGGGTACCACAGCGCAGCCGCAGTCGCTCGACCTCGGCCTGGCCGGTGCACAGCTAGTGGAGCTGGCGCTGGCAGGCCGGATAGCCCCTGACGGGGATCGTATCGCCGTGGTGATGCCACGGCCGACCGGAGATCCGACCTTGGACTCCGCACTGGAACTGCTGCGCAGGCGTGGCAGTCCGGTCCGGGCCGTCCACTGGATCGGCGGACCCCGACTGGGGCTTCGCCAGACGTATCTCTCGCATCTGGAGCGATGCGGCATGGTGCATGCCGTGGAGGGCCAGATGTGCGGGGTGTTGCCGACGACTCGCTATCAGGCGACGGACACGGCGATCAGTCGGGAGATCCGTTCCCGGCTGGACAGCGCGATCCGCACCGGCGTACCGCCGGACCCGCGGACCGCGGCGCTTGCCGCGCTGGCCCACGCGGTCGGTCTCGGGAAGCACCTCTACCCCGGTAACGAAGGACGGTCGTCGCGGTCCCGGCTGCGCGATCTGATCCGGCACGACCCGATGGGCGGACTCGTGGCGCACGCCGTGATGGACGTCCAGAACGGCGCGGCGGCACAGCCGCGTCGGAGCGCCGCGGGTGTCCCGGCGCAGCCTCGCGGCAGCATGGTCCGCGCGGCGGCGCACTAGGCACCTCGCACAGAACAGAACCAACCCGGGAGCCGCACAAGTGTGCGGGGCGGTCTGGACGGCCGCCCCGCACACGCGCGTCCCGTGACGTCTCCGGTGTTCAGCCGGGCATACGTTGTGGTCATTTTCCAGCGCACACCTGGCCTTTGGTGGCAGTCTGCCAAGCGGTAGACACTCACAGCTACGCAACAGAGAGCCGGAGGTGCAGTTTCCGTGGCGTCCAACGTCAACCCCACCGTCAGGCGACGCCGATTGGGCCAGGAGCTGCGCAAGCTCCGGGAAGCGAAGAACATGACGGCCGAGCAGGTCGCCGAGCGTCTTCTCGTCTCCCAGTCCAAGATCAGCCGGCTGGAGAACGGCCGCCGCTCCATCAGTCAGCGCGATGTGCGCGACCTGTGCGGTGTGTACGAGGTCGAGGACGAGCGCATGGTCGACTCGCTCATGCAGATGGCCAAGGACTCGCGCCAGCAGGGCTGGTGGCACGCCTTCGGCGACATCCCGTACAGCGTCTACATCGGTCTGGAGACCGACGCGGAGAGCCTGCGGATGTACGAGCCGCAGATCATCCCCGGGCTGCTCCAGACGCACGCGTACGCGGAGGCGGTCATCACCGGCGCGCTGCCTGAGTCGACGCCCGCGGACATCGACAAGCGGGTCACGGTCCGCACCCGCCGCCAGGAGCGCATCCGGGACGAGGAGCGTCCGCTGCGCCTGTGGGCGGTCATCGACGAGGGCGCGCTGCACCGGATCGTCGGCAGCAGGCAGCTGATGGTGGAGCAGCTGGAGCACCTCATCGAGCAGTCGCACCTGCCGCACGTCACCGTGCAGGTGATCCCGTTCGAGATGGGCGCGCACCCGGGGATCAGCGGGCAGTACTCGATCCTGGAGTTCCCGGACACGTCCGACTCCAGCGTCGTCTACATCGAGGGTGTGACGAGCGATCTGTATCTGGAGAAGGCGCAGGACGTCGGCAAGTACAGCGTCATGTACGAGCACCTCAGGGCGCAGGCGCTGAACGTCGAGCAGACCCGTGACTTCATCTCGGAGATGGTGAAGAAGCACGCCAGGGGCTGAGCCGAAAAGCGCTGCCTCTCGGGTCCGAAAACAGCGGGGCGGGTACGGTACACGGCGTACTCGCTCCCACGGAAGCCCAGTTGGAATATGCCACTCGGACGTGTGAACGCCGGTCCCGCCGGAGGGGACCGGCGAGTAGCGTCGATCACGCCGGCAAGAACGTTGGCGCGACACATCCACTGGCAGAACCGGAGCTGAGCAGCATGGCGATTATTCAGGGTGGCACCGACACCTGGACGAAGTCCTCGTACTCCGGAGGGAACGGGGCCTGCGTCGAAGTGAAGTCCCCCCTCGTGACCGCGATCGCGGTGCGCGACTCCAAGGCCCCCGAGGGTCCCTCCCTCTCTTTCGGACCGGGATCGTGGAACGCCTTCGTCGGCGAGGTGAGCAACGGGGCGCTCTGAGCCCCGTCGCTCAAGCCGTCAGCGCGAGCACCACAGGCAGGACACGCACCACCCGCAGGACACGCACCACTCGCAGTACGAAAGAGCCCTCTCGACCGGTCCGCCGTCCTGGCCGAGGGGGCTCGGCCTTGCCCCCGGATCGGTCAACGCAGTTGATCCACGTACCGGTCCGTCCCCGGCACCGTCGGGATGAAGGGCGCCACCAGCTCCACGCGGCCCGCGTCCGCCCCCAGTGACTCCAGGTCCCCGAAGTGCTCCGTCCAGCACTCCCTCGGGTCCCGTTCCAGGAACCAGAGCAGGGTTAGCCGGGTGTCGACGCCCTCGACCTGTTTCACGTACGTCATGCGGTCGCCGGGCAGCGGGGTCGGGCGGAAGATCGTGACCATCGCCGCCGGTGAGCCGGCGAGCCGTCGGGGCAGGTCTCTGGTCCGCAGCCGTTCGAGGAGTGCGGCGCGCTCCTCCGGGCCGTCCGTGTCGACGACCTGGAGGATCAGCCCCGCGTAGGGGTGGTCGAGGGCGTGGAAGTCGCGCGGGCCGGCCGCCCCGTCGCGGTAGACGGTCGCCTCGTGGTCCTGGAACGCGGTGAAGACGTGCGTCCGTTCCTGGTGGACGCGGGCGTCGCGGTTGAGCCGTCTGTTGATGCCGACGGTCCACTTCATGTGGTCGTCGTAGCGGCCCTCGGTGATCCAGTACGTGGAGAGGTAGCAGCCCGCGGTGACGGGGCGGGCGACGGCGGACTTCTCCGGGGCGCGCAGTTCCTGGAGTTCGCGGGTGGCGACCCAGCGGCGGCCCGCGTACATCCAGGGCATGGCCATGGCGCCGGAGTAGTAGTGGTCGTCCTCGTACCAGCGGTTGTACGCGTACTCGTGGCCCGGATGCGGCTCGACCATGGTGATCAGCGCGTGGCCGGGCCGCACCCCGTACGGGCCGACGGACGCCAGCTCCGCGTACGTCTCGCTGCGGGTCTCCTCGCTCATCCTCGTTCCCCTTCCCTTGTCGGCGACTCGGCCCTACTCTGACGGACCGTCAGATCGATGAACAGGCCCAGGGAGGACCCGGATGCTGCTCCAGGGGAAGACGGTCGTCGTGTCGGGCGTCGGCGCGGGACTCGGCCATCGCATCGCCGAGACGGTCGTACGGGACGGGGGCAACGCGGTCCTCGGCGCCCGCACCGAGGCCAATCTCGCCAAGTCCGCCGCCGAGATCGACCCGGAAGGGGGCCGTACCGCCTACCGGGCCACCGACATCACCGACGAGGCCCAGTGCGAGGCCCTCGCCGCCCTCGCGACCGAGCGTTTCGGCGGGATCGACGCGGTGGTCCACGTCGCCGCCTGGGACTCCTACTTCGGCGGTCTGGAGGACGCCGACTTCGCGACCTGGCAGGGCGTCCTGGACGTCAACCTGCTCGGGACCCTGAGGATGACCCGGGCCTGCCTGCCGGCGCTCAAGGAGCACGGGGGTTCGGTGGTCCTGATCGGCACGCAGTCGGCGGTGGCCGCGCCCACGCAGGTGCGGCAGGCGGCGTACGCGGCGTCGAAGGGGGCGCTGACCTCGGCGATGTACTCGCTCGCGCACGAGCTCGGGCCGCACCGCATCCGGGTCAACACCGTGCTCCCCGGCTGGATGTGGGGGCCTCCGGTGCAGGCCTTCGTCCAGTTCACCGCGCACACCGAGAAGGTCCCCGAGGCGGAGGTGCTCGCCCGGCTCACCGAGCGGATGGCGCTGCCGGAGCTCGCGACGGACGGGGACGTGGCGGAGGCGGCAGCCTTCCTCGCCTCGGACCGGGCGCGGGCTATCACGGGTCAGTCCCTCCTGGTCAACGCCGGGGAGCTGATGCGCTGATACCCGCAGGAACCTTCTGATTCCGCGCCGATTTCACGCGGGACTGGTTCATGGACATGAACAAGGGTCAGTAAACAGAACGATTTTACTGTCCCTTGACCCTCCATTGCATTGTCCCTGCCTTGCAACTCGCCACACCATGAACGGCGTTCACAAGGCGGACCAGAACCCCTGGAGGGGGCTCCATGAACAGTCTCGACTGGGCCGTGCTCATCGGCTACTTCGGCGTGATGGTCGCGATCGGTGTCTGGTCCCACAAGCGGGTGGACACCGTCTCCGACTTCTTCACGGCCGGCGGCCGGATGCCCTGGTGGCTCTCCGGTATCTCCCACCACATGTCGGGCTACAGCGCGGTGATGTTCACCGGGTACGCGGGCATCGCCTTCACCTACGGCGTCACGTCCTACGTCACCTGGTCCTTCCCCATCGCGATCGGTATCGCCATCGGCGCGAGCCTCTTCGCGCCCCGGCTCAACCGGCTGCGCTCCCGCCTGAAGGTGGCCTCCCCGCTCGAATACCTCAAGGACCGCTACAACCTTCCCACCCAGCAGGCCCTCGCCTGGTCCGGCGTCCTGCTGAAGATCGTCGACGTCGGCGCCAAGTGGGCCGCCATCGCCACCCTGCTCTCCGTCTTCACCGGCATCTCCCTCAACCAGGGCATCCTCATCACCGGCGTGGTCACCGGCATCTACTGCACCGTCGGCGGACTCTGGGCCGACGCCCTCACCGAACTCGGCCAGTTCGTCATCCAGCTCCTCGCCGGCGTCGCCATGCTCGTCGCCGTCCTCGGCAAGCTCGGCGGCTTCAGCGCGCTGTGGACCGTGTGGGACCGGCCCGAGCTCCAGGGCCACACCGCGCCGACGGCCGGCCCGTACACGCTGACCTTCCTCCTCGCGTACCTCTTCATCAAGACCTTCGAGTACAGCGGCGGCATGTGGAACCAGGCCCAGCGCTACATGGCCACCCCCAACGCCCGCGAGGCCACCCGCTCCGGCCGGCTCTCCGCGGTGCTCTGGTTCATCTGGCCGCTGGTCCTCTTCTTCCCCATGTGGGTCGCGCCGCTACTCGTCGACCCGAAGAAGCCCGACGCCTCCGACTCGTACGCCCTGATGACCGAGCAGCTGCTGCCGCACGGCCTCCTCGGCCTCGTCGTCGTCGGCTTCTTCTCGCACACCATGGCCATGTGCTCCTCCGACGCCAACGCCATCGCCGCCGTCTTCACCCGTGACATCGCCCCCGCCGTCAGCAAGGCCGCCCGCGGCTGGAGCCAGAAGGCCGGGCTGCTCGCCGCGCGGTGGTCGACGATCGCCTTCCTCGCGCTGTCGATGGCCATCGCCACCCAGGTCAACTCCCCCACGTTCAAGGACATCATCACCGTCGTCATCAAGTGGGTCGCCGGACTCATGGGGCCGATCGCGATCCCCTTCATGCTCGGCCTGCTCCGCACCTTCCGGAAGTCCGGACCGACCGCGGCCCTCGTCTCCTGGGCCGCCGGACTCTTCGTCTTCTGGCTCACCAACTACGGCCTCGACGGCATCGAGCTCCAGATCCAGATCGTCTCGCCGCTCGCCACGTCCCTCGTCCTGTACGTGCTCATCGGCTTCCTCAAGCCCGAGGACACCCCGGAACGGGACGCGCTGCTCGCCCGGATCGGCACCGACCCGGAAGACGAGGGCGGCGCCGCGATCCCCGCACAGGGCGGCGAGCGCGCGGACCAGCCCCTCGGGTGACCCCCTGACGGTCGACTCCTCGGGTGACCCCCGGTGAGGCCTTCTGATCAGGCCCTCGGGTAGCGCGCCAGCCAGCCCGGCGACGACTCCGTCGGGCTGTGCAGGGCCGCCCCCTGCGTCATCTCCATCGAGAAGTCGTCCGCGAGCTCCAGGACCGTCGCACGGCCCTCCAGTTCGGCCAGCCAGGCCGGCGGGAGGGCCGTCTCGCCGTGCAGGGCGCCCAGCAGCGCGCCCGTGAGCGCCCCGGTCACCGCCGACGGCCCGTCGTGGTTCACCGCGAGCCGCAGCCCGTGCCGTACGTCCTCGCCGACCAGGGCGCAGTACACGGCCGCCGCCAGCTGCCCCTCCGCCCGGTCCTCGGTCGCCCCCAGGGCGGCCACCCGCTCCGGATCCGGAACCCCTTCCCGTACGGCTCCGACGGCGCGGCCCAGCGCCTCGGTGACCGGCTCGTGGCCGGGGCGCGCCGCCAGCTGCCCGAGGGCCCGGTCGACGGCCGCCTCCACGGAGCCGCCGCGCGCGAGGCCGTGGACGACGACCGCGAACGCGCCGGCGGCGAGGCCGGCGGCCGGGGCGCCGTGGGTCTGGGCGGCGCACTCCACGGCGAGCTGGCAGACGAGCTGCGGCTCCCAGCCGACGAGCAGCCCGAAGGGGGCGGAGCGGACGAGGGCGCCGGAGTCGGCGGCCTCCGGGTTCTTGGGCCTGTCGAGGGTGCCGAGGATCTCGTCGCCGAGACCGGTGAGGCAGGCGCGGGACGGGTTGCGGCGGGCGTAGAGCCATTCCTCGCGGGCGAGCCAGCCGTTGTCCTTGCGGCGCTCGTCGGGGCCCCAGTCGCGCTGGGTGGCGGCCCACCGCAGATGCGCCCGGTGGACGTCGGTGGGCGGGTGCCAGGCGCCCGTGTCGCGGCGGACCTGGGCGCGGATCAGGCCGTCGACGGTGAAGAGCCCCATCTGGGTGGCGGCGGTGACGGCGCCGCGGCGGCCGAACGCGGGCGCGGGCTCGCCGAGTCCGTCAGGTCCGTGGGCGTCCTTGATCTCGGCGAGGGTCAGCCCTTCGACGCCGGCGCCCAGGGCGTCACCGAGGGCTCCGCCGAGCAGACAGCCCCGTACGCGGGCGCGGAAGTCCTGCTGTTCGGCGCGGCCCCACACGGCCGCGGCTGTCGTGGCCACGACGTGCCCTCCCCCCGTAGACCGGTCTGCGCAGCACTGTAATGGACCGGGTACGTCCGTTCGGGGGCCGGAACGTTATGTGATCTGAAGCCCTTCAGTTCACTTTTGACCGCAGTTCGCCCGAGGCTTGGGCATGACGTGAACGATCCGCGTCATGAACCCCCTGACACGAGTCACGCACGCCCCTCTCCACCGCGGCCACGGAACGGCGCCCGCTGCTCCTGGCCCGTCCTGGCTACTCCTGGCTACTCCTGGCTACTCCTGCGGAAGGACCGGCAGCAGCTCCGGGAGGTGTCCGTCCGACGCCCTCGCCGTGCGCTGTCGTTCCTCCGGCACGTGGCCGTAGAGGGTGGTCCGGGGTTTGGCCGGGCGGCCTGCTGTGGCCGCGATGGCTTCGAGGTCGCGGATGGACCGGTAGGAGCCGTAGCTCGATCCGGCCATGCGGGAGATGGTCTCCTCCATGAGGGTGCCGCCGAGGTCGTTGGCGCCGGAGCGGAGCATCTCGGCGGCGCCTTCGGTGCCGAGTTTGACCCAGCTGGTCTGGATGTTGGGGATGTGGGGGTGCAGGAGGAGGCGGGCCATGGCGATGACGGCGCGGTTGTCGCGGTGGGTGGGGCCGGGGCGGGCGATGCCGGCGAGGTAGACGGGTGCGTTGGTGTGGATGAAGGGGAGGGTGACGAACTCGGTGAATCCTCCGGTCTCCTGCTGGATGCGCGAGAGGGTGCGGAGGTGGCCGAGCCAGTGGCGGGGCTGGTCGACATGCCCGTACATCATCGTGGAGGAGGAGCGGATGCCGAGTTCGTGGGCGGTGGTGACGACCTCGATCCAGGTGGCGGTGGGGAGTTTGCCCTTGGTCAGGACCCAGCGGACTTCGTCGTCGAGGATCTCGGCGGCGGTGCCGGGGATGGAGTCGAGTCCGGCTTCCTTGGCGGCGGTGAGCCATTCGCGGATGGACAGGCCCGTCCTCGTGGCGCCGTTGACGACTTCCATGGGGGAGAAGGCGTGGACGTGCATGCCGGGGACACGCTGTTTGACGGCGCGGGCGATGTCGAAGTAGGCGGTGCCGGGCAGGTCGGGGTGGATGCCGCCCTGCATGCAGACCTCGACGGCGCCGACGTTCCAGGCCTGTTCGGCTCGGTCGGCGACCTGGTCGAGGGAGAGGGTGTAGGCGTCGGCGTCGGTGCGGCGCTGGGCGAAGGCGCAGAAGCGGCAGCCGGTGTAGCAGACGTTGGTGAAGTTGATGTTCCTGGTGACGATGTACGTCACATCGTCACCGGAGACGGACTTCCGCACGTCGTCGGCGATACGGGTCAGCGCGTCGAGCGCCGGCCCGTCGGCGTGGAGCAGCGCCAGCGCCTGGGCGTCGGTGAGCTTGGTGGGGTCGTCGGCGGCGACGGCGAGGGCCTCGCGGACGTCGGAGTCGACACGCTCGGGCACCATCCCGGGGGCGGCTGCCTCCCGGAGGGCGTCCCAGTCGCCGTAGACGTCGTCGAAGTCGTCACGGCGGTCACGGGTGCGGCCGGTGGTGTCGATGGTGGCGTGCAGATCGGTCCGGCCGGACGCGGTGAACGCCTCGTCCGGCTCCTGCCAGGGCAGACCGCGCACCGGGGCGTCGGGGTTCGCCAGCCCCGTTTCGGGGTCGGCGAGCGCGCGGACGTGCGGGAGGAGACGCGGATCGAGCCACGGCTCACCCCGGGTGATGAACTCCGGATACACGCAGAGCCGTTCCCGCAGTTCGAACCCTGCCGTCCTCGACCTTTCGGCGAGTTCCTCGATCCGCGGCCAGGGGCGTTCGGGGTTGACGTGGTCGATGGTGAGGGGGGAGACGCCGCCCCAGTCGTCGATGCCGGCGGCGATGAGGCGCTCGTAGGCGGAGTCGACGAGGTTGGGCGGGGCCTGCAGGCAGGCGGAGGGGCCCATGATGTGCCGGGCGACGGCGACGGTCGCGACCAGGTCGTCGAGCTCGGCGTCCGGCATCCCGCGCATGGCCGTGTCCGGCTTGGCACGGAAGTTCTGGATGATCAGCTCCTGGACGGAGTGATACGCCCGCGAGACCCGCCGCAGCGCGAACAGCGACTCCGCCCGCTCCTCCAGCGTCTCCCCGATCCCAAGGAGCAGTCCGGAGGTGAAGGGGACCGAGGACCGCCCCGCGTCTTCAAGGACACGGAGGCGGACGGCGGGCTCCTTGTCCGGGGAGCCGTGGTGGGGGCCGCCGGGCTCCGACCACAGGCGGGTCGCGGTCGTCTCCAGCATCATCCCCATCGACGGCGCGACGGGCTTGAGCCGCTGGAAGTCCGTCCACGACATCACCCCGGGGTTCAGGTGCGGCAGCAGCCCCGTCTCCTCCAGGATGCGGATGGCCATCGCCCGGACATAGGCGATGGTGTCGTCGTATCCGTGCGCGTCGAGCCATTCACGGGCCTCGGGCCAGCGGTCCTCGGGCTTGTCCCCGAGGGTGATCAGCGCCTCCTTGCAGCCCAGCTCCGCGCCGCGCCGGGCGACGTCGAGGACCTCGTCCGGCGACATGAACATCCCGTGCCCGTCCCGGCGGAGCCTGCCAGGGACGGTGACGAAGGTGCAGTAGTGGCACTTGTCCCGGCACAGCCGGGTCAGCGGTATGAACACACTCTTCGAGTACGTGATGACACCCGGCCGCCCGGCCGCCGCGAGCCCGGCATCCCGCACCCGCCCCGCGGACGCGACCAGATCCGCCAGATCCTCCCCCCGCGCCCGCAACAGCACGGCCGCCTCACCGACATCGAGCGCGACCCCGTCCCTGGCCCGCTTCAGAGCACGGCGCATGGCATTCGCGGTGGGGCGAGCTTCCTGGTCATCCGTCATGAACCGAGCATACGAGCGGGCACCACGAGCAGGCTTCGGGTCCCCGCAGGAAGCGGCGAATCCGGCCAAGCGGTCAGTCGGTGTCCTTCGGGCGCCGAGGCGCCGCGTAGCCCTCGGCCGCCTCGTTCGTCGCGAAGCGGGTGCCACTCCTCGCCGACCGAGGGCGGAGCCATGTCGTCGCCGCGCTTCGGCCTCACGGGGGGACACCCGCCCCGTCGTCCGCGGCGGCGACCCGCTTCGAGTTCTTGGAGAGCTCGGAGAAGGGGACACTCTGGGTCAGCATGGGTCGACGCCACTTCGGAACGTATCCCGAAGTCAAGGGATCAGAGGTACTCGGCGTACGCGTCCAGGACGCGCAGGACCTCCGGTTCGGCGGCCGGGGGGAGCTGGAGGACGACCTCCTCGCAGCCCAGTTCCGCGTAGTGCGCGAGCTTGCCGCGGGTCGGGAGGACGGCGTACGGGACGATCTCCAGGGTCTTCGGGTCCCGACCCGCCTTCTCCCAGGCCTCCTTCAGGACCGGGAGCGACTCCGTCAGGCCGCGGCCGCCGATCGGCATCCAGCCGTCCGCCTGCGCGGCGATCTGGGCGAAGAGCTTCGGGCCCGCCGCGCCGCCCAGGAGGATGCGGGGCGCGCCGCCGATGGGCTTCGGCCAGGCCTCCGAGGCGCGGACCGAGTGGCCGAACTCACCTTCGTAGGAGGTGGGTTCGGGAGACCAGAGCGCTCGCATCAGGTTCAGTCGGTCGCGGCCGAGCTCCCGGCGGGTGCGCCACTCCACGCCGTGGTCGGCTGCCTCCTCGCGGTTCCAGCCGAAGCCGAGGCCGAGGGTGAAGCGGCCGCCGGAGACATGGTCGAGGGTCGCGATCTGCTTGGCGAGGGCGATCGGGTCGTGTTCGGTGATCAGGGTGACGCCGGTGCCGAGCGCGAGGCGTTCGGTGACGGCGGCGGCCTGGCCGAGGGCGACGAAGGGGTCGAGGGTGCGGCCGTACTCGCGGGGCAGCTCCCCGCCCGCCGGGTAGTCCGTGTCCCGGGCGACGGGGATGTGGGTGTGCTCGGGGAGGTAGAGCCCGCCGAACCCACGCTGTTCGAGTTCACGCGCGAGCCGCACGGGGCTGATGGTCTCGTCGGTCAGGAAGATCGTGGTCGAGATCCGCATAGCGGCACGGTAGGGCGTGCGGCCCGGATTGCCGAGGGGTGCGACACGAGTGCGTTCCGCGTCGGCCGGGCGTTCACGGGTACGCGCCAGGGTCACGAACGCCGGGGGCGGGGAAATACGCGGGCGGCCTGCCGCTTCGGCGCCTAGCGTGGGCGCGTGCTGAAGAGAATCGAGTCGTACTACGACGCCGTGCCCCGTTCCGCCGCCCGCGCCGAGGCGTTCGGGCCGTTGACCCTGTTCGTGCGGGAGGGCGCGGGCTGGCCGTACTACGCGCGGCCCGCGCTCGGATACGACGGGGAGGTGACGGTCGCCGACGTGGACCGGGTGCGGGCGCGGCAGCGGGAGCTGGGGGTGCCCGAGGCGTTCGAGTGGGTGGCGGAGACGACGCCGGGGCTGCGGGCCGCAGTGGAGGCGAGCGGGCTCACCGTCCACGAGCATCCGCTGATGGTCCTCGAGGGCGACGGGCTCCCGGTGGCCGGGCCCGAGGGCGTCACCGTACGGATGGTCGGCGCGCGCGATCCGTTCCTGGCGAGCGCGGTCGCCGCTCCGTACGCGGCCTTCGGCGCCGAGCCGACGCCGGATGCCGTCGCCCAGGTCGCCGGTCGGATCGCGGCGGGTCTCACCCATCTCTCGGCCGCCCTCGACGACGCCGGCACGGCGCTCTCTGCGGGGCAGCACCAGCCCGTCGGGGCGGTGACCGAGGTCGTCGGCGTCGGTACGGTCCCGGCGGCCCGGCGCCGGGGCCTCGGTCTCGCGGTGACGGCCGCGCTGGTGGCCGACGCCCGGTCGCGCGGTGTGGAGCTGGTGTTCCTGTCGGCGTCGGACGCGGACGTGGCCCGGCTGTACGGGCGCCTCGGTTTCCGCACCGTCGCCACCGCCCTCATCGCCGAGGCATCGGAGGCTTCGGAGGCGTAGAGAACGGGAGCCCGGGGGGTGTCACATCTTTCGCGTCCGCTTCGTCAGTGCGGTGAAGGCAACCGAAACCGCACACCGAGACGCTGAGGAGCGATCACCATGGCGCACGCGACCACCCCCCGGATGACCAACCCCGCCTACGTCCTCCCCGGAGCCGGCCCGGCGATCCAGGAGCTGGTGAAGGCGACCCGCGCGGGCGGTGTCCCGGAGTCGACCCTGGAGCTGGTGCACCTGCGGGCCAGCCAGATCAACAGCTGCGGGTTCTGCGTCGACTACGGCGCGAAGAGCGCCCGGAAGAACGGCGTGAGCGACGAGAAGCTGTTCGCCGTCGCCGCCTGGCGCGAGGCCCCGTACTTCTCCGACGAGGAGCGCGCGGCCCTCGCCCTGGCCGAGGCGGCGACCCGGCTCGCCGACGCCTCGGACGCCGTGCCGGACGAGGTCTGGGACGCCGCGGCCGACCACTACGACGAGAAGCAGCTGGCGGCGATCGTCCTGATGGTGGCGGTCACCAACCTGTTCAACCGGA
The DNA here is from genome assembly GCF_044752725.1 of Streptomyces sp. NPDC088707. NCBI lineage: Bacteria > Bacillati > Actinomycetota > Actinomycetes > Kitasatosporales > Streptomycetaceae > Streptomyces > Streptomyces sp. NPDC088707. The sequence continues at coordinate 102,721 of NZ_JBIVLV010000010.1, read as the reverse complement.
TCAACGTGACCGTCCGCCAGCCGGCCGGAGTCGCCCTCTGACGAGGGCGCGGCCGGCCGGTCAGGCGGGGGCGGCGGCGACCCGTGGCTCGCGTACGAGCAGCACGTCCACCGGGTCCTCGGACTCGTACGTGAAGCCCTCCCGCTCGTAGAGGCGGCGGGCGGCGCTGCCCTGGAGCACGACCAGGCGGACCGGGGCGGCGGCCTGGTCCGCCCGGGCGAGGAGCTCTCGCAGCACCGCCGTCCCGAGGCCCCGCCCCTGGGCCCCGGGGGCCAGGTAGAAGTGCTCCAGGTGGAAGCCGGCACCGCCTTCGTACGGGCGCAGGGTCACGCAGCCCGCGAAGCCGCCGTCCACCTCGACGACCGAGGTGTGCTGCGGCGAGAAGCCGTCGCGCAGCCGCTGTCGCACCCGGTGCTCGTCGTAGCGTCCGAGGCGCTCCAGGTCGTCCCGCATGACGACGGCCCGCAGCTCCGCGATCGCCTCGATGTCGTCCGCCCGAGCGGGGCGGAGCGACCAGTTCGTCTCCCCGTGCATGGACGCATCCTAGGGACGCGCCCGAGGGAGGCTCCGGGAGCGCCCTCGTAACCGGATCCATGCCGTCCGCGTTGGTGCGGGCATGAAGAAGATGCTCACCGCAGTCGCCCTGACCTGTTTCGCCGCGACCGGCGGCCTCGCCGCCGCCGGAAGCGCCGCCGCCGACGCGGGCGGGGTGAACCTGCCGTCGGTCGTGCCGCTCAGCGGCGTCCTGACCCCGAAGGCCAAGCCGGCCGGTACGCCGGAGCTGCCGCCCGCGAACACGGCGGTGGAGCGCCTGCTCCCCGGACACCACTGACCGTCCGCGGGCGACGAAGGACGAAGGTGGCGGGACCCCCCACGGGCCCGCCACCTTCGTGTTCTCGAAGACTCAGGAACGCTCCGCCGGACTCAGTCGGCGACCACCAGTGACGGCGTCTCCTTCGTCAGGACCTCGCCGCGGAAGAACGCGGGGCTCCGGCGCTGCATGACCAGCATGATGACCACGCCGACGAGCAGCAGTCCGACGCCGATCACGAAGACCGAGCCGACGCCGAAGACCGCGGAGCCGGAGCCGTACGCCGGGTCCCACATGTCGTACAGCGTCTTGCCGAAGACGGCCGTCAGCATCAGTCCGCCGAGCAGCGGCATCAGGCCCTTGTAGGCGAAGTCCCGGCCGGTGCGGAAGAGCTCTCCGCGGAAGTACCAGACGCAGGCGAAGGCCGTGAGCGCGTAGTAGAAGCAGATCATCAGGCCGAGCGCGTAGATGGTGTCGACCAGGACGTTCTCGCTGAGCAGGGTCATCACGGTGTAGAAGACGCCGGTGGCGACACCGGCCACGATCGTGGCCTTGCCGGGGGTCTTGAAGACCGGGTGGACCTTGGTGAAGGACTTCGGCAGGGCCTCGTACGTGGACATCGCGAGCACCGTGCGGGCGACCGGGATGAACGTGGTCTGGAGGCTGGCGGCAGCCGAGGCGAGGACCGCGACGAAGAGCAGGATGCCGAGCGTGGGGCCCATGACCGGGCCGGCGAGGGCGGCGAAGACGTTGTCGGAGGTCTCCGGGTTGGCGAGGCCGAGGCCCTTCTCGCCGGAGCCGACGACCATCTGGGCGGCGATGCCGGTGGCCAGGTAGGAGCCGACCAGGACGACCATCGCGATGAGCGCGGCGCGGCCGGGGGTCTTGGCGCTGCCGGTGGTCTCCTCGTTGGTCGCCATGCAGGCGTCCCAGCCCCAGTACATGAAGATCGAGAGCGAGAGGCCGGCGGTGAAGGCGGCGAAGGACTGGACCGCGAAGGGGTTCATCCAGGACCAGGAGAAGTCGACCGAGGTCTCGAAGGAGCCGGCCTTCGTCAGGGCCATGCCCACGAAGACGGCGAGGACGACGAGCTGGAGGCCGACGAGGGTGTACTGGACGCCCTTGGTGGCGGTCATGCCGCGGTAGCTGATCGCGGTGGCCGCGGCGATGAGGGTCAGGCAGGTGACGATGTGGACGGCTTTGTTGTCGTCCAGGGCGGCGATGGCCTCGCTGCCGCTGATCTCACCGGCGAGGAGCCAGAAGTAGGAGGTCGCGACGCCCGCCAGGTTGGAGAGGACGATGATCGTCGCGATGACGAGGCCCCAGCCGCACATCCAGCCGATGCGGGGCCCGAAGGCCTTCACGGTCCAGGTGAACGAGGTGCCGCAGTCGGGCATGACCTTGTTGAGCTCCCGGTACGCGAAGGCGACGAGGAGCATCGGGAGGAAGCCGGCGAGGAAGATCGCGGGCATCTGCAGTCCGACCTCGCCGGCAGTGGAGCCGAGTGTCGAAGTCAGACAGTAGACGGGGGCGACGGTCGAGATGCCGATGACGGCACTGCCGAGGAGGCCGACGGAGTTCCCGCCGAGGCCTTTGGTGCGCACGCCGTGCGTACCGGCCGCGCCGTCGGTGTCACCCGGGGCGTTGACGCCCCTTACCGTGTCTCCGGCCTGGGGCCGCGCTTCCACCTGAGTCATGAACAGGACGTTAAATGCTGCGGTTTCCATATCCGGAGGATCAAAATCCGCTCATCTGATCGATCGCCGCCTTGCATTGCACGGGTCGAAGCGGACACGCACCAATGATTGAAAGATCGACCAACGGCACGGGCCGACCAACTGGTAGGTCGGTCGACCCCTGTCCGGTATGCGGGAACCGCAGCGTGGCCCGAAATGTCCGTTTCGAAATTTTCCCGAGGAATTTTCGGGGACGTCGTCAGCCCGGCCACACCACCGCTTGCAGCTCGCTGTAGGCGTGCAGCGCGTACGAGCCCACGTCCCGTCCGACCCCGCTCCGCTTGAATCCGCCGAACGGCGCCTCCATGTTCCGTCCGATCGTGTTCACGCCCACCCCGCCGGCCCGCAGCCGGGCCGCGATCCGGAAGGCGCGGGCCACGTCGCCCGACCACACGTAGTCGAGGAGCCCGTAGTCGCTGTCGTTGGCGAGCGCGATCCCCTCCTCCTCGTCGTCGAAGGGGACCACCACGACGACCGGCCCGAAGATCTCCTCCCGCACCACCCGCATCTCGTTGGTGCAGTCGGCGAGCAGCGTCGGCGCCACGTAGAAGCCCTTCGGGAGGTCCGGCCGCTCACCGCCGGCGACCACCCGCGCCCCCTCCTTCCGGCCGAGCTCGACGTACGACTCCACCCGGTCGCGGTGGGCCGCCGAGATCACCGGGCCGACGATCGTGCCCTGCTCCGCCGGGTCCCCCACCTTCATGAAGGCCAGATAGCCGGTGAGCTTCTCGATCAGCCGCTCATAGATCCCGCGCTGGGCGAGCACCCGGGTCGGGGCCGTGCAGATCTGTCCGCTGTAGAAGGAGAACGTCGTCCCGATCCCCATCACCGCCGAATCCAGGTCGGCGTCGTCGAGGACGAGCGCCGCCCCCTTGCCGCCCAGCTCCATCAGCTGCCGCTTGAGCGTGCGGCCGCAGACCTCGCCGATCGCCTGCCCGACCGCCGTGGAGCCGGTGAACGACACCATGTCGACGTCCGGGGAGTCCACGGCCGCCTGCCCCGACTCCACCGAGGAGCCGGTGACCACGTTGACGACGCCCGGCGGAACGCCGGCCTCCTCCAGGGCGCGGGTCATCGCGTACACGGAGAGCGGGTCCTGCGGGGCGGGCTTCACGAGGACCGTGTTGCCCATCGCGAGCGCGGGGGCGATCTTGCCGGCCGGGTTGGCCCAGGGGTTGTTGTACGAGGTGATGCAGGTGACCACGCCGACCGGGCGGCGGACCGCCACCGCGCCGAACACCCCGGCCCTCCCCATCGGGCCCGCCTCGTTGATCTGCGGGGGCAGCGCCTGCTCGACCGGTTCCATGGCCCCGCGCGCGTACCGCCGGAAGCGGGCCGAGCCGACGGCGACCTGCATGCCGCGCGCCGTGCCGGTGGTGGCGCCGGTCTCGGCGCGGGCGAGGAGGGTGTTCGCCTCGGCGTCCCTGGCCATCAGGTCGGCGGCCCGGTCCAGGATCGCGGCCCGCTCCTCCGGTCGCGTCCGGGACCAGGAGCCGAAGGCCTCGCGGGCCGCGGCCGCCGCGTCGTACACCTGGGCGCGGGAGGCCTCCGGGGCGAGGCCGACGACCTCCTCGGTGGCCGGGTCGATCACCTCGTAGTGACCGCCGTCGGGCTCGACCCACTCGCCGCCGATGAAGAGCTTCTGGTTCACCTGGTCGCCACCGTCCTCGTGTCACGGCCGGAGCGCAGTACCTTCCCCGGGACCGCCCCGGTCACCTCGTCGTCCCGTACCGTCTCCACGCCGTTGACCCGCACCGACACGATCCCGACCGCCCGCGAGTCCAGTCGCGGGCTGTCCCCCGGCAGGTCGTGCACGAGGGTCGCCGGGCCGGCGTCGATCCGCTCCGGGTCGAAGAGGACGAGGTCGGCGTGGAAGCCCTCGGTGATCCGGCCGCGCTCCCGGAGTCCGAAGAGCCGGGCCGGGTCGTCGGTCAGCATCCGCACCGCCCGCTCCAGGGGTACGAGTCTCCGGCCGCGCAGGCAGTCGCCGAGGAACCGGGTCGTGTACGGCGCCCCGCACATCCGGTCCAGGTGGGCGCCCGCGTCGGAGCCGCCGAGCAGCACGTCCTCGTGGTCCCAGGTCTCGCGGCGCAGCGCCCAGGACGCCGGGTCGTTGTCGCTGGGCATCGGCCACAGGATCGTCCGGAGGTCGTCGTTGGCGCAGATCTCGACGAGGCACTGGAAGGCGTCCTGGCCGCGCTCGGCCGCGATGTCGTCGACGACGCGGCCGGTGAGGCCCTTGTTCTCGGGGCTGTACGTGTCCCCGATGACGTACCGCCCGAAGTGGGCGAGGCGCCGGAAGACCCCTGCCTCCCTGGAGTCGGCGCGCCGCAGCATCTCGGCCCGCACGTCCGGGTCGCGGAGCCTCGCGATCCGCTCGGGGACGGGAAGTCCGAGGATGTCGCCCCACCCCGGGATGAGGTTGAGGGCGCAGAAGGTCCCGAGCGACATGTTCATCGGGGTCAGGATCGGCATGGTGAGGGCGACGATCCGGCCGCCGGACTTCCGGGCCCGCTCGGAGGCGGTGAGCTGGCGCGGGACGCGTTCGGGGACGGCGGCGTCGATGGTGAGGACGTTCCAGTTGAGCGGGCGTCCGGCGGCGGCGGTCATCTCGACGAACAGCTCGATCTCGTCGTCGGAGAACTGGTCGAGGCAGCCCGCCAGGATCGCTTCGAGCTGGGTGCCCTCGTGCTCGCCGACGGCGCGGGAGAGCGCGATGAGCTCCTCAGGGCCGGCGTGCCGGGAGGCGACGGGGGCGCCGTCGCCGTCGGAGTGGGTGGACGACTGGGTGGTGGAGAGCCCCCACGCACCGGCCTCCATGGCCTCCTTGAGCAGGGCGACCATGTGCGCCAGCTGCTCGGGGGTGGGCTGTCCGCCGACGGCGTCGGTGCCCATCACGTACCTGCGCAGGGCGCAGTGGCCCACCATGAAGCCGGCGTTGACGGCGATGCGGCCGTCGAGGGCGTCGAGGTACTCGGCGAACGACGACCAGGACCAGTCGACGCCCTCCTCCAGGGCCTTCAGGGCCATCCCCTCGACCTTGGACATCATGCGACGGGTGTAGTCGGCGTCCTCGGGCCGGTCCGGGTGGAGCGGGGCGAGGGTGAAACCGCAGTTGCCGCCGGCGACGGTGGTGACGCCGTGGTTCATGGACGGGGTGGCGTAGGGGTCCCAGAACAGCTGGGCGTCGTAGTGGGTGTGCGGGTCGACGAAGCCGGGCGCGAGGACGAGACCGGTGGCGTCCTCGGTGCTCCGGGCCTCCTCGCGTACGGTGCCGGGCTCGGCGACGACGGCGATCCGGCCGTCGCGGATGCCGACGTCGGCGGTGAAGGCGGGGGCGCCGGTGCCGTCCACGACGGTGGCGCCCGTGATGAGGTGGTCGAGCATGACGGTCCCTTTCTGGACGTGGACACGGGTGTGCCCCGGACCGGGGGCCGCCGCGGAACGGCCTCCGGCCGGGGCCGGTACGGGGCGGCGGTCCGGGAAGACACCACCCCGCGCTCGTCGTGCACCGCCCGCCGGCGTGGGGCCCTCAGGCGCCGGCGGACTGCCGGAAGCGGGTCGTGCGGTGGACCGGGTCCGTGTCGATCTTCGGGATCACGTGCTCACCGATCAGCTTGATCGAGTTCATCGTGTCCTCGTACGAGATCCCGATCGGCAGCCCGAAGGACAGCTGGTCGGCCCCCGCCTGCTCCCACCGCTTGCACTGCGCCAGGACCTCCGACGGATCGCCGCAGATCATCAGCTCCTCCTGGATGAGGAGTTCGATGATCTCGGCCGAGTACTCGGGCAGGAGCTCCGGCCACTCGGGGATGCCCTCGGGCCGCGGGAAGGTGTCGTGGTAGCGGAAGAGGAGGGACTGGAGGTAGTTCAGCCCGCCGCCGACCGCGATCTCGACCGCCTTGTCGTGCGTCTCGGCGCAGATCGCCGTCGAGGTCACCATGACGTTGTCGTTGACGAAGTCGCCGATCGCCTTGGCCTCCTTGATCGCGGTCTTGTACGACTCGACGACCCACTCCATGTCGGAGACCTTCTGCACGCTGAAGCCGAGGACCCCGAGGCCCTTCCTGCCGGCCATCGCGTACGAGGAGGGGGACCCGGCGGCGTACCACATGGCGGGGTGGGACTTCCCGTACGGCTTCGGGAGGACCTTGCGCGGCGGCAGCGACCAGTGCTTGCCCTGGAAGCCGACGTACTCGTCCTGGAGCCACATCTTGGGGAACTCGGCGATCGTCTCCTCCCACAGCTCCTTGGTGTGGTTCATGTCGGTGATGCCCGGCATGAACCCGAGGATCTCGTGGGAGCCCGCGCCGCGGCCGGAGCCGAACTCGAAGCGTCCGCCGGAGAGGTGGTCGAGCATGGCGACCTTCTCGGCGACCTTCACCGGGTGGTTGACGGGGGCGAGGGGGTTGAAGATGCCGGAGCCGAGGTGGATCCGGTCGGTGGCGTGGGCGAGGTAGCCCAGGTAGACGTCGTTGGCGGAGAGGTGCGAGTACTCCTCCAGGAAGTGGTGCTCCGAGGCCCAGGCGTACTTGAAGCCGGACCTGTCCGCCTGGATGACGTACTCGGTCTCCTCCATGAGCGCCTTGTGCTCGGCTTCGGGATCGGTCTCGGCGCGCTTGCCGACGTATCCCTGTACGAAGATCCCGAATTCCAAGGGGGTTCACCGTCCTCGTGAGTTTCTGACGTGCCGTCAGATTCGTGATGTGCCCGACTGTCGCACCGCGGGGTGGACCCGTCAATACCTGACGAGTCGTCAGGTAGGTCTAGAAGAGGCTGACTCCCGCCAGCCAGCCGCCGTCGATCACGAACGGCTGCCCCGTGATGTACGCCGAGTCCTCCCCGGTCAGGAACAGCGCGAGGGCCGCCACCTCGTCCGGGCGCCCGATCCGCCCGAGCGGCACGAGCTTGCGGTACAGCTCGGCCGTGGCGGCCGGGTCCACGCCCTCCGGGTTGCTCATCGGGGTGTCGATGGCGCCCGGGCAGACGGCGTTCACCCGTATCCCCTTCGCCGCCAGCTCCAGGGCGGCCACCCGGGTCAGCCCGAGGACCGCGTGCTTCGAGGCGGCGTACGCGCCGACCCCGGCCATCCCGGTCAGGCCCGTGTAGGAGGCCGTGTTGACGATCGTCCCGCCGCCGGCCGCCGCGATCTCGGGCGCGACGGTACGGATGCCGAGGAAGCAGCCGGTCTGGTTGACGGAGACGATCGCCTGGAACTCCTCCAAGGGCGTGGAGAGCAGCTCGTTGAAGCGGAGGATGCCGGCGTTGTTGACCAGTCCGTCGATCTTCCCGAACCGCTCCTTGGCGAGGGCCACGGCGGCGGTCCAGTCGTCCTCCCTGGTCACGTCCAGACGGACGTAGACGGCCCGCCCCTCCCCCAGCTCCTTGGCCAGCGCGGCGCCGGCGTCGTCGAGGACGTCCGCGAGGACGACCCTCGCGCCCTCCGCGGCGAACAGCCGGGCCTCCTGCTCGCCCTGCCCGCGCGCCGCGCCGGTGACGAGGACGACCCGCCCGTCGAGTGTGCCCATGTCCGTGCTCCCTAGAGGTGAGGGGCGACCTCCGTGCCGAAGGCCGCCATCTGGTCGATGAGTTCGGCACGGCTCCGAGAGCGGAACCGGACCTGGATCTGGTGCACGCCCATCTCCCCGTACGCGCGCAGGGAGGCGGCGATCTCCTCCGGGCGGCCGCTGAGGGTGCGCCGGCCGACGGGCCAGTCGGGCGTGCCGACGTACAGCGGCCCGGCGATCGCGCCGACGGTGATCGGATCCGCGATCCCGGCCTCGGCGCGCAGCCGCAGCAGCTTCTGGATCTGCGCGGCGAGCCGCTCGCGCGGGTCGCCCTGCGGGAGCCAGCCGTCGCCCTTGAGCGCGGCGCGGCGCACGGCGGCCGGGGAGGAGCCGCCGACCCAGAGCGGGACGCGCTCCTGGGCGGGCCTGGGCAGCTGCCCGAGATCCTTGAAGGCGAACCGCTCCCCGAGGTGCTCCGGGTACTCCTCGGGCCCGAGCGCGGCCCGCAGCGCGTCCATGGTCTCGTCGAGCACGGCGCCCCGGCGCGCGAAGTCCACGCCGAGCGCCTCGAACTCCTCCTGGACGTGCCCGGCGCCGACCCCGAGGACGAGCCGGCCGCCGGAGAGGTGGTCGAGCGTCGCGTACGCCTTGGCGGTGACGAGAGGATGGCGCAGCCCGACGACGGCGACGTGCGAGAGCAGCCGGACGCGCTCGGTGGCGGCGGCGAGGAAGGAGAGCGTGGCGACCGGGTCGTACCAGACGGTGCTCATGGCCTCGGCGAGCCGGCGCGGGATGGCGACGTGGTCGCAGCTCGCGAGGTAGTCGAATCCGTGGTCCTCGGCGGCGCGGGCTACGGCGAGCAGATCGGCCGCCCCTGCGGCCGCCTCCCAGGGCTCGGCGTAGATCGCGCTCTGCGACTGGACCGGCAGCTGCATCCCGTAGACCACCATGAGGAACCCCCTTGAGCCCGGGCCGCCCGGCGGCCGCGCATCTGACGAACCGTCACTTTCACGAGCGGGGCCATGTTCGTACCTGACGATCCATCAGGCAAGGGGTAGGCGCACCCGGGAACGTGACGCCCGGCGCACCCGGGACGTGGCGCCGCCCCCGCCCGGCAGCGGGGAGAGCTGCCGGGCGGGGGCGGACCTTCCTCTTCGTTCTCCCGATGCGCCGGGCGGGTCAGGAGCGTCAGGCGCCGTCCGTCGCGCCGGACGCCTTCGCGTGGCGCACCAGGGCCGAGGCGGCCAGGCAGACGATGCCCACGGCACTGAGGAGCCCCAGCGCCTTCGCCCAGGCGAACGTGGTGCCGAGGCTGCCGCTCAGCAGCTCGACGGTGCGCGCGCCCGCGACTCCGTGGACCGCGATGACGAAGACGGCGGCACCCGCGGCGGCCGCCCAGGCGATCAGGGTGTCCCTGGCCGCCAGCCACGCCGCGCACGCCAGGCAGAGCACCGTGACGACCATGGAGAGCGCCTGCGCGTCGCCGCCCGAGCGCAGGCCCGGGAGGTCGGTCGGCAGATGGACCACGCCGCAGACGAACAGCGCGAGCGCGGCGGGCCAGCGCAGTACCGACCTCAGCGCGGGAGAGGCGACGTGGCTGCCGGGGCCCGCCGCCAGCGCGCCGTCCAGGGTGGACCTCCGCGCCTTGGCGGCGCCCCGGTCACGCCTCTTCGGAGCGGTGGCGGCCGTCGCGGCGGCCCCGTCGACGCGCGCGTGGCCCTGCCCGCCGGGTTCGGCGTTCCGCTCCGCCGCGGTGTTCCCGCCGGCGGTGGTGCGCCAGTCGCTGCTGTCGGCGCCGAGGATGCCCACGAGCCGGACCACGTCCTCGACCGGCCGGCCCACCGCCGCGGCGCGCAGGGTGGTCTCGGCCTGGTGGAGGTCGTATCCGGACGCGTTCAGCAGCGCGAGCAGTTGGCGTACCTCGTCCAGGGGACGGGTGACGGCCGCCGCGCGGAGGGCCACGTCGGCGGGGCTGGAGAGTTCGCCGGTCTCCTGGAGGCGGGCCACCAGGGCGGCGACCTCCTCCACCGGACGCTCGGTCGCCGCGGTGCGCAGGAGGGTGTGGACCGCTTCGTCGCCGGACTCCTCGGAAGCCTGCGCCTCGGCGCCGGGCCGGGGCCGCGAGACGGCGTCCGGGGTCTTCGGGGCGGAGGCCGCGGAGGACGTGGAGGACGTGGAGGACGCAGAGGCCGCGGGCCCGCGGCCGATGGTCTGCGCCCTCCGGTCGGCGGACGCCGCCGTCACGGGCTGAACCGCCGCCGCGCCGGGGGACGCGGATGCGGCGGGGGACGCCGACACGACCGGGGACTCCGGCTCCACCGGGGGCGCCGCGGGCCGGTGGGGGAGGGGGGACACGTCGGGCGTCGGGGGCGAGGAGACAACCGGCTCGCGGGAGGGGCCCGGGCGGGGCTCTGCAGTCGGTTCTATGGTGTCGGGTTCCATGTCGTCGTCCGCGGGATGCAGGTGCGGGAGGGGGTGGGGGGTCATGTCACAGGCTCCGTTCGTGGGCATCCCGGAGGACACCCACTGGCTGTCTCGTGATGTGCAGAAAGCGCACACTTGATTACGATTTGCGCGCACTCGGCGACACTCCGCCATCAGAGGGCCCTCCCGCTGGGCCATCCGGGCGACGGAACGGCCGGGCTCCCCCCGCCGCGGAGGGGCCCGGCCGTTCGCGGGACTACGCCCGCCAGAGTCCTTCCGGTGTCAGGCCCAGCAGGTCGATCGCGTTGCCGCGGACGATGCGGTCGACGACGTCCAGGGCCAGGTGCCCCATCTGCGCCTCGCCGACCTCCCTGGACTTGGGCCAGGTGGAGTCCGAGTGCGGGTAGTCCGTCTCGTACAGGACGTTCCCGACCCCGATCGCGTCGAGGTTCCTCAGGCCGAACGCGTCGTCGAAGAAGCAGCCGAAGACGTGCTCGGCGAAGAGCTCCGACGGCGGGCGCAGCACCTTGTCCGCCACGCCGCCCCAGCCGCGGTTCTCCTCCCACACGACGTCGGCGCGCTCCAGGATGTACGGGATCCAGCCGATCTGCCCCTCCGCGTACATGATCCTGAGGTGGGGGAAGCGCTCGAACTTGCCGCTCATCAGCCAGTCGACCATCGAGAAGCAGCAGTTGGCGAAGGTGATGGTCGAGCCGACGGCCGGCGGGGCGTCGGCGGAGGTCGACGGCATCCGGCTGGACGAGCCGATGTGCATCGCGATGACCGTGCCGGTCTCGTCGCACGCACGGAAGAGGGGGTCCCAGTGGTCCGTGTGCACCGAGGGAAGCCCGAGGTGCGGCGGGATCTCCGAGAACGCGACCGCCCGCACTCCGCGCGCGGCGTTCCGGCGGACCTCGGCGGCGGCCAGCTCCGGGTCCCAGAGCGGGATGAGGGTGAGCGGGATGAGCCGCCCGTGCGCCTCGGGCCCGCACCACTCCTCCACCATCCAGTCGTTGTACGCCCGGACGCAGAGCAGCCCGAGCTCGCGGTCGCTCGCCTCGGTGAACGTCTGGCCGCAGAAGCGGGGGAAGGTCGGGAAGCAGAGCGCGGACTGGACGTGGTTGACGTCCATGTCGGCGAGCCGCTCGGGCACCGAGTGGGAGCCGGGCCGCATCTGCTCGTAGGTGATGACTTCGAGCCGTATCTCGTCGCGGTCGTAGCCGACGGCGGTGTCGAGGCGGGTGAGGGGCCGGTGCAGGTCCTCGTAGACCCACCAGTCGCCGATCGGTCCCTCGTCCCCCTTGGCCCCCATCACGGGGGCGAACTTCCCGCCGAGGAAGGTCATTTCCCTGAGCGGGGCGCGGACGATCCGGGGTCCGGTGTCGTGGTACCGGGACGGGAGCCGGTCCCGCCAGACGTGCGGGGGCTCCACGGTGTGGTCGTCCACCGAGATGATCTTCGGGAAGGTCTCCATGTCCTTCACGGTAGCGTCGATCTGACGACCCGTCAGCTATCGTGCGGGGAATCGACGGTGTGACGGGGTCACTACGGCCGTATCACGGCCCGGACTACGGCCGACCCGATGCTGACGGACTCCCTCCGGACAAGGCAGACTGTCCAGGGCGAAACAAGCGTGGGCGGTACGGGCAGGGGGAGCTATGGACCGTGAGAACGGGCCGCGAGTCCCGGTGCAACGGGCTCCGAAGACGGGCGCGGACGCCGGCACGGGCCTGAACCCCGACGAGGGCGGTCGCGGACGGGCGGACACGGAGGCGCAGGCCGTCACGCCCCCCTCCGGACTGCTCCGGTTCGCCGTGCTCGGGCCCGTCCGGGCCTGGCGGGACGGGGAGCCCGTGCCCACCGGGTCGCCGCAGCAGCGGGCCCTGCTCGCCGCACTGCTCCTCCGCGGCGGCCGCACCGCCACCGCCTCCGAGCTGATCGACGCCCTCTGGGGCGAGGAGTCCCCCTCGCAGGCCCTCGCGGCCGTACGGACGTACGCCTCCCGGCTCCGCAAGGCACTCGGCCCACAGGTCCTCGTCAGCGAGTCCGGCGGCTACGCCCTGCGCACCTCCGCCGCCGCGCTCGACGTCGCCACCGCGCAGGAACTCGGCGCGGAGGCCGAGAAGCTGCGGGCCGCCGGGGACCGGGCGGGTGCCCGCGACCGGCTCGCGGAGGCGCTGGACCTGTGGGACGGCGAGGTGCTGGCCTCCGTACCGGGGCCGTACGCCGAGACGCAGCGGACCCGTCTGGAGGAGTGGCGGCTCACGCTCCTGGAGAACCGCCTCGACATCGACCTGGAGGTCGGCGCGCACGCGGAGGCCGTGTCCGAGCTGACCGCGCTCACCGCCGCGCATCCGCTCCGGGAACGGCTGCGCGAGCTGCTGATGCTCGCCCTCTACCGCAGCGGACGGCAGGCCGAGGCGCTCGCCGTGTACGCGGACACGCGCCGGCTGCTCGCCGACGAGCTGGGCGTCGACCCCACCCCCGAACTCTCCCGGCTCCAGCAGCGCATCCTGCAGGCCGACGCCGAACTCGCCCGCCCGGTGGAGGAGGACGCCCCGGCGGCCGCGCCGGTCGCCCGTCCCGCGCAGCTCCCGGCGACGGTCCCGGACTTCACGGGCCGGGCGCCGTTCGTACGGGAGCTGAGCGCCCGGCTCGCCACGGCCGAGGGCCACGTCATGGCGGTGTCGGCACTGGCCGGCATCGGCGGGGTCGGCAAGACGACGCTGGCCGTGCACGTCGCGCACGAGGCGCGGCCGCACTTCCCGGACGGGCAGCTGTACGTGGACCTCCAGGGGGCGGGCTCCCGCGCGGCCGCGCCGGAGACGGTCCTCGGCTCCTTCCTCCGGGCCCTCGGCACCCCGGACTCGGCCATTCCGGACTCGCTCGACGACCGGGCGGCGCTGTACCGCTCGACGCTGGACGGACGCCGGGTCCTGGTCCTCCTGGACAACGCGCGGGACGCGGCGCAGATCCGCCCGCTGCTGCCGGGGACGGCGGGCTGCGCGGCGCTGGTGACGAGCCGGATCCGGATGGTCGACCTGGCCGGAGCGCACCTGGTGGACCTGGACGTGATGTCCCCCGAGGAGGCGCTCCAGCTGTTCACCCGGATCGTGGGCGCGGAGCGGGTCCGGTCGGAGCGCGAGGCGGCCCTCGACGTGGTGGCGGCCTGCGGTTTCCTGCCCCTGGCGATCCGGATCGCCGCCTCGCGCCTGGCGGCCCGCCGGACGTGGACGGTGTCGGTCCTGGCGGCGAAGCTGGCGGACGAGCGGCGCCGCCTGGACGAACTGCAGGCGGGCGACCTGGCGGTGAAGGCCACCTTCGAACTCGGCTACGGGCAGCTGGAGCCGGCGCAGGCGCGCGCCTTCCGGCTGCTGGGCCTGGCGGACGGCCCGGACATCTCGCTCGCGGCGGCCGCGGCGGTCCTGGACCTGCCGCTCTGGGACACGGAGGACCTCCTGGAGGCGCTGGTCGACACGTCCCTCCTGGAATCGGCGGCACCGGGCCGCTACCGCTACCACGACCTGGTGCGGCTCTACGCGCGTGCGTGCGCGGACCGCGACGAACAGCCCCCGACGGAGAAGGAGGCGGCCCTGTCCCGCCTCCTGGACTTCTACCTGTCGACGGCGGCGCGGGTGTACGCGATCGAGCGCCCCGGCGACCGCCTGGTGGACCACCTGGAGCCGACCTCGTACGAGGGACTGACCTTCACCGACCGCCACGGGGCCCAGGACTGGCTCTACGCGGAGGCGAACTGCCTCCTGGCGTGCGTCCGCCAGTCGGCCTCGTCCCCGGCCACCCTGCGCCGCGCGGTGGACCTGCTGTGGGCGTCGCTGGACCTCGGAGAGTCGGGAGCGAACTCCCGGGAGTTCGAGGCGACCGGCGTCGTCGTCCGTGATGCCGCGCGCAGCCACGCCGACGCCAGGGCCGAGGGCCGCGCACTCATGGTCCTCGCGGGTGTCCATCACACGGCGGGCCGCTTCAAGGAGGCGGACCGGGACGCCGAACTCGCCCTGCCGCACGCGGATCGGGCCGGGGATCCGTTGCCCGCCTGCTGGTCCGCCAACGCCCGGGGCATCATCGCGCTGTACCAGAACCGCTTCGTGGAGGGGGAGCAGTACCTCACCGAGGCGATCGAACGGTTCCGTCACATCGGGGACGAGCCGGGAGAGGCGAGCGCCCTCTGCAATCTGTCGCGCATCCACCTGGCCATGGGCCGTACGCCGAGCGCCATAGCTCTCGCCCGCCAGGGAACCGAGATCTACGACTCGATGGGACACGCGCTCCGGGGGGCCAACGGACGGTACGCCCTCGGACTCGCCCTCACCCAGGACGACCAGCTCGCCGCAGCGGCCGAACAGCTCCGCGAGGCGCTGGCGGTCTTCGCCGACAGCAGGCAGCGACTGTGGGAGGGCATGACGCTCTTCCGGCTGTCCGAAGTGGACATCGCCGCCCGCCGGCATGCCCAGGCGGCAGCGAACGCCGAGATGGCCCTCACGGTGCTGCGCGGTATCGGGGGCGAGTGGCGGCGGGGCAACGTCCTCACCGTCCTGGGCCGTGCCCTCTTCGGCATCGGCCAGAGCGGCCGGGCGCTGGTCTGCTGGCAGGAGGCACTCGGCATCTTCGACGCCCTCGGGGCCCCGGAGGCGGCCGAGGTGCGTGCGCTGCTGACGCCCGCAACCGCTGCCTAGGCCGTGTCGTCCACCTCCCGTCTGCCCCGCCCTTCGGGCGACGACGGGAGTTTGACGACAGGGCCTAGACCCCTCCGGCCAGTACGTTCATCGTTCGTTTATCGCCACCCGGCATGCTCTTCCCCATGACGATCCGCCGCGTCGGGGGGCAGACGGGTCGCCGATGAGGGCCACTGCCTCTGAGCACTAGGGTGATCGGCCCCGGAGATTCGCCCAGCTGTCCACGGGGGAACGGCTGGGCGAATCTCCCCCATCTCGGACATCACACGCAGGAGTTGACGAGCATGACCGACCCGATCAAGCAGGAACCGATCATCACCACCAAGGACATGCACGCCACCTCCGAGCCGGCGGTCGACGCGATCACCGGCAAGATCACGGGTGGCCGCGACGAGTCCATCGCCACCAAGGACATGCACGCCACGTCCGAGCCGGCCATCGACGCGATCACCGAGAAGATCACCGGTGGTCACGACGCGTCCATCGCCACCAAGGACATGCACGCCACCTCGGAGCCGGCCAAGTAGACCACTCCCGACGGGGATAGGCCGCGGCGGCGACTTCGGGGGAGCCGCCGGGGCCGACGAGGGAGGTCCGGTCGACGGGGGAGCACACGGGCTTGGGGGACACCTGGCGGAACCAGGGGGGATCCGTCCGGACAGGACCCGTGCGCAACGCGATCGGACCACCGCAAGGAAGAGGGGCCGGGCAGCTGCCCGGCCCCTCCGGCGTGTCCGGCCGGTGTCAGCGGGCGTACGAGCCGAGGCCGATCAGGCAGTAGACGTACTGGCTGACGACCGCGCCGTTCATCGTGTAGCGGTGCGAGAAGGCGTACTGGGTCCTGGGGTTGGCGTTGCAGCGGTTCATGTCGGAGGTGAACGGGAACGTCTGGATCACCTTGTAGTGCGCGTCGGACGCCGAGCACGGGACCTCGTCGACGCCGCTCACGGACTGCGCGGTCGTCGAGTCCGGGAGCGAGCCGTTGAGGCAGGTGCCCTTCTCGTACGGGTCGGGCTCCTCCTCCGTCGGGGTGGCGCCGGCGGTGGGGGTGCCGTCCACGTCGAAGGTGGGCGGGGGCGGGTAGGAGAACGTC
Source organism: Streptomyces sp. NPDC088707 (assembly GCF_044752725.1). Classification (NCBI taxonomy): domain Bacteria; kingdom Bacillati; phylum Actinomycetota; class Actinomycetes; order Kitasatosporales; family Streptomycetaceae; genus Streptomyces; species Streptomyces sp. NPDC088707. Next base: position 86,459 of record NZ_JBIVLV010000010.1, on the reverse strand, counting down.
GGGATCGGGCCGGGGCCCGTCGAGCCCGCGCTGTCGTCCTTGTCGTCGTTCAGGGCGTACGAGCCCGCGATGATCACGCCGAGCACGGCGAGCGGGATCAGGCAGCCGAGGACGCCGCCCTTCTTCTGTCCGCCCGCGACGGTGATACGCAGGTACACCGTGCTCTCGCCCAGCCGCGCGGCGACGAGTTCGCCGTGGCGGCAGGGGCGGACGCTGAGGTGGGCGGGGCCGGTGGGCAGCGTGACGGTGATGATCACGCCCTGGGCCGCCTGCTGCGGGGTCAGGGTGAGGGGGATCTCGGAAGGCGCTGGCGAGGACACGGGCTGCTCCAGGGGAGGGGGACTGCGGTTCGCCGAGGACTGCCCCTATGACGTGTACACGGCGGCGGACGGTTGCACTCCCTTCAGCGGCGCGCCCACTCAGGCCGCGCCCCGGCGCCCCGCCCACTCAGGCCGCGCCCGCGCGCCTCGCCCTCAGCTCCCCCTTCACCACCTTCCCGCTCGCGTTCCTCGGCAGTTCCGTCACGAACTCGACCTCCCTCGGCACCTTGAAGTTCGCCATCTCCCGCCGCGACCAGGCGATCAGGTCGTCCGCCGTGACCCGCGCACCCGGCCTCCGGACCGCGAACGCCTTGCCCACCTCCCCCAGCCTCGGATCCGGGACGCCGATGACCGCCACGTCCGCGATGTCCGGGTGGAGGCCGAGGAGTTGCTCGATCTCGGCCGGGTAGGCGTTGAAGCCGCCCACGATGAACATGTCCTTGAGCCGGTCGGTGATGCGCAGGTTCCCCTGCTCGTCGAGGACGCCGATGTCTCCCGTGTGGAGCCAGCCGTCCTCGTCGATCGCCGCCGCCGTCTCGGCCTCGTCCTCGAAGTAGCCGGTCATCACGTGGTGGCCGCGGACCAGGACCTCGCCCGTCGGCGAGACGCGGACCTCCGTGCCGGGGATCGCGCGGCCCGACGTGGTGGCCACGGTCTCGGCCGGGTCCTCGCGGTGGCACATGGTGACGATGCCGCTCGCCTCGGAGAGGCCGTACGCGGTGAGGACCGTGCCGACGCCGAGTTCGGAGCGGAGGCGTTCGACCAGGCGGAGGGGGACGACCGCCGCGCCCGTGACGACGAGGCGGAGGGTGGAGAGGTCGTGTCCCCCGCGGGCCGGGTGGTCCAGGAGGGACTGGTGGAGGGTGGGCGGGCCGGGGAGGACCGTGATGCGTTCGGCGGCGATGTTGGCGAGGACCGTGTCGACCGTGAAGACCGGCTGCGGGACGATCACCGCGCCCCGCATCAGGCAGGCGAGGATCCCGGCCTTGTAGCCGAAGGTGTGGAAGAACGGGTTGACCACGAGATAGCGGTCGCCCTCGCGCAGGCCCGCCAGCTCGGACCAGATCGCGTAGCAGCGCAGGCTCTGGGCGTGGCTGATGACGGCGCCCTTCGGACGGCCGGTGGTGCCGGAGGTGTAGATGATGTCCGAGGGGGCCGCGGGGTCGATGGCGGCGGCCCGCGCGTGGACCTGGGCCGCCGGGACGGTGTCGCCCGCCGCCAGGAACTCCTTCCAGGTCGTCCACTCCTCGGGCGCGCTGTCGCCGAGGACCACGACCCTCTCCAGGTCCGGGAGGGCGACCCCGGAGCGGCGCAGCGAGGCCACGTACGAGGTGCCGAGGAAGGTGCCGGTGACGAAGAGCAGCCGGGCACGGGAGCGCTGGAGGACGTACGCCGCCTCGGTGCCCTTGAAGCGGGTGTTCAGCGGGACGAGGACGGCGCCGGCGGTGACGGCGCCGAGCGCGGAGACGATCCAGTCGAGGGTGTTGGGGGCCCAGATCGCGACCCGGTCCCCCACCCGCATGCCGGTGGCGAGGCAGGCCGCCGCGGCCCGTTCGACGCGTTCGCCGAGTTCGGCGTAGCTGACGCGGTTGCGGCCGTCGACGACGGCCTCCCGCGCGCCGTACCGCTCGGCGGCCGCTCGTACGAGACCGGGGATCGTGCCCCACTCCAGGTCGCCGCGCATGTCCATACCCAACCTCCTGTAGCTGACTATCCGTCAGATTAGTTGTAGCCTGACGCGCTGTCAGCAGTGCTGCCCCATGAGGAGGTTCGGTGCTCAAGGACGCCACGGCGATCGTCGGCATAGGTCAGACCGCCTTCGCGAAACAGCTCCCCGAGACCGAGAGGACACTCGCCTGCCGAGCGATCCTCGCCGCCCTCGACGACGCCGGGATAGAACCCTCCGAGGTCGACGGCTTCGCCTCGTACACGATGGAGGAGACCGACGAGGTCGAGGTCGCCAAGGCCATCGGCGCGGGCGACGTCACCTTCTTCTCCAAGGTCGGCTACGGCGGCGGCGGTTCCTGCGCCACCGTCGGCCATCTCGCCGCCGCCGTCGCCACCGGACAGGCGAGCGTCGGCGTCGCCTGGCGGTCCCGGAAGCGGGGCAGCGGCCCCCGCCCCTGGAAGAACACCGCCGTGCAGCTGCCCACCCCCGGCCAGTGGACCCGCCCCTTCGGCCTGCTCCGCCCCGCCGACGAGATCGGCATGCTCGCCCGCCGCTACATGCACGAGTACGGCGCGACCCGCGACCACCTCTTCAACGTGGCCCTGGCCTGCCGCAACCGCGCCAACCAGAACCCCGCCGCGATCATGTACGAACGCCCGCTGACCCGCGAGATGTACATGACCTCCCGCTGGATCAGCGAACCGCTCTGCCTCTTCGACAACTGCCTGGAGACCGACGGGGCGCTGGCCTGCGTCATCGTCTCCGCCGAGCGGGCCCGCGACTGCCGCCGCAAGCCCGTGTACGTCCACTCCGCCGCCCAGGGCCTGCCCGCCCAGCACCACGGCATGGTCAACTACTGGAACGACGACCCGCTCTCGGGACCCGCCTGGACCGCCGCCCGCCATCTGTGGAAGCAGGCCGACTTCGGCCCCCAGGACGTCGACGTCGCCCAGATCTACGACGCCTTCACCCCGCTCGTCCCGCTCTCCCTGGAGGGCTACGGCTTCTGCGGCCGCGGCGAGGGCGGCGCCTTCACCGAGGGCGGCGCGCTGGAGATCGGCGGCCGGCTGCCCCTCAACACCGGCGGCGGAGGACTCAGCGAGGCCTACGTCCACGGCTTCAACCTCATCAACGAGGGCGTGAAGCAACTCCGCGGCACCTCCACCGCCCAAGTGCCCGACGCCGCCACCTGCCTCGTCACGGCGGGCGAGGGCGTCCCCACCTCCGCCATCCTGCTGCGCGCCTGAGGAGCTGATCCGCATGCTGACCCCCGTCACCGACGAGGACGGCGCCCCCTTCTGGGAGTACGCCGCCCAGGGCGAACTGCGCGTCCAGAGCTGCGCCGACTGCGGCGAGCTGCGCTTCCCGCCCCGCCCCTGCTGCCCGCACTGCCAGTCGTTCGCGAGCGAGTGGCGCCTGATGTCCGGCCGCGGCCGGATCTGGTCGTACGTGCTCCCCCACCCGCCCCTGCTGCCCGAGTACGCCGCCCAGGCCCCGTACAACGCGGTGATCGTCGAACTCGCCGACGCCCCCCGCATCCGCCTCGTCGGCAACGTCGTCGCCGCCCCGGACGCGCCCCTGAACTCGGTCGACCCGAGCCGGCTCCGCATCGGCGCCCCGGTACGGGTGGCCTTCGCCGAGATCGACGGCGTCGTCGTCCCGCGCTGGCTCCTGGAACGCGGATGAGCGGCCCGGGCGTCACGGTCGAGCGGGACAAGGAGACCGGGGTCGCCGTCGTCACCCTCGACCGGCCGGAGAAGCACAACTCGATCACCCTGGAGATGGCCCGCGAGCTCTGCGCCGTCTGGCGGGGTTTCCGGTACGAGGACGAGATCCGCGCGATCGTGGTCACCGGCGCCGGCGGGCGGGCGTTCTGCACCGGCATCGACCGGGCCGCCGTCGGGAACGTGCCGCAGCCCTCGTCCCCGTACGCGATCGACGACCCGCTCCTCACGATCGGCCCCAAGGCGAACGACCTGTGGAAACCGGTCGTCTGCGCCGTCGAGGGGATGGCCTGCGGCGGGGCGTTCTACCTGCTCGGCGAGTCGGAGTTCCTGGTCGCCGGCGAGGACGCCGCCTTCTTCGACCCGCACACCACCTACGGGATGGTCAGCGCGTTCGAGACCGTCCTCATGGCTCAGCGCATGCCGTACGGGGAGATCGCCCGGATGGCCCTGATGGGCGGCGCCGAACGCATCTCGGCCCGGCGCGCGTACGAGACGGGCCTCGTCTCCGAGCTGACCCCGCCCGGCGGCGCACTGGCCGCCGCGCGCGAGGCCGCCGCGGTCATCGCCGGCCATCCGACGGAGGCGGTGCAGGGCACGGTCCGGGCGCTGTGGTCGGTGAAGGAGGCCGCCAGGGCCCAGGCGCTGGCGCACGCGCCGCACCTGGTCGCCCTGGGCAACCTCACGGCCGACCGTCAGGCGGAGCTGTTCGGGAGGCGGAGGGGCGGTCACCGCCTCAGGTGACCCGCGGAGGGGGTGCGCCTACTCGACCCGTACGTCGTACACCCAGCAGTTCTTCACCTGGCCGACGGCCTTCGGGTGCTTCATCGCGACCTCGAACTTCTTCGTCTTCCCGCCCTCGACGGTGACGAGGCCCTCGGCCGAGTCCACCGCCGAGCCCGTGGAGCCCTTGAACTCCAGGGTCACCCGGAACGTCTCGGTGTCCCAGCTCTTCGAGGTGATCTCCAGGGTCGCCGTCGTGTCCGCCCCACGGGCCGGCCTGCCCTTGCGCTTCTTCTGCGCGGGCTTCACGCAGTCCACGACCACGACCTCGGCCGTCGCGCGGGAGGCGGTCGGGGTGGGCGCCGTCGTCTGCGTGCCCGAGCCGCCCGAGCCGCTGTAGTCGTCGTTGCTCTTCTCGTCGCTGGAGCAGCCGCCGCCCGAGTCGTCGTCGTCCGAGTCGCTGCGGCTCTTGCTCTTGCCGCTCTTGCTCTTGCCGCTGCCCCCACCGCTGCTGCTGCCGTGGCCGGTGTGGAATCCGGTCAGCGCCAGCACCACCACCGTCAGTGTCGCCGCGAGCTTCAGGCGTGTGCGTACCATCGCCGCCCCCCGTCCTCCCTGTCGTGTCCGCGCCACTTTAGCGGCGCCGTCCGGCCGCGTGGCGGGCCCCCCGCAGCGGGCGTAGCGTCGGGAGCGAGAGCCGGACCCTCAAGGAGGCCGCATCGATGATCCGCAACGTCGCCGGCTCGGTCCTGGCTCTCGTCGGAGCGACGGCCGCCGTCTGGAGTCCCTTCCGTGCCTGGTACGACGGCCGTCACGGACGCGACTACGCGATCGACGAGCTGTTCACCGGCATCACCGACGCCAAGGGCGAACTGCTCGGCTCGATGCTCGCGCCGTTCCTCTTCGCCGCCCTCCTGACCCTCCTCGGAGTGGTGCTCCGCTCCCGGCTGCTCGTCGCGTTCGCCGGGCTCGTCGTCCTCGGCTTCACCGTCCTGTGGATGGTGCGGGTGGGACAGGCGGAGGGCGGCCTCACGGTCGGCGGCGACGGTACGGGGCTCGGCGACGGGGTCGCGAACGCCTTCGGCGGCGGGATCCTGCTGCTGCTCGGCGCGCTCGTCATGTCGGGCAGGTCCCGCCCGCCGCACCACGTGGACCGGCCGCCGCGGCCCACCCACCCCACGCTCGACGGGCCGCCACCGGACGACGCGTCCACCACCCGGGAGGCGCCGGGCGCGCACCCGCGGGCCTCGGCGCCGTACGCGGCGACCCAGACGTACGGCGTACCGGTCCGGGACGACGTACCGGTGGGGGACGACGTCCCGGACCGGGACCCGGAGCAGGGGCGGGAACGGGGAAACCCGCCGCCTCAGCGCTGAACGAAGCGCTGCGGAGCGGGTTCCCGTCCGTGCGTCGTACGACCTGCCGGCCTGCTACCGCCCGGCGGCCCCCCGGCCCGTGGCCGTGCCCTTGACCGCGTCGAGCGCGTACACGCAGCGGTCCTTGCTGCAGGCGTACACGACCCCGTTCCTGACCACCGGCGAACCGGTGATCTCGCCGCCGGTCGCGAGCTTCCAGCGGAGCTGCCCGCCGGTCGCGTCCAGGGTGTACAGGACGTGGTCGGCGGAGCCGAAGTGGACCCGGCCGTCGGCGACGACGGGCGAGCCGACCAGTTCGCCGCCCGCCGCGAACCGCCACCGGGGCGTGCCGGTGACCGCGTCGAGCGTGTAGAGCGCGCTGCCGCTGCCGACGTGGATGTTGCCGTCGGCGACGAGGACCGGCTCGGTCGACTGGCGCGGCTCGGTCGCGATCCGCCAGCGGTCCTGACCGGTGGTGGCGTCGAGGGCGTACACCGTGCCGAGGTGGTCCGAGAGGTACACCCCGCCGCCGGTGACCGCCGGGCCCGGCGCGAACGCCGGCGGGGACGTGAAGACGGCCGGCGCCTCGAAGTGCCAGCGGACGTGGCCCGCGGCGATGTCGATCGACAGGACCCGGGTCCCGGCGGAGACGTACACACAGCCGTCCTCGGCCGGGGCCACCCGGACGGGCACGTTGGCACAGGAGGCGGCGTCCCCGATGGGGTACGACCAGCGCTCCACGCCGGTGCGGGCGTCGAGGGCCTGGAGCCGGGCTTCCCGCCACACGTACACCGTGTCGCCGTGCACGGCGGGCCCCGCCTCCGGGGTCTCGAAGTCCGTCTGGGCGCCGGTGATCTCCCACAGCTTGGCGCCGTTGGAGGCCTCCCAGCCCTGCACGCCGCCGCCGCGCGTACCGGTGACGACGGTGCCCCGGTCGACCTGGAGCGAGTACACCCAGGCGTCCGTCCGCAGCCGCCAGCGCTCGGCGCCGTCGGTCGCGTCGAGGGCGTAGAGCGTGGGCCCGTCGGAGGCGTGGATACGGCCCGCGGCGACGGCCATGGACCAGGCCACGTCCCGGGTCTTGAACTGGCGCCGGCCGCTCCCGGTGTCCAGGGCGTGTACCTCGAAAGAGGTCACGTACAGCAGGTCGCCGTCCACGACCGGGGTACCCCAGACGTCGTTCGACATCCGGAAGCGCCACGGCCGCCAGGGGCCGGGTTCGGCCGGCGCGGCCTGGTCGGAGCCCTGCGGCGGCACGTTGACCGGGCGGGAGCCGGGCGGCGGGCCGGGCTCCCCGGCGTGGGAACCGGCGTACGAGCCGTGGTCCACGCCGTGCGGGCCGCCGCCGGGCGGACGGATCCAGCCGGTCGCCGGGCCCGCGTCGGCGCCCCGGCCGACGGCGAGCGCCGCCCGCGTGTCGGCGACCCGGGGGCCGGGGCCGATCGGGACGGTCGTGCCCCCGAGGCGTACGGGGCCGCCCGAGCTCTCGGCGGGCCCCGCGTGCCGGCCACCGCCGACGGGCGCGGGCTCGGCGTGCCGGCCACCGCCTCCGACGGGTGCGGGCTCCGGGAAGCGCGGGTCGCCACCCCGCTCGGCGGGACCCCGGGGCGGGCGCGGCGGCATCGGCGGCGCGGTCGACGCCGGAGCCGGGCGGCCACCGCGGCGGGTCTCGATCATGTCGGTGGCGCTGCGCGGCAGCCAGGCCGAGGCCGTGCCGCTGTCGTCGCTGCCGGGACCGAAGAGGTGCGGGGCCAGCTGGGCCTGGAGGTCGGCCGGGGTGGGCCGGCGGGTGACGTCCATCTGCATGCAGGCGTCGATGAGGGGGCGCAGCTCGTCGGGCAGGCCCTCCAGGTCGGGGCCCTCGCGCAGCAGCATGAAGACGGTCTCGACCGGGTTGGCGCCGTGGAACGGCGCGTGACCGGTGGCGGCGAAGACCAGCATCGAGCCCAGCGAGAAGACATCGCTCGCGCCGGTGACGCTGCGCGAGTCGCGGGCCTGCTCGGGCGACATGTAGGCCGGGGTGCCGACGGCGACGTTGGTCATGGTCAGGCGCGTGTTGGAGACGCCCGACGCGATGCCGAAGTCGATCACCCGGGGGCCGTCCTCGACGACGAGGACGTTGGAGGGCTTGAGGTCGCGGTGGACCAGGCCCGCGCCGTGGATGGACTGCAGGGCCTCGGCGACGCCGGCGGCCAGCCAGCGCACGGCCTGGGCCGGGAGCGGTCCGCACTCGTTCACTATTTCCTCGAGCGAGGGCGCGGGGACGTACGCGGTCGCCAGCCAGGGCACGGCGGCCCGCGGGTCGGCGTCCACGACGGCGGCCGTGTAGAAGCCGGAGACCGCCCGCGCGGCCTCCACCTCACGGGTGAAGCGGACCCGGAACAGCTGGTCCTCAGCGAGCTCCGTGCGCACGGTCTTGATCGCCACGCGCCGGCCCGAGGCCGAGCGCGCGAGATAGACCAGGCCCATTCCGCCCGCGCCGAGCCGGCCCAGCACCTCGAAGGGCCCGATACGTCTCGGGTCGTGCTGCGTCAGCTGTTCCACTTGCCTGCCACCTCCCCGTACGGGCCATGAGGGTACGGCCCCGTGGCCCTGATTCTTCCTGTCCGAGGGCCCGGTTGCGAACCCGGGGGCGGATCGGGGTGTCTCAGGTCATATGGAAGCCATCCGGAAGGGAAGCCTCACATCGTGCCGGACGGCTCCGAGAGGACCGCGAAGCGCGCGCCCTGGTTGTCGTGGAGGACGGCGATGCGGCCGTGCGGGGTGTCGAAGGCGGGGGTGGCGACCCGGCCGCCGAGCCGGACGGTGGTCTCGCAGGCCTCGTCGCAGTCGGGGACGGCGAAGTAGACGAGGACGTGTCCCGGCATCTCGGCGGGGAAGTCGTCGCTGATGACGGCCCGTCCGCCGAAGGCGCTGTCGTCGCCGGTCCGGGAGCCGGGGGGCGACCAGACGCGGTAGTCGAAGCCGGCGTCCCTGCCCTCCTCGTCGGCGTCGGCCTGGCGGCCGAGGTAGCCGAAGACGGTGGCGTAGAAGGTGTCGACGGCGCCGGGGCGGCGCGTGTACACCTCCATCCAGCAGAAGGAGCCCGGTTCGCCGGTCACCTCGAAGCCGTCGTCGTCGCCGGACTGGCGGAGACCGAAGACGGCGCCGCCGGGGTCGGCGGCGAGCGCGAGGACGCCGAAGGGGCCGACGGGGTAGGGCTCCATGACCATCTGGCCGCCGGCGGCCTTGATCCGGGCGGCGAGGGTGCCGGCGTTCTCGGTCGCGAGGTAGACGGTCCAGGTGGTGGGCATGCGGCCGTCGCGCTTGGGGAGGAGGCCGGCGACGCGGCGTCCGCGGAGGAGGGCCTCGTCGCGGTCGGGGTCGAAGGTCCAGCCGAAGAGCTCGCCGTAGAAGCGCTTGCCCGCCTCGAGGTCGGGGAGCTGCGCGTCCACCCAGCAGGGGGTGCCCTCAGTGCGTACGGCCATGTCCACACGCTAGGTCGGCGGAAACCGTCCCGCAGCGCCGCGCAGCGCCCAGACATACGAACAAAGTGGCGATTTGTCGCCCCAGAACCCTTGGGGCACCTGAGTTGTCCACCGAAGTTGTCCACAGGCTGTTCATAAGCCTATTCGGGTACGGGAACCCCCCGGTCCTGGCGCGAGGATCCCGCCCGCCGCCCGCCCGACGCCTGCCCGGCCGTCACGAGTGGCGCGATCACGCCCCTCCCCCGCGCTGCCCCGCCCACGGAGACACGCGTGCCGACCTCGGAGAACACGGGTGGCAGAGGGGTGCACCCCATTTGCAGTCGGCCGAATCGCGCGCCGACACCCCCTCGGTAAGCTGACGGCATGACAGGACAAGTACGCACCGTCGACGGCCGCGTGGCCGGACGACGCGGTCAGGCGACGCGGCAGAAGCTGCTCGACTGCCTCGGTGAGATGCTCAGCTCCTCGCCCTACCGGGACGTCAAGGTCATCGATGTGGCCCGGAAGGCGGGTACTTCACCCGCGACGTTCTATCAGTACTTCCCGGACGTCGAGGGAGCGGTTCTCGAGATCGCGGAGGAAATGGCCAAGGAGGGCGCCGGGTTGACCGAGCTGGTCTCCGGCCGTTCCTGGGTCGGCAAGGCCGGCTGGCAGACCTCGGAGGAACTCGTCGAAGGCTTCCTGGACTTCTGGCGGAAGCACGACGCCATCCTCCGGGTCGTGGACCTCGGCGCCGCGGAGGGCGACAAGCGGTTCTACAAGATCCGCATGAAGATCCTGAACTCGGTCACCAACTCCCTCACGGACGCGGTGAAGGAGCTCCAGGCCAAGGGCAAGGTCGACAAGGAGGTCAGCCCCGCCGCGATGGCGGGCTCGCTCGTGGCGATGCTGGCCGCGGTCGCCGGACACCAGAAGGGCTTCACGACCTGGGGTGTGAAGCAGTCCGAACTCAAGCCCAACCTCGCCCTGTTGGTGCATCTGGGCATCACCGGCAAGAAGCCGACCCGATAGCCCACCCCACCCTCCTCCACCCGTCCTGTCGTCGACGCCGACGGCGGCCCGCCCCCACGGACCGCCGTCGGCGTCGCCGTGTCGGGGCGCGGGCGGCGAGCGGCGGGCGGCGGGCGGCGGGCGGCGGGCGGCGGGCGGCGGGCGGCGGGCGGCGGGCGAGCATGTCGTCTCAGCGCCTGCTCAGCCGGAAGAGTCTGATCTCGCGCTCGATCCGCGCCTGGTACGTGGCGTACGGCGGCCAGAACACCAGCGCCGCCCGCCATGCCTCCGCGCGCTCCTCCCCCGCGAGCAGCCGCGCCCGTACGGGGATGTCCTCACCCTTCCAGTTCACCTGGACGTCCGGATGGGCGAGCAGGTTCGCGGTCCAGGCCGGGTGTCCGGGGCGCCCGAAGTTGGAGCCGACGAGCAGCCAGCCGCCGTCCGGCTCCGGCATGCAGGCGAGCGGGGTGACCCGGGGCAGCCCGCTCTTCGCGCCCCGGGCGGTGAGCACCACACCGGGCAGCATCTGGGCGCTGAGCAGTACCTTTCCCCTGGTCAGCCGGTGCACGGCCTTGTCCATGGCGGGCACGACGTGCGGGCCGATCCGGGCGAAGGTCCTGGTCGAGGACATCTTCTGCATCAGTGTGCGTCCGACGGGCATCTACGCCGCCACCTCTCCGAAGAGTCCGGTCCGTTCCGCCGCGCGGGCGCGCAGCCGCCGCACGGGCCCGAAGAGCAGTTCGTCGGAGGCGGCCCGCTTGAAGAAGAGGTGCGCCTCGTGTTCCCAGGTGAAGCCGATGCCGCCGTGGAGCTGGATGGACTCGCCCGCGGTGGCGCGGAGCGCCTCCAGGGCGTGGGCGAGGGCGAGCGGCCCGCTGTCGGGTCCGGGTCCGGCTTCCCTGGCCGCGCAGGAGGTGAGGGAGCCGGCGGCCTCGACCTGGACGTAGAGGTCGGCGAGCCGGTGCTTGACCGCCTGGAAGGAGCCGACGGGCCGGCCGAACTGTTCGCGCGTGCCGACGTGGGCGACGGTCCGGTCGAGGGCCTCCCGGGCCGCGCCGACGGCCTCGGCGGCCAGCATGACGGCGGCGGCCCGGCCGGTGACGGCGAGCGCGCCGAGGACGTCGGCCGGTTCCTCGCCGAGGAGTTCGGCCTCGGTGTCCCTGAACTGCACGGTGGCCTGGGTCCGGGTGGAGTCCAGGGTGGTCTGCCGGGTGCGGACCAGGCCGGTGGCCTCCGGTGCCCCCGCCCGCACGAGGAAGAGCAGGGTGCGGCTGCGGGCGAACCCTCCGGCGTGGGCGGCGACGAGCAGCAGTCCGGCGCTGTGCCCGTCGAGGACCTGAGCGGCCTCGCCGTACAGCCGCCAGCCTCCGTCGGCGGCACGGGCCTGGACGCCGCCCGCGCGGCCGCCGCCGGACCAGCCCTCGGCGGTGTTGTCGCCGGTGAGGCCGAGGGCGAGCGCGAGTGAGCCGCCGGGGACGGCGAGGGCGCAGGTCAGGCTGCCGTCGGCGAGCCTGGGGAGGAATGCGGCGCGCTGCCCGGGGGTGCCGAGGGCGGCGAGGAGCGGGGCGGCGAGGACGCTGGTCGCGAGGAGCGGGGAGGGGGTGAGGGCGCGGCCTGCCTCCTCGCAGGCGAGGGCGAGTTCGGCGGGCCCGCAGCCGACTCCGCCGTACTCCTCGGGGAGGGCGAGCCCGGCGACGCCGAGGGTGCCGGACATCCGGGCCCAGAGGTCGGGGTCGTAGCCCTGGGGGGTGGCGGTGGCCGCGCGGTTCTCCTGCGGTCCGGCCCGTTCGGCGAGCAGGTCGCGCAGGGTGCGGCGGATCTCCTGCTGCTCCTCGGTGAGCGGGACGGCGAGCGAGGCGTCCATGAGGCTCCCTCCGTTTCTGACGGTGCGTCATGCTAGGCCCGAGCCGGGCCGGTTGCCAGAGCCGCGCCGGTTCCGTTCAGATGAATCTGATGTACCGTCAGATTCATGCCGACCACTGTGCCGCCCACCGGGCCGACCATCGGGCCGACCATCGCGCGGCCCGACGCGCCCGCCACCGCGCCGACCACCGCCGACGCCACCGCACACACCACCGTCCGCGACCCCCGCCCCCGCCGCGTCGCCGTCGCGGGCGTCGCCCTCGCCGACTGCGGCCGGGTCGACGAGGCCACCCCCTACGCCCTGCACGCCCAGGCCGCCCGGCGCGCGCTGGCGGACAGCGGCCTGGACCGCTCGCTGATCGACGGCCTCGCCTCGGCGGGCCTCGGCACCCTCGCCCCGGTCGAGGTCGCCGAGTACCTCGGACTCCGGCCCCGCTGGGTGGACTCGACCGCCGTCGGCGGCGCCACCTGGGAGGTCATGGCCGCGCACGCCGCCGACGCGATCGCCGCGGGCCACGCGAACGCGGTCCTCCTCGTGTACGGCTCCACCGCGCGCGCCGACATCCGCGCCCGGCGCCGCACCGCGAACCTGTCGTTCGGCTCGCGCGGCCCGCTCCAGTTCGAGGTGCCGTACGGACACACCCTGATCGCCAAGTACGCGATGGCCGCCCGCCGCCACATGCACGAGTACGGGACGACCCTGGAGCAGCTCGCCGAGGTGGCCGTCCGGGCGCGGGCGCACGCGGCGCTCAACCCGGAGGCGATGTTCCGCGACCCGATCACCGTGGACGACGTCCTGGCCGGGCCGATGATCGCGGACCCGTTCACCAGACTGCACTGCTGCCTGCGGTCCGACGGCGGCTGCGCGGTGCTGCTGGTCGCCGAGGAGTACGTCCAGGACTGCCGCAAGGCTCCGGTCTGGGTGCTCGGCACGGGCGAGCACGTCTCGCACACCACGATGTCGGAGTGGGAGGACTTCACGGTCTCCCCGGCGGCGGTCAGCGGCCGGCTCGCCTTCGAGCGGGCGGGCGTGACCCCGGCGGACGTGGACCTCGCCGAGGTCTACGACGCCTTCACCTACATGACCCTGGTGACCCTGGAGGACCTGGGCTTCTGCGCGAAGGGCGAGGGAGGGGCGTTCGTCCAGGAGAAGGACCGGCTGCCGGTGAACACGGACGGCGGCGGGCTCTCGGCCTGCCACCCGGGGATGCGCGGGCTCTTCCTGCTGGTCGAGGCGGTACGGCAGTTGCGCGGGGAGGCGCCGGGACTCCAGGTGCGGCGGCCGGACGGAAGCCTGCCGGAGGTGGCGGTGGCGTCGGGTACGGGGGGCTGGTTCTGCTCGTCGGGAACGGTGGTCCTGGGCCGCTCGTGACTCACGGCCAGGAATCTATACAAGCGTCATAGGCAACCGTGTAGGACGTCCGTATAGTCATGTCCGCGGGCAGGGGAACGGCCCGCAGCCACCGACAAGGAGTCCTGCCGTGCACAGCACCGCGAACAGCACCCCGAACACCGCCGCCCACACCTCCGCGAAGACCGTCCTCATCTCGGGCGCCTCGGTCGCCGGCCCCGCCCTCGCCCTCTGGCTGCACCGCTACGGCTTCACCCCCACCGTCGTCGAGCGCGCCCCCGAACTCCGCACCGGCGGCTACAAGGTGGACATCCGCGGCACCGCGATCGAGGTCTGCCGACGGATGGGGATCCTCGACGAGATCCGCGCCAACTCCACGGACATGCGCGGTGGTTCCTACGTCGACGAGCGCGGCCGCACCATCGGCGAACTGTCCGCCGACATCTTCGGCGGACGCGTCGAAGGGGACGACGAGATCATGCGCGGCGAGCTGGCCCGCATCCTCCACGAGCGGACCCGCGACGACGTCGAGTACCTCTTCGACGACTCGATCGCCACCCTCGACGAGGACGCCGACGGCGTCACCGTCACCTTCGAGAGCGGCACCGTCCGCCGCTTCGACCTGGTCGTCGGCGCCGACGGACTGCACTCCCGCACCCGGCGCCTGGTCTTCGGCGAGGAGAAGCGCTTCAAGCGCCACCTCGGCGCGTACGTCTCCATCTTCACCGCCCCCAACCACCTGGGACTCGACCGCTGGGAGACGTACCACGCGCTCCCCGGAAAGCTGGTCTGCGTCTACAGCTCGGCCGGCGAGACCGACGCGAAGAACCTCTTCATCTTCTCCTCGCCCGAGGAACTCCCCTACCACCACCGGGACATCACCGCCCAGCGGCGGCACCTCACCGAGGCCTTCACCGGCGACGGCTGGGAGATCCCCCGGCTCCTCGGCCACGCCGCCGACGCCGACGACCTCTACTTCGACTCGATCTCCCTCGTCGAGATGGACCGCTGGTCGAAGGGGCGCGTCGTCCTCCTCGGCGACGCCGCCCACTGCTCCTCCCCCGCCTCCGGCCAGGGCACCGGACTCGCGCTCACCGGCGCGTACGTCCTGGCGGGAGAACTGGCCCGGGCCGGCGGCGACCACCGCGTCGCCTTCGAGCGCTACGAGACGCACATGCGGCCCGGCGTGGAGCGGAACCACCGCATGGCCGAAGGCTTCGTCAAGGAGATGACCGTCGACTCCCGGTGGAAGATCGCACTGCGGATGTTCATGGTGCGCACCCTGCCGAAGACCCCGTGGAGGAACCTCATCGCGAAGAAGATCCGCGACGAGATCCAGGCGGCGGCGAACGCGGTCCCACTGGTGGACTACCGGATGCCGAGCACCGCGGGCACCCCCGCCGCCACCGCCGCGCGCTCTACCGTGGCCTCATGACCGACTTCCACCACGCCCTGCGCTCCCTGAAGGTCTGGGACACCGAGCTGCCCGCCTTCGACCCGGCGGGCGCCCCGCCCGAGCCGCTCCCCCTCTTCCACGACTGGTTCACGGCGGCGGTCGCGGCCGGTCAGACCGAGCCGCACACCCTCTCCCTGGCCACCGTGGACGAGGACGGCAGGCCCGACGTCCGTACGGTGATGCTGCACGACGCCGACGCGCGCGGCTGGCACTTCGCCTCCCACGCCACCAGCGCCAAGGGCCGCCAGCTCGCCGCCCGCCCCGAGGCCGCCCTCGGCTTCTACTGGCCGGTCCAGGGCCGCCAGGTCCGGATCCGGGGCCACGTCACCACCGGAACGCCGGAAGAGGCGTACGAGGACCTCCACGCCCGCTCCACCGGTGCCCTCGCCTCGGCCCTGGTCGGACGGCAGAGCGAGCACCTCGACTCCCCCGAGGCCCTCGCCGCGGCGAGCGCCGAGGCCTGGCGCCGGGCCGAGGCGGAACCGGACGCCCCTGCCCCCACCTGGACGCTCTACCTCGTCGAGCCGGCCGAGGTCGAGTTCTTCCAGGGCGACGCACGACGTCGCCACCTCCGGCTCCGCTACCGGCGCACGGACGAGGGCTGGACCCGCGAACTCCTCTGGCCGTGACCGCTATTCGACCGCCCCGGAGTCGTACATCTCCTCGATCTCCCGGGCGAAGTCCCGCAGCACCGCCCGCCGCCTGAGCTTGAGGGACGGGGTCAGATGGCCCGAGGTCTCCGAGAACTCGGCGTTCAGGACCCGGAAGTCACGGATCGACTCCGCCCGCGAGACGAGCCGGTTGGCATCGTCCACGGCACGGCCGAGGGCGGCGAGCAGCTCCTCGTCCCGGGCCAGCTCCCAGAGCGCCAGGTGGTCCTTGTGCCGCATCCGCCGCCAGTGCGTCAGGCCCTCGTGGTCGAGGGTGATCAGGGCCGTGACGTACGGACGGTTGTCGCCGAGGACCACGCACTGGGCGACCAGCGGATGGGCGCGCAGCCAGTCCTCCAGCGGGGCCGGGGCCACGTTCTTCCCCGCCGAGGTGATGAGGATGTCCTTCTTCCGGCCGGTGATCCGCAGGTAGCCGTCGGCGTCGAGGGAGCCCAGGTCCCCGGTGGGGAACCAGCCGTCGTCGGTGTACGGCACGGCCGCCCCGCGCTGGGCGTCCCAGTACCCGGCGAAGACATGACCGCCCTTGAGCCAGACCTCGCCGTCGCCGGCGATCCGGACCGAGGTACCGGGCAGCGGCCAGCCGACCGTGCCGGTGCGGGGCCGCCGGGGCGGGGTCACCGTCGACGCGGCCGTGGTCTCCGTCAGGCCGTACCCCTCGAAGACCTCCACGCCCGCCCCGGCGAAGAACTCGGCCAGCCGCGCGCCGAGCGGGGAGCCGCCGGAGATCACGTACTTCACCCGGCCGCCGAGCGCCGCCCGGATGCGCCGGTAGACGAGCGGGTCGTAGAGCGCCCGCGCGGCCCGCAGCGGGAGCGAGGGGGCGGCCTCCTGGCCGTACCGGCGGGCGATCCGGGCGGCGCGGTCGAAGGAGGCGGCCTTGCCGCCGCGCTCGGCGGTGGCCCGGGCGGAGTTGAAGACCTTCTCCAGGACGTACGGGATGGCGAGGAGGAAGGTGGGGCGGAACCCGGCGAGATCGTCGAGGAGTTCCCGGCCCTCCACCGAGGGGGCGTGGCCGACGCGGACCCGGGCCCGCATGCAGCCGATGGCCACCATCCGCCCGAAGACATGGGAGAGCGGCAGGAAGAGCAGGGTCGCGGCCGGGTCCTTGTGCTCGGAGACGAAGACCGGGTGGAGGAGCCGGACGGCGTTGTCGACCTCGGCGAAGAAGTTGGCGTGGGTGAGGGCGCAGCCCTTGGGGCGGCCGGTGGTGCCCGAGGTGTAGATGAGGGTGGCGAGGGTCTCCGGGGTGAGGAGTCCGCGCCGGGCGGTGACGGCCTCGTCGGCGACCCGGGCGCCCGCCGCACGGAGCTGGTCGACGGCCCCGGCGTCCAGGACCCAGAGGTGGGCGAGGCCGGGCAGCTGCCGCCGCTCGGCGGAGACGAGCCGGGCCTGGGCCGGGTCCTCGACGACACAGGCGGCGGCGCCGGAGTCCTGGAGGATCCAGCGGGTCTGGAACGCGGAGGAGGTCGGGTAGACGGGGACGGTGACGAGCCCGGCGGCCCAGGCGGCGAAGTCGAGCAGCGTCCACTCGTAGGTGGTCCGCGCCATGAGGGCGAGCCGGTCACCGGGCCGCAGGCCGTGGGCGATGAGGCCCTTGGCGACGGAGTGGACCTGGGCGGCGAACGCGGAGGCGGTGACGTCGGCCCACCCGCCGTCCGGCCCCTTGCGGGAGAAGAGCACCGCCTCGGGGTCCTGACGGGCGTTGTCGTACGGCAGGTCGGCGAGCGAGCCCCGGCGGATCGCGGGGACGAGTGCGGGTACGGAGACCTCGCGGACGACCCCGTCCACCAGGGTCTTCTGCGGCTCGACCGGTTCGCTCCCGGACAGGGCGGTGACGACGGACACGTGCGGCTCCTCGGTCTGCGCGATGAACTGAGGTCGTGCGGGGGCGTGTTGGCCACTCACATGCCGTAACTAGCCGGTAACCTTACTGCGAGGTAAGCGTCAACGGGGAGACCAGCGCTCGCTTTTCATGAGGTTCCCCAGACCCGACCACGCGAAGTTCATCAGCGTCGCCGCCGCCTCCTTCGCCGTCACCCCCGGAGTCTCGTTGGCCCAGCTCGCCAGCGACTCGGCGGACCCGACCAGCGCCTGCGCGAGCGCGTCGACGTCCCGCCCGGTGATCCCGGCGCCGCCCGGCGCCTCCCGCGCCGCCTCACCGATCAGCCCCGCGACGAACGCCGTGATCTCGTCCCGCATCCGCGCCGCCTCCCCGGCGAACGGCTCCCCGTGCGTCCGCGCCTGCCGGCTGAGCACCGTCCAGGAGTCCGGATGGTCGGCGGCGAAGGTGAAGAAGGCCATCAGCCCGGCCCACAACCGCTCGTCGGGCGGCGCGGTCCGGTCGACGAGCGCCTCGGCCACGACCCCGAGCAGGGCCTGCGCCTCCCGCCGGATCACCGCGGTGAAGAGCTCCTCCTTGGAGTGCAGATAGAGGTACACGAGCGGCTTCGACACCCCGGCCGACTCGGCGATCTCGTCCATGGAAGCCGCCTGGTACCCGTTCCGCGCGAAGCACCGCACGGCCGCGTCCACCATCTGCCGCTCCCGCACGGCCCGCGGCAACCGCCGCGCCCTAGCACCACCGGCCATGGCGGCCCACCCCTGCTCCCAAGATCCACCGGCTGCCCCGCGGAAAGCCTACGTGCCCCCTGCCCGACGGGGGCAGGGGGCACGGAAGGGGTGTGTGCGACGAGGGTCAGGCCGCGACCGCGACCTTCTCCTGGGTCTCGCGGGTCTCGACCAGGTCGTCGATCGGGGACGCCGAGGCGTTCCCGTACGCCGTGTGGTCGAGGATCTTCTCGCGGGCCGAGACGATCACCGGGACGAGCGCCTGACCGGCCACGTTCGTGGCCGTGCGCATCATGTCCAGGATCGGGTCGATCGCCATCAGGAGGCCGACGCCCTCCAGGGGGAGGCCCAGGGTGGAGAGGGTCAGGGTCAGCATGACCGTCGCGCCCGTCAGGCCGGCGGTGGCCGCCGAGCCGATGACCGAGACGAAGGCGATCAGCAGGTAGTCACCGATGCCGAGCTGCACGTCGAAGATCTGCGCGATGAAGATCGCGGCGAGCGCCGGGTAGATCGCGGCGCAGCCGTCCATCTTGGTCGTCGCGCCGAACGGGACGGCGAAGGAGGCGTACTCCTTCGGGACGCCGAGGCGCTCGGTGACCTTCTGGGTGACCGGCATCGTGCCGACCGAGGAGCGGGAGACGAAGGCCAGCTGGATGGCCGGCCAGGCGCCCTTGTAGAACTGGATCGGGTTGACCTTGGCGACCGTGGCGAGCAGCAGCGGGTAGACGCCGAACATGACCAGGGCGCAGCCGATGTAGACGTCGGCGGTGAAGGTCGCGTACTTGCCGATCAGGTCCCAGCCGTAGTCGGCGATGGCGAAGCCGATGAGGCCGACGGTGCCGAGCGGGGCGAGGCGGATGACCCACCACAGGGCCTTCTGGAGGAGTTCCAGGACCGACTCGGAGAGCGTGAGGATCGGCTTGGCCCTGTCGCCGAGCTTGAGGGCGGCGATGCCGGCGACTGCGGCCATGAAGACGATCTGAAGGACGTTCAGCTCGGTGAACGGCGTGATGACGTCCGTCGGGATGATGCCGGTCAGGAAGTCGATCCAGGAGCCCTCGCGCTTCGGCAGCTTGCCGTCCTGGGGGGTGAGGCCGGTGCCGGCGCCCGGGTTGGTGATCAGGCCGATGGCGAGGCCGATGGCCACCGCGATCAGCGAGGTGATCATGAACCAGAGCAGGGTGCGGGTGGCGAGCCTGGCGGCGTTGTTCACCTTCCGCAGGTTGGTGATCGAGACCAGGATCGCGAAGAAGACGAGCGGGGCGACGGCCAGCTTCAGGAGCTGGACGAAGATGTCGCCGACCTGGCCGAGGGTCTCCTTCAGCCAGGAGACGTCCTGGCTGCGGGCGATCCAGCCGAGCAGGGCACCGAGGACCAGACCGGCGATGATCTGGGCCCAGAAGGGGATCTTCGGTATGCGCGAGGAAGCGGGGGACTGCTTCTCGGGTGCGGTCGCGGACGCGGACACAGACACACTCCACAGGTGCGTATCGGGCAATACGGGACGGGGGTGCGGCACACACGCGCTTTCACGCGGGCCGCTGCATGATGCCGGGTCAGACCCCGCGGCAACAGACCGCGGACATACAGCGGCACAGATCGACGTGCAGGCGCGCCACGAGCGGGGTGCTCGCGGCATGGGAGGGGCGCACAACGGTCGTCATGTCGAACACGTTAACACTTGAACTTTGAGAACCTCAAAGCCCTTCTTTGAGGTAGTGGAGCCCGCCTTTCGCCTCCGAAACGCAGAACGCCCCAGGCGGGAGCCTTGGAAGCTCCCGCCCGGGGCGGATGATCTGTGAGGAAGCTTACGCAGCCCTTACGGGCGGCGGGCGGAGTGGACTAGTCCTCCTGGGACCGGTTCGCCGCCAGTCGGCCCTTCGCGCGGTCGACCTTCGCCACGACCTCGGCGCTCGCCTCGTCGCGCACCTTCCGCAGCAGGACGAAGCTCAGCGGGGCGGAGATGACGATGGCGAGGACGAGGACCCAGAGCAGGTTCGAGTCGCCGAGGCCGCGCGGCAGCACCTCGATGTAGACGAGACCCCACAGGGCGAGGAAGCATCCGGCGAAGATGCCGAGACGCATCAGCGTGTAGCGGAGCATGTCAGCCCACTCTTCCGTTCCGACGTTCCGAAAAGTTCCCAAGATCCCATACGGGACAAGAGCCCCTCCAGTGAAGCACGACCCCGGGGGCACCCCGGGGCCGGGCCTCGCGAGCACCCCGGAGGTCTCTCTTGAGCACCTCGCAAGTAATGGCTAAGCTCACTTCATGACCCTTACGTTTGAGGTGGATCCGGCGATCGACCCCGCCCTGCGCGACGGCGTGCTCTCCCTCTGGGCCGACGTCTCCAACGCCGGCGGCGCGGTCGGCTTCGTCCCGCCCGTCACCCCCGTCGAGATCCGCCCCTCGCTGCTCAAGCACCTCGTCGCGATGAGCGAGGGCGGTACGCGGCTGCTCGTCGGCCGCGACGAGACCGGCGCGGTCGCCGCCACCGCGTTCTTCACCTTCAACACCCACCCCCTGATGAAGCACTGGGTGTGGCTCTACACGGTGATGGTCGACCCCCGGCACCAGGGCAGGGGATACGGCCGCGACCTCATGGCGGCGGTCGAGCACACCGCCCGTACCGCCGAAGGCTTCGAGGACATCGAGGCGATCCGGCTGACCTGCCGGGGCGGCACCGGCGTCGACGGCTTCTACGCCAAGTGCGGCTACAAGGAGGTCGGCCGCGTCCCCGACGCGATCCGGGTCGCCCCCGGGGACGACCGCGACGACATCATCATGCTGCTGCCGCTCACCTGAGAGCACCGGAGACCCGACCGGACCGAACACGACCCGACCGGACCCGACCGGACCGGGCACAGGATGTCGGGTCCGGGCTCCTGACCTCTTCCTACGGTGAGGACAAGGAAAGGGAAGGACGGACCACGTGCTGGAGCGGCTCAACCAGGCACTCGACCACATCGAGGAGCACCTCGTCACCGAGTCCCGCGGCGACCTCGACGCGGCCGGACTCGCACGGATCGCGACGACCTCGGAGCACCACTTCCGGCGCATGTTCTCGGCGCTCGCCGGCATGCCCCTGTCGGAGTACGTACGGCGCCGGCGGCTCACCGTCGCGGGTGCCGAGGTGCTCGCCGGGGACCGGACGCTCCTGGAGATCGCGGTGCGCCACGGCTACGGCTCCGGGGAGGCCTTCGCCCGCGCGTTCCGCGCGGTGCACGGGGTCGGCCCCGGCGAGGCCCGCCGCACGGGGGCCGCGCTGAACGCCCAGCCGCGGATGTCCTTCCGGCTCGTCGTCGAAGGGAACAGCAGCATGCGGTACAGGGTCGTGGAGAAGAAGGACCTCCGGGTCGTCGGGCGGAAGGCCCGGGTCCCCCTGGTCCACGAGGGGGAGAACCCGGCGATCGCCGCGCACATCAGGTCCCTCGGCCAGGGGGCGATCGAGCGGCTCGCGCGGCTCTCGGACCAGGAGCCCCGGGGGGTCGTCTCGGCGGTCGTGCACCTCACCGACAGCCGGGAGGAGGGCGCCCAGCTCGACTACTGGCACGGGGTGGTGAGCGACGCCGGGGTCCCGGCGGAGTTCGAGGTGCTCGACGTGCCGGCCGGCACCTGGGCGGTCTTCGCGAACGAGGGCCCGCTGCCGGAGGCCGTGCAGTACCTGTGGCGGGACGTCTTCACCCAGTGGTTCCCGTCCAACCCGTACGCGATCAGGCCGGGCCCCGAGATCATGAGCCTCCGCCCGTCGGAGGACTGGAAGACGGCAGCGGCGGAGCTGTGGATCCCGGTGGAGCACACGGCGGAACAGAAGTAGGGCAAGAGAAGGGCCGGTGGGAGTACCCACCGGCCCTTCGTCCTCGTCCGTCCGTCCTCAGAACCGCTTCGCCCGCGGACTCAGAACCGCATCGCCTGCGGCGTCTCGCGCCGCTCCGCGTCCGGCCCCGGGTACTCGCGGATGATCTCGTACCGGGTGTTCCGCTCGACCGGGCGGAAGCCGGCGTCCCGGATCAGCTCCAGGAGGTCCTCGCGGCCCAGCTTGTTCGGCGTGCCGTAGTTGTCGGCGTCGTGCGTGATCTTGTACTCGACGACCGAGCCGTCCATGTCGTCGGCGCCGTGCTGCAGCGCGAGCTGCGCCGTCTGGACGCCGTGCATGACCCAGAAGACCTTGACGTGCGGCACGTTGTCGAAGAGGAGCCGGGAGACCGCGAAGGTCTTCAGGGCCTCGGCGCCGGTCGCCATGGTGGTGCGCGCCTGGAGCTTGTTGCGGACCTTGCCGTCCTGCATGTCGACGAAGTCGTGCTGGTAGCGCAGCGGGATGAAGACCTGGAAGCCGCCGGTCTCGTCCTGGAGCTCACGCAGCCGCAGCACGTGGTCCACGCGGTGACGGGGCTCCTCGATGTGCCCGTACAGCATGGTGCTGGGGGTCTTGAGCCCCTTCTCGTGCGCGAGGCGGTGGATCCGGGACCAGTCCTCCCAGTGGGTGCGGTGGTCCACGATGTGCTGCCGGACCTCCCAGTCGAAGATCTCGGCGCCGCCGCCGGTCAGGGACTCCAGACCGGCCTCGATGAGCTCGTCGAGGATGTCGGACGCGGACATGCCCGAGATGGTCTCGAAGTGGTGGATCTCGGTGGCGGTGAAGGCCTTGAGCGAGACGTTCGGCAGGGCCTTCTTGAGCTCGGAGAGGGAGCGCGGGTAGTACCGCCAGGGCAGGTTGGGGTGCAGCCCGTTGACGATGTGCAGCTCGGTGAGGTTCTCGTTCTCCATCGCCTTCGCGAGGCGCACGGCCTCCTCGATGCGCATGGTGTACGCGTCCTTCTCGCCCGGCTTGCGCTGGAACGAGCAGTAGGCGCAGGAGGCGGTGCAGACGTTGGTCATGTTCAGATGCCGGTTGACATTGAAATGGACCACGTCGCCGTTCTTGCGGGTCCGGACCTCGTGGGCCAGACCGCCGAGCCAGGCGAGGTCGTCGGACTCGTACAGGGCGATGCCGTCCTCGCGGCTCAGCCGCTCACCGTCCCGGACCTTCTGCTCAAGTTCGCGCTTGAGGCCCACATCCATGTACGGCCGCCTCCCTTTTCTCCGAATTACGCCGTGCCAACCGTACTCTCAGCCCTCTTCGGGCAGCTCCCCGACCCGGTTCTCCCACTTCGTGGAGAGCACGATCGTCGTACGGGTGCGGGAGACGCCCTTGGTGCCGCTGAGGCGGCGGATGGTCTTCTCCAGGCCGTCGACGTCGCTGACGCGCACCTTGAGCATGAACGAGTCGTCGCCGGCGATGAACCAGCAGTCCTCGATCTCGGCGAGGTCCTTCAGCCGGCGGGCCACGTCCTCGTGGTCGGCGGCGTCGGAGAGGGAGATGCCGATGAGGGCCGTGACGCCGAGGCCGAGCGAGGCGGCGTCGACGGTGGCGCGGTAGCCGGTGATGACTCCGGCCGCCTCAAGGCGGTTGATGCGGTCGGTGACAGAGGGGCCGGAGAGCCCGACGAGCCGGCCGAGCTCGGCGTACGAGGCACGACCGTTCTCGCGCAGAGCCTGGATGAGCTGCCTGTCCACGGCGTCCATAGGTATGAAGCCTTCCATTGTCCAGCGATACCGCGAGTTTAGGTATAGAATCTAAGGTACACAGGGGAGACGCCCTGTGAATCTTTCAACTGATCAAAGACGATCTTTCAGGAGTGGTGTTCACCGTGTACACGATCGAGATGGCCTACGCACGCATGCGCGAGCTGCAGGACCTGGCCAACCGCTCGCGTGCCCACCAGCCGACCGCCGCGTCGAAGCGTGCCGAGAAGAAGCACGCCAAGAAGCGCTAATCAGACCGGGGGGTCGCTCCACCGAGCTCTCCCTCCCACCGGCGGTACAGCCGGTGCGGCACCCCTGCCGCGTCGAGCACCCGCCCGGCGACGAAGTCCACCAGATCCTGGATGTGCGTCGCCCCCGCGTAGAACGCCGGAGAGGCGGGCAGCACCACGGCTCCCGCCTCGTCCAGCGCCACCATGTGCTTGAGCGTCTGTCCGTTCAGCGGGGTCTCCCGCACGGCGACGACCAGCGGCCGCCGCTCCTTCAGCGTCACGCTCGCGGTCCGCTGCAGCAGGTCCTTCGAAAGCCCCAGTGCCACTCCCGCCACCGCCGCGGTCGAGGCCGGCACGACCAGCATCCCCTTCGCCGGATACGACCCCGAGGACGGCCCCGCGGCCAGATCCCCGGCCGCCCAGTACCGCACGTCGTCGAGGGCGCCCGACACGTCGAAGGCGTCCGGCTTCCCGTCCGCGCCCCGCGCCAGCCAGGCCGCCAGGTCCTCGCGCCAGTGCGCGTCGCGGAAGGAGATGCCCGTCTCGTCGAGCAGCGTGAGCCGCGAGGCCCGCGACACGACCAGGTCGACGCTCTCCCCGGCGGCGAGGAGACCCCTCAGTACGGCGGCGGCGTACGGCGTACCCGACGCCCCGGAAACCCCCACCACCCAGGGCCGACGACTCTTCATCTCCTGCGACTCCACGACAGAGAGCCTATCCGGCCGGGAAAAGCCAGGCCCGGGCGCGGCTCACCGCTGCGCCCCGGGCCAGGGTCACGGGGTGAGCCCGCGGACCAGCAGGTCGAGGAGGGCGCACACGAACAGCGCCATGCCGATGAAGCCGTTCACCGTGAAGAACGCCCGGTTCAGACGTGACAGGTCGTGCGGCTTCACGATCGAGTGCTCGTAGCAGAAGGCGGCCGCCACGATCACGAGGCCGGCCCAGAAGAAGACACCGGCGTCGGTCGCGAGGGCGTACCAGACGAGCAGGCCCGTGGTGACGACCGCAGAGGCGCGGGCGCCCCACAGCGCGGCCGGGATCCCGAAACGCGCCGGTACGGACATGACGCCGTGGGCCCGGTCCGCCTGCACGTCCTGGCAGGCGAAGATCAGGTCGAAGCCGCCGATCCACACGCCCACCGCGAGGCCGAGGACGACCGCGTCCCAGGACCACTCGCCGGTCACCGCGAGCCAGGCGCCGATGGGTCCGATGGCCTGGGCGAGGCCCAGGATGGCGTGCGGGAAGTTGGTGAACCGCTTGCCGTACGGATAGACGACCATCGGGATCACGGCGAGCGGTGCGAGGGCCAGGCAGAGCGGGTTGAGCAGGGCGGCGGCGCCGAGGAAGACGACGACCGCGATCCCGGCCCCGGTCCACGCCGAGCGCACGGACACGGCACCGGTCACCAGCTCGCGGTTGGCGGTGCGCGGATTACGGGCGTCGATCTCGCGGTCGATGATCCGGTTGCAGGCCATGGCGAAGGTCCGCAGCCCGACCATGCAGACGGTGACGAGGAACAGCGTCCACCAGTGGATCTCCTTGTCCACCTGGTACATCGCGGTGAGCGCGGCGGTGTACGCGAAGGGCAGCGCGAACACCGAGTGCTCGATCATCACGAGGCGCAGGAACGCCTTCGTACGCCCCGGCTGGGCGCCGGGCACGGCGGCCGTGGTCACAGCCCGTACTCCTTCCAGCGGCGGTCCACGAGAGCGGCCGTCGCCGGGTCCGACTCGACCATGTCCGGCCAGCCGCCGTCGCGGGTGTAGCCCTCCTCGGGCAGCTTCTTCGTGGCGTCGATGCCCGCCTTGCCGCCCCAGAACTGCTGGTAGGAGGCGTGGTCGAGGTGGTCGACCGGCCCCTCGACGACCGTGAGGTCACGGGAGTAGTCGGTGTTGCCGAGGGCCCGCCAGGACACCTCGTGCAGGTCGTGGACGTCGCAGTCCTTGTCGACCACGATGATCAGCTTGGTCAGCGACATCATGTGCGCGCCCCAGATGGCGTGCATGACCTTCTGCGCGTGCTTCGGGTACTTCTTGTCGATCGAGACGATCGCGCAGTTGTGGAAGCCGCCCGACTCCGGCAGGTGGTAGTCGACGATGTCCGGCACGATGATCTTGAGGAGCGGCAGGAAGAAACGCTCCGTCGCGCGGCCGAGCGGTCCGTCCTCGGTCGGCGGCCGGCCGACGACGATCGACTGGAGCAGCGGACGCTTCCGCATCGTGATGCAGTCGATCTTCAGCGCGGGGAAGGGCTCCTGCGGCGTGTAGAAACCGGTGTGGTCGCCGAAGGGCCCCTCCGGCAGCATCTCGCCCGGCTCCAGCCAGCCCTCGACGACGACCTCGGCCTGCGCCGGGACCTGGAGCGGGACGGTCTTGCAGTCGACCATCTCGATCCGCTTGCCCTGCACGAAGCCGGCGAAGAGGTACTCGTCGATGTCGCCGGGCAGCGGGGCGGTGGAGGCGTACGTGACGGCGGGCGGGCAGCCGAAGGCGATCGCGACCGGCAGCCGCTCACCCTTCGCCGCCGCGACCGCGTAGTGGTTGCGGCTGTCCTTGTGGATCTGCCAGTGCATGCCGATGGTGCGCTTGTCGTGCCGCTGGAGCCGGTAGAGCCCGAGGTTCCGGACCCCGGTCTCCGGGTGCTTCGTGTGCGTGAGGCCCAGGTTGAAGAAGGAGCCGCCGTCCTTGGGCCAGGTGAAGAGCGCGGGAAGGAGGTCGAGGTCGACGTCGTCCCCGGTGAGCACGACCTCCTGCACGGGCGCGGCGTCCGACTTCACCTTCTTCGGCGGCACGTGGACCATCGAGCCGAGCTTGCCGAAGGCCTCGCGGACGCCGACGAAACCCTGCGGGAGCTCGGGCTTGAGCAGCCCGCCGATCTTCTCGCTGATCTCGCCGTACGACTTCAGGCCGAGGGCCTTGAGGAGTCGGCGGTCGGTCCCGAAGACGTTCATCGCGAGCGGCATCGAGGAGCCCTTGACGTTCTCGAAGAGAAGCGCCGGTCCCCCCGCCTTGTTCACCCGGTCGACGATCTCCCCGACCTCCAGGTACGGGTCGACTTCGGCCTTGATGCGCTTGAGGTCGCCTTCGCGCTCGAGGGCCCTGAGCAGCGAGCGGAGATCGTCGTAAGCCATAGGGGCCAGTATCCGCCACGGGCTACGCTGGATCTGTCACCGGGGCGGTCGAAACGAGCCCCTTCTCTGCTTCCAGGGGGCTGTCCCACATGCTCAGGGCGCTGCTGTTCATCATCCCGCTGGCGCTGATGATCTACGCCTTCATCGACTGCCTGAACACCCCGGAAGAAGAGGTCAAGCACCTTCCGAAGCCGGTCTGGGCCATCGTCGTCCTGCTGTTCTCCGTGGTCGGCGCGATCGGCTGGATCGTCGCGGGCAAGGACCGGCGGCCGCGGACCCGGGGCGGCGCGGGCGGCTGGGTCGCCCCCGACGACAACCCCGAATTCCTGAAGTCCCTCAAGGACGAGGGGAAGACCGGACGGCCGGACGAGGGGCACACCGGGCGCGCGGACGACGAGGACCTCAGGGCCCGGGAGGCGGACCTCCGCCGCCGCGAGGAGGAACTGAGGCGGCGCGAGCGCGGCGAGGACACCGAGAGCTGATGGAGCTCCGGCTCCTGGCCACCTTCGAGAAGGTCGCCACCGTCCTCTCCTTCACCCGGGCCGCCGCCGAACTCGGTTACGCGCAGTCCAGCGTCACCGGTCAGATCCGGTCCCTGGAGTCCTCGCTCGGCGTGGAGCTCTTCGAGCGGCTCGGCAGCCGCATCCGGCTGACCGAGGCCGGGGAGCGGCTCCTGCCGTACGCCCGCCGCATGGGCGAGCTGGCCGAGGAGGCCCGTACCGCCGTCGCCGTCGCGGCCGAACCGGCCGGGACGATCGCCATCGGCACCATGGAGTCCCTCACCTCCTACCGGCTGCCGCCGCTCCTGGAGTACTTCCACCACCGCTACCCGGGTGTACGCCTCACCCTGCGGCCCACCCTCGGCGACGAGACCCGGCAGGCGCTGCGGCAGGGCACGTACGACGTGGGCTTCCTGATGGAGCCCGACACCGAGCACGAGGGCCTGGAGTCGGAGGTCCTCGCGCCCGAGCCCCTGGTCCTGGTGGCGGGTCCCGGCCATCCCCTGGTGGGGCGTACGGGGCTGACCGCAGCGGATCTGGCCGGGGCGCAGCTGGTGGGCACCGAGCCGGGCTGCCCGTACCGCGACCTCTTCGAGGCGGAGCTGCGGGAGTGGGCACCGCCGTTCATGGAGTTCGGCACGATCGAGGCGACCAAGCGCGGGGTGGCCGCGGGCCTCGGAGTGGCGCTGCTGCCCCGGGTGGCCGTCGCGGCGGAACTGTCGAACGGAACCCTGGTCCCGCTGGCCTGGGAGGCGCCGTTCACCCTCTTCACCCAGCTCGCGTGGCGACGGGGGAAGCGGCTTCCGGCGCACGTCCGTCTGTTCGTGGAGCAGGCGCGGCGACTGGTGTCCGAGCAGCGAGGGTGACCTTGAGGCCCGCGAGGACGATCAGCGGCACGCCGAGGGCCTGCACCAGCCCGATGTGATGCCCGTACGCCACCCAGTCGGCGCCCATGGCGACGGCGGGGTAGGTGAAGGCCAGCACGGCGATCTTGGCGGTGGGCAGCTTGGTGTACGCGGCGTACATGAGGACGTACATCAGCCCGGTGTGGATGATCCCGAGCCCGACGAGCCAGCCCCAGCCGACGCCGAGCTCCGACGCGGCGCCGAAGTCGGCGAAGGGGAGCAGCAGCGGGATGCCGACCAGGACCTGGACGAGGGCGATCAGGTGCGGCCGTACGCCGGTGATCCGCTTGGTGACGATCGTCGACAGGGCGTAGAGGACGGCGGCGCCGAGCGCGAGCCCGAGGCCCTTGAGGGAGGCGGTGTCGCCGGGCCGTATCCCGGAGACGAGCACGAGCCCGGCGAACGCGACGGCGAGCCAGCCGAACTTCGCGGCGGTGATCCGCTCCCGGAACAGCACGGCGCCGAACACCACCAGGAAGAACGGCTGCGTGTGGTAGACGACGGTGGCGAACGAGATCGAGGTGGCCTCGTACGCCTCGAAGAGCAGCACCCAGTTGAAGACGATGAACACCCCGCCGAGCGCGGCGAGTCCGAACTTCCCCGGGGTGAGGCCGTGGCCGGTGAAGTAACCGCGGACCAGGCTGTACGCGCCGAGGGCGGCGGCCCCGAAGAGGCACCGGAAGAACACCACGTTGAAGGGGGACGCCCCCGACTCCACGACGAAGATGCCGAGGGTGCCGGAGAGCACCATGGCGAGGGTGAGTTCGATGGTTCCCCTGGTCTCGTTTCTCATGACGATGACGCTACGAGCGGCCGGGATCCGGGTCCACGAGCCAGTGGGGGGAGCTGCCGATGGGGGCGATCGGCGGAGCCGATGGGGGTCCCGGACCGCCGCCGCGCGCGCGGCGGGCGACGGCCCGGCGGAGGCTCAGTTGTCGGAGCCGACGGTGTTGTCGTGACCGGCGTTGAAGACGTCGTCGTGCGCGAACTGGAGCCAGTCGCCGAAGACGACGGTGTGCGAGGTCTCCGGCTCGTATTCGACGTACACGTCGGCGCTGGCGGCGCCGGCGGCGCCGAGGACGAGGGCACCGGTGGCGAGGGCGGCAAGCAGGGAACGCATGGAGGACCTCTCGGTAGAGCGGCGGAACACCCCGCCGATCGGCGGAGCACCCCGCAGGCTAAGGCCACGGACCGTCCCGCCTCCGGGCGCCGGGCCGGTGGGGCCCCGGCCCTCAGCCGATCGGCGGAGGGTCCGGCACGCCACCGCGAGGCGGCCGACCGGCCCCGGCGGAGACGGTGATCGCCCCGACGAAACCTCGCACACGCGTTCTCGCGTGTACACAGGAAGAAGATCCGGACTCAGGGGGCGGACAGTGGGCAGAAGACGCGAGCGGAAGATGCTGCGGCGGCTGGCGGACGGGGGGCCCGTCGAGTTCTACGCGAGCATGATCTCCTTCAGAGGGCTCACCCGACTCGCCTTCCTCGCCGAGCAGTTCGGCTACGCGTACACGGACCTGCGACAGGGGGAGCAGGGCTTCACCCTGTACCTCGTGCCGGACTCCCGGCCGCGGGCGCGGGAGCTGGCCGCGGAGAACCGGGACAGATACCCGCGGGCGGCCGAGAAAGGACCGCTGCCGGTGCCCGACCCCGCGGCGCTCGCGCTCCTCAAGGCCAGGATGCTGTCCGACCTGAACCGGAGGTACTCCCTGAAGCAGCTCCTCTGGATGATCGGCGTGTCCCTCGTCCTCGCCGCCCTGGACGTCGGGATGGAGTTCGGTGACGGACGGGACTCCGTCCTCACGATCGCCAGTGCCGTCTGGGCGGGGGTCGTCGTCCTCCTGGTGCCCATGCACCTGTGGAGCCGACGGGTGGCCCGCACGAACGCGGCCTTCCTGCAGGCGGCCGGATTCACCCTGGTGCCGGACGAGCGCGGACGGCTCCGCCACGTACCTCCGGACGAAGCGACCACCTGATGCGGGACGCCCCGGAGGGGCAGGGTTCACGGAGGTGACGGCCGGAGTGATCCCGCCCCCGGCCGGCAGGCGCACCGGAACCCTGCCCGTCTGGGGCGTCAGGGCGCCGTAGGCGGCGCCGGATGGCAGGGGCACGCGCACACGAGATGGCGGACCCCCTGCACGCCGCTGTCGCGGGGCACGTGGTCCCGGCAGCGGTCGTGGCGGCCGACGACGCAGCGCGGTGAGGTGAACTCCGGCGGCTCGGGCACGGCCCCGAGCGCGTGGGTCAGCAGCGACAGACTCACGGCGTCGGCGATCTCCGGCGTCACCCACCAGCCGTCACCGGCCCGGTCGCGGTGGTGGCCGTCGTGCCCCACCGTGAGCACACAGACCGAACCACCCCACACCGCCCGCACCACGTCCGCGACTGCGAACACCGAGCGCCGCGCCCCGCAGCGGCTCATCGGGCGCTCCCGGCGTGGATGTTACGGCGATCGACGTCGACCCCGACCGTCGCGAGCCACAGCGCCCGCCGTCGGCCGCGCTGCGCCGCTCGACGGGTCGGGATGCGGTGGCGGGGGCCCGGTGGGCGGGTGCGGTGCCTGCCGGTGGGCGGCAGGGTCAGCATGAGAAGCCAGAGGAGGAGCGGGATCCAGACCCGTCCCAGTACGCGCGCGATAGGGTTCCGCACGTCATCAACTCCGTTGGTAGTTGGTGGCCATGCCCCGGGGCCGGTAGGACGGTCGCCGGGGTCCTTGTTTCACGCTCACCGTAGTGCGTGATGCACCGTGATGCATCACGATGTAGCTAGAGCCACCCAAACGTGCCTTTGTATGACTATCTAGCGTTGGACCATGACCCTTGATCCGCAGTCGGGACGCCCGCTGTACATGCAGCTGGCCGATGTGATCGCCGCGAAGATCGCCACCGGGGAGTACGCGCCTGACCGCGTGATCCCCACGCCCGGCCGCCTCGCCGAGGAGTACGGCATCGCCGTGCTGACGGGCCGCCGGGCCATGCGTGAGCTCCGCGAGCGCGGGCTGATCTACACGGTTCCGGGCAAGGGCTCCTACGTCACACCCGCGGCCGGGGAGAGTGACTCCCCGGCGGAGTGACCCGCCAGTCCCCGGAGTGAGTTCGACGCCTCGCCGGGGAAGAGTCCCGTCCATGGACGAGGAACAGGCAACCCGCTGGCTCGCAACCGCCCTCGCCGAGGCCCGCGCCGGACGGGAAGAGGGCGGGATCCCCATCGGCGCCGCACTGTACGGGGCGGACGGCGCGCTGCTCGGGCGCGGCCGCAACCGCCGCGTGCAGGACGGCGACCCGTCCACGCACGCGGAGACCGCCGCCTTCCGCGCGGCAGGCCGGCAGCGCTCGTACCGGGGCACGACGATGGTGACGACCCTCTCGCCCTGCTGGTACTGCTCCGGTCTGGTGCGGCAGTTCGGGATCTCGCGGGTGGTCGTCGGGGAGGCGGAGACCTTCCACGGCGGGCACGACTGGCTGGCGGAGCACGGGGTCGAGGTCCTCGTGCTCGACGACCCCGAATGCACCGCGCTGATGCGGGAGTTCATCGCCGCGCAGCCGGCGCTCTGGAACGAGGACATCGGCGATGAGTGACGCGACCCGTGCAGCGGGTGGCACGGCGGGCCTCCCCACGATCGATCTGACCCGCGCCGCGGCCCCGCAGCTGCCCGCCGTCGACCGCGCCCTGCGCGAGGCCGGCTTCCTGCTGGTGACCGGGCACGGGGTGGACCCCGGGCTGCGGGCCGCCATCCGCGCGGCCGCCCGCCGCTTCTTCCACCTCCCGCCCGCCGCGAAGGAGCCGTACGCCGTGCGGGTCGGCGGCCGGGGCTGGCTGGGGCCCGGCGCGGAGGCCAACGGGTACGCGGAGGGCACGGCGACGCCGCCCGACCTGAAGGAGTCGCTGTCCTTCGCGGCGGACGAACCGACCGGCGACCCGGCCGTGGACGCCGAATGGTTCCTGCCGAACACCTGGCCCGCCGAGATCCCCGAGCTGAGACCGCTGGTGGAGACGTATCTGGCGCAGATGAAGACGCTCTCGGACCGGGTCCTGGACCTGCTCGGCACGGCCCTCGGCGAGGAGCGGGACTTCTTCACCCGGCACACCGGGCACCCCACCTTCGGCTTCAACATCAACTGGTACCCGGGACGGGAGCGGACGGGCGAGCCGGAGCCGGGCCAGTTCCGGATCGGCCCGCACACGGACTTCGGCACGGTCACCGTCCTGGACCGGGAGGCCGGCAAGGGCGGCCTGCAGGTCTTCACCGACGCGGGCGGCTGGCAGGACGCCCCGTACGACCCGGCCGCCTTCACCGTCAACATCGGTGATCTGATGGCCGGTTGGACCGGTGGCCGCTGGCGTTCGGGACGCCACCGGGTGCTGCCGCCGCCGGCCGACGTCCCCACGGAGGAGCTGATGTCGCTCGTGTACTTCTACGAGTGCACGCCCGGGACGACGATCCACGGCATCGAGTCGCACGGATACCTGCGGGCCCAGCTCGACGCGATCGCCACGGACTGACAACAGGTGCGGAACAGACTCGAAAAGCCGACCGCTTTCCCAACACACCGTCGATATCCTTGAGTTGACTGTGACGGGGGTGGCAGGTCGTGGACAGGGAGCTGTACGGCCGCGAGGCGGCCTTGCACGATGCCGGACTGGTCGCGCGCCTCAGCGGCCTCACGAAGCACGGCGCCTCACGGGTGCCGTTCGAGCACGGTGACGATCCGCCGGTCACCGTCTTCACCGGCGGACGCGGTACGGGCAAGACGGCCCTGCTCAAGGAGGTCCGCAACCGCTACAAGGGGTACACGCCGCTGGCGCTCCTCGACTGCGCCCACATCGAGCCGCCCGCCGACCACGGGCCCGGCTGGACCCCGCTCACCGGGGCCCTCGCCGAGCTCGCCGTACAGCTGTCGCCGAAGGTGCTCGGCGCACGGCCGGTGAAGTTCCCCCGGGTGTCGCTCGGGCTCGTCGCGGTCGCCTCGCTCGGCTGGTCGCAGGAGGACGACGAGCGCGCCCGCCGCGACCTCCAGCGGCTCGGGCCGCTGCTCGCGACCGTCGACCCGACCAGGGGCGCGGCCACCCACTGGGTCGGCAAGGTGCTGGCCAAGCTGGCCGCCACGTTCGCCGAGGCCACCGTCCCGCTCGCCGGGCTGCTCGCCGAGGCGACCGTGGAGACCGTCCTGGAGGAGGTGTTCGGCCGCCTCCAGCGCACCTCGGAGAGCTGGTACGGCACCTATCGCAACGCCGGCGGACGCGGCAAGGCGGGGCTCCAGCAGCTCGCGATCGACTTCGAGCAGGGCGGCCGGCGCCGCGCCGAGGCCGAGGGATTTCTCGTCGGCGCGCTGACCGAGGACCTCCTCCACCCGTACGTGGGGATCCGGCGCGGCGGCCGGATCGGCCGCCCGCTGGTCCTCCTCGACAACGCCCACGAACCGCTCGGCCGCCAGCTCGTCGAACCGATCCTCCGCGCCCGCGCCGAGGGCCGCCGCGACCGGGTCGTCGTCCTCGCCACCTCCCGGGTCCGGGACCACGAGGGACTGCGCAACGCCACCAGGACCCGGCTGCCGGAGACCGCGCACCGGGCGCCCAGCCCGCGCGACGCCCGCGTCGGCTCCGGCATCCTCGCCGTGGAGCTCACACCGCTCTCCCCCGCACAGACCCGCTCCGCCTTCGACCGCCACGACCCAGTCGGCCGGACGCCCACCGAACTCGCCCGCGCCGTGCACCGGTTGACCGGCGGCCGCCCGCTCGGCGTCGCCCTCCTCGGCCGGGCCGCCGGAGAGGCCCCGGCGCATCTGCGGGCCGGACTCACCCCGGGCGGGCTGCTCGACCTGACCGTGGAACTCCGCGAGGACGCCCCGCCGGTGCCCGTCGCCCCCACCCTCCTCGCCGAACTCCTCCCGGTGCGGCGGCCCGGCCCGTACGCCGTGCTCGCCGCCGCCCACGACGAGGAGTCCGCCCGGATGCTCGCCCACGCCCGGCTCCAGGGCGAGTCCCTGGACGGGGACGTGGCGCTGCGCGTCCGCGACCAGCTGCGCTCCGAGGACTGGGCCGCCTCCGAACCGGGCTCGGGCCACTTCGTCGCCGACCCGCTGCTGCGCGCCCTGCTCCTGCACCGCCTCCGCTTCGAGGACGGCGACCATCCCCGGTACGCGGCCTGGCACGCCGTCCACGAGACCCTGCACCGGCACTACGGCCCCGAGCCCGGCCCGTACCGCCTCCATCACGACCTGGCCCTCGGCCGCACCGAGGAGGCCGTCACCCGGCTGCGGCTCACCTTCCCCGAGCGGGACGTCCTCGGCTGGCTGGGGCGACTGCGGTTCATCTGCTCCGCCCCGTACCCCCGCGAGCACGGCAGGACCGGGCCGGACCCGCGCCGGGCGATCGCCCTCGGCCTGCGGCCACCGGAAGGGACGAGAGACACGACCGACGGCATCCCTCCCGGACTCGACCACGACACCACCGAACTCCACCTGTCCGTACGGCGACTGCTGCACGCCGTATGGCTGCTGACCGATCCGCTCGCACTGCCCGACGACGAGGTGGCCGACCGCCTCGCGCACGAACTGCGCCGGCTCTCCGGCCGTCATCTGACGGGCAGCGGTTCGCTCTGGGACGCGGCCACCCACTGGCCGCGCGACATCCGTGCCTGGCGGGAGCTGTCGCTGCCGCCGGGCCGCGAGGACGGAGTCTGACGCCATGCCCGACCGCCCGACCGCCCCGCGCACCGGCCGACCGCTCGACCGGCTGCGGCGCCGCCTCCGCACCCCCCGCCAGAAGCTCGTCGCGTCCGTCGTCACCGCCGCCGCCGTCCTCGGCCTCGGCGGGTACGCGATCGCCCGGCTCACCACCCCGGAGGACCGTTCCTGCGCCGCGGGGGTCGAGAGACCGGAGGGCAGCGGCGAATGCGTCGGCGTCAACGGCGACGGCCACGCCTTCGGCATACCCGAACTCGCCGAGGTCGCCCGCGCCATCGGCGCCGAGAACGCCGCGCTCGAACCCGGCGAGTACGCCACCGTCGCCGTCCTCCTGCCGCTGACCTCCACCGACAGCGGCATGCGGGACAAGGTGCTGCACGAGGTCCAGGGCGCCTACGCCTACCAGTACCGGGCCAACCACGAGTCCAACAGCGAGACCCCGAAGATCCGCCTCGTCCTCGCCAACACCGGCAAGGGCAACGCCCACTGGCGCGGCACCGTCGACCGGCTGATCGCCATGACCGGCGCCCCCGACCGGCTGCGGGCCGTCTCCGGAGTCGCCACCTCCTCCACCGAGGTACGCGAGTCGGTGACCGCCCTCACCGGCGCCGGGATCGCCGTCGTCGGCACCACCATCACCGCCGACGACATCGCCAACGGCCCGGGCCCCGGACACAACCGCTACCCCGGCCTCGCCCGCGTCTCCCCCACCAACAACGACGAGGCCAAGGCCCTCGCGAACTTCGGCCGCGTCGACGCCGCCAAGGCCCTCCTCGTCCAGGACACCCGCAGCGGCGACCACTACACCGACACCCTCAAGTCCGCCTTCGCCGCCTCCCTCAAGGGAGCGCCCTACGAGCCGCAGCTCTTCACCTCGCCGGCCGACCCCACCGACGAGGGCACCACCGCCAACACCTTCCGCCAGATCACCCATCTGATCTGCGACACCCGCGCCGAGACGGTCTTCTTCGCGGGCCGCCACACCCAGCTGCGCCAGTTCATCAACGCGCTCGGCTCGCGCGGCTGCCTCGACCGCGCCTTCACCATCCTGACCGGCGACGAGGGCTCGTACCTGGGCGCGGACAAGAAGCTCGACCGGAACGCCCTGAAGGCGAAGCTGACCGTGCGGTACGCGGCGCTCGCCCACCCGGACGCGTGGAAGCCGGGGACGGGACGGAAGGTCCCGGCGACGGGCGGTTCGGTGGTGGCGTACTCGACCTTCGTGACGGACATCGCCCGCGCCGCGAAGGAGCCGGTGCCGCTCGCGGACGGCCAGGCGATCGTCGCGTACGACGCGATGGCGACGGCGGTGCACGCGATCCGGCAGGCGACCCCGCAGGGCTCGCAGTACCCGGAACTCGCCGACGTGGTCACCCAGTGGCCGCAGGTCAAGGGCTCGCTGCGGGTGCAGGGCGCGAGCGGCTGGATCTGCCTGGACAACTACGGGAACCCGTACAACAAGGCGGTCCCGATCGTGGAGCTGGCCCAGGACGGCACCCAGCGCTTCGTCCAGATCGCCTGGCCGGAGGGCAGGCCTCCGTCGGCCTCCTGCCTGCCGCCGAAGCGGGGGTAGCGGCGCCTACGGAACCCACTTGGGCCAGGTCGCCTCGTCCCGCTCGTACAGGGCACGCAGGTGCTGCCACCGCTCGGGCGACCAGGCGGCCCAGTCGGACGGACGCCCGTCCAGCGCGGCGGCGAGCCGCTCGAAGTGCTCGTGCCACCCCGCGAGGCAGTCCAGCCGGTACTCCCGGTCCGCCCGCAGTTCGTTCGTGAAACGCAGCACGGTCGACCCGCCGCCCCCGGGCGCCCCCGGTTCCAGATGGAACCGGATGCGTCCGTGCGTCGGATCGACCGTGTACTCGGCCACGTACTCGGGGTCCCAGGCGGTCACCCGCCCCGACACCTCGGTGTCACTGTTCAGCCAGCGGAGGGTGACCCGGCCGTCGAGCCGGGGTTCCAGCGGGTCCGCCGCGCAGAGCCAGCCCGCCAGGCCCTCGGGGGTGGCGACGGCCTCCCAGACCTCGGCCGGCGGATGGGGCAGCTCCACGGCGAACCGCAGCAGCTGCGCGTCCCCGTCGCGGGTCTCGCACCTGCCCCGGGGTATCTCGCTCATACCTCAAGCGTCACCCAGGGGCAGGCCCGGTGCCAGCCGGCTCCGCTCAGACGCCCGCGTACGAGTGCTTGCTGTTCACGAAGATGTTCACGCCGTAGTAGTTGAACAGGAAGCAGGCGAAGGCGATGAGCGCGATGTACGCGGCCTTCCGCCCCTTCCAGCCGGCCGTCGCGCGCGCGTGCAGGTACGCGGCGTAACCGACCCAGGTGATGAAGGACCAGACCTCCTTGGCGTCCCAGCCCCAGTAGCGGCCCCACGCGTCGCCGGCCCAGATCGCACCCGCGATGATCGTGAAGGTCCAGAGCGGGAAGACCGCCGCGTTGATCCGGTACGAGAACTTGTCGAGCGAGGCCGCCGAGGGCAGCCGTTCCATGACGGAGCGGGCGAAGGCGCCCGGGTTCCCGCCGGTGGCGAGCTTGTTCTCGTACGAGTCGCGGAAGAGGTACAGCAGGGTGGCGGTGGCCCCCAGGTAGAAGACCGCGCCGCAGAAGATCGCGGTGGAGACGTGGATCCACAGCCAGTACGAGTCGAGCGCGGGGACCAGCTGGTCACTGGGGGTCTTCAGCCAGGTGGTGGCCATGCCCAGGTCGAGCAGGACCGTGGTGACCAGCGGCAGGCCGAGCCAGCGCACGTTCTTCCTGGCGACGAGGAAGCCGAGGTACGCGCCGACCGCCACCGTCGAGAAGGTGGTGGAGAACTCGTACATGTTGCCCCAGGGGGCCCGCTGCACGGAGAGCGCCCGGGTGACCACGCCCGACGCCTCGACCAGGAAGGCGAGGACGGTCAGCGAGACGGCGATACGGCCGTACAGATCGCCCTTGACGGTGCCGCCGGCGGCGCCGGGGCCGTCCGGGACGTCCCGGGTGCCGGCCGCGGAACGGGTGACGACCTTCGGCTTCTCCAGGACGGCCGTGCCGCCGGCCGCCTGCTTGACCTGGACGGTCACGGCGGAGCCGGCGGCCGGGGCGCGGGAGGTGAGCGCGGCGGCGGTGCGGCCGACCTTGCTGCGGCTGCCCAGCACCCACTCGGCGATGTGGGCGAAGAAGGCCAGGGTGTAGACGGCCATCGAGGAGTAGATGAGCAGGTCGCTCATCCGCGCCAGGCTCTCGTTGGTCGTGGCGGCGAGGATCACTTGTCGGCCTCTCCAGAAGGGGCGGGGTCTTCTGCGGGTTCTTCCGCGGGTTCCGGTACGTCTTCCGGATCGGCGTGGGGTGCGGGTTCGGGACCGGCGTCCGGCGCCGGGGGCGCGTCCGCCGTGAGCGCGACCGCGAGGTCGCCCAGCTCCTCCGGCAGCTTCGCGGACTCGCTGCGGCCCAGGCCGGCCATCTCGACGACGGTCACGCCGTCCTCACCGCGCACGGCCCGGACCCAGATCCTGCGCCGCTGGATGAAGAGGGAACCGGTCAGTCCGGCGATCGCGGCGATCGCGCCCGCGAGGGCGAGCCCGTTGCCGGGCTGCTGCGAGATCTGGAAGCTCGCCCACTCCTTGACGTCCTTCTCGAAGGTGATCGAGCCGGCGCCGTCGGGGAGCGTCATGGTCCTGCCGGGCAGCAGCCGCTCGGCGAGCTTGTTGCCGGACGCGTCCGTGAACTGCTTCATCTTGGACTTGTCGAGCTGGTACACGTTCTGCGGAAGCCCGGCGTCGACCCTCAGGTCGCCGTGGAACCCGGTGAGCGCCATGACGGGGAAGTCCAGCGCCGGGAACTGGGAGAACATCGTGCCCTGGCCGGCGCCCGCGAAGGTCGGCACGAAGAAGGCCTGGAAGCCCAGCTGCTCCTTCTTCCCGTCCTTGTCGCGGTAGCCGTCCATCACCTTGATGGCGCCGGTGGACGTGATGTTGTTGTCGATGGGCAGCAGCGGTACGGCGCCCTGGAAGACGACCTTGCCGCGGCCGTCCCTGACGGTGACGACGGGCGCGTAGCCGTGGGCGATCAGATAGACCTTGGAGTCGCCCACCTTGAGCGGCTCGTTGACGCGGATGACGGCCTTCTTGTCCGCACCGCCCTGCGAGTAGGACACCTTCGCCTCGAAGGTGCGGGGCGTGCCGCGCTGGGGGCCGTTCTTCTCGTACGTGCCGTCGAAGGCGTCGAGCCTGAAGTGGAACGGCTCCAGTTCGTCGATGCCGAACTGGGAGCCGGACTTGAAGTCGTCGTACTGGGTGAGCGTGTTGGAGAAGCCGTCGCCCTCGACGATCAGCTTGCCGCCCTCGGACTTGAAGAGCTGGCCCCAGGCGAAGGCGACGAGCATGACGATGAGGGCGACGTGGAAGGCCAGGTTGCCGGCCTCGCGCAGGTAGCCCTTCTCGGCCGCGATCGCGTTCCCGGCCGTATGTGCGCGGAAGCGGCGGCCCTTGAGGAGGGTGAGCGCGGCCGCACGGACCTGCTCGGGCTCGGCCTCGGTGCGCCACGTGGTGGACGCCGGGAGCCGGTCGAGGCGCTTGGGGGCGCCCGGCGGGCGGCTGCGGAGCTGGCCGACGAACTGCCAGCTGCGGGGCACGATGCAGCCGATGAGGGAGACGAACAGCAGGATGTAGATCGCGGAGAACCACACGGAGCTGTAGACGTCGAAGAACTGCAGCTTCTCGTAGATCGGCGTCAGCGACTTGTGGGCGTCCTTGAAGGCCTGCGCCTTCAGCTCGTCCACGCTGGTCTGCGGGATGAGGGAGCCGGGGACCGCGCCGAGGGAGAGCATGAAGAGCAGGATCAGCGCGACCCTCATGGAGGTCAGCTGCCGCCAGAACCAGCGGATCCAGCCGATGACACCGAGGGTGGGGCCGCCGATGACCGGCGTCTCCGCGCGGTCGTCGATGGGCGCGGTGGACAGCTGGGCCCCGGCGTCGCCGAGGTTCTCCTGCTGCTCCGCCGCACCGGAGGTGTCCGTCGTACCGGACGTGTCGGTCGTGCTCATGGAACTCAGATCCCCACCGTGAAACCGCTGGACCAGCCCTGCATCGTGGCGACCATGCTGTCCCACGCGCCTGTGAGGAGCAGGACACCGGTGACGAGCATCATGCCGCCGCCGATCCGCATGACCCACACATAGTGCTTCTTGACCCACCCGAACGCCCCGAGGGCCTTGCGGAAGGCGATGGCGGCGAGCACGAACGGCACGCCGAGGCCGAGGCAGTACGCGAAGGCGAGCAGCGCGCCGCGGCCGGCGCTGGCCTGCTCCAGGGCGAGCGCGTTGACCGAGGCGAGCGTCGGGCCGATGCACGGGGTCCAGCCGATGCCGAAGAGCGCGCCGAGCAGCGGCGCGCCGACGAGACCGGCGACGGGCTTCTTGTGGAAGCGGAACTCGCGCTGGGTGAACCAGGGCATCAGACCGAGGAAGAACACGCCCATGAGGATCATGAGCACGCCGAGAATCGTGGTGAGCGTCTCGCGGTACTCCTGGAGGGTCGACCCGAAGTAGCCGAAGAGCGCTCCGCCGGACACGAACACGGCGGTGAACCCGAGGACGAAGAGGACGGCCCCCGCGGTCATCCGGCCGCGGCGGCTCTCGGCGAGGTCCGTGCCGGTGACCCCGGTGACGTAGCTGAGGTAGCCGGGGACGAGCGGGAGGACGCACGGCGAGAAGAAGGAGACGAGCCCGCCGAGCACCGCGAGGGGCAGGGCGAGCAGCAGGGCTCCGCTGGTGACCGTCTCGTTCACCGGCTCACTTCTCCTTGAGGAGGGGGTCGATCATCGACCTGAGCTTCTCCTCGTTGAGCGCCATGAGGGAGCGGGCGGCGATCTTGCCCTCCTTGTCGAGGACGACGGTGGAGGGGATGCCCTGGAGGCTGAGGGTGCCCTTGGGGAAGCCGAAGAGGATCAGCCTGCCGTCCCGGTCGTAGAGGCTCGGGTAGGGGACCTCGTAGTCCTCTTCGAAGGCGATCGCCTGCTGCTTGTTGGCGTCGCGGGTGTTGAGCCCGACGAACGCGACGTCCTCGTCCTTGAGGTCGGTGGCGACCTTGACGAAGTGCGGCGCCTCGGCGCGGCACGGGGCGCACCAGGAGCCCCAGGCGTTGAGGACGACGACCTTGCCCTTGAGATCGGCGACGTCCAGGTGCTTGCCGTCGAGGGTCTCGCCGGCGATCTCGCTGATCGACGCGCGCTTGCCCTTGGGCGCGGTGGCGATGCCGCCCGTGTTCGTCACGAAGTTGGTGTTGCCACCGCCGCCGGACTTGCCGTTGCTGTCGCCGCCGCAGGCCGAGAGCGCGAGGGCGGCGGACAGCACTCCGACGGCGAGCAGGGTGCGTCGAGGGGCACGGCTAAGGCTCATGTGAAAAGTTTCGCATGGGCGTTTGGGGGATCTTGGGCACCCCCCTACGTGCCCGGAAAGCGCCTTGTCAAGATCGCCTAAGCGAACACGGCGTACGGCGGGGCGGACGGCTGCGCGGCCGACTGTGCGACGCCTACGCGGCCGGCGTCGACGAGGCCGTCGAACCGTTCGTCGCGGGCTTGAGGAAGGTGTTCCAGCCGCCGGCCGGCTTCTGTCCCACCTCCAGCGAGCGCAGCTTCTGAAGGATCTTCGGGTCCTGGACGTCGAGCCAGTCGACGAACTGCCTGAAGGAGACGAGCCGGACGTCCTTCTTGCCGGCCATGCCCTTGAGCGCGTCCTCGACGGCGTCCATGTAGATGCCGCCGTTCCACTGCTCGAAGTGGTT
Source organism: Streptomyces sp. NPDC088707 (assembly GCF_044752725.1). NCBI lineage: Bacteria > Bacillati > Actinomycetota > Actinomycetes > Kitasatosporales > Streptomycetaceae > Streptomyces > Streptomyces sp. NPDC088707. The sequence continues at coordinate 44,533 of NZ_JBIVLV010000010.1, read as the reverse complement.
GCCGATGAAGAAGGGCGCGCGGTTCGACTCGTACGCGCGCGTGAACCCGCCGAGGAGCGCCTCGGTGGCCTGCTTGCGCCAGCCCGGGTAGCGCGAGGGCATGCCCTTCGTCGTGTTCTTCGACTGGTTGGCGAGCATGTTGTAGTCCATCGACAGGACCTCGAAGGAGTGCCCCGGGAAGGGCACGGCCTGCAGCGGGAGGTCCCAGACGCCCTGGCGCCTGGTGGGCCACATCTGCCGGCCGCCGGGCGAGCTGGCGTCGTAGCGCCAGTTGAGCCGCTTGGCGGTGGGCAGCAGGTTGTCCTGGCCGAGGAGGCAGGGCGTACGGCCGCCGACGAGCTCCTTGGAGTAGTCGAAGGGCAGCGGGTCGAGGTCGGTCCAGCCGCTGTTCGTCTTCCACTCGGTGACGAACTTCATGGCCTGGTCGATCTCGCTCTGCCACTGGGCCGGGGTCCAGTTGCCCACGGAGCCGGAGCCGCCGCAGAAGTGCCCGTTGAAGTGGGTGCCGATCTCGTGGCCGTCGAGCCAGGCCTGCCGGACGTACTTCAGGGTGTCCTTGATGTGGCCGTCGGTGAGGTAGCCGATGTCCGAGGCGCCGACGCGGTTGTTCGGCGGGCGGTAGAGGTTCTTCTTCGACTCGGGGAGGAGGTAGATCCCGGAGAGGAAGAAGGTCATCGCCGCGTCGTGGTTCTTGGCGAGTTCGAGGAAGCGCGGGAACAGGCCGTTGCCGACCTCGCCGGCACCGTCCCAGGAGAAGATCACGAACTGGGGCGGGGTCTGGCCGGGTTCGAGCGGGACGGGGGCGTCGGGCTGGTGCGGCTGCTTCCCGGTGTCGGCGGTGGAACCGTCGCCGATGAGCTTGACGTCGTCCTTGGTCGGGGTGCTCGTGCTCGGCTCCGCCGAGACGTCGCCCCCCTTGCCGGGTCCGGAACGCCCCGACTTGTCCTGGTTGCCGTTGCTGCACGCGGCGACGCCCATCGCCGCCGCGGCACCAACGCCCGCCCCGAGCAGCCCCCTTCGACTGATCCCACTGAATCCGCGCATGACATCCCCATTCGCGCTGACGTATTAACGAAACGTCATCCAAACCGACAATGAGTGAGATGCCGGGAGGAACACGGAGGTTCCGGGAAATCGCACAAAAATTTCAGGGCGGTCGGTTGGCATGAACACCACCCGACCGCCCTGAACTGTGGACCGCCGACTCCCGCGCTGTCCAGCGGGGCCGTAATCCTTCACCGAAGGACTACACAAGACTCCCTGCGGACGCCCTGCAGAGACCCTGCAGAAGACTCGCTGCGGGAGACTCCGGAGAAGGCCTACGCCCCGAAAGCCTTCGACTTCCCCTTGACCGGCTTCGCGCCGGCGAGCAGATGCGCCGGAACGAGGTCCCGGGCCGGCTCGCTGTACCCGACCGAGACGATCCTGTCGCCCCTGTACGTGAACGAGGTCAGCGAGGCCAGCGTGCACTGGCGCCGCCGCGGATCGTGCCAGAGCCGGCGCTTCTCCACGAAGCTGCGGACGATCCAGATCGGCAGCTGGTGACTGACCAGCACCGCCTCGTGCCCCCGGGCCGCGTCCTTCGCCGCGTCGAGCGCCCCCATCATGCGGACGACCTGCTCGACGTACGGCTCGCCCCAGGACGGCTGGAACGGGTTCGTCAGGTGCTTCCAGTTCGCCGGCTTGCGCAGCGCCCCGTCGCCCACGCCGAACGTCTTCCCCTCGAAGACGTTCGCCGCCTCGATGAGCCGCTCGTCCGTGGCCAGATCCAGACCGTGCGCCTTGGCGACCGGCGTCGCCGTCTCCTGCGCCCGCTCCAGCGGGGAGGCGACGACGTACGTGATGTCCCGGTCGGCCAGGCTCTCCGCGACCCGGTCCGCCATCTGCCGGCCGAGCTCGGAGAGGTGGTAGCCGGCGCGGCGCCCGTAGAGGACGCCGTCGGGGTTGTGCACCTCGCCGTGCCGCATCAGATGGACGACGGTGATGTCCTGACCGGCGCCGTGCGTGCCGTTGCCGCTCTCGCTCATGCCGTCGCCTCCGCGGCGGCGCGGGCGGCGGCCGGCAGGGCGGCGGCGATCCGCTCGATCGCCCGCTCGTCGTGGGCGGCCGACACGAACCAGGACTCGAAGGCGGACGGCGGCAGGTAGACGCCGTCGGCCAGCATCGAGTGGAAGAAGGCGTTGAAGCGGAAGGCCTCCTGCCGCTTCGCCTCGTCGTAGTTCCGCACCTCGTCGGCGGTGAAGAACACCGAGAACATGTTGGACGCGGTCTGCAGCCGGTGCGCCACGCCCTCCTTGGCGAGCGCGTCGGTGACCAGGCCCCGGACCGTCTCCGATACCGCGTTCACCGTGGCGTACGCCGCGTCGTCGAGCAGCCGCAGCTGCGCGAGCCCGGCGGCCGTCGCGATCGGGTTACCGGAGAGGGTGCCCGCCTGGTAGACCGGGCCGGCCGGGGCGAGGTGCCCCATGACGTCGGCGCGGCCACCGAACGCGGCGGCCGGGAACCCGCCGCCCATGACCTTGCCGAAGGTCAGCAGGTCCGCCTTGACGCCGTCGACGCCGTACCAGCCGGCCTTCGACGTACGGAATCCGGTCATCACCTCGTCGGAGATGTACAGCGCGCCGTTCTCCCGGCACAGGTCCGCGAGACCCTGGTTGAAGCCCTCGGCCGGCGGCACGACACCCATGTTGCCGGGCGAGGCCTCGGTGATCACACAGGCGATCTCGCCCGGGTGCGCGGCGAACGCGGCCCGGACGGCCTCCAGGTCGTTGTAGGGGAGCACGATCGTGTCCCCGGCCTGGGCGCCGGTCACACCGGGCGTGTCGGGAAGCCCCAGCGTGGCGACACCGGAACCGGCCGCGGCGAGCAGCGCGTCCACGTGGCCGTGGTAGCAGCCCGCGAACTTGACGACCTTGGCGCGCCCGGTGAACCCGCGGGCGAGCCGGATCGCGGACATCGTGGCCTCGGTGCCCGAGGAGACGAGCCGTACCTGCTCGACGGGCTCGACGCGCGCCACGATCTCCTCGGCGAGCGCGACCTCGCCCTCGCCCGGCGTACCGAAGGAGGTGCCGCGGGCGACGGCCTGCTGCACCGCGGCGGTGACCTCGGGGTGCGCGTGGCCGAGGATCATCGGACCCCACGAGCACACCAGGTCGACGTACTCACGACCGTCCGCGTCGGTGAGGTAGGGACCGGAACCGGACACCATGAACCGGGGCGTTCCGCCCACGGCCCGGAAGGCACGCACCGGTGAGTTCACGCCGCCGGGCGTCACGAGGGAAGCGCGGTCGAAAAGCGTCTGTGAGACTGGGGCTTCGTATGAATACGGCACTGTGATCCTGACCTGCGAGAACGACTTCGGGCACGACATCGGGGACAGAGGGAGGGCGTGAACATCCTGAGTATTACGCCGGGGCGTTCGCCCTCCGCGTCTGCGAAACTGGGGCGTCATAGGGATGGCTCACGGAATCCATGGTGTCAGAGGCCACGGCGTTCTTGCGGACAGGTGTTTCACCGTACGAACGCGGGGGAGGTCACTGACACGATGATCGGGTTGCGCGGCGGGGTCGTGTTGCCGAGAAAAAGCAGTCGGGTGGAGATATGCATCGCGGTGGCGGACCGGGCGAGGGGACGGACGATCTGGGTCCGGAGTCTGCCCGCCGGGGCAGGCACCGGCGCCGGCGGGGCGAGGACTCGACCTCGGGAAACCAGGGCGCTTCGAGCACTCCAGGCATTCCCGGCATCCCCGACACCTCGGGCCCTCCGGGAGATCCGGTCAGCGGAAGCGCGAGCGGGAGTGGCCGGTTGGGGGTGACGTACAAGTACTTCGGCGCGCCCGACGGCGCCACGGCGGCCCGCGTCCCGATCTCGATGCGCCCGGAGGAACTCGGCGGGGACGAGCTCGGCATGGGCGGCATGTTCACCAAGATCAAGCCGGAGACCATAGCGGCCATGGTCCTGACCGGCATCCAGGGCATGCCCCTGAACAAGGTGCCGCCGCTTGAGCTGGTGGTCCTGCACCCGGACTACGCCGTGGTGAAGCTGCCGATGACCGTGGTCGACCCGCTGCGCGCGATCGGCGAGGAGTCGGTCGGCGCCGCCGCGTTCATCTGGTCCACGGTCCCGGACCGCGGCGGACCGCGCGACGCCTTCGACGTCTACCAGCTGCTCCACGAGTGGCAGGACTTCTCGGTCCGCCTCCACGAGGCGGGCCACCAGCCGTACTGCCTGGTGTGGCCGTAGGGGTCCGGCCGGTTCCGGTCCGCCCGGGCTCGGCCTGATCAGGTCGGGTCAGGGCAGGTCAGGCGGGGTCCGGGCAGATCGGGTCAGGTCCCGGCGGGGCCGGTACCGTCCTCGTCCGCTCTCGCGGCGTCCGCCGCCCTCGCGCGCTCGGCGGCCAGCTCGCGGGCGGAGGCGAGCCGGTACGGCACGTCGATGACGACGACGTTCTTCATGAACAGCAGACGGGTCTTGAGGCGCAGCGCGCTCTGGTTGTGGAGCGGCTGCTCCCACCAGTGGCCCACCACGTACTCGGGGATGACCACCGAGATCACCGCGTCCCCCCTCCGCTCGGGCGCCTCCCGGACGTGCCGCAGGACCGGCTGGACGATCGAGCGGTACGGGGAGCCGAGCACCCGCAGCGGTACGTCGATGCCGTGGGCCTCCCAGGTCGCGCGGAGCACCTCCGCCTCGGCCGGGTCCTCCGCGACGGTGACCGCCGTGAGCGAGGCGGGGTGCAGGGTCTTCGCGTACGACAGCGCCCGGAGGCTGGGCGCGTTGACCGAGGCCACCAGGACGAGGACGTGGTTCTCGGCGAGTGCGCTGGGCCGCTGCCCGGGCGCGACGGCCACCTCGGCGGCGACGGCGTCGTAGTGCCGCCGCACCCCCTTCATCCCGGCGAAGAGCACCGGCATCGCGATGACGACGATCCAGGCGCCGTGGGTGAACTTGGTGATCAGGACGATGACGAGGACGACCGCCGTCAGACAGGCGCCGAAGGCGTTGATCGCGAGACGGCGGTGGATGTTGTGACGGTCGGCGGCTCCCGCGGGCGTGGCGAGTTCTCGCCGCCAGTGCTTGACCATGCCGGCCTGGGAAAGGGTGAAGGAGACGAAGACGCCGATGATGTACAGCTGGATGAGGCGGGTCAGCTGCGCGTCGAAGGCGACGATGAGGACGATCGCGGCGAGCGCGAGGAGCACGATGCCGTTGGAGTAGACGAGCCGGTCGCCGCGGTGGAAGAGCTGGCGGGGCGCGTAGCGGTCGCGGCCGAGGACGGAGGCGAGCATCGGGAAGCCGTTGAAGGCGGTGTTGGCCGCCAGGATCAGGACGCCCGCGGTGACGGCCTGGAGCGCGTAGAAGAGGACGTGCCAGTCGCCGAAGGTGGCCCGTCCGATCTGCGCGAGCGCGGTGGACGTCGGGGTGCCGGGCGGGAGCCCGAGTTCGGTGGGGTCCTCGGCGACGTGGACCTCGTACACCATCGCGAGCACGGTGATCCCGAAGAACATGGTCACGGACAGCCCGCCCATGATCGCCAGCGTCATCGCCGCGTTGCGGCTCTTGGGCTTGGCGAACGCCGGCACGCCGTTGCTGACGGCCTCGACGCCGGTCAGCGCGGTGCAGCCGGAGGCGAAGGCGCGCAGCGCGAGCAGCACGAGCGCGATCCCCGAGTAGGTGGAGACCGCCTCGACCGGCAGGTCGGCGGACTCGGCCCGGATCGTCGCACCGGTCGCCGTCCGCACCGCGGCCACCGCGAACATCAGATAGATCACCGCGATGAAGGCGTACGTCGGGAGGGCGAACCAGCGCCCCGACTCCCGCACTCCGCGCAGGTTCAGCCAGGCCAGCACGGCCACGAAGAACACCGACATGGCCACGGCGTGCCCGTCGAGCGAGGGGACGGCCGAGGTGATCGCGGCGACCCCGGAGACGACGGAGACGGCGACCGTCATCACGTAGTCGATCAGCAGCGCGGAGGCCGCGGTGAGCGCGGCGGTCTGCCCGAGGTTCTCGGCGGAGACGACATAGGCCCCGCCGCCGCCCGGGTAGGCGTAGCAGGTCTGCCGGTACGAGGCGACCACGACCAGGAGCAGGATCACGATGCCGACCGCCGCGTACCAGGCCAGATGGAGCACGGCGAGACCGCCGAGGGCCAGGATCAGCAGGATCTCCTCGGTGGCGTACGCGACCGAGGAGAGCGGGTCGCTGCAGAAGATCGGCAGGGCGACCCGCTTCGGCAGCAGGGTCTCCCCGAGCCGGCCGCTGTCCAACGGACGACCTACGAGCAGGCGTTTCGCCGCACTTCCAGCTCTCATAAGTGCTGAAGTTAGGACGAATGGTATGTAATGCGCGGAAGCCGCGCCCTGTGGGGACCCGTACGCCCGGTGGGAGCCCCGTACGAGGAAGGACCTGACGCGTGAGCGGAGTACGAGGAATGCGGATGGCCGGCGAGCCCATGCAGATCGGCGAGGTCGCCGCACGGACCGAACTGTCCCTGCGCACGATCCGGCAGTACGAGGACAACGGCCTGGTCGTCCCGTCCGCGGCCTCGCCCGGCGGATTCCCGCTCTACACGGACGCGGACGTGTCCCGGCTGATGGTCGTCCGCCGGATGAAGCCACTCGGCTTCACCCTCGAAGAGACCCGCGAACTCCTCACGGCCGTGGACCTGCTGGCGGCCGAGCGCGCGGGCACCGACACCGAGCTCGACCCGGACGAGCGGGCCGCACTGGTGGCCCGCGTCCGCGGCTACGAGCAGGCCGCCGCGGAGCGGGTCGCCGAGCTGCGGGCCCAGCTCTCCCGCGCGGAGGAGTTCGCCGACTCCCTCCGCCGGACCCGCCTCACGGCGACCCCGGCCTGAGAGCGACTCCGCACCGGCCCGAGACCGGCGCCGCCACGGCCAGAGGCCGGCACCGGACCTGGCCTGAGGCCCCCGCCCGCGCCGGTTCAGCCGGCGAGTGCTCGGGTTCAGGCCTCAGACGCGCCGGTTCAGCCGGGGAGTGCTCCGGTTCACCCGTCAGGCGCGCCGGTTCAGCCGGGTAGTGCTCCGGTTCAGGCCTCAGACGCGCCGGTTCAGCCGGGGAGCGCTCGGGTTCAGCCGGCGAGCGCTCCGGCCAGGGCGCGGAAGAAGCGCGCGTAGGCCGCCGGGCTGGGCGGAGTCTCCGGGTTCCACGGCGTGAACCGGACTCCGGACAGGGCCGCGTCCGGCGCCGTGGCGTGCGCCCTGCTGTCGAAGAGGACCAGGTCGGGCCGGAGCTCCGCGGCCCGGCGCCAGTCACCGGTGAGCCAGTTGGCCCCGGGCCCCGGCCCCGGGTCGACGAGCCGGACGCCGAGCTCGGCGAGCCTCGCCAGCTCCGGCCAGGCGAGCGGCCGGGCGAGGTGCACCTGGTCGGGACCGGCCCCGGAGAGGGCGAGCACCCCGAGCCCGGTCCGCGCGGCGACCTCCCGGAGCTCGTCCTCGGCGGCCCGGAGACCGGCCGGTGATCCCTCGCCGGTCGTCCCGTCGACCGGCGCCGCCCCCAGACCCACCGCCAGCGCGCCGAACCGGTCGAGGATGGCCGGCAGGCTGAGCTCGTTGCCGACGGAGAGCGCGACGAGCGGCACCCCGAGCCGCTCGGCGACGGCCTCGTCGAGCGCGTAGGGGCTCTTCCCGTCGTACGTCACGTCGACGATCACGTCCGGCCGCAGCTCCCGCAGCAGCCCCTCGTCCAGGACCCGCCCCGGCCCGAGGTAGGTCACCGCGGCCGCCGTCAGCCCGCCCTCCTTCGCCGGGTCGAGGATCTCCCCGTCGTGCCCGGAGCCGTACACCGCGACCGGCGTCACGCCCAGGTCGCACAGGGCGGCCCCGGCCCGCACGTAGGCGACCACCCGCCGCGGCACGCGGGCCGCCCCCAGCTCCGTACCTCTGTCGTCCGTGAATCCCCATGCCTGCGTCCCGGACATACGGCTGCTCCCTCCCCGGCCGGAATGTGCCTCTTCCGAGCACCTTGGAGCGGTTCCGCGGCCCGCACAAGAGGGCCTGTCCGCTGCGCGGGCCACCGGGCGACCGGGTCCGGGACGAAGGTCCCGGTTCCCCCTGCCGAAAGTCCCCCAGGGTGGTGTTAACTGAACGGGTCGGGAGGAAGCAGTAGAAATCGTCGGGCCTTCGTGGCCGCGCGCCACCTGCCGGGGCGCGCGGTGCCGGGCGGCCCTCACGCCCTGGAGTGAGTCATGTCCTTCCCCGGCCAGTTCTCCGATCCCCGTGTGATCACGCTCTTCGGCCTGCTCGCCGTATCGACGGCGGTATGGCTCTCGCTCGGTCTGCGCGCCCGCGCGCGTGACCGCCGCGACCGGGCGCGCACCCCGCTGGAGCGGGTCTGGCATCCGCAGGAGTCGATACCGCTGACGCCCGCGGAGGAGCACGCCTTCGGCCAGGTCGTGTCGCGGCTCTCCCCGGGCTCGGCGGGCCGCCTGCGCTGAGCGCGCGGGCCGGCCTCGACCCCAGGGCTCAGGCCTCGGGCCCCCGGCCTCGACCTCAGGCCCCCCAGGCGCGCGGATCGCGGCCCGTCGTCGCGAGCAGCCGCTCGAAGGCGGTGGTATCACCGGGCAGCTCGACGGCCTCTCCGAAGACGCCCATCTTCCGGGCCATGGGCGCCATCCGCTCCACCTCGTCGACGAGCCCGTCGACCACGCCCGGGTCGGGCGTGAAGCTGCGCCCGGTGGCGCGGGCCAGGTCCCAGACGTGCACGGTGAGGTCGAGCAGCACCATGGACCCCACGGTCCGCGCCGGCATGGCCATGCCCCCGGTGGTGCCCTCCTCGGCGCCGGGCGCCGACCAGGCCTCGACCAGCTTCCCGGTCTCGGCCTCGAAGCGGCCCCGCCAGTCGGCGTCGGCGAGCCAGTCCGTGGTGGCGGAGAGATCTGCGGACTGCTTGGCGGCGAGCGCCTGGAAGTGGACGACGACGCCGAGAAGGTGGTTCACGAGCGCGCGCACGTCGTACTCGGCGCAGGGCGTGGGCGCACCGAGAGAGTCGTCGGCGATGCCCCTGACCAGCGGCGTGGCCTGTGCGGCGGCGGTACGGAGCAGGTCACCGATGCGGGGCGGGGCATCGGTGCGGAGCGGGTCCTCGTTCGTCATGGGAGCGACGTTAGGAGAGGCTGCCCGGCCCCGTCTTGAAGAAACACGCCAGGCCGGGATCCCGTCCCGTCCTAGCATCGGAGCATGTCCGACTCCGCTCCCCGCAGGGACACCCGCGGCATCGTCGACCCCGCCGAGCTGCTCTCCCGCGTCCGCTTCCGCCGCCACACCCCGGCACCGGAGCTGCGGCCCTATCTGGAGCACTACTGGCTGATCGACTGGGAGCTGCCGGAGCCGTACGCGAGCCATGTCGTCCCGCACCCGTCGATGAACGTCGTCTTCCAGCGGTACGGGGCACTCGGCGCCCCGGCCGCGGACGCGCGCGCGTCCGCCGAGGTCTCCGGGATCGGGCTCGGGCTGTTCACCCAGAAACTCACGGAGGCGGGCCGGGTCTGCGGGATCCAGTTCCGCCCCGGCGGCTTCCGCCCCTTCGCGCCCGCGTGGCCCGTGTCGACCTGGACGGGCCGCCGGGTCCCCCTGGCGGGGGTCTTCCCGGACACGGGCACGGACCCCGGTGCCGGGACGGACGCGGGCAGGGATGCCGGAGCCGGGACGGACACGGGCACGGACCCCGGCGCCGGCACGGACGCGGAGGCGGAGGCGGGCCACGCCGGCACGGACCCCGGCCTCCTGTCCGCCGTCCTCTCCCCCGACACCGACCACGCGCGCGTGGCGGCGCTCGACGCCTTCCTGCTCGCCCGCGGCCCCGCGCCCGATCCGGCCGCCGACCGGGCCATGGAGCTGGTGGACCTGATCCGGGGGGACCGCACGGTCCGCAAGGTGGCCCAACTGGTCGCGGCGACCGGCCTGTCGGCGCGCTCGCTCCAGCGCCTCTTCGCGAGCCACGTCGGGGTCGGCCCGAAGTGGGTGATCCTGCGCTACCGCATCCACGAGGCCCTGGAACGCGCCGAGGCCGCGGACGCGGCGGGCGGCCCGGACTGGGCGGCCCTGGCGGCGGAGCTGGGCTACAGCGACCAGGCCCATCTCGTACGGGAGTTCACGGCGACGATCGGGGTGCCGCCGACGGCGTACGCCCGGGGAGTGTCAGCGCCCTGACCTACCGTACGGAGATGGACACCGACACCCCCTCGCCCGTACGGCTCGAACCCTGGTCCGAGGCCGACGCCGGCCTGCTGCGGGCCCTGAACGCGCCGGAGTTGACGGATCACCTCGGCGGGCCGGAGACGGAGGAGCAGCTCGTCCGGCGCCACCGGCGGTACGTGGAGCTGAGCGCCGACGAGCCGGGCGCGGGGCGCATGTACCGGATCGTGCTGCTGCCGGAGGAGGCCGTGGTCGGCAGCATCGGCTTCTGGGTGCGGACCGGCGACGGCGAGCCGGTGTACGAGACCGGGTGGGCCGTGCTGCCGGGCTTCCAGGGCCGCGGCGTGGCGAGCGCCGCCACGCGCGCGGTGGCCGCGGAGGCCCGGGCCGCGGGCCTCCATCGCTTCCTCCACGCGTTCCCCTCGACGGAGAACGCCGCGTCGAACGCGGTGTGCCGCAAGGCCGGGTTCGAGCTGCTCGGCGAGCGGGACTTCGAGTACCCGCCGGGCCACCCGATGCGCTGCAACGACTGGCGCCTCGACCTGGAGCAGCCGGTCACAGCGGCGCCGGCCAGGGAGGCGCTCCAGGGACGGGACGACTAGGAGGCCTCGTCCGGCGCGGTGAGCGGCCGGGCGAAGTGGAAGGCCACGATGTCGAAGCGCTCCCGCAGGTAGAAGCGGTGGGCTCCGGTGCGGTGGGTGCCGGAGTCCAGGTTGAGCTCGTGGCAGCCGGCCGCGCGCGCGTGGCCCTCCAGATGGGTGACGAGCGCGTGGCCGACCCCGGTGGAGCGGCTGGCGGCGGCGGTCACGAGGTCGTCGACGTAGAGGCTCCGCAGGGTGCTGGTGTTGATGACGATCCGCCAGCCGGCCACGCCGACGCAGCGGTCCTCGTCGGTGTAGGCGGCGCTGAAGCGCAGCCCCTGGGAGTGCCCGGTCTCGTACACCTCGCGGAAGAGCTCCGGGGTGAGGTGGGGGCGGAGTTCGGAGAGGACGGGCAGGAGGTCGTTCTCCAGCCGGGGGTCGCCGGGCTGGAGGTCGATGATCTTCATGCCAGGACGGTACCTCAGGGTTTTATCCGGGTTGACGGGCGTGACACGGGGCTGGATATTTATCTGCGTGACGCAGATGATGCGCCACGAAGAGAACAAGCCGCACCTCTGGAAGGAACCCTCATGACCGTTCTGGTCACCGGCAGCCGCGGCCGCGTCGCCTCCACCCTGCTCGGCCTCCTCGACGCCGCCGGCATCAAGGCGAAAGCCGCCTCCAAGAACCCCACGGACCTCTCCCCACCGCCCGGCGTCGACACCGTGCACTGCGATCTCACCGACCCGGCCACCTTCGACACCGCCCTGACCGGCGTCGACTCCGTCTTCCTGTACGCCGAGGCCGGCCACGCCGAGACCTTCGCCGACCGGGCCCGTGCCGCCGGCGTCGAGCACGTCGTCCTGCTCTCCTCCAGCTCCGTCCTCGCCGCGGACGCCGCCGAGAACCCGATCGCCGCCTCCCACCTCGCCGCCGAGCGCGCCCTCTCCGCCGCCGCGGACGCCGGGGCCTTCGAGGCGACCCACCTCCGGCCGGGCGCCTTCGCCACCAACGCCCTGCAGTGGGCCAGAACCCTCCGGGACGGGCGGGGACCCGCCCTGCCCCACCCGCACGCGTACGGCGACCCGATCCATGAGCGCGATGTCGCCGAGGCGGCCTTCGCGGTCCTCACCCAGCCCCGGCTGCGCGGCTCCTCGTACCTCCTGACGGGCCCCGAGTCGCTGACCTTCGTCGAGCAGCTGGCGGTACTCGCCGAGGTGACCGGACGGCCCGCACCGCACACCGTCGTGACCCCGGAGGAGTGGAAGGCGTCGGTCACCGGCTTCATGCCGGAACTCTTCGCCGACGCCCTGCTCTCCCACTGGGCCGCGCACGACGGCCGGCCGACACCGCTGACCCGCACGGTCGAGGACCTGACCGGCCACCCGGCCCGCACCTTCGCCACCTGGGCCGCCGACCACAAGGAGGACTTCCACCCCTGACGACACCGAATTCCCTGGCAGCCCGTCCCGCGCCGATGCGATCCTGTCCCCGTGAACGGACCGGAGATCCACATCAGCTTCGCCCCCGACCTGGGGCTCTTCGTCTCGGCCGACCGCCGCTCGGGCCGCACGCCCGTGACCACGGACGGCGCCTCCTCGCTCGGCCACGTCGTCGAGTCCCTCGGCGTACCGCTCACCGAGGCCGGCCGACTGCTGGTCGACGGACGGCCCGTCGACGTCTCCTACGTCCCCGCGGCGGGCGAGACCGTCGACGTGGAGAGCGTCACCCGCCCGCAGCCGGTGCGCCCCGGCGCGCCCCTCCGGTTCCTGCTCGACGTGCACCTCGGCACGCTGGCCCGGCGGCTTCGGCTGCTCGGCGTGGACGCGGCCTACGAGAGCGAGGACATCGGCGACCCCGCCCTGGCCGCGCTCTCGGCGCGCGAGCGGCGCGTCATGCTCTCGCGGGACCGCGGCCTGCTCCGCCGCCGCGAACTGTGGGCGGGGGCCTACGTCTACAGCGACCGCCCGGACGACCAGCTCCGCGACGTCCTGGAGCGCTTCGCGCCGCCGCTCGCACCCTGGACGCGGTGCACGGCGTGCAACGGGCGGCTGAGCGACGCCGACAAGGACACGGTGCGCGAGCGCCTGGAGCAGGGCACGGAGAAGTCGTACGACGTGTTCGCCGAGTGCGTGGAGTGTGGCCGGGTCTACTGGCGCGGCGCCCACCACGCCCGGCTGGAGGCGATCGTCTCCGACGCGGTACGCGAGTTCGGCGGCGCCGCGACGGCCGGCTGAGCTCCCGAGCCCACCCCCGGCCGACCGGACCAGCGACCAGCACCCCGGCACCCGGCACCCGGCGACGACGGCATCGCGCCGCCGCGCGCCGGTCAGTCCAGGTCGCCGCCGCGCAGCCGCTCGATCTGCGCGGCGCTGATCTCGACGGTGCGCCGCATATGGGCGATGAGCAGGGCGAGCTCGGCATCGCTGTAGACGTCGAACATCGTGCCCCAGGTGCTGTTGAGCTTGCGCCACAGAGCGCCGAGTTCGGGGATGCGCTCGGGCACGAGGGCCACCAGGACCCGGCGCCGGTCCTCGGTGTCCCGTTCACGCGTGACGTAGCCGGACCGCTCCAGGCGGTCGACGAGCCGGGTCGCGGAGCCGGTGGTGAGCCCGGTCAGCTCGGCGACCCGCCCGGTGGTCACCGGGCCCTCCTCCAGGCTGAGAAGGTTCAGGCACTGCACATCGGTCGGGTGGAGCCCCAGGCGGTCGGCGACGGCCTGGTTGAACAGGGCGTACGCCGCCATGTAGCGGCGGGCCTCCCCGTACAGCTCGGTCATCAGCGTCTCGCGTCGCCGACCCGCACTCTTCTGCGTCATGCAGAGATGGTACGAACCAGGCACCGCCTCAGGGCGCCTCGGCGGTCAGATAGCGCTGCACGGTCGGGCCGAGCCAGGCCACGATCTCCTCGGGCGTCATCTCGACGACCGGCGGCAGCCGCAGGACGTAGCGGGTGAGCGCCATGCCGAGGATCTGGGAGGCGACGAGCGCCGCCCGCCGCGGCGCCTCCTCCGGGTCGGGGCAGACCCCCCGGGTGACGGGCCCGAGCTGCTGGGCGAAGACCGCCCGCATCCGCTCCGCCCCCGCCTCGTTGGTGACCCCCACCCGCAGGAGCCCGGTGAGGACGTCGTCCCGCTCCCAGCGCTCCAGGAAGTGGGTGACCAGGACGGCCCCGATGTGCCGCGCGGGCAGGCCGCCCAGCTCGGGCAGGTTCAGCTCGATCTCCGAGGCGGCGGCGAACAGGCCCTCCTTGTTGCCGTAGTAGCGCATGACCATCGACGGATCGATCCCGGCGTCCCGGGCGATGGCCCGGATGGTGGCGCGGTCGTATCCGTCGGAGGCGAAGCGCTCGCGGGCGGCCTCCAGGATGGCGGCTCTGGTGGCGTCGGAACGGCGGGCGGTCGTCATACCAACAACTGTAGGCCAACAGGCGTTGACATTCCATCAGAGCGACTCCTATCGTTGCCCACAAGCGTTGACCAACAGCCGTTGGCAAACGGCCGTGGGCACCCTGGAGGCAGCCATGAGCACCGCGGAGACACCGAAGACCACCCGGACCACCGAGAGCACCGAGAGCACCGACCCGACGGACACCCAGGTCCTCGTCGTCGGCGCCGGCCCCACCGGCCTGCTCCTCGCCGGCGACCTCGCCACCGCCGGCGTCGACGTCACCCTCGTCGAGCGCCGCCCGCACGGTCTCGCCAACATGACCCGCGCCTTCGGCGTCCACGCCCGCACCCTGGAGCAGCTCGACGCCCGCGGCCTCGCGGACGAGCTCGTCGCCACCGGCACGACCCTCGGCACCGCCCGGCTCTTCGGCCGACTGGACCTCGACCTCACCCGACTGCCCAGCCGCTTCAACCACCTGCTCGTCACCCCTCAGTACGAGGTCGAGCGCCTCCTGGAGCGCCGGGCCGTGGCCGCCGGGGTCACCTTCCGGTACGGCACCGAGCTGCGCGGACTGCGCCAGGACACCGACGCGGTGACGGCGGAGCTCACCGACCCGGACGGCGCCCCACTCACCCTCACCGCCCGCCACCTGGTCGGCACGGACGGCGTCCGCAGCGCCGTCCGTGCCGCTCTGGGCCTGCCCTTCCCCGGCGGATCCGTGATCCGCTCCCTCGTCCTCGCCGACGTCCGCCTCTCGGAGGAGCCCACCGACGCCTTCAGCGTCAGCGGCTCCGGCGACACCTTCGCCTTCCTCGCCCCCTTCGGCGACGGCTGGTACCGGGTGATGGGCTGGAGCCGCACCCGCCAGGTCCCCGACACCGAACCCGTCGACCTGGACGAGATCCGCGAGATCGCCCGCCGCGCGCTCGGCACCGACCTCGGCATGCACGACCCCCGCTGGATCTCCCGCTTCCACAGCGACGAGCGCCAGGTCCCCTCGTACCGCGTCGGCCGGGTCTTCCTCGCCGGCGACGCCGCCCACGTCCACTCCCCCGCCGGCGGCCAGGGCATGAACACCGGACTCCAGGACGCCGCCAACCTCTCCTGGAAGCTCGCCGCCGTCCTGCGCGGCGACGCACCCGCCCCCGAAGCCCTCCTCGACAGCTACCAGACCGAGCGCCACCCGGTGGGCGCCGCCGTACTCCGCACCAGCGGCGCGCTCGTGCGCCTCGCGATGGCCCACACCCCGCTCACCCGCGCCGCCCGCTCCCTCGCCGCCCGGCTCCTGAGCGCGCTCCGCCCCGCCTCCGCCCGCGCCATGGGCATGATCAGCGGCCTCGGCATCGCGTACGCGCCCCCGGAGGGCTCCACGCGCCCCGCGGGCCGCCGGGCACCGGACGTACGACTCCGCGAAGGCCGCCTCTACGAGCTGCTGCGGGCGGGCGAGTTCGTCCTGATCACCGGGCAGGGCCCGGCCCCGGCCCTGCCCGGGACCGCCCCGGTCTCCCCCGAGCGCCTCGTGCGGGCCACCTGGACGGACCCGACCCGAAGGACCGCGGTACTGGTCCGCCCCGACGGCTACGTCCACTGGACGAGCAGCAGAACCCTTCAGAAGACGTAGGGATCGCCGGTGGCGAGCACCAGCACCCGATGCCGGTCGTTCCGTGGATTCCGGTCGGCCACCCCGTCCCGCCAGGCGGTGGTGATGTCCACGGTCAGCTCGTCCGGAAGGCCCGCGGTCCGCAGGTCGAGCGCCAGCTCACCGGCACCCCCCGCGGCCGGCAGCTCGCCCGTCCGACAGGAGACCACCCGGTCACTGCTCCACAGACAGGCCTCCGGAAGCTCCTGACCACCCGCCATCGGCACGGAGAACGCCAGCCGGACCGTCGCCTGGGAGAGATCGGTGGGACCGAAGTTCTCACTCACCAGCCATACCCCGACCCGCCCGCCCCACAGAGAGACATGACCGTGATGGGACAGATCCGCCTCGGGCCCCACCACCGGCTCCACGGCACCGGCACTCGTACCCGCACCCGTCACCACCGCGGCCGCGAGAGCGACCCCGAGCACAGCCTTCCGCAATCCACGCATAGGCCCAAAATACCCACACACCATCTGATCTTCTGACAACCTCTCAGTCAGCGTGTCCCCCCGGGCGGACGCCCCCCTCATAACACCGCGCCCCGCCCGATCGACGCCGCCTATCCTTGGCCGGGCGATCGACGTAATCGACCATCTGCGCGAGGAGCACGACGTCATGACTGCCCCCGGGACCCCCATCGCCGTCATCACCGGAGCGAGCAGCGGAATCGGCGCCGCCACGGCCAGGCAGCTCGCCGCCGCCGGCTACCGCGTGGTCCTCACCGCCCGGCGCAAGGACCGCATCGAGGAACTGGCCGCCGAGATCACCGAGGCCGGCCACCAGGCCACCGCCTACGCCCTCGACGTCACCGACCGCGCCGCCGTCGACGAGTTCGCCACGGCCTTCCAGACTCTCGCCGTCCTGATCAACAACGCCGGCGGCGCCCTCGGCGCCGACCCCGTCGCCACCGGCGACCCGGCCGACTGGCGCCAGATGTACGAGGTCAACGTCATCGGCACGCTCAACATGACCCAGGCCCTGCTCCCGGCCCTCACCGCGAGCGGCGACGGCACCGTCGTCGTCCTCTCCTCGACCGCCGGCCACTCCACCTACGAGGGCGGCGCCGGCTACGTCGTCGCGAAGAACGGCGCCCGCGTCCTCGCCGAAACCCTCCGCCTGGAGATCGTCGGCACCCCGGTCCGCGTCATCGAGATCGCCCCCGGCATGGTCAAGACGGACGAGTTCGCCACCACCCGCTTCCGCGGCGACACCGAGAAGGCCGCCAAGGTCTACGCCGGCGTGGCCGAACCCCTCACCGCGGACGACGTGGCCGACACCATCACCTGGGCCTGCACCCGCCCCCCGCACGTCAACATCGACCTCCTGGTCGTCCGCCCCCGCGCCCAGGCCTCCAACACCAAGGTCCACCGCGAGCTCTGACAACCCGAAGAGCCCACGGTCCTCCGATCCACAGAGCAGTGGGGCCTGGTGCGGAGTCCGCACCAGGCCCCACCGACAAGCTCGCCTCAACCCTTCACGCAGATGACCTGCTTCAGCTTGGCGACGACCTCCACCAGGTCCCGCTGCTGCTCGATGACCTTCTCGATCGGCTTGTACGCCCCCGGGATCTCGTCCACGACGCCGGAGTCCTTGCGGCACTCCACACCCCGCGTCTGCTCCTCCAGGTCTCGCGTCGAGAAGCGCCTCTTCGCCGCGCTCCGGCTCATCTTCCGGCCCGCGCCGTGCGAGGCCGAGTTGAAGGACGCCGCGTTGCCCAGGCCCTTCACGATGTACGAACCGGTGCCCATCGAGCCCGGGATGATCCCGAATTCCCCGGAGCCTGCCCGGATCGCGCCCTTCCGGGTGACCAGCAGGTCCATGCCCTCGTACCGCTCCTCCGCCACGTAGTTGTGGTGGCAGGAGATCACCTGGTCGAAGGTCACCCGGGCCTTGCGGAACTCCCGGCGGACAACCTCCTGGAAGAGCGCCATCATGATCGCGCGGTTGTACTTCGCGTACTCCTGGGCCCAGAAGAGGTCGTGCCGGTAGGACGCCATCTGCGGTGTGTCCGCGACGAACACCGCCAGGTCACGATCAACAAGACCCTGATTGTAGGGCAACTTCTGCGCTTCACCAATGTGAAACTCTGCGAGTTCCTTACCGATGTTCCGCGAGCCCGAGTGCAGCATGAGCCATACACAACCCGATGTATCGATGCAGACTTCGATGAAATGGTTGCCCGCGCCAAGTGTTCCCATCTGCAAAGTGGCGCGTTCCCGGCGGAACTTGACCGCATCCGCCACCCCGTCGAACCGCGACCAGAAGTCGTCCCAGCCCGACGTCGGGAACTGGTAGAGCCGCCCCGGGTCCACCTCCGTCCGGTGCAGACCCCGGCCCACCGGAATCGCCTGCTCGATCTTCGAGCGGAGCCTCGACAGGTCGCCCGGCAGGTCGTTCGCCGTCAGTGAGGACTTGACCGCCGACATGCCGCAGCCGATGTCCACCCCGACCGCCGCGGGACAGACCGCCCCCTGCATCGCGATCACCGAACCGACCGTCGCACCCTTGCCGTAGTGCACGTCCGGCATCACGGCGAGGCCCTTGATCCACGGCAGCGTCGCCACGTTCTGCAGCTGCTGCATGGCACCGCCCTCCACCGTGGCGGGGTCGGCCCACATCCGGATGGGAACTTTCGCCCCAGGTACCTCTACGTACGACATACTTCCTCGATTCCCCCGAAAAGTCTGATAACGCAAAAACCGGCGCCAAAGCCCGTACAGGTGACAGCGGACCGGCATCAACAGCTGCGTGTGCGATAGACATTGTGTCCATCGGCCGGGTTCGCGCGGCAAACAGTTTTCGGGAAAGACCTCGGGAGAAGGGAGCCTGGGAGCGTGCAGCGAAAGAGGTACACCCCCGGCCGCACCGGGTCCACGGCTCGCACCGCCGTCGTCCTCACACTCGGCCTCGGCCTCGGAATCGGCCTCACGGGCTGCTCGTCCGGCACCCCGGCCGACGACATCGCCGTCGACGCCAAGGCCGGCCCCGCCGTGCCCGTCGCACCGCCGGGCCGCTACCGCACGCTCTTCGAGCCCTGCGGCGCCGTCCCCCAGGCGACCCTCAAGGACCTTCTCCCGGGCGCCGCCGCCCTCGCCGACGCCGAGCGGGACAAGGCGTACCGCGGTGTCGCGTCCGTGACGTACGACACCGACCGGCGGGTCGGCTGCACCTGGAAGGCCGACACCCCGGACATCTCGCACCGGCTGATGCTCGACATCGAACGGGTCGTCTCGTACGACACCGCCGTCAGCGACGACGACCGGGCGCAGGAGGTGTACGTCCGCAAGCAGCTCGCGGCGGGCATCCCGCTGCCCCCGACCGCACCGCCGACCACCGCGCCGCCGACCACCGCCCCGCCCGCGACGACGACGCCCTCGGCCCCGGTGACACCCGGCAGCCCCACGGCGAGCGGCCGGCCCTCGGGCGGGACACAGGGCGCGACTGCGACGGAGGGTGCCGGCAAGCCCGGCGACGCCGCCGGCGCCCCGTCGGACAAGGCCCCCGCGGGGTCCACCCCGCCCGCCTCCGGAGGCACTCCGTCGGACCCCTCCCCCACCGGGCTCGAACCCCGCGTCCTCGAGGGCCTCGGGAACATCGCGTACATCGACGACGCCCTGAGCACGGTCGGTGCGAACGGCCATCAGCGTGCCGTGAGCGTGGTGTTCCGCACATCCAACGTCATCGTGACCGTCTCCTACCGGGAGCAGACGACCGGTTCGGCCGAGGCCCCGGACAGCACGGAGCTGCAGGAAAAGGCCCGGAACCTGGCCCGGCTGCTCGCCGAACGCCTGGAGGAGTAGCGGTCCGCACCCGCTCCGTGAGCGGACGGACACCACGTAACGTGTCGGCGTACCGGCCGGACCGTACGACAAGCGACTGAAGGAACCATGCAGCGAACAGCCCCGCGACTCACCCGCATACTCGCCTGCGCCGCCGTCCCGGTGATGCTCGTCGTCGCAGGCTGCTCCTCGGACTCCGGCGACAGCGGGTCCGGTGCGACGGGTTCGAAGGACAAGGCGGCCTCGTCGGCCTCCGCCACGCCCTCGCCCTCGCAGACGACGAAGACGGTCGAGCCGGCGAAGTTCGGGAAGCTGCCGGAAGCCTGCAAGGCGATCGCCGCGAAGACGACGTCCTCGCTCGTGCCCAGGGCGAAGACGAAGAACGGCACGCCGGCCGTCTCCAGCGACCTGGGCAGCCGCAGCGGCTGCTCGTGGAACGGCCTGGACGACAAGGGCGTGAAGGGTTCGCAGTACCGCTGGCTGGACGTGTCCTTCTACCGGTACGAGTCGGACGCGGCGCTCGGCAGTGGCCAGGAGCGCGCGCAGGAGAACCTGGCGAAGGAGCTCGCCAAGATCGAGGAGACCGCGGGCGCGAAGAAGCTCCGGACCGCGACGGTCACGGGCATCGGCGACGAGGCGAAGTCCGTGGCGTACCAGCTGCGCAAGACGAACGAGGACTTCGTCTACGGCTCCATCGTGGCGCGTACGGGCAATGTGCTGGTGCTGCTCTCGTACAACGGTGCCGGGTACGCGGGCGCGGACACCCCGTCGGACAAGACGATCATGAGTGGTGCGGTGAAGGCGGCCAAGGAGGCCGTCGCCGCGGTGGCCGCCGCGAACAGGTAGGCGCGAGCGGCGCGGGCGAAGACCGACAACCAGCCGCAAACCCGCTCAGAGTGGCACGTCGATACGGAGCCCGTCCCTCCCCCGGGGGCCGGGCTTCGCGCACATGTGCCAGTCTGTGCGCGCGAGATGTCGATTGACGGGGAGGGGATCGCGGGTGGCCGCGATGCAGCTGACACGCACACACCGGATACTCATCGGCCTCGTCATCGCCGGTGCGCTGATCATCGCGGGGATCGGTTTCGCGGGTTCGTACGCCGCCGTGCGCGAGCTCGCCGTGCAGAAGGGCTTCGGCACCTTCTCGTACTTCTTCCCGATCGGCATCGACGCGGGCATCTGTGTGCTGCTCGCCCTGGATCTGCTGCTGACGTGGCTGCGGATCCCGTTCCCACTGCTGCGGCAGACGGCGTGGGTGCTGACGGCGGCGACGATCGCGTTCAACGGCGCGGCCGCCTGGCCCGACCCGCTGGGTGTCGGGATGCACGCGGTGATCCCGATCCTGTTCGTCGTGGCCGTCGAGGCCGCGCGGCACGCGGTGGGCCGGATCGCGGACATCACCGCGGACAAGCACATGGAGGGTGTCCGGCTGACGCGTTGGCTGCTGTCCCCGGTGCCGACGTTCCGGTTGTGGCGCCGGATGAAGCTGTGGGAGCTCCGTTCGTACGAGCAGGTGATCAAGCTGGAGCAGGAGCGGCTGATCTACCAGGCGCGGCTTCAGGCCCGTTTCGGCCGGAGTTGGCGTCGCAAGGCGCCGGTGGAGGCGCTGATGCCGCTGCGTCTGGCGCGGTACGGGGTGCCGCTCGCGGAGACGGCGGCGGCGGGCCTCGCGGCGGCGGGTATCGAGCCGGCCGTGCTGCCGCCGCAGCCGCAGGGCGCGTCGCCGCTGTTGCCCCAGGCGCCCCAGCCGGCCCAACCGCTTCAGTCGGCTCAGCAGCCCCAGCCGGTGCAGCTCGCGGCCGCGCCGCAGCCGCTTCCCGATGGGCCGGAGGACGCCGAGGGCAGCCCCTGGTTCGCGGGCCAGGCGCGGCCGGACGGCTACCAGGGTTCGTACAACCCCCAGATCGTCGACGGACTGGAGCCGATCCCGGTGCCGGTGCCGCTCGGCCCGGAGGACGTTCCGCCGCCGGGGCCGGAGGAGTTCGTCGAGTACCCCGAGTACGTCGAGGAGCAGCCGGAGCCGCAGGAGGTGGAGGAGTTCCGCGAGGTCGTCTACAAGCAGACGTGGGCGTACGCCGTGGAGAACGACCGCTTCCCTGAGGCCCAGGAGCTCGAACGGCTGGTGGCCGATCACTACGGCGTCGAGCAGCTCCGCAACCCCGAGCTGCTCCACCAGGTGATCCCCGAGGTCCAGCAGCGGATCCAGCAGGACATGCAGGAGTACCGCACTCCCTGACCCGACGGGAGCGACTCGCAGGAATGCGGTCGCACGGGAGCGACGCGCGGGGAAGCGACGCGCAGGGGAGCAACCCTCGCGGGAGCAACCAGCACGGGAGTACGCGAAGGGGCCGCCGCCCGGCATCCGGGCGGCGGCCCTCTCTCGTGCTCAGCTCATCCGCGCGCTCACGCGCCGAGCAGCTTCCTCACCCGGTCCGCGCCGACGGCGAGCAGCAGCGTGGGCAGTCGCGGCCCGGTCTCGCGGCTGACGAGGAGCTTGTAGAGCAGGGCGAAGAACGCGCGCTGCGCGAGCTTCAGCTCGGGCGTCGGCTTGGCTTCGGCGTCGAGTCCGGCCATGACCTTCGGGACGCCGTAGACGAGGGTGGTGAGCCCGTCGAGCGACCAGTGGCTGTCGAGGCCCTCCAGCAGCAGGCGGAGCGACTCCCGGCCCTCGTCGTCCAGGGAGCCGAGGAGCTCGGTGTCGGGCTCCTCGCGGACGATGGTGCGCTGGTCGGCCGGGACCTGGCTGGTGATCCAGTTCTCGGCGCGGTCGAGGCGGGGCCGGACCTCGTCGAGGGACGCGACCGGGTTCTCGGGGTCGAGCTCGGTCAGGATCCGCAGGGTCTGCTCGTCGTGGCCGGCCGTGATGTCCATGACCGAGGCGAGCGTGCGGTACGGGAGCGGGCGCGGGGTGCGCGGAAGCTCACCGGCGGCCGTGCGGGCGGCGCGGCTGTGGGCGGCGGCGTCGGCGGGCAGCACGCTGCCGTCGGCGACCTTGGCCTCCAGCTTGTCCCACTCGTCGTAGAGCCGCTGGATCTCCTGGTCGAAGGCGATCTTGAAGGACTGGTTGGGGCGGCGGCGCGCGTACAGCCAGCGCAGCAGCGGTGCTTCCATGATCTTCAGGGCATCGGCGGCGGTCGGGACGCCACCGCGCGAGGAGGACATCTTGGCCATGCCGCTGATGCCGACGAAGGCGTACATCGGGCCGATCGGCTGGACGCCGTCGAAGATCTCGCGGACGATCTGGCCGCCGACGACGAAGGAGGAGCCGGGCGAGGAGTGGTCGACGCCGGAGGGCTCGAAGATGACGCCCTCGTAGGCCCAGCGCATCGGCCAGTCGACCTTCCAGACCAGCTTGCCGCGGTTGAACTCGCTCAGCTTCACGGTCTCGGAGAAGCCGCAGTCGGCGCAGGTGTAGGCCAGCTCGGTGGTGTCGTCGTCGTACGAGGTGACCGTGGTCAGGTCCTTCTCGCACTGCCCGCAGTACGGCTTGTACGGGAAGTAGCCCGAGGAGCCGCCGGAGCCGTCGTCCTCGCTCGCCGCGCCGGAGCCCTCCTCAGCCTCCAGCTCGGCCTCGTCGAGGGGCTTCTGCGACTGCTTCTTCGGCGCCTTCTTCGTCCGGTACTGGTCGAGGATGGCGTCGATGTCGCCGCGGTGCTTCATCGCGTGCAGGATCTGCTCGCGGTAGGTGCCCGCGGTGTACTGCTCGGTCTGGCTGATCGGGTCGTACTCGACACCGAGCTCGGCCAGCGACTCGACCATGGCGGCCTTGAAGTGCTCGGCCCAGTTGGGGTGGGGCGAGCCGGCGGGGGCGGGGACCGAGGTCAGCGGCTTGCCGATGTGCTCGGCCCAGGACTCGTCGATGCCCTCGATGCCGTTCGGCACCTTGCGGTAGCGGTCGTAGTCGTCCCAGGAGATCAGGTGCCTGACCTCGTGTCCGCGGCGGCGGATCTCGTCGGCGACCAGGTGCGGGGTCATGACCTCGCGGAGGTTGCCGAGGTGGATCGGGCCGGACGGGGAGAGGCCGGAGGCGACGACGACCGGTTTGCCAGGCGCACGTCGCTCCGACTCGGCGATGACCTCGTCCGCGAAACGGGAGACCCAGTCGGTCTCGGTGCTGCTCTGAGCCACGGTCGGTACGTCCTTCTTCCTGGGTGGGGTGCTGCCTGAGGGCCCTACGTGAGCCATTCTCCCAGACGGAAGAGTGCTCCCCGAGGTTGTCCACAGGCGGAGATCGCCCGCGTCCCCCGGTTGTCCACAGGCGGGGAAATCACGTTGCGCTCCCATGGGACACTTGACAAGCGATTTAGACGCACAGAACTCCCCGAACTCAACAGGAACGGAAGCTCATGGCCTCGGTCCCTTCCCTCGCTTCGACCGTGCAGCAGCGCCTCGCGGACGGCCTCTCGGCGGCTCTGCCGGACGCCGCGTCCGCCGACCCGCTGCTCCGACGAAGCGACCGGGCCGACTTCCAGGCCAACGGCATCCTGGCGCTCGCCAAGCAGCTCAAGGGCAACCCGCGTGAGCTGGCCACCCAGGTCGTCGCCGCGATCCCGGAGAACGACGTCCTGAAGGAGATCGAGGTCTCGGGCCCCGGCTTCCTGAACATCACGGTGACGGACGCGGCGATCGTGCGGACCCTCGCGGCCCGCGCCGCCGACGCCCGGCTCGGCGTGCCGTTCAACGAGTCGGCCGGCACGACGGTCATCGACTACGCCCAGCCGAACGTGGCGAAGGAGATGCACGTCGGGCACCTGCGCTCCGCCGTGATCGGCGCCGCGATGGTCGAGATCCTGGAGTTCACCGGCGAGACCGTGGTCCGCCGCCACCACATCGGCGACTGGGGCACCCAGTTCGGCATGCTCATCCAGTACCTGATCGAGCACCCGCACGAGCTGGACCACAAGGCGCAGGACGGCGCCGAGGTCTCCGGTGAGGAGGCCATGTCGAACCTGAACCGGCTCTACAAGGCCTCGCGCGCGCTGTTCGACTCCGACGAGGAGTTCAAGACGCGGGCCCGCGCGCGCGTCGTCGACCTGCAGGCCGGCGACGAGCAGACCCTCGCCCTGTGGCAGCGGTTCGTCGACGAGTCGAAGATCTACTTCTACTCGGTGTTCGACAAGCTCGACATGGACATCCGGGACGGCGACGTCGTCGGCGAGTCCGGCTACAACGACATGCTGGTGGAGACCTGCCGCATCCTCGAGGAGTCGGGCGTCGCCGTCCGCTCCGAGGGCGCGCTGTGCGTCTTCTTCGACGACGTGAAGGGCCCGGACGGCAATCCGACCCCGCTGATCGTCCAGAAGTCCGACGGCGGTTTCGGCTACGCGGCGACGGACCTGTCCGCGATCCGCGACCGCGTGCAGAACCTGAAGGCGACGTCCCTGCTGTACGTGGTCGACGCCCGTCAGTCGCTGCACTTCAAGATGGTCTTCGAGACCGCTCGCCGGGCCGGATGGCTGAACGAGGACGTGAAGGCGGTCCAGCTGGCCTTCGGCACGGTCCTGGGCAAGGACGGCAAGCCGTTCAAGACCCGTGAGGGCGAGACGGTCAGGCTGGTGGACCTCCTGGACGAGGCGGTGGACCGGGCGACGTCGGTCGTGCGCGAGAAGGCCGAGGACTACGTCGCGAAGACCGGCGAAACGCTCCTGACGGAGTCGGAGATCGTCGAGAACGGCCAGTACGTGGGCATCGGCGCCGTGAAGTACGCCGACCTGTCGACGTCCGCCGCGCGCGACTACAAGTTCGACCTCGACCAGATGGTCTCGCTGAACGGCGACACCTCGGTGTACCTGCAGTACGCGTACGCGCGGGTCAGGTCGATCTTCGGGAAGGCCGGCGACCGCACGCCGCTCGCCCACCCGGAGCTGGAGCTGGCCCCCGCCGAGCGCGCGCTCGGTCTGCACCTGGACCAGTTCGGTGAGGTGATCTCCGAGACCGCCGCGGAGTACGCCCCGCACAAGCTCGCGGCGTACCTGTACCAGCTGGCGTCGCTGTTCACGACGTTCTACTCGGAGTGCCCGGTCATCAAGCCCGCGCCGGCGCAGGACGTCGCGGAGAACCGCCTCTTCCTCTCCGACCTGACCGCCCGCACCCTGCACCAGGGCATGGCTCTCCTGGGCATCAGGACGCCCGAGCGCCTCTGACGGTCCCGGAGCGACATCCGAAGGCGAGGCCCCCGGCGCGGATCACCGTGCCGGGGGCCTCGTCGTCAACGGAGGGTGTGCGAGGTCCGCCCGGAGACCTCGTCGATCTCCGTATGGGCCTTCTGGAGCAGCTGGGAGGCGAGGTCCATCAGCGCGCGTGCGCCGGCGATCTCCTCGCCCACCTTCAGCTGGTCCGGGTCGGAGGGGTGACGGTTGGCCGTGCCGTGGGCCCGGAACTCGGTGCCGTCGGAAAGCCGCACCATGGCCGCGGCCCGCGTCCGGTCGCCCTCCTCCTGGAACTCCATCTCCACATGCCATCCGACAAGCGTGTGCATCATGAGGACCACCTCCAGCGAGGTACCTGTCGGCTACCTCTCCAGGGTGCGCCGACGCGTGCCGCACCACCACTCGCTGCGTTGTCAGTGGCGCCCCGTACGTTCTCGCCATGGCGATGATCCCGAACCAGCTGCCCCGGCTCGCAGCCGATCCGACCGGCCGTTCCCTCGGCCTCGACCTGCCGCCCGGCGCCCTCACCGGCCCGGCGGACGCCCCGTACATCTGGTCGGGGCACGGCGCGGCGGGCCCCTCGGCGTGGAGCGCGCTGCGCCCGGCGGCCCGCACGGCGGGGCTGCTGCCGGTGCTGCTGGGCGGTGACTGGAGCCTGGACCGGTGGGAGCTGATGCCGGAGCGGATGAGCGACCCGGCGGACCACGCCGCGGACGAGGTCCTCGCCGAGTTCTGGCGTGCGAACGCGCCCGAGGAGATACCGGGAGGTGCCGACTGGCCGGGCCTTGCCCCGGCGCGGGAGTGCGACACGGACCCCGACAGGACGGCGGCAGCCGTCGCCGAGATGCTGACGGAGCCGGGCTTCTGGCTGGAGGACGCCCGCCCGGCCCTGGTTCCGGCGCGGCGCAGCGCGGACATACCGGCGGTGATCGGCTGGACGGGGCCGCTGAACCACGAGAACGACGTGGCGCGGCTGTGCGCGGTGCTGCGGTCCTGGGAGGACCGCTTCGGGGCGCGTGTGGTGGCGCTGACCTTCGACCAGCTGGTGGTGTCGGTCGCGGCGCCGCCCGCGACCGAGGAGGAGGCCGAGGCGCTGGCGGCGGAGCACTTCGCGTTCTGCCCGGACAACGTCGACCAGGGCGGCCACGGCGGCCTGCGCGCCTACGCGAGGACGGGGCTGCTGGACAGCCCCGTCTGGACCTTCTGGTGGGACTAGGCCCTGTCGGCCTAGCCGCGCGCGTCGGCCAGCTTCTGGGCGACCTCGGTGGCCCAGTAGGTGAGGATCATCTGCGCGCCGGCCCGGCGGATGCCGGTCAGGGTCTCGAAGATCGCCCTGTCGCGGTCGATCCAGCCCTTCTCGGCGGCGGCCTCGACCATCGCGTACTCACCACTGATCTGGTACGCGGCGACAGGCACGTCGACAGCGGCGGCGACCTTCGCGAGCACGTCCAGGTAGGGTCCGGCGGGCTTCACCATCACCATGTCCGCGCCCTCCTCCAGGTCCAGCGCCAGCTCGCGCATCGACTCACGGAGGTTGGCGGGGTCCTGCTGGTAGGTCTTGCGGTCGCCCTTGAGGGAGGAGCCGACGGCCTCGCGGAAGGGGCCGTAGAAGGCGGAGGAGTACTTCGCGGTGTACGCGAGGATCGACACGTCCTCCTTGCCGATGGTGTCCAGGGCGTCCCGGACGACGCCGACCTGGCCGTCCATCATCCCGGACGGGCCCACCGCGTGGACGCCGGCGTCGGCCTGCACCTGGGCCATCTCGGCGTAACGTTCCAGCGTGGCGTCGTTGTCGACGCGGCCGTCGGCGTCGAGGACGCCGCAGTGGCCGTGGTCGGTGTACTCGTCGAGGCAGAGATCGGACATGATCACGAGCTCGTCGCCGATCTCGGCGCGGACGTCCCGGATGGCGACCTGGAGGATGCCGTCGGGGTCGGTCCCGGCCGTCCCCACCGCGTCCTTCTTCTCGTCCGCGGGGACACCGAAGAGCATGATCCCGGAGACCC
The DNA here is from genome assembly GCF_044752725.1 of Streptomyces sp. NPDC088707. NCBI lineage: Bacteria > Bacillati > Actinomycetota > Actinomycetes > Kitasatosporales > Streptomycetaceae > Streptomyces > Streptomyces sp. NPDC088707. The sequence continues at coordinate 16,831 of NZ_JBIVLV010000010.1, read as the reverse complement.
CGGCCTCCACCGCCTCGGCCGCGGCCTTCCGCAGCGTGTCGCGGGTGTGCTGGACGACGCCGGGCATGGCCTGGATCGGCAGGGGCTCGGTGATGCCCTCGCGCACGAACGCGGGAAGGATCAGATCGGCGGGATGCAGTCGCGTCTCGGCCACCATCCGCCGCATGGCAGGCGTCGTCCGCAGCCGCCGCGGCCGCGCCCCGGGAAAGGATCCGTACGAGTTCATAGCCCCGAGGCTACGCCCGCCCAAAGAGTGCTTTTACCGACCACTTGTGGGCATGCCCGCCCCCAGCCGGAACAGCCACACACAAACCGCCACGCACCCTCCCGTGGCCGCACCCCGCCGAACCGTGCCCTGTCCCACACAGCGCCCTCAGGGACGCCGGCCCACAACAGGGGCGGCACAGCAGAGTGCGGGCCCCCTCGAAGAGGACCCGCACCCCGACAGAACCCGCGACGCGCTACGTCGTCCGACGCCTCCGCGCCCCCGGCCGCCGCTCACTGGGCCGGGTGACGGGATCCCCCGCCTCCAGCGCGGCCTCCCGCCGCCGCAGCCCGAAGTCCGCGAGCGCCTCCGCCAGCTTGTGCACCGACGGCTCGGGCGACAGCACGTCCACCCGCAGCCCGTGCTCCTCGGCGGTCTTCGCCGTGGCGGGACCGATGCACGCGATGACGGTCACGTTGTGCGGCTTCCCGGCGATGCCGACCAGGTTCCGCACGGTGGAGGACGACGTGAACAGAACCGCGTCGAACCCGCCGCCCTTGATCGCCTCACGCGTGTCCGCCGGCGGCGGCGAAGCCCGTACGGTCCGGTAGGCGGTGACGTCGTCGACCTCCCACCCGAGCTCGATCAGGCCCGCGACCAGCGTCTCCGTCGCGATGTCGGCCCGCGGCAGGAAGACACGGTCGATCGGGTCGAAGACCGGGTCGTAGGGCGGCCAGTCCTCGAGAAGACCCGCCGCGGACTGCTCCCCGCTCGGCACCAGATCCGGCTTCACACCGAAGTCGACGAGCGCCGCGGCGGTCTGCTCGCCCACCGCCGCGACCTTGATCCCGGCGAAGGCACGCGCGTCGAGCCCGTACTCCTCGAACTTCTCCCGTACGGCCTTCACCGCGTTGACCGAGGTGAAGGCGATCCACTCGTAGCGCCCGGTGACGAGCCCCTTGACCGCACGCTCCATCTGCTGGGGCGTGCGCGGCGGCTCGACGGCGATGGTCGGCACCTCGTGCGGCACCGCGCCGTACGAGCGCAGCTGGTCGGAGAGCGACGCGGCCTGCTCCTTGGTGCGCGGTACGAGCACCCGCCAGCCGAAGAGCGGCTTCGACTCGAACCACGACAGCTGGTCCCGCTGCGCCGGGGCGCTGCGCTCGCCGACCACGGCTATGACCGGCCGGTGGCCCTCGGGCGAGGGGAGGACCTTGCCCTGCTTGAAGACCTGGGCGATGGTGCCGAGCGTGGCGTTCCAGGTCCGCTGCCGGGTGGTGGTGCCGGCGATGGTGACGGTGAGCGGGGTGTCCGGCTTACGGCCTGCCGCCACCAGTTCACCGGCGGCCGCGGCCACCGAGTCGAGCGAGGTGGACACGACGACGGTTCCGTCGGAGGCACCGACCTCGGTCCAGCACCGCTCGTCGGCGGTGCGGGCGTCGACGAAGCGGACGTCGGTGCCCTGGGCGTCGCGGAGCGGGACACCGGCGTACGCGGGTACGCCGACGGCCGTGGCGACGCCGGGGACGACCTCGAAGGGGATGCCCTCGGCGGCGCAGACGAGCATCTCGGCTCCCGCGTTCCCGTCGAGGCCGGGGTCGCCGGTCACCGCGCGGACGACCCGCCTGCCGCCCCTCGCTGCCTCCATGACAAGATTGGCCGCGTCCCTCAACACGGGGACACCGGCGGTTGTTGACGCCTCGTCAACAACCGTCAGCTCCGGCGTGCTCACCCCCGCGCGCGCGTGGCCGCGAACGACCTCGAGCACCTCCGGCTCGGCGATCAGGACATCCGCTCCGGCGAGGGCCTCCACGGCCCTGAGGGTCAGGAGTCCGGGGTCACCGGGGCCTGCGCCGAGGAATGTGACGTGTCCATGGCCCGCGAAGGCCGGGGACAGCGGGCTGGTGGTCGGGCTGGTGGGGTTCAAAGTGCTCGCTCCCCCATAAGACCGGCCGCACCCTTGGCGAGCATCTCGTCCGCGAGTTCGCGTCCGAGCGCCATGGCCTCGTCGTGCGAGGTGGGTACGGGTCCGGTGGTGGACAGCTGCACCAGCGTCGAGCCGTCGGTGGTGCCGACGACGCCGCGCAGGCGCATTTCGGTGACAACCTGCCCGTGACCGGGGTCGTCGGCCGGCAGGTCGGCCAGCGCACCCACGGGTGCGGAGCAGCCGGCCTCCAGGGCGGCGAGCAGGGATCGCTCGGCGGTCACGGCGACCCGGGTGAGCGGGTCGTCGAGCTCGGCGAGCGCGGTGACGAGTTCGGCGTTCGACGCCGGACACTCGATCGCCAGGGCCCCCTGGCCGGGGGCGGGCAGGACGGAGTCGACCGACAGGTGGTCGAGCGACAGGGAGCCGGTGAGCTCCTCCGTCCCGCCGATGCGGTTGAGGCCGGCCGCGGCGAGGACCACCGCGTCCAGTTCCCCGCTGCGCACGTAGCCGACCCGGGTGTCGATGTTGCCCCGGATCGGGACGCACGTGATCTCCAGGCCGTGGTTGCGCGCGTACGCGTGGAGCTGGGCCATGCGCCGCGGCGAGCCGGTGCCGACCCGGGCGCCCTTGGGCAGCCGGTCCAGCGTCAGTCCGTCGCGGGCGATCAGCACGTCGCGCGGGTCCTCGCGCTCCGGGATCGCGGCCAGCACCAGGTCCGGATGCTGCGCGGTCGGCAGGTCCTTCAGGGAGTGGACGGCGAAGTCCACCTCGTCCGCCAGCAGCGCGTCACGCAGGGCGGCGACGAAGACGCCGGTGCCGCCGATCTGCGCGAGGTGCTCCCGGGAGGTGTCCCCGTACGTCGTGATCTCCACGAGCTCGACGGGCCGGCCGGTCAGCTGCCGGACGGCATCGGCCACGTGCCCGGACTGGGCCATGGCGAGCTTGCTGCGCCTGGTCCCGAGCCTCAGTGCCCTCTCGGTCATACTCGCCCTCGGTTCTTGACGTCGGCGTCATTCAGGTCGGCCCGGCTGACAGAAGCCACCGTCTCCGGGTCGAGGTCGAAGAGTGTCCGCAGCGCGTCCGCGTACCCGGCACCGCCGGGCTCGCTCGCCAGCTGCTTGACCCGCACGGTCGGCGCGTGCAGGAGCTTGTCGACCACGCGGCGCACGGTCTGGGTGATCTCGGCGCGCTGCTTGTCGTCGAGGCCGGGCAGCCGGCCCTCGAGCCGGGCGACCTCGCCGGCCACCACGTCGGCGGCCATGGTGCGCAGGGCGACGACGGTGGGGGTGATGTGGGCGGCGCGCTGGGCGGCGCCGAAGGCCGCGACCTCGTCGGAGACGATGCCGCGCACCTGGTCGACGTCGGCGGCCATCGGCGCGTCGGCGGAGGCCTCGGCGAGCGACTCGATGTCGACGAGCCGGACACCGGGGATGCGGTGGGCGGCGGCGTCGATGTCGCGGGGCATGGCGAGGTCGAGCAGGGCGAGCGGGGTGCGGCGGCCCTGGACGGCGGTCTCGATGTCGTCCCCGGTGAGGACGAGTCCGGTGGCGCCGGTGCAGGAGACGACGACGTCGGCACGTGTCAGTTCGTCGCCGACGGCAACCATCTCGACCGCGTGTGCGGCCACTCCCATGCCCCCGGGCTCGTTCAGGATCTGCGCGAGTCGCTCGGCACGGGCCAGGGTGCGGTTGGCGACGACGATCTCGGAGACGCCGGAACGCGCGAGCGTGGCGGCGGCGAGCGAGGACATCGAGCCGGCGCCGATGACGAGCGCCTTCTTGCCCTTGGCCCAGGTGTCGACGTCGGTGCCGTCCGTGCCGTCGACGAGTCGCTCCAGGCCGAAGGTGACGAGCGACTGCCCGGCCCGGTCGATCCCGGTCTCGCTGTGGGCGCGCTTGCCGACCCTCAGGGCCTGCTGGAACAGGTCGTTGAGGAGGCGGCCGGCGGTGTGCAGCTCCTGGCCGAGGGCGAGGGCGTCCTTGATCTGGCCGAGGATCTGGCCCTCGCCGACGACCATCGAGTCGAGCCCGCAGGCCACCGAGAAGAGGTGGTGGACGGCCCGGTCCTCGTAGTGCACGTAGAGATAGGGGGTGAGCTCGTCCAGGCCGACGCCGCTGTGCTGCGCGAGCAGCGTGGACAGCTCGGCGACACCGGCGTGGAACTTGTCCACGTCGGCGTAGAGCTCGATGCGGTTGCAGGTGGCCAGGACGGTGCCCTCGGCGGCCGGTTCGGCGGCGAGGGTGTCCTGGAGGAGCTTGGCCTGGGTGTCCGCCGCGAGTGCCGCCCGCTCCAGGATGGAGACGGGGGCGCTGCGGTGGCTGAGACCGACGACGAGGAGGCTCATGCCGGCATCACGGCGGGGACGTCCCCGTCGGGTCCCTTGCGGCTGCCGCCCGTCGCGCCACGGGGGGCCGGCGGTGCGACGGCCGTGGCGGTCTCCGCGTCGGCGGCGTCGGCCTCGGCGTTCGACTCCTCGCCGGCCTTGCGCTGCTCGTGGAAGGCGAGGATCTGCAGCTCGATGGAGAGGTCGACCTTGCGTACGTCCACGCCGTCGGGCACGGAGAGCACGGTCGGGGCGAAGTTCAGGATGGAGGTGACTCCGGCGGCCACGAGCCGGTCGCAGACCTGCTGGGCGACGCCGGCCGGGGTCGCGATGACGCCGATGGAGACGCCGTCCTCCTCGATGATCTTCTCGAGGTCGTCGCTGTGCTGGACGGGGATCCCGGCGACCGGCTTGCCGGTCATGGCGGGGTCGGCGTCGATCAGCGCGGCGACGCGGAAGCCGCGGGAGGCGAAACCGCCGTAGCCGGCGAGCGCGGCACCGAGGTTACCGATACCGACGATGACGACCGGCCAGTCCTGGGTGAGGCCCAGCTCGCGGGAGATCTGGTAGACGAGGTACTCGACGTCGTAACCGACTCCGCGGGTGCCGTAGGAACCCAGGTAGCTGAAGTCCTTGCGCAGCTTCGCGGAGTTGACTCCCGCCGCGGCGGCGAGCTCTTCGGAGGAGACCGTGGGTACGGAGCGCTCCGAGAGCGCGGTGAGTGCGCGCAGATACAGCGGAAGCCGGGCGACGGTGGCCTCGGGAATTCCTCGGCTACGGGTCGCCGGTCGGTGAGTTCGGCCAGTTGCCACGGTGCTCCTGCGGGATGAGCGGGGCTGCAGGCGGCCATATGTCCCAAGACCGCCCCGTCGAATGCAGGCTATGTCTTTGTGAACGCGTGCACAAAGATGGTGTCCGTTTTGTCTGCCCAAAGTGACCGGGGTCACGCGGCTGGTTCGTATCGTCACGGAACCGCGCGACGTGTCAGCGCGTTGAGAACCCGAAGGGGGCAAAACCGCACACACTCCTCACGACACCGCCCCCGAAGCCCAACAAAACGTCCACGATGGTAGCCGTCTTTCGGTCACGCACCCAGTTCGCGCTGGAGCCGCCCGGCGTCGACACGCCAGAAGGTGTGCTGCTCGCCGTCGACCAGGACGACGGGGATCTGCTCCCAGTACGCCCGGTGAAGCTCCTCGTCCTGGGTGATGTCCTTCTCCTCCCAGCGGGCCCCCGTCTCCGCGCACACGGCCTCGATCACCGCGCGGGCGTCGTCGCAGAGATGACAGCCCGGCTTGCCGATCAGCGTCACGGTGCGCGACCCGGCGTCCGTCTTCTTCTTCGTCCGTCCGAACATGACGTCCATTCTGTCCCTGATTAACGGGGGAGCCCCGCAGTGTTCACGCCGCGGCATCGTCACAAGTCGGGAAGTACCGAACAGACTGGCTATGCTCACGGCATGGCCGCTCTGGGATGGCTCACCCCCCGTAGGCGCTCCGCCACCGCGCGCAGCGTGCTCGCAGGCGAGGCCGCTGCCGAGGCAGCGCGCAAGTCCTCGCTCCAGCTGGAACGGGAGCGGGAGGAGGCGGCGGCCCAGGAACCCGCGGAGGCCGAGACCCCGGTCGAACCCGAGTTCCCGGTCGTCGGCGACGTACGGGCGGCCGCGTTCTTCGATCTCGACAACACCGTGATGCAGGGCGCGTCGATCTTCCACTTCGGCCGCGGCCTGTACAAGCGGAAGTTCTTCCAGCGCCGCGAGCTCGCCCGCTTCGCCTGGGCGCAGGCCTGGTTCCGGATCGCCGGCGTCGAGGACCCCGAGCACATCCAGGAGGCCCGCGAAAGCGCCCTGTCGATCGTCAAGGGCCACCGCGTCTCCGAACTGATGTCGATCGGCGAGGAGATCTACGACGAGTACATGGCCGACCGCATCTGGCCGGGCACCCGCGACCTCGCCCAGGCGCACCTGGACGCGGGGCAGAAGGTCTGGCTGGTCACGGCCGCCCCGGTCGAGACGGCCACGATCATCGCCCGCAGGCTCGGCCTGACCGGCGCGCTCGGCACGGTCGCCGAGTCCGTCGACGGCGTCTACACGGGCAGGCTGGTCGGCGAGCCCCTGCACGGCCCGGCGAAGGCCGAGGCGGTACGGGCCCTCGCCGCCGCCGAGGGCCTCGACCTGGGCCGCTGCGCCGCCTACAGCGACTCGCACAACGACATCCCGATGCTCTCGCTCGTCGGCCACCCGTACGCGATCAACCCGGACACCAAGCTCCGCAAGCACGCGAAGGCCCGGGACTGGCGACTGCGCGACTACCGGACCGGCCGCAAGGCCGCCAAGGTCGGCATCCCCGCCGCCGCGGGCCTGGGCGCCCTGGCCGGCGGCACGGCGGCCGCGGTCGCCCTGCACCGCCGCCGCCACTGAAGCCCGGGTCCACCCCCGAGACCCGGCTCCGCCCCTGAGGCCCGCCACCACCGAGGCGAGACCCGGCTCCGCCCCTGAGGCCCGCCACCACCGAGGCGAGGCCCGGCTCCGCCCTGTCCCCCGGTACGCCGGGGCGCTCTGCCGATACGTTTCGGCTGCGATCATCTGCGACAACCCGGGACCAGGCGTCCTCACCCGTCCGTGGTCGAACACCTCCGCACAGGTCGACTCCCAGGCATTCGGGGCTCCTTACCCCGCAGCGGCCCCGATCACTCACCGGTCCCGCACTTGAGCACAACGCAACGTGCGCGCAGTCACACTCGGAAGCAAACCGATCAACAATCGGTCACCAAACACACCTCGATCCGACTGCAAGCAGTAACAGAACCGACGGAACCGGTGATTTGAGCAACTGGGTGTAGCGCTGCCTGTACGAAGCGTTATTCTCCTGGGACGCACAAAGGACCCCTCACGTCGCCACGACGGGTGAACGGTCCCGCACTGCACGTGATGGAAGCTCTGCCTCTGGGAGTCCCGTGTACCCACACGTCGGGGTTGACACCTCGGGCCTGGCTACGCTGCGCGCAACGGTCCTCGACCGTTTGCGCGGCTTCGTCCCCACCGCGTACGCCGGCCCTGTCCCCGCCTTCGCCTTCGCCGCACCGGCACCCGCCGGCCCTTGCTATGCCCTGGCCGACGGTGGCGCCGCCGTGGGCAGACGCGGTGCCCGGTCCGGAACCTCGACCACCCCCCGCCGCCCCACCGCCGACAGCGACAGCGCCCGCATGATGGACCTGGTCGAGCGCGCCCAGGCGGGCGAGGCCGAGGCCTTCGGCCGGCTGTACGACCAGTACAGCGACACCGTGTACCGCTACATCTACTACCGCGTCGGCGGGAAGGCGACGGCGGAGGACCTCACAAGTGAGACGTTCCTGCGCGCCCTGCGCCGGATCTCCACCTTCACCTGGCAGGGCCGCGACTTCGGCGCCTGGCTCGTCACCATCGCCAGGAACCTGGTCGCCGACCACTTCAAGTCCAGCCGCTTCCGCCTGGAAGTGACCACCGGCGAGATGCTCGACGCCAACGAGGTCGAGCGCAGCCCCGAGGACTCCGTCCTGGAGTCGCTCTCCAACGCCGCACTCCTCGACGCGGTCCGCCGCCTCAACCCCCAGCAGCAGGAGTGCGTCACCCTGCGCTTCCTCCAGGGCCTCTCGGTCGCCGAGACCGCCCGCGTCATGGGGAAGAACGAGGGAGCGATCAAGACCCTCCAGTACCGGGCCGTCCGCACCCTGGCCCGCCTCCTCCCGGACGACGCCCGCTGACCGGTCCGCGCCCCCCACACGCGCCCTCGCGGACCGGACCGCGCCCCGACCCCCGCGTCTCCCCCCACATCCCCACGACCCCCGCCCAACTCACAGTCGGTGACGCCTCGATGACGCACTGGTCCGATCATCTTTCGCGCGTAACCCAAGTGCCGCGCCGCTCGTTGTGCGGGATGCAGGCTCCCTGTGGACACGCCATGTCCGCAACCACTCACTCTTTCGTGTGGATGCGCTCAAGGTGTGCAACCTTCCGGACACCCCGGGGAGTCGACCGTCATGACGAGAGGAGGTGCCGCCAGTGATCGCGAACGTATCGGCGCACCGGCGGGCGAACGCCTTCGCCCAGGCCCTGGAGGACCGGGAGTCCGAGGGCGCGGCGGCCGATCAGCCGGAGACTCCGGCAGAACCGGCCGAACAGGGGCGGCTGTTGGCCGTGGCGAACGGCCTCGGCGAACTGCCGAAGCCACAGCTGGATCCCGAGGTCAAGGTGGTGCAGCGAGCCCAGCTCGTCGCCGCCATGGAAGCGATGCTCATGGAAGGGAGCGCGGCCGGAGCCCCCACGGTTCCCGAGCAGCGCGCCGCCGGCGGCAAGGGCGCCCACCGGGCGTCCCCGCTGCGGAAGCTGCGGCCCCGCTCCCGCTGGTCCAAGGGCCTCGCCGCCGGAGGCCTCACGGTCGGCGTGGCTGCGGGCGCCTTCGGCGGCGTCGCGGCTGCCAGCTCCGACGCGCTCCCCGGTGACTCGCTCTACGGGCTCAAGCGAGGCATGGAGGACATCAAACTGGGCATGGCGGACGACGACGCGGACCGCGGCGGCATCTACCTCGACCAGGCGTCCACCCGGCTCAGCGAGGCCCGCAGACTCATGGAGCGCGGCCGCGTCGGCGACCTCGACCACGAGTCGCTGACCGAGATCCGCCGGGTCCTGGGCGGGATGAAGCACGACGCCTCCGAGGGCCACCGGCTCCTCCGCCAGGCGTACGAGCGGGACGGCGAGATCGCCCCCATGGCCCGGCTCAACTCCTTCGCCCAGGCCCACCGGGACACCTGGAACGGCCTCCGCGAGCGACTCCCCGTCCAGTTGTCGGACGTGGGCAGCGAGGTCACGCACGTCTTCGAGGCCATGGACGAGGAGGTCGAACCCCTCCAGTCGGTGCTCCCCCGCACCCCCGAGAAGGGCGCGATCGGCACGGAGAGCCCCAGCGGCCGCCCGAGCACTCCGCAGACCTCCCAGGGCACGGACACCCAGCGTCCGCCGTCCACCCACGAGGCCCCGCCCTCGGGCAGCCACTCCGCACCGCCCCGCACGTCGGGCCCCAGCACGGGCACCAGCCCGAGCGCGGACAACGGCACCGAATCGCCGGAGGACGACGGTCTCCTCGGCGGCAGCACCGGCGGGCTGCTCAAGCCCCCCGCCTCCCCGACCGGCACACCGACCGCCCCCACGGACGGTCAGGCGCCGACCGAGATGCCGGACGTCACCATTCCGCCCATCCTGCCGGGCCTGCTACCAGGCCTCGGCATCGACAGCGAGGACGCTCGCTAGCAGGAAGGAGGGGCGCCCCCACGGACGGGGGGCGCCCCTTCTTCCTGCTCCGTGGTCAGAAGAAGACCGACCGCCGCTGCACCAGCAACTTGTAGAGCGTGTGCTGGATCTGCTCCCGCACCTGATCCGTCAGGTTGAACATCAGCATCGGGTCCTCCGCCGCCTCCGGCGCGTACGAGTCCGTCGGGATCGGCTCACCGAACTGGATCGTCCACTTCGTCGGCAGCGGCAGCGCACCGACCGGCCCCAGCCAGGGGAACGTCGGGGTCAGCGGGAAGTACGGGAAGCCGAGCACCCGCGCCAGCGTCTTGGCGTTCCCGATCATCGGGTATATCTCCTCGGCCCCGACGATCGAGCAGGGCACGATCGGCACCCCGGCCCGCAGCGCCGTCGACACGAAGCCGCCCCGCCCGAACCGCTGGAGCTTGTACCGCTCCCCGAAGGGCTTCCCGATCCCCTTGAATCCCTCCGGCATCACGCCGACGATCTCGCCGGAGCGCAGCAGCCGCTCCGCGTCCTCCGCACAGGCCAGGGTGTGCCCCGCCTTGCGGGCCAGCTCGTTGACGACCGGCAGCACGAAGACCAGATCGGCCGCGAGCAGCCGCAGATGCCGCCCGGCCGGATGGTGGTCGTGGACGGCGACCTGCATCATCAGCCCGTCCAGCGGCAGGGTCCCCGAGTGGTTGGCGACGATGAGCGCCCCGCCCTCCGCCGGGATGTTCTCGACGCCCTTCACCTCGACCCGGAAGTACTTCTCGTACAGCGGGCGGAGCAGGGACATCAGGACCTGGTCGGTGAGCTCCTCGTCGTACCCGAACTCGTCGACCTCGTAGTCGCCGGTGATCCGGCGCCGCAGGAACGCGAGCCCGCCCGCGAGCCGCCGTTCCCAGCCGGCGGCCCCCGCCTCGGCTCCCGCTCCGGCCCCGGTCTCGCCGCCGGCTCCCACATCGGCACCAGGGGCCTCCCCGGCCGTACCGGCAGCCGGGCCCTCCCGGCCCCCCTCCGGCTCCTGGGGGCCCTGCTGAGGGCCCGGCAGGGCCCGTACGGCCGCCGCCTCGCCGTCGGCGCGGCCGCCGGGCCGTCGCCGGGCCCGCGACCGGTCGTCGTCGAACGGAATGACCTTGGCGTCCGCCATCGCTGTCCGGTCTCCTCAGGCGCCGTCGTGAACAGAGTGAACAGAGCGCATCTCGTGCGCAGGGGGTACGGCCGGCCCGGGGTCGCCGGGCCGAGCGGTCGAGGAGCCCAGCCGCCCCGCGATCCGGTCCACCGCCCCCGCCAGCGTCTCCGGCGGCAGCAGCCCCGGCCCCCGGCCCCGTGCGAAGTCCGCGAGGGCCTCCGCCGTGGTGTAGCGCGGCGCGAAGCCGAGCACCTCGCGGGTCTGCACCGTCGACACGACCCGGCCGTGGGTGAGCAGCCGGATCTGCTCGGGGGCGAAGTCGGTGATCCCGACGGTCCGCAGTGCCGTCCCCACCCAGGTGACGGCCGGCAGCAGCACCGGCACGGTGGGCCGCCCGAGCCGCCGCGCGCACTGCGAGAGCAGAAGCACGCCGTCACCGGCGATGTTGAAGGTGCCGCTGTTCAGGGTGGCCCTGCGGGGCTCGTGCGCCGTCAGGCGCAGCACGTCGATGACATCGTCCTCGTGGACGAACTGCAGCCGCGGGTCGTAGCCGAGGACGGTCGGCAGCACCGGCAGCGCGAGGTACTCGGCGAGCGGCGAGTCGATCCGGGGCCCGAGGATGTTCGCGAACCGCAGCACGCACACGGCGACGTCCGGGCGGCGCCGGGCGAACCCCCGCACGTACCCCTCGACCTCGACGGCGTCCTTCGCGAAGCCCCCGCTGGGCAGCGACTTCGCGGCCGTCGTCTCGGTGAAGACGGCCGGGTCGCGAGGAGCGGAGCCGTAGACGCTGGTACTGGACTTGATCACGAGCCGGCTGATCCGCGGCGACTTCTGGCAGGCGCCGAGCAGCTGCAGCGTGCCGATGACGTTGGTCTCCTTGACCGACGTACGGCCACCGCCGCCGAGCGCCGTGCCGGTGACGTCCAGATGGACCACCGTGTCGACGTCGTGCTCGGCGAGCACCTTCGCGATCTCCGGCCGGCGGATGTCCGCCCGCACGAACTCGGCCGCGCCGAGCTGGTGCGCCGGGTCGACCGCGTCCACCGCGATCACCCGGTCCACCTCCGGATCCCGCTGGATCCGCCGCACGAAGCGGCCCCCGAGATGCCGGGCGGCACCGGTGACGAGCACGACCTTGCCCAAGATCAGCGCCTTCCGTCCGTCTTCCGTTGGTCGCCACCGTAGCGCCTCCGGATTTCCGCGCACATAAGACGTGGCCCTTCACCGCGAACGGTGAAGGGCCACGTCTGACGCACAGAACGCTGCGGAGCAGCTGTCGCCTTACTTCTTGTTGCGACGCTGAACGCGCGTGCGCTTGAGCAGCTTGCGGTGCTTCTTCTTGGCCATCCGCTTACGCCGCTTCTTGATAACAGAGCCCACGACTACCCTCGCTCACTTCTCGGAACATCCCCGCCTCCCGGCGGGGATCGGTGCGGGGCGTCTGGGCCCACACGACCTACGTCGGCCTAGCCTACCGTCCCGAGCACCGCGCTTGTAATCCGAGGGACATACGGAGCTTTCCCGGCGTTGTCGCCGCGCTCGCGCTACGCGGTCCCCACCCCCACGAAGGACTCCCGCAGGTACTCGTGAACCGCCTGTTCCGGCACCCGGAAGGACCTGCCCACCCGGATCGCCGGCAGATGACCGCTGTGCACCAAGCGGTACACGGTCATCTTGGACACGCGCATCACCGAGGCGACTTCCGCCACGGTCAGAAACTTGACCTCGTTGAGAGGTCGTTCGCCAGCAGCCATGACCCACCTGTACCTTCCGCCGCGACGCCCACCGGCTTCCCCTCCGGTGACTCTTCGTCGCCGAGCGCTCACGCTCCAGACTAGGGGCGGGTGGTACGAGTGGGGAAGAGGAGCTACCACCTGCCGTTTACCGTGACAGACGCGCTCGATTGAGTACATAGCGCGTGAGCGGACGGTAGTAGTCGGAGCGCACGCCGTCATCAAGCGGGACGGCCACCGACACCTGCCCCTCCGCCTCACCGACGAACAGCGCCGGATCATCCGTGTCGGCGAGACCGATGGCCTCAATACCCAGCTGACCAGCCCCGCAGACCCAGCCGTGGTCGCCGACGACCAGCTCGGGCAGCGGCCCGCCGGCCTCGGCGGCGCTCTCCAGAGCCGCCCTGACGGGCAGCGGAGAGTGGGAGTGCGCCCCCGGCTCGCGCCCGCCCCCCGACGGCCCCGGCTCTCGCACCAGTGCGACTCCCCGTACGTAGTCGAGAAGGTACGTGCGTACGCCGAACCGGGTCGTTATGTCGACACATCGCCCCTGCGCCGGTGTGAGAACAAGACATCCCGCCGCCGACAACGCGTCTGCAAGAGCGACGTAGAAACCAAGCAGCCGGTGCGGATGACCCGTCCCGAGGAGCACCGGAACCCGCCGCGCGGCCGCCGCACCCAACCGCGCGGCGAAGGCGTCGAGCCCCCTCAGCGTCCGCTCGGGATCGATGACGTCGGGCCCCGACCGATGCCCCGGGTCGTCCGACACCCCGCACTTGTCGGCCATCAGCCGCAGCAGCTCGGCCTCACCCCACCCCCAGGCGGGATCCAGGCCGAGCAGCACCCGGGGATCCCGCGCCGCGAAGAGCCGATAGCTCCGCAGGCTCTCCTCCCGCGACGTCGCCACCGTGCCCGCCAACCCCGCCGCCAACAGATGCGCCCGCAGCGCCCCGGTACTCAACACCCTCCCGATGCTGCCGGAACACCCCCTCCCCGGAGCCGAAACCCCCGGGACACCCCACAGTCGGCGTAACGCCCGCCAGAACGTTCCGGCGGATGCCTACGCGAGCATCCCCCGCAGCGGAAAAGCCGCCTTCCGCGTCGCGAGCACCGCCTGGTCCAGCCGGTCCGCCGGGTCGTAACCCCCGGACCAGTCCCGGAAGCCCACCGGCCACAGCCCGTCCGTCATCCGCCCGGGCCCCAGCTGCCGGGTCCGCGCGTACACCTCGTCCCGCCAGGACGACGGGATCACCGACTCCGGATCCACCGGGGCGTGCGCAGCGATCCCCACCAGATGCGTCCACGACCGCGGTACGACGTCGACCACCGCGTATCCGCCACCGCCCAGGGCCAGCCAGCGCCCCTCGGCGTGCTCGTGCGCCAGCTCGTGACAGGCCTCCTGCACCGCCCGCTGCGCGTCGAGCGACACCGCGAGATGGGCCAGCGGATCCTCGAAGTGCGTGTCCGCCCCGTGCTGCGTGACGAGGACCTGCGGCCGGAAGTCCGCGAGCAGCTCCGGCACGACCGCGTGGAACGCCCGCAGCCACCCCGCGTCCCCCGTGCCGGCCGGCAGCGCCACGTTCACGGCACCGCCCTCACCGGGCCCCGCCGCCCCGGTCTCCTCCGGCCAGCCCGTCTGCGGGAACAGCGTCCGGGGATGCTCGTGCAGCGACACCGTCAGCACCCGGGGATCCTCCCAGAACGCCGCCTGCACCCCGTCCCCGTGATGCACGTCCACATCCACGTACGCGACCCGCTCCGCGCCCAGCTCGAGTAGCCGCGCGATCGCCAGGGACGCGTCGTTGTAGATACAGAACCCCGACGCGGCCCCGGGCATCGCGTGATGCAGACCGCCCGCGAAGTTCACCGCGTGCGCGGCCTCCCCGCGCCACACCGCCTCCGCCGCGCCCACCGACTGCCCGGCGATCAGCGCCGACGCCTCGTGCATCCCGGCGAACGCCGGATCGTCGACCGTCCCGAGCCCGTACGACTGGTCGGCGTGCCGCGGATCGGCCGACGCCGCCCGCACCGCCGCCACGTAGTCCTCACGGTGGACGAGACGCAGCGTCGAGTCCCCGGCCGGCTTCGCCGCGACCACGTCCACGGCCCGGTCGAGCCCGTACGCCCGCACCAACGACATCGTCAGCGCGAGCCGTACCGGGTCCATCGGATGCTCGGACCCGAAGTCGTACTGCGTGACAGCTTCATCCCACATCAACAGTGCGCGGCCGCTCATGCCCGCCACCGTATCGGGCCGGTCGCGAACCGAACGACGTGGCATACACCACCGTCACCAGGACAAGCACCATCGGCACCAGCATGGCCCCCCGGTAGCTCCACGCGTCGCCCAGCGCCCCCACCAGGGGGGAGCCGATCAGGAACCCGACGTAGTTGAAGACGTTGAGCCGTGCCACCGCCGCGTCACTGGCCCCGGGGAACAGCCGCCCGGCCGCCGCGAAGGTCTGCGGCACGATCACACTCAGCCCGAGCCCCAGCACCGTGAACCCGGCGATCCCCGCCCAGGCGCCCGGCGACACCGCCACCACCGCGAACCCCAGCGCCCCCAGCACGGCGCCGGCCCGCACGACCGCCGCGGCACCGAACCGCCGGACCCCGAAGTCCCCCACGGCCCGCCCGAGAAGGGTCGTCACCATGTACGCGTTGTACGGCACGGTCGCCAGCTCCTCCGAGCTGCCCAGCACGTCCTGGAGGTACTTGGCACTCCAGTTGGAGACGGTCGAGTCCCCGATGTACGCGAAGGTCATCACCAGACAGAGCGGCAGCAGCAGCTTGAAGGCGACGCCGCTCCCCTTGCCGTCCCCCGCCTCCGCCACGGCCTCGACCCCGTCGCCGCCGGCCACGTACCACCGGCTCCCGACGAAGGCGAGGGGCAGCAGCACCGCCACCACCGGCAGGTAGGACACGAAGAGCGACAGATGCCAGTGCGCCCCCACCCAGGCCAGCGAGGCTCCCGCGATCCCACCGAGGCTGTACGAGGCGTGGAAGCCGAGCATGATGCTCCGCCCGTACGCCCGCTGGAGGCTGACCCCCAGCATGTTCATGGAGGCGTCGAGCGCCCCGACCGCGAGCCCGAACAGTCCCAGCGCCAGGGCCGCGTGCCACAGCCGGTCCCCCACTCCCACGGCAAGCAGCGCCAGGAGCACGAACGGCTGGGCCCAGCGCAGCACCACCGCGGGACCCACCCGGGCGACGACCTTCTCGGTCGTCACACTCGCCACACCGGCCAGGATCGGCACGGCGGCGAGGAAGGCCGGCAGCAGCGCGTCCGAGATCCCGTACCGGTCCTGCATCGCCGGTATCCGGGTCACGAGCAGGGCGAAGGTCACCCCCTGCACGAAAAAGCTGACCGCCAGGGATCCCCGCCCACGCCGCAACCGCGCATCCGTCATGGCGGCACAGCGTACGGCCGGAACCTACCCGGGGGTAGATGGATCACAGTCCCAATATCGCCGGCAGCTCGTCCATGGCCCCGAAGAACCCCTTGGCGCCCGCGAGCTTCTCCTCGGGCGTCATCGCGGTGAACCCGTACACGTCCATCCCGGCCGACACCGCCGCCTGCACCCCGAGCCAGCTGTCCTCGACCACCACACACCGCTCGGGCGCCACGCCCATCCGCGCGGCGGCGTGGAGGAACAGGTCGGGCGCCGGCTTCCCCCGGCCGACGTCCTCGGCGCTGAAGACGAGCTCGTCCGGGAACCAGACGTCGAGACCGGTCTTCCGGTGCCCCACCCGGATCCGCTCATGACTCCCCGAGGAGGCCACACAGTACGGAACCCCCGCCTCGGCCAGCTGCTTGAGCACCTCAGCGGCCCCGGTCACAGCCTCCAGCTCGGCCTGGAAGGCAGCGAAGACCCTCGCGTGGAACGACTCGTCGAACCCGGCCGGCAAGCGCTGCCCACTCCGCTCCTCGACGAGCTCGTGAATGCGGTGCATGGCCGACCCCATGTAGTCGCGCACGGATTCCTCGTACGTGGTCGGATGCCCGAGCTCCGTCAGGTAGCCGGCCAACAGCGTGTTGGAAATCGGCTCGCTGTCCACGAGCACACCGTCGTTGTCGAAGATCACCAGGTCGTAGCGCATGCGCCCAGCTTAGAACGCAAAAATGCCTCAACCCCCGGACAATGTCCGGGGGTTGAGGCTAAAGATTGTTCGGCGGCGTCCTACTCTCCCACAGGGTCCCCCCTGCAGTACCATCGGCGCTGAAAGGCTTAGCTTCCG